>NZ_SOEB01000010.1 GCF_004365965.1 Rhodovulum visakhapatnamense
CGAGACCGAGCTGGGCTGGTCCCCCGAACGCTCCGACCTCCCCACCATGATCCAGGACGCCTGGAAATGGTTCCAGTCACAAGGGTACAGGGGCTAAGGCTCTTTTTCCGACCCGGACGGGCCCCGGTGGGCCCTCCGGCTGCACTGGCGCCGCGCACGGCTTCTGGCCCGGGCGCTGCGCAAGCGAGGCGAGTTGCGGCCGGTCGCGGACCGCACCGCCGCGATCCTCGCCTTCGCCTGCCTCCGGAACGAGGCCGAGCGTCTGCCCTATTTCCTCGACCATCACCGGCGGCTTGGCGTCAGCCAGTTCCTGATCGTCGACAATGCCAGCACCGACGCCACGCCGCGGCTTCTGGCCGACGCCGCCGACGTGTCGGTCTGGCGCAGCGAGGCGTCCTATCGCGCGGCGCACTTCGGCATGGACCGGCTGACCTGGTTCCTGACCCGCCACGGGGCGGGGCACTGGTGCCTGACGCTCGATGCCGACGAAGTGCTGGTCCTTCCGCGCCTTGACAGCCTTGGCCTGCGCGCGCTGATCGCCTGGCTCGACGCCCGCCGCATCCCGAAGCTGGCCGCGCTGATGCTGGAGCTTTACCCCGAAGGCTCGCGGTCCTCGGCCCGCCGTGCGCCCGGGGCCGATCCGCTGGACGTGCTGCCGCTGTTCGATGCCGAGGGCTGTCTCTGGGACCGCCAGCGCCGCTATGCCGGGATCTCGATCCTCCGGGGCGTCCGGCGGCGGGCCTTCCTCGCCGACGCGCCCGAGCGCGCCGCATCTGCACAAGATGCCGCTGATTCTCTGGAGGCGCGGCCATGTCGGTGTCAGCTCGACCCGCATCGCCTTGCCGCGCCGCCTGAATGCGGGCTTCGATGCGCGGCGGGACGCGCCCAGCGGCGCGCTTCTGCACAGCAAGTTCCTGGACCTCGCGCTGGCGGAATTGGCCGAGGCAAGGTCTGTTGTCGGCATTTCGCCCATCCCGGCCGCTATGGCGCCCATTACGACGCGATCCGTGCCGACCCGATTCGGGCCGATGCCGGGTCCGTGCGGTTCCGCAACTGGTGTCAGTTGCAGGCGCTGGGGCTGATCGCGGGCGGGAATTGGGCGCCGCCGGGTGCGCTTTAAGAAAGGTCTGGGCGGTTTCCATTGGGCCCGATCCGACGGGGACCGGCAGGAGGCCGCTTGGGCGCCATCTCCATATATCGGCTCAGGCTCGAACGCGAGCTCTGGAAACTGCGGGCACGGCGCGCGCGGTGCCAGTTGCGGTCTGCCGCCGACCGGACGGTGCAGATCCGCCCCCGGCGCGCTTCTGGCCTGTGTCTGCCTGCGCAACGAGGCGGTGCGGCTTCCCTATTTCCTGACCTGTTACCGTCGGCTTGGCATCGACCACTTCGCGATCATCGATACAGGGTCCGGAGACGGGTCGCGGGCATTGTTGCGGGACCAGCCGATGTGTCGCTCTGGACCACCGGGGCAAGCTACCGGCAGGCGCATTTCGGTATCGACTGGCTGAACGGGCTGCTGAGCCGCTGCGGGCACGGCCATTGGGCGCTGACCGTCGATGTGGACGCGTTTCCGGTCTATCCCCATTGCGATACGCGGCCTCTGCGGGCGCTGACCGACGGGTTCGACTGCGCGCGGGGGCCGGTCCTTCGGGGCGATGCTGGTCGACACCTATCCGAAGGGGCCGATCGGCGCCGCGCGCGATCACGCCGGGCGGGACCCGTTCGAGATCGCCTGCTGGTTCGACAGCGGCAGCTACAGATTCCGGAAGGACTCCACCTATCGCAATCTGTGGATTCAGGGCGGCCCGCGCGCCCGCGCTGAACAAGATCCCGCTGGTGCGCTGGCGCCGCCCCTATGCCTATACCAGCTCGACCCACCGGCTGCTGCCGCGCGGGCCGAACCTCGTCCAGGACGAGACCGGCGGCGAAAAGGCCTGCGGCGCGCTGCTGCACGCGACGTTTCTGGATGTTTCGCCGTCAAGGCCGCCGAAGAGGCCGAGCGCCGACAGCACTATGCCGGCGGCCGCGAATACCGCGCCGACCGCACCGGTCTGGATCGGGGGCAGAGCCTTGGTGCGACGGGTCCGAGACATATGCAGGCTGGCGCCAGCTGGACCTGCCGGGACTGATTTCGCAGGGCAACTGGGCATGAGCGTCGGCTTTGTCATGATCGTGCATACCGCGCTCGACCGGGCCGCCGCCGTGGCGCGGCACTGGGCCGAGGCCGGGTGCCCGAGGCCGAGGTCGTGGCCATGCGACAGGCGCTGGCCGGGCTGGCCAATGTGCGCTTCTGCGCCCGCCACCGCTGCGAATGGGGCACCTGGGCCATCGTGCGGGCCACGCTGGCGGCGGTCGAGCTGGCGCTGGCCGCCTTTCCCGAGATCGGCCATGTCTATCTGGCATCGGGCGCCTGCCTGCCGCTGCGCCCTGCGCCCTGCGGCCGACCTGACCGCCTGTCTCGCCGCGCTCGCCGCGCGGCCCGAGACCGACGTCTTCGAATCCGTTACCGCCGACGAGGCCCCCTGGGCGATGGGCGGGCTTAGCACCGAGCGCCTTTCCTTGAGCTTTCCCTTCGCCTGGAAACGGCATCGCCGGGTGTTCGACTGCCACGTCGCGCTGCCGCGGCGGCTGGGGGGCGCCGCCCTCCCGCCGGGGCCGAGCCGCATCCGGGCTCGCAATGGTGGTGCCTGACCCGGCGCACGCTGACCGCGATCCTGACCGATCCGGTCCGGCGCCGGATCGATCGCTATTTCGGCCGGGTCTGGATCCCGGACGAAAGCTATCTCCAGAGGCTGATGCGCCGCCACGGCCGCCGGGTCGAAAGCCGGTCGCAGACGCTGTCGCGGTTCAACCGGCAGGGGCGGCCCTTCGTCTTCTACGACGATCACCTGCAGCTTTTGCGTCGGTCGGACTGTTTCGTCGCCCGCAGGATCTGGCCCGGGGCGGACTGGCTTTACGATACCTTCCTCGATCCGGGTCTGCCGTCGCGCGGGGCGGCCGAGCCCGATCCGGCGCGGCTCGACCGGATGCTGACGGCGGCGGATGACCGGCGCGTGCGGGGGGCGGCCCGGGCTTGTCATGCAAAGCCGCCTGCCCAGCCCGGACTGGGCCCATGCCACGACATGCGCACCGTTTTCCGTCCTGCAGGGCTTTGACGATTTTTTCGAAGATCTCGCGCCCTGGTTCGAACGCCATGCCGGGGCCCGCGCGCATGGGCACCTGTTCGCGCCGGAACGGGACGAATTCGCGGGCGGCGGGGCGTCCTTTTCGGGCGGAATCTCCGATGCGGCAGCGCGGCGCGACTACGATCCGGCCGGCTTTCTGCGCAACCTGATCTGGGACGGACGCGGCGAATGCCAGTGCTTCATGTTCGGACCGGCCGACCGGCAAGAGATCGCCTGGCCTCTGGCCATCGACCGCAATGCTCATATCGCGGTGGCGACCGGGGCCTGGGCGGTGCCGCTTTTTCGGTCGGGTCAGGACGTCGCGGTGCTGCGCAAGCGCGCGGCCGAGCAGCAGAGGATCGAGGCCGCCTTTCTCGATATCCTCCGCGCGCCCCAGGTGCGGGCGCGGTTCGGTCCCGCGGAATTCGCCGACCGGATCGATCGGCTGGCCGCCTTCCGGGCGCAGCTGACGCGCAGGCTGCAGGTTGCGGGCCAGACCCCGTTCCGGATCGGCTATGGCCAGATCGGCGATCTCGAGGTGCTGAACGGCCTGCCGACCTTCCTGGAAACCGACGCCCGGCTGGACGCCGCGCCCCCCTGGCTGAAAAAGCAGAACCCCGGGCCGCTTTCGGCGCGGGTCGAGAATTTCGATGAGATGACGCGCGCGCTGGCCGATCCCGACCCTTGCGCGCTGTTCGATGGAAACCTCTTCGAGCCGGGGCACGGTCCTGCCCTGCGGCGCCATGTGGCTGCGCCCCGAAGCCCGCTTCTGTCCCTTCCGGTGCCGGGCGGGCCGGTGGCAGAGATCGAGGCCTGGCTGGCCGCGCCGGACGGGCTCGGCCCCGAGGCGCTGCGGCGGGGCTTTACCCGCAAGACGCTGGACGACTGGCTGCGGCGCCATCCGGGCCATCGCAGCTTTACCGTGATCGGCCATCCGCAGGAGCGGGCGCATCGCGCCTTTTGCCGCCATGTCCTGCCGGTCGGTCCGGACAGCTTCCCGCGGCTATGCCGGGCGCTGCGCGAGCTTTACGGGGTGCCGCTGCCCGAGGGCGGACCCGGCGGGCCGGGCTATGATGCGGCTGCGCACCGGGCGGCGTTTCTTGGGTTTCTGACCTTCCTCAAGGGCCAGCTTGGCGGCCAGAGCGCGCTGCGCGTCGATCCGTCCTGGGCGTCGCAATCGGTTCTGCCGGAGGGCATGGCGCAATCGCTGCTGCCCGACCGGATCATCCACGCCGGGACGCTGGGCTGCGATCGGCCGAGCTTGCCGCAAGTCTCGGGCAAGCGGCCCCGGCGCTGCCCGATCCGGCGCCGGTCGGGCCGGTTCCCCTAGCCGCGATCCATGTCGCGGACCTGAACGCGGCGGCGGCCGAAGCCCGCCGCCGCGATTTCCTGAGATTCGGCTTTGGGGGCTGGCCCGGCCAGGTCAGGCCGCCTGCGACGCCGCCGCCTCGGTCAGCACCGCATGCAGCGTGGCCGGGTCGGTATTGGCGCGCAGCTTGGCGCAGACGGTGCCGTCGCGCAGCGTGCGCGACACCAGCGCCAGCGCCTTCAGGTGATCGACGCCGGAATCGAGCGGCGCGAACAGCGCGAAGATCAGATCGACCGGCTGGCGGTCGACCGCCCCGAAATCGATCGCTTTTTCCAGCCGGATGAAGGCGCCCCGGACCCGGTCGATGCCGGACAGCCGGGCATGGGGCAGGGCCACGCCCTGTCCCACCCCGGTCGGCCCGAGGCTCTCGCGTTCCTGCAGGGCGTCGACGGCGGTGCCCGAGGGCAGCGCATAGGCGGCGTGGGCGACCTCGCCAAGCTCCTGGAACAGGCGTTTCTTGCTGGACATGGTGCCGAAGACGCGAACGGCTTCCGGCGTGATGAGCGTGGATAGCTGCATAGGCCTCTCGCTTCGGACGCGCCGCGCCCGGATAACGGACGCGGCAGTGTCAGCTGCGGGTCAGGGTTCGATCCAGCCCACGTTCCCGTCTTCGCGGGCATACACGACGTTGATGTTGCCGGTCTTCTCGTTCCGGAACACCAGGAGGGCCGCGCCCTTCAGCTCCATCTGCATGACCGCCTCACCGACCGAGATCGACGGAATCTGGGTTTCCATCTCGGCGATGATCATCGGCTGCAGGTTGTCGGACTCGTCATTTTCGTCCGTCGCTGCGAGGATATACGCCGAACCGCCGGAAAGTTCCACCGGTTCCGAACGATCGCGGTGATGGTCCTTCAGCCGACGCTTGTGGCGGCGCAGCTGTTTTTCCATCTTGTCGCAGCAGCTGTCGAAAGCGGCGTAGATCTCGGTGGCATGGGCGCTCGCCTGAGCGGTCAGGCCGGTCGACAGGTGCACCGTCGCCTCGCAGACATATTGATGCGCGTTCCGCGAGAACACCACGTTGGCATCGGTCGGCCGGTCGGCATACTTCGAGACGGCAGCGCTCAGCTCGTCCTTGACATGGGTCTGCAGAGCCTCGCCGATGTCGATCTGTTTGCCGCTGATCTGGTACAGCATTGTTCCTCCTGAGATTGCCTGCAGGCGCAGGGTTGCACTCCGTTAAGGCCGGGGCGCGGCGGGGTCAACGGCAACAAGGAAGCGTATCCCTGTCTGCGGCCCTTTTGGCGCGGGCGTCGGATGGATGGCGGACGGGGCAGGCATCGCGCGTATTTGGCGACAGGTCCCCCCGCCATGTCAACGCCCTCGCCGCGCTGCGCTGCGGCAGCGCCGGTCCGCGCGACCGGCCCGAAAGCTGACGCGACGGGCGGCCATGGCAGCGACTTGGCGGCGGTCCTGCCGGTCGGTTCGGCAAAACCCGGCCAAGGTCGCGGAAAAGGCGGGAAGAAGACGGCCTGCATGCCCGGGCCTCAGGTGATCCGGAAGCTCTGGCCAAGGTAGACCCGGCGCACGTTCTCGTCGCGGATCACCTCCTGGGTGGTGCCGCTCATCAGCACCTTGCCGTCGTGCAGGATATAGGCGCGATCAACGATCTCCAGCGTTTCGCGGACATTGTGATCGGTGATAAGCACCCCGATTCCCCGGGTCTTGAGGTCGGCGACCAGGTTGCGAATCTCGCCCACGGCAATCGGATCGACGCCGGCGAAGGGCTCGTCGAGCAGGAGGTAGCGGGGATTGGCCGCGAGGCAGCGCGCGATCTCGACCCGGCGCCGTTCCCCGCCCGACAGCGACAGGGCGAGCGCGCGGCGCAGATGTTCGATGGAAAATTCCGACAGCAGTTCTTCGAGCCGCTCGCGGCGCTTGTGGCGGTCGGGCTCGACGATTTCGAGCACCGCCTTGATGTTGTCCTCGACATCGAGCCCGCGGAAGATCGAGACCTCCTGCGGCAGATAACCGATGCCCAGCCGGGCGCGGCGATACATCGGCAGCGTGGTCACGTCGCGGCCGTCCAGCAGGACCTTGCCGCCCTCGGGGGTCAGCAGACCGGCGACGGCATAGAAGCAGGTGGTCTTGCCCGATCCGTTCGGGCCGAGCAGCGCGACCACCTCGCCCCGGTCGAGGCTGAGGCTGACATCGCGGATCACGGGTCGGCGGCGATAGCTCTTGCGCAGGTCGACGACCCGCAGCCCGCCGCCGGGCTCTGCGAAACCAAAGGCTGCGGCACCGTCCGCCATCACGGCTTGTCCGAGGCCGGGGTCAGCACGGTCCGCACGCGACCCTCCATCGCGCCGGTGCCGCGGTTCAGATCGACCTCCAGCCGCTGTCCCTCGACGGCGTTGTCGCCCTGGGTCAGCAGCACGTCGCCGGTCATGACGATGGTGGCGGTGTCGATGCTGTAGACGGCCTCCTGCGCCTGGGCCGCGTCCTCGCCCAGCACCAGAACCACCGAGCCAGAGGCTTCGAGCCGCGAGATCTTGCCGCTGCCTGCGCCGCCCGAGCCGTAGACCACAAGCACCCGCGCGGCCGAAAGGCGCAGCGTGCCCTGCCCCACGACGACATCGCCGCTGAAGACGGCAGTGCCGTCGCCCTGATCGACGCTGAGGCTTTCGGCCGTGACCTCGACGGGCAGCGACGCATCGTGATCGAGCGACCCGAAGGCGATCTGGGCGCCCTGCGCCCAGGCGGCCACCGGAACAGCCAAGACCAGCGCAAGCGCCGCCAGACGACCGCGTATCGACACGACCGGACCCTTTCCCCTAATGCTCGGGCTCATATATCAGCCTCACGCCGTCCTTGAAAACCAGAAGATACCTGCCCTTGTCCGCGGGGTCGGCGCTAAGCGTCATGCTGCCTGCCTCGATCCGGCCGGGCGGTCCGTTGGCGGTGACCGGGCCGTCCGCCTCGACATTGGTGTCCGCGAAGGCCGACCGCAGGCGGTCGGTCTCGATGGTGTAGCCGGTCGAGGTCGAGATCCGCGCGTCGCCCTCCAGTACCGCCACCTGATCCGAGGTGTCGATCGACCCGGTATCGGCCTCGATCTCGGCCGAACTGCCATCGGGCAGGGTCAGCCGTGCCTGCATCGCCTGGGCCTCGCCGCGGCCGGGCCGGTCTGGGTCCGACCGGGCCGAGTCGGCCCGCATCGAGATCGCGGTGCCGTCGCGGGTGACACCGGCATAGTTGGGCGCGCCCAGCCGCTGCTGGCGCAGCAGGTCGTCGATCTCGACCTTGGCATAGGGCAGGCCGTCGCCGGTGCCGGCGCTGCCATGGTCGCGCGAAATCAGGAACAGGGTCGACAACAGCCCCAGCGCGGCCAGCGGAAACACGATCTTGGCCGCTGCGATGAACCGGGAATAGGCGTTGTCATAGGACCGCATATGTCATGCGACCCCGGCGCGCAGGCAGTCGTGGATATGCAGGATGCCGACGGGGCGACCGGTCTCGACCGCAAAAAGACAGGTGATCTTGCGGTCGTTCATCACCGCGACCGCCTTTTCGGCCAGCACGTCGGGGGCGATGGTCAGCGGGTTCGCGGTCATCACCTCCTCGACGCTGCGCTCCAGCAGGCCCGTCATGTGGCGGCGCAGGTCGCCATCGGTGACGATCCCGGCCAGCCGTCCGTCGATGTCGGTCACGCCGACGACGCCAAAGCTCTTGCGGCTCATCACGATCAGCGCCTCGGCCATCGCGGTGCCCACCGGCACCAGCGGGATGTCCTCGCCCGAATGCATCAGGTCCGCGACGGTCGACAGCCGCGCCCCCAGCTTGCCGCCGGGGTGGAATTCGCGGAAATGCTCGGGGGTGAACTGGCGGTGCTCCATCAGCGCCACGGCCAGCGCATCGCCCAGTGCAAGCGTCATCGTGGTCGAGGTGGTGGGCGCCAGCCCCATCGGGCAGGCCTCGTCGGCGGGCGGCAGCACCAGCGCCACGTCGGCCTGGCGCAAAAGCGTGCTGCCCGGCTTGCCCGCGACGCCGATCAGCGGAATCCCGAAGCGGCGGGTATAGGCGACGATATCGGCCAGCTCGGGCGTCTCGCCGGAATTCGACAGCACGAGGCAGACATCGCCCCGCGCCACCATGCCCAGATCGCCATGGCTGGCTTCGGCGGGGTGGACGAAATGCGCGGGCGTGCCGGTCGAGGCGAAGGTCGCCGCGATCTTGCGCGCGACATGGCCCGACTTGCCCATGCCCGAGACGATGACCCGTCCGGTGGCGCCAAGGATGGTTTCGACCGCGCGGGTGAAGTCCTGGTCGAGGCTCTCGGCCAGGCGATGGACGGCGTCGGCCTCGATCCGCAGAACGCGGCGGCCGATGGACAGGCAGGTTTCGGGCGTCATGGTCTCAGTGTGCGAAGATGTCGGTCTCGGGCCAACCGGAAAGATCGAGCCGGGCCCGGGTCGGCAGGAAATCGAAGCAGGCCTGGGCCATCTCGCTGCGGCCCTCGCGGGCCAGCATGCCGTCCAGGGTCTCTTTCAGCCGGTGCAGGTACAGCACGTCCGAGGCGGCATAGTCGAGTTGTGCCGGGCTCAGCGACGCGGCGCCCCAGTCCGAGCTTTGCTGCTGTTTCGAGATGTCGATGTCCAGCAGTTCCTGCAGCAGGTATTTCAGCCCATGCCGGTCGGTATAGGTGCGCACCAGCTTCGAGGCGATCTTGGTGCAATAGACCGGCGCGGTGGTCACGCCGAACGTGTGCTGCAAAATCGCGATGTCGAATCGGCCGAAATGGAAAAGTTTCAGCGTTTTCGGATCGGCCAGCATCCGGGTCAGGTTCGGGGCCTCGGTCTGGCCCTGCGCGATCTGCACCATATGCGCGTCGCCGTCGCCCGACGACATCTGCACCAGGCACAGCCGGTCGCGATGCGGGTTCAGCCCCATCGTCTCGCAGTCGATGGCCACCACGGGCCCGAGATCGAGACCGTCGGGCAAGTCTTTGGAATGTAGGTAATTCGCCACGTCTTCCCCTGACTTTAGGGGATGATTCCCCGGCTTTTGGGGTTGGTGCCCAGGAGAGGACTCGAACCTCCACGTCCTTGCGAACACTAGCACCTGAAGCTAGCGCGTCTACCAATTCCGCCACCTGGGCAGGTGTCGTGAGGCGGTGATCTATAGGTGGCCGCAGACGGTGTCAACGGCGATTTTTGCCTCGCGATACGATCTCTTGCTTGGGGCGCCCGGCCCCTATATTCGGTTGCATACCATCATATGCCAAGGAGGCGTCTCTCCATGTCCAAGCTGGTCACCATCTTCGGCGGGTCGGGATTTGTCGGCCGCTACGTCGCGCGGCGCATGGCCCGCGCGGGCTGGCGGGTACGCGTGGCGGTGCGGCGTCCGAACGAGGCGCTGTTCGTGCGCACTTATGGCGCGGTGGGGCAGGTCGAACCCGTGCTGTGCAATGTCCGCGACCGCGACTCGGTCCGGCTGGCGCTGCAGGGGGCCGAGGCGGCGGTGAACTGCGTCGGCATCCTTGCCGAATCGGGGCGCAACACCTTCGGGCTGGTGCAGCATTACGGCGCGCTTCACATCGCCGAAGAGGCACGGGCCGCCGGGGTGACGCGGCTGGTGCAGATCTCGGCGATCGGTGCCGATATCGAGTCGGACAGCGCCTATTCCGAAACCAAGGGGCGCGGCGAGGCGGCGGTGCGCGAGAGCTTTCCCGACGCGGTGATCCTGCGGCCTTCGCTGGTGTTCGGTCCCGAGGATCAGTTCTTCAACCGCTTCGCGCAGATGGCGCGGTTCTCGCCGGTTCTGCCGGTGGTCGGCTATTTCACCCGGTTCCAGCCGGTCTATGTCGACGACGTTGCCGCCGCTGCGGCGAAAGCCGCGATGGGCGAGGCCGCGCCGGGCATCTACGAACTGGGCGGCCCCGAGGTGCGGAGCTTCGGCGAACTGATGGAAGAGATGCTTGAAGTGATCGGCCGTCCGAACCGGATCGTGCTGCCGCTGCCGCTGGCGCTGGGTGCCGCGATGGGGACGGTCTTCGATCTGGTGCAGTCGCTGTCGCTGGGGATTCTGGACAACAAGGTCGTGACCCGCGACCAGGTCCGCAATCTCGGGCGCGACAATGTCGTGGGCGAGGGCATGCCGGGGCTGGCCGAACTGGGCATCCAGCCCACCGCGATGGAGGCGGTGTTGCCGGAATATCTGTGGCGCTACCGCCCCGCGGGTCAGTTCTACGAAATCCGCGAGGCGGCCAAGCGGCTGCGTCCCTGATCAGGTATAGGCGATCCACAGCAGGACGAGGCCGAGGATCACCCGGTAGACCACATAGGGCGTGAAGCTGATCGACCGGGCCAGCCGCATCATCACGGCCAGCGCGATCAGCGCCGAGACGAAGGTAAAGCCCGCGGCGATGGCGCCGTCGCGCAGCACCGCCATGTCGGCCTCGGCCGCGGCCTTGCCGCCGACCAGCACCGCCGAGGCCAGGATCGTCGGGATCGACATCAGCATCGACAGCCGCGCGGCGCCGACCCGGTCATAGCCCAGCATCCGCGCCCCGGTGATGGTGATGCCCGACCGCGAGGTGCCGGGGATCAGCGCGACCACCTGCCACAGGCCCAGGATGATGGCGTGTTTCAGCGTCCAGGTATTGGCCTTGCGGGTCTCGGGAAAGCGGGTGTCGGCGACCCACAGAACGAGGCCGAAGATCAGCATGGTCCAGCCGATCACCGCGATGCTGCGCATCATGTCCTCAAGCCCGGTCAGTTCCAGCACCAGCCCGACCGCCATCACCGGAATGGTGGCCACGATCAGGCACAGCGCCAGAAAGGCGCCGGGCGTGTCGATCTTGCCGCGCGCGACCCGGGTCAGGCCGCCCAGGGCCAGCATCGCATCCTTCCGGAAGTAAAGAACGACCGCCGCGAGCGTGCCGACATGCACCGCCACGTCGATGATATGGCCCTGGTCGGCCATGCCGGTCAGGCCCGGCAGCAGAATCAGGTGGCCCGAAGAGGAAATCGGAAGAAACTCGGTGATGCCCTGGATCACCGCGATCAGAAACAGGTGGAAAAGCGTCATGGGATGGCCCGGAGGTTCAGGATGGCGCCCAGCATAGGGACGTGATTCGGAAAGGGAAGACTCCGCTATAGGGAATGCGTGCTGACCTAAAAAAGCGGTTTGCCGCAGAGCTGGCGGAGATGGGGGCGAAATTTCTTGCAAATAAGACAGCATTGCTGACTTTTAATGGACGAGCTTCCTTCGTATAGAAGCGTCCCGAAGGTCCCGACCCATCCTGGAAGGAAAGGCAATGGCGCAGCAAAAGATGCTTCAGTTCGTCCGCGTGGCGAAAGAGACGCCGGAGAAACGCGAGGCCGGTGACCGCGCGAAGGATTTCGACGAAATCTACGCCGAATTCGCGGCCGAGAAGGCCGCCGAGCAGGCCTCGCGCTGCAGCCAGTGCGGCGTGCCGTTCTGTCAGTCGCACTGTCCGTTGCACAACAACATCCCCGACTGGCTGCGGCTGACCGCCGAGGGCCGTCTGGAAGAGGCCTATGCGATGAGCCAGGCCACCAACACCTTCCCCGAGATCTGCGGGCGGATCTGTCCGCAGGACCGGCTGTGCGAAGGCAATTGCGTGATCGAGCAGTCCGGCCACGGCACCGTGACCATCGGCGCGGTCGAGAAGTACATCACCGACACCGCCTGGGACGAAGGCTGGGTGCCGCCGATCGCGCCTGCCGAAGACCGCAGCGAAAGCGTGGGCATCATCGGCGCGGGCCCGGGCGGGCTGGCGGCGGCCGACCGGCTTAGGCGCGCGGGCCTTCAGGTGACCGTCTATGACCGGCACGACCGGGCGGGCGGGCTGCTGACTTATGGCATTCCCGGCTTCAAGCTGGAAAAGGACATCGTCATGCGCCGCGTGGCGCAGCTGGAACAGGGCGGTGTCGAGTTCGTGCTGAACTGCAATGTCGGCACCGATATCAGCTTCGACGCGATCCGCGGCAAGCATGACGCGGTGCTGATCGCGACCGGTGTCTACAAGGGCCGCGACCTGACCGGCCCCGGCGCGGGCGCCCAGGGCATCGTTGCCGCGCTGGATTACCTGACCGCCTCGAACCGGGTCAGCTTTGGCGACGAGGTGCCGGAATACCTGTCGGGCGAGTTGAACGCCGAGGGCAAGCGGGTGATCGTGGTCGGCGGCGGCGATACCGCCATGGACTGCGTGCGCACCGCGATCCGGCAGGGCGCGGTCAGCGTCAAATGCCTTTACCGCCGCGACCGCGCCAACATGCCGGGCTCGCAGCGCGAGGTTCAGAATGCCGAAGAGGAGGGCGTCGATTTCGTCTGGCTCTCGGCGCCGAAGGGCTTTGCCGGCGATCCGGTGACCTCGGTCATGGTGCAGAAGATGCGGCTTGGCCCGCCGGATGCCTCTGGGCGGCAATCGCCCGAGGTGATCGAGGGCGCCGATTATGTCGAGCCTGCCGATCTGGTCATCAAGGCGCTGGGCTTCGAGCCCGAGGACCTGCCCGCGCTTTGGGGCGAGGACGCGCTGGAAGTGACCCGCTGGGGCACCGTGAAGGCCGATTTCCGCAGCCACGAGACCTCGCTGCCGGGCGTCTTCGCGGTCGGCGACATCGTGCGCGGCGCAAGCCTTGTCGTCTGGGCGATCCGCGACGGGCGCGAGGCGGCTGACAGCATTCTCGACTTCCTGGCGCAGCCCGCCCAGGTCGCCGCGGAATAGGGGGCCAGCCGATGTCGGACACCACTCTGAAGGGGCACTGTCTCTGCGGCGCCGTCACGGTCGAGATCGAACCGGCGCAGCAGGTGCTTGGCGCCTGCCATTGCGGGATGTGCCGCAAATGGACCTCGGGGCCGCTGATGGCAGTCCATACCACGCAGCCGATCCGGGCCGAGGGTCCGGTCAAGACCTATGCCTCGTCGCAATGGGCCGAGCGCGCCTTCTGCTCGGACTGCGGCTCGTCGCTCTGGTACGCCTTCACCGCCGAAGGCGCGCACAAGGGGCATTGCTTCGTGTCGGCCGGGCTGTTCGAGGGCACCCGCGACCTGCCGCTGAGCTCGGAGGTCTATATCGACAGCAAACCCGGCGGCTATGCCTTCGCCGGCGATCACGTGCGGTTGACCGAGGCCCAGATGATGGCCGCCGCCGCAGACGGAATGAGCATGGGCTCGACGGGCTCCGAAGGAGAACAGAAATGACCAAATACGATGCCGCCTGGGTCGCCCGGGAAGAAGCCAAGCGGGCTTTCGTGGCCGAACACGGTCTTTACAGCCCCGAAGACGAACATTCGTCCTGTGGCGTGGGTCTGGTCGTTGCCATCGACGGCAAGCCCTCGCGCAAGGTCGTCGAGAACGGGATCGACGCGCTGAAGGCGGTCTGGCACCGCGGCGCGGTCGATGCCGACGGCAAGACCGGCGACGGCGCGGGCATCCATGTGCAGATCCCGGTGCCGTTCTTCTACGACCAGATCCGCCGCACCGGCCACGAGCCCCATGCCGACCGTCTGATCGCCGTGGGCCAGGTCTTCCTGCCGCGCACCGATTTCAGCGCGCAGGAGGTCTGCCGGACCATCGTCGAGACCGAAGTCCTGCGCATGGGCTACTATATCTACGGCTGGCGCCACGTTCCGGTGAATATCGACGTCCTGGGCGAGAAGGCCAACGCGACCCGGCCCGAGATCGAACAGATCCTGATCTCGAATTCCAAGGATGTCGATGAAGAGACCTTCGAGCGCGAGCTTTACGTGATCCGCCGCAGGATCGAGAAGGCCGCCGCCGCCGCCCAGGTGCCCTCGCTCTATATCTGTTCGCTGAGCTGCCGGTCGCTGATCTACAAGGGCATGATGCTGGCCGAGCAGGTCGCCGAATTCTATCCCGACCTCAAGGACGACCGGTTCGAATCGGCCTTTGCGATCTATCACCAGCGCTATTCGACCAACACCTTCCCGCAATGGTGGCTGGCCCAGCCGTTCCGCATGCTGGCCCATAACGGCGAGATCAACACCCTGAAGGGCAACCTCAACTGGCTGAAAAGCCACGAGATCCGGATGGCGTCCTCGGCCTTCGGCGAGCTTGCCGAAGACATCAAGCCGATCGTGGCGCAAGGGTCTTCGGACTCGGCCGCGCTCGATTCCGTGTTCGAGGTTCTGGTTCGTGCGGGCCGCAACGCGCCGATGGCCAAGACCATGCTGGTGCCCGAGGCCTGGTCGCAGCAGACGGTCGAGCTGAAACAGTCCTGGCGCGACATGTATGCCTATGTGAACTCGGTGATGGAGCCCTGGGACGGTCCGGCCGCCCTGGCCATGACCGACGGCCGCTGGGTCTGTGCCGGTCTCGACCGGAACGGCCTGCGCCCGATGCGCTATGTCGTCACCGGCGACGGCCTGCTGATCGCCGGGTCCGAAAGCGGCATGGTCCCGACCGAAGAGGCCACCGTCCGCGAGAAGGGTGCGCTGGGCCCGGGGCAGATGATCGCGGTCGACATGACCGAGGGCAAGCTGCTGCGCGACAGCGAAATCAAGGACATGATGGCGGCCACCCAACCGTTTGGCGAATGGCTCGACAAGGTGACCGAGATCGACGAGGTGCTGACCGCGGTGTCCGAAAAGCCGCTGTTCGACGGGGCGGACCTGCGCCGGCGGCAGATCTCGGCGGGCTACACCATCGAGGAAATCGAATCGATCCTGATGCCGATGGCCGAGGACGGCAAGGAGGCGCTGGCCTCGATGGGCGATGACACGCCCTCGGCGGTCCTGTCCGAGAAGTACCGCCCGCTCAGCCATTTCTTCCGGCAGAACTTCAGCCAGGTGACGAATCCGCCGATCGACAGTCTGCGCGAATACCGGGTGATGAGCCTGAAGACGCGCTTCGGCAACCTGCGCAACGTGCTTGACGAGGATGGCAGCCAGACCCGGATCGTGATCCTGGAAAGCCCGTTCCTCGGCAATGCCCAGTTCGACGAGCTGGTGAAGCACTTCTCGGTGCCGATGGCCGAGATCGACTGCACCTTCCCGCCGGGCGCGGGACCCGAGGCGCTGCGCCTCGGGCTGCAACGCATCCGCAACGAGGCCGAGGACGCGGTGCGCTCGGGCGCGGGCCATATCGTGCTGACCGACCATCACCAGGGCGAGGACAAGGTCGCGATGCCGATGATCCTCGCGACTTCGGCCGTGCATAGCTGGCTGACCCGCAAGGGGCTCCGGACCTTCTGCTCGCTGAACGTGCGGTCTGCCGAATGCGTCGATCCGCATTACTTCGCGGTGCTGATCGGTTGCGGCGCCACCACGGTGAACGCCTATCTGGCCGAGGACACGCTGGCCGACCGCATCAAGCGCGGCCTGCTGGATTGCAGCCTGACCGAGGCCGTCGGCCATTACCGCAAGGCCATCGATCTGGGCCTTTTGAAGATCATGTCCAAGATGGGCATCTCGGTGATCTCGTCCTATCGCGGCGGGCTCAATTTCGAGGCCGTGGGGCTGTCGCGCGCGATGTGCGCCGAGTATTTCCCGGGCATGCACAGCCGCATTTCCGGCATCGGCGTCACCGGCATCCAGCGCAAGCTGGAAGAGGTGCACCGGCTGGGCTGGAAGGGCGGCCAGGATGTGCTGCCGATCGGCGGTTTCTACAAGGCCCGCCGCACCGGCGAACGTCACGCCTGGGAAGCCAGCAACATGCACATGCTGCAACAGGCCTGCAACACGGCGTCTTTCGAGGTGTGGAAGCAGTATTCGGCCGCGATGCGCTCGACCCCGCCGATCCATCTGCGCGATCTGCTCGACATCAAGTCGCTGGGCAAGCCGGTGCCGCTGGACGAGGTCGAATCGATCACCTCGATCCGCAAGCGCTTCGTGACGCCCGGCATGTCGCTGGGGGCGCTCAGCCCCGAGGCGCACAAGACGCTGAATGTCGCGATGAACCGGATCGGCGCCAAGTCCGACTCGGGCGAGGGCGGCGAGGACCCGGCGCATTTCTATCCGGAACCCAACGGCGACAACCCCTCGGCCAAGATCAAGCAGGTGGCTTCGGGCCGCTTCGGTGTCACCGCCGAATACCTGAACCACTGCGAAGAGCTTGAGATCAAGGTGGCCCAGGGCGCCAAGCCCGGCGAGGGCGGCCAGCTTCCGGGGATGAAGGTCACCGACCTGATCGCGCGTCTGCGGCATTCGACCAAGGGCGTGACCCTGATCTCGCCGCCGCCGCATCATGACATCTACTCGATCGAGGACCTGGCGCAGCTGATCTACGATCTCAAGCAGATCAACCCGCGCTGCAAGGTGACGGTCAAGCTGGTGGCCTCGTCGGGCGTCGGCACCATCGCCGCCGGTGTGGCCAAGGCCAAGGCCGACGTGATCCTGATCTCGGGCCATAACGGCGGCACCGGCGCCTCGCCCGCGACCTCGATCAAATATGCCGGTCTTCCGTGGGAGATGGGCCTGACCGAGGCGCATCAGGTTCTGTCGATGAACAACCTGCGCGAGCGGGTGACGCTTCGGACCGATGGCGGGCTGCGCACCGGGCGCGACATCGTCATGGCGGCGATGATGGGGGCCGAGGAATATGGCATCGGCACCGCCGCGCTGATCGCCATGGGCTGCATCATGGTCCGCCAGTGCCAGTCGAACACCTGCCCGGTGGGCGTCTGCACCCAGGACGAAAAGCTGCGTGGCAAGTTCACCGGCAATGCCGACAAGGTGGTCAACCTCATCACCTTCTACGCCCAGGAAGTGCGCGAGCTGCTCAGCCAGATCGGCGCGCGGTCCATGGACGAGATCATCGGCCGGTCGGACCTGCTGACCCAGATCAGCCGGGGCTCTGCCCACCTCGACGACCTCGACCTGAACCCGCTGCTGATCCAGGTCGATGCCAACGACCGCCCGACCCTCGACCGCAGCCGGCCGCGGACCGAGGTGCCGGATGCGCTCGACGCCGAGATCCTGCGCGATGCCGCCCCGTTCTTCGAGGATGGCGAGAAGATGCAGGTCAGCTATGCGGTGCGGAACACCCACCGGACCATCGGCACCCGGGTGTCCAGCCACATCGTCCAGCGCTTCGGCATGCGCAACAAGCTGCAGCCCGACCATCTGACCGTGAAACTTGCGGGCAGTGCCGGGCAGTCGCTGGGGGCGTTCGGGGCGCCGGGGCTGAAGATCATCGTCGCGGGCGATGCCAACGACTATGTCGGCAAGGGTCTGTCGGGCGCGATCATCGTGGTGCGTCCGCCGCTCAGCTCGCCGCTGGTGGCCTCCGAGAACACCATCATCGGCAATACCGTGCTGTACGGGGCGACCGACGGGCATCTCTTTGCGCTGGGCCGGGCGGGCGAACGCTTTGCCGTGCGGAACTCGGGCGCCAAGGTGGTGGTCGAGGGCTGCGGCTCGAACGGGTGCGAATACATGACCGGCGGGATTGCCGTGATCCTCGGCACCATCGGCGCCAACTTCGGCGCGGGCATGACCGGCGGCATGGCCTATCTCTACGATCCCGAGGGCGAGGCGTCGCTGAAGATCAACCCCGAGACGCTGATCACCTGCAAGGTCGCGGTCCAGCACTGGGAGGCCGAGCTGAAAGGCCTGATCTCGCGCCATGCCGAAGAGACCGGCAGCCCCAAGGCGCGTGATATCCTCGCCCATTGGGAGCTGGAAAAGGGCAACTTCCTGCAGGTCTGCCCGCGCGAGATGCTGCCGCACCTGACCCATCCGCTGGGCAACGAAGAACGCGCGGTTCCGGCGGAATAAAGCCTGTTTGAGCCTGAAGATGAGGACCCCCGCCGCCGAAAGGTGCGCGGGGGTCACTCGTTTTTGATCCCGCGACGGGTTTCTCGGCAGGCCTCGCGGCCCCACCTCCTTTGGTAATTGAAACTGTAAAAGGAGGTTGAAATGGCCGATCTGATTGCCGTGGCCTTCGACGATGAAAGCAAGGCCTTCGACATGCGGGGCGAACTGGTCCGGATGCAGAAGGATTACCTGCTCGACATGGAGGACGTGGTCGTCGTGACCCGCAACGACGAGGGCAAGGTGAAGCTGCACCAGGCGGTGAACCTGACCGCGGCGGGCGCCGTGGGCGGGTCGTTCTGGGGGCTTCTGATCGGGCTTCTGTTCCTCAACCCGCTCCTGGGGCTCGCGGTGGGCGCGGGCGCAGGCGCCATCGGCGGCGCGCTCAGCGACATCGGAATCGACGACGATTTCATGAAGGAGCTGGGCGAGAAACTGACCCCCGGCAGTTCGGCGCTGTTCGTCCTGGTGCGCAAGGCGACCGGTGACCGCGTGATCGAGCGTCTGCGCGAGGTCGATGCCGAGGGCCGCATCCTGCGCACCTCGCTGTCGAAGGAAGACGAGGCAACGCTGCGCGAGGTGCTTGAGCGGACCCGCGACAAGGTGGCCTGACCCCGGGGCTCTCGTCGCCGCGGCGCCCCGGCAACGACGGGCCTTGCGGGGCGGTGGCCAAGCGCTGCGGGCTCGGCTATCACGCGGGCATGGCAAAGGCGACGAAGAGCACCGGAAAGAAGACTGCGCGGCGCGCGCCGAAGGTTGCGGCCTCCCCCCTGCCGCTGGCCCGGCGCCTGCGCCGCACGGCCCGGCGCGGGGCCCTTGCGGGTCTCGCGCTCGTGGCCCTCGGGCTGGTCGCGCCAAGCCTCATCAACCCGCCAACCACCCCCACCATGATGTCCGAACGCATGCGCCTGGGCGAGATCGACCAGCAATGGGCACGGATGCGCGACATCGCGCCGGTGATGCAGCGCGCGGCGGTGGCCGCCGAAGACGCGAATTTCTGCCTGCATTGGGGGTTCGACATGGGCGCGATCCGCGGCGCGCTTGAGGCCGGTGGCAGCTATGGCGCCTCGACCATCAGCCAGCAGACCGTCAAGAACGTCTATCTCTGGCAGGGCCGCAGCTGGCCGCGCAAGGCGCTCGAGGCGGTGCTGACGCCGCTGGTCGAACTGACCTGGTCCAAGCGTCGTATCCTCGAGGTCTATCTGAACGTGGCCGAGTTCGGCGAGGGCGTCTTTGGCATCGACGCCGCCGCCTGGCATTATTACGGCATCCCGCCCGCCAGGCTGACCCCGGCCCAGGCCGCGCGGCTGGCGGTGTTGCTGCCCAACCCGAAAGAGCGCGATCCCGCGCATCTGTCGCCGACGCTTCGGCGCCGGGCCGCGCAGGTCGAGGAGGGCGCCGCCACGATCCGGGCCGATGGCCGGTCGAACTGTTTCGAGAGTTGAAAATCGGGGGCCGAGGGGCCATGAAGGCCGTCAGGTCAACCGTCAGGACGTCCGAATGAACCGTCTCTACCACATGCCGTTGTCGCCCTTCTGCCGCAAGGTCCGCCTGGTGATGGCCGAGAAGCGGATCGAGGTCGAACTGGTGGAGGAACGCTACTGGGAACGCGACGCCGATTTCATGCGGCGCAACCCGGCCGGCAAGGTGCCGGTGCTGCGGATGGACGGCCGCACGATGGCCGAAAGCCAGGCGATCTGCGAATTTCTCGACGAGGTCTATCCCGACCCCAAACTGCTGCCCGGCGGCCCGGTCGAGCGCTGCGAGGCGCGGCGGCTGGTCTGCTGGTTCGACGACAAGTTCCACCACGAGGTGACCTCGAAGCTGCTGTATGAGCGGGTGAACAAGAAGGTCACCAAGTCGGGCTATCCCGACAGCCGCAACGTCAAGGCGGGGGCGGCGGCGATCAAGTTTCACCTCGACTACATGGGCTGGCTTCTGGATCAGCGCCGCTGGCTGGCGGGCGATGTGATGACGCTGGCCGATTTCGCGGCGGCGGCGCATCTGTCCTGCCTCGACTACATCTCGGACGTGGACTGGAACCGGAACGCGGCGGTCAAGGACTGGTACGCCAAGATCAAGTCGCGCCCCGCCTTCCGCAATATCCTGGCCGATCAGGTGCCGGGCTTCCCGCCGCCCAGGCATTACGCGAATCTCGACTTTTGAGCGCGGCGCTGAAAGACCGCCTCGCCGCCCGGGCCCGCGACGAGGGGCTGGCCGCGATGGGGGTCTGCCGGCCCGATGCGATCCCCGAGGCGGCCGGGCGGCTGGCCGAATTCGTGGCCAGGGGGCGCCATGGCCAGATGGGCTGGATGGCCGAGCGGATGGGCTGGCGCGGCGATCCGGCGGCGCTCTGGCCCGAGGTGCGGTCCGTGGTGATGGTCGCCGAGCCTTATACCCAGACCCATGACCCGCTGGCGGCGCTGGACCGGCCCGACCGCGCGGCGATTTCGGTCTATGCCCAGAACCGCGACTATCACGACGTCCTGAAAAAGCGGCTGAAGCGGCTCGGGCGCTGGCTGCTGGACGAGGCGCCGGGCCACCGGATCAAGGTCTTCGTCGATACCGCCCCGGTGATGGAAAAGCCGCTGGCCCAGGCGGCGGGGCTGGGCTGGCAGGGCAAGCACACGAACCTGCTGGGCCGCAGCCTTGGCAACTGGTTCTTCCTGGGCGCGATCTTCACCACGATCGAGCTGCCGCCCGACGCGCCCGAGACCCAGCATTGCGGCCAATGCACCGCCTGTCTTGACGCCTGCCCCACGGGGGCCTTTCCCGCGCCCTTCCAGCTCGATGCGCGGCGCTGCATTTCCTACCTGACGATCGAGCACAAGGGGCCGGTCGACCCGGCGCTGCGGCCGCTTCTGGGCAACCGGATCTATGGCTGCGACGATTGCCTCGGCGTCTGTCCCTGGAACAAGTTCGCCGTCGCCGCGACCGAGGCGAAATACGCCGCGCGCCCCGATCTGGTCGAACCGCCGCTGGCGGACCTCGCGGCGCTCGACGATACGGCCTTTCGCGAGCGGTTTTCCGGCTCGCCGATCAAGCGGATCGGGCGCGACCGCTTCGTGCGGAATGTCTGCTATGCCATCGGCAATTCCGGCGATCCGGTTCTGGCGGCGGCGGTCGGGCCGTTGACGGACGACCCGGATGCCACGGTGGCCGAGGCCGCGCGCTGGGCGCTGGCCCGGCTGAAAGACGCCTGACCGGCGGCCGGGCAAGTCCTTCGGGAAAACGCTTCTAAAAGCGGTGTGTCGGGTCTATGGACAAAATGCCGCCCCCCTGCTGACCCGAGCCCAGCCCATGAATCCTGCCCGCGCCATCGGCCTGAAACTCATCTCCGTCACGCTGTTCGTGGTGATGTCGGCGCTGATCAAGGCCGCGGCCGAACATGGGGTACCGCCCGGCGAAACGGTGTTCTTCCGCTCGCTTTTCGCACTGCCGGTGATCCTGGTGTGGCTGGGCGCGACCGGGCAGCTTGGGGCGGGGCTGCGCACGGGCGATCCGATGGGGCATCTGTGGCGCGGGCTGGTGGGCGGCACCGCGATGGGGCTGAACTTCGCCGCGCTGGGCATCCTGCCGCTGCCCGAGGCCACCGCCATCGGCTTTGCCGCGCCGCTGCTTGTCGTGATCTTCGCGGCGATGTTCCTCGGCGAGAAGGTGCGGCTGTTCCGGCTGTCGGCGGTGGCGCTGGGGCTTGTCGGCGTGGTGGTCGTGCTCAGCCCGCGGCTGTCGGCCTTCGGCGGTGACCGGATGGACGCCGCCGAGTCGCTTGGCGCCATCGTCGCGCTGGCCGGGGCTGCCGCCGCGGCGCTGGCCCAGGTCTTCGTGCGCAAGCTGGTGCAGACCGAGCGGACCTCGGCCATCGTGTTCTGGTTCTCGGTGACCTCGACCGTGCTGTCGCTGTTCACGATCCCGCTGGGCTGGGTGGTTCCGTCTGTCTGGGACGCGACGATGCTGGTGGCGGCGGGTCTGCTCGGCGGCGTGGCGCAGATCTGCCTGACCTCGGCCTATCGCTTCGCCGAGGCCGGGCTGGTGGCGCCCTTCGACTATGCCTCGATGCTGCTGGCGCTGGTCATCGGCTATTTCGTCTTCGCCGAGGCGCCGACGCCGGTGGTGCTGATTGGCGCCGGGCTGATCATCGCGGCCGGCGTCTTCATCATCTGGCGCGAACGCCAGCTGGGGCTGGAGCGGGGCCGCGCGCGCAAGGGGGTCACCCCCCAGGGCTGATGCGCGCGACCCGGTCCGCGCCTCAGGCGCGGACGTGCTTTTCGTAGGTCTCGGCGATGTCGTGGGTCAGCGCGCCGACCTCGAAATTATAGTCGCCGATCTCGGCCACCGGGGTCACCTCGGCCGCAGTGCCGGTCAGCCAGCATTGTTCGAAGCCTTCCAGTTCCGAGGCCTCGATATGCCGCTCATGCACCTTGATCTGCTTGTCGTGCAGCAGCTCGATCACGGTCTGACGGGTCAGCCCGTTCAGGAAACAGTCGGCCTTGGGCGTATGCACCTCGCCGTCCTTGACGAAGAAGATGTTCGCGCCGGTCGCCTCGGCCACATAGCCGCGATAGTCGAACATCATCGCGTCGGTGCAGCCCTTGGCATGGGCGGCGTGCTTGGACATGGTGCAGATCATGTAAAGCCCCGATGCCTTGGCCTGGCTCGGCACGGTTTCGGGGCTCGGGCGCTTCCATTTGGAAATGTCGAGCTTGGCGCCCTTCATCTTGGCCGCCCCGTAATAGGCGCCCCATTCCCAGACGGCGACCGCCATCCGGACCGGGTTCTGTTCCGAGGCCACGCCCATGTCCGGGCCCGACCCGCGCCACGCCAGCGGACGCACATAGCAGTCGGTCATCCCGTTCGCCTTCATCACCTCGGCCTTGGCGTCCTCGATCTGGTCGACCGTATAGGGGATCTCGAAGTCCAGCATGTTGGCCGACCGTCTCAGGCGTTCGGAATGCTCGCGCGACTTGAAGATCTTTCCGCCATAGGCCCGCTCGCCTTCGAATACCGCCGAGGCGTAATGCAGGGCATGGGTCAGGATGTGCACATTGGCGTCGCGCCACGGCACCAGTTTCCCATCCATCCAGATAACGCCGTCGCGGTCGTCGTAGCCAGTCATGGCCTTTGTCCTTTTCTTTTCCCCTCTGGGGTTGCGATTTGCGAAAATTGCGCTGCTTAGGCCCGTATCGGACATAATATTGCGTAAAATTCACCGCTCGCTATCAGTTGAGTCTTGGAAAGTCAACAAGGCTGACATAAGATCGCTGAAAATTCGGTCACGATGCGAAGAGGGAGGGAGCCATGGCCCAGATCGCACCAGCGGTTGCGCAGAAGAGCGGCGAGAGCCTGCTGTTCCTGACGGACGAGCAGCTTCGCAAGGGAATCGAGGCGATGTTCTTCGCCTATCGCGGCTTTACCGCCGATCCCGACCGGATTCTCGAGGAAAAGGGCTATGGCCGGGCCCATCACCGGGCGATCCACTTCATCCACCGGGCGCCCGGCACCACGGTCAACAACCTCCTGTCGATCCTGGGCGTGACCAAGCAGTCGCTGAACCGGGTGCTGCGCTCGCTGATCGAGGACGGGCTGGTCGAAAGCCGGGTCGGACACCGCGACAAGCGCGAACGCCACCTGTATCTGACCGAGGCCGGGCTGGAGCTGGAACATCAGCTGTCCGATGCCCAGCGCGCGCGGATGCGCGACGCCTATCGCGCCGCGGGCCCCGCTGCCGTGGCCGGGTTCCGGCAGGTGCTCGAGGCGATGATGGACCCCGAGATGCGCCGGCATTTCCACCGGATCACCGAACGCGGCGCATGATGGGCGAGGCCGACATTCACCTGCTGATCGTCGATGACGACGAACGGATCCGCGAGCTGTTGCGCAAGTTCCTGATGCGCAACGGCTTCTGGGTCAGCATCGCGCGCGATGCCGATCATGCGCGCAAGCTGCTGCAGGGGCTCGAATTCGACCTGATCGTGCTTGACGTGATGATGCCGGGCGAGGATGGCATCGCGCTGACCCGGGCGCTGCGCCAGCGGATCGCGACGCCGATCCTGCTGTTGACCGCGCGGGGCGAGACCTCGGACCGGATCCGGGGGCTTGAGGCCGGGGCCGACGACTATCTGCCGAAGCCGTTCGAGCCGAAGGAACTGCTGCTGAGGATCAACGCGATCCTGCGCCGGGTGCCGCAGATCCGGTCCGAGATCGACCTGCCCAAGGTCCTGCATCTGGGGCCGGTGCGCTACGATGTCGGCCGCGGCGAGCTTTGGCTGGGCGACGAGAGGGTGCGCCTGACCGCGACCGAGGCCCAGCTGATGCGGATCTTTTCGGCCAATCCCGGCGAGGCGGTCAGCCGCTCGCGTCTGGTCGAGGAACTGGCGCGCGACGGCGGGCAGGCGCAGGAGCGCGCGGTCGACGTGCAGATCACCCGTCTGCGGCGCAAGATCGAAAGCGACCCGAAACAGCCCCGCTATCTGCAGACGGTGCGGGGCGAAGGCTACATGCTGGCACCGGACTGACCCGGCGGTCATTCGGGCTTGCCCCGTCGCGGATCGCCCGCGTAGCCTCGGCCCATGACAACGGCCCTCTTGACCCATTCCGACTGTCTGGACCATGTCACCCCGCCCGGCCATGCCGAACGGGTGGACCGGCTGCGCGCCGTGGCCGAGGCGCTGACGACCGAAGGCTTCGCCGGTCTCTTGCGCGAGGACGCCCCGCTGGCCGACGAGGCCGAACTGCTGCGCGCCCATCCGCAGGGCTATGTCGACAAGGTCAAGGCAGCCGGCCCGGCCGAGGGCACGGTGGCGCTCGACCCCGATACGCACATGTCGCCCGGTTCGTTCCGGGCGGCGCTGCGGGCGGTGGGCGGCGCGCTTCGGGCGGTCGACATGGTGATGGCAGGCGAGGCCGCCAATGCCTTCGTCGCGGTGCGCCCGCCCGGCCATCACGCCGAAACCGCCCGCGCCATGGGCTTCTGCCTGTTCTCGACCGTCGCCATCGCCGCCAGATATGCGCTCGACCGGCACGGGCTGTCGCGCGTCGCGGTGGTCGATTTCGATGTTCACCATGGCAACGGGACCCAGGACGTGCTGTGGGACGACCCGCGCGTTCTGTTCGTCTCGACCCACCAGATGCCGCTTTACCCGGGCACCGGCGCGGCCGAGGAAACCGGCGCCGCGGGCAACGTGCTGAACCTGCCGCTGCCGCCGATGAGCGACGGCCGCCGCTTCCGGGCCGAGATCGAGGCCCATGCATTGCCCCGGCTCGACGCCTTCGCGCCCGAGCTGGTGCTGGTCTCGGCCGGGTTCGACGCCCATGCCGCCGACCCGCTGGCGCAGCTGGCCTGGGGCACGGCGGATTTCGCCTGGATCACCCAGCGGCTCTGCGACATCGCGGAGGCCCATTCGGGGCGTCGGCTGGTCTCGACACTGGAGGGCGGATATGATCTTGAAGCCCTGGCGGCCTCTGTGGCGGCCCATGTGGCGGTGCTGATGGAGCGGGGGGCATGACGGAAAAGCCGGTCGGGGAAATGACCTTCGAAGAGGCGATGCGGGCTCTGGAAGAGGCCGTGGCCGCGCTTGAACGCGGCGACGTGCCGCTCGAGGACTCGATCGCGCTGTCCGAGCACGCGATGAAGCTTCGCAAGCACTGCGAAACCAAGCTCCGGGATGCCGAGGCCAAGATCGAGGCGATGACGCTTGACGCCGCGGGCAATCCCACCGGGACGAAACCGGCCGAAGGTCTTTGACGAACATGTTCCAGTCCAGTCTGACATCCGCCGCCGAGCGGATCGAGGCGCGTTTGAGCGCGGCCCTTGAGGGCGCCGCGGACCAGCCCGTGACCCATGCGATGCGCTATGCCGTTTCGGGCGGCAAGCGGCTTCGCGGCTTTCTGGTGATCGAGTCCGCGGGGCTTTACGGCATCGCGCCCGAGGCGGCCGTCGATGCCGCCGCCGCGGTCGAGGCATTGCATGCCTACAGTCTTGTGCATGACGACATGCCCTGCATGGACGATGACGACCTGCGCCGGGGCCAGCCCACCGTCCATGTCAAATGGGACGATGGCACCGCGCTTCTGACCGGCGACGCGCTGCAGACACTGGCTTTCGATCTGCTGGCCGGGCCCTCCTGCCATGCCGATCCGGCGGTCAGGATCGACCTGGTGGCCTCGCTGGCCAAGGCCTCGGGCATCGACGGCATGGTGCTGGGCCAGGCCCAGGACATCGCCGCCGAAACCGCCGGGCGGCCGCTGAGCCTCGAGGAAATCACCGAGCTGCAGGCCAACAAGACCGGCGCGCTGATCCGCTGGTCGGCCGAGGCGGGCGCACGTCTGGCCCGCGCCGACATCGCGCCCCTGACCGCCTATTCGACTGCGCTGGGGCTGGCCTTCCAGATCGCCGACGACATTCTCGATGTCGAGGGCGACGCCGCCAAGACCGGCAAGCGGGTCCACAAGGATGCCGAGGCCGGCAAGGCGACCTTCGTGTCGCTTCTGGGGCTCGACGGCGCCAAGGCCCGCGCAAAGGCGCTGGTCGAAGAGGCCGAGGACGCCTTGTCGCCCTTCGGAGAGGGGGCGGAAACCTTGAAGCAGGCGGCGCGCTTCGTTATCGCTCGAGAGTCATGAACGCGTAACCGCGCCCCAGGAGGGCTGTCCCAGTGAGCAACCGGCCGATCACTCCGCTTCTCGACAAGGTCTGCTGTCCGGCCGATCTGAAGGGCCTGTCCGACGACCAGCTGAAGCAGGTCGCCCATGAATTGCGGCAAGAGGTGGTTTCGGCCGTGTCCGAAACCGGCGGGCATCTGGGCGCGGGTCTGGGCGTGGTCGAACTGACGGTCGCGCTGCATGCGGTCTTCGACACGCCCCGCGACAAGCTGATCTGGGATGTCAGCCATCAGTGCTATCCGCACAAGATCCTGACCGGGCGCCGCGACCGCATCCGCACCCTGCGCCAGCAGGGCGGGCTGTCGGGCTTCTGCAAGCGCTCGGAAAGCGAATATGACGCCTTCGGGGCCGGGCACAGCTCGACCTCGATCTCGGCGGCGCTGGGCTATGCCGTCGCCCGCGATCTGGGCACCGCGCCCGAAGCGGGCGTCGGCGATGCCATCGCGGTGATCGGCGACGGCTCGCTCTCGGCCGGGATGGCCTATGAGGCGCTGAACCATGCGGGCCATCTGGGCAAGCGGCTGATCGTGATCCTGAACGACAACGAGATGTCGATCGCACCGCCCGTCGGTGCCATGTCGCGCTATCTGAACCGGCTTTACGCGGGCGCCCCGTTCCAGGAATTCAAGTCCATTGCCAAGGGCGCGATCAAGCACCTGCCCGAGCCCTTCCAGGAAGGCGCCAGGCGCGCCAAGGATCTGGTCAAGCAGGTCACCGTCGGCGGCACGCTGTTCGAGGAGCTGGGCTTTTCCTATGTCGGCCCCGTCGATGGCCACGATCTCGAGCAGCTTCTGGCGATCCTAAGGACGGTCAAGACCCGCGCCACCGGGCCGATGCTGATCCACGCCATCACCAAGAAGGGCAAGGGCTATGCGCCCGCCGAGACCGCGCCCGATTGCGGCCATGGCGTCTCGAAATTCGATATCGCGACCGGGGTTCAGAAGAAGACCCCCGCCAATGCGCCAAGCTATACCAAGGTCTTCGCCGAGGCGCTGATCCGCGAGGCGCGTGCCGACCGCAAGGTGGTGGCCGTCACCGCGGCGATGCCCGACGGCACCGGTCTGAACCTTTTCGCCGAGCGCTTCCCCGAACGCATCTTCGACGTGGGCATCGCCGAACAGCATGCCGTGACCTTCTCGGCCGGGCTGGCGGCGGGCGGGCAGAAACCCTTCTGTGCGATCTATTCCACCTTCCTGCAGCGCGGTTATGACCAGATCGTCCATGACGTCGCGATCCAGCGTCTGCCGGTGCGCTTCGCCATCGACCGCGCCGGGCTGGTGGGCGCCGACGGAGCGACCCATGCGGGCGCCTTCGACACCGCCTTCCTGGCGAACCTGCCGGGGATGGTGGTGATGGCCGCCGCGGACGAGGCCGAGCTTGTGCATATGGTCGCCACCGCCGTCGCCCATGACGAGGGCCCCATCGCCTTCCGCTATCCGCGCGGCGAGGGTGTCGGCGTCGAGCTGCCCGAGAAGGGCGTGCCGCTTGAAATCGGCAAGGGCCGCATCATCCAGGAGGGCAAGCGCGTGGCACTCCTGAGCTTCGGGACCCGGCTGAAGGAAGTCCGCGAGGCCGCCCAGGCGCTGGCCGCCGAAGGGATCGAGCCCACCATCGCCGATGCCCGTTTCGCCAAGCCGCTGGACGAGGACCTGATCCTGCGACTGGCCCGCGAGCATGAGGCGCTGATCACCATCGAGGAGGGCGCCATCGGCGGCTTCGGCAGCCATGTGGCGCAGCTTCTGGCCGAGCGGGGCGTCTTCGACAACGGGCTCAAGTTCCGCTCGATGGTGCTGCCCGATACCTTCATCGACCATGCCAGCGCCGAGGCGATGTATGCCGAGGCCCGGCTGAACGCGGCCGATATCGAGGCCAAGGTGCGCGAGGTGCTGTCGGGCTCGGCCGCGCAGGCCGCGCTGCGGGCTTGAGGCCTAGCCCATGGTCGCGGCGCGTTCGGTTTCCAGCAAGGCTGCCAGCCCGGCGCGATAGTCGGGATGGCGCAGATGGATGCCGAGGTCGGTCTTGATCCGGTCGTTCCGCACCCGTTTGGATTCGGCGTAGAAGCTGCGGGCCATGGGGCTCAGATCGGCCTCTTCGAAGGGAATGGCGGGCGGCACCGGCAGGCCCAGCATTTCGGCGGCAAAGGCGATCACGTCTTCGGGGGGCGCCGGCTCGTCATCGGCGAGGTTGTAGATCGCGCCGGGATCGGGGGCGGCCATCGAGGCGGTCAGCACCTGGGCGATATCCGCGACATGGATGCGCGAGAACACCTGACCGTCCTTGACGATGCGCTGGGCGCGGCCCTCGCGCACCCGGTCGAGCGGCGAGCGCCCCGGCCCGTAAATCCCCGCCAGCCGGAAGATATGCAGCGGCAAACCCAGCGCGGCCCAGCCTGCCTCGGCCGCGACCCGGGCCGCGCCGCGCGATGTCGCGGGCGTCAGCGGTGTCGTTTCATCGACCCAGCCGCCGCCATGATCGCCATAGACGCCCGTGGTCGAGAGATACCCGACCCAGCGCAGATGGCGGGCCTCGCGCAACGTCTCGCCAAGGGTTGCCAGCACCGGGTCGCCCGACGCCCCGGGCGGCACCGAGGTCAGAAGGTGCGTGGCCGCTGCCAGATCGGGGCCAATGTCTTCGCCGGGCCAGACCCGGGCCTCGATGCCCGTCTGCCGAAGTGTCTCGGCGCCCTCGGGGCTGCGGCTGGTGCCGATCACGCGCCAGCCCGGTCCGAGGCTCTGCGCAAGCTCGCGGGCGGAATACCCATGCCCGATGGAAAGAAGCGTCTTTGTCATGTCCCATAGATCGGGCCCGGGGCGGCGTCTGGCAAGGGGGCTCTCGGCCAGCCCGGATTGCTGGCGGGGCTTGCACCCCGGGCGCGAAGGGTGACACTTGGCCCAACCCCGTCCCCCGACCCAGCCGACCGGAGACCCGCCCATGCCGGACTACAGCGACCCGCCCCTCTCAAGCCCCGACCTGCCCGCGCCCGAGGCCTTCACCGATGCGGCCGCCGCGGTCGAGCGTCTGGTCGCGCTTTACGAAACCGCGACCGGGTTTCTCAGGGCGCGCTTTGCCGAGATCCTGTCCGGGGAGGCCCCCCGCGCGCGGTTTCGTGCTGTCTATCCAGAGATCCGCGTGTCCACCGTCAGCTATGCCCAGGTCGACAGCCGCCTGTCCTTCGGGCATGTCGCCGAGCCCGGCACCTATGCCACCACCGTCACCCGGCCCGATCTTTTCGCCAATTACCTGCGCCAGCAGATCGGCCTGCTTCTGGAAAATCACGGCCAGCCGGTGGTGATCGGCCCCTCGGCCACGCCGATCCCGATCCATTTCGCGATGGGCAGCGCCGGGGTGACGGTGCCGCAGGACGGCGCGCTGGAGGTGCCGCTGCGCGATCTTTTCGACGTGCCGGACCTGACCACCACCAATGACGACATCGTCAACGGCACGCTGGCCCAGCCCGATGGCGTCGCGCGTCCGCTGGCGCCCTTCACCGCGCAGCGGGTGGATTACTCGCTGGCCCGGCTCGAACATTACACCGCGACCGCGCCCGAGCATTTCCAGAACCACGTCCTGTTCACCAACTACCAGTTCTATGTCGAGGAATTCGAGGCGCTGGCCCGGCAGGCGCTTGCCGATCCGGCCAGCGGCTATACCGCGCTGGTCGGGCCCGGCAATGCCGAGATTGCGGCCCCCGACGCGCCGATGCCGGTGCCCGCCAAGCTGCCGCAGATGCCCTCGTATCACCTCAAGCGCGCCGACGGGCAGGGGATCACGCTGGTCAATATCGGCGTGGGCCCCTCGAATGCGAAGACCGCGACCGATCATATCGCGGTGCTGCGTCCGCATGCCTGGCTGATGGTGGGCCATTGCGCGGGCCTGCGCAATTCGCAGCGTCTGGGCGATTTCGTGCTGGCCCATGGCTATCTGCGCGAGGATCACGTGCTCGACAACGACCTGCCTCTCTGGGTGCCGATCCCGGCGCTGGCCGAGATTCAGGTCGCGCTGGAAGATGCGGTCGAGGAAATCACCCGGCTGGAAGGCTACGAGCTGAAGCGGATCATGCGCACGGGCACCGTGGCCACCATCGACAACCGCAACTGGGAACTGTCCGATCAGACCGGCCCGGTGCAGCGGCTGTCGCAATCCCGCGCCATCGCGCTCGACATGGAAAGCGCCACCATCGCCGCCAACGGCTTTCGCTTCCGGGTGCCCTACGGCACGCTGCTTTGCGTGTCGGACCGGCCCCTGCATGGCGAGCTGAAGCTGCCCGGCATGGCCTCGGCCTTCTACAAGACCCAGGTCGCGCGGCATCTGGCGATCGGGGTCCGGGCGATGGAGCTTTTGCGCGACATGCCGCTGGAACGCATCCACAGCCGGAAACTGCGCAGTTTCGAGGAAACCGCATTCCTCTGATCCGGGCAGAGCGGCCGTGCCGCCGAGGCCGCGGCAATCTGGTCGGGCGCGGACGAAAACAGGAAAGAACGCCAAATTCCGCCCCCCATTGCCAGCGCTTCGGGGCGGGCGATTGCCGCCTCGGCCGGGGTGGTCCCGAGGCTCTGGCGCTTCTCGGGCGGCCCCGTGGCGCGGAAAAGTGCCGCCGCGATGCGCTTCGGCTTGCGCATCGCCGCCGATGCGGGGAAAAACGGTCGCAGAGCGCTATGAAATACGGCTGTGCCCCCCACAAATGGTTGTGTGGGACCGCAAGACCGAGTTAAGTAGGCCGGATCAGCCCCAACAGAGGGCAGGAACGAGGAGACCATACATGGCCAAACCCATGACCAAGACCCAGCTGGTTGCGGCCCTCGCCGAGGAGATGGAGGCCGACAAGAAAACTGCCTCTGCCGCCCTCGATGCGATGACGGCAATCATCACCCGCGAGGTGGCGGCCGGCGGCTCGGTGACCCTGCCCGGCGTGGGCAAGATCTACTGCCGCGAGCGCCCCGAACGCATGGTGCGCAACCCGGCCACCGGCGAGCAGTTCAAGAAGGACTCCGACAAGGTGGTGAAAGTCACCATCGCCAAGGCCCTGAAGGACAGCGTGAACGGCTGACCCGCCGTACGGCTTCACGGCCGATGGGATCGAGGGTCGCCCCGTGGGGCGGCCCTTTTGTTTGGGCGTCATCCCGGGAGGGGGAATGGACATCCGCGCACTGGCGATGGGACTGGCCTTCGCCTTCATCTGGGCCTCGGCCTTCAGTTCGGGGCGGATCATCGTCGGGGCGGCGCCGCCGCTGACGGCGCTGTGCCTGCGCTTTCTGGTCTCGGGGCTGATCGGCGTCGGCATCGCGCTGGCGCTGGGGCAAAGCTGGCGGCTGACCCGGCCGCAATGGCAGGGCACGCTGGTCTTCGGGCTCAGCCAGAACGCGCTGTATCTTGGGCTCAACTATGTCGCGATGCAGACGCTCGAGGCCTCGATGGCGGCAATCGTCGCCTCGAGCATGCCGCTGCTGGTGGCGCTGTTCGGCTGGATCGCGCTGGGCCAGCGGCTGCGGCCGCTCGGGGCGCTGGGCCTTGCCGTGGGCTTCGCGGGGGTCGCCGTGATCATGGGCAGCCGGATCTCGGGCGGGGTCGATCCGCTGGGGCTGGGGCTGACCCTGGCCGGGGTGCTGGCGCTGACCGTGGCCACGCTGGCGGTCCGCACGGCGTCGTCGGGCGGCAACCTGCTGATGATCGTCGGGCTGCAGATGCTGGTGGGCGCGGCGGCGCTGGCGCTGGCTGCGGTCCTGACTGGCGAGCGCTGGGAGATCGACTGGACCTGGCCGCTGATCTTCGCGTTCTCCTATACCGTCGTTTTCCCAAGCCTGGTGGCCACGTGGATCTGGTTCCTGCTGGTGCGCCGGGTCGGCGCGGTCCGCGCGGCGACCTTCCATTTTCTCAGCCCGTTCTTCGGCGTCGGCATCGCGGCGTTTCTGCTGGGCGAACGGCTCGGCCCGGCGGACATCGCGGGTGTCGCCATCGTGATGGCCGGGATTCTGGCGGTGCAGCTGTCGAAACAGGGACCGGCGGCGGCCCCGGCCAAAGGCCGGGACGGGTCCTGACCGCCGGGCCTAACCCCGGCGCCCGCCGCAGAGCGCCTTGATCGCGGCGCGATGCTCGGCCCGGGCGGCCAGAGCGTCGGCGGTCAGGTCGGTTACCGCCGCCATCAGGTCCTCGCGCGGGACCAGCCGGTCGACCAGACCGAAGGCCAGCGCCTCGTCGGCCGACAGCTTCGCGCCGCCCATCAGGACCAGCTTGGCCCGGGACGGACCGATCAGTGCCGCCAGCCGCCCGGGGTCCGAGGGCTGGGGCAGGAAGCCGAGCTTCATCACCGGGTAGAAGAACTTCGCCTCGGGCACCGCGATCCTGAGATCGCAGGCCAGCGCCATCCCGAAGGCGCCCCCCGCCAGCGTGCCGTTCAGCGCCGCGACGGTCAGCGCGTCGAGCCCGGCAATGGCGGCCGAGACCCGTTCCCAGACCCCGTCGGTCGCGAGCCCCGCCCGCGCCTCGTCCAGATCGGCCCCGGCCGAGAACACCTTGCCCTCGCCGGTCAGCACCAGGACGGCCACGCCCTCGGCCTGGGCCTCAAGCGCGATTTCCTCAAGCCGGACCAGCATGTCGCGGGTCAGCGAATTGGCCTTTTCGGGCCGGGTCAGGGTCACGGTCCACAGACCGCCCTCGCGCCGGAGCCCGATCATGTCGGCAGCCCCACGCGGCGCCGGATCGCGCGTTCGCGCAGCGACACCTGCTGGCCGAGGAACTCGTCGGCATCGGGGCCGCACATCCAGATCAGCGCCTGCGCGGGCCAGGCCGGCGGGATGTGCTCGGACCAGTCGAGACGGCTGACCGGGTTCACCCCGCTGTCGCGGATGGTCTTCTGCATGTCGGTCGCCACCGTGCCGGGCGACAGCGCCAGCGCCCGCACCCCCTGGCCGCGGCCCTCGTGATCGGCGCATCTGGTCAGCATCGCCACCGCCGCCTTCGAGGTGCAATAGGCGCTCCAACCCTCCAGCGGGCTGGTCGCGGCGCCCGACCCGATGCTGAGAATGGTGCCGCCGCCCATCGCCGCCATCACCGGCAGCGCGGCGCGGATACCGTGGAAGACGCCCTTGACGTTGATGTCGATGGCCTTCGACCAGTCCTCTGGATCGACCGCGTCGAGCCGCCCGATGGGCTCGATCACGGCGGCATTGTTCACCAGAACGTCGATCCTCCCGAAAGCTTGAACGGTCGTGCGCACCGCGTCGGCAACCTGTCCGAACTCGGCCACGTCGCAGCCGATGGCGATGGCGCGCGGGCCGGTTTCGGCGATTTCCTGCGCGATGGTGGCGATGGCCTCCTCGCTGCGCGCGGCCAGCGCCACATGCGCCCCTGCCTCGGCAAAGGCCCGGGCGGCCGCCGCCCCGATGCCCCGGCTCGCCCCGGTGATCAGGACGCTCTTGCCTGTCATGTCGGTCATGGTGCCCTCCCTCGACGGTCTGCGACCCCAAGGTCTATCCCGCCCGGCCGCGGCGCGCCAGCACAACGTGCCGTTGACTTGCTCCGACCCAGCACCGATGTTTGCGCCAAATCCTCAGGATGAAAGGTTTGCCATGACGTCCCTGAAAACGGCCTCTGCCCTGGCCATCGCCGCCGCGTTCGGCCTGGCCCTGCCCGCGTCGGCCGATGTGACAGCCGATCAGGTCTGGGCGGCCTGGAAGGCCATCGCCCAGGGCTCGGGTCAAAGCATGACCGGCCGCGAAAGCCGCAGCGGCACCACGCTGACGGTCGAGGACCTGCAGGTCGCAAGCAAAGACGGGCAGGGCGGGTCGGTCCGGGTGGGGCTGGGTCAGGTCGCCTTCGCCGAACGCGGCGACGGCAGCGTCGAGATCCGGATGCCCGAGACCCATCCGCTGACGGTCGAAACCCGCAACGCGGACGGGCACGTGACCGCGCTCGACTTCACCTTGCGGCAGCCCGGTTTCGAGATGGTGGCGAGCGGCACGCCTGAGGCGCTGAAACAGGACGTCACCGCGCCCGAGGTAACGCTGACGCTGGATCGCGTCAGCGGGGGCAAGCCGGTCGATGTGCAGGCCCGGATGACGGTGTTCGGCATGACCGGCCATTATGCCCAGAGCCAGGGCGGCATGCGGACCTTCGAAAGCGGCTTCGAGGCTGATCGGGTCCAGATCGACTTTGCCGCGACCGATCCCGCCGACGGAACGCAGGTCACCCTTGTCGGCAGCGTGCATGACATCGACTCGAGCTCGGACAGCCGGATGCCGGTCGGCGGCGATCCGACCCAGCTGGGCCAGATGCTGCGGGCCGGGTTCACCTCGCAGGGCGCACTGACCCATGGTGCCATGGGCTACACGCTCGATGTGACCGAGAAGGGCGACCCGACCCATGTCGAGGTCTCGGCCAATTCCGGCCGGATCGGCTTCGATCTGGGCGGGACGGGCATGACCTATGATGTGACCGGCAAGGACACCCGCGTCGCCCTGTCGACGCCGCAACTGCCGATGCCGCAGGTCGAGCTGCAGATGGCCGAGACCGGCTTGCATTTCGAGATGCCGCTGATGCAGACCGAGACCCCGGCCGATTTCGGGCTGGGGCTGCGGCTTGCCGGGGTGACGGTCAGCAAGGAGGTCTGGGCGCTGTTCGATCCGACCGGCCAGCTGCCGCGCGATCCGGCGACGCTGATCGTCGATCTGGCGGGCAAGGCGCGCTGGCTGGCCGATCTGACCGACCCGGCGATCGCGTCCAGCGACGACGTCCCGGCCGAGCTGCATGCGCTGAACGTCAAGGATCTGCGGCTGCAGGTCGCTGGCGCCGACCTGACCGGATCGGGCGATTTCACCTTCGACAACGCCGACAAGGTGACCTTCAGCGGCATCGCGCGGCCCGAGGGCACGCTGTCGCTCCGGCTGGCGGGCGGTAACGGGCTGATGGACAAGCTGGTCGCGATGGGGCTCATCCCGCAGGATCAGGCGATGGGGCTGCGCATGATGATGGGCATGTTCGCCCGACCCGGCGACGGCCCCGACACGATGGTCTCGGAGATCACCGTCAACGGACAGGGCCAGGTCCTCGCGAACGGCCAGCGGCTGCGCTGAGCCGGCCGACGCGACCCGTCCGACCGCTTTGCGACCTGCCCGCGCCGTCTTGCGTGGGCAGGTCGTCCCTATTAGCAGACCCCAAGATCCACGCTCCGGAGGCCCCATGTCCGATCCCATCCCGTCGCTGACCGAGGCCCTGCTCGATGCCGCCCGCAAGGCCGGTGCCGAGGCCGCCGATGCGCTGGTGACCGAGGGCACCTCGCTGTCGATCGACGTGCGCGCCGGACGGCTGGAACAGGCGGAACGGTCGGAAGGGATCGAACTGGGGCTTCGGGTGCTGATCGGACGGCGGCAGGCCTGCGTGTCGGCCTCTGACAGCCGCCCGGAAACCCTGGCCGAGATGGCCGCCCGTGCCGTGGCGATGGCGCGCGAGGCCCCCGAGGACGCGACCGTGGGGCTGGCCGACCCGGCCCAGCTGGCCGGGCGCCGCGATGCCGATGCGCTCGATCTGGCCGACCCGTCCCCCGAGCCCGATCCGGCGGCGCTGGAAGACGACGCCCGCCGCGCCGAAGCCGCGGCCCGTGCCGTGCCGGGCGTGGCGCAGGTACAGTCGGCCAGCGCCGGTTACGGTCACCGCCGGATGGTGCTGGCGGCCAGCAACGGGTTTTCCGGCGGCTATGCCCGCACCAGCCGCTCGGTCTCCTGCGTCGCGATCAGCGGCGAGGGCAGCGGCATGGAGCGTGACTGGCATTCCGAGATGCGGACCTTTCAGGCCGAACTGCCCGCGCCCGACGAAATCGGCCGGATCGCGGGCGAACGCGCGGCGGCACTGGCGGGTGCGCGGCGGCCCCGGACCGGCGCCTATCCGGTGCTGTTCGACGAACGCATCTCGGCCTCTCTGATCGGGCATCTGTTGTCGGCGATCAATGGCGGCGCCATCGTGCGCGGCGGGTCCTGGGCGCGCGATCTGCTGGGCCGCGAGGTGCTGCCGCCCGCCCTGTCGCTGATCGAGGACCCGCACCGGCCGCGGATCGCCGGGTCGCGCCCGTTCGACGCCGAGGGTCTGCCCACGGCACGCCGCGCGCTGGTCGAGAACGGCGTGCTGACCGGCTGGGTGCTGGACCTCGGGTCGGCCCGCAAGCTGGGCATGGAAAGCACCGGCAATGCGGTGCGGTCGGTCTCGGCGCCGCCCTCTCCGGCGGCGGGCAACGTCACCCTGACCCCGGGCGAGGCCGGTCGCGAGGCGCTGATCTCCGAGATGGGCACCGGGCTTCTGGTGACCTCGCTGATCGGCAGCACCATCAACCCGACCACGGGCGACTATTCGCGCGGCGCCTCGGGGTTCTGGGTCGAGAACGGCCAGATCGCCTATCCGGTCAACGAATGCACCATCGCCGGAAAGCTGCCCGAGATGCTGCGCCGCCTGCGGCCCGCGAATGACGCCCGCGATCACCTGTCGCGCCGCGTCCCCAGCCTGCTGGTCGAGGGGATGACGCTTGCCGGCGCTTGACCTCGCGCTGCTGACCACGGCAGCCCTTGAGGCCGGACAGCTTGCCCGCCGCTACTGGCGCACCTCCCCCGAGACCTGGGAAAAGCCCGGCCATCAGGGCCCGGTCTCGGAAGCCGACATCGCCATCGACCGTCGCCTCCGGCAGATGCTGACCGCAGCCCGGCCGGGCTATGGCTGGCTGTCGGAAGAGACCGAGGACGATCCGGCCCGGCTTGGCGCCGAACGGGTCTTCATCGTCGACCCGATCGACGGCACCCGCGCCTTTCTGGAGGGCGATCGCAGCTTTGCCCATGCGCTCGCGGTGGCCGAGGCCGGGCGCGTGGTCGCGGCGGTCGTGTTCCTGCCCATGCGCGACAAGCTTTATTCGGCGATCCGGGGTGGCGGCGCCTATCTCAACGGTGCCTCGATCCGCCCCAGCGCGCGCAGCGCGCTTGACGGGGCCTCGGTCCTGGCGACGCGGCCTGCGCTCGACCCCGAACATTGGGACGGGCCGGTGCCGCATGTGCATCGCGCCCTGCGCGCCTCGCTGGCCTACCGGCTGTGCCTGGTGGCCGAGGGCCGCTACGACGCGATGCTGACGATCCGCGACAGCTGGCACTGGGATACCGCGGCGGGCAGCCTGATCCTGACCGAGGCCGGGGCCGCCGTCACCGACCTTGGCGGCTGTCCGCTGATCTACAACACCGCGCCGCCGCTGTCGCGCGGGATCGTCGCCGCGCCGCCCGCGCTGCATGCCGAGATCCTGTCGCGGCTGGCCTGACCGGAGCGGCCCGCACCTGGTCCGCACGGGGCCTTTGGCGGGCGATGTGGCCTTCCGCCGCGCCCGGGCTTGGTCTAGGGTGCGCGCGGACGGAAGGGAACAATCCGGAGGCTCAAGATGACCCAGCGCCTGCACCTCGTCTTCGGCGGGGAACTCGTCGATCCGACGCATACCGTTTTCAAGAACGTCGACGACATTCATATCGTTGGAATGTACCCGAACTACGAGTCCGCCTACAACGCCTGGAAGGCCGAGGCCCACCGCACCGTGGACAATGCCCATATGCGCTATTTCATCGCCCATATTCACCGCCTGCGCGACGAGGAGGTCGAAGCCGGCCCGACCGAAGAGCTGGGCGCCTGATCCAGACCCGTACCGATGACGGCGACCGCCCCCGCGAGCATGGCCATGACCGGCGCCGACCCTGGCCCGGAGAGGGCCTGGACCCCGGACCCGGAGGCCGGATCGGGCGCCGGGGCACGCAGGACGCATGCCGTGCCGGGCGCGGAAGCGGACTCCGGGACCGCCGCCGCGGGGCCTCTCTTGTGGCTGCACAACCCGCCGCCCGACGAACAGGCCGCGGCGGTGGAGCTGATCCGCGAACTGGCGCGTGAAAAGCCCGCGCTGAGGGTCCTGGTGACCGGCATCGATGCGCCCCCGCTCTGGGTGGATGCGGCGCGCGGCCTGCCGCAGGCGAACGGGACCGTCGCGCCCGCCGACGGGCATCGGGCGGTGTCGGCCTTTCTCGAGCTGTGGCGGCCGGACCTTGCGGTCTTCTACCCCGATCATCTGCCCTCGACGCTGATCTCGCTGACCCATGCCCGGGGCACCGCGCTTTTCCTGATCACGCGCGACCTGCCGCGCGCCTGGCACAGCCGCTGGCGGGTCGGGATCGGCGGTACCCGGCGTCTGTTGCGCCGGTTCGACCGGATCTTTGCCCAGAGCCCCGGCACCGCCGGAGAACTGCGCGCGCTGGGCTTGCCGCGCTGGCAGATCAGCCCCTGCGGGCCGCTGTCCGAAGGCAGCGCGGTTCTGGGCTGCAGCGAGGCCGAGCGCGACGTGCTGGCCGGGCTGATGGGCGGGCGTCCGGCCTGGCTTGCGGCGGGCGTTCCCGCAGCCGAGGAGCCGGTCGTGATCGCTGGGCATGCCGCGGCCACGCGCTTTGCGCATCGCCTGCTGATGATCCTTGCTCCCGAGGACCCGGCCCGCGGCCCGGCGCTGGCCGCCGGTTTGCGCGAGGATGGCTGGGATGTGGCGCTGAGATCCGACGATGAGGAACCCTCGGCCGAAACCCAGATCTATGTCGCCGATACCGAGGGCGAGCTGGGGCTCTGGCTCCGGCTGGCACCGGTGACCTTTCTGGGCGGCACGCTCGGGGCGAATACCGGCCCCGATCCTTACCGGGCGGCGGCGCTGGGCTCGGCGATCCTGCACGGCCCCGCGACCGGGGCCTATCCCGACCACTACCGGCGGCTGTCGAACGCGCTGGCGACCCGCACGGTGCAGGACGCAGGATCGATGGCCGAGGTCCTGGTCGATGTGCTGGCCCCCGACCGTGCCGCCGCGATGGCCCGCGCCGCCTGGGAGGTCTCGACCCAGGGCACGATGGCGACCGAGCGTGTCGTGCGCCGGATGATCGAGGCACTCGACATCGCCGAGGCGGTCTGATGCAGGCTCCGGCCTTCTGGTACGCGTCCCCCGACCGGCCGGGTCTGACGGCCCGCGTGCTGGGTCCGCTGGGACGGCTTTATGCCCGCGCCACGGCCCGGCGGCTGGCCAAGGGGCCGCGCGCGCGGGTGGGCGTGCCGGTGATCTGCGTCGGCAACATCAATGCGGGCGGCACCGGCAAGACGCCCACGGTGATCGCGCTGGCGATGCGGCTGATCGCGCGCGGCGTCGCGGTGCATGTGGTCAGCCGGGGTCATGGCGGCCGGCTGACCGGGCCGGTCCGGGTCGAGGAGCGCGCCCATGACGCGGCCGATGTCGGCGACGAGCCGCTGCTGATCGCGGCCTTCGCGCCGGTCTGGGTGGCCCGCGACCGGGCCGAGGGCGCACGGGCTGCCGTGGCGGCCGGGGCCGAGGCGATCCTGCTCGATGACGGGTTCCAGAACCCCGCGCTGGCCCCCGATCTGTCGCTGGTGGTGGTCGATGCCGCCAAGGGCTTCGGCAATGGCCGCACCATCCCGGCCGGGCCGCTGCGCGAGCCGGTCGCCGCGGGCATGCGCCGGGCCGATCTGCTTTTGTCGATCGGCACCGGGACCGCGCAACGCCAGTTCACCGAGACCTGGGGCCGCGAGATCCATGTGCCGCGCCTCGCGGGGGCCCTGCATCCCTTGCCCACGGGCATGGACTGGCAGGGGCTCCGGGCACTGGCCTTTGCCGGGATCGGCCATCCCGAGAAGTTCTTCGCGACGCTCAGAGGCCTCGGCGCAGATCTGTTGCGGGCCGAGGCGCTGGACGATCACCAGCCGCTGACGCCTGCGCTGATGACCCGGCTCGAGACCGAGGCGAAGCTGCTGGGCGCGCAGCTTGTCACCACCGAGAAGGACGCGGTGCGGCTGCCCGCGAGCTTTCGTCAGAAGGTGCTGACCCTGCCGGTGCGGCTGGAGCTGGACGACTGGGGCGCTATCGACGCGGCCTTCGACCGGCTGGGGCTGGGTCGCTGAGCGCCGCCCTGATCTCGGGCCCGTCCTGATCGAGCCGCGGGGCGGGCCGGTCCAGGGTCAGCTCGGCCTCGGAAAACCGGATCGGCGTGCGCACGCCCGGCAGGCCGTCATTCTCGACCACCAGACCGCGATGGCGGATCTGCGGATCCGCAAAGACCTCGTCCATGCGGTTGATCGGCCCGGCGGGGACACCCCGGGCCTCGCAGGCGGCCAGCAGATCGGCCTTGGTCCGTGCCCGCGTCGCCTCGGTCAGGGCGGCGGTCAGCGCCTCGCGATGGGCGACCCGGTCGGCATTGGTCGCAAAGCGCGGGTCTTCGGCCAGCTCGGGCAGGTTCAGAAGGTCGCAGAGCCTGCCGAATTGCGCGTCATTGCCGACCGCGACGATGGCATGCCCGTCGGCACAGTCGAAGACCTGATAGGGCGCGAGATTGGGATGGGTATTGCCCATCCGGCCGGGCGGGGTGCCGGTGGTCAGGTAGTTCATCGCCTGATTGGCGGTGATCGCGGTCGCCACGTCGAAGAGCGCCATGTCGATCTGCTGGCCCTGGCCGGTTTCGGCCCGCTGATGCACGGCCGCAAGGATCGCGGTCGCGGCATAGATGCCGGTGAAGACATCCGCGACCGCGACGCCGACCCGTTGCGGCTGGCCGTCGACCTCGCCGGTGATCGACATCAGCCCCGACATGCCCTGGATGATGTAGTCATAGCCCGCGCGATGGGCATAGGGCCCGTCCTGCCCGAAGCCGGTGATCGAGCAATAGATCAGCCGCGGATTGATCGCCGACAGCCCGGCATAGTCGAGCCCGTATTTGGCAAGCCCGCCGACCTTGAAATTCTCGATGACGATATCGGCCTCGGCCACCAGCGCGCGGACCAGCGCCTGGCCCTCGGGGGTGCGGAAATCGGCCGCCACGGACCGCTTGCCGCGATTGCAGGCGTGGAAATAGGCCGCCTCGCGGACGCCGTCGTCGCGGGTGACGAAGGGCGGCCCCCAGCGGCGAGTGTCGTCGCCCTCGGGGGCCTCGACCTTGATCACCTCGGCGCCGAGATCGGCCAGGATCTGGCCCGCCCATGGGCCGGCCAGAATCCGCGCCAGTTCGACAACCTTCAGACCTGAAAGCGGGGCCGCCATCGGCTCAGCCGGCCAGCTTCTCGTCGAGGATCTTCTTGAGGTCGCGATAGCTCATGTTCTTGTAAAGCTGCCCGTCGATCACCATCGCGGGCGTGCCGGTGACACCGGCCGCATCGACCGTCTTGTCCGAGGTCTCGCTGAGCGCCTTGGCCAGCGCGGCATCGCTGAGGCACTGGTTCATCGCATCCTCGCTGAGCCCCGCGGTCTGGCCGATCCGGCGCAGGTTTTCCGAGGTCTTCTGCGGGTCCTTCGGGTCGATCCAGTCCTTCTGCTTCTCGTACAGCATCGAGACGATGCCGAAGAACCGCATCTCGCCGCCGCAGCGCGCCAGAAGACCGGCCCAGACCGCGTAGGGGTCCCAGTAGACCTCGTGATAGGTGAAATGGACCTTGCCGGTGTCGATGTAATCGGCCTTCAGGCGCTTGAAGACGTCCTCATGGAAATGCGCGCAGTGGCCGCAGGTGAAGGAGGCGAACTCCTCCAGCTCGATCGGCGCGTTCGGGTCGCCCATGGTGAAGGGGGTCACATCGGGCGTCTCCTCGGCCCAGGCGGCAGAGGACAGCAGCGGCGCCGAGGCCGGGGCAAGGCCCAGACCCAGAGTGGTCAGCGCGGCCAGCCCGAAGGACAGCGTCAGTTTGCGGATCATCGAAGCGGTCTCCTTAGCGTTTCGAACGGGACAGAACCCTGGTCCCGAGGTCTTGCAGGGCGGCGCGCAGCCCCTCGTCCCGGACCTCGACCGCCAGATCCGACGCGGCGGCGGCGGTCCGGGGATCGGGGGCAGGCGCGGGCGGCTTCGGGGCAGGGGCGAAGGTCGCCTGGCCCTCGGCAAAGCCCGTCGGTGCGGTCTGGGTCAGGCGGATGCGGGCGATGGCGGCATAGCCGTAGCAGGCGTTCACCTTCTCGCGGAGGGCGTCCTTCTGCATGTCCAGCAACGGCGCATGGGCGCCGGTGGTCAGCAGGGTCAGCGTTGCGCCAAAGCCGTCGCGGCCATAGCGGACCTCGACCGGGCGGCAGATCCGGGCGGTCTCGTCGCCGACCACCTCGGGCCAGTGGGTCAGAAGCCGCGCGACCGCAAAGCCGCGTTTCTCGCCCACGCGCCGGATGCGTCCCTCAAGCAGCGCCGAGGCTCTTTCGAACCCGCGTCTGCGCCGGCTGTTCTGGTCGGCTTTTCCCTGCATCCCTGTCAATTTCCCGGTCCCTGACCTACCTTATTCGGCGGCAGGGCGGCCAGCCAGACAAATGACCCGGGCGGGAGCATAAAGATTGCGTGACGACGAGTTGAGTGCCGAGCTTCTGGCCTGGTACGACATCCATGCGCGCGAGTTGCCCTGGCGGGTCGGCCCGGCGGCGCGCAAGGCGGGCGAACGGCCCGATCCCTACCGGGTCTGGATGTCCGAGGTGATGCTGCAGCAGACCACCGTCGCGGCGGTGAAGGACTATTTCCACCGCTTCACGACGCTCTGGCCCGATGTGGGGGCGCTGGCCGCGGCCGAGGACGCCCGGGTGATGGGCGAATGGGCGGGGCTTGGCTATTACGCCCGGGCGCGGAACCTTCTGAAATGCGCCCGCGCCGTCGCCGCCGACCATGGCGGGCGGTTTCCCGACAGCCGCGCGGCACTGCTGGCATTGCCGGGGATCGGTCCCTATACGGCGGCGGCCATCGCGGCCATCGCCTTCGACCGGCCCGAAACCGTGGTCGACGGCAATGTCGAACGGGTGATGTCCCGGCTCTTCGCGGTCGAGACGCCGCTGCCGACCGCCAAGCCCGACCTGACGGCGCTGGCGGCCCGGCTGACGCCTCCCGAAAGGCCCGGCGATCACGCCCAGGCGGTGATGGATCTGGGCGCCACGATCTGCACGCCCCGGAACCCCGCCTGCGGGATCTGCCCCTGGCGCGCGCCGTGCCTCGCCCGCGCCGAGGGCATCGCCGCCGCGCTGCCCCGCAAGCTGCCGAAGACGCCCAAGCCGACCCGGCTGGGGCGGGCCTATCTGGGGCGGCGGACCGATGGCGCCTGGCTTCTGGAACGCCGCCCCGAGACCGGGCTTCTGGGCGGCATGCTGGGCTGGCCCGGCAGCGATTGGGCCGAAACAGAGCCTTTTCCCGCTCCGCCCGCCGAGGCCGACTGGCGCCCGCTGGGGGCGGAGGTGCGGCACACATTCACCCATTTTCACCTGAGGCTCGATCTCTGGGTGGTCGATCTTCCCGTGGACTGCATTCCGGATCGCGGGCAGTTTCTCGCGCCCGCCGCGTTCCGGCCGTCGGACCTGCCGACGGTGATGCGCAAGGCCTTCGACCTTGCGCGCCCGGCCTTCGATCCGCCCGGGAACGCCCGGGGCTGAGGGTCAGCGGATCAGCACCGGCGCTTCGCCGATATGGCTGGCATCCTCGGCGGCATGCACCAGGAAATGCGCCACATCCCCGCGCGAGATCAGCCCGTTATGCCAGGTCTCGGGCTCGACCAGCACATCATAGGCATGGCTGGGCGCGGTCGAGGTCAGGATGCCGGGCCGGGCGATGGTCCAGTCCAGCCCGGACTCGCGGATCAGCCGCTCCTGCGCGGTCTTGTCGGCATAGGCCCGTTCCAGCAGGGCCTTGAAGCCCAGCTTTTCGACCGTGCTCATTTTCGCCTTGCTGTCGCCCGCGCCAAAGCCCGTGACGGCCAGCAGCCGCCGCACCCCGGACGATTTCATTGCCGGTAACAGCACCCGCGTCGCGTCCGAGAAAAGCGTGGTCTTCCGCATCATCGCGGGCAGCGTCTTCGGCAGGCCCAGCGTCATGACTACCGCATCGACGCCCTGGACCGCCGCCTTGACCGCGGCCGCGTCGCCCGCGTCGCCGGTCACTTTTTCCAGCTTCGGATCGTCGATCGCGATGCCTTCGGCGCGCCGCGCGAAGGCGCGGACGTCATGGCCCCGACCCAGCGCATAGCGCACCGTCTCGAGCCCGATCCCCTTGCTTGCTCCGATCACCAACAGTTTCATGCGTCACCTCCTCTGGTACCAGATAGGCGCGCCGGACCGGTTCTGACAGGAAACGGAGGAAAGACAGCGGCATTCCGCCTGCCGCGACCACTGGCGAGGTCCGCCAGGAGAACGATGCCCGGTCAAAGCAGCGCAAGGCCGCGCCCCGCGCCCCTGACGGGCACGGGGGCGACTGTCCTTGCCTCAGTCGTGAAGCTGGGCGCGGATCTGCTGGCGCAGCACGTCGATCGGGACCGTCTGCCCCTCGCGCCGGTAGTGCCAGTAGGTCCAGCCGTTGCAGCTTGGCGCGCCTTCCAGTGCGGCGCCCACCTGATGGATCGAGCCGGTCACCGCCTCGCCGACCAGCGTGCCGTCGGCCCGCACCTTGGCGGTCTTGCCGCGCGGCGAGATCAGCACCTCGCCCGGGCGCAACAGCCCGCGCTCGACCAGCTGGCCGAAGGGAATGCGCGGCTCGGCGCGTTTCGAGGCCGAGACGACCAGCGCCTCGCGGTCGAACTTGCGCACCTTGGCCAGCCGCCGCTCGGCCACCTTGCGATAGGCCTCTTCGCGTTCGATGCCGATGAAGTCGCGGCCCAGCATCTTGGCGACCGCGCCGGTGGTGCCGGTGCCGAAGAACGGGTCAAGCACCACATCGCCCGGATTGGTCGTGGCCAGCAGCACCCGGTGCAGAAGCGATTCAGGCTTTTGCGTCGGATGCGCCTTGTCGCCATTCTCGTCCTTCAGGCGTTCGTGTCCGGTGCAGATCGGCAGCACCCAGTCCGAACGCATCTGCACACCCTCGTTCAGCGATTTCAGCGCCTCGTAATTGAAGGTGTATTTCGCGCCTTCCGATTTCGAGGCCCAGATCAGCGTCTCATGGGCGTTGGTCAGCCGCTTGCCGCGGAAATTCGGCATCGGGTTCGACTTGCGCCAGACCACGTCATTGAGGATCCAGAAGCCCTGGTTCTGCAACTCGGCGCCCATGCGGAAGACGTTGTGATAGCTGCCGATCACCCAGATCGCGCCCGTCGGTTTCAGCACCCGGCGCGCGGCGGCCAGCCAGTCATGGGTAAAGCGGTCATAGGCCGCAAAGCTGTCGAACTGGTCCCAATGGTCGTCGACCGCATCGACCTTGGAATTGTCGGGGCGATGCAGATCGCCCTTGAGCTGCAGGTTATAAGGCGGGTCCGCAAAGACCAGATCGACCGATGCCTCAGGCAGGCCGTTCATCGCCTCGATGCAGTCGCCGGGCAAAATGGTATTGAGCGGGAGCGTAAGCGCCCCCTTCGTTCTGGTCATCGTCGTCACACTGCCTCGCTTCGCGCCGTTCTTCGGCGTCCTTTGTGTAAGGACAATGTGAGTCATACCCGATTCGCCGTCAATTTCTTTTTTGAATCAGGGACTTATGGATTTATCTTGCCACAAGATATTGTATACAGGCTTGAACGAACGCCTATGGTGTGGGCTGACCCCCATATCTCGGAGAGCGCGCAGGTGTTCTTTCGTGGGATAGCCCGCGTTATGATCCCAGCCGTAGCCCGGATACTGTTGCGCAAGCTCCACCATGACCGCGTCGCGCGCGACCTTGGCCACGATCGAGGCGGCGGCAATCGACAGGCAGCGCGCATCGCCCTTGACGACGCGGATGCCCCGGCAGGGCAGCGCCCTGGGCAGGCTGTTGCCGTCGATCAGCGCCAGATCGGGCGGTGCGGGCAGCGCGGCCAGCGCGCGGCACATCGCCAGATGGCTGGCTTGCAGGATGTTCATTTCTTCGATCTCGCGGGCGCTGGCCTCGCCAAGGCCGACCGCGGCGCGGGCGCGGATCTCGGCGGCCAGCACCTCGCGGCGATGCGCGGTCAGGGTCTTTGAATCGCGCAAACCGTCGGGAATGTCGTCGGGGGTCAGGCAGACGGCCGCGGCCATCACCGGGCCTGCCAGCGGACCGCGGCCGACCTCGTCGACGCCCGCGACCAGCCGGGCGCCGCCGGCAAGGGCCTCGGCTTCGAGGGTGAAATCGGGAAGGGGCTTCGTCATGGGCAAACAGAACCGCCAAATGCCCGGCCCGGCAAGGCCCATTCCCGGGAACCGTGGCCGGAAGCCACCGAAACGGCGAAACGTTGGGGCGGAGGGTGCCTCGTTTCCCTCCGCCCCCGGCACGGGCCTTACCCCCGGCCCGCGCCCTGCCCGCCGGTGCCCCGACACGCCCCCTTCCGGACGGTCAGCGGCGCCGGGGTGCGATCCGGTAGCCGGTGTCGGCGAGGCAGTTCATGGCGTAGACATCGCGCTTGCCCCGGCCGGGCAGCGCGCAGTGGTGGGGAAGGTTCCGCAGCCCGGCCTGCCGCAGGCAGCGGCCCGAGGCGACCGGGCGCGCGCCGTGCCGGGTCTCGACCCGGCTGATGCAGCGGGCGGGAATCGAGCGGGCGGCGTGGCGGCGGTCGGGTGCGTAGCGGTCGGCCCGCTGCGGCGGCGCGGGCGCGACGTGGCGCCGGTCGTGCCGTCCTGCCTTGCCGGTGTGACGGTCGATCCCGTTCACGATGACGAACAGCGCGGTCGCCCCCAGCAGGGCCTTGGCGACATCCGATCCGTCGGCGGCGCGGGCGGGGGTGACCCCGACCGTGCCAAATGCCAGCGCGGCGGCAAGAAGCGGGGCGAAGATGCGGTGTCTCATGATCTGGTCCTTTGCATCCGGGCGCGGCGGGACATCCGCCGCCTGTCGATGTGCGCAGGCTCGGTCCCCGGCCGGCCGCCGCGCAATAACGCGGGCCTGCTATCGGATAACCGCGGGCCTTTCTGCAGGGGGCTGACGGTTGTCATTGAATAGCGCTGCCGCCTGGACCATGCTCCGGCCCATGATCCTGCGCCCGATCCTCGCCTGCCTTGTGCTTGCCGCCCTCAGCGGGCCCGCCTCGGCCGCCTGCTATGCCGATTACAAGGCCAAGCAGGACAATCCGCTGAAGCTGCATTACGGCGTGATCGAGCTGCCCGACGCGGCCTGCGGCAGCCGCGACGCCGCCGCGCGCGAGATCGACCGGCGGATCCGGCGGGGGGGCTGGCAGCTTCTGAACGTCATGTCGATCTTCGGGGCCGAGGGGCTGGGCGACCGCAAGGCCAGCGCCAATGGCTTCTTCCTGAAATACTGACGATGGGCGGCAGGCCGGAAAGGACCGATAGGTGAGCGCGCCGCCGAAGCGCCGCCCGCTGCAGGCCGGGCGGGTCGTGGCGGCCGGTCTTCTGGCCATCGTCGCCATCCTCCTGGGGGCTGCGGTCCTGCTGTTTCTGAACCTGCCCGACGCCAATGCCTTCAATGCCCGGGTCGAGCGGATCTTCGTCGAGAACGACGCGCTGCGCTCGGGCGCCGAGGTGAAGCTTCTGGAGATCCTCGCCCAGTCGGGCACCGCCTTTTCCGACGTGCTGGCGTCCTACCGGATGGTGATCTTCGTGCTGCTGGTCTTTTCGACCGCGCTTCTGGTCGCGGCGCTGGTGTTTCTCTTCACCATCGTCACGCTGAACCGCCGCATGTCGGAAATCGAGCGCGCGGGCATCCGGGTCTCGTCGCTGGTGATCAGCCGGGCCGAGAACACGGTGATGCTGAACGACATGGCGTTCCGGCTGACCGAGGCGGCCATCGAGACCCTGTCGGTGCTGGCCGAGGCGCGAATGGACGATGACATCCTGTCGGGCGCCGAGATCGAGGCCACCGTCTCGGGCCGCCGCCCCGAGGATTGCGACGAGGCCGCGGGCGCGACCCGGATCAAGCGGCTGCGCGATTCGCTGGGCAACCAGATCGTCAGCGAGCTTCTGGTGCGCAACGTGGCCCGGCGCGGCTATGTGCTGGCCATCGACAGGGACGTGATCCGGATGACCTGAATGCGCGGCCCGCGCGGTCGGCACTGGACCCGCGCGCCCGGCTTGGGCAGGATCGGCCCATGCGTATCGGTTTCGTTGCCCTGTGCCTGATGGTCTGTCTTTTGCCGCTGCGGCTTGCTGCTGAAGAGGTCGTGCTGGCGCGCTCGGCCTTGGTCGAGGCGGCGCAGGGCACCTATCTTGCGATGGGGCTCACGCTGCCGCCGCAGGACGAGACCTTGCCGCTGGTGGGCGGCCGGGGGCTGCGCTCGGGCGGGCAGGTGCTGCGCCATCTGGCCGGGCAGCAGGCGGTGAACGGCTTCGAGGGCGTGCTTTACGACAATCGCGACCGGGGCCATTCCACCCTGCCCGGGGACCTCTTCCCGCGGCTGACCCGCCTGACCTATGGCGACCCGTTGCGCAAGGCGGGGGCCGATTACGGGCTGGCGGGCAAGATCCTGCTGCCGGCCGTCGTCTTCGGCAATTCCTCGACCTCGGTCACGTCAGGGCCGGCCCAGCGCAGCCTGCCCCGGCTGGCGATGACCTCGGAAGACGGGCCCGCGCAAAGCGCGCGGCTCTACGAGAACAACCACCTTTACGTCTATCCCGAACACCGCGACCATGACGAGGCCGACCGCTATCCCGCGAACTGGCCCTACATGCTGATCAGCCAGGGCTCGTCGGGGTCCGACCAGCCCTTCCTGGCCGCGCTGGCGATGACGCTGGCGGCCTTCCCGCCCGAAACCTTCGCGGCGCTGCGCGACACCCGGCTGATGGCGCCGACGCTGCAGATGATCCTGCGCCGCAGCTATGCCCCGGTGCGCAGCCGCGAGGCCTATCTCAGCGGCATCGCCCATCCGGTGGTCTTCGAGGGCGACGCGCTGCGCCCCGGGCGGATGATGGCCGAGGCGGCGGCGATGCGGCCCGACGCGATCCCGCCGATGGTGCGGCTTCGGGTCGAGCAGGACGGTTTCGGCGAGGCCGAGGGGCTGGCGCGGCTGTCCGAGCGGCTGTTCGACACCGAAGGCGCCATCGCCCGGATCTGGCGCAACTTCGGCTGGTCGCGCGAGATGACCGTCAGTGCCGCCGAAACCCGCGATCCGAACGGCCGCAAGCTGACCTTCACCTGGGCGCTGCTGCAGGGCGATCCGGCCCGGGTCTGGATCGAGCCGCTCGACCCCGACGGCAGCCGCGCGCGCATCCGGGTCGCCTGGCACGATCCGAAGACGGCGATCACCCGCGACCGCAGCGGCTATCACAACCGCCGCCAGTCGCGGGTCGAGATCGGGGTCTTTGCCTCGAACGGGGTCAATGACAGCGCCCCCGCCTTCGTGACGGTGTTCTTCCCCGATCACCAGAACCGCACCTACGCGACCTCGGGGGCGGGCGGCATGCGGCTGGTGTCGATCGATTATGACGCGATGGGGCGCGGGGTCTATTACGATCCGCTGCTGTTCTGGTCGGCCCCCTGGACCGACCGCGCCGAGTATGACGGGGCCGGGGCGCTGACAGGCTGGACCCGGATCGGCCATGACGGCAACACCCGCACCCTGCCGCCCGAGGTCGGCGAGGGCGTCTACCAGATCGAACGGCTTCAACCCGGACGGCCCTATCTGATCATGCCCTGAGGCCGTTCGGCCCATGGGTTGCATCTGTCCCGTTCTATGCCCTTGGAGAGGCGTCAGCCTGAGCTCATCGAGGTCGATCCGAAAGGGGGCATGGAAATCAACGCCCTCTGCGGTCTGCAACGCGGAACAAGCCGGTCAATTGCCGCCTGGATCGTAAGGGGCGGGCGAGCGCCGTCCGCTCAGGGCAATTCTTGTGATCTCGGAGGACCTTCGGCTGGTGCCTGCGCAGAGGCGCCACGGCGCGCCAGTCGGTGTCTTCGGTCGCCGGATGGCCGATCTCTTTCAGGACATGCAGCCGGACATGACCGTCGAGCAGGATGAAGGTGCCGTCCTGGTCCCGGGCGCGCGCGACCCCGAGCGGATCGATCAGGCCCGCCTCGCGGATCGATGCGGCGATCTGGGCGTATTTCCGACCCTTGGGAAAGGATGTCGGCAAATGCTTGACCGGCAGGATGGCGGCGGTCGCAATCGGATGCAGGGTCGGCTCGAAACCCGGCCCCCGGGGCGGGGACCTTTTGCCCGGATCGGTCATGTCCGGGGGCCCTTCAGTCCCTCGACGATGATGGTCGGCAGCGAGTCGAGCCCCTCGGCGCGAAGCAGGGTCAGGAAGGTCTCGTCCCCGAGCGCGGACTGGAACGCCGCGTCGAGGAACAGCAGGTGGCCGCGCGTCGCCTGCGCCCTGCGGATCATGTCCTGCTGGCGTTCCGCCCCGACACGATCGGCCCTGACCATCGCCGCCGATGTCATCCGCACCCCAGATCGTTTTGTGCGTGTGGCACCGTCTTTCTTGCCATGCCGGTGGCGCAGTTCCACCAGCCGCCGCGCTTCCAGCAGCTTCTTGCCCCGCAATTCACCCGAGGCATAGGCTGCCTCCAGCGCCTTCTGCACATCCTTCTCTTCCGCCCGGATGATATACAGTGCAACACTGAGGGGCATCTGACCGGTCTCGACCGCAATCGGCAACCGCTCCTCGCCGTTGGCGATCAGCTCGCCGGTTTCCTGGATGCAGGACTGGGACAGCCCGGTCTTTTCGGCCATCTCCTGGTCCGAATATTTGCGGTTCCTGAGGGTGGCGATGTCCTGCAACAGCTCGAGCGGCCGCTGCTGGCGGCGGGCGACGGTCTCGATCACGCTGCGCAGAAGCCTGTCGACCTCGGTCGCGTCCACCACGATGGCCGGGATGTGGGTTCCGCCAAGTGCAACATAGGCCTCCATCCGGCCCCGTCCGCAGACCAGGCGACAGGCATTCCCTGACGCCGTGTCATCCCGCGCGACGGTGATCGGCTTCTTCAGCCCCACCTTGCCGATACTGTCCACCGTTGCGCGAAAGGTCTTTTCCGACCGCGCGCGAGGATTTTCCCCGGTGATCGCAGCGATCGGAACGGTCTGCACCTCGGCCCCGGCTTCGGTCTGCCTCACCATGGCGAGACCGCGGAAACCGGAACGCGCCGGGCCATGTCGAAGAAAGGGTCGAGCGTCTCGAACCGGACGGCGTCCAGCATCAGGCCGTTTTCCGCGGCAAGCCCAAGAGGTTGCTCCGCATCTGGAATTGCGGAAGCAGGTCGTAATCGAGCGCGCGGGTATTCGTGCGATTCATCCGGATGGCTATGGTGATGTCCGGCGCGAGGCCGGTGTCGAAGCGGATCTTCCGGCGCAAGCCGCCCGAGGACGTTTCGCGACAGCGGGCGACGACGACGGATGCCGTGAATGCGCTGTTGATGGTCGGCAGGTCCGTCGCAGGGTTCCTGATCACGGCACCGCCAAGCAGGGCGATTTCGTGGATCACGCGCTTAATCTCGTTGCCGTGAAATTGCCGCAACACGCGGTTGGCTTCGATGCAGCGATGGTCGCGATCCGGGGTGAACCCGACAAGGAAGTAGGCCCTGCGCAGGCTGCCGAAGCGATGGGCACAGGCGCCGCTGGAGGGCATCCCATCTGCGTCGTCGATCACCGGCCCGGAAATGCACCCATGACGCTGGAGCAACCGGGTCGGGCGCTCCAGCTTCTCCTCATCCGAGAAGCGACGGTTGCGCGCCGCGATGATGGCCTGAGCCTTCTGAAACTGTTTCGGCTCGACGATGGCATCGAAGGCGCCGTCCGAACGGATCCACATCTCCGGGCCGTTGGCGACCCGCTTGCGTTTCAATTCGAGGGATCGGCGATTGCAGACGTTGTTGCCGAAGTATTTCTCATTGGTCAGGATCTGACGGACGGTCGCGCGGGTCCAGGCCCGCCCCAGATCGGTGAGGATGCCGCGCGCGTTCAACTCGGCCGCGATCTCGTCCTCTGTGTCGCGCCTTGCTTGAGAAAGCGGTCCTGGATCCCGCGCACCGTCCGAACCGCCTCATCCGGTCCCGGAACCGGGACGACGCGATCGGTTTGAAGGCTCTTGTGCGCGCCGCGGTTCAGGTCAGTCTTCACCTCGCCACGGTCACTGGGCAGGGCGCGGCGCAACCCGACGCCCGCCGGGCCGCCCCTGCCGGTACCCCAGCTCGATCAGGCGGCATTGGCCCGCGAAACCTTGACCGACAGCTCGCGGCTGTATTCGCTGGCCATGGCCCGCTTGACGCTTTTCACGATGGTGGAGGTCGGCGATCCGTCGTTTTCGAACAGCTCCGCGCAATAGGCGACCTGCATGCCGGCCTTCCGGCAGCGGTATTCGTCATAGGCCGATTCATCGATGTCCTGGAATCGCCCCCAGCGGGGGACATCATAGACGAGAATCGCGCTGAATTCGGCCACGCCGGAGTCGACGTCGGCGATCATCTGCTGCAGGGCCATCCTGCCGCCGATGACCAGCCCGCTTTTCGCGCCGTCCGAATAGGTTCTGACAATCCTGATGCCGTGCCGCCAGGCGCAGTCGCGGATGGTCTGCGTCTGGTTCCGGGTGGAGTATTGCTGATGCTCGGTCGGCATCCGGACGCAGTCCGCCGCCAGCAGGCGGTCGGGCTTCTCGGAATTGGCTCGACTTGCCCGGGCCACGCCCGCCTCCCGATACGATCATTCGGGCCGATCCCGGCAACTGGCCCTTTTCCGAGGATTGGGCGCCAGTCCGAACGGCCGTCTCTCATGTCCTTCGCGAAGTCTTGTCGGAGGAGGATGCAGAGATGCGGATCAAGATGGGCACAGGTGTGCCGGAGAAGGACACAATTGTGCAGCTTCGCCCGGAAACGGTCGGCTATCGCGGGACGCTGGCCATGGCGTTGCGGCCTGAGCTTGGCTCTGGCCATCGCGCGATCAAGACGGCGATGCGCTGGACCGGGGCAAGCGAGCGGACCGTGGAATACTGGTTCGCCGGAGAGCGCGGGCCCAGCGGAGCCCCTCTGATCCTGCTGGCCAGGCATTCGGACATGGTGTTCCACATGGTCCTGATAGGGGCCGGTCGCTATGACGATGCCGATCCCGAGATGCGCTAAACGATTGCAGGGACGCGGTGGCGGACCCTCAGGCGCGGGCGGCCCGGGGTCCAAGGAACCGGGCCATGGCCGAGCCCCGAGGTCTCGCCTGGCGTTCCACCGGGGCCGCCGTCAGCAAGGCGCCCTGCAGATGGGCACTGCAGGACGCATCTGCTCTGGCGGCGGGCATCGGACCCGCTTCGGTCTCCGGTGCGCGGCACAGGGCTGTCACAATCGTTAACGTTATATAGTTTGACGATATAGCGAATCGGCAACCCCGCCATGCGGCGGCGTCTGCAAGACTTGGGGGACAGACATGTCATTGCTTCTACGGCTGGTGCGAACCGGCTGTCTGGTATCGTGCGGTTTCGGCCTTCCGGCCCTTGCCCAGCAGTCCTCGGACGGGCCGGACGAGGTCTTCGCGCTGGGCGAGATCGTCGTCCGGTCGTCCGGCGAGGCCGCTCAGGGCGGCACCAGCCGCACGGTCGGCGCCGAAGAGATCAAGCGCACCAACCGCGCCACGCTGGACGACGCGCTGCGCACGCTGCCCGGCGTCTCGGTCGGCAATACCGGCGGATCGCGCAACGAGCGGCTGATCTTCGTGCGCGGCTTCGACCGCTTTCAGGTGCCGCTTTACGTCGACGGGATCCGCGTCTACCTGCCCGCGGACAACCGGCTCGACTTCGGGCGCTTCCTGACGCCGGATCTTGCGGAAACCCAGATCCAGAAGGGCTATGTCTCGGTGCTGAACGGGCCGGGCGGCATGGGCGGCGCGATCAACCTGGTCACGCGGCAACCGACCGAAGTCTTCGAGGGCGAGGCACGGGTCGGGCTGGAAGCCGGCAACCGCGGCGACATGACGACCCGCAACGGGTATTTGTCGCTGGGCAGCCGGATGGACCGGTTCTTCGTGCAGGGCAGCTACCTCACGCGCGACAATGACGGGTACTACCTGTCGCGCGACTACACGCCGACGGACGTTCAGGGGGCGGGACATCGCGACTATTCCGACAGCGAGGACAGCCGCCTGAACCTGAAATTCGGCTTTACCCCCAATCCGACCGACGAATACGTGCTGAGCTATACCCGGCAGGAGGGCTCGAAGAACGCCCCCTACAATGTCGATCAGCCGGTGCGGGGCATCACGCCCGCGCCGCTGCCGGTCGGCGCCAGCTATCAGCGCGACTGGGAATGGCCGGAATGGGATCTCGAGGGGCTGACCTTCTATTCGACCACCGACCTGGGGGGCGGCGCCTGGCTGAAGACCAAGCTCTTCCACCACCAGTTCGACAATGTGCTGTCGGCCTATGACGACTACACCCATAGCAGCCAGACCGTCGGGCGGGCCTTCGACAGCACCTATGACGACACCGCCTGGGGCGGGACCCTCGAGCTTGGCTCGGATATCGGCAAGCGGAACACGCTGACATCGGCGTTTCACTACCGCTATGACCGGCACCGCGACATCCAGCTGTCGCGCCCCGACATCAACAGTATCCCCGACCCGACCGAGACCAGCCGGGAACGGACCCTGTCCTTCGCCCTCGAGGACCGCTTTCAGATGCGCGAGGATCTGAGCCTCGTGGGCGGGCTCAGCTTCGATAGGGCCGAGGTTCTGTCGGCAAGCCGCACCCGCACCGATTACGGCGATCCGGTCGGGTCGTCGAACGCCGTGAACTGGCAGTTGGCGGCGATCTGGACGCCCGGGGCGGGCGGCGAATACCATGCCAGCCTGTCGTCGCGGACCCGCTTTCCGACCCTCTTCGAGCGCTACAGCACCCGCTTCGGAACCGCCGTGCCGAACCCTGACCTCGATGCCGAGCGCGCGCTGACCGCCGAGGTCGGCTATCGCGGCGATCTGGGGCCGGTCGCGGTCGAGACCGCGCTGTTCTACAGCGAGATCGACGACACGATCCAGTCGCTGAACGTCGGGGTCGGCCTGTCGCAGAACCAGAATGTCGGCGACGGGACCTATGCGGGCTTCGAGATCGGCGCCCGCACCGACCTGACCGGCAGTCTGGCCCTGTCGGCCAACTACACCTATCTCGACCGCGACATCACCGACCCGGTCCGCCCCGGCCTGAAGGCCACGGACACGCCGCGCCACAGCGCCTATCTGCGGCTCGACTGGCAGGCGACCGGCAGCTTCTCGATCGCGCCGTCGCTGGAACTGTCCAGCTCGCGGCTTTCCGACAGCGCGATCCAGCCGGCCGATCCGACCGACGTGTCCTATACCCGGAACGCCGGGTTCGGTCTGGTCAGCCTCGACATGGAGTGGAAGGCCAGCGACCGCGCCAGCATCGTTTTCGGGGTCCGGAACGCCCTCGACAAGAATTACGAGCTGGTCGAGGGCTTTCCCGAGGCAGGCCGGACGTTCTACCTGACCACGGCCTACACGTTCTGACCGGCGGCGGCCCCGGTGACGGGGCCTTGGTCCTCGCGCCCGGAGGGGCCGGAAAAATGCAGCCGGCCCCCGGGCAGGGCGTCGCGGCGGACCGGGATGTCGTAAAGACGGGTCATCCGCGCGGCGGTCATGACCTCTGCGGCAGGCCCCGCCGCCAGAATTCCGCCGGGTTCGATCAGAACCGCCTCGTCGCCCAGATCGGCGGCCTGATCGGGGTCATGGGTGCAAAGCAGCACGCCGATCCCGCGCGCGGCCAGCCCCTGGATCGCCTTGCCCACGCGGATGCGGTTGGCGAAATCGAGGCTGGCGGTGGGTTCGTCCATCGCGACGGCCTCGGCGCCCTGGGCGATGGCGCGGGCGATCAGCACCATCTGCCGCTGTCCGCCCGACAGCCGCGTGATCTCGACCGGGCCGAGATCGTCGATCCCCAGAAGGGCCAGTGCCGCTTCGGCGCGCGCGATCTCGGCCCTACCCGGCCGCGCGAAGGGGCCAAGCCGCGCCGCCGCCCCCATCAGGACCAGATCGAGGGCGCGCCAGGCAAAGGGTGTCGTCAGGGTCTGGGGCACATAGGCCAGCCGCTGGGCGATCTCGGCCCGGCTCAGGTCCGAAAGCGGGTGCCCGCCCAGAAAAACCGCGCCTCCCAGCGGCGGCATCAGGCCCAGCAGCGTGCGGAAAAGCGTGGTCTTGCCGACCCCGTTCGGCCCGAGAAGGCAAAGGATGCGCCCGCGGTGAAGGCCAAGCCCCACCTCTTCGAGGAGCACCCGACCGCCATGCCCCACGGCCAGCCCGCGCGCCTCGACCAGCGGCGTCACTCGGCCCATGTCCGTCCCCCCCGTGCCAGCAGCCACAGGAACAGCGGCCCGCCGAGAACCGCCGTGAGAATGCCCAGCGGCACCTCCTGCTGGGCGATGCTCCGGGCCGCCGCGTCGACCAGCACCATCAGCGCGGCCCCCATCGCCAGCGCCACCGGCAGCAGCCGGTCGAAGCGCGGGCCGGTGATCAGCCGCGCCATGTGCGGCACCATCAGCCCGACCCAGCCGATCACGCCCGCGACCGATACCGCCGCCGCGGTCACCAGCGTCGCCGACAGGATCACCAGAAGCCGCAGCCGCCCGGCCTCGACCCCCAGCGTGCGCGCCTCGTCATCGCCCAGCGCCAGCAGGCCGATCCGCCAGCGCAGCGCGATCAGCGGAAGAAGGCCCGCGACGATCGCGGGCAGGGCCGCGGCGACATCGGCCTGCTTGATCCCCGCAAGGCTGCCCATCAGCCAGAAGGTGATCGCGGGCAACTGGTCGTCGGGATCGGCCATCAGCTTGACCAGCGAGATCCCCGCCCCGGCAAGGGCCGCGACCGCCATGCCGCACAGCACGACCACCAGCACCTGCCCCAGGCCGCGCAGCGCCAGCGCGATGGCCATGACCAGCCCGATGGTGCCGATCCCGAAGGCGAAGCCCATCAGCTGGATCGCCAGCACCGGCAACCCCAGCAGGATGCCCAGCACCGCCCCCAGCCCCGCGCCCTGCGACACGCCCAGGATGTCGGGCGCCACCAGCGGGTTGCGAAAGACCGTCTGATAGGCCGCGCCCGCCGCCGCCAGCGCGGCCCCGATCAGGGCCGCCGCCACGACCCGCGGCAGACGGATGTTCCACAGCACGATGGCCGCCTGCGGATCGGGCGGCCGGCCGATCAGCGTGTCGGCCACATCGACGGGCGACAGCGGGTAAGGCCCCAGCATCGCCCCTGCCGCCAGCGCGCCGGCCAGACCCAGCGCCAGCAGCGGCGGTGCCGCGCGCTCACTCACCCGGATGCCCGGCGCCCAGAAGCCCGTCCAGCGCCGCCCGGTCGGGCGTCACGCCGTAAAACAGCGTGTAGAACCGGGCCACCTCGGCCTCGATGTCGATGCGGGCCTCTTCGGGATACAGCTTGTCTGCCAGCCATTTCAGCCCGATCAGACGGTTGACTGAGGGCGGGCTGTCGATGAAGCCGAAGGGCGCAGACGGTGCCAGATAGACCCGCCCGTCGCGCACCGCCGGAATTCCCTGCCATTCGGGCATCGTGCCGACATGCGCCGCGAAATCCGCGTCGATGGTCACGATCACCTCGGGCGCGCAGGCCTGCACCTGTTCGGGCGACACCGTGGCGAGGCCGTCCGGTCCGGCCGCAACGACGTTCCGGCCACCGACGCGGTCAATGATCTCGGCGTTGATCGAGCCCCGCGCGGCCGTCTCGATCCCCTCGGGGCCGCGTGCCAGATAGACGCTCGGGCGCCGGTCCTCGGGAATGGCCGCCAGGATCGCGTCGATCTCGGCGAAGGTCGCCTCGGCATAGGCGGCCAGGGTCTCGCCCCGCTCGGGCTCGGCCAGCAGGTCGCCAAGCGTGCGCAGGGTGGCGGGGATCGTCGGCAAGGACCCGTCGATCAGGGCATAGGGGGTGCCGGTCTGCGCCTGCACCCGCCGGGCCAGGTCGCGATAGGTGGCGGTCACCGTGCCGTAATCGACGATCAGGTCGGGCCGGGCCGACAACAGGACCTCGAGGTTCACCGTGTCGCCCTTGCCGGTCAGTCGGCCCAGCGCGGGCAGATCGCGTGTCTCGGGCCGCAGGAAAGGCAGGTCCTCGGCGCCCGGCGCGCGCGGCCAGCCGACCATGGCATCGGGTTTCAGCGCGTAAAGCAGCGTCGCCGCCGGCGGGCCCGCCGCGAAGACCCGCCTGGGGTCGGCCGGCACCTCGATCTGGCGGCCGGTGGCGTCGGTGATCGTGCGCGTTTCGGCGGCCAGTGCCGCCGCCGCCAGGGCAAGCGCCCCGGCCATCAGCGCGGTCAGGCGAAGGCGCATCATGGCAGGATGCCGAATTCGGGTTTGAGATCGACCAGCGGTGTGCCGTCGATGCAGTCGAGGCCACGCACGGTCAGGACGTTTCCCGCGACGTGCAACAGCCGGACAAGTGACGAGGCGATGGGGTTCGGGCGAAGCGGCGAGCGCAGGGCGAAGGTTCCAAGAGAGCCGTCGCCGAAGAAGGGATTCTGCCGCACGATATCGCGCCGCGACAGGTGCATCCAGTACAGGACCTGCATCCGGTCCTTGCCCGCGACGCCGTCCAGCGCCGAGAGCCAGCGGGCGTCCAGCTCGATCCGGCAATCGGGGCCACCCGCCGGATCGCCGCGCCTCGGGCAGTCGGCCCGCTGCGTCCAGGGCGTGCGGATCCGGCCGATGAACCACAGACCGGCATCGAAAGCCTCGGGCACCGCTACGCATTCCTCATGCGGGCGCAAGAGATCGGGGGCGATCAGGGTCATGGACGTTGCTCCCCCCGGGCGACGGGGGCCGACAAGACCCCGCCCATTCCGTCATGGTCTTTCTGCGTCATCGTGCTTCGCTCTCCTGCCGCCTGTCCTGCCGGTTCGGGCGAGGCCCGCCCTGCCAACGACACGGCCCGCCATTCGATATGTTGTGTGGCTATATAGCGAAGCGCAAGGCGGCAGGGTCAAGGGCGCTTTTGCGGCGTCCGGGGGCCTGTCAGGCCGGGGCGGCGGGTTTGCTTGATTTTTGGGCATCCGGCCACCCGAGGCGCATACCGGCAGGGCCCGGCGGATGCGCTCCGCAGCAGTGGCGCTTTTCGCGGCCTTTGCCCTGTGACGGGACGACCGCGCGGCCTCACCCGGCCGGGGGTCTTTGCCGCCGCCGCGGGGCGCCGGTCACATCAGATGTCCGGATTTCTCGGCCTTGACGGCAAGATAGCGGGCATTCTCGGGCGTGTGACCGACCTTCAGCGGCACACGTTCGGTCACCGCGATCCCGCGCGCGCGCATCATCTCGATCTTGGTCGGGTTGTTGGTCATCAACCGCACCGCCGAAAACCCCATCTCGCGCAGGATCGCCGCGCCGATCCGGAAATCGCGCTCGTCATCCTCGAAACCCAGCCGGTGATTGGCCTCGACCGTGTCGAAGCCCTGATCCTGCAGCGAATAGGCCCGCATCTTGTTGGCAAGCCCGATGCCGCGTCCTTCCTGATTGAGGTACAAAAGCACGCCCGCGCCCTCTTTCCCCATCTGCGCCAGCGCTGTTCTAAGCTGTGCGCCGCAATCGCATTTGAGACTGCCCAGCAGATCGCCGGTGAAACAGGCCGAATGCAGCCGGGCCAGAACCGGTTCGCCACGGGGCGGGGTGCCGATCTCGACCGCGTAATGTTCCTCGCTGCCATCGGCCGGGCGGAAGACATGCAGCCGTCCCGCCTTCGACACCTCAAGCGGCACCCGGGCCGAGACCACCTCGGCCAGCGCGGTGCCTTCGGCGCGGGCCAGCGCCGCCTCGTCGAGGGTGACGCGGGTCAGTCCCTCGGCCCCGGCAAGGGTGTCGGGCGCGGTCACCTCGACGGCCAGCACCGCGGGCAGCAGCCGGGCCGATTTCGCCAGCGCGATGGCCGCGCGATGGGCCTCGGCGTCGCCGCCCCGGGCCGAGGCGAAGGGGCCGAGCATCGGGTTCGAGAGATCGTCGGCCGGGTCGGCCACGGCGCGCACCCAGTCGGTGCCGACTTCGGTCGGCAGCAGCAGCCGGGCCAGATCGCCGTCATAGGGCCGCGCCTTGAGCGTCTCGGCCCGGCGCGCGGTGATCGCCAGAACCGGCCTGCCGCCAAGCGCGCGCAGCGCGTCCAGCCGCCCGGGCGTCAGGGTTTCGGCTGCGACGACGACCAGCGGGCCGACCACGACCGGGACCCCCATCCTCAGATCGCCGCGGGCGCGGGCCAGTCGTTCGGTGCTGCCGGGGCCAAGACGCATGAGCCATTCCTTTCCTTCGGGCGGGTTAAGCCACAGTTCCGGGGGATTTGAAACAATTCCCTTCCCGGCCACACGCTTGCGTGAGAACCCTGTCGCAAATCTTGAGCCATCCGACGGCGGCGACATCTGAGCCCAAGAGATTGCGGAGGACCCGATGAGCACTCTGAAAAAGATCCTTCTGGTGGACGACGAGACCGACCTGCGCGAGGCGCTGAGCGAACAGCTGGTGATGACGGAGGATTTTGACGTCTTCGAGGCCGGAAGCGGGGTCGAGGCGATGGAGAAGGCGCGCGCGGCGATCTACGATCTGGTGATTCTCGATGTGGGGCTGCCCGATACCGACGGGCGGGAATTGTGCCGCCTGATGCGCAAGCAGGGGGTCAAATGCCCGATCCTGATGCTGACCGGCCATGACACCGATGCCGACACCATCCTGGGGCTCGATTCGGGCGCGAACGACTATGTGACCAAACCCTTCAAGTTTCCGGTGCTGCTGGCCCGTATCCGGGCGCAACTGCGCCAGCACGAACAGTCCGAGGACGCGGTGTTCCAGCTGGGGCCCTATACCTTCAAACCCGCGATGAAGATGCTGATCACCGAAGACGACCGCAAGATCCGCCTGACCGAAAAGGAAACCAACATCCTGAAATTCCTTTACCGCGCCTCGGAAGGCGTGGTGGCGCGCGATGTGCTGCTGCACGAGGTCTGGGGCTACAATGCGGGGGTGACGACGCATACGCTGGAAACCCATATCTACCGGCTGCGCCAGAAGATCGAGCCCGATCCGTCCAATGCCCGGTTGCTGGTGACCGAATCCGGCGGCTACCGCCTGTTTGCCTGAGGACCGGCCGGTCGGCGTGCCTGTCGGCGCCCCTGTCGGCGCCCCTGTCGCATCCGGAGCGGTGGCTTTTGGTCTTGTGGCCGCGCGCAGGTTGCGCAATTCTTGCGCCATGTCGGGGCAATGGACCTGTTTTTTCGGCATTCTGTATGCCCTTTGCCAGATCGGTCCGGCCGCGGAGGCCGCGACCGACATTCCCGGCTACTGGTCCGTGCTTCCCGGCTGGCAGTCCTGGCAGGTGCCCAGCGCCTATCAGGTCGGGTTCGAGGGGTCTTCCGAACTGGCGGTCGCCTGCGGCCCCGAGGGACAGCCGGTAATGGGGGTGCTGGCCGACGGGACCACCTTGCCTGATGGCAGTTTCGAACGTCCCGCCAAGATCGGCGAGCGGCATTTCCTGATTGCCTGGACCGGGCAGGCGGGCCTTGCGCTGGCCCGCCCCGATGCCGAGTTCCTGACGGCGATGCGCAGCGGTTCGACGCTGGTGCTGTACGATTATCAGGGCGCGCCGGTCGATTTCCGCCTGAGCGGCGCGGCCCAGGCGCTCGATTCCGCGCTGGCAGGCTGTCCGCCGCCCCATGCGGCGCGGCCAGACCCGGCGGCAATGCGGCGCGCGCTTGACGAGACCCTGCAGGCGCGGACCGACCGCGAATGCCGGGCGCTGGGTCGCGACGGGACCGAGATCGGGGCCGGGGCGGTGCGCGAGCGGCCGCTGCCGGGGTCCGATTATCCCGAGGTGTCGGTCGATTTCGGCTATGTCTCCTGCCGCGAGGGGCTGCGGCTCCATCGCGATTTCTGCACCGAGGCGGGCTGCGCCCATCAGCGCTATCTGCCCGGCGCCTCGGCCTATGTCCTGATCGAGAACGGCGACCCTGACTAGGCGCAGGCTTCGGCTTGAGCCCCGGGGCGCTGCCGTCTAGGGTCGCGCCCGGCGCGTCGCCCGCGCAAAGCCCGTCCGGACAAGGAGACCCCGATGCCCTTCACGCTTGCCACCTGGAACATCAATTCGGTGCGGCTGCGTGCCCCGCTGGTCGCCCGTCTGATGGAAGAGCAGGCGCCCGACATCCTTTGCCTGCAGGAATGCAAGTGTCCGGTCGAGAAGCTGCCGCTCGAGGTCTTCGCGCCGCTCGGCTACACCCATGTCGTGGCGCGCGGGCAGAAGGGCTATAACGGCGTCGCGATCCTGTCGAAGCTGCCGCTCGAGGATGCGGGATCGGTCGATTTCGCAGGGCTCGGTCAGGCCCGCCATGTCGCGGCGCGGCTGGAAAACGGCGTTCTGCTGCACAATTTCTACGTGCCTGCGGGCGGCGATGTGCCCGACCGCGCGGCCAACGAGAAATTCGGCCAGAAGCTCGACTTTCTCACCGAAATGCGGGACGCCTTCCGGGCCAGCCGCCCGGAACGGTCGATCCTGGTCGGCGATCTCAACATCGCGCCGGGCGAGGACGATGTCTGGTCGCACAAGCAGCTTCTGAAGATCGTCAGCCACACGCCCGTGGAGGTCGACCATCTGGCCGCGGCGCAAGAGGCGGGCGGCTGGGTCGACGTGACCCGCGCCCATATCCCCGAGGGCAAGCTTTATTCCTGGTGGTCCTACCGGGCGCGCGACTGGGACGCGGCCGACAAGGGGCGGCGGCTTGACCATGTCTGGGCGACCCCCGACATCGCGGGCGCGGCCGGGGACAGCCGCATCCTGCGCCCGGTGCGGGGCTGGGACCAGCCCTCGGATCACGTGCCGGTCCTGGCGCGGTTCGATCTCTAGGCCTTCGCCCTTGGGTTTTGCGGCGGACCGCCTCATATATTGCGAAACGCTCTGACGGACGGAGACGGAGACAATGCTGGAACTGGGTGGCAAGGCTGCTGGGACGGGCGGGGCCTCTGAGGCCCTGATCAAGGACGTCACCGAGGCGACCTTCATGGCGGACGTGATCGACGCCTCGCATGAGGTGCCGGTAATCGTCGATTTCTGGGCAACCTGGTGCGGCCCCTGCAAGACGCTGGGGCCGATGCTGGAACAGGCGGTGACCGCGGCGGGCGGGAAGGTGCGGATGGCCAAGGTCGATGTCGACCGCAACCAGACCATCGCGGCGCAGCTTCGCATCCAGTCGATCCCGACGGTCTATGCCTTCTATCAGGGCCAGCCGGTCGACGGCTTCCAGGGCGCTCTGCCCGGGTCCGAGGTGCAGGCTTTCGTCGACCGGGTGGCGGCGATCGCGGGCGATGGCGGGCTGGCCGAAGCGGTCGCCGCGGCCGAAGAGCTTCTGGCCGAAGGGGCCGCAGTCGAGGCCGCGCAGACCTTTGCCGCGATCCTCGGCGAGGACCCGAAGAACGCGCCCGCCTATGCCGGGCTCGCCCGCGCGCATCTGGCGCTGGGCGAGATCGACCAGGCGGAACAGTTCCTGCAGGCGGTGCAGCCCGAGATCGCCCGCGCGCCCGAGATCGAGGCCGCGCGCGCCCAGGTCGCGCTGGCGCGTCAGGCGGCCGAGGCCGGGCCGGTGGCCGAGCTGCGGGCAGCGGTCGATCACGACCCCGACAACCATCAGGCACGATTCGAGCTGGCCAAGGCCCTGCATGCCGGTGGCGAGGTCGAGGCGGCGGTGGACGAACTGCTGGAGCTGTTCCGCCGCGACCGCGAGTGGAATGACGGAGCCGCGAAAGCCCAGCTTTTCACCATCTTCGACGCGCTGAAGCCGCAGGACCCCATCGTCCTGAAAGGCCGCCGAAAACTGTCGTCGATGATATTTGCCTGACGGATGGCGCGGCCTAGCTTCTCGGGCATGTTCTCAGCGGTCGACCTGCCCGAAACCATTCCCGTTTTCCCGTTGCCAGGGGCGCTGTTGCTGCCACGGGCGCGGCTCCCCCTGCATATCTTCGAGCCGCGCTATCTGGCGATGCTTGACGATACGCTGAAGACCCCGCATCGGCTGATCGGCATGGTGCAGCCGCGCGAGGTGCCCGGCTCGGACGAGCGCAAGCTGCATGCGATCGGCTGCGCCGGGCGCGTGACGGCATTTTCCGAGACCGAGGACGGGCGCTACCTGATCACGCTGTCCGGGATCTCGCGGTTCCGGATGACGCGCGATCAGGCCGGGTTCACGCCCTATATCCGCGCCGAAGTGGCCTGGGACGGGTTCGGCCGCGATCTCGGGCCGGGGGAGGACGATCCGGGCTTTGACCGCGAGGCCTTTCTCAACTTGCTCGGCCGGTTCTTCGCCAGCCGCGGTCTTTCGACCGACTGGGACAGCCTGCGCGAGGCCGAGGACGAGTTGCTGATCAGCTCTCTGTCGATGCTCTGCCCCTTCGCGCCCGAGGACAAGCAGGCGCTGCTGGAGGCGCCGTCACTTTCGACGCGGCGCGAAACCCTTGTGACCCTCATCGAATTTGCCCTACGAAGCGGCAACGACGAGGAGAAGATGCAATGAACGACGTGACCCAAGCCGACCGGAAGATGCTCGAATCGCTGGTCTGCCCGGTGACCCACGGGCCGCTGGCCTATGATCCGGACCGCCAGGAGCTGGTGTCGAAATCGGCCGGGCTGGCCTTTCCGATCCGCGGCGGGATTCCGATCATGCTGGTCGACGAGGCGCGGCGGCTCGACTGAGCGGCCACGCCGGGTCTGGACCCCGATTTTTCTGCGAAAAATCGCGCCCGGGCCCTATCGCGGGCTGGGCCATCCAGGCTTTCGCGGGACCTTGACGGCCAGCATCGGCTTGATCAGCGGGCTGGCGAAACGGTCCAGATCGAGCGCCTCGTGCACGCCCACCATCTCTTCGCCGAACACCTTTGTGCGGATCGCCGACCGGCAGTAGAAGGGCGCATCCAGCATGTCGTGCACCTGCCGGGGCGTGTAGCCCGGATCGGCCCGGGTTTCGCGCCGGACCAGCCATTTCGACCGGGCAAACCGGGTGCGGGGCGGGGCCTCGACCACCTCGGCGCGGCCGTTCGCGTCGAAATGGACGCCCAGCGCCAGTTCCGATCCGTCCCGCACCGAGGCATCGTAAAAGCACCAGGCGCCGTTCGCCTTGGTCGGGAACCGCCCCCAGGTCCAGTAGCTGAAATCGTCCTCAAGTGCCGCGGTGCCGAAATTCGCGTCGAAATAGCCGTGCCCGGTCCATTGCCAGCCCGGCTGGTTCAGGTCGACCTCGATCTCGGACGACGGGCCGAACGGCCGCCAGATATGGGTGCCATCGGCCTTGAGCGGCAGCTCGACCCCGGTCACGGCCGAAGGCGTCACCGTCACCCGGCCCTTCAGCCGGCCCATATGCGGCCAGGTCATCTCGTCGATGTCGAAGATCAGCTTGCCGCCGGCCCAGGTCAGCTTCGACGGCCCCACCTGGAAGGTGTTTCTCGTCTGCTGTAGGGCGGCGCGGCCCCGGTCGGTCATGGTCCAGCGTCCGCCCGGCCCGTAGGTCGCGACGTTGATGCAACAATGGTTCTCGGGGCTCTTCCGGCCCGACCAGCGGTACCACGGCGAGAAGACCGAGCCGATGAACGAGATGATCGAAATCGACCGCTCGCCGTCATGACTCAGGCCGTCGACATACCACCACGCATAGCCGTTCGCGGGGACGTCGAGGGCGAAGCACGGTCCGTCAAGATCGCCTCGGCCGCGTGCCGTCCGGAGAGGGTTGCCATCGGGATGCCCGCGCCGGGATGCGTCCCGCCCCCCGCCAGATAGAGCCCCGCGACCGTCGTCCGCGCCGTCGGCCGCTTCAGCGCTGCCGTCAGTCCGTGCGGGCTCCGCCCGTAGAGGGAACCGTCCGAGGCCGGAAACAGCTTCGCGAACTGGCGCGGCGTCGTCAGCGCCTGAACCCCCGGCCTCGGGTCGAAGGTCAGCCCGAACCGGGCCAGTGTCTGGAAGGTGCGTGTCCGGCACGTCTCTTTCTCCTCGTCGGTCGGGTCCGCCCCGTCTGCCGCGGGCGGGCCATTCATGATGATCTCGAACCGTTCGAGCCCCTCGGGGCTGCGGCCGGTGCCGCGGTCCTGGGCGCAGATGTAAAGAGTCGGGTCCTCGGGCATCTCGCCCCGGGCGATAGGATCGAATTCGGCATGCGCGTCGTCGCAGAAGAAGACGTTGTGGTGAACCATCTCGGGGCCGTGGGGTTCCGCGGCATAGGACCACACATAGGCCGACAGGCTGCGCGGGCGGACCGCGTCGGGGGCTACGGTCTCGCGTAGGCCCTCGCCCAGAAGCCCGGCCGCAAGTGCCGCCGGATCGCCGTTGAACACCACCACATCGGCCGGAAGCCGGGCGCCGCTGTCCAGATGCACCGCGGCCGCCGCGCCCTGCTGTATCTCGACCCGGGTGGCGCGGTGGCCGAAGGTGAAGCGCACGCCCTTGTCATGGGCCAGCTGTTCCAGCGCGCGGGCCAGCCGGTGCATGCCGCCCTCGACCCGCCAGACGCCCTGTTCCTCGGCATGCCAGATCAGCGACAGCAGCGCGGGCGACTGGAATGGCGAGCCGCCGACATAGGTCGCGTAGCGCCCGAAAAGCTGGGCGAGCCGCCGGTCGGAAAACGCCTTGCCGAGCGCCTGCGCGAGGCTGCGATGCGGCGCCATGTCCAGCGCCAGCCAGGGATGGGTTGCCACATGCCGGGTCAGCGCCCCTTGCGAGGGCTCGGCCGCGCGCATCATCGGTGCGTCGAAGGCGTGAAAAAGCCGCTCGGACCGGCGACAGAAGGCGCGGAACTCCTTTTCCGCCCGCGTGCCCGCGAACCGGCCCACCGCATCGGCGCTTTGCTCGCGTGAGGCGAAAAGATCGAGCGTCGAGCCGTCGGGCCACCAGTGCCGCGCCAGCACCTCTTCGCGGTGCAGGGTTACGTAATCGGACAGCCGCGCGCCGACACTGTCGAACAGCTCTTCGAAGACCGGGCGCAGGGTCATCACCGTGGGGCCGGCATCGACCGGACCCGCATCGCTGTCAAAGGTGCGCATCTTGCCGCCGGGCACCGGCGCACGGTCGACGACCTCGACCTCAAGACCCGCATGGGCCAGCCGGATCGCGGCCGAAAGCCCGCCCATCCCCGCCCCGATCACGACGACTTTTCCCGGCGATCCGGCCATTTTTGATCCACCTCAAGGAATGTTGACTCGGGACCATAGACTGTCCACCCTGATTTACAATCGTGAATGTCTCGCCGTCCTGACAGCTGCGTTTGGGGGCGGCGGGCCGACATTGGGGAGCCGTTCATGGACATTTCGGCGCGAATCGAGGCCGCGATGCGGCAGGCGATTGCCGAGGGGCAGGCAGGGGCCGCGCCCGGCAAACTGGCATCGGCCTTCGAATATGCCCTGACGCCCGGCGGCGCCCGCATTCGTCCGACGATCTGCCTCAATGTGGCGCGCGCCTGCGGCGACGACCGCCCGGCGCTGGCCGATGCCGCAGCCATTTCCATCGAGCTGATCCACTGCGCGAGCCTCGTGCATGACGACATGCCCTGTTTCGACGATGCCGATATCCGCCGCGGCAAGCCCGCGCTGCACAAGGCCTATGGCCAGCCGCTGGCACTGCTGACCGGCGACAGCCTGATCGTGGCGGGCTTCGAGGTGATCGCGCGCGCTGCCCATCACGACTGTGCCCGCGCGGTCGAACTGATCCGCATCCTGGGCCAGCGCACCGGCATGCCTTATGGCATCTGCGCCGGGCAGGGCTGGGAAAGCGAGGATCAGATCGACCTTTCCGCCTATCACCGGGCCAAGACCGGGGCGCTGTTCATCGCCGCGACCAGCATGGGCGCGGTGGCGGCAGGCCAGCCGGCCGAGCCTTGGGAAGAGCTGGGCGACCGCATCGGCGAGGCCTTCCAGGTGGCCGACGATCTGAAGGACGCGCTGCTCGATGCCGAAGCGATGGGCAAGCCCGCAGGTCAGGACGAGGCCCATGGCCGCCCCAGCGCCGTGACCGAGCTGGGCGTCGAGGGCGCGGTGCAGCGCTTCCGCGATATCCTGTCGGGCGCCATCGCCTCGATTCCCTCCTGTCCGGGCGAGGCCGATCTGGCGGCGATGGTGCGCCACATGGCCGAACGGCTGATCCCCGAACCCGCGCGTCTGCCCGCAGAATGACCGACGCCGTTTCGGGAACCGGACCCGCGCGCCGCAGCGGGGTCAACTGGCGTCGCTGGCGCAACCGCAAGATCGCGGACCGCGGCTTTCAGAGCTGGGCCAGCCGCTTTTTCCTGACGCGGGGCCATGTCCGCCGCGAGGGCGAGCGGATGTTCGATCTGGTCTCGGGCTTCGTCTACAGCCAGGTTCTGTGGACCGTGGTCGAGCTTGATCTGCTGGACGCCACCTGCGACGAGGCGCAAAGCCTTGCGGCGCTGGCCCATCGCGCGGCGATTCCGGTCGACCGGATGGAGGCGCTGATGCAGGCGGGCACGGCGCTTGGCCTCTTCGACCGGGTGGGGCCCGGCTATCAGCTGTCGGCGCTGGGCGCCGCGCTGATGGGCGCGCCGGGCGTGGTCGACATGATCCGCCATCACGACGTCTTCTATCGCGACATGCAGGACCCGCTTGCGGTGCTGCGCGGCGAGAAAGAGACCGAACTGGCGCGATTCTGGCCCTATGTCTTTGGCGCGGGGGCTGCGGAAAACCCCGAGACCGCCCAGCGCTATTCGAAACTCATGGCCGACAGCCAGGCGCTGGTCGCCGAAGAGACCCTGCGCGCGATCCGGTTCGACGGGGTCACGCGGCTGATGGATGTGGGCGGCGGCACCGGCGCCTTCCTCGCTTCGGTGGGGGCGGCCTGCCCCGATCTGAAGATGACGCTGTTCGACCTGCCCGCCGTGGTGCCCGCCGCCGAAGAGCGGTTCCGGGCGCTGGGCATGGCCGGCCGGGTGACGGTGCGGGGCGGCAGCTTCCGCGACGATCCGCTGCCCGAGGGCGCGGATGCGGTGTCGCTGGTGCGGGTCTGCTACGACCATGCCGACGAGACGGTCAGGGCGCTGATGCGCAAGATCCATGACGCCCTTCCGCCCGGCGGGCGGCTGATCGTATCCGAGCCGATGGCGGGCGGCGCGCATCCCAACCGGTCGGGCGACGCTTATTTCGCATTCTACTGCATGGCGATGGGAACCGGCCGTGCGCGGTCCCCGGAACGCCTGGCGGAAATGATGAAAGAGGCAGGATTCCAAGGGGTTGAGATGCCCCGGACTCGCCGTTCCTATATCACGTCGGTTGTGGTGGGGCGAAAGCCCGGGGCGACATAATGCTCGGGCCGGGCTGTCTAAAAAAGTTGACACTTGGACCTGTCTAAATAAACTGACAAGAGCCAATCACCAATGAGTGAGTCCCGTTCAAGCGGGCAAGCGTCAGGAAGGGAAACGTCCATGGAGACGACGGCGGTCATCCTCCGGGGGCCCCGGGAAATCGGCCTCGGGAAACTCGGCCTGACGGCGCCCGGACCGAAGGACCTGGTGGTGGAGATTTCCCATTCCGGCATCTCCACCGGCACCGAGAAACTCTTCTATACCGGCAACATGCCGCCCTTCCCGGGGATGGGCTATCCGCTGGTCCCGGGCTACGAGGCCGCGGGCGAAGTGATCGAGGCCGGGTCCGAGACCAATTTCAAGGTGGGCGAACATATCTTCGTCCCCGGCGCCAACTGCTATGAGGGCGCGCGCGGCCTGTTCGGCGGATCGGCCCGGCGCCTGGTCACCGATGCCAGCCGCGTGACCCGGATCGACCCGGGCCTCGGGGCGGAAGGTGCGTTGCTGGCGCTGGCCGCGACCGCGCGCCATGCGCTGGCGGGCGTCGACAAGAAGATGCCCGAACTGATCGTCGGCCATGGCGTGCTTGGCCGCCTGCTGGCGCGGCTGACCATCGCCGCCGGAGCCCCCGCGCCCACCGTCTGGGAAATCAATCCCGACCGGCAGGGCGGCGCCATGGGCTACGAGGTGCTGCACCCCGATAACGACCCGCGCCGCGACTATCGCACGATCTACGACGCCTCGGGCGTGGGATCGCTGCTCGATACGCTGATCACCCGCATCGCCAAGGGCGGCGAGGTGGTTCTGGCCGGGTTCTATACCGACCCGATTTCCTTCGCTTTCCCGGCGGCCTTCATGAAGGAGGCCCGGCTGCGCATCGCCGCCGAATGGGAACGCGAGGACCTGATTGCAACGCGCCAGCTCGTGGAATCGGGCGCGTTGTCGCTGGGGGGGCTCATTACCCACAGCGTTCCGGCGGAAGAGGCCGCAGAAGCCTATGAAACCGCCTTCAACGATCCTGCCTGTCTGAAAATGATCCTGAACTGGGGAGCCGTTCATGACGCTTGACGTCCCGAATATCAAAGACATCGACCAGCGCCTGCGTGACGAAGCCAACGAGCCGCTGGACGAAATCCCCGTAACCGAGCCGACCAAGAAGACGCAGATCATCGCGATCTACGGCAAGGGCGGCATCGGTAAGTCCTTCACGCTGGCGAACCTCAGCAACATGATGGCCGAACAGGGCAAGCGCGTCCTGTTGATCGGCTGCGATCCCAAATCGGACACCACGTCGCTGCTGTTCGGCGGCAAGGCCTGCCCGACCATCATCGAAACCTCGACCAAGAAAAAGCTCGCGGGTGAAGAGGTCGCCATCGGCGATGTCTGCTTCAAGCGCAACGGCGTCTTCGCGATGGAACTGGGCGGGCCCGAGGTCGGCCGTGGCTGCGGCGGGCGCGGAATCATCCACGGCTTCGAGCTGCTGGAAAAGCTGGGCTTTCACGACTGGGATTTCGACTATGTGTTGCTCGATTTCCTGGGCGACGTGGTCTGCGGCGGTTTCGGCCTGCCGATTGCCCGTGACATGGCGCAGAAGGTGATCCTGGTCGGCTCGAACGACCTGCAATCGCTGTACGTCGCCAACAACGTCTGCTCGGCGGTCGAATATTTCCGTAAGCTCGGCGGCAACGTGGGCGTCGCGGGGCTGGTCATCAACAAGGATGACGGCACCGGCGAGGCGCAGGCCTTTGCCAAGGCGGTGGATATCCCCGTGCTGGCCGCGATCCCGCAGGACGAGGATCTGCGCCGGAAATCGGCCAATTACCAGATCGTCGGCACCAATGACGGCCCCTGGGGCGAGCTTTTCGGCGCGCTGGCCGAAGCCGTCGCGGGCGCTCCGCCGATCCGGCCGAAGCCGCTCGACAATGACGGTCTGCTGGGTCTTTTCGCGCCCGAGGATGTGGGCGCCGATTTCGAGCTGACCCCGGCGACCGATACCGACATGCGGGGCAAGAACGCCAAGCCCAAGAAATCCCTCGAAGTGGTCTATGACGATGTTTGATCTCAACCAGATGTCCCGCTGGGACAACGTGCTTGAGGCCCTCTCGCATCACGACGAGGACCGCGAATTCGCTGAAATCGCAGAGATCCAGGAGGCGCCCGCCGCAGAGGCGGCCGCGCCCTCGCGCGAACTGGAGGACGCATGACCGAAGAGGTCAGATATGACGAAGCCCACACCGCAGAGGTGATCGAGGGCACGCCCCGGGAGCCCGGAAACGCTCCTGAAGGAGCCGATCCTCGTTTGGGCGACGGCATGGGCTGCCATGCCGGAGCGGCCGAGATGGAGAAGGCGGCCCGCGCGGCGGGCGCCTCCGACATTCTCGACCAATATGCCAAGGACTATCCGCAAGGCCCGCACGACCGCCCGCAAAGCATGTGCCCGGCCTTCGGCAGCCTGCGCGTCGGGCTGCGCATGCGGCGCGTCGCGACCGTGCTGTCGGGCTCGGCCTGCTGCGTCTACGGGCTGTCCTTCGTGTCCCATTTCTACGGGGCGCGGCGGTCCATCGGCTATGTGCCGTTCAGCTCGGAAACGCTCGTCACCGGCAAGCTCTTCGAGGATATCCGCGACGCGGTGCATGAACTGGCCGATCCCGACCGCTATGACGCGGTGGTGGTGACCAACCTTTGCGTGCCGACCGCCTCGGGCGTGCCGCTCCGGCTTCTGCCCGACGAGATCAACGGAGTGCGAATCGTCGGCATCGACGTGCCGGGATTCGGCGTGCCGACCCATGCCGAGGCCAAGGACGTTCTGGCCGGGGCGATGCTGAACTATGCCCGCAAGGAAATCGAGGCCGGTCCCGTTGCTGCCCCCGAAGGCGGCGTCTCGGATCGTCCGACCGTGACCCTTCTGGGCGAGATGTTCCCGGCCGATCCCATCGTGATCGGGCAGATGCTCGATCCGCTGGGGCTCGCGTGCGGCCCGGTCGTGCCCGCCCGCGAATGGCGCGAGCTTTACGCCGCGCTCGATTGCGGCGCGGTGGCGGCGATCCATCCGTTCTACACTTCCGCGATGCGTGAATTCGACGCGGCCGGTCGCCCGATAGTTGGGTCGGCCCCGGTGGGACATGATGGCACAGCCGCCTGGCTGGCCGGAATCGGCGACGCCTTCGGGCTGTCGGCCGAGAAGGTCGCGAAGGCCCAGAACATGTTCCTGCCCGCCATCAAGGGCGCGCTGGCGGGTGCCCCGGTCAAGGGCACGATCACGCTGTCGGGCTATGAGGGATCGGAGCTGCTGGTGGCGCGTCTGCTGATCGAGTCCGGCGCGAATATTCCTTATGTCGGAACGGCTTGCCCGAAAACAAAGCAGGCCGAGGTCGACCGCGACTGGCTGGAATCGAAGGGCGTCAAGGTCGTGTTCCGGGCGTCTCTGGAAGACGACAAGGCGGCGGTCGACGCGATCAAGCCCGATCTGGCCGTCGGCACCACGCCCGTGGTGCAGCACGCCAAAGAGCGGGGCATCCCGTCGCTCTACTTCACGAATCTCATCTCGGCCCGTCCGCTGATGGGTCCGGCGGGCGCTGGCAGCCTTGCGCAAGTGGTAAACGCGGCCATTGCGAACAAGGGACGCATGGCGTCGATGAAGGAATTCTTCGAAGGTGTCGGCGAGGGAGACACTGCGGGTGTGTGGGAAGGAGATCCGAATCTCCACCCCGAGTTCCGCGCTCTCCATCAGAAGAAACTGGACAAGAAACGTCGCGCCGAGAAGGCGCAGGAGATGATCTGATGCTGGTCTTGGATCACGACAGGGCAGGGGGGTACTGGGGCGCAGTCTATGCGTTCTGTGCCACCAAGGGCCTGCAAGTGGTGATCGACGGGCCGGTCGGCTGCGAGAATCTGCCGGTCACCTCCGTCCTTCACTATACCGACGCGCTGCCCCCGCATGAGCTGCCCATCGTCGTCACCGGCCTCGGTGAGGAAGAGCTGGGCCGCGAGGGCACCGAGGGCGCGATGAAACGCGCCTGGAAGACGCTCGATCCCGCGCTTCCCGCGGTGGTCGTCACCGGGTCCATCGCCGAGATGATCGGCGGCGGCGTCACGCCCCAGGGCACCAATATCCAGCGCTTCCTGCCGCGCACCATCGACGAGGATCAATGGGAAGCGGCGGACCGGGCGATGACCTGGATCTTCACCGAATTCGGCATGACCAAGGGCCGGATGCCGCCCGAGAAGCCGCGCGAAGAGGGCGCAAAGCCCCGCGTGAACATCCTCGGGCCGATGTATGGCGTCTTCAACATGCCTTCGGACCTGGCCGAGATCCGGCGTCTGGTCGAGGGCATCGGCGCCGAGGTCAACATGGTGATGCCGCTCGGCGCCCATGTGGCCGAGATGCGCAACCTGGTGAATGCCGACGTGAACGTCGTGATGTATCGCGAGTTCGGCCGGGGTCTCGCCGAGGTTCTGGGCAAGCCCTATCTGCAGGCGCCCATCGGCATCGATTCGACGACGAAGTTCCTGCGCAAGCTGGGCGAGATGCTGGGGCTCGACCCCGAGCCCTTCATCGCGCGCGAAAAGCACTCGACGATCAAGCCGGTCTGGGACCTGTGGCGGTCTGTCACGCAGGACTTCTTTGCCACGGCAAGCTTCGCCATCGTCGCGAACGAGACCTACGCGCGCGGGGTCCGGCACTTCCTGGAGGCCGATCTGGGCCTGCCCTGCGCCTTTGCGGTGGCCCGCAAGCGCGGTGCAAAGACCAACAATGCCGAGGTTCGCGCGCTGATGGGGCAGAAACGGCCGCTGGTCGTCTTCGGCTCGATCAACGAGAAGATCTATCTTGCCGAGCTGTCCGCCGGTCACGGCCCCAAGCCCGCCTTCATCCCCGCCGGGTTCCCCGGTGCGGCGATCCGGCGCGCGACGGGCACCCCCTTTATGGGGTACGCCGGTGCGACGTATCTGGTTCAGGAAGTGTGCAATTCCTTGTTCGACGCGCTCTTCCATATCCTTCCGCTCGGGACCGAGATGGACTCGGCCTCCGCAACGCCGACCCGGCTTCGCCGCGACTTCCCCTGGGACCAGGATGCCCAGGCGCTGCTCGACCGTATCGTGGCCGAGCACCCGGTGCTGACCCGCATCTCTGCCGCGAAATCCCTGCGCGACGCCGCCGAGAAGGCTGCGCTTGAGCAAGGGGCCGAGCGCGTTGTTCTCGAGACCGTCGAGGCGCTTGCGCCCGCCGGCTTCGCCCGCCCTTCTTCGAAAGGAGAGTCGAAATGACTGACCAGACTTCCGACGTCCACCTGGTACGTGCCCATCGCCCGCCGAAAGCGGAGTTCATGGTCTATTTCGCAATTATCTTCATCGCCGCGCTGCCGCTGGCCTTCATCGCCTCCTTCCTGGCGATGGTCCGGCAGGGCGACCTGAAGACCAAGGGGCCGATCGCCCGCGCCTGGAGCCAGGCGCGGATCATCACCCCCATGATTTTCTCTGCCTGAAAAGGTGGAGTTCCGAAATTCGCCCACCCCCCGGTTGGGCGAATAGCCGGCAGGGATAAAACCTTGTCGGGACCCGGCCGCCGGGGTGCGCGGCATCAGTCTGACGATCCGGAGGAAAGTTAATGGCTGAATCTGACGTGTCGTTCACCGGTCTGACCGACGAGCAGGCGCAAGAAATTCACGCTGTCTACATGAGCGGGCTTTGGCTGTTCTCGGCCGTCGCCGTGCTGGCTCACCTGGCAGTGTACATCTGGCGCCCGTGGCTCTGAGAAGAGGACCTGAGAAATGGCTAAATTCTACAAGATCTGGATGATCTTCGACCCCCGTCGCGTGCTCGTTGCGCAGGGCGTCTTCCTGTTCCTGCTGGCTGTGATGATTCACCTCGTCCTGCTCAGCACGGACTACTTCAACTGGCTGACCATTGCCGCCGAGAAAGCCGCCGGCGCGTAAGCGCCCCAGCGGCTTCCGGATGTGAGCAGTCGGAAGTAACACCAAACGCTGCGGGCGGGAGCCCCGATCTCCCGCCCGCGGCAATCTCAAGAACAAGGACGGCTGAGGCCCGGACGGACACGGCCGCCATTTGCGGAGACAGACGATGGCACTGCTCAGTTTTGAGAGAAAGTATCGCGTCCGTGGAGGGACGCTCATCGGTGGCGATCTGTTCGACTTTTGGGTGGGGCCTTTCTTTGTGGGCTTCTTCGGAGTGACGACGATCTTCTTCGCCACCCTCGGAACCGCCATGATCTTCTGGGGCGCCGCGCTTCAGGGGACATTCAACCCGCTGAAGATCCACATCGCGCCGCCGGATCTCAGCTACGGGCTCAGCATCGCGCCGCTCGCCGAGGGCGGGCTTTGGCAATTCATCACGCTCTGCGCTATCGGCGCGTTCGTGAGCTGGGCTCTGCGCGAAGTGGAGATCTGCCGCAAGCTCGGCATCGGCTACCATATTCCGATCGCCTTCAGCGTGGCGATCTTTGCCTATGTGACGCTGCAAGTGTTCCGCCCGATGTTGATGGGCGCCTGGGGGCACGCGTTCCCCTATGGCATCTTCACCCATCTCGACTGGGTGTCGAACACCGGCTACCACTATCTGCACTTCCACTATAACCCGTTCCACATGCTGGGCGTGTCGCTGTTCTTCGCCACCTGTCTGGCGCTCGCGCTGCATGGTGGTCTGATCCTGTCGGCCTGCAACCCCGAAAAGGGTGAAGAGGCGAAGACGCCGGATCACGAAGACAGCTTCTTCCGCGACCTCATCGGGTATTCGATCGGGACGCTCGGGATCCACCGCGCCGGCTGGCTTCTGGCCATCAACGCGGTCTTCTTCTCGGCGGTCTGCATCATCATCTCCGGTCCGCTCTGGACCGAGGGCTGGCCCGAATGGTGGACTTGGTGGAGCAACCTGCCGATCTGGCCCGAAGCCATTCCGGCTGTCCAGGGGAGCATGTAACCATGGCTGAATATCAGAACATCTTCACCCAGGTGCAGGTCCAGGGTCCCGGCGACTGGGGCATGGACAACGAGAACAACATGATGGAAGAGCGGGCCGCAGGTACCGGCCACTTCTCCATCCTCGGTTGGCTCGGCAACGCGCAACTCGGCCCGATCTATCTGGGCTACACCGGTGTGATCTCGGTGATCGCGGGCGCCTTCGCGTTCCTCATCATCGGGCTCAACATGCTGGCCCAGGTCGACTGGTCGCTGGTGCAGTTCCTGCGTCAGGGCTTCTGGCTGGCGCTTGAACCGCCCTCGCCGGAATACGGCCTGCGAATCCCGCCGCTGAAGGAAGGCGGCTGGTACATGATCGCCAGCTTCTTCCTGCTGATCGCGGTTTGGGCCTGGTGGGCACGGACCTACATGCTGGCCGTGGAACACAAGATGGGCAAGCATATTGCCTGGGCGTTCCTGTCGGCGATCTGGCTGTTCATGGTGCTGGGCTTCTTCCGCCCGATCCTGATGGGCTCCTGGTCGGAAATGGTGCCCTACGGCATCTTCCCGCACCTCGACTGGACCACCGCCTTCTCGATCCGGTACGGCAACCTCTACTACAACCCGTTCCACGCGCTCTCGATCGCGTTCCTCTACGGCTCTGCCCTGCTCTTCGCGATGCATGGCGGCACCATCCTTGCCGTGACCCGCTTCGGCGGCGACCGCGAGCTGGAGCAGATCTACGACCGCGGGACCGCGTCCGAGCGTGCCGCCCTGTTCTGGCGCTGGACCATGGGCTTCAACGCCACCATGGAAGGCATTCACCGTTGGGCCTGGTGGTTCGCGGTTCTGACCCCGCTGACCGGCGGGATCGGCATCCTGCTCACGGGCACTGTCGTCGACAACTGGTATATCTGGGCCCAGGAGCACAACTTCGTCACGGAGTACACCCAGCCCTACGGCATTGACGCCTATGTCGGGCAAGGAGGCTGATCATGCTTAAGTTCCCGAAATGGTTCTTCAAATGGAGTGAGGAGAACCCGACCGACCTGATGGGGCCGGGGATCCTCGTGGGGACTGTCGGCGGTGCTGTGGCCGTGGCTGCGATCATCGTGGCCTTCGGCAACCCCAATGCCACCATCGACCAGCAGACCGGCCCCCGCGGCATCGGCATGGCGGTGTCCAAGTTCGTCAAGGACAACCCGCAGTTCGATGTCTACGAGGCCGAGTATCAGGTCTTCGACCGGGTCGAGGCGCCGGAAGGCACCCCGACCGCGGCCGAGGCCTACGGCGACAGCGTGATCGCCTTCGGCGACATGGACCAGGCCAACTTCGACCAGCTCACCAAGGCGATGAGCGCCTGGGTCGGCATGGATGTGGTGCTTTACGACAATGGCGAGGTCGATCAGACCACGCTGGCGATCACCGAGAACTGCATCGAGGCGACCCAGTATCTCAACGACTCCTGGGACACGCATAACCTTGCCTCCGAAGGCAAGGGCGTGAACTGCTACACCTGCCACCGGGGTCAGCCGACCCCTCCCGGCTCGTGGATGAAGTCCGGCAACGTCAACAGCGCCATGGAAAGCTGGTCCGGTGTGCAGAACCGCCTGATGGTGGGCCGCAAATACACCGACAGCCAGTTCACCTCGCTGCCGGTCGATGCGCTGGAGAAACTGCTGCTTGACGGCGAGACCATCAAGGTCACCGACACTGAAAGCCGCGTCGACCAGCAACCGGGCGACCCGACCTGGCAAGATGCCGAGCGCACCTACAGCCTGATGAACCATCAGGCCAACGCGCTGAACGTCGGCTGCGTCTACTGCCACAACACCCGGGCCTTCTACGACCCGACCCAGGTGACGCCGCAATGGTCGGTGACGACGCTGGCGCAGCAAATGACGATCGACATGAACCAGACCTATTACGAGCCCCGCTCGGAGATCCTGGGGCATGAATCGGCCAAGATCGACTGCATGACCTGCCACATGGGCGTCATCAGCCCGCTGAACGGCAAGAACATGGTTGCCGAATGGCCCGAACTGGCCACTCCGGCGGAATGATCTGACTTCGAGGGGGCGGCGCGCGAGAGCCGCCCCTTCCCCTCATCGGGTCCCTGGCGGGGCCCGGTATTCGGGGCCTCCACACCCCGGTTCCCTTCCTGTCAGACACAGGACACTGGCGCCGTGTGGGGAACAGACCACACGGCGCTTTTTTCAAACTGGAAACGCGCGGGAGACGACCAATGACAGTCAAGCCTCCGACCCCGATCCTGGACCGTGTCGCCGGTCCGGCCGATCTCAAGGGCATGAGCCAGACCGACCTGACGCTGCTGGCGCGGGACCTTCGCGAAGAGGTGATCTCGGTGGTCGCCCAGACCGGCGGGCATCTGGGCTCGTCGCTGGGGGTCGTCGAACTGACGGTCGCGCTGCACGCGGTCTTCAACACGCCCTTCGACAAGCTGGTCTGGGATGTCAGCCACCAGTGCTATCCGCACAAGATCCTGACCGGGCGCCGCGACCGGATGCACACGCTGCGCCAGGGCGGCGGGCTCGCGGGCTTCTGCAAGCGCACGGAAAGCGAATACGATGCCTTCGGCGCGGGCCATTCCTCGACCTCGATCTCGGCCGCGCTCGGCTTTGCCGTCGGCCGCGACATGGGCCAGCCCACGGGCGACGCCATCGCGGTGATCGGCGACGGCTCGATCAGCGCGGGCATGGCCTACGAGGCGCTGAACAATGCGGGCCATGAAAAGCGCCGCCTCTTCGTGATCCTGAACGACAACGAGATGTCCATCGCCCCGCCCGTGGGCGCGATGTCGAAATATCTCTCGGGGCTCTATCACGAGACGCCGCTGGGCAAGCTCAAGGACATGGCCGAGGATTTCGAGGCCGCCCTTCCCGGCCCGATCCGCGAAGGCGCGCGCCGCGCGCGTCAGCTGGTCACCGGCTTCCCCGGCGGCGGCACGCTCTTCGAGGAACTGGGCTTCGACTATATCGGCCCGATCGACGGCCATGACATGGGCCAGCTGCTGACGGTGCTGCGCGCCGCCCGGGCGCGGGCCTCGGGGCCGGTCCTGATCCATGTCTGCACGGTCAAGGGCAAGGGCTATCAGCCGGCCGAACGCTCGGCCGACCGCGGCCATGGCGTGTCGAAATTCGACGTCGCCTCGGGCGCGCAGAAGAAAAGCTCCAGCAACGCGCCCTCCTACACCAAGGTCTTCGGCCAGACCCTGACCGACGAGGCCGCGCGGGATGCCAAGATCGTCGGCGTCACCGCCGCGATGCCCTCGGGCACCGGGCTCGACATCCTGCAGGATCGCTTCCCGAAACGGGTCTTCGATGTCGGCATCGCCGAACAGCACGCGGTGACCTTCGCGGGCGGCATGGCGGCTTCGGGCCTGAAGCCCTTCGTCGCCATCTATTCGACCTTCCTGCAGCGGGGCTATGACCAGATCGTCCATGACGTGGTGCTGCAGAAACTGCCGGTCCGGTTCTGCGTCGATCGCGCGGGGCTTGTGGGCGCCGACGGCTCGACCCATGCGGGCGCCTTCGACGTGGCCTTCCTGTCGAACCTGCCGGGCATGGTGGTGATGGGCGCGGGCGACGAGGCCGAGCTTCGCCACATGGTCGCGACCGCCGCGGCCTATGACGAGGGTCCGATCTCGTTCCGCTATCCGCGCGGCGAGGGCATGGGCGTCGAGATGCCCGACCGCGGGCAGGTCCTCGAGATCGGCAAGGGCCGCGTCGTGCGCGAGGGCAGCAAGGTCGCGCTTCTGTCCTTCGGGGCGCCGCTGGTCGACTGCCTCGCGGCCGCCGATGCGCTCGAGGCGCGGGGCGTCTCGGTCACCGTCGCCGATGCCCGCTTCGCCAAGCCCCTCGATACCGATCTGATCGCCCGGCTGGCGAAAGAGCACGAGGCGCTGATCACCGTCGAGCACGGCGCCGAGGGCGGCTTCGGCGCACTTGTCCTGCACTGGCTGGCCCGGACCGGCCGGCTGGATCGCGGGCTGGCGATCCGGACCATGACGCTGCCCGATGCCTTCATCGAACAGGGCAGCCCGGCCGAGATGTATGCCGAGGCGCAGCTGACCGCGCAGGACATCGCCGCGACCGCGCTGCAGGCGCTGGGTGTCGCGCCCGGCCAGTTCGGGCAGGCCAGCGCGTAAGGCGTCAACCTCTCCGCGAAGGGGCCTCGTCCGGGAAACCGGGCGGGGCCCTTCCTCTGTCGGGAACCGTGGCTCGGCCCTCAGCGGCCCCGGGCGAGGTCCAGCGCCTCGGTCAGGGTTTCGCGGTCGCCGACATGATTGGCGAGAATCAGGATCAGCCGCGCGTTCAGCGCCTGGCTTTCGGCGTCGGACAGGCCGCGATGGGCGGCCAGAAGCTCGGCCAAGAAGCCGTCATGGTCGGGCAGGTTCGGGGCGGTGATCAGTTTCATTCCCGTCCCTCCCACATCGCCCGGATGGCGGCCGAAACCGCCCGGGACTCGGCCGTCACCCAGCGCGCGGCCACCACCAGATCGGGCCGGATCAGATACAGCGCCCGCTCGGCATCGCCCAGATAGCGGGTCCGAAGCGTGGGATCGGCCCGCACCGACAGCGTCGGAATCTGCAGCCCGTCGGGGGCCGCGCAGTTGATCGCCAGCAGCGTCGGCCCGGGGCCGATCTGGTCCAGCAGCCAGCCATTGCCGATCCGCGCCTCGGGCGCTGCGGCGCCGGGCCGGGCCTCGTCGGGCAAGAGCAGGTCGTCGGGCGCGCCGGTCGCATAGATGCAGGGCACGGCCAGACGTCCGGCATTGACCCATTCTCGGGCAAAGGCGGTTTCGCGGGCCAGCGCCAGCACCTGATCGCGAAACAGCCGCTCGACCCCCGGGGCGGGCGAGATGAAGCTTGCGGCCCGGGCGGAATCGCGCAGGTTCTCGTCGGCGGCCTGGACCCGCTCGCGGTTGTAGCTGTCCAGCAGCCGCTCGTCGGCCCGGCCTTCCAGCACGGCGGCCAGCTTCCAGCCCAGGTTCTCGACATCCCGCAGCCCGCCATTGGCGCCCCGGGCCGAGAAGGGCGGCACCAGATGCGCGGCATCGCCCAGAAAGATCACCCGGCCATGGACGAACTCGGCCAGCCGACGGCTTTGGAAGGTGTAGATCGACACCCATTCCAGATCGAAATCGGGCCCCACCACCGCCTGAATGCGCGGGATCACCCGGTCCGGCCGCGCCTCTTCCCCGGCATTGGCCAGGCGCCCCAGTTGCAGGTCGATACGATAGACATTGTCGGCCTGGGGCATCAGCATCGCCGACTGGCCGGAATGGAACGAGGGGTCGAACCAGAACCAGCGCTCGGCTGGGAAATCGGCCTCCATCTCGATATCGGCGACGAGAAAGCGCTCCTCGTAGAATTCTCCCTCGAAATCCAGATCCATCAGCGCGCGCGTCAGCGACCGGGCGCCGTCGCAGGCCAGCAGATAATCGGCCGAAAGCCTGTAGGGGCCGTCGGGCGTCTTGACCGAAAGCTCGACACCGGTCCCGTCCGGGTCGACGCCGGTCAGCCGGTTGCGGAAGCGCAGGTCGATCAGCGGCTCGGCCAGCGCGCGCGCGATCAGGATGTCCTCGATATGGTATTGCTGCAGATTGGCGAAGGGCGGGAAGCGGCCAGCCGCCGTCCCGGCCATGTCGAAGCTGAAGATCTCTTCGTCGCCATGGCTAATTCGAGCGATGCTCCAGGGCACGGCGCGGGCCATCACCTGATCGACGATGCCGAGCCGCGCGAAAAGCTGCAGGCTGCGCTCGGACCAGACGATGGCGCGCGAGCCGATCGTGACCGAGGATTTGTCCTCGAGCACCACCGAGGCGATGCCGAGCCGCGCAAGATCCAGCGCCATCGCCAGCCCGACCGGCCCCGCGCCGACCACCACGACGCGGTGACGCGGTTCGGGCCCGCTCAGCCCGGGCGGCGCGGAATAGGGAAGCGGCTTGTAGTCATAGGGCATCACGCATCCTCCACCGGCGGCCCGGGCAGGGACAGGCCCGGGATGCCGACGCGTCGGCGGATTTTCCGGATCGGGAGGCGAAAGAACGCGACGCTTCCGGCGCGACCCTCAGGTCGCCGCGGACGGCCCCTCTCCTCATCGCAGTCTCCCACACCGGTTCTTGTTCTTATCCGCTGTTCGGGCGTTAACCTCTGCTACTCGACTGGTCACTGCAACCGGTTTTTTCACACTAGATTTACAGCCCCGCTGCGGTCAGGCTGGCTGCGGGGCCGGTGCGCCGCGGGGCAGAGAGCCCGCCGCACCGGCCGATGAGGGGAGGAGGCCGAGAATGACCGGAATTGTGATCCTGGGGGCCGCGCGGACCGCGATCGGCACCTTCGGGGGCAGCCTTGCGGGCGTGCCGCCGATTGCGCTGGGGGCGACGGTGGCCAAAGCCGCGCTGGCGCGGGCGAAGCTTCCGGCCGACCGGGTCGGGCATGTGGCCTTCGGGCATGTCATCAATACCGAGCCGCGCGACATGTATCTCAGCCGGGTCGCGGCGATGGAGGCAGGCGTGCCCGACACGGTGCCTGCGATGAACGTCAACCGGCTGTGCGGGTCGGGGGCGCAGGCCATCGTGTCGGTGGTGCAGGCGCTGATGCTGAACGAGGCCGATTTCGGGCTGGCGGGCGGGGCCGAAAGCATGAGCCGCGCCCCCCATATCCTGCCGGATGCGCGCTGGGGCCGGAAGATGGGTGACACGCCCGCCGCGGACATGATGCTGGGGGCGCTGACCTGCCCGTTCGGGACCGGCCACATGGGGGTGACCGCCGAGAACGTGGCCGAGGCCCATGGCGTGTCGCGGGCCGATCAGGACGCCTTCGCGATGCAGAGCCAGGAGCGCGCGGCCTGGGCCATTGCCGAGGGCCGGTTCGACGCCCAGATCGTGCCGGTCGACGTGCAGAGGCGGCGCGAGACCGCGGCCTTCAAGGTCGATGAGCATCCCAAGGCCACGAGCCCCGAGGCGCTGGCGGCGCTTAGGCCCGCCTTCCGCAAGGACGGCAGCGTGACGGCGGGCAATGCGAGCGGCATCAATGACGGCGCCGCGGCGCTGGTGCTGGCACGCGAGGCGGCCGCCGAGGCGGCCGATCTGGTGCCGCTGGCCCGGATCGTCGGCTATGCCCATGCGGGCGTGGCGCCCGAGGTGATGGGGATCGGGCCGGTGCCCGCGGTCGAGGCGCTGTGTGCGCGGACCGGGCTGGCGCCGGACGCGTTCGACGTGATCGAAAGCAACGAGGCTTTCGCCGCGCAGGCGCTGGCGGTCAGCCGGATGCTGGGGCTCGACCCGGCCAGGGTGAACCCCAATGGCGGGGCCATCGCGCTGGGCCATCCGGTCGGGGCGACCGGCGCGATCCTGACGGTGAAGGCGATCTACGAGCTGGAACGGACCGGAGGCCGCCGTGCGCTGGTGACCATGTGCATCGGCGGCGGTCAGGGGATTGCGCTGGCGCTGGAGCGGATCTGATCCGGCGGAGGCCCCTTCGGGGCCATTCCTTCACTGCGGCGCGCCCCTGCCGGACGCCCCGGTTCGGGTATTTTTGCCAAGAAGAAAACAGGGGCTGTCAGTCGGTCAGGTGCAGGCGGGCGCGGGCGGCGTGCCCGGCGGCGTCGATGGCCGAGAGCGTCACAAAGCCCGGCCCCGGCGCGGGCAGGGCGGCGGTCCGGTGGCGCAGGCCGGTGGCGAGGGGGCGGCCATCGGCCAGCAGGGTGAAGGGCGGCGTGCCGCCCTCGATCTTGACCGCCAGGGGCGCGCCGTCGAGCGCCAGATCGGCGCCGTCGGGCGGGAAGGCCAGGCGCAGCGGGTCGGTGCCGGGGCTCTCGCCCGGCCGGAAGAAGCGGCGGAGCGGTGCGGGCAGGGCGCTGTTGGCCGCGATCAGCGTGCCGGGCGGGGGCGGGGGCAGCGCCTCGGGCGGGCCGAGCCGGGCGAAGGCGTCGAACAGCAGCGGCGCCGCGCGGTCGGCGCCGAAGGCGCCCGGCACCGGGGTCCCGTCGGGGCGGCCGATCCAGATCGCCACCACATGGCGCCCGTCGAAGCCCACCGCCCAGGCATCGCGATGGCCGTAGGAGGTGCCGGTCTTGAAGGCGATCCGGCCTTGCGGTGCGCTGGCGGGCGCGGGTACGCCGCGCAGGATGTCGGCGACCTGCCAGGCGGCCTCGGGGGTCAGCACCGGCGGGCCGTCGGCGGCGGGCGCAGCGCCGATGCGCCAGTAAAGCGGCACCGGGCGGCCGCCCTCGGCCAGGGCGGCATAGAGCCGGGCCAGGTCTTCGAGCGTCAGGCCGAGCCCGCCCAGCGCGATGGCAAGTCCGGGCGGGCCGTCGGGCAGGCGCGGCGCGGCGCCCGCGCGTTTCAGCCGGGCCAGCAGCCGGGCCGGGCCGAGTGCCTCGGTCAGCGCCACGGCGGGGATGTTGAGCGAGGCCTGAAGGGCGGCACGGACCGGCAGGGTGCCGCGGTAGCGGCCGTCGAAATTCGACGGGCGGTAGGGGCCGAAGGCGGTCGGGCGATCCTCGATCAGGGTTTCGGGATGGGCGAGCCCCTCGGCGAAGGCGAGGCCGTAGATCAGCGGCTTGAGCGTCGAGCCGGGCGAGCGTGTCGCCACCGCCATGTCGACGAAGCCGTCGCGGGCGGTGTCGGTGTAATCGGGGCTGCCGATCTCGGCCAGGATCTCGCCGGTCCGGTGGTCGGCCACGATCAGCGCGGCCGAGAGCCGGTCGCCCATCGGGCGGACGGTGCCCCGGACAAGCGTTTCCAGCCGCGCCTGCAGGCCCGCATCGAGGGTCAGGCGATGGAGGCGCGTCCCCGGCTCGGCGGCGCGGGCGCGGTCGGCCAGATGGGGCGCAAGCTCGGGAAAGGCGCGGCGGGTCGTGGGCACCGGGCTTCGGGCGGCGCGGGCGGCGGTTTCGGCGTCCAGAACGCCCGCCTCTGCCATCCGCGTCAGCACCCGGTCGCGGGCGGCCCGGGCGGCGTTGGCCGCGCGGTCGGGGCGGCGGGTTTCGGGCGATTGCGGCAGCGCCACCAGCAGCGCCGCCTCGGCCGGGCTCAGGCGCGCGGGCGGTTTGCCGAACCAGGCGAGGCTGCCCGCCGCGATGCCTTCGAGATTGCCGCCGAAGGGGGCGCGGGCCAGATAAAGCGCGAGGATGCCGTCCTTGCCGATCCGCCGTTCCAGCGCCAGCGCCACCCGCATCTGCCGGAGCTTGCCCGCCCAGCGCCCGGTGCCGCTGTCTTCCAGCAACCGCGCGGTCTGCATCGACAGCGTCGAGCCGCCCGAGACGATCCGGCCCTGCGCCAGCGCCTGGCCCGCCGCCCGCAAAAGCGCGCGCGCGTCGATGCCGGGATGGGACCGGAACCGGCGGTCCTCATAGGTGACGAGCATCTTCAGATAAAGCGGATCGACCCGGTCGGGACTGGCCGCCAGCCGCCAGCGTCCGTCCTCGACGGTATAGGCGCGCAGCAGCGTGCCGTGCCGGTCCAGCACCTCGACCGAAGTCTCAGTGGCCAGCGGCGGCAGCACGGTCGCGTCGATCCAGGCGTCGACCGCATCGCGTGCGGCGGCGCCGAGGAACAGCACCGCCGCCAGCGCGGGCAGAAGCGCCCTCATGGCGTGACGCTGGCGCGACCCGCATCGGTCCAGGCGCGGCGGTCGGGACGATACATGTCCTCGACGCTGGCCGCAGGGGCGCGATAGGTCCCGGGCGCGGTGGCGCGCAGGATATAGGCCAGCCGGAACGGATCGGCCGACCCCCAGTCGATGGCGGCAAGAAACCGGTCCTGTCTTGCCTCGCTGTGCTGGACACCGGCGGTGGTGCCAAGCCAGTCCAGCGCCCGGATGTCGCCCGCCCGCAGCAGGTTCGGGTTGTCGATCTCGAAGCCCGCCGGGATCGGGTCCGAGACCATCAGCCGGGCCTGATCGGCCGAGAACGGCGTCACCTCCAGCACCGTCACGATCCGGGTGCCCTGCGGCACGGCGTCAAGCGTGACCGCATCGCCCTCCAGCGTGTAGTGCTGCCGCGAGATGGCATAGCCGTTGCCGCCCGCGGGGTCCGGCACCTCGGGCACGCCGAAGCTGGTGACGGTCAGGGTCTCGGCGCGGCCACTGTCATTGCCCAGCACCGCCGGACCCTCGCCGGGGGCCAGAAGCCGCACCAGCGGTCCGGTCAGGGGCGCGCCGTTCAGCGTGAAGCCCTCGGCGCCGGGACGGTCGATCAGCTCATGGGTGGCCAGCAGCATCCAGCTTGCCTCCTGGGTCGAGAGCGGCCGGTCGGTCTCCGCCAGATAGCGGGTCAGCGCGTCGCGGTCGACAGCGGTGCTGCCGGCGGCGAGGGCCAGCGTCAGAAGCCCCGCCGCGTCGCGCAGGTCGGTGCCGTAGTCGATGCGCCAGACCGGGGGCTCGGCCCGGCCCATCCGCCCGGCCATCATCCGGGCGGCGCGGGCGAACATCAGATCGGCCCGCGTCGGGTCGCCATAGGCGGCCAGCGCCGCGCCAAGCTGCCCGGCAGCCAGCGGTGTCGCGAAGGCCCCGGCCCTGGTGTCGGCATAATAGCGCAGGTCGGCCATCGCGGCCTTGCCCTCGCGCGCCAGCACCATCAGCGCATAGGCGATATCCTCGCCGCCATCGTCGAAATCGGGTGCGTAATTGACCCGGTTCTGTAGGTTGTCGAGCGCCATTCCGAAAGCCCGGTCGGGCACCGTCACCCCTTGCGCGCGGGCGCGCGACAGGAAATCGGTGACATAGGCGTCGAGCCAGAAATCGCCCGCACCCGGAGCCCAGAGCCCGAACCCGCCCGAGGGCGACTGGTTGGCCAGCACCTCGGTCACCGCCTGATCCAGCCGTTCGGCCAGCCGCTCGCGGGTGCCAAGCCCCAGCGCCTCGGCCACCTGGTCGAGATAGAGCAGCGGCAGCGCCTTCGACGTCACCTGTTCGGTGCAGCCATAGGGATAGCGGTCGAGGCCGGCCAGCAGCCCCGCCGCATCGAGCCGCGCGATCGGACCAAGCGCCAGCGTCGCGCGCCCGGTCCCGGGCAGCATGTCGGCGAACAACGCGTCATCGGCGGTGAAGCTCTGCCCGTCGGCGAGGGTAAAGCGCGAGGTCCGCACGACTTCTGGGTCGGTGACCTCGACCGGCAGCGTCAGGGTCCGGCTCAGCACCTTGCCATCGGGCGTGGTCAGGGCGACCTCGACATGGTGAACCCCCGGCATGCCCGCCGTGATCGGGATCGACAGCGCGGTCTTGCCGCCCTCGGCCAGCTCGACCGCCTCGGGGATCGCGGCCGGATCGAGGGTGACGCCCTCGGCTGTGACGCTCAGCGGCATCCGCCCGGCCGGGCCTTCGGCATGGACCAGCTCCAGCAGCAGGCGGCTTTCATCGCCGGGCGCAAGGAATCGCGGCAGGCTGGCGGTCACCACCACCGGATCGCGGATCAGGATATCGGCCTCGGCCTGGCCGATCCCGGTCGGCGACCAGGCGACCGCCATCAGCCGCAGCGTGCCGTTGAAGGCGGGGATGTCGAGCCGGGCACGGGCAACGCCGTCCGCGCCAACCGTCACCGGCCCCGAGAACAGCGCGACCAGTTCCTCGGTCGGCGGCGGCGCCTGACGGCGCATCCCGGCCGTGCCGTCGCCGCCCGAGCGCACCGTGCCCATGGCGCCGTTCAGCCCGTCGATGAGCCGCCCATAGACGTCGCGCAGCCCCATCCCCAGCTTTCTCTGCCCGAAATAATGGCTGTCCGGGTCGGGGCTGGCAAAGGCCGTGACGTTCAGGATGCCCAGATCGACGGCCGCGATGGTGGCATAGGCGGTTTCGCCCGGGGCGATGCCGTCGACCTTCAGCGCGATGTCGAGCGGCTGGCGCGGCTCGGCCTCGGCCGGGACCTCGAAGTCGGCCGCGAGGCGATGCGGGCCGGGGTCGACGGCGGCATGAGCCAGCCCCAGCGCCCGGGCCGGGTTATGGCCCGCAGGCAGGTCCATCGGCCGGATCAGGGTCGCGGCGACATAGGCGCCCGCGCCCCAGTCATCGGTCACCGGCAGGCGGACGACGTTCTCGCCCTCGGTCAGATCGACCGGCACCATGTCGATCAGCCGGTTCGACATCACGGTGACCAGCCCCTTGCCTGCCTCGCGCGGCACGATCCTCAGCGTCGCGGTCTCGCCGGGGCGATAGGCGGGCTTGTCCAGAGACAGCTCCAGCATGTCGGGCGTGGTGCTGGCATCGGCGGGCGCGTACCAGCCGGCCTCGAAGGCGACCGCGGCCTCGGCCCAGGCGCCGTCGCGGCGTTCTGCCACCAGTTCGTAGCGGCCCCAGCGCACCGGCACCTCGACCGAGGCGCGGCCGTTCTCGAGCCGGGCCTCGCCGTCGGCGATGCGCTCGCGCGTGGTGATCGGTTCCCAGGCCCAGTCGCCATCGACCCGGTACCACTGATAGCGGGTCTCGACCCTGTTCAGCACCCAGTGCAGCACCGAGTCCCCGGGCTGGCCGTCAGCCCCCAGCACGATCAGGTCGAACCCGGCCTCGGCGCCTTCGGGCAGGTCGCCGTCAAAGCGCGGCCTGATCCCGACCATCGGGCCGGACGGCACGACGGGGCGGGTGAGGCTGCGTTCGACCGGGCGCCCCGAGCCTTCGGACAGGCGCAGGGTGATCCGGGCCTCGACCGGCTGGCCCTCGGTCCTGAGGGGGGGCAGCGACAGCCCGATCCGGGCCTGACCGGCCGCATCGGTGCGGCCCGCGCCCTCGATTGCGGCCATCGCGGGTGCGACCGAGGCGTCGTAGCGGCCGAAGACGAAGCCCGGATAGGCGGGCAGACCCGAGACGGCGGCCAGGCGTACCTCGCCCTCGATCGGCAGATCGGCCCCCGGCGCGCCAAAGAGATAGCGCGCCTCGACCGACAGCAGCGGCGGGGCGGCGGGGTCGATGGGCGCCTCGGGCAGGCCGAGGTCGAAATCGATGCGTTCGGGCAGGAAATCCTCGACCAGGATCTTGGACGAGGCCAGCGCGGGCGCCTCGGGATCGGCGTAAAGGTCGAGCGTCCAGGTGCCGCGCGGTGCGGTCCCGGCGATGTCCAGATCGAAGACATGGCCGCCCGCGATGCCGCCCGGCGACAGCTGGCGGGCATGTTCCAGCCCGTCGGGGCGCGTCAGGATCGCGGTCAGCGGCAGATCGGCGATGGCCTCGGCCCGGTCGTCGCGCGCCAGCGCGGTTGCATGCACGGTCTCGCCGGTGCGGTAGGCGCCGCGATCGGTGGTCAGGAAGACGTCGATGGGCGGGGTGGGCTCGCGGCCCTCGACGCCCCGGTCCGACAGATCGAATTCGGGATCGGTCAGCGACAGGAAGGCGATGTCGGCGGCCCCATCCTCGGCGGCCCCATCCTCGGCGGTCAGCATGGCAGGCGCGGCGCCCGCGCGTCCGCGCGTGAGCCCCGGTTCGAACCGCGCATAGCCCTGCGCGTCGGTCATGGCGGTGCCCAGAACCTCGTTCGCGCGGGACAGCAGCGAGACCTTGATCCCGGACTTCGGTTCGGCACTGCCAAGCGCGCGCACGAAGACATGCAGCCCGTCGGTGCCGCTCATGCTGGCAAGCCCCAGGTCGGACAGCACGAACCACTGGGTCGCGGCGGGCACGTCATATGGGTCCTCGCCCGGGATCGCGGCAGTCAGCGCATAGATCCCGGCGGGCTGGCCCGCCAGAGCCTCATCGAGCGGCAGCCGGGTGGTCACGTCGCGGTTGAGATCGCGCCCGACCTCGGCCAGGCCCGACCAGACCTTTTCGGCCAGATCGGTCGAGACCGTCTCCTCCTCCCAGGGCGACAGCGCCTCGCCGAAATAGCCGCTCTGCACCGACCGCAGCAGGTTCCGGTCGGACATCCGGTAAAGCGTCAGGCCAAGCCGGTCCGAATTGACGGTGACGACGGGCAGCGCGGTGCCGCCCGTCTTCGGCAGGACATAGGCGCGGCCTGGGAACCGGACCGAGGGGCTGCGGTCGCGCACATACTGGGTCAGCGTCACGGGCTTTGCCAGCGTCTCGCCGCTTGCGGCGGGCAGACCGGCGCGGAAGGTCAGCCGGTAGCGTTCGCCATGGCTCAGCCCCTCGACGCACAGCCGCCGGTCCTCGGCGGTGACGGCCAGGCCCGGGTCGGGCAATTGCACGAAGGGGGCGTAGTCGATCCGGGCCTTGACCAGATCCTCTGAGAATTCGGCGCAGATCCGGGGCCGGGCGGCATCGCTTTCGACCACGGTATCGGTGATCCGGAAGCCGTATTTGCCGATGGCCTCGTCAAGGCGCGCGGACAGCTCGTCCCGGGGCGCGAGCGTCTGTGCCAGTCGCAGCGCCGGGATCATGTCGCGGCCACGGCCGAGATCCTCGAGCGCCGTCGCCATCACCTCCAGTGCGCGGGCGCGGAGCGCCGGGGCGCCACCGCGCAGATAGGCGTTGACCGCCGCCGAAAGGGCGTCGCCGCGGGCGCGGCGCCGGGCGCCGCTGTCCTCGGGCGACAGCGCGGCCGAGGCGGCGGCGTAATCCGTCCAGGCGGCGGCATCGTCGCCCAGCGCGACCGCGGCGCCCAGCTGGCGGCGGGCTTCGGCCGGGCGGTTCGCGGCGCGCGCAGAGGCGGCCGCGCGGCGCAGTTCCTCCAGGGTGGCGCCGTCGACCGGATGGTCCTGCGGCAGCTTCTCGGCCTGCTCGCGGGCCTCGGCCAGATCGCTGTCGCGCAGGAACCCAAGCTCGGCCGCGCGGGCCGGGGCTGCGGCGAGAACCGCCGGGTCGGTCGCAGCGATCCGGGCCGAGACGGCCCCGGAATAGGGCGTGGGCGCGTCGGCCCGGGACTTGGGGAAACAGGCGCCGGCGCGGGCGTTGAAGGTGAAGGCTGTGCAGCGCGCATCGCTCAGGCAGGCGCGCAGGCAGCCCGGCAGGCTGGTGTCGAGAAGGGTCCGAAGATCGCCGCCGGGAAAGTCCATGTCGCGCCACAGCACCGCGCGCCGCTCGGGCAGCGGGCCGCCCTCGGACTGGGCCGAGGACTGGGCCGAGGACTGGGCCGAGGACTGGGTGGCCGCGCCGGTCGTCAGGATCGCAAGAGCGCTGAGGGCAAGGGCCAGAAGGGCGGCTGAACGGGCCATCGAGGCCTCCTCGTCAGGCTGAAATTGCCGGGATGCTGACACGTCACGCGCGTATTTGGCAAGGATTCCCGGCCGCGTTAATCGGCTGTTCACCGTGAAGCGCCCAATACCGGAGAAACGAGTCCCAGGGGTCCGGAATGGATCTGCATGACAAGCTGGCCAAGGAACGGCGCGCCCGTCTGGCAGCAGAACGCCTGCTGGAACAGAAAAGCCGCGAGCTGTTCGAAGCGAACCGCCGCCTGGCGCTGCATGCGCGTGCCCTGTCGGAAGAGATCGTCCAGACCCGCCAGACCGCCGAGGAACTGCGCGGCCGCAACAACAAGGTCATGAACGAACTGGCCGAGGTCTCGAAGGCCTTCACCGTGGCCAAGCAGCGGCTCTGGGATTCGCTCGAAACCGTCAAGGACGGCTTTTCGCTGTTCGATGCCGACGACCGGCTGGTGATCGCCAACAATGCCTTCTTCGAGCTGTTCGAGGGGCTCGAGGCGGTTGCGCCCGGTGCCCGTTATGACGAGATCATCCGTCTTGCGGTCGAGGAGGGCCTGTTCGACATCGGCGACGAACGTCCGCAGGCATTCGCCGAGGATCTGCTGTCGCGCTGGCATCTCGATCCGGTGCCCTCACGGGTCGTCCGGCTCTGGACCGGCGAATACATGAAACTGATCGACCGCCGCACGCCTTCGGGCGATATGGTCTGTCTGGCGATCAACATCACCGACATGATGCGGATGTGGGCCTCGGTCGAGGCGATCCCCGACGCCTTCGTGCTGTACGACTACGAAGACCGGCTGGTGATGTGCAACGACCGCTACCGCGAGTTCTATGCCGAAAGCGCCAAGGCCATGGTCCCGGGGGCCAAATTCGAGGATGTGCTGCGTCACGGGCTGGCGCATGGCCAGTACCCCGAGGCCCTGGGCCGCGAGGAAGAGTGGCTGACCGAACGGATGACCAACCACCAGAAGCCCGGAGCCCCGGTCGAACAGCGGCTGGCCGACGGGCGCTGGCTGCGCATTCTCGAACAGCGCACCCCCGATGGCGGGATCGTCGGGCTTCGGGTCGACATCACCGAACAGAAGCGCCAGCAAGAGGCGCTGGATCACGCCCGCGTCGCCGCCGAGGCCGCGAACCGCGCCAAGTCGGCCTTCCTCGCCAACATGAGCCACGAGTTGCGGACCCCGATGAACGGGGTGGTCGGCATGGCCGAACTGTTGTGCGAAACCGACATGTCCGAAGAACAGCGGCTTTACGCCCATACCATCCGCGAGTCGGGCGAGGCGCTTCTGGGGCTTTTGAACGACGTGCTCGATTATTCCAAGATCGAGGCCGACAAGCTGACCCTGCATCCCGAACCCTTCGATCTGGAACGGACCATCCACGAGGTGGTGATGCTGCTGCAGGCGCCTGCGCGCGACAAGCGGCTGGACATGCTGATCGACTACGACATCTTCCTGCCCACGCGCTTTGTGGGCGACGGGGTGCGGGTGCGGCAGATCCTCACCAACCTCGTCGGCAACGCGGTCAAGTTCACCGAGGAAGGCCATGTGCTGGTGCGTGTCGTTGGCATCGAGGATGCGCCCGGCAGCTACCAGATCCACCTGACCGTCGAGGATACAGGCATCGGCATCTCTCCCGATCTGCAAGAGCATATCTTCGGCGAGTTCAACCAGGTCGACGACCAGGAAAACCGCAAGTTCGAGGGGACCGGGCTGGGCCTGGCCATCACCAAGCGGCTGGTGGGCATGATGGAGGGCGAGATCTGGCTGGTCTCGGAAAAAGGCGAGGGGGCCTGTTTCGGCATCCGCCTGACGCTTCCGGTCTGCGAAGAGGCCGACGACCTGCCGGTCGCGCCCGCCATCGGCGCGCGTCGGGTGCTGGTGGTCGACGACCAGGAGGTGAACCGTACCATCCTCGAACGCCAGCTGGCCCAGCTGGGGCTGGAGGTCGTCTGCCACATCTGCGGCGAACTCGCGCTTCAGGACGCTCAGGGCTTCGATCTTGTCATCACCGATCACCGCATGCCCGGGATGGACGGCATGTCCTTCGCGCGGGCGCTGCGCGACGGAGGCTATGCCGGGCCGATCCTGATGCTGTCCTCGAACCCGATGCGAATGCGGGCGACCGACGACCCGCAGTCGAGCGGGATCGACCTGATCCTGCAAAAGCCGCTGCTGCGGCGCGCGCTTTTCGAGGCGGTGGCGAAGCTCGCGCCGCCCGGACCGGCCGCGGCCGCCCCCGCCGCGCTGCCCGCGCCGGACCCCTCGACCGGTGACCCGGCACCCGGCGGCGCCCTCCCGATGCGGGTGCTCGCGGCCGAGGACAACCGCACGAACCGGCTGGTTCTGGAAAAGATGCTGGGCGGGCTCGCGCTCGAGATCCGCTTTGCCAAGGACGGGAACGAGGCGGTCGACGCCTTCGCCGAGGCGCGACCGGACCTGATCCTGATGGACATCTCGATGCCGGGCTGCGACGGCAAGGAGGCCACGCGCCGGATCCGCGCGCTCGAGGCCGGAACCGGGGTCGCGCCGGTGCCGGTGATTGCGCTGACCGCCCATGCGCTCAGCGGCGATGTTCTCGAAATCCTCGAGGCCGGGCTTGACGGCTGCCTGACCAAGCCCTTGCGCAAGGCCGAGATCGTCGAGACGCTGGAGGCCTACCGCCCCGACGGCCGCCTGCCGATCCTGCCGGGTGCGGCGGCGGGGGGGGCGTGAGCCGGGCGTTCCGTCAGGAGTCGCCGTCCCGCAGGAACACGAGCGTGCTGTCGTCCGAAACTTCGGGCCGGAACCGGTAGCCGCCCGCGTCGAAGTCCTTCAGGCCCTCGGGATCGGTCAGGCGGCGTTCGACGATGAACCGCGCCATCGCGCCCCGTGCCTTCTTGGCGTAGAAGCTGACGATCTTCGGCCCCGAGGGGCGCTCCTCGAAAAAGACCGGCGTGACGACCTTGGGCCTTAGTGCGGCCCGGTCGGCGGCGGTGAAATACTCCTTGCTGGCGCAGTTCACCAGAAAGTCCGTGCCTGCCGCCTCTGCCGCGCGGTTCAGCGCCTCGGCGACCCGGTCGCCCCAGAAGTCGTACAGGCAGGCGCCTTTCTCGGTCGCCAGCCGGCTGCCCATTTCCAGCCGGTGCGGCTGGATCGCGTCGAGCGGACGCAACAGCCCGTACAGCCCCGACAGGATGCGCAGATGGCCTTGGGCATAGCGCAGGTCTTCGGGATCAAGCGATCCGGCATCGAGCCCGGCATAGGTGTCGCCGTCGAAAAGATGGACGGCGGGTTTCACCGCCTCGGGGGCGGGTTCGGCCTGAAAGCCCGCGAACCGCGCGGCATTGAGGCAGGCGAAGCTGTCGCTGATATGCATGAGCCCGCGCAGATCCTCGGGCGACAGCCGCGCCGCCACCCCGGCCAGATGGGTGGCTTCGGCCTGAAACTCGGGCCGCGTCGTCTCGGCCATCTCGGGACCGGGCTTTTCGTCAAGCCGTTTGGCGGGCGAAATCACCACAAGCATCGGGAACCTCCTGCACGTTCGGGCGACTGATAGCAGCCCTGCGGCCGGGGTAAAGGCGCCTCAGCCCTCGGCCAGCACGTCGAGGAAGGCCGCCCCGAAGCGGTCGGCCCGGCGTTCGCCCAGAAGCCGGGTCAGCGTGCCCATGTCCGAGGGCCGGATCTCGGCCAGCTTGGCCACCTGCGAGGCGGTGCAGCTCAGCGGCTTTTCGCAGCCATCCTCGCCCCGGGCGAGCCTGTTCTGCGCGGCCATCAGCCGGTCGTAAAGCGAGGCCGCGCCGCCGCCCGCCAGCTTGCGCCGGGCGGGGTGGGGCAGGTCGGCCTCGGCGCCGGTGATGACCTTCAGGAACTCGGCGCCGTGGCGTTCCAGCTTGGTGGCGCCGACGCCCGAGATCCGCGCCATGGCGTCGAGGCTGGCGGGGCGGGTCTCGGCCATCTCGATCAGGGTTCGGTCGGTGAAGATGATATAGGCGGGCACGCCTGCGGCCTCGGCCAGCGCCCGGCGCTTGGCCTTCAGCGCCGACAGCAGCGGCGCGTCCTCCTCGCTGACCAGCATCTTGACGGCGGGCCGGGCGGCGGCGGCCGCGGCGATGGTGTCGCGGCGCAGCTCGATCGTCGCCTCGCCCTTCAGGATCGGGCGCGCGGCCTCCATCATCCGCAGCGCGCCATGGCGCTCGGGGTCGGGGCGGACCAGATCGCGGCCCATCATCTGGCGAAACACGGCCTGCCAGCCGCGCTTGTCGAATTCGCGCCCGACGCCGTAGGTTGGCAGCTTGTCATGGCCGCGCTCGCGGATCTTGTCGGTCGCGGCCCCGGTCAGGATGTCGATCAGATGGCCGGTCCCGAAATACTCGCCTGTCCGCAGCATCGCCGACAGCGCCTTGCGCACGGCCTCGGTGGCGTCGAACCGCTCGGGCGGGTGGTCGCAGAGATCGCAATGCCCGCAGGGCACGGCCTCTTCGCCGAAATAGCCCAGAAGCGTCTGGCGGCGGCAATCGAGCGCCTCGGCCAGCCCCAGCAGCGCGTTCAGCCGGGCATGATCGGCGGCGCGGCGTTCGGGCGGCGCCGGGCTTTCGTCGATCTGGGTCCGGCGCAGGCGGATGTCGTCGGGGCCATACAGCGTCAGCGTCTCGGCCGGGGCTCCGTCGCGGCCCGCGCGGCCGATTTCCTGGTAGTAGGCCTCGATCGACTTGGGCAGGTCGGCATGGGCGACCCAGCGGATATCGGGCTTGTCGATCCCCATCCCGAAGGCGACGGTTGCGACCACGATCAGCCCGTCCTCGGTCTGGAACCGCGCCTCGACCGCGCGGCGGTCCTGGGCCTCCATGCCCCCGTGATAGGAACAGGCGCTGTGGCCCGCCTGTTCCAGCGCGGCGGCGAGGCTTTCGGTCTTGGCCCGCGTCGCGCAATAGACGATGCCCGACTGGCCCTTGCGGGCGGCGGCATAGGCCAGGATCTGGCGGCGGGGCTGGTCCTTGGGGCTGAAGGCCAGCCGGATATTCGGGCGGTCGAAACCGCGCAGGAAGGTTTCCGGTGCCTCGCCGTCGAACAGCCGGGTGACGATCTCGGCCCGGGTCTCGGCATCGGCGGTGGCGGTGAAGGCCGCCAGCGGCACGTTCAGCGCCCGCCTGAGCTCGCCGATCCGCAGGTAGTCGGGGCGGAAATCATGGCCCCACTGGCTGACGCAATGCGCCTCGTCGACCGCGATCAGCCCGACGCCGATCCGGCGCAGCATGTTGGCGGTGCCGCCCGCGGCCAGCCGTTCGGGCGCCATGTACAGAAGCTTCAGCCGCCCGGCCTCGAGCGCGTCGAATACCGCGCGGGTTTCCTCGTCGGTATTGCCCGAGGTCAGCGCACCGGCCGGCACCCCGGCCTCGGTCAGCCCGCGCACCTGGTCGCGCATCAGCGCGATCAGCGGCGAGATCACCACGGTCACGCCATCGCGCAGCAGCGCCGGAAGCTGGAAGCACAGCGACTTGCCGCCCCCGGTGGGCATGATCGCAAGCGTGTTGCGGCCCGAGGCCACGGCCTCGACGATGTCCTGCTGGCCGGGACGGAAGGCGTCGAAGCCGAAGATCGACTGCAAAAGGGCGTGGGGGCGGTCCATGGTTTCCATGGTATTTTAGGAAAACTGCTCGGTACCATGGACCATCCCATACTAAGACGGGGTGAACAACCCTCGGGGCGCGGCGCCGCCGGTGCCCCGGCCCGCGCTCCGGATGGCCTCAGGCGATCAGACGAAGGCCATCATGTTGTTGGCGATGATGATCCGCAGCGCATAGATCGCGATCAGCACGATCAGCGGCGCCAGATCGAGCCCGCCGGTATTGGGCAGGATGCGGCGCACCGGCGAATAGAGCGGCTCGAGCAGCCGGTTCAGGCCTGACCAGATCTGGCGCACCAGCGGCTGGTAGACGTTGAGCACGTTGAAGCTGATCAGCCAGGACATGATGATCTGGACGATGATGATGAACCAGACGATGTCGAGGATCAGCAGGAGGATCTGGAACAGAGACAGCATGGGCAGGCCTTTCCTGGGGCGGTTGCCCAAGAGGTAGGCGGAGAGGCGCCCATGCGCAACGGGCTTTCCGTCACGCTTTCCGCCGCGAGTCCCTTGACCGCAGCCCCGTGCCGCGCGAGGCAGGGTTGCCTCATGCGCGACGGAGCCTGCCGATGTACCCCTTCTTCCGCCTGTTCAAGGAACTCTACCTGCACCGCAATGCCGAGCCGCTGCCGCTGACCGGCATCCATGTCTCGCGCCATGTCTGCTGGCCCTGGGATCTGGACATGTGGATGGAGTTGAACAACGGGCGGACGCTCACGCTGCTGGATCTGGGGCGGCTGCCGCTGGCGCAGCGGGTCGGGCTGATCGCTGTGCTCAGGCGCGAGCGCTGGTCGCTGACCATGGCCGGGGTCTCGGTGCGCTACCGCCGCCGGGTGAAGATGTTCGACACCTTCGAGATCCGCAGCCGCTGCGTCGGGTGGGATGACAAGTTCCTCTATATCGAACAGGGCATGTGGCGAAACGGCGACTGTGCCAACCACGCGCTGTATCGCGCGGCGGTCACCGACCGGAACGGCATCGTGCCGACGGCACGGATGATGGCGGCGATGGGACGCGAGGTCGCTCCGCCGCCCCTGCCGGACTGGGTGCAGGCTTGGATCGCGGCCGAGGCCGAACGTCCCTGGCCGCCGATGGCCGACTGACCGGACCCGGCCTCCGCCCCGAGAAGACCGATTGCGCCTGACCCGGAAACCCTGTCAGATGAGCGGGTTGCGGGATGGCGGGGCAAGATGGCGGCGATCGATGGCAGGATGGCACAGCGGCGGATCTGGGGCTGGTGGTTTTACGACTGGGCCAGCCAGCCCTATGCGACGCTTCTGCTGACCTTCATCTTCGCGCCCTATGTCAAGGATCTGCTGGGCGACGGCTCGGCGGCGCAGGCGGCCTGGGGCTACGGGGTCGGCGCGGCCGGGCTGATCGTCGCCCTGCTGGCCCCCTGTCTGGGCGCGGTCGCCGACCTGAACGGGCACCGGATGCCCTGGATCGCGCTGTTCTCGGTCTTCTATGTGTTGGGCGCGGCCGGGCTCTGGTTTGCCGATCCGACGGGGTTCAGCCTGCCTTTGATCCTGTGCTTCTTCGGGCTCGGGCTGGTCGGCATGGAATTCTCGGCGATCTTCGTCAATGCCATGCTGCCCGATCTGGGGCCGCGCGACGAGCTGGGGCGGATCTCGGGATCGGGCTGGGCCTTCGGCTATGTCGGCGGGCTGATCGCGCTGGTGCTCACGCTGGCCTTCTTTGCCGAGAACGAGGCCGGACGGACCCTGCTCGGGCGCGCGCCGGCCTTCGGGCTCGACCCGGAAACGCGCGAGGGCACCCGGTTCGTCGGGCCCTTCGTGGCGATCTGGTATGCGGTCTCGATGATTCCGTTCTTTCTCTGGGTGCGCCTGCCGCAAAGCCCGCGCCGCGCGACGCTGCGCCAGGCGCTGGGCCAGGTCGGGCCCGAGCTTTCGGCGACGCTGCGACGTCTGCCGAAGACGCCAAGCCTGTCGGCCTATCTGCTGTCCTCGATGGTCTACCGCGACGCGCTGAACGGGATGTATGTCTTTGGCGGCATCTACGCGGCGGGCGTGCTGGGCTGGTCTGTGGTCGATGTGGGCCTGTTCGGCATCCTCGCCGTGGTGACCGCGGCCCTCGTCGCCTGGCTGGGCGGCAAGGCCGACCGCCGCTTCGGGCCGAAACCGGTGATCCTCGTCTGCCTTGTCGCGCTGATCGCGGCGGCGGTGCTGGCGATCTCGATCTCGCGGACGACGGTTCTGTGGCTGCCGGTGGCGCCGGGCTCGACCCTGCCCGATCTGGCCTATTACCTGGTCGGCGCGGTGATCGGCGCGGCGGGCGGCGCGCTGCAAAGCGCGAGCCGCACGATGATGGTGCGTCAGGCCAATCCGGCGCGGATGACCGAAAGCTTCGGGCTTTACGCGCTATCGGGCAAGGCCACCGCCTTTCTGGCGCCGATGTCGATCGGGCTGGTGACCGACCTGACCGGCTCGCAGCCCGCGGGCATTATCCCCCTGGTTGTGCTTTTCCTGCTGGGGCTCGGTCTGCTAGGCTTCGTCCGGGCAGAGGGCGAACGGGCGGATCGATGGCCAACACCCTGAGCGGAAAGATCCTGGCGCTGGCACTGGCGGTTGCGACCGCTCTGCCGGTCTCGGCGGCGCCGACGGCGGCCTCGCTGTTCGGGGCCGAGAAACGCGCCTCGCGGCAGGCGCCCGCGCCCATCGGCACCTACGCCAGGGGCTGCGGCGCCGGTATGGTGCAGCTGCCCGAGACCGGCCCGACCTGGCAGGCGATGCGGCTGTCGCGCAACCGCAACTGGGGCCAGCCCGAAATGATCGCCTTCATCCAGCGGCTGGGTGGCCACGCTGCCGCCATCGGCTGGAAGGGCATCTATGTCGGCGATATCAGCCAGCCCCGGGGCGGTCCGATGACCAGCGGGCATGCCTCGCATCAGATCGGGCTCGACGCCGATATCTGGATGTTGCCGCCCAGGCGGCTGACCCTGACCCGGGCCGAGCGGGAATCGATCTCGTCGATCTCGGTGCGCTCTGCCGACCAGCGCCGGGTGAACGGCAACTATACCGCCGCGCATGCAGCACTTTTGCGTGCCGCGGCGATGGACCCGGCGGTCGACCGGATCTTCGTCACCGCCCCGGTCAAGATCGAGATGTGCAAGCATGCGACCCGGGCCGACCGCGCCTGGCTGCAGAAGATCCGCCCGCTTTACGGGCATGACACGCATTTTCACGTGCGTTTGAAATGTCCGCCCGGCGCGCGCAGTTGCGAGACCCAGCGGCCCACGGTAGCGGAGCTGTCGAAGGGCGGGGATGGCTGCGACGAGACGCTGACATGGTGGGTGACCGACTATCTCGATCCGCCGAAGAAGGCGGCCCGGCCCGCGCAACCGGCCAAGCCCCAGCCCAGAAAGCGGGGCGCGCGCGAGTTCACCATGACCGACCTGCCCCGCGAATGCCGCGCCGTGCTGGCCTCGGACTGAGCCTCGCCGCCGGTCTTCTGGCCTTGGGCGCGACGGCCCTGTCGCCGCGCGCCGCCCCCGGAACGCGGGCCGAACTGGTCGCCGAGCTGGCCATCGCCAAGACCGCCGCGACGCAGGGGCTTTCGGGGCTCGAGCTTTCGGCCGATGGCACAAGCAGCCGTCTGGTCGCCGACCGGGGCTGGCGGCTGGATGTCACCATCGCCCGCAGGGACGAGATCCCCGTCGCACTGCGGGTCTCGGCGCCGCATCCCCTGACCGGCCCGGACGGGCGCCCGCTGGAAGGACGGGCCGAGACCGATGCCGAGGCGCTGGCCCTGGCGCCAGACGGCACGCTTTACGTGGCCTTCGAGGGCGATCACCGGATCCTGCGCTGGGCGCCGGGCGCGGTGCGCCCCGAGGCGCTGGACCCGCCGCCCGACGCCGCCGCCTATCCCGAGAATGGCGGGATCGAGGCGCTGGCGCTGGGCCCGGACGGCGCGCTTTACGCCATTCCCGAACGCTGGACGGAGGACGGCGCGATCCCGGTCCACCGCCATGACGCCCGGGGCTGGACCCGCGCCGCCAGCTTGCTGCCACAGGGGCGGTTTCACCCCTCAGGCGCGGATTTCGGCCCCGACGGGCAGCTTTATCTTCTGGAACGCGCCTTCGACGGGCCGTTCGGCTTTCGCAGCCGGGTCCGGCGCATCGCGCTGGGACCCGACGGCGCGACCGAAGACAGCGTCCTGCTGGAAACCGGGTCGGGCCGGCACGGCAATCTGGAAGGGCTGGCGGTCTGGCGCGACAAGGCCGGGGCGATCCGGCTGAGCCTGGTCAGCGACGACAACGGGCTGGCGATCCAGCGCAACCAGTTCGTCGAATACCGGGTTGTCAGCGGCGCGGCGGGGCTGTAGGAAACCGCGTCCGCCGGGCGTCCCGCGCGGACCAAGTCTCCGCGACCTTGCCAAAACGGAACCCGCAGCATGACCCGTCTTCTTCCCGGCATCCTTGCCATGGCCGCCATCGTCGTGGCCTCGAATATCCTCGTCCAGGTGCTGTTCGGCCAATGGCTGACGCTGGGCGCCTTCACCTATCCGCTGGCCTTTCTCGTGACCGACGTGATGAACCGCGTCTATGGCGTGGCCGCCGCCCGCCGCGTGGTCCTGGCGGGCTTCGTGGTGGGGGTGATCTGCTCCTTCATCGGCACCCAGATCCAGGGCGAGTTCGGCCCGATCGTCACCCTGCGCATCGTCATGGGGTCAGGCCTGGCCTTCCTCTGCGCGCAACTGCTGGACGTGGCGGTGTTCGACCGGCTGCGCGCGGGCCGCTGGTGGCGGGCGCCGCTGGCCTCGACCCTGATCGGGTCGAGCGTCGATACGCTGGTCTTCTTCAGCGTCGCGTTTTCCGGAACGCTCAGCATGCTGGAGCCCGCCAATGACGTGTCCTGGGCGGGTGAGATGCTGCCGCTTCTGGGGGTCGGACCGCAGGTGCCGCTGTGGGTTTCGCTGGCGCTGGCGGATTGGTGCGTGAAACTTGCCCTCGCCTTGATCGCGCTTGTGCCATTTCGCTTAATTGTTAGGCGTATGACCGCACAGCTTGCGTGAATTAACTGGACTTATACCAGATCTGTGGCAGGCTGAACTCAACGGCAACAGCAGAAAGGAGGTGGTCCAGTGTCTAGAGTGATATTGGAGAAGGGTCTTGGAACAGTCAGGGGGGCCGTGGTCTGAGGGCAATCCCTGAGACTGAAATCTTCTGATTGGGCCCACGCTCTAACCGGGCCATCTCCGTAGCTCTCGGGGCCGTTCGCAAGAACGGCCCTTTCCGTTTCGTCCTCTCGGCCCATGATGGGGCAGGCCGGGGCCGTCATGCTCTTGCGTCCTGCGACCACCGCGATAGGGTCCCCCCATGCTGCGCATCACCGATACTGTCGCCCTTGCGGACTGGGAACTGACCGAGGTGTTCTCGCGCTCCTCCGGCCCCGGCGGGCAGAACGTCAACAAGGTCTCGACCGCGGTCGATCTGAGATTCGAGGCCGAGCGGTCTCCGAACCTGCCCGGCCCGGTCAAGGCGCGTCTGAAACGGCTGGCGGGGCGGCGCTGGACCCAGGATGGCGCGGTGCTGATCCGGGTCGAAGAGACCCGCAGCCAAGCCCGCAACCGCGAGATTGCCCGCGAGCGGCTGGCCGAGCTGATCCGGAAGGCGCTGGAAAAGCCCAAACGGCGGGTGCCGACCCGGCCCACGCTGGGGTCGCAACGTCGGCGGCTTGCGGCCAAGAAGGAACGCGGCGCGGTCAAGGCGCTGCGCGGTACCATTGCACCGGACGACTGAGCTACGTCCCGGCTGTGATGCGGCTTGGTCTCAGTCTACCGGATTGCACCGGTACTTCCGGGCCGGATTGGTCTCTGCCGCCCGGCTTGCGATTTCAGCGCACGCGGCGGCGTCGCCGGGGTCCGCGACTCCGAAAATGAGGGCAAGCTTCTCCCAGTGTCCGAATACGTTCTGCATCTCCAGCCAGCACCCTCCGTCGGTCAGAGGACTGGTTCGGGCAAACGCGATGAGCGCGCCGAGGTCGTCTTCCTGGTCGTCTGCCGGCGCAGGCAGTGCCTGAAGGAAGATCAGGGCTATAAGTCCAGCGTGAATTCTCATTCTTGGCCTCCTCTTCCTATGCCTTTCTAGCCGGATTCGGATGGCTTATGCCGGAGTTGGTATTGGACGGTCCGAGGGAGTTAGGAAACGAACTCGTCCCGGGCGTAGCCCTGCAGGTACAGCAGCGCGGTCAGGTCGCCGTGATTGACCCGAAGCTCGCATTGGGCCGCGACCGAGGGCTTGGCATGCAGCGCGACGCCCGCGCCCGCCAGCCCCAGCATGCCCAGATCGTTCGCCCCGTCGCCGACGGCCAGCGCGTCCTCCAGCCCGATCCCAAGCCGGGCCGTGACCTCGCGCAGCGCCTCGACCTTGGCCTCGCGCCCCAGAATCGGCTCGGCCACGGTGCCGGTCAGGTGCCCGTCCTCGATCAGCAGTGTGTTGGCGCGGTACTCGTCGAAACCGAGCGCGGCTCCGACCTTCGAAGCGAAATTGGTGAAGCCGCCCGAAACCAGCAGCGCATAAGCGCCGTTGGCCTTCATCGTGGCGACCAGCACATGGCCGCCCGGCATGAAGGTGATCCGCTCGGCCAGCACCTTGTCGATGACGCGCGCATCGAGCCCCTTGAGCAACCCGACCCGTTCGCGCAGCGCGCCGTGGAAATCGAGCTCGCCATTCATCGCCCGCGCGGTGATCTCGGCCACGCGCGGCCCGACCCCCGCCTCGGCGGCCAGTTCGTCGATGCATTCCTGCTGGATCATGGTCGAATCCATGTCCGCGATCAGCAGCCGCTTGCGGCGGCCCTCGGCGGGCTGGGCCACAAGGTCGATCCCCAGCCCCTGCAGGTCGGCCCAGACCTCGCGGAAATTGCCGGGCAGCGCCGCGACGGCAAACTCGGCGGCAATGCCGGGGGCCAGCCAGATCGCCTCGCCGCCGCCCCAGGCATCCCGAAGCGATTCGACGGTGCCGCGGTCGAGGGACGCGCGCGCGGGGTTGGTCAGAAGCGTGACGACAGGCATGGGGCAGGTTCCGATCGGCTGCTGGGCGCCGCAAAAGCGCGGTCGCGGGCCGGAATAGCCCAGCTCCGGGTCGTGCGCCAGAGCGGCGGGGGCGCACCCGGCATCGCCGATCAGGTCGCGAGGAACTTCAGCCCCTGGGTCACGTCGGTGCGCACCGCCAGCTGCAGCGCGGGTTCGTCCCCGACCCGAAGCGCGGCGAGGATCATCCGGTGATGCTGCGGCGGCTCGGTCCGGCCGAGGCGTCCGTAGAACGACCGCATCGTCGGGCCAAGCTGCAGCCAGACCGTCTCGGCGATGGCCAGCATCGCGGGGGCCTGGGCGCGCAGGTAAAGCGCGCGGTGAAATTCCAGGTTCTTCTGGATATAGGCGACCGCATCGCCCCGTGCGACGACCTCGCCGATTTCGGCATTGATCTTCTGCATCCGCTCGATCAGCGCGAAATGCGCGCGGGGCAGGGCGCGGCTGGCCAGTTCGGGTTCCAGCAACCCGCGCAGCGAGGCCAGTTCCTCCAGCCGCTCGTTCGACAGCTCGGGTGTCGAGACCCGGCCCGACGAGGACAGCGTCAGCGCGCCCTCGGCCACGAGCCGCCGCACCGCCTCGCGGGCAGGGGTCATCGACACGCCAAAGCTCTTGCCGATCCCCCTCAGCGTCAGGGGCGCGCCGGGGGCCAGTTCGCCATGCATGATCTGGGTCCGGAGCGTGCGGTAAAGACGCTCATGGGCCGCAGAGACGGTCTCGCCGGGGCGGGTCTGGATCAGCATGGGGGCGATAGTGCTGCCGCGCGGGGCCGGGCGTCAATCGCCGAAACGCACACGGTGAAGCGCCGCGCCATTGGCCCTCAGCCAGGCGCGGGGCGCTTCATAGCCCGGCATCAGCCGCGCGACCACGGCCCAGAAGGCGGGCGAGTGGTTCATCTCGACCAGATGCGCCACCTCATGGGCCGCGACATAGTCCAGCACCTCGGGCGGGGCCATGATCAGCCGCCAGGCGAACATCAGATCGCCCCGCGAGGAACAGGACCCCCAGCGCGACCGGGCGTCGCGAAGCGTGAGCCGCCGGTAGGACAGCCCCAGCGCGGCGGTATAGCCGTCGGCCGCCGCCGCCAGACGCGCCCGCGCCCGGGTCTTCAGGAAGGCCTGCACCCGGGCGGGCACCTCGGCCGCGGGGCCGGGCACGGCCAGCGTCCCCTCGTGCAGCCGCGGCGCCCGGCCGCTGCCGGGCACCAGCGCCAGCGCGCGGCCCTCGTAGGGCACCGTGCCGCCCGCGCGCACCACCTGATCCTCGGGCCGCGCCGACAGGTGCCGGCGGATCCAGGCTTCCTTCTCGCGGACGAAGGCCAGCCCGTCGGCCTCGGGCGCGCGCTGCGGCAGGGTCAGCGTCACCCGTCCGTCAAGCTGCGAGACGCGCAGGGAATAGCGCCGCGCCCGCGCCGAACGGCGCAGCGTGACCTCGAGCGGCGGATCGCCGGGAATGCGGGTGATGCTCATCTCTGCCTCGTCTTTTCCTGCGAGCATATCAGCCGAAAAGGGCTTTGACACGTGGGGGGACTTATGGCACGTGGCTGCAACCGCAAAGCCGTGACCCCTGTGAGAGGATGCCCATGCCCAAGGAAGAATGGGGCGTTAAGCGCGTTTGCCCGCACTGCTCTACCCGATTTTACGATCTTCAGCGCGACCCGATGACCTGCCCCTCCTGCGGTCACAGCTTTTCCGCGGAAAGCCTGACCACCGGCAAGCACCGCACGCTGATCGCCGAAAAGGCCGCGCCCGCCAAGGCGCGCGATGAAGACATCGACACCGATGACGACATCATCGATGACGAGGACGACAGCACCGATGTCGATCTGGGCGACGATGTGCTCGAGGACGACGACGACGACAACGTCTCGCTCGACGATATCGCCGACATGTCCTCCGAGGACGACGACGAGACCTGATCCTTCGGCCGGGCGGCCCTGCGGGGCCCCGCCCGGCCCGCCGGAACGGGCAGGGGCCGCGGGCCGGGCGACGGAACCGTCCGGCAGGCATTGCCTGCACCGGACCATTCCGCCCCCGAAATCCCTGCGCCGCCGGACCTGAGGGGCCTCCCGAGGCGCCGGGCGGTCAGTCGTATTTCCGGGTATCCTCGATCACCAGCCCGTCATTCGGAAGGCTTCCCGGCGCGACCAGCTCGATCTCTGCCTTCAGCTTGAGCACGGCGGCCACCGAGGCCGCGTAGGGCGCGGGGTCGGTCGCCTCGGTCTCGATCCGCACCGTCATCATGTCCTTCTCGCCCGCGCGCCCCGCCACGACCCGCGCTTTCGCGACGTCGGGATGACGCGCGACCAGATCGGCGACCTGCTCGGGGCGCACGAACATGCCCTTGATCTTGGTGGTCTGGTCGGCCCGGCCCATCCAGCCCTTGATGCGCATGTTGGTGCGGCCGCAGGGCGAGAGGCCCGGCAGCACCGCCGACAGATCGCCGGTCGCGAACCGCACCAGCGGATAGTCGGGGTTCAGCGCGGTCACCACGACCTCGCCCACCTCGCCCTCGGGCACGGGATCGCCGGTGCCGGGGCGCACGATCTCGACGATCACGCCCTCGTCGACGATCATCCCCTCCATCGCCGGGCTTTCATAGGCGACATTGCCCAGATCGGCGGTCGCATAGCATTGCAGGCAGGCGATGCCGCGATCCGCATATTCCTGGCGCAGCGACGGGAACAGCGCCCCGCCCGACACGACGGCGCGCTGGATGCGCGAGAGGTCCATGCCCAGCTCGTCCGCCCGATCGAGCAGCACCTTGAGGAAATCGGGGGTGCCGGCATAGGCGGTCACGCCCACGTCATGGGCGGCGCGCACCTGCAGATCGGTCTGGCCGGTCCCCGCGGGCAGGACCGCCGCGCCGACCGCCCGCGCGCCGTTCTCGAACATCATCCCGGCGGGGGTCAGATGATAGCCAAAGCAGTTCTGGACGATGTCGCCCTCGCCGATCCCGGCGGCATAGAGGAAGCGCCCCAGCCGCCACCAGTTGGTGCTGACGCAGCCCGGTTCGTAGATCGGACCCGGCGACTGGAAGATATGGTCGAACTGATGCTGGCCCCAGGCGGTGTAGCCGCCCAGGGGGGCCTCGGCCGATTGCGCGGCCACCAGCTCGGACTTGCGCAGGACCGGCAGCGCCGCCAGCGCCTCGCGCGAGGTCACGGTCAGCGGGTTCACCTCGGCCAGCGTCGCGGCATAGCCGGGCAGCGCGCGCGCGGCCGCGATCAGCGTCGGCAGGCACTCGGCCAGCGAAGCGGCCCGCGCGTCCGCCGAGCGGGTTTCGAGATCGTCGAAATGGACGGACATAAGCACTCCTTCGGTCACTCTTTCCGGTCTGCGAGGGCAGCGTGGCCCGACGAGTGCCTTTTCGTCAACTCAGCCAGCGCTTGCGGCGACGATACGACCGTACGTCACGAAAGCTCTTGCGGCCCTGATCTGACATCCCGAGATAGAATTCCTTGACGTCCGGGTTCTCGCGCAGATCCGCCGCCGGGCCGTCCATCACGATGCGGCCGGATTCGAGGATATAGCCGTAATGGGCATAGCGCAGTGCCACGTTGGTGTTCTGCTCGGCCAGAAGGAAGGTCACGCCCTCGTTCTCGTTGACCGATTTCACGATCTCGAAGATCTGTTCGACCAGCTGCGGCGCCAGCCCCATCGAGGGCTCGTCCAGCAGGATCATCTGCGGCCGGCTCATCAGCGCCCGGCCGATGGCGACCATCTGCTGCTCGCCGCCCGAGGTATAGCCCGCCTGGCTTTTCCGCCTTTCCCTCAGGCGCGGGAAATAGCCATAGACCATCTCCAGGTCTGCCTGGATCGCGGCGCGGCCGTCGGTGCGCGTGTAGGCGCCGGTCAGCAGGTTTTCCTCGACCGTCAGATGCTCGAAGCAGTGCCGCCCCTCCATCACCTGGATCACGCCCGCCTTGACCAGATCGGCGGGGTTCAGGTCCTGCACGCGCGTCCCGCGATAGAGGATCGAGCCCTTGGTGACCTCGCCGCGTTCCGACCTGAGCAGGTTCGAGATGGCCTTCAGCGTCGTGGTCTTGCCCGCGCCGTTGCCGCCCAGAAGCGCCGTGATGCCGCCCTGCGGCACCGACAGCGACACCCCCTTCAGCACCAGGATGACGTGGTTGTAGATCACCTCGATATTGTTGACCTCAAGCAGGGTCTCGCCCTGCGGCGCGGCATCGAACATCGGCGTTTTCCTTGTGGGCCAAGCCCCCGGCCGGGTCGCGGCCGGGGGCGGACAGGGCTTAGTCGCAGCGCGGCGCGATGCCGTTCTCGGCCGCGAAGGCCGCGGAATCCGCCTCGACCAGCGGCGCGATCACCTCGGCATCGGGGGCGATGAAATCGGTCAGCGGCACCCATTTCTTGTCGCCCGCGTTCCACTGCTGGACGATGGCCATGCCCGACCCGCCGTGATCGGCGCAGCTCACGGAGAATTCCGGGCCGATCCCCGGCATGCCCAGCGCGTCCATCCTGGCGGCGGTCATCTCCAGATGCTCCATCCCGTCGCGCATCATCGCCGCGTCGATCTGGGCGGTGCCGGTCATTTCCTGCGCGGTTTTCGCCGCCTCGACCGCCAGCATCGCCGCATACATGCCACGCGTATAAAGCACCGAGCCCACATTGGACCCGTCGCCCGCCGCCAGCCCCTTGTCGACGACATGGGTGCGGATATCGGCGAAGACCGGGTAATCGACCACCCGGTTCATGTTCAGCGCCTTGTAGCCGTCGGCGGCCATGCCCGCGGGGGTCACGTCATGTTCGGCCCCGGCCCACCAGTTGCCGATGAAATGGTCCATCGGGAAGCCGATGTTGGCGGCCTCCTGGATCGCGACCTGGTTCATCACGCCCCAGCCCCACATCACCACGACATCGGGCCGTTCGCGCCGGATCTGCAGCCATTGCGACTTCTGTTCCTGGCCGGGGCTGTCGACCGGGATCAGCGTCAGCTTGAAGCCGTGCTTCTTCGACAGCGCCTCCAGCGTCGGGATCGGTTCCTTGCCATAGGCCGAGTTGTGATACAGCAGCGTGATCTTCTTGCCCTCGAGGCTGCCGCCGTTCTCGTCCATCAGGTACTTGATGACGACCGAGGCCCCGTCCCAGTAATTGGCGGGATAGTTGAACACCCATTCGAAGACCTTGCCATTGGCGGCCGAGGTGCGGCCATAGCCCATGGTGTGCAGCGGAATGTGATCGGCCTCGACCTTCGGGATCAGCTGATAGGTGATGCCGGTGGACAGCGGCTGGTAGATCAGCGCGCCGTCGCCCTTGGTGGCCTCGTAGCACTCGACCCCCTTCTCGGTGTTGTAGGCGGTCTCGCATTCGGGCACCCGGGCCTTGACCCCGCCGATGCCGCCGTCGCGTTCGTTCATCAGGGTGAAGTAGTCCTGATAGCCGTCCGAGAAGGGAATGCCGCCCGCCGCGAAGGGGCCGGTGCGGTAGCTGAGATCGGGGAAGACCAGATCGGCCAGGGCAGGGCCCGCGGCCAGGGCCGCGCAAAGCGCAAGCGGTGCCAGTCGTGTCGTCATGTCGTCGTTCCTCCCTTGAAAATGCGTGCCGGGTTGGCCCGGTCGGTCGCGCGTGTCGTGCCCGTCAATGCGGGAATGGCCAGAGCCTCAGCTTTTCCTTTCCGATCCGCCAGAGCTGCGCCAGCCCGTGCGGCTCGGCGATCAGAAAGCCGATGATCAGCGCCCCCACGATCATCAGCTGGACATGGGCGGTCAGATCGGTGGGCCATCCCAGCGTGCCCACCAGCACGTTCTTCAGCAGAACCGGCAGCAGCACCAGGAAGGCCGCGCCCGCGAAGCTGCCGAAGATCGAGCCGAGCCCGCCGATGATGATCATGAAGAGGATGAGAAAGCTCTTCTGTATGCCGAAGGCCTCGCCGACCTCGACCGCGCCCAGATAGACCGCGAAGAACAGCGCGCCCGCGATGCCGATATAGAAGGACGAGACCGCAAACGCCGTCAGCTTGGCCTTGAGCGGGTTCACCCCGATGATTTCGGCCGCGATATCCATGTCGCGGATCGCCATCCAGGACCGCCCGACCGTGCCCCGCGTCAGGTTGCGCGCGGCCCAGGCCAGCACGACGGCGAAGACGAGACAGATCATGTATTGCGCCCAGGCCTCGACGCCGGGGCCTGTGACCGGCAGGCCGAAGACGCTGCGCGCGGGCGCCGAGATCTGCCCCGAGGCCGAATAGTTGTAGAACCACGGCACCTTGTTGAAGAGCCAGACCAGGAAGAACTGCGCCGCCAGCGTCGCGACCGCGAGATAGAAGCCCTTGATCCGCAGCGAGGGCAGGCCGAACAGCACCCCCACCGCCGCCGTGACCAGCCCGCCGCCCAGGATGCAGACGACGATGTTGAGGTCGGGAAAGGCGGTCATCAGCTTGTAGCAGGCATAGGCCCCCACCGCCATGAAGCCGCCGGTGCCCAGCGACAGCTGCCCGCAATAGCCCACAAGGATGTTCAGCCCGATGGCGGCGATGGCATAGATCAGGAAGGGCACGAAGATCGCGCTGGCCCAGTAGTCGTCGATGACGAAGGGCACGACCGCGAAGGCCAGCACCAGCACCGCGTAATAGCGGTAGCGGTCGAACCCGATCGGAAAGGTCTGGCTGTCGTCCCGGTAGGACGTCTTGAAATCGCCGGCCTCGCGGTAGAACATTCAGTCGACCTCCCTGGCATCTTTTGGAAAATCCCCTTCGGGCGGAACCAGACAGAAGCGGTGCCCGGTGGGCGCCTGCATCACCACCCAGTCCTTGATCCGCGTTATCTCGACCGCGCCGAGGCCGGTCAGACGGGCGCATTCGGCCTCGATATCGTCGGTCTCGATGTCGAGATGCACGCGGGGGTCGTGGCCGACCGCCTGCAGGATCACCTGCGGCGCGGCGGGCGGGCCACTGAGCTGGGCATAGCGCCCGTCCTCGACGAGCGCACCCTCGCGCCCCAGCGCCGCCGACCAGAAGGCCAGTGCCGGACCCAGATCGTCGGTCTGGCAATCGATGCAAAGGCCGCCGATCCGGGTCCGGTGAGTCACAGCGGCCTCCGCACCCGGGCGACGCCCATGGGCATCGTCCTGATGACCGGCCGCTTGCCGCGGACCAGCCGCACCCAGCACAACATGCCGGCCACGAAGCCCGCGAAGGACAGCAGGCCGTAGATCACCGACATCCATTCGGCGTCGTTCGACGAGGCCACGGCAAGATAGGCGAACGCATAGAAGAACCCCCAACCGATCACACAGGCAATGGCATAGAGCTTTTGCATGTCAGACCCTTTCGATGATCCTCTCTCCGAACAGGCCCTGCGGCCTGAACACCAGAAAGACTAGCGCCAGCACATAGGCGAACCAGTTCTCGGTCGCGCCGCCGATCATCGGGCCGACCGTGAATTCGAACAGCTTCTCGCCGACCCCGATGATCAGCCCGCCGACGATGGCGCCCGGGATCGAGGTGAAACCGCCCAGCATCAGCACCGGCAACGCCTTCAGCGCGATCAGCGACAGGCTGAACTGTACACCGGACTTGGCGCCCCACATGATGCCCGCGACCAGCGCGACGATGCCCGCGATGGACCAGACCAGCACCCAGATGAAGCGCAGCGAGATGCCGACCGACAGCGCCGCCTGATGATCGTCGGCCACCGCCCGCAGCGCCCGGCCCTGCTTGGAAAACTGCGAGAACAGGGTCAGCGAGATCACCAGAACCGCCGCGACCAGCGTCGCCACGATGTCGAGCCTGTCGATGAAGAAGCCGTAGAACTCGTCGCTGCCCCAGCCCGCGGTGGCCTGTTCAAGCCAGGCGCTGCCGCCCTGTGGCAGCCCCACATCCAGCGTCTTGATGTCGGCGCCCCACATGATGTCGCCGAACCCTTCAAGGAAATAGGCCAGCCCGATGGTCGCCATGAACAGGATGATCGGCGCCTGGTTGACCAGATGCTTGAGGATCAGCCGCTCGATGGCGATGGCCAGCAGCACCATCACCCCCACCGTCAGCACGATCGCCACCACCGCCGGAAGCTGCCAGCCGAAATGATGCAGATCGGTGCCGAGCGCCGCGTTGATCAGATGGGCGAAGGGCACCTGTCCCTCCTGCAACCCCACGAGCGTCAGCGCCGCGAACAGCGCCAGCACCCCTTGCGCGTAGTTGAAGATGCCCGAGGCCTTGAAGATCAGGACGAAGCCCAGCGCCACCAGCGCGTACAGCACGCCCGCCATCAGCCCGTTGATCATCACCTCGACAGCGTAAAGCAGATCAGTCATGGGCCACCCCCAGATAGGCGTCGATCACGTCCTTGCTGGCGCGCACCTCCTCGGGCGGGCCGTCGCCGATCTTGCGGCCGTAATCCATCACCACCACCCGGTCGGACAGGTCCATGACCACGCCCATGTCATGCTCGATCAGCACGATGGTGGTGCCGAATTCGTCGTTCACATCGAGGATGAAGCGCGACATGTCCTCCTTCTCCTCGACATTCATCCCGGCCATGGGTTCATCCAGCAGCAAGAGCCGCGGCTCGGCCGCCAGAGCCCGGCCCAGTTCCACCCGCTTCTGCAAGCCGTAGGGCAGACGGCCCACCGGGGTCTTGCGGATATGCTGGATCTCGAGGAAGTCGATGATCTTCTCGACCGCCTCGCGGTGCGCGCTTTCCTCGCGCTCGGCCGGACCCCACCACAGCGCCTGGGACAGCAGCGAGGATCTCATCCGGGTGATACGCCCGGTCATGATGTTGTCGAGCGTCGACATGCCGGAAAAGAGCGCGATGTTCTGGAAGGTCCGGGCGATCCCCTGCCGCGCGACCTTGTAGGGGCGCATTGGCGGACGCCGCGCGCCCTCGAACCAGACCTCGCCCTCGGTTGGCCGGTAGAAGCCCGAAATCACGTTCAGCATCGAGGACTTGCCCGCGCCGTTCGGGCCGATGATGGCGCGGATCTCGCCCTCGCGGATATCGAAGGAGATGTCCTTGATCGCGACCACGCCCCCGAAGCGGAGCGTGATGTTTCTCAGCTCCATCAGCACCGGGCCGATGGCGCGGCCATCCTCGGTCACATGCGACGGGGTGGGGGGCGGAGGCACCATCCGGTTCATATCGCCGCCAGGAGTTTCGCCATCGCCATGCGGACGCCCGAACCCAGCACGGTGGCGGCGCCGTAGACGAAGACCATGGTCACGAGATTGGCCAGCCCGTAGCGCAGCGCATGCGACAGCGGCGCGAGGCGGCCGCCTTCGGGCGTCGGCGGTTCCTGCGGCACCCGGATCTGGGCGAAGACCGCCAGCGCCAGCGAAAAGACCGCGGCCAGGGCCCAGAAACCGGCGCCGAGGGCCACCATCGCGGTCAGCAGGGCGAAGCTTGCCCAGAGCACGTCCTTCTGGGCCCGTCCGAACGGGATCTGCCAGTCGAGCGAGGGCATCGGGATCGTAGGTCGGTTCTCGGTCATTCCGCGGCCACCTTCCTCGGGAATTCTGCCGGGAAGCTGCGCGCGTCCCGGATCTTGAGCGTGGCCCGGATGCGCCCCTTGCGCCCGTCCTCGTAGGTCACCTCGGTTTCGGTGTATTTCTCGGCCGAGCCGTCATAGAGCGCGGCCACCAGATCGGCGAATTTTTCCTCGATGATGCGGCGGCGGACCTTGCGGGTGCGGGTCAGCTCGCCGTCATCGGCGTCAAGCTCCTTGTGCAGCACCAGAAACCGGCGGACCTGACAGCCCGACAGCATCTCGTCCCCGGCGAGCGAGCGGTTGACCTCCTCGACATGCGACTTGATCGTCTCAAGGACGCGGGGGTGGCCCGCGAGTTCCTGATAGGACGCATAGGCGATGTTGTTGCGCTCGGCCCAGTTGCCGACCGCGGTGAGGTCGATGTTGATGAAGGCGGTGCACATCTCGCGCCCGGCGCCGAACACCACCGCCTCGAGGATGTCGGGGAAGAACTTCAGCTTGTTCTCGACATATTTGGGCGCGAAGAGCGCGCCATCGGCCATCCGGCCCACATCCTTCGCGCGGTCGATGATCCTGAGATGGCCGCTGGCCTCTTCGAAGAAACCGGCATCGCCGGTTGCGACCCAGCCCTCGGCATCCTTGGTCGAGGCGGTGCTTTCGGGGTTCTTGTAATATTCGACGAAGGTGCCGGGGCTGCGATAGAAGACCTCGCCGCTCTCGCCGATCTTCACCTCGACCCCGGGACTCGGTACGCCGACCGTGTCGGACCGGACCTGCCCGTCGGGCTGCTGGGTGATGAAGACCGAGGCCTCGGTCTGGCCGTACAGCTGTTTCAGGTTGATCCCGAGCGAGCGGTAGAAGTCGAAGATCTCGGGGCCGATGGCCTCGCCCGCCGTATAGGCCACCCGGATGCGCGACAGGCCCAGCGTGTTCTTGAGCGGCCCGTAGATCAGCACCTCGCCGGTGCGGTAGTCGAAATAGTCGCGCAGCGGCTTGGGATAAAGGTTCAGCAATGGCCCCCGCGCTTGGTAGTGCTTTCGCGCCTCCAGCGGGTGGCGCAGCCGCACGAAGAAGCCGCGCACCGCGTTCTCGGCCAGGGTCTCGATCGCGAATCCGATGCCCATCGCATAGCGGTAGACCCAGCGCACCCGGCGCCTCAGCGTCGGGCGCGACTGCTTGCGGCGATAGCGCGGCATCCCGAAGCGTTCGCCGGTGCCCTTGGCGAAGTCCATGAAATGCCTGAACAGCGCGTGCTTCAGATCGCCCGCATCCTCCATCCGGATCATCACGCTGGTCAGCATGGTCTCGAAGATCCGGGGCGGCGCGAAGAAATAGGTGGGCCCGATCTCGCGCAGGTCGGTCATCATCGTGTCGGGGCTTTCGGGGCAGTTGACGCAGAAACCCGCGACCATGGCCTGACCGATGGAGAAGATGAAATCGCCGACCCAGGCCATCGGCAGATAGGCCAGAACCTCCTCGTCCTGACCCAGATGGTCGAAGGCGACCGAGGCCTTCGCGGTCTCGATGATGTTGCGGTTCGACAGCACCACGCCCTTGGGCTTGCCGGTGGTGCCCGAGGTGTAAAGCATGACGCACGTCGTGTCCCAGGTCTGCTCGGCGATGCGCGCGTCAAGCTCGGGTTCCAGCCGACGATGCGCCGCGCGGCCCTCGTCGCCGATATCGTGCAGCCAGTTCAGATGGCTGTGGTCGTATTTCCGCATGCCGCGCTTGTCGTTGTAAAGCACATGCTCGACGCCGGGCGCGCGGTCGCGGATCTCGATGACCTTGTCGACCTGTTCCTGATCGCCGCACACGACGAAGCGGGCGCCGCAATGGTCCAGCACATAGGCCATCTCTTCGGCCACCGCGTCCTGATACAGTGGCACCGGCACCGCGCCGCACATCTGGGCGGCCACCATCGCCCAGTAATGCGCGGGCCGGTTGCGGCCGATCACGGCGACATGGTCGCCCCGCGCCATCCCCAGCGCCAGAAAGCCCAGCGCCATGGCGCGGATCTCGTCCGCCGCCTCGGCCCAGGTCCAGGCCTGCCAGATCCCGAATTCCTTCTCGCGATAGGCCGGGCGGTCGCCGTAAAGCGCGACGTTGCGCGCCAGCAGCGCCGGAATTGAACAGGGATCGTGCGCAGACGCGCCAGGTGCCGCCAAAGGTCGTCCTCCCCCCTTCGCCAGACCCCGGACCTGCCCGCGTTGCCCGCGGGTCTGTCCGGGTCCGGCCTGCGCGCCCCGACCGAGCGGGCCGCAGCGACGAGGCCGGATGGTCCGGCCGCATCGACTGCGTTCCTGCGCATGGTTTCCTCATCGCGCCCGGACATAAGGCCCCGTTGGGCCCCCCTCCACATCCGGGCGTTGATGGCAGATTTGCGCAAGCCCAAACCCGGGTCAAGGGAAAGGTTGGATAATTGCGCGAGGCGGGCAGGGGTGGGAAATTTTGCTTTCCGTAACGGGAGGATGGCCCGCCCGGGCGGGTGCGGTGCACCAGTGCTGAAGACGCGGTGCCGGGCCGGTGCCTAGCGGTCGAAGAAATCCTCTTCGACATCGGCCGGGCTGATCCCGATGGCTTCAAGCCCGGCTTCGAGATAGTCGGCAAAAAGCGGCATGTTCACGAGATAGTCCTCGGTCGGCGTGGTCGCCTCGGCCTTGGCGGTCTCGATCGCCTCTTCCAGCTCGTCCGCGTCGAAGGTTTCGCGGCCGATCCAGGTCAGCGCCACAAGGCTTGCCTTTTCGTCCTCGTTCATCGCCGCGATGAAGCCGCGCAGCTCGGCCTCGCCCAGGCGTTTCTCGCGGGCCTGAAAGATCACCTGCACCACCTTGCTGGGGCTGATTTCCAAGAGCTCTTCCATGGGTCGTCTTCTCCTCCGGCACGGGCGCACAGTGTCGCCTGCGCCCGTCGCGGAGGCAAGGGCAAGCGTCAGCCCTTGCGTGCAAAAAGCGGGAAATAAATCCAGTCGGGCAGCAGCTGGGTCAGCCGCAGAATCCACGAGAACAGCGTCGGGAAGCTGCGCGACATCGCGTCCGACATCATCAGCTCGACATATTCATGCGCGGCCTCTTCCGGCGTCATGATGAACGGCATCGTGAAGTCGTTCTTTTCGGTCAGCCGGGTCTTGACGAAGCCCGGGCTCGCGATCTGGACCTTGACGCCGGTGCCGCGCAGATCGGCCTGCAGGCTTTCGCCCAGCGACATCAGCCCGGCCTTGGACGCGCCATAGCCGATGGCCCCCGGCAGCCCGCGATAGCCCGCAAGGCTGCCGGTCAGCACGATATGGCCGCGGTCGCGGGCCACGAACCAGGGCACGACATGGCCCAGCACGCGCGCGGCGCCCGTCAGGTTGACGTCGATCATGGTCTCGACCTGCTCGGCATTCCAGTCCTGCGCCGTCATCGGCCAGTAGGTGCCCGACACATAGATCATTCCGTCGATCTCGCCGACCGCTTCGACCGCGGCCTTGACCGAGGCCGCGTCGGTGACGTCCACCGGGACCACATCGGCCTTGCGCGGCAGCGATGCTGCCAGCTCGTCCAGCCGGTCCGTGCTGCGGGCGCTGAGCACGAGGTTGACCCCGAGCGCCCCCAGCCGTTCCGCCAGAGCGCGGCCGATGCCCTCGCTCGCCCCGATGATCCAGTAGCGTTTTCCGATCCAGTCCGTCGTCACGCGGCCTCCTTCGGGCGCATCGTCGCCACCAGCTCGGCGACCAAAAAGCCGAACTTGCGGAACTGGCTGCGATTAACGATCGCCCCGTTTTCCATCAGATACATCCAGTCGGTCACCGCCAGCACATGCCCGCCCGAATCCTCGGGCAGCCGGATGCGGTAGCGGAGGTTTACCCCCGATCCCCTCTGCATGCCATGCCCGGAGCCGACAAGATCCGGAGCATCGGCCGTAATCGACCCATCGTTTTCAAGGCGGAAGGTCCATCTGCGACTTTGGGTAGCACCGCTGTCATAACGGAATTCCTCGGCCATCGTTCCGGTATTGCCGTCCCATCGGGCCAGAAAATCCCCGGTAAAGCGCGACACCACGCGGCCGGTCGGGCCGTAGATCACGCCCTCGCAAAGAATGGGGCCGTCAAGATGGCGGCGCAGGTCGAAGGCGGGTCCCTTGCCGTCGTAATCTGCGGGGGTCTGCGCCTCGAAGCCCAGATAGCGGGTCTTGAGCGCGACAAGGGCCAGCGCCACCGCCAGCCCCAGGACGAATGCGATCATCCGATCGTCTCCCTGTTGAGCGGGGTCGCGACCAGAAGCGCGACCGCCACGAGTTTGAGGGCGCAGGGCAGGGCCGCGTAAAGCAGGCTCAGAACCACCAGCGCCCGCGCCGGAGAGGTGGCCTCTCCGGGCTGGAACCCCGCCCCCTGCAGAAGCGGCAACAGCGCCACCGCCGCAAGCGCGAGGGTGAATTTCGACACGAAGGACCAAAGCCCGAAGGCCTGCCCGGCATTGGGCGCGATCCGTGCCATCCGGGCGGCGAAGATCGCGGGCAGAAGCGTCATGTCGGCCCCGAGCGCCGCGCCCGAGGCCAGGCAGATCGCGGCGAAGGGCAGGGTGTCGCCCGGACCCAGCAGCGTGGCGAAGCCGAAGGCCAGGATCGACAGGCCCATGCCCGCCAGAAGCGCGGGCTTTTCCCCGACCCGGCGCGCGGCCAGTCCCCAGAAAGGGGCCGAGGCGGCCGCCGACAGGAAGAACAGCAGCAGCAAGGGTCCCTCGAGCCCCGGAGCCTCGAGCCGACTTTCGACGAAGAAGAGAAACAGCGTCGAGGTCACCGCGACCGGTGTCGCGTTCACCAGCGCCAGAAGCAGCAGCCGCCGCGCGACCGGATCGGCCAGAACCCTGCGCCAGTCCGAGTGCCCGGGGGCCGCGGGCAGGGTCCAGTCGCGCCGCATCGCCACCGCCGCGATCGCCGCCAGCACGGCGAAACCGGCGGCAAAGGCCGCGAAGGGCGCGTCGGTCACCCCCATCAGCAGCGTCGGCGCGACCGCCGCTGCCGAGACCCCCAGAAGCGCCCCGGTCTCGCGCCAGGCGGCCAGCCGCACATGCCCGCCCGGCCCCATCCGGCCCGCCCGGGCCACGCCCTGGGCATAGAAGGTGATGGTCAGGAAGCTGAAGGCGGTAAACAGCCCGGTCAGGGTCAGCGCGAACCACAAAAGCGGCGCGACCGGCGGCGTCACCGCGAAAAGCCCTGCCATCGAGGCCGCCAGCAGAACGACCGCCCCCGCCACCGCGGCGGGTCGCCAGCGGTGCAGCCGTTCGGACAGCCAGCCCAGCACCGGGTCCTGCACCACGTCCAGCAGCCGCAGCCCGAACAGCACCGCGCCCAGCGCGGCAAGGCCGACGCCGTACTGGTCGACATAGACCTTGGGCGCGTGGATGTAGATGGGCAGCCCGGCCCCCGCCAGCATCGCCGCGAAAAGCGCGTAGCCCGGCAGGGGGGCTGCCCGCATCAGGTCAGCTCTTCGGACGGCGGCTTGGGCCGGGTCCGGTATTTCGCGCCCTTCAACGCCAGCCGCAGCGCATGCCAGTAGATCAGCACGATCACCCGGCGCGACCCGAAGGGCCGCCGCAGGGCGCTTTTGAGGATGGCCCAGGTGCTCAGCGGCCGACGCGGCCCGGTCAGGGTGGCGTAAAGTCCTTCCTCGCCCCCGGCGGAAAAGTCGATCCAGATCCCGACCTTGTCAGGCCGGATGTCGAAGCGGAACCGATAGCCGCCCGAAATCGGCTGGAACGGCGAGACATGGAAGATCTTGGTCGCGGTCAGGATGTCGGTGGGTTCGATCGGGCGCTGGTCGGGATGGCAGCACAGATAGCAATGCCGGTCGCCGAAGGTGTTGTTGACCTCGGCGATCACCGCGCGCAGCTGGTCTTCCTTGTCATGGCACAGCCAGAAGCTGACCGGGTTGAATTCGTGCCCCAGCACGCGCGGCAGGGTCATCAGCTCGATCTTGCCGCGGATCGCGAAAAGGTCGCGTGCCTTCAGCACCTCGCGCACCCAGGCGGCGCCCCGGCCCTGGCCCTTGGGTCCGCCGTGATCGCTGTCGAGCACCGCCATCGACTTGCCCGGCTCGCGCCCGAACCAGCGCGGCGCCGTCAGCTCCGGCGCCTCGGCGTCGAAGAGGACGTAATCGACCGTATGCGACAGCTTGTGCCCGACCTGGCCGCGCCGCTCGTGAAAGGTCTTGCCCCGGATATGCTCTACAACCGCTGTCATGCCGCCACCGCCTCGGGCCGCCCGCGCAGAATGGCCTCTGCCACCTCGATGCCGCTTGCCAGCCCGTCCTCGTGAAACCCGTTGCGCATCCAGGCGCCGCAGAACCAGGTGCGGTTGGTGCCGTTCATCCGCCGCACCGTCTGCTGCGCCTCGAGCGCCCCCCGGTCATAGACCGGATGCCGGAAGGTGACCGTGTCATAAATCAAGTCGTCCCGGATCGGCCGCCGACTGTTCAGCGTGACGAAAAGCGGATCGTCCTCGGGGATCGGCTGCAGCGAGTTCATCCAGTAGGTCAGGTCGATCCGCTCGGCCCGGGCGCCGGAGTCCTCGGCGTAGTTCCAGCTCGACCAGACCGCGCGGCGTTTGGGCATCACGGAAAGGTCGGCATGCAGCACCGCCTCGTTCGGCTGATAGCGCACGGCCCCCAGCGCCGCGCGTTCCTCGGGCGCAGCATCGGCCAGCATCGCCAGGCTGTCATCGGAATGGGTCGCAAAGACCACCTCGTCGAACCGCTCCCACGCGCCGCCCTGGGCGCGGATCTCGGCGCCCTCGGCATCGCGGCGCACCGCCGCGACCGGCGCGGCCTTGCGGATCTCGACGCCCTGGGCGGCCAGCGCGGCCTCGAGCCTGCGCACATATTCGACCGACCCGCCCGCGACCGTGTACCACTGATGCTGGCCCGAGGTGCTCAGAAGCGCGTGATTGTCGAAGAAGTTGACCAGGGCCTGGGCCGGGAAATCGAGGATGCCCTGGCTTGGCGTCGACCAGATCGCACCCGAAAGGGGCAGCAGATAGCGGTCGCGGAACCAGTCGCCGGTCCCGAGCGCAGCCAGGAAATCGCCCAGGGAAACCGACGGATCGCGGGCCTCGTCCCGTGCGCGGGCATTGAAGCGGGTGACATCGCGCAGCATGCCCCAGAAGCGCGGGTTCAGCGCGTTCGCGGGCTGGGCGAAGACCGCGCGGAGGTTTCTCAGCCCGTATTCGAAGGCCCCGCCATCGAAAGAGGCGCCGAAGCTCATGTCGGATTTCGCCACCGGCACGCCGAGCTTTTCGAACAGCCGCACCATATGCGGGTAGTTCACCCGGTTGAACACGATAAAGCCGGTATCCACCGCCCGGTCGCCCTGTCGGCCCGCCAGCACCGTGCGGGCATGCCCGCCCAGTCGCCCCTCGGCCTCGAACAGCGTCACCCGGGCGCTTTCGGCCAGCAGATGCGCCGCGCCAAGCCCCGAGATGCCGCCCCCGATCACGGCGATGCGCCGGCGATGCCCTGCGGCGGTGTCGATTGCCATTGCGTTATGCTCCTGTCTGCCCCGTGCTCGGATATGGGCCTTCGGGGGCGTCTGTCCAGAACCTGGGCGCCTTTGTCCCGCACCGTTCCGTCCCGTTCCGGCGGCAGGCTGGCGTTTTTTTCGGCATCGCGGTGATCCGGATCGGCGTCTGCTGCGTAACACGACCATGATGCACGGCTTGCAGGCCAGCCAGTTTGGGGATGAAGCCAGGAGGGCGCCGCCCTATCTTGGGAGAAATGAACCATTTCTGCGCAGGACCGAGGCTGACGTCGTGAGTGAAAGACAGACGGCCGACACCAGATGGGTGACGTGCGTGACGCGCATCCGGGACGAGCGGGACCAGACCGCTTTTGCCCGGCTGTTCGCGCATTTCGCCCCCCGGGTGAAGGCGTTTTTGATGAAATCCGGGGCCGATGCGGCCCTGGCGGAAGAATGTGCGCAGGAGGTGATGGCGACGGTCTGGCGCAAGGCGCATCTGTTCGACCCGGAACGGGCCAGCGTGGCGACATGGATCTTCACCATCGCCCGCAACCGGCGGATCGACGCGCTGCGCAAGCAGCGGCATCCCGAACCCGAGGATCTGCCCTGGGGCCCGGAACACGAGCCCGACCAGACCGAGACGCTGGCGCTGCAACAGGAAAGCGAACAGCTCGGGCGCGCGCTTCAGGCGTTGCCCGAGGCCCAGAGGGTGCTGATCGAACGGGCCTATTTCGGCGAACTCTCGCATCGCGAGATCGCAGCCGAGACCGGCCTGCCGCTTGGCACGATCAAATCGAGGATACGGCTGGCGCTGGATCGCCTGCGCCAGGAGATGACATGAGGATGCGACCGGACCCATGACGACGCCCATCACCCACCACCTGACCGACGATATCCTGATGGCCCATGCTTCGGGCAGCCTGCCCGAGGCCTTCGGGCTGGTCGTCGCGACCCATGTATCGCTGTGCGACGAGTGCCGGGCCCGGCTGGCCGGATACGAGGCGGTGGGCGGCGCGGTGCTCGAGGATTCGGACCCGTCCGTTGCCATGGCCGAGGACAGCCTTGCCGCGACGCTCCGGCTGATCGCGGCCATGCCCGAGGACGACCGCATCGACGCGCCCGCGCCCGCCGAGGGTGGCGTCTTTCCGATGCCGCTGCGCGACTATGTGGGCGGCGATGCGGATGCGGTTCAATGGCGCGCGCTGGGCGGCGGGGTGCGGCAGGCGGTGCTGCCCACCGCCCGGGACGCGACCGTGCGGCTGCTGTATATCCCCGCGGGCATGGCGATGCCCGATCACGGCCATGGCGGGATGGAACTGACACTGGTGCTGCAGGGCGCCTTCGAGGATGCGGGCGGCCGCTACGGGCGCGGCGATGTCGAGGTTGCGGGCGAAGACCTTGACCACACCCCGGTTGCCGCCCCCGGCCCCGACTGCATCTGTCTGGCCGCGACCGACGCGCCGCTGAAATTCCACGGCCTGCTGCCGCGTCTGGCGCAGCCCTTCATCGGGATCTGATCGGCCGCCCTATTCGGCGGGCCGGGGCAGGGGCGGCATCATCTCGTCCTGCTCGGCCCCCAATTCCTCGAAATCGAGGTTGTCGAGCCGGGCCGCGCGCTTGCCCGCGCGCTCGGCCGCGACGCCGATGCCTTCCAGATCGGCGCGGGCCTGACCGAAATGGGTGGTCAGCCGGTCGACCCGTTCCCCCACCAGTTCGACATCGCGATGCAACTGGCGCAGCGTGCGCCGGATGGCGCCGGCCTGATCGCGCATCCGCGCATCCTTGAGGATCGCCCGCATCGTGTTCAGCGTCGCCATGCAGGTGGTGGGCGACACGATCCAGACCCGTGCCTCGAAGCTTTCGCGCACCAGATCGGGGAAATTGGCGTGCAGTTCCGCATAGACCGCCTCGGAGGGCAGGAACATCAGCGCGCCGTCTGCGGTCTCCTCGGCAATGATGTATTTCTGCGAGATTGCCCGGATATGGGTCCGGACGGCGGTGCGGAAGGCGCGCGCGGCCTCTTGCCGGTCCCACTGGGTTTCGGCCCGGCGCAGCGCCTCGTAGGCTTCCAGCGGAAATTTCGAATCGACCACGATGGGCCCGGGCGGCTTCGGCAACCGGATCAGGCAATCGGCCCGCTTGCCGTTCGACAGCGTCGCCTGCAGCACATAGCTGTCCTTGGGCAGCGCCTTGCCGACGATATCTGCCAGCTGGATCTCGCCAAAGGCGCCCCGGGTCTGCTTGTTCGACAGGATGTCCTGCAAAGACAGCACGTTGCCCGACAGCTTTTCGATATTCTCCTGCGCCCGGTCGATGGTGGCCAGCCGTTCCTGCAACTCGCCCAGCGACAGCGCGGTGCGGCGCGAGGCGCCTTCGAGATTGCGGTTCATCCGTTCGGTGACTTCGGCCAGACGGCTTTCCATCAGCCGCAGCATGTTGGCCTGCGCCGCCGCCTGCGCCTCGGACACATGGGTCAGCCCGCCCGCCAGCCGCTGCTGCCCCTCGCCCAGAGCATCGACCCGCCGCGCCAGCCGGTCCATCTGGTAGATCAGCGGCGCGGCCATTTCGGCCGAGCGCCCGGCCCGGCGCACCGCCGCGATCAGAAGCCCCAGCACCAACAGGATCAGCGCCGCAGCCCCGCCCGCCGCCAGCACGACAGGATCGTCATAGGCATAGGCCTGGCCCAAGACCTCGATCATGTGCGCCCGAACAGCCGTTCGATGTCGGACAGTTTCAGTTCGACATAGGTCGGGCGGCCGTGGTTGCACTGGCCCGACAGCGGCGTCGCCTCCATCTCGCGCAGAAGCGCGTTCATCTCGTCGGCGCGCATCCGCCGCCCCGAGCGGATCGAGCCATGGCAGGCCACCCGGCTGAGGATCGCGTCAAGCCGCGCCTGCAGGGTCTGGCTGTCGCCCTGATCGGCCAGTTCGTCGAGGATGTCGCGGATCAGCGCCCCGGCATCGACCTCGCCCAGCAAAGCGGGCGTCTCGCGCACCGCGATGGCGCCCGGGCCGAAGGGCTCGACGGTCAGGCCCATGCGGGTCAGGTCGGCCTCATGCTCCATCAGCCGGGCGATGTCGCCCTCTGACAGCTCGACGATTTCGGGGATCAGCAGCGCCTGCGCCGCGATGCCCCGCTCGGCCATCTGGCGTTTCAGCTTCTCGTAAACCAGCCGCTCATGGGCGGCATGCTGGTCGACGATGACCATGCCGCGTTCGGTCTGGGCGATGATGTAATTCTCGTGCAATTGCGCCCGGGCGGCGCCCAGCGGCAGCGCCTCGGCCTCGGGGGCAGGGGCTGCGGTCTCGAACCGGGCGGACGGTTCGGCAAAGCCTTCGGCCAGCGGCGCCTCCGGCGCGGCGGGGGCCTGCGCGGCATAGGACAGGCTCAGCGCGCGAGGCGAGGGGCGGTCCATCTGGTAGACCCGCGGCGGGCCGGAAGGCTCTGGCCGCATCGCCCCCAGCGTCGCGCCCGCCACCGTGCTCGAGGCGCGGTGCCCGGCCCCGGCCAGCGCATGGCGCAGCGCCGAGACGATCAGCCCGCGCACGATGCCCGGCTCGCGGAAGCGGACCTCGGCCTTGGCGGGGTGGACGTTGACATCGACCAGATGCGGGTCGCAATCGATGAACAGCGCAGCCGCCGGATGCCGGTCGCGGCTGAGCACGTCCATATAGGCGGCCCTCAGCGCCCCGATCAGTTGCTTGTCGCGGACCGGGCGCCCGTTGACGAAGAAGAACTGCGCCACCGCCGCGCCGCGCGAATAGGTCGGCAGGGCGGCGAAGCCGGTTAGGGCAAACCCCTCGCGCTCGGCCTCGATCTTCAGCGCGTTCTCGGCGAAGTCGCGGCCCATCACCGCGACGACCCGGCCATAAAGCGCGTCGAACAGATCGCCGGTCTGCGCATCGGCGCGGAAGATCACGCGGCCCTCGCCGCCATCCGACATGTCGCGCAGGGTGAAGCCGATGAAGGGCTCGGCCAGCGCCAGCCGTTTCACCACATCGCCGATGGCCTGCGCCTCGGCCCGGTCGCTGCGCAGGAACTTGAGCCGCGCGGGCGTCGCGAAGAACAGATCGCGCAGCTCGACCACGGTGCCCCGGTTCAGCGCGGCGGGCGTCACCGGCCCGGCCGCGCCGCCGGTCACGGCGATCCGCGCGGCCTCGGCGCCGTCGCGGCGCGAGGTGATGGTCAGCCGCCCGACCGCGCCCAGCGAGGGCAGCGCCTCGCCGCGAAAGCCGAAACTGCGGATATCCAGAAGGTCCGAACCGTCGATCTTCGAGGTCGCATGGCGCGACAGCGCCAGCGGCAGATCCCCGGGCGCCATGCCCCAGCCGTCGTCGGTGACCCGGATCAGCCCCTTGCCGCCCTGGGCATAGGCGACCTCGACCCGCCGCGCGCCCGCATCTATGGCGTTCTCGACCAGCTCCTTCACCGCCGAGGCGGGACGTTCCACCACCTCGCCCGCAGCAATGCGGTTGATGGCGGCTTCGTCAAGCTGACGAATTATTGGGGGGGCCGGGCGAATGTTGGGGGCGGGGGAGGTCATGCCACAATTTCTAGCACGCCCCCCGCCGATTCGACCATGGGGTCAGTTGGTGGTCTCAAGCCCCTGAGGCTGACCCACCACAATGAACTGTAGATGCGCGGGATCGAGCCAGTCTGCCGCCACGCGCCGCACATCGTCGAGCGTCACGGCGCGGATCCTGTCGTTGCGGGTCTTGACGTAATCGGGCGTCAGCCCCTCCATCTGCATGCCGACGAGAATGCGCGCGATCGGGCCGTTGCCGTCAAAGCGCAGCGGATAGGCGCCGGTCAGGTAGGTCTTGACCTTCGCAAGCTCGTCTTCGGTCGCGCCTTGCTCGGCCATCCGCGCCCATTCGTCCCGGATCACCTCGACCGCCTCGGCGATCTTGTCATTGCCCGAGGCGACCTGACCCATGATCAGCGCCGCATGATCCATCGGCATCAGGTAGGAATAGACGCCATAGGTCAGCCCGCGCTTGACCCGGACCTCTTCCATCAGCCGGGCGCCGAAGCCGCCGCCGCCGAGGATCTGGTTCATCACGAAGGCCGCGAAGAAATCGGGATCGTCGCGGTCGAGCCCGCGCTGGCCGAACACGGCCACCGATTGCGGCGTGTCGAAGGGCACCACGGTCACCCCGCCCGCAAGGTTCAGGGGCGCGGGCCCCGGCATCGGCGCGCCGGTCTCGGGCAGATCGCCGAGAAGCGTATCGAGCATTTTGCCCAGATCTTCGGCCGAGATGTCGCCTGCGGCGGCCACATACAGCCGGTCGCGGGCGATCACCCGGTCGCGGGCCGCGATCAGGTCGTCGCGGGTCAGGGCATTCACGCTGGCCTCGGTGCCGCTGATCGGGGTGGCGTAAGGGTGATCGCCGAAGGCGATCCGGTCGAAGGTCTGTCCCGCGATGGCATTGGGATCGGTCGCGTCCGAGCGGATGCCCGAGATCACCTGCGCGCGCACCCGGTCGATGGCGTCCTGATCGAAGCGGGGCGCGACCAGCGCCTGGCGCAGAAGCCCGACCGCCCGGTCGCGGTTCTCGGTCAGCATCCGGGCCGAGACCGCCAGCGAATCCGAACTCACATCGAAACGGTAGCTTGCCGCCAGCGCGTCGCGTTCGCGGGCGAAGGTGCGCGCATCCATCTCGCCCGCTCCTTCCTCGAGGAGCCCCGTCATCAGGTTGATGGCGCCGCGCTTGCCCGGCGCATCGAGGCTGGCCCCGCCCTGAAACCGGATCTCGACCGAGACGAAGGGCACCTCGTGGCTTTCGACCAGCCAGGCATGGATGCCGCCGGGCGAGGTGACCTCCTGGATCTCGACCTCGGCCCGCAGCGGCAGCGCGGCGAGCAGGACGAAGGCGAAGCTGCTGAAGACGGCGCGGATCATTGGGTCACCTCCTGCGAGCCCGTGGGAATCGTGGCAGGCGCGTCGGAGGGCGCGACGCCGGGCGGGGTTTCGAGCCAGCCGGTGACCGAGGTCCGCGGGTCCAGAACGGCGCGCGCCGCCTCCATCACGTCCTCGGGCGTGACCTCCTGCAGGATCTCGGGCCAGGATTGCACATCCTCGACGCTCATGCCCACCGCCAGCGCCGCGCCATAGCGCCGGGCCAGCCCCTGGATATTGTCGCGGGCATAGATTTCCGAGGCGCGCAACTGGGTCTTGATGCTTTCGAACAGCGCCGGATCGACGCCCTGATCGAGAAACTCGGCCAAAGCCTTGTCGAGCGCAGCCTCGGCCTCGCCCAGCGAGACGCCCTCGGCGGGCACCACGACAAACCCGAACGTGGTCTTGTCGAGCGACAGCCCGTCATAGAAGGCCGAACTGTAGATCGCGGTCCGGCTGTCGAATTGCAGCTTGTCGCTGAGCACCGAATTGGTGCCCGAACCGCCGAGGATCTCGGCCAGATAGGTGAGTGCTGCGGCCGGTTTCTGATCGCCCGGGTCGCGTTCGGGCGCCAGATAGGTGCGGATCACATAGGGCTGGGCGACGCGCGGGTCGTCATAGGTCAGATGGCGGGCGGCCAGTTGCGGCGGCTCCTGCGGGCGCAGGCGCGGCGGCAGGGTTTCCGACGGGGCCAGCGGGCCGTAATGGGCCTCGGCCAGCGTTTTCACCGCTTCGGGCTCGACATCGCCCGCAACCACCAGCACCGCGTCATTGGGCGCGTAAAAGGTGCGGTAATAGGCCAGCGCGTCGGCCCGGCTCAGCCCCTCCATCTCGTGGCGCCAGCCGATGATCGGGATGCCGTAGGGGTGGTTCAGGTACTGCGCCGCGTTGCGCTGTTCGGAAAACAGCGCGCCGGGGTCGTTCTCGGTGCGCTGGTTGCGCTCTTCGAGGATCACGTTGCGCTCGGTCGCGACATCCTCTTCCGAGAGCTTGAGACCGGTCATCCGGTCGGCTTCGATCTGCATCATCAGATCCAGCCGGTCGGCGGCGACACGCTGGAAATAGGCGGTGTAATCCCAGGAGGTGAAGGCGTTGTCGGACCCGCCGTTTTCCTCGACGATCCTCGAGAACTCGCCCGGGCCGACCGCGTCGGTGCCCTTGAACATCAGGTGCTCCAGGAAATGCGCGATCCCGGACTTGCCGGGCGGTTCGTCGGCGGCACCGACCTTGTACCAGACCATCTGCACCACGACCGGCGCGCGGTGATCCTCGATCACCACCACCTCCATGCCGTTCTGCAGCGTGAAATCGGTCACCTTCTCGGCGCGGGCAATCCCGGCCGTCGCGATCAGGGCCAGGACGGCCAGCCGGATCGGCATCATCGCTTGTCTCTCCTCGGGTCAGGCGGCATGAGGCAAGCTACCGCGGCGCCCGGGGTTTGCAACCGGCGCCACGCAGATGTGAGCGGCCGCTATGGCCGCCCTGTTATTTCAGACCTTCGGGGGGCGCGCTGACATTGCGCACGCCGCGCGCGCGCCAGCGTTCCAGTTCCTCGTACTGGTTCAGCGCCTGACGGCTGTAGGCCTTGTAATAGACGGTCACGTTGAACCAGCGTTCCAGCAGGCGGCCGTCATGCTTCTGGCGGTATTCGAGGTCTTCCTGCGCCAGGGTCTGGCGGATCGAGGGATCGACCCCGAACCGGCCGACCTGCGCCATCAGACCCGGATCTCCGCCCGTTCCGCGCGCGGCATTGCCGCCCAGCGCGGCGATGGCATCGGCCTCGGGCGTCGGATCGACCAGATTCGCGCCGCCCGGCGTCGGCGCGGGCAGGCTCGCCACGTCCTGGGGCATTTCCAGCGGCTTGTTCGGCACGACGGAAAATTCGTCGGGCCCGCGCTCGGCGCCGCGCAGATGCATCAGCTTGGGCTGATAGTCGTCGCCACGGCTGCAGCCCGACAAGGCAGCCGCCATGGCCGCCCCAAGAACCAGTATCCGTGCCGATCGCATCCGCAGTCCCCTCCGTCCGGTCTGGCCCTCTTTAGCGCAGCTTGCAGGGCGCGTCACGGGGTCTTGTCCTTCCCCGTGTACAGCACGAGCCCCAGCGCGCCGGCAAAGATCGCCACATCGGCGACATTGAAAGCATAGGGATTGTCGATGCCGCAACAGGACATGTTCAGGAAGTCGGCCACCGCCCCGTACAGCACCCGGTCGAGTGCATTTCCCAAAGCGCCGCCGATCAGCAGCCCGGCCGAGACCAGTGCTGCCGGGCGGTGCCGCCCGCGCGCCATCCAGATCGCGACGCCGCCCGAGATCGCCAGTGACACCGCGATCAGCAGCCAGCGGGCCAGATCGGCATCATGCGCGAGAAGGCCGAAATTGACCCCCCGGTTCCAGGCCATCCGGAAGGTCAGATAGGGCGGCCAGACATCGATGCGCTGATCGAGCGCAAGGCCCATGTGGAAGACCACATAGACCTTGCTGACCTGGTCAATCAGGAAGACCAGCGCCGCGACAAGCCCGAGCCGCCGCATCGCTCAGTGCCGGAAATGGCGCATGCCGGTCATGACCATGGCAAGCCCGGCCTCGTCGGCCGCCGCGATCACATCCTCGTCGCGGATCGAGCCGCCGGGCTGGATCACCGCCGTCGCCCCCGCCTCGACCGCCGCCATCAGCCCGTCGGCGAAGGGGAAGAAGGCGTCGGAGGCCACCGCGCAGCCCTTCGTCAGCGGCGCATCGAGCCCCAGCGCCTCGGCCATGTCCTCGGCCTTGCGCGCGGCGATGCGGCAAGAATCGACCCGGCTCATCTGGCCCGCGCCGACACCGACGGTGGCGCCGTCCCGGACATAGACGATGGCGTTCGACTTGACATGCTTGGCCACGGTCCAGGCGAACAGCATGTCTGCGATCTCGGCCTCGGTCGGGGCCCGCTTCGTCACCACCTTCAGGTCAGAGGCATCGATCCGGCCATTATCCTTGTCCTGCACCAGAAGCCCGCCCGAGACCTGGCGATAGGTCAGCCCCGCCGCCGCCGGATTGGCCAGCCCGCCGGTGGTCAGCAGCCGCAGGTTCTTCTTGGCGGCGAAGACCTCCTTGGCGGCATCGTCGGCGGCGGGCGCGATCACCACTTCGGTGAAGATCTCGCTGATCGCCCTGGCGGTCGGCTCGTCGAGCTTCATGTTCAGCGCGACGATGCCGCCGAAGGCCGAGGTGCGGTCGCAGTCGAAGGCGCGCCGATAAGCCTGTTCCAGGGTCTCGCCGCGGGCCACGCCGCAGGGATTGGCATGCTTGATGATGGCACAGGCCGGGCCGTTCGCGGGCAGGAACTCGCTGACCAGCTCGAAGGCGGCATCGGTGTCGTTGATGTTGTTGTAGGACAGCTCCTTGCCCTGCCACTGCTTGGCGGTGGCGATGCCGGGCCGTTCCGAGCCGTCGATGTAGAAGGCGGCCTGCTGGTGCGGGTTCTCGCCATAGCGCAGCCCCTGGGCCAGCGCGCCCGCGAAGACACGGCGGCGCGGCTGGGCATCGCCCAAGGCCTTGGCCATCCAGGTCGAGACCGCGGCATCATAGGCACCGGTCCGGGCATAGGCGATCTGCGCCAGCTTCCTGCGGAACTTCAGGCAGGTCGCGCCGTCATGGCGGTCGAGCTCGCCCAGCAGCCGCGCGTAATCCTCGGTATCGACGACGACATTGACGAAGGCGTGGTTCTTGGCCGCGGCGCGGATCATCGCCGGGCCGCCGATGTCGATATTCTCGATGCAGTCGTCATAGTCGGCCCCCTTCGCGACGGTCGCCTCGAACGGGTAGAGATTGACCACCAGCAGGTCGATCGGGCCGATGCCGTGCTCTTCCATGGCCATCACATGGGCCTCGTTGTCGCGCAGCGCCAGAAGCCCGCCATGCACCATCGGATGCAGCGTCTTGACCCGGCCGTCCATCATCTCGGGAAAGCCCGTGACCTCGGAAACGTCCTTGACCTCGAGCCCCGCCTCGCGAAGCGCCTTGGCGGTGCCCCCGGTCGACAGGAGCTCGACCCCCCGGGCGGCCAGCGACCGGCCGAGATCGATCAGCCCGGTCTTGTCGGATACGGAAAGAAGCGCACGGCGCACGGGCACGAGTTCGGTCATCGGATCAGTCCTTCGTCATTGAATGGGGGCGAGTCCAGGGGGCTGCTGTATCGTCGAATTCGTCTTCGCGCTCAAGGTCCCGCGGGGCCTGCGCGCCTTCATGGGCCTTGGCCAGCGTCCAGCCGACCACGCAGGCCGTGTCGGTCATCCGCGCCGACAGCAGGATGGCCTGGCTGGCGCGCGGCGCGGGCCTGCCCGTTTCCAGATAGACGCTTGGCGCCAGCGACAAGGTCGCCGCGCCATCGTGGCGAAACACCCAGATCTCGCCGCTTTTGGGCGCCAGCGACACCGCCGAACCGCCCAGATCCAGCGCCGCGTCGATTTCGGGGTGCAGATGGAAATGGATCGAGAAGGCGATGCCCTCGCCGTCCGAGCGCGCCAGCGCCCGCTCGAAGGCCGCGCGTTCCTCGGGGGTGAAGGCCGCCAGCGTGTCCTCGCCCGACAGCGCGCGCCCGTCATAGGCGAGGTTCAACTGGCGCACATGGGTCAGCCCGTGGGTCGTGGAATAGCCGTCATGCCAGGCGGTCAGCGCCTGCCCGGCCTGCCCGGTCTCGGCCCGCCATTCGACCGGCCCCGGGATCTCTGTCAGAAGTTGCGGCCTTCTGCGCCGCCGGGGCGCCAGCCGGGACGAGGAAAAGCCCTCGATCGCCAGAGTCGAATGCGACCGCGTCGCGCGCCCGGCCATCCGCCAGCCCGGGCCGAAGGCGCCGCCCGTGCCGCAATTGACAATTACCGGCCGCCGCCCCGAGGTCAGCTCGAAGGCCAGCGTCGAGGCATGGGCCTCGGCCGAGGCCGGTCCCGCGGGCGGTGGCGCGGCATCGACGATGACCGTCGTCCGCCCCGAGGCAAGCCGGGCATAGCCCATGGCCAGCCCCCTCAGCGCGCGCGGCTTGACCCCCGCCGCCGCCAGCGCCTGGTCGAGCCGTCCTTCCGGCCCGCGCCCGCCGCCGTGAAACCGCGCCAGCCCGCCATCGGCATGGCGCAGCGCGCGCAGCACCGGCGCGATCCGCTGGATCGCCGCGCGATGCCCCTGCCAGGCGGGGCGCTTGGCCAGCGCAAGCGCCGCCTCGGTCCAGCCCAGAAGGGTCAGCACCTCCAGCAGCTCTTCGGGGTTGCGGGTGGCCAGCGCCCCGTCATCGGCGATGTCGGTGTCGCAGGCGCGGTCGAGGGCCGCCAGCGCCTTGGGCAGGTGCCGCCCCATCCCCTCGAGGCAGAGCGCGCCGTAGATCAGCCCGGCCAGCGCCTCGAACCGGGCAAGCCCGGGCGGCGCGTTGCGCCAGCGCCGCGCCAGAAACGCGGTCTGCCGCGCCAGCGCCAGATGCAGCCGCGCGCGCCGGGCCTCGTCCAGCCCGGCCTCGATGAAGCGCGCGTGATGGATCAGACGGATGGTCCGGCGCCCGGCCAGTTCGGGCGTCCAGCCCGGCCCGCTACCTCGCCCGAACCGTTCGATCCAGCCCTGCGTCCAGTCCTGGGCGGCGGTCCGCGCCTTGCCGTCCGCCGCCGCCGCCAGATCGTCGAGCCAGCCAAAGCCCTGCCGGTCGGCCTCGAACCGCGCGCCGGGGCTGGCGACGTCCCAGATCCCGGTGCCCGGCGCCTCGACCGCGCCGCCGTCGAACAGGAACCGGCCCGCGCAAAGCTGGCGCCCGCGGGCGAAACTGCCGACCGAGCGCGGCTCGGGTTGCAGCACCAGGCGCAGCACAGGCCGGCCAAGCGCACTCAGCCGGGCGTGGAAACGATTGCTCCACGCGCCGCGCCGGACGGGCGGGAACTCGGTATCGGTCGGGCCTGCCATGGTCGGGCTTCGTTCTGTCGGGCTCTTGCCTGCCGCCGGACCATACCGGGCCGGTCACCGGGTGTCACCGGAGAATTGCGCCCGGTTCGGGGCGTCGCTCAGGCGGGTTTGCGGAGCCCGGCGATGAAGAACCCGTCCAGGCCGCCGCGGTCCGCCCAGAAATCGGGCCTGAGCCGCAGCGCCTCATGGGCGGCACGCCAGCCGGGGTCGATCCAGGGGGCCTCGAAGGCGATGGGGGCCAGATCCGGGTGGCGGTCCAGCGCCGCCGCCAGCTGCGCCTCGCCTTCTTCGGGCAAAAGTGAACAGGTGCAGAAGATCAGCCGCCCGCCGGGGGCGAGCAGGCCGAGCGCCCGGTCGATCAGCGCCGATTGCAGCGGGAAAAGCGGTTTGACCGACGCGCCATCCTTGGCGAAGGGCAGATCGGGATGGCGCCGGATCGTGCCGGTGGCAGAACAGGGCGCATCCAGCAGGATCGCGTCGAAGCGCTGGTCGGTGTCCCAGTCCAGCGCGTCCGCGACGACGAGCGTGGCCGTCAGGTCGGTGCGGGCGAGGTTCTCCTCGACCCGCGCCATGCGCTGCCCGGAAATATCGAGCGCGGTGACCGTGGCGCCCGCCGCCGCCATCTGCATCGTCTTGCCGCCCGGCGCGGCGCACAGGTCCAGAACCCGTTCGCCCGGGCGCGCCGCCAGAAGCCGCGCGGGCAGGGAGGCGGCCGTGTCCTGCACCCACCAGGCGCCCTCGCCATAGCCCGGCAGCGCCGAGACCTGCACCGACCCCGCGATCCGCACCGACCCGGTGGGCAGCGCCACGCCGCCCGTCGCCCCGGCCAGCGCTGCGGCATCGCCATCCTTCGGCGTCAGGTCGAGCGGCGCGCCCGCCGCATGGGCGGCCTCGATGCCGACCACGGCCGCCCGCCCCCAGGCGCTGTCGAGCCGTCCGCGCAGCCAGCCCGGCAGACGCGGCGGCGGCAGCGCCAGCCAGTCGCTGGCGGGCAGATCGGCCACCTTGCGCAGCACCGCATTGACCAGCCCCGCCAGCGCCTCGGTCCTGCGGTCGGCCCGCGCCAGCGCCACGGCTGCGTTGACTGCGCCATGGGCCGCGGCGCCGCCTTCCAGCATCTCGACCGTCGCGAGCCTGAGGATGGCGTGGACCGGCGGCGGCGGGGGGCGGCGCAGGAAGGGTTTCAGCACCGCATCGGCGCGGCCCATATGCCGCAGCGTCGAGACCGCCAGCCGCTGGGCGCGGGCGCGGTCAGAGGGCTCCAGCGGCTCCAGCGGGCCGTCGGGTCCGGCCAGTTCCGCGACCAGCCGCCGGTCTTCCAGCACCGCGCGGATCAGATCCAGCGCCGCCGCCCGTGCGCGTTCGGTCCCGCGTTCCCGTGGCTCGTCCATTCCGGCCCCCGCTTGCTCCATGCCGCGCCCCCGGTATATCACCGGACCGCAACCGGCAAGGAGGCGCCCGATGTCCGACGACGCTGAAGACACCCCCCGCAAGGATCTGCCGCCCGCCGCCCGGCGCGCGCTGGCCGAGGCCGCGGAACGCCGCAAGGCCGCCGAAGCCGCCGAAAAGGCCCGGCCGGTCGAACTGGGCGGCCGCGACGGCCCCGATCCGGTCCGCTATGGCGACTGGGAGAAGAAGGGCATCGCCATCGACTTCTGAGCGGCGGCACCGCCCCCCCCCCCCGGGGGGGCGAACGCCGCGGGGCCATATGACCATTCGGCGCCGAATGGATGGCAACGGATCCGATTCCGGGAACGGCCCATCGACCCGGACTGCCCGGGCGCCACCCGGGCGGGACAGGGCCGCCCTTCTTCAGGCAAGGCCGGACATGTCGAGGATGGGCTTGCGCCCCCCGGGTCTCTCGGCCTCGGCAAGCGCCTTCGGCCAGTCCCGCGCGGGAAAAACCCTGGGATCCGGGGGCGGGGTCTCTGCCAGCATCGACCAGATGTCGGCGAAGGCGTCCCGCATGCCCGGCCCCACCGGGGATGGCAGGTGATCGCGCAGGTGAAACCGATGATACGACGCTTTGGTCCCTGCGCCGACCATCACTGGCCTGCCCGTGAGAAGCCCATAGGCGACAAAGTCGGCCCCGCGCCGCATCCGCCCCAGAACGCCGCTTGCGATGTCGCCCCCCAAGGCGTCGAAGGCGATGTCGGCCCCTGTGGACGCCCTCGAGATCGCGACGGAATCGACTGTCGAGACCGGCTCTATCCCGATTTGGCGCAGGCGATCCGTCCGGCTTTCGGAACGATAGATGCCGACGACATGGCGGGCCCCCTGACGGATCGCCCAGCGGCCCAGATATTCGGCACAGCCCGACCCCGCACCGCAAAGCAGGACGGTCTTGTCCCGAACCGGCCAGCGCCGCAGCATCGTGGCGGCCGCCAGCGGATTTATGTAGGCGCGCGCCGCCATGAGATCGGAAATCCCGTCGGGCACCTGCACAGCACAGGTTGCGGGACAGTCCACATGGGTCTGCCAAGTGCCTTCGCCCCGCAAGGGCAACACGCGTCGTCCCAGCATATGCGAGAATTCGGCGGGGGCCTCGACCACGCGGCCGACGCCTTCGTATCCTGCCACGGCCGGAAGCACGACCCTGTGCGCGTAGGCCCCGGTGATCGGTATCAGATCGGACGGGTTGACCGGAACATGCGTTACTTCAACCCGCAGGACCCCGGAAGCGAGTGGCGGACGTTCGGTCTCGATCAGCTCAAGAACCGATCGCGGGGCGCCAAAGCTCTTGTAAATGAATGATTTGCGCGTCCTGCGCGGGGAGTGGTCCTGAGGCATGAGCTGCCTTAGCCCAGCCGCAGCTCTCTGCAAAGGCCCCCTCCGCCCTTGTCTGACCGGCTGCCGGGGTTTTCCATGCGGACGCGCGGGCCAATCGAGGCGACCGGTTCCGGCGGACCGGCCCGGCCGCGCCTTGCGATGCGATCGTCCTTTCGGTTTCCTTGCCGGCCAAGGGCAGGGCCTGCCGGAACGATACTGCCGGGGCCTAAAGCCCCAGAACGTCGAGCATGTCGTATTCGCCGGGCTTCTGGTCCTGGCCCCAGAGCGCGGCCCTCAGCGCGCCGCGGGCGAAGATCTGGCGGTCGGTCGCGACATGGCGCAGCACGATCCGTTCGCCGAGCCCGGCGAAGATCACGTCGTGTTCGCCCACGATGTCGCCGCCGCGAATCGACGAAAAGCCGATGGCCCCCTTCGCGCGTTCGCCGGTGATGCCGTCGCGGCCGCGCTCGGACGCATCGTCCAGCGCGATGTGCCGCCCCTCGGCCGCGGCCTGACCCAGCATCAGCGCGGTGCCCGAAGGCGCGTCGACCTTGTGGCGGTGATGCGCCTCGACGATCTCGATGTCGAAGTCCTCGTCAAGCGCCGCTGCAACCCGCCGGGTCAGCTGCACCAGCAGATTGACGCCGAGGCTCATGTTTCCGGCCCGCACGATCACCGCATGGCGGGCGGCGGCCTTGATCTTCTGCAGATGTTCGGGGGCCAGGCCGGTGGTGCCGATCACATGCACGGCGCGGGCCTGCGCGGTCAGGGTGGCGGTCGCGACCGTGGCCTCGGGCGTGGTGAAGTCGATCACCGCATGGGCCTGGGCGATCACCGCCAGCGCGTCGTCGGTGACCTTCACGCCGACCGCCGGGCCGCCCATCGCCTCGCCCACGTCGCGGCCGATCCAGGGATGGCCGGGCCGTTCGACGCAGCCCGCCAGCCGGGCCTTCTCGCTTTGCTGCACGGCCTCGATCAGCATCTGACCCATGCGCCCCGAGGCGCCCATCACCACGATGCCCGGCAGGCTGTCCATCGCACTTGCTCCTTCGACCTGAATGGGTCCGATGTAGCCCATGGACGGGCGCGCGCAAAGGCCCGCTTGGCAAAGCCCGCCGGGTGGCCTAGATGCAGCCCATGTCCAGATCCTCTGCCCCGTCCCAAAGACAGCTGCGCGTCGGCGAACTGATCCGCCGCACCCTCTCGGAGGTGCTGGCCCGCGGCGACGTGCACGACCCCGAACTGAACCGGATGTCGATCACCGTGGGCGAGGTCCGCACCTCGCCCGATCTCAAGGTGGCGACCGCCTTCGTGCTGCCGCTGGGGGGCGATCATGCCGAAGAGGCGCTGGCCGCGCTGCGCCGCAACCGGGGTGAATTGCGCCGGGCGGTTGGCAAGAAGACCCAGCTGAAATTCACGCCCGAGCTGCGCTTTACCCTCGATGAGACCTTCGACCGGATGGACGAGACCCGGCGGCTTCTGGCCGACGAGACCGTGCGCCGCGATCTGACCGCGCCCGATGGCGATGAGGATTAGGGCCGCCCTTTTCCTGCTGGCTGCCCTTCTTCCCCTGCCCGCCGCGGCAGAGCCCGCCTGCCATCCGCTGACCCATGAGGGCCGCGGCTATGTCGTCTGCAGCGCCGATCCGGCGACCGACGATCTGCGGCTGTTCCTGAAGACCGACCAGGGCGGGATCTATGGCAGCTTCGGCCGGGTGAACCAGGCGCTGGCGGCGCGGGGCGAGACCCTGGCTTTCGCGATGAATGCCGGGATGTATCATCCCGACCGCCGCCCCGTCGGGCTGTATGTCGAGGACGGCCGGCAGCAGATGCATGCCGTGGCCGCGGCCGGGCCGGGCAATTTCGGGATGCTGCCCAACGGGGTGCTGTGCCTTGAGGACGGCCGGGCCGAGGTGATCGAGACCCGCGCCTATCTGGAGGCCCCGCCCGAGTGCCGTTATGCGACGCAATCGGGGCCGATGCTGGTGATCGACGGCGCGCTGCACCCGCGGTTCCTGTCCGACAGCGACTCGCGCTATGTGCGGAACGGCGTCGGCGTCGATGCCGAGGGGCGGCTTCACTTCGCGATCTCGGACGCGCCGGTCACGTTCCACGAATTCGGGCGGCTCTTCCGCGACGTGCTGAAGACCCCGGACGCGCTTTACTTCGATGGCAAGGTGTCGAAACTTTACGCCCCGGATCTTGGCCGCAACGATGCCGGGCTGCCGATGGGGCCGATCGTCGGCGCCGTTGTGCCCGCCGCCGAGTAGACGGCCCCTCGCCTTGCGCCTGCCCTGCATTGACGGAACGCCCCGGCTTCGCTAGCAGGCGGGCCTCGCACATGCATCCGGGTCGCTCAGACCGCAGCGGAGGAGCCAAGGCATATGGGACGCAGCCGCAAGGGACGCGACATTTCGGGCTGGCTGGTCGTGGACAAGCCCGCGGGCCTGACCTCGACCGCCGTGGTCAACAAGGTCCGCTGGGCCTTCAACGCGAAGAAGGCAGGCCATGCCGGCACGCTCGACCCCGCCGCGACCGGGGTTCTGGCCGTGGCGCTGGGCGAGGCCACCAAGACCGTGCCCTTCGTGACCGATGCGCTCAAGGCCTACCGCTTCACCGTGCGCTTCGGCGCGGCGACCAATACCGACGATGCCGAGGGCGAGGTGATCGCGACCTCGGAAAGGCGGCCCTCGGATGACGAGATCGCTGCCGCGCTGCCCGCCTTCGTCGGCGATATCGAGCAGGTGCCGCCGCAATTCTCGGCCGTGAAGATCGACGGCGAGCGCGCCTATGCGCTGGCCCGCGCGGGCGAGGAGGTCGAGATCGCTGCCCGCCCGCTTTATGTCGAAAGCCTCGAGATGGTCGAACGCCCCGATGCCGACCATGCGGTGCTGGAGATGATCTGCGGCAAGGGCGGCTATGTGCGCTCGATCGCCCGCGATCTGGGGAAGGCGCTGGGCTGCCATGGCCATGTGGTCAGCCTGCGCCGGGTCTGGGCCGGGCCGTTCGAGGCCGAGGACGGGGTGACGCTCGATCTGGTCGAGGAACTGGCGCGCACGCCTGCGCTCGACGACTACCTGCGGCCGCTGGAAGAGGGGTTGGCCGATCTGCCGGAACTGCGCACGACCCATGATGGCGCGACCAAGCTGCGCAACGGCAATCCCGGCATCGTGCTGGCCTCTGACGTCGAATATGGCGACGAGGCCTGGGCCTCGCTGGATGGCGAGGCGGTGGCGGTCGGCATCTACAAGGCGGGCGAGCTGCACCCGAACCGGGTTTTCGTCAAGGGCTGACTAGACATAGGGCTCGACGATCTCGCGCAGGTCGATCCGCGCGCGCAACCGGCTGGCCAGCAGGTACATGCCGCCGAACTTGCGCTGCATGAACAGCGTATCCATCGGCGGGATGTGCCAGAAGTCGCGGTCCTGACCCAGCTCCATCCCGGCATCGCGCATCCGCAGCGCCACGTCGTTTTGCGCGAAGTCGAACGCGCCGGGACGGCGGAGCGGCTCCATCGACATCTCAAACATGTCGATCATCAGCTGTTGGTGATGGGCGGCCGTGTCCTCGCCGAAGAAGCCGATCCGAAGGATCGCCTGCCGCACCGCCTCGCGGTCGCCCGCAAGCCCCGCCCGCATCAGGCTGCGGAACGCCTCGGTCATCTCGGCGGGAAATTCGCGCGAGGCGCCGAAATCCAGCAGGACCACGCGGCCGGTGTCGGGCTGATAGCGGTAATTGGCGAAATTCGGGTCGGTCTGCATCAGCCGGAAGTCGAACAGCTCGCGGAACAGAAGCTTGACCAGAAGCCCCATCACCCGGTCGCGCTCGGCCTGCGGGGCCTCGGTCAGGGTCTCGATCCCCACACCCTCGACGAAATCCATCGCCAGCACGTTTTCGGTCGTCAGATCCTCATGCATCCGCGGCACCGCGAATTCGGGCGCATCGGACAGCAGGTCGGAAAACCGGCGCAGATAGCGGCCCTCGCGGTCGTAATCGGCCTCTTCGTGCAACTGGCGCCGGGCCTCGTCCAGCATCGGCGAGATGTCCATCTGTTTCGGCATCGCCCCCGACAGGCGCAACAGCGCCGCGACATTGGTCACGTCGCTGTCGATCGACCGGCGCACGCCCGGATACTGCACCTTGATCGCCAGATCGCGGCCGTCCTTGGTCTGGGCCCGGTGCACCTGCCCGATCGAGGCCGCCGCGATGGGGCGCACGTCGAACCGGGCAAAGCGTTTCAGCCAGCCCTCGCCCCAATTGGCGTTCAGCACCTGTTTCAGCTGCCCGCCCGGCATGTAATGGGCATCGGCCCTCAGCCGCGCCATGATCTCGGCCAGTTCGGGCGGCAGCATGTCGCCCGCATCCATCGACACGAGCTGACCCACCTTCATCGCCGCCCCGCGCATATGGGCAAGCTGGTCCGCGACCTTCTTCATGTTCGAGGGCGTCAGGAACAGGTCGCGCGCCTTCGGCCGGTGCCCCTGGGCCAGCTGCTGCATGCCGTTCAGCGCCGCCGCCCCGGCAAGGTTCGAGGCAAGCCCGCCGAACCGGGCCAGCCGGGTCAGCCGCCCCGCAGGCACGGGAAGCGGACGGGAATCGAACTTGGAATCGGGCATGCGGGCAGTCCTTTGCAAATCTCTTCCGGATCGCATAGCGATCCCTCCCCCGCCGGGATGTGACATAGGCACAAAGGCCGGACCGGCAATGTGCACATCCGCGTGAGCCCGGGTCCTGTGAGGGGGCGTGATCCGGCCGCGTTCCGCCCTAGGTGAAAGAAAGCCCTTGCCCGACAGGGGACGCAGACAGGAGATCGAATGAGCGTCAATGCGATTATCGTATCGGCCGGCGAGGCGCTGGAGGTTCTGCGCGCCGGATGGCAGGCACAACAGGCCGGGCAGATCACGGCCTCCTACATGCTTCACGGGCGGCCCGGTGTGGGCAAGACCCAGGTGATCGAGCAGCTGGCCGCCGAGATCGGGGCCCGGCTCTTCGACCTTCGGCTGACCACGATCGAGCCGCAGGACCTGCGCGGGCTGCCCTATTATGACCACGAGGCGCAGAAGACCAAGTGGTACCGGCCCGAGGACCTGCCCGACGACCCCGAGCAGCCCTCGATCCTGTTTCTCGACGAACTCACCGCCGCGTCGCCGATGCTGCAGCCGACGGTCTACGGGCTGTTGCAGGAACGCCGGGTGGGGCGGCACCGGCTGCCCGGCAACGTCTTCATCGTTGCGGCGGGCAACACGGTCGAGGACGGGGCCATCGCCTATCAGATGAACACCGCGCTGTCGGACCGGCTGATCCATCTGCATGTGCAGGCCGCCGCGACCGACTGGCTGGACAATTACGCGGTGCCGAAGGGGCTTCACGCGACCGTCATCGCCTTCATCAAGACCCGTCCCGACCTGTTGGACACGACCGAACGCGCCGTGGCCGAGGGCCAGCTGATCGCGACCACGCCGCGCAGCTGGGAACGGGTCAGCCAGATCATGGGCGCGGTGACCGAGCGGCGGCTGAGGAACGTGCTGATCGCGGGCACGGTCGGCGACGCGGTGGCCGCCGAATTCGCGCTGATCGCCGATGATATCGCGGCGACGGTGCAGGTGCAGGAGATGCTCGAGGCCTCGCGGAAGGACCGGATCGGTCTTTATCCGGCCTCGATGCACGGTCTGAACGCGCTGATCTACGGGCTGATCGGGGTGCTTGAGGCGCGCAATGCCGATGCGGTGATCGACTGCATGGCCGAGATCCGCCAGCTTGCGCGCCACCGCCCCGAAGAGGCGTTCCAGCGGATGCCGCTGGGCGAGCTGTGCACCTACGGCTTCGAGGGGTTGATCCGCAAGGGGCTGGACCTCGGGCTGGGCGAACGGTTCCTCGGCCACGAGGCCTATCGCAGCTACGCGGCCGACCGCAAGGCGACGGGGCTTTGAGGTGATCCCGTCGCGGCATTCGGCCCGCGCCACCCGGGCCTTGCAGAAGCTGGCCGAGCAGGACCCGGCCTTCGCGGCGCTGGCGCTGTGGTGCACCCATGCCGACAGCGATGCGCGCGAGGGCCCGGCCTGGACCGATGGCGCGGCGATCCGCTACGGGCCCGCCTTCGAGGCCTTGAGCCTGCCCGAACAGATCGGGGTCGCGGCCCATCACATCCTGCATGTCGCCTTTCGCCACGCGCCCCGGACGCGGGCGATGTACCTGCGCTTCGGCGACCGGTTCGACGAGGATCTCTTCAACCTCGCGACCGATGCCATCGTGAACGAGACGCTGATGCTGTCGGGCTTCATCCTGCCCCGGCCCGTGGTGCGGTTGACCGGGCTTCTGAAAACGGCCGCCCGCGAGGACCTGGGCGCCGACGAGGCGGTGACCCGCTACGATGCCGAGCGGCTTTATCTGCGGCTGTTGCAGGACGACGCCGCGCCGCAAAACGGCAAGCCCGGCGATCGCGGCGTGCGGGCGGGCGGCACGACGGGCGAGGGCCAGGGCCGGGGCAGCACCGGCGAGGCCCGGCCGCGGCCCGGGGGCGCCGTCGCCGAGGCCGCGCGGGACTATGGCCGCCAGCAGGGCTTTGCCCCCGACATCGAAACCGGCGGGACGGACAGCGATCAGGGCGCGGGCAGCGAGGCCGATGCCGACTGGCGCCAGCGCGTGGCCCGCGCGATGGAGGCCGGGCGGATCGCCGGGCACGGCCTGGGCATGCTCGGCCACCGGCTGGCCGACCTGCCCGAGGTTCACACCCCCTGGGAGCAGCATCTGCGCGCTTTGGTCACCCGGGCGGTGACGGTGCAGCCCCAGCCCCGCAACACCCGTCCCGCCCGGCGCTGGATCGCCCGAGACAGCGACGCGCGGGCGCGGGACGAACCCTCTCCGGCCTTCGAATATGCCTGGACCCGCGATCTCGAGATCCCGCGGATCGTGGTCGGCATCGACAGTTCCGGGTCGGTCGAACCGACCCTTCTGGCGAAGTTCGCGGCCGAGGTGGCGGGGATTTCCAAGCGCACCGGGGCCGAGACCCATGTTCTGGTCTTCGACACCAAGGTGCAGGGCCATCAGGTGATGGGCGGCGGTCTGTGGGAGGGCCGCATCGCGGATGTGCTGTTCTCGCGCGAGGGCGGGACGTCCTTCATCGCGGTGATGGAAGAGGCGCTGGCGCTGGGCCCCTCGGCGGTGGTGATCCTGACCGACCTCCTGGGGCCGTTCGGCCCGCCGCCGCCGCGCGGGCTGCCGGTGATCTGGGCGGTGCCGGGCGAGGTGCCGCCGGGCGGCGCGCCCTTCGGGCAGGTGCTGTCGCTGGCGCGCTAGGCCTCAGAACGGCAGGAGCGGCGCGTCGTTTCGGAGGTACAGCGGGTGCTTGGCCGACCCGTCCTGGTTCTTGCCGAAACAGAAAAGCGGTCTGCCGCTGTCCCGCAGCGCGGCGACGATGCCGTCTACCACCCCGGCATAGCGCGGATGAAGCCGCCCATAGGCCATCACCACGACCTCGGCCTCGGCGGCCATGGCGAGGATCTCGGGCAGGTTCTCGGGGCTGCAGGCAAGGGCCGGGTCCTTCGGCAGATCCTTGGGGTTGGTCACCCGATAATCCAGCACATTGCCCTTGAGATAGCGGGTAAAACCCAGCACCGCGGCGCGTCTTGTCTCCTTGGCGCAGGTGTTGTCCTGCACCAGCGCATCGGCGGTCGAGGGGTTCATCCCGCAGAACAGGATGGTGCGGGATGGCTGCCCTTCGGGCGTCCAGTCGCGTTCGAGCCGGGTGCGGTAGCGTCCGCAGGGTGAAAAGACGGCACTGCCGCGCATGCCGGGCGGCAGCGCCCAGCGGGTCTTGCCGCCCGGATCGTGCAGGCTGGAAGGGTCGATCTCGGTCATGCCGCCGGTCTTAGACGATCTCGCGCCGAGGGGGGAGCCCGTTTCGGATCGCATCGGCCGGGCAGGGGCCGGGCAGGGGGCGGGGCGCGCGGTTCAGCCCGACTCGCGGCCGGGCTCGGGCGGTACATGCACCCGTCCCTCCGGGGTCAGCAGATGAACGTCGCGGCCCTCGATCACCACGGCCGACAGCGGCCGTCCGTACCCGGCCCCGGTATCGAGGTTCACCCGGTTGCCGAAATGGGTTACCCGGTCGACCGGGGTGTGCCCATGGACGATCAGCGCGCCGTGATCGCGGCGGTCGCGGTGGAACTCGCCCCGGATCCACATCAGGTCCGTCGGGTCCTGCTCTTCGAGCGGTACGCCGGGCCGGACCCCGGCATGGCAGAAGAAGGCCCCGCCCCGGCGGTACGAAAACGGCAGGCTGTCGATAAAGGCCAGATGCGCGGCGGGCACGGCGGCGCGGGCCTCGGCATGGATCCGGACCGGGTCGCGATGATGCCCGGCATCGACGCCGTAGGCGCCCAGCGTGGCAGCTCCGCCCACGCGGTCCTCGAGCCAGGATATCCCGGGCTTCACCGGTTCCGGTTTGCAGCCGGGATCCAGGAAGAACCGCATCCAGCGGTCGTGATTGCCCTTCAGGCAGATCCAGGGCCGGCCTTCGGCCCGGCCGCGCATCAGCAGGTCGAGCACCCCGCGGCTGTCCGGGCCGCGATCGACATAATCGCCGATGTGAACCACCGGCGCGTCGGAGTCGCCGACCCGCGCCCGATCCTCGGCGATCAGGTCATGGGCCGCCTCGAGCCGCGCCCGCTGGCCGTGGATGTCGCCGATGGCATAGCTTCGTACCATGGGAGGTCTCCGGAAAGAGAACGGGCCTGCCGCAGGGTCTGCGGCAGGCCCGTCCGGTGTGGTCAGTCGGCCGGGATCAGGCGATCTCGAACTCCAGCGGGCGCACCTGCTGGAAGAGGCCGGTCTTTTCCAGTTCCGCGACCACATGCACGGGCATCGGCTGGTCCAGATACATCAGCGCGATCGCATCCTCGCCGGCCTTGGTGCGGCCAAGGGTGAAGTTCGCGATGTTGACCCCGTGCGCGCCCATCGCCGCGCCGAGCGCGCCGATGATGCCCGGCACGTCCTTGTTGGTGGTATAGAGCATGTGTTCGCCGATCTCGGCATCGATGTTGATGCCCTTGATCTGGATGAAGCGCGGCTTGCCGTCCGAGAAGACGGTGCCGGCGATCGAGCGTTCGCGCTTGTCGGTCACGACGGTCATCTTGATGTAGCCGTCGAAGGTGCCCGACTTGCCCTGGGTGGTGGTCGAGACCGCGATGCCGCGTTCCTTGGCAATGACCGGGGCCGAGACCATGTTCACCTCGGCGATCACCTCTTTCAGGACGCCGGCGATGGCCGAGGCGTTCAGGGCGGCGGTGTTCATGTCGGACGCGACGCCGTCATAGAGGATGTTGATCGCCTTGATCGGCTCGTCGGTCATCTGCCCGATGAAGGACCCGACATGCCCGGCCAGCTTGATCCAGGGTCCCATGACCTTGGCTTCCTCGGCGGTGATCGAGGGCATGTTGATGGCGTTGGTGACGGCGCCGGTCATCAGGTAGTCCGACATCTGCTCGGCGACCTGAAGGGCGACGTTTTCCTGCGCCTCGGTGGTCGACGCGCCCAGGTGCGGCGTGCAGACGACGTTGGGCAGGTTGAAAAGCACGTTATCCTTGGCCGGTTCGACCGCGAAGACGTCGAAGGCCGCGGCCGCGACATGGCCCGATTTCAGCAGGTCGGCAAGCGCCTCCTCGTCGACCAGACCGCCGCGGGCGCAGTTGACGATGCGCACGCCCTTCTTGGTCCTGGCCAGCGCGTCCTTCGACAGGATGTTGGCGGTTTTCTCGGTCATCGGCACGTGGAGCGTGATGAAGTCGGCCTTCGGCAGCATCTCGTCCAGCTCGACCTTGGTCACGCCCAGCTTGTCGGCGCGCTCCTGCGACAGGAAGGGGTCGTAGGCCAGAACCCTCATCTTCAGGCCGATGGCACGGTCGGCCACGATGGACCCGATATTGCCGCAGCCGATGAGGCCCAGGGTCTTGCCGGTCAGCTCGACCCCCATGAAGCGGGATTTCTCCCATTTGCCGGCATGGGTCGAGGCATTGGCCTCGGGGATCTGCCGGGCGGCGGCCATCATCATCGCGATGGCATGTTCGGCGGTGGTGATCGAGTTGCCGAAGGGGGTGTTCATCACGATCACGCCCTTCTTCGAGGCGGCCGGAATGTCGACATTGTCGACGCCGATGCCGGCACGACCGACGACCTTGAGGTTGGTGGCGGCTTCGAGGATCTTTTCGGTCACCTTGGTGGCCGAGCGGATGGCAAGGCCGTCATACTGGCCAATCACCTCAAGCAGCTTGTCCTTGTCCTTGCCGAGGTCGGGCAGGAAGTCGACGTCGATGCCGCGGTCGCGGAAGATCTGCACGGCGGTTTCGGAAAGCTTGTCGGAAACGAGAACCTTGGGGGCCATCTCGGGCACTCCTCATGGACTGGGGGACAGGGGCCGGGCGGGTATCGCCCGGCCACGAATTTTCGCAGAAAATTCGCGTCAGGCGGCGGCCGTCTGCGCCTCGATCTCGGCCTCGAAGGCCCATTCGATCCAGGGCATCAGCGCCGCGACATCGGCGGCCTCGACCGTGGCGCCGCACCAGATCCGAAGACCCGCGGGCGCATCGCGATAGGACCCGATGTCGAAGGCCACGCCTTCCTTGTCCAGCCGCTTGACGATGGCCTTGGCGAAGGCCGCACCGTCCTTGATCCGCGCGTCGGTGAATTTCAGGCAGACGCTGGTGTTCGACCGGGTCGCGGGGTCCGCCGCCAGGTTCTCGATCCAGGGTTTCGCATCGACGAAGTCCTGCACCGCCTTGAAGTTCGCGGTCGAGCGCTCCATCAGCTTCGGCAGGCCGCCGATCGATTTCGCCCAGTCAAGCGCCACAAGATAGTCCTCGACCGCCATCATCGACGGGGTGTTGATGGTCTCGCCGACAAAGATGCCCTCGATCAGCTTGCCGCCCTTGGTCAGGCGGAAGATCTTCGGCAATGGCCAGGCGGGCTTGTAGCTTTCCAGCCGTTCGACCGCGCGTGGGCTCAGGATCAGCATCCCGTGCGCGCCCTCGCCGCCCATCACCTTCTGCCAGGAGAAGGTGACGACATCGAGCTTGTTCCAGGGCAGATCCATCGCGAAGGCGGCCGAGGTCGCGTCGCAGATCGTCAGGCCCGCGCGATCCGCCGGGATCGCATCGCCATTCGCGACGCGCACGCCCGAAGTGGTGCCGTTCCAGGTGAAGACCACGTCCTTGTCGAAATCGACCTCGGCGAAATCGACGATCTCGCCATAGGGGGCCTCGCGCACGGTGGCGTCGAGCTTCAGTTGCTTGACGACATCGGTAACCCAGCCCGCGCCGAAGCTTTCCCAGGCCAGCATCTCGACCCCGCGGGCGCCCAGCATGGACCACATCGCCATTTCGACGGCGCCGGTATCCGAGGCGGGCACGATCCCGATCTTGTAATCGGCAGGGACGCCGAGGATCTCGCGCGTCATGTCGATGGCGGCCTTCAGCTTGGCCTTGCCGATGGCGGCACGGTGCGACCGGCCGAGCGCGGCGTCCGCAAGCATGTCGACAGAGAAATCGGGGAGTTTGGCACAGGGGCCGGACGAAAAGCGCGGATTGACCGGGCGCGCTGCCGGGGTAGCGGTAACCATCGCTGGTATCCTTCCAGATATACGCCCCTCGTTGGGGAGGGGTGTCCCGCCGCCGGACATACGCTTCCCCAGAAAAAACAGCAAGTATCAAAAGGGTCTGCTAGGTCATGTTGACAAATGGCGGACCCAGAGACGGATCGACGTGATGTCAATGAAGCCGAGGAAGCTCTCAGCGGTCTTGTCGTAGCGGGTCGC
>NZ_SOEB01000011.1 GCF_004365965.1 Rhodovulum visakhapatnamense
TTCGATGCCTTCATGCGTTTCCGCTCCTCTCCCAGCCAGGAAAGATTAGCCGAAAACTCCAGCTTCAAACGGTCCAGTTTTCAGGGAACAGAGCACACGCTGTATGAAGATTATCCCGCTCAACACCCGTCGGTCATCGATCCAGGGCGTCCCGCGGGAGTTCGGGAGTTTGGAGGGTCAGAAAACAGTCCGGGGGACTGTTTTCCCGACAAACGGACGCAGCCGCGCCATCTGCGCTTCTGTCAGCCGGAAAAGCTCGCTCATGATCCCTCCCGAAATCGGAAGATGGAATCACGCGGCGAGCCCGCGCTCAAGCGGATTAATGTGTCCTGACTCTAGGACAGGCCGATCCGGGTCAGGCCCCAGACAAGTGCGATCAACAGCGGCTGATGGATCAGATAGATCGCAAGGCTGTTCCGTCCGGGCCAGGCAAGCCAGCGGGTCAGGCGGCCGGGCGACCCCGAGAGCCGGTCCCAGAGCCCGTGGCGGCGGCCCAGCCCGGCCAGCGCCATTCCGGCAAGGAAGGCGGCCGCCCAGGGAAAGAGGGGCTCGAAATCGACGCTCGGGCGCGGGGTCGCGGTCAGCCCGGTCCAGTCGAGCCAGCCCAGGTCGGGGATCGGGGCCGGGCGGGGAGCCAGCAGGACCGCAAGCGCCAGCAGGGCAGGGACGAAAGGCGGCAGGCGCAGCAGCAAAAGCCCCAGAAGGCTGGCGGCCGCAATGGCATGCAGGATGCCGAAATAGACGAAGGCGGCCGGAAACACGGCCCAGGTCCCGAGGCTGACCGCCCCGGCTGCGGCCGCGATCCGCAGCAGGCGGCGCAGGACGGCGCGGGGGCGGACGCGCGCGCCATGGGCCAGCTGCAGGCTGACCCCGGCCAGCGCCAGAAAGGCCGCCGCGACCGTGACCGACAGCACCCGGAAGCCGCCCGAGACGACCGTGCCCGGGGGCAGATGGCCGAACATCTCGAGATCGTAGCTGAAATGAAAGACCACCATCCCGGCCAGAGCCGCGCTGCGGGCGAGGTCGATGGCGGCAATGCGGGGCAGGGGGCGGGCCGGGCCGGTCAATCGGGCTGGAACCCCGCGATCAGCCGGCGCAGCCCGAAGACCGCCCCCGCCGAAATCGCCGCCAGCGTCACCGGCGCCGACCAGGCCAGGGTCGCGAAGGCGGTGATCCCCTGGCCCACCGAACAGCCCAGCGCCACCACGCCGCCGACCCCCATCAGCGCCGCGCCGCCGACCTGACGGCCCAGCTCGCGCGGGTCTTCGCAGGCCTCCCAGCGGAACGAGCGTTTGCGGCGCGACCCGAGCCAGGCGCCCGCCAGAACCCCCAGAACCGAGCCGACGGAAAACGACAGCCCGCCCGCCGAGGAGGTCATCATCCACAAAAGCGTGCGGCCCAGCGGGGCGGTGAAGGTATGGCCCTCGACCGCGACCGCGCCGAGCGTCGCGTGGCTGATCGCCGAGGTCCCCCACAGCGCCGCCGTCACCGCCAGCCCGACCGCGACCGCCCAGCCGATCCGGTGCGGCTCGGCCCGCATCGGGCGGTGCAGGATGCCCCAGCCGAAGGCCGCGGCGGCCAGCGTCAGCGCCACGGCCAGCGCGGGCAGGCCTGTCAGTTCGGCGGTCGAGACCGCCAGGCTTTGCAGCCCGTCCGAGGGCTCTTGCGGGAAGGCCAGATCGCGCAAGGGCGCCAGCGGGCCCGACAGGGTGACGAAGCCGCAGATCGAGATCACCACCACGATCACCAGCGATCTGAGGTCGCCGCCGCCGAACCGCGCCAGCGCGCCAAAGCCGCAATTGCCCGCCAGCGCCATGCCATAGCCGAAGGCCAGCCCGCCCAGCACGCTGGCAGCCGGGTTCCAGCGGATCGCGTGATAGATGGTGGCGCCGGTGTCGATCTGGCCCGCGGCGGCCAGCAGCGAGGTCGCGGCGATGGCGGTGCCGAGGATCACGCCCCACATCCGCAGCCGCCGCTGGTCGCCGCCCCAGATCGCGGTCTCGAGCGCGCCGAGCGTGCAGAAATCGCCCAGCCTGGCGGCAAGCCCCAGCACCGAGCCGGTGACAAGGCCGATCAGCGCGGCCCAGGCGCCCGGCGGTATCGTCTCCATCGCGTCTTCCCCCCTCGGCGGGACCGCCTCTGCGGGCGCCCGCCCCCTTCGTCAGTCGCGCGCCTCCGCCGCCCGGGGCGGCGCCTTGGCAGTGCAGAACATGTCATGCATCAGCTCGAGCAGCCGACGCGCCTTTTCGTCGGCCAGCGAATAGTAGATCGCCTTGCCCTCGCGCCGGTAGGACACGAGCCCTTCCAGCCGCAGCCGCGCCAGCTGCTGGCTGACCGCCGCCTGGCGCGAGGACAGAAGCGTTTCCAGCTCGGTCACCGATTTCTCGCCGGTCGACAGGTGGCACAGGATCATCAGCCGGCCCTCATGCGACAGCGCTTTCAGAAAGCTCGACGCGGTTTCGGCATGCTGGACCATATCCTCGGCCTGCACCTCATCCATCGACGGCACGGGGCCGTCCCGGCCGCCGTCGCGGCCATCGTCCTCTGGCGGGGCAGCCTCTGTCGTCATCGCATCACGGGGCATCAGCACCACCCCGTCTTCTCCCCGGTTGCGGCCGCGCCCGCCGCGCGTCGGGGTCCGGCCTGCCTGTTGCACATCCTCACTCACCCTCGTCCGTCTGTGCCCATTCGGGCTGTCCCTGCACCATGGCTCCGATCAGGCCCCAGAAGAAATCCTCGCCCGGATAGCCTTCGAGACGACCGATTTCCACCCCGTCGCGCAACAGCACGAAGGTCGGCGTGAATTGGGGTCTGGAGACAAGCCGCACGTCCTCTGGCAGCTTGGCGTCCAGATCGATCCGGCGCAAGGGGGCGGTGCGGCCTTCGCGGGTCTTCGGCCAGATCGGCGCGATTTCGCGGTTCCACATCACGCAATAGGCGCAGCCCGTGCGCTCGACCATGCCCAGCACCAGATCGGCGCGCGCCGACGCTCCGGCGATCAGCGCCAGCCCCGCCGCGCAGATCCATGCCGCAAGGTCAGGTTTCATTTTGGGCTATCCTATCACATAGACAAATCGTAATATGTTTTCGCGTCATCGGCAAGGGAGGGCTGGGATGCTGGAGATTTCCTACGGGGGTGCGGCGCTGGCGGGGCTTTTGTCCTTTCTGTCGCCCTGCATCCTGCCGATCGTTCCGTTCTACCTGTGCTACATGGCGGGCATCTCGATGACCGAGCTGCGCGGGTCCGACCGGATCCCGCCCGGCGCGGTCCGCCGCCTGGTGGTGTCGGCCATCGCCTTCGCGCTGGGGGTGACCTCGATCTTCGTGCTTCTGGGCATGGGGGCGACGGCGCTGGGGCAGGGCTTCCGCGAATGGAAGGACGAACTCAGCTATGTCGCCGCTGCGATGCTGTTCCTGTTCGGGCTGCATTTCCTGGGTGTGCTGCGCATTCCGCTGCTCTATCGCGAGGCGCGGATCGAAAGCCGGGCCGAGCCGACGACGGTTCTGGGCGCCTATCTGATGGGGCTGGCCTTCGGCTTTGGCTGGACGCCCTGCGTGGGCCCGGCGCTGGCGGCGATCCTGATGGTGGCCAGCGGCATGGGCGACATTGCCCGAGGGGCGCTGCTGCTGCTGGTCTACGGGCTGGCGATGACGCTGCCCTTCGTGCTGGCCGCGGCCTTCGCCCGGCCGTTCCTGGCCTGGATGCAGCGCAACCGCCGGCATCTGGGCCATGTCGAAAAGGCGATGGGGGTGATGCTGGTCGTCTTCGCCGTGCTCATCGCCACCAATTCGGTCGGCTACCTCGCGCAGGTGCTGATCGACACCGTGCCGTGGTTCACCACGCTCGGCTGACCGTTCTGCAGGGAGGACAACCATGAAACTGACGACGCTTCTGGCCGCAGGCTTTGCGGCCCTTGCAGCCCCGGTGCTGGCCTCGCCGATGGGCGATGACGGGTTGCACAAGCCCGACTGGCTGCGCGAGACCTTCCGCGACATGCGCGAGGATCTGGGCGAGGCGCAGGCCGAGAACCGGCGGATGCTGGTGATCTGGGAACAGCGCGGCTGCATCTACTGCACGAAGATGCATGAAGAGGTGTTTCCCGATCCCGAGATCGAGGCGCTGATCCGGAAGAACTATTTCGTCGTCCAGATGAACCTGTTCGGCGATGTCGAGGTCACCGATTTCGACGGCACCGTGCTGCCCGAGAAGGAGATGGCGGCGCGCTGGGGGGTGATGTTCACGCCCACGCTGATGTTCATGCCCGAGACCGTGCCCGAGGGCGGCACCGCGGCCCAGGCGGCGGTGGCGACCATGCCCGGCGCCTTCGGCAAGGGCACGACCCGGGCGCTGCTGCAATGGGTGCTCGACCGCGGCTATGAGGGCGACGAGCATTTCCAGAAATACGTGGCCCGGACCATGGCCGACCCGTCCAACTGACCGGGGCAGGGGGTGCCGGAAAGTCGTATGCAAAAAACTATATTTGTTGTTGCGTCGCGCCGGGCCGCTCCGCTACAGTCGGGTCAAGGGAGAGAAAAGGGAGGAGTCTCAGCAATGGGAAAGGTGGGTCTGACCGCCTTCTGCCTCGCCGTCTGGGCGGGCGCAGGGCTGGCATCCGAGGTGGCGCCGGGCGACGTCGCGATCGACGGGCAGGGCCATGTGGCCGCGCCCCTGACCGATGCGCCGGGCGATCCGGCGGCCGGGCGCAGCCTGATGACGAACCGGGCTGTGGCCAATTGCATCGCCTGTCACCAGGTCACCGAAATGTCCGACGCGCCGTTCCCCGGCACGGTCGGCCCGTCGCTCGACGGGGTCGCCGCGCGCTATTCCGAGGCGATGATCCGGGGCATCCTGGTCAATTCCAAGAACGTGTTCCCCGATACCGTGATGCCCGCCTATTACCGGGTCGAGGGCTTCAACCGCCCGGGCATCGAGTTCACCTCGAAACCCATAGAGGGCGAGATCCAGCCGCTGATGACGGCCGCGCAGATCGAGGATGTCGTCGCCTATCTGATGACGCTGACGCAATGAGCGCCCCGGCCGCCGGGCGCGCCTGAGCAAGGAGGAAGAGATGGAGTTCACCAGACGAGGCGCGATGGCTCTGGGCGCGGGGCTCGCCGCGGCGCTGATGCTGCCGGCGCAGGCGCTGCGCGCGGCTGCCGATGACAAGATCGCCGAATTCACCGGCGGCGCCGCGATGGGCGAGGGCGGGATCACCCTGACCACGCCCGAGATCGCCGAGAACGGCAACACCGTCCCGATCGAGGTCAGCGCCCCCGGCGCGGTCGAGATCCTGGTTCTGGCCTCGGCCAACCCGACGCCCGACGTGGCACGGGTCAGCTTCGGCCCGCTCGCGGGCGCGCAGCGCCTGTCGACCCGCATCCGGCTGGGCGGCACGCAGGACGTGATCGCCATCGCGAAGATGGCCGATGGCAGCTTCCAGCGCGCGGCGAATACCGTGAAGGTCACCATCGGCGGCTGCGGCGGCTGAGACGAGAGGAGAAAGACACATGGCAGAAGGCGTCAAACCCCGCGTCAAGGCCCCGAAGACGGCCGCTGCGGGCGAAACCGTGGTCATCAAGACCCTGATCAGCCACCAGATGGAATCCGGCCAGCGCAAGGACAGCGACGGCACCCCCATTCCGCGCTCGATCATCAACCGCTTCAGCGTGGCCTTCAACGGCCAGAACGTGATCGATGTGGCGCTGGCCCCGGCGATCTCGACCAATCCCTATTTCGAGTTCGAGGCGGTGATCCCGGAAGCGGGCGACATGGTGTTCACCTGGTACGACGACGACGGGTCGGTCTACGAGGACGTGAAGTCGATCGCCATCGGCTGAGCCGCCCGCGCCTCAGGCGCGCTGTTTCGAGGGAGGGGAGCAGATGAAGACCAACAGACTGACAGGCATGGCTGCGGCACTGGCCTGCGGCGCCCTGCTGGGCGGCGGGGTCGCCTCGGCCGGGCCGGACGATCCGCTGATCATCAACGGCGATCTCGAGATCGTCACCCGCACCGCGGCGCCGCCGCATCTCGAAGGCCATCTCGACGAGATCCGGTCCGGCTGGACCTTCCGCAGCGACGATACCCAGGCGCTGGAGCTGGACGATTTCGACAATCCGGGCATGATCTTCGTCGAGGCCGCGCGCGAGGTCTGGGACACGCCCGAGGGCAGCGCCGGCAAGTCCTGCGCCGACTGCCATGGCACGGTCGACGAGGGCATGCTGGGGGTCCGCGCGCATTACCCGAAATGGGTCGAAAGCGCGGGCGAGGTCCGCACGGTCGAGCAGATGATCAATGCCTGCCGCACCTCGCGCATGGGTGCCGACGAGTGGAAATACATCGGCAGCGACATGACCCAGATGGTCGCGCTGATCGCCTCGGTCTCGCGCGGGATGCCGGTCGATGTGGCCATCGACGGCCCGGCCCGGTCGACCTGGGAGAAGGGCAAGGAAATCTACTATACCCGCTACGGCCAGCTCGACCTGTCCTGCGCCAACTGCCACGAGCAGTATTTCGACCATTACATCCGCGCCGACCATCTGAGCCAGGGCCAGATCAACGGCTTTCCCAGCTACCGGCTGAAGAACACCAAGCTCAATGCCGTGCAGGACCGGTTCAAGGGCTGCATCCGCGACACCCGCGGCGTGCCCTTCGCGGTCGGCTCGCCCGAATTCGTGGCGCTGGAGCTTTACGTCGCCTCGCGCGGCAACGGGCTGTCGGTCGAGGGGCCGTCCGTCCGCAACTGATCCCGGGGCCCGCGCCGCTGACCCGGCGCGGGCCCCGTCGGATCTAAAACATTCGGTTTCGTGCATGTGATGCGCAGGCCGCGATCCGGAAAGGATGCCGAAACGATGATTTCGCGAAGGGATTTCCTGCAGGCCGCGCTGGCCGCCTCGGCGGTCTGGGGCGCGTCCGGCGCGGGCAACTGGGCGCGGCTCGCGGCTCAGCAGGCGCTGACCCAGGACCGGCTGCTGGAGTTCGACACCTTCGGCAACGTGACGCTCATCCATGTCACCGACATCCACGGCCAGCTGGTGCCGCTTTGGTTCCGCGAACCCGAGATCAATATCGGCGTCGGCGCCGCAGCCGGACAGCCGCCCCATGTGACGGGCGCCGATTTCCTCAAGCTTTACGGCATCGCCCCCGGCACGCCCGAGGCCTATGCGCTGAGCTATGTCGATTTCGTCTCGCTGGCCAAAGGCTATGGCCGGATGGGCGGGCTCGACCGGGTGGCGACGGTGATCAACGCCATTCGCGCGGACCGGCCCGAGGCGCTGCTGCTCGATGGCGGCGACACCTGGCACGGGTCCTATACCTGCCTGCGCTCGGATGCGCAGGACATGGTCAACGCCATGAACCTGCTGAAACCCGACGCGATGACCAGCCACTGGGAATTCACCCTCGGCGTCGACCGCGTGACCGAGATCGTGGACGGGCTCGACTTCGCCTTCCTCGGCGCCAACATCTTCGATGCCGAATGGGACGAGCCCGCCTACGAGCCCTACAGGATGTTCGAGCGGGGTGGCGCGCAGATCGCGGTGATCGGCCAGGCCTTCCCCTACCTGCCCATCGCCAACCCGAAATGGATGTTCCCCGGCCTCAGCTTCGGCGTCCGCGAAGAGCGCATGGCCGAGGTGGTGCAGGAAGTCCGCGGCAAGGGCGCCGATCTTGTCGTTCTGCTCAGCCATAACGGCTTCGATGTCGACCGCAAGATGGCCGGCAACGTCCCTGGCATCGACGTGATCCTGACCGGGCACACCCATGACGCGCTGCCCGAGCCGGTGATGGTGGGCCAGACCCTTCTGATCGCCTCGGGCTCGAACGGCAAGTTCGTCACCCGGCTCGATCTCGATGTGCGCGAGGGACGGATGATGGGCTTCCGCCACAAGCTGATCCCGGTCTTTTCGGACGCGATCGCCCCCGATCCCGAGATGGCCGCCCTGATCGACCGCGAGCGCGCGCCCTACCGCGACGAGATGGCCGAGGTTCTGGGCACGACCGACAGCCTGCTTTACCGGCGGGGCAATTTCAACGGCACCTGGGACGATCTGATCTGCAATGCGCTGATCGACGAGCGCGAGGCCGATATCGCGCTCAGCCCCGGGTTCCGCTGGGGGCCGAGCCTGCTGCCGGGCGATCCGATCACCCGCGAGGATCTGTATAGCGCCACCGCCATGACCTATCCGAACGCCTACCGCTCCGAGATGACGGGCGAGATGCTGCACACCATCCTCGAGGACGTGGCTGACAACCTCTTCAACCCCGATCCCTATTACCAGCAGGGCGGCGACATGGTCCGGGTCGGCGGCATGGGCTACCGGATCGACGTCACCAAACCCCAGGGCAGCCGCATCACCGACATGACGCTGCTGAAGACCGGCGAAGCGGTCGATCCGGCCCGGTCCTACGTGGTCTCGGGCTGGGCCAGCGTGGGCGAGGGCACCGAAGGGCCGCCGATCTGGGAGGTGGTCGAAAGCTACGTCAAGCGTCAGGGCACGGTCCGCGTCGACCCAAACACGTCGGTCGTGGTCAGCGGCGCATGAGCGGCACGAAGGAGGAGACACCGATGACCGACCGGCCGGGCGCCCCCACGCGGCGCGGATTTCTGAAGGCGGGACTGGCGGGCGGCGGCGCGCTGGTCGCGGGCGGCGCCGTGGCGCAGGAACCCGATCCGCTGATCACCGAGAAACAGCCCTGGGCGCAGATGTGGGGCGACGGGGTCGACGTGACCCCTTACGGGATGCCCATCGAATACGAAGCCGACGTGATCCGGCGCAATGTCGGCTGGCTGACCGCCGACACGATTTCCTCGGTCAACTTTTCGCCGATCCACGCGCTTGACGGTACCATCACGCCGCAGGGCTGCGCCTTCGAGCGGCATCATTCCGGCGCCATCGACCTGCCCAAGGAAGATTACCGGCTGATGATCAACGGGCTGGTCGAGACGCCGCTGGTCTTCACCTATGCCGATCTCGAACGCTTCCCGCGGGTGAACCACACCTATTTCCTCGAATGCGCGGCCAATTCCGGGATGGAATGGGCGGGGGCGCAGCTGAATGGCGCGCAGTTCACCCATGGCATGATCCACAACATGGAATATTCCGGCGTGCCGCTGCGCACCCTGCTGGAAGAGGCGGGCGTCAAGCCCGAGGGCAAATGGATCTATGTCGAGGGGGCCGATGCCTCCTCGAACGGCCGCTCGATCCCGCTCGACAAGGCGCTCGACGATTGCCTGGTGGCGTTCAAGGCCAATGGCGAGGCGCTGCGCAAGGAGCATGGCTATCCGGTCCGGCTGTGTGTGCCGGGCTGGGAAGGCAACATGTGGATCAAGTGGCTGCGCCGGGTCGAGGTCACGACCGAGGCCGTCCAAAGCCGCGAGGAGACCTCGAAATACACCGACACGCTGGCCGACGGCACCTCGCGCAAATGGACCTGGGTGATGGATGCGAAATCGGTCATCACCTCGCCCAGCCCGCAATCGCCCATCACCCACGGGCCGGGGCCGCTGGTCATCACCGGGCTCGCCTGGTCGGGGCGGGGCGCGATCTCGCGGGTCGATGTCTCGCTTGATGGCGGCACGTCCTGGCAGACCGCGCGGCTGGCGCAGCCCGGGCAGAAGATGGCGCTCAGCCGCTTCTATCTGGATATCGACTGGGACGGCTCCGAGATGCTGCTGCAATCGCGCGCGATGGACGAGACCGGCTATGTCCAGCCGACCAAGAACGCGCTGCGCGAAATCCGCGGGCTGAACTCGATCTATCACAACAACGGCATCCAGACCTGGTGGGTCAAGGCCAACGGGGAGGCGGAAAATGTCGAAGTCTCGTAACCTGTCCGCGGTCGCCCTGCTGCTGGCCCTGACCGGTCCGGCCCAGGCGGACCGTTTCGGGCTGGGCCGTCCGGCGCTGCCCGAAGAGGTCGCGGCCTGGAACGTCGATGTGGCCCCCGACGGGGTGGGCCTGCCCGAAGGCTCGGGCTCGGTCGAGGATGGCGAAGAGATCTTTTCGGCCAATTGCGCGATCTGCCATGGCGAATTCGCCGAGGGCGTGGGCAATTACCCCAAGCTTGCGGGCGGCGACGGCACGCTTGACCGCGACGACCCGCTCAAGACCGTGGGGTCCTACTGGCCCTATCTTTCGACCGTCTGGGACTATGTCCACCGCTCGATGCCCTTCGGCGCGGCGCAGGTGCTGACGGTCGACGAGGTCTATGCCATCACCGCCTACATCCTTTATTCGAACGATCTGGTCGACGACGATTTCGTGCTGTCGAACGAGAACTTCCTCGAGGTCGCGATGCCCAATGCCGACGGCTTCATCGTCGACGACCGCGAGACGACCGAACTGCCGCGCTTCTCGCAGCCGCCCTGCATGACCGACTGCAAGCCGGAGGTTAAGATCACCATGCGCGCCGCCGTGCTGGACGTGACCCCGGACGAAGGTCACTAGCGACGCGATCTGCGGGCAGGGGATATGGGGCGGCCGTCGGGTCGCCCCTTTTCCGTTTCAGGGTCCGCCCGCGTCATTCCGTCCCTGCCCTTGGGCGAGTCGAGGGGTCGAATCATCTTGCTAGACGCATAGCGGAATTGCATTATTTGCATATGAGGGAGGAACTAAGTCTGGTCCTCGCGCTCGCCTTGGGAGGGGCGGGCGCGGGGCGGGCCGAGACGCATGTCGAGGCCATCGGCGACCCGGTGCGCGGCGCCGAGATTTGGGTCTATTGCAGCGGTTGCCATGAAATCGGTCCCGAGGCGCAGGCCAGCATCGGGCCGCCGCTGACAGGGCTTTTCGGACGGCGCGCGGCGACGGTCGCGGGCTTTCCCTATTCGAGGTCGATGCAGCGGGCGGGCCAGGACGGGCTGACCTGGACGTTCGAGACGCTCGATGCCTATCTGGAAAATCCGGTGGTGCTGGTCTCGGGCACCAGGATGAGCTTTCCGGGGCTCGAGGATGCGGGCGAGCGGGCCGATCTGCTGGCCTTCCTGCGCCAGTATTCCGACAAGCCCTCGAACATCCCCGAGGCGGCGCCGACCGCGCGCGCGGGCGATCCGGAGCTGAGCGAGGCGACGCTGGCGCTGGCGGGCGACCCGGGCTGGGGCGAATACCTGTCGAGCGAATGCACGACCTGCCATCAGCGCGACGGGTCCGATCAGGGCATCCCTTCGATCACGCTCTGGCCCGAGCGCAAGTTCGTGCTGGCGATGCATGCCTACAAGCAGCATCTGCGCCCGCATCCGGTGATGCAGATGATGGCCGGGCGGCTGTCGGACGAGGAAATCGCGGCGCTGGCGGCCTATTTCGGGGCGCTCGGCCTCTGACGGCCCGCCGTCATTCACGAAAACGACCGGAGACGCGCGAAATCATGTCCAGGGAGGAGACAGAGACATGAGCCTGAACAGACGAAGCTTTCTGGGAACCGGGCTGGCGCTGGGCGCGGCCCTGTCGGCGCCCTCTGCCCTCGGCCAGGCCCGGCCGAGGGTGGTGATCGTGGGCGGCGGCGCGGGGGGCGCCACGGCCGCGCGCTACATCGCCAAGGACAGCGGCGGCGCCATCGACGTGGTGCTGATCGAGCCCGGCAAGACCTATTACACCTGCTTCTTCTCGAACCTCTATCTGGGCGGGTTCCGCGACCTCGCCTCGATCGCCCATGACTACGGGCGGCTTGCCAGCCAGTACGGCATCAACGTGATCCACGATCTCGCCGTCGATATCGACCGCGAGGCCCGGTCGGTCGCGCTCGCCTCGGGCCATGCGCTGGGCTATGACCGGCTGATCGTGTCGCCGGGCATCGACTTCGTCGACGGTGCGGTGCCGGGCTGGGATCTGACGGTTCAGAACCGCATGCCCCATGCCTGGAAGGCGGGCAGCCAGACCCAGCTGCTGAAGGCGCAGATCGAGGCGATGCGCGAGGGCGGCGTCTTCTGCATGGTGGCCCCGCCCGACCCCTATCGTTGCCCCCCCGGCCCTTACGAGCGGATCTCGATGGTGGCCCATGTCCTGAAGGAACGGAACCCGACCGCCAAGATCCTGATCGTGGACCCCAAGGAGAAGTTCTCGAAGCAGGCGCTGTTCGAGGAGGGCTGGGGGCGGCACTATCCCGGCATGATCGAGCGGATCGGCCCCGATTTCGGCGCCGCCAATGTCGAGGTGCGGCCGGACAGCATGGAGGTCGTGATCGACGGCACACCCGAGACGGTCGATGTCTGCAACGTGATCCCGGCGCAGAAGGCGGGTCATATCGCGGGTATCGCGGGGCTTGCCAATGACAGCGGCTTCTGCCCCATCGTGCCGGGGACGATGCAAAGCCGGATCGACGAGAATATCTACATTCTGGGCGACGCGACCATCGCGGGCGACATGCCGAAATCGGCCTTCTCGGCCAACAGCCAGGCCAAGGTGGCGGCGATGCAGGTGCGCGCGGCGCTGATCGGGGCACGGGCCTTCCCGGCGAAATACTCGAACACCTGCTGGTCGCTGATCGACACCGGGGACGGCGTCAAGGTCGGCGCCTCCTATCAGGCCGCCGAGGACAAGATCGCCAAGGTCGACGGCTTCGTCAGCCAGACCGGCGAGGATGCGGCGCTGAGAAAGGCGACCTTCGAGGAAAGCCTCGGCTGGTATGCGGGCATCACTGCCGACATCTTCGGCTAGGTTCGGAGGGGCGCCCCCGGACGGTCCGAAGGGCCGCCCGGGGGGCGCCTTGCGGGCCAGGCGTGGCTCCCAAGATGCTGTGGTGCAGCGTAATGCTGCGGCGCGGTGTGGCGAAATCCCGCCGGCGAGTCGCGGAAAGGTTGTCGTCAAGAGGAGAAAATTCCCTGAGGACGTGGTATATCTTTCCGTAGGGTCGCCCGTCGTCCTGCCAGGCGATGAGGACGGCCCGTACGGCAGGGACGAATTGGGAGGAGTCGGCCGTGAACATGATTCAGGAACCCAGAAACACCGCCCGCCGGCTGGCGATGCGCCCGCGTGTGCATCCCGTCTTCGGCAAGCTCGGCCCGATGCCGGCGGCCTCGCTGCGCGCGATGGTCGGCTACGGCCTGAACGAGGCCGAGATCGGCCGCTATTTCGGAGTGACGCCGTCTTCGGTGCGGCGGCTCAAGCGCAGCCTCGGGGTCTGTGACGCGGCGGCGGACTGATCGTCCGCCCCGCCGTCAGGGGCGCCTGCCAAGCCATCGCCATTGCCAGCGCCAGCGCAACCCGGTCCGGTCCGGGCCTTGCCTTCGGGGAGGCCCTCCGGCCGGGCGCCCGGAGGGCGGCTCAGCCCAGCGGGCTGAAATCGCCATAGGCCCCGCCCGCGAAAACCAGCGGCGGGCCTTCGCGCCGGGCGCAGTCCTCGACATGACCGACCACGATGGCGTGGTCCCCGGCCTCGTGCAGCGCGACCCGGCGGCAGACAAAGCGCGCGATCCAGCCCTGCTCCAGCAGCGGCGGGTCGTCCCCGCTCTCGGGGCCGAGCCCCTCGAAATCGGCGCCCGACCGGGCAAAGCGCGCGGCGAGGTTCTCTTCGCCCGCGCCCAGTACATGGATCGCGAAACGCTCTGCGCCCGACATCGCCGGATAGCGCGTCGAGGCGCGCGCGGGCGACCACAGCACCAGCGGCGGGTCGAGCGAGACCGAGGAAAAGCTGTTCGCGGTCATGCCGACCGGACCGTGTGACCCGAGCGCCGTGACCACCGTCACGCCGGTCGCAAAGCTGCCCAGCGCGTCGCGATAAAGCCGCTGGGTGTCCGGGCCGGGAATGAATCGTTCCATGCGTCCTGCCGTCTTTTCCGGTCTGTTGCGGGCCGCACAATGCGCCAGATGGCGGGCGGCGGCAACCTCGGCCCGGCGGCTGTTACCGGTCGGCCCCGGTCGTTCCCGGTTCGGGCCGTGTCACCAAAGCTTCACCCCGTCGCAACATTTCCGTTTCCCTCCGCCTCTACCCACCCCGGCAAGGACCAGCACCCGGGGGGCAGATGCTGCTTAGCGTTGACAATCTGACACGGCATTTCGGCCGGATCGCCGCCGTCGACCGCGTCAGCTTTTCGGTCGAGCGTCCGGCCTTCATCGGAATCATCGGCCGGTCCGGCGCGGGCAAGTCGACCTTGCTGCGCATGCTCAACCGCCTGACCGACGCCACCGCGGGCGAGATCCGCTTCGAGGGCCGCAACGTACTGGCGCTGAAGGGCGCGGCCAAGCGCGCCTGGCAATCGGACTGCGCGATGATCTTCCAGCAGTTCAACCTGGTGCCGCGGCTCGATGTGGTCTCGAACGTGCTGCACGGCACGCTGAACCGCCGCTCGGCGCTGGCCACGGTCTTCAACCTCTATCCGCGCGCCGACATTTACCGCGCCATCGACATTCTCGACCGGCTGGGCATCGCCGAACAGGCGGCGAAGCGCGCCGAGGCGTTGTCGGGCGGCCAGCAGCAGCGCGTGGCCATTGCCCGCGCCCTGATGCAGGACCCGAAGATCATCCTCGCGGACGAGCCCATCGCCAGCCTCGATCCGATGAATGCCCAGGTGGTGATGGATGCGCTGCGCCGCATCCACGAGGAGGACGGCCGCATGGTGATCGCCAACCTGCACACGCTGGACACCGCGCGGCGCTATTGCGACCGGGTGATCGGCATGCGCGAGGGCCGCATGGTGTTCGACGGCCGCCCCGAACAGCTGACCACCGGCGTCGCCCGCGACATCTACGGCGCCGACGCCACGTTCTCGGAACAGGCGACTTCGACCTCGATCGAGGCGCTGGACCGGGTCGCGCGCGCGGCGATGGCCGAGACCGAACTGATCTGACAGCTTTCCCGCCCCCCGGGCCTGACCGACGGGGCATTTCAACCGAAAGAAAGAGTAAGACCATGACCCGACTGCTTGCCGCTCTCGTCGCGACCTCCGCGCTGGCCGCGCCCGCCTTCGCGCAGGACAAGATCGACGAATTCCGCATCGGCATCCTCGGCGGCGAGAACGCCCAGGACCGGCTGAATTCCTACGAATGCCTGCGCGTCAAGTCCGAGGACCTGCTGGGCGTGCCGACCAAGCTGTTCGCGCCCGCCGATTATGACGGCGTGATCCAGGGCCTTCTGGGCGGCACCATCGACATGGCGTGGCTGGGCGCCTCGGGCTATGCCAAGATCTATCTGGAAGACCCGACCGCGGTCGAGCCGGTGCTGGTCAAGGTCAACACCGACGGGTCCTACGGCTATTACGCCATCGGCTTTGCCCGCAAGGACAGCGGCATCGCCTCGCTCGACGACATGCAGGGCAAGAAATTCGGCTTCGGCGATCCGAACTCGACCAGCGGCTATCTGATCCCCTCGATCGAGATCCCGGCCCAGACTGGCCATTCGATGCAGTCGGGCGACTTCTTTGGCGAGGTCGTCTTCACCGGCGGCCACGAACAGACCATCGTCGCGGTCAGCAACGGCGATGTCGATGCGGGCGTGACCTGGGCCGACGGCCAGGGCAACTGGGAAGACGGCTACAACTCGGGCGCGCTCCGCAAGGCCGTCGATGCGGGCATCGTCGACATGAATGACATGGTCGAGATCTGGCGGTCCAAGCAGATCCCGGAAGGCCCGATCGTGCTGCGCACCGCGCTGCCGGAAGATGCCAAGGTGAAGATGACCGCCCTGGTGGCGTCGCTGGCCTCGATGGACCCCGACTGTTCCTATGGCGTGCTGGCGGGCGAGGCGAAGGGCGTGATGCCGATCACCCATGACGCCTATCTGTCGATCGTCGAGGCCCGCAAGGCGCAATCGAACTGAGCCGGATCACCGGCGGCGGCGGACCCCTGTCCGGGTCCGCCGCCTTCACGTGAAAGCACCCCCGTCATGGCCGACAGCTTCCCCGCCTCCCGGACCGATCCGATCCGCAGCCGCTATCTCGATCTGGTGCGGCGCCGGCAGCTTTATTCGGGCCTGACGCTGACCATCTTCGCGGTGCTGATGGCGTCGGGCTTCGGGCTTGCGAATGACCGCAATGCCGGCGGGTTCCTGGACGGGATCGGCAACATCTTCGCCTTTCCGGCCAATGTGATCGAAGAGGCCGCCGCCAAGATCGCCGACATGCCCGCCAACCTGCTGCGGTTCTTTCCGGCACTGGTCGAGACGGTCAATATCGCCGCGGTCTCGACCCTTGTGGGCGGGACGGCAGGCTTTGCGCTGGCGCTTTTGTCGACCCGGGGGCTGGCGCCCTGGGCGCTGGCGATCCCGCTCTTTCGCCGGGCGATGGACGTGATGCGGGCAGTGCCCGAGATCGTCATCGCGCTGGTGCTGATCTACGTGCTGGGCGGCGGGCCGGTGCCCGCGATGATCGCCATCGCCTTTCATACCGCGGGCGCGCTGGGCAAGCTGTTCTCGGAGGTCAACGAGAATGCCGACCTGAAGCCGGTCGAGGGGCTCGCCTCGGTCGGCGCGGGCTGGGCGCAGCGGATGTGGCTGGGGGTCGTGCCGCAGGTCGCGCCGAATTACCTCAGCTATGCGCTGTTGCGCTTCGAGATCAATATCCGCGCCTCGGCGATCCTGGGCTTCGTCGGCGCGGGGGGGCTCGGCTACGAGCTGAAGAACGCGATGTCCTGGGGGCAGGGGCGGTTCGACCAGGCGGCGGCGATCTTCCTGCTGCTCTTCGCGGCCATCGTCGTCTTCGACCAGGTGTCGAGCCATGTCCGCGACCGCCTGACAAAGGGAGCCGCCGCATGAGCGATACCGCCCTGCTGAAACGGGGCGCGGTCGGCCTGATCGGGCGCAAGCGCCTGACAGCCTTCGCGTTTCCGGGGCTGGTGCTGGCCTATCTGGCCTATGTCGCCATCGCCTTCGACGTGGCCGGGCTGGCCGAGAGGGCGCGGCTTGACAATGGCCGGACGCTGCTGGCCGACAGCTACAGCTACAAGACCCATGTCACCCGCGACAACCGCTCGGGCGAGGTCACCGTCGCGATCGAGGGCGAACGGAAGGGCACCTATGCCCCCGATGCGCCGCCCGACTGGGTCGAGCGCAAGGGCGCGCGCACCGAAATCGACCTGGGCGATGGCCATCTGGTCAGTTTCGGGCCGGAGATGGTGAGCTATAGCGTCCCGGGCTACGGGCTGATCGAGGCGCGGCCGAGCCCGTCCGCCGGGGTCGAGACCAACCTGACCGGGCCGCTGCCGGACTGGATCAGCCTGTCGCGCAACCGGCTTGCGGTGACGACCGAGGCCGGGCGGCTGACCGTGACCCGCAACCGCACCGAGGTGTTCCGGTATTTCGTCGGATGGGAGCTGTTCTTCTTCACCCTCGACAGCCCCTATCACGGGCACTCGGCAGCAAGCCTTCTGTTCGGGCCGCAGATCGATCCTGATCGCAGCAATCTCGCGGGCGCTTGGCACGATTTCTGGCGCAACCCGATGTGGCGCCATGCGGACGTCGCCTGGGCGCTGTTCGAAACCGTGCTGATGGCCTTTCTCGGCACCATGGGGGCCGCGCTGGTGGCGCTGCCGCTGGCCTTTCTGGCGGCGCGGAACTTCACGCCTGTGATGGCGATCCGCTTCGGCATAAGGCGGGTCTTCGACTTCGTGCGCGGGGTCGACGGGCTGATCTGGACCATCGTTCTGGCGCGTGCCTTCGGGCCGGGGCCGATGACCGGGGCGCTGGCGATCCTGTTCACCGACAGCGGCACCTTCGGCAAGATGTTCTCGGAGGCGCTGGAAAATGTCGACCGGCGGCAGATAGAAGGCGTGCAGTCGACCGGGGCGCCGCTCTTGGCGCGCTACCGCTTCGGGGTGATCCCGCAGATCACGCCGGTGCTGCTGTCGCAGGCGCTGTACTATCTGGAATCGAATACCCGCAGCGCCACCGTGATCGGCGCCATCACCGGCGGCGGCATCGGGCTTTTGCTGACCCAGGCGATCATCACCCAGAAGGACTGGGAAGAGGTCAGCTATTACATCGTTCTGATCGTGCTGATGGTGTCGGCGATGGACTGGATCTCGGGGATCCTCCGCCGCCGCCTGATCCGCGGCGCCTGATCCCGCACCTTCCCCGCGGGGACGATGCGTCCCGCTTTCCGAGGAGCCCGCCGATGCCCCGCCTGTCCGCCGAGACGCCGGTCGTTCATCCCGAGTGTTCGGTCACGGGCTGTACCCTTGGCCGCTATGTCGAGATCGGGCAGGGCGCGCGGCTGCTCAACGTCGCCATGGGCGATTATTCCTATTGCGACCGCTATGCCGACATCGCCAATGCCGATCTGGGCAAGTTCGCCAATATCGCCGCCTTCACCCGGATCGGGCCCACCGATCACCCGATGCAGCGCGCGAGCCTGCACCATTTCCTGTATCGCTCGGCCGATTACTGGGAGGATGCCGGGGACGACCCGGCCTTCTTCGCCCATCGTGCCAGCCGCCGCGCCCGGATCGGACATGATACCTGGATCGGTCATGGCGCCATCGTCCGCCCCGAGGTGACGGTGGGCGACGGAGCGGTGGTGGGGGCGGGCGCCGTGGTGACCCGCGATGTGGCGCCCTATACCATCGTGGCCGGGGTCCCGGCGGTGCCGATCCGCGACCGCTTTGCCCCCGCCATCGCCCGGCGGCTGCAGGCGCTGGCCTGGTGGGACTGGGACCATGCGGCGCTGCGGCGCGCGCTGGAAGACTTCCGCACCCTCTCTGTCGAGGCCTTCCTCGAGGCCCATGGCGGCTGAGCCCGCCGCGCGGGCCGCCGGACAGCAAAAGGGGGACGGGCCGAAGCCGCGTCCCCCTGAGCCTGCTGAAATCGAAACTGAAATCCCCGGTCGCCTGACGGCGGAACAACCTCTACCGAAAACCCCGATCACACCGTTTAACGGTTTTTAGTATAGCTCGTCTTTGTGGCGAAAGCCCATGGAATTGGTTGCCGGTAGGTGAATTTTCTGCGACGCGGCTATAAATTTTGCTGCGTTGCGGCTATTCCGCCGCCATATCCAGCGCATGGATGCGATGGGCGAAGCGATGCGCCGCCTCGCCGGCCAGATAGGTCAGCCGCCCGCCCGCAATGGTCATCTCGACCGCGCGAGTCTCTTCGTTGATCACGCACAGATCCGCCCGGCGTCCGAAATCGAGCCGGCCGCGGTCGGGCAGGCGCAGGATCTCGGCCGGGTGCTGCGAGATCATCGCCCAGGCCTGCGGCAGCGACCTGAGACCCAGATCGACGAGCCGCCAGACCGCATGGGGCAGCGCCGGATAATAGAAGTCGGACACCAGCGCGTCGCAAAGCCCCTGGGCGATCAGATCGGTCGCCGAGGCGTTGCCCGCCTGCGAGCCGCCCCGCGCCACATTGGGCGCACCCAGCAGCACCGGATCGTTCATCGCCTTGGCGGCGGCGGCGGCGCGGCGGGTGGTCGGGAACTCGGCGATCCGGGCCCCGATCATCGAAAACCGCTCGCGGGTCTCGCCGTCGGGGTCGTCATGCGACCCGTAAAGCACACCCATCGCGTCGAACGCCTCGGCCAGCCGGCACAGATAGCGCGGCACGTCGGGCGCCATTGCCTGCGCGGCGGCGACCGCGGCCATGTGATCCCGCACGGACCGGCCGTTTTCGGTCGCCCAGTGGTGCAGCCGCTCGGGCCGCGCGCGCGCCAGCTCTTCGGCCTCTTCGAGGTGGTTGTTGAAGACGACATAGTCGATGCCGTGCCGTTCGACCGCCTCGAGCAGGCGTTGGGCGGTGCCCACGGTATGGGTTTCGCAGCGCAGCTGGATGCGCAGGTCGGTCAGCATCCGCGGCCGGTAGGCGTCGAGCGCGGCCATCAAGGCCTCGGCCTGATCGGGGGCACGGCGTCCGCCCTCCCAGGACCAGCCCTGCGCAAGCCAGCCGGTGGTGATGCCGTTCGCGGCCGCCTCGCGGTCGGTCGCGGCCAGCCCGACCTCCAGCGCGAAGGGCGCGGCAGGGCGGGGCGCGATATGCCGTTCGAAGGCGTCGCCATGCAGATCGACGATGCCCGGCAGGATCAGATAGCCCGACAGATCGACCTCGGGCAGCGGGCCCTTGGTGATCCGGCCATCGGCAATGGCAAGCGAGCGCCGCTGCAGCTCGCCGTCGCGCAGGATGGTGGCGCCGGTAAAGCGCAGGGGCTGAAGGTACTGGGGCATGTCGCTGCTCGGGCGGTTATGAGGTGACGTAGCGAGCGAAATACCCCGTCACTGTATCGCCGGTATGACAAGGGTTGCAGCTCTGCCCTCAATTCGATCAAATGCGGTACTCAATCGGGCGCGACGATCAGGCTGACGCGGTCGCCCGCGAACCAGGTGCGGCCGTATTCGACCGGTTGGCCCCCGGCATCGACATTGACCGACACGCTGCGCAGGATCGGGTCGCCCGGGCGCAGGTCCAGATGCAGGGCCTGGGTCGGCGTCGCGCGCTTGGCGGTCAGCCGGGTCGAGGCGCGGGTGTAGTCCGCGACGCCCGCGCGCGCCAGCGCCCGGGTCACCGACGGGTCCTCGGCCAGCGCGTCGAGCAGCCCGGGCAGCCGGTCGGCCGGGAACACGCTGCGGAAAAGCGCGAGCGGCTGGCCATCGGCCAGCGAGATGCCCTCGTAGACATGAACGGCCGCGCCTTCGGGCAGGGCCAGCGCCTCGGCCTCGCGCCGGTCGGCCTTGCCGGTCGTGCGCAGCAGCACCTTGCGGTCGGCGCTGCGCCCGGCCGCGGCGAGGTTCTGGTGAAACCGCACCCGGCGGCCCAGCGGATAGTCGGTCGGCCGGGCCGCGACATAGACGCCCGAGCCGCGCCGGGCATGCACCAGCCGCGCCTCGGCCAGATCGGCCAGCGCCCGCCGGACGGTGTGGCGGTTGACCCCGAACCGGCGCGCCAGGTCGGCCTCGGTCGGCAGCTTGTCGCCCGGCCGGTAGCGGCCCGCGGCGATTTCGTCGCGAAGCGTCGCGGCGATCGAGATCCAGAGCGCGGTCGGGGTCATGTCATCGAAACTTCATCCAGGTGCCGCTTGCGCGACTCGGGAAGCGCGCGTAGGGATTTGTCTAGTTGTATAGTGTCTGTGTAGAGATCGGACAAGCCTGTGGACAAATCGGCAAGCAGTCGGATGACCGAACCGGGAACGCGTCGCGAATGGATGGGTCTGTTGGCCCGCGCGCCTGCGGCGACGCTGGAGCGCCTGTGGATAAGTCTGGGGCCAGATCCCGAATTCGCATGGCTTCGACCCCCCGAAACCGGAGGGGTGATGGTGCGCGGCCGGATGGGGGGCACGGGCGCGCCCTTCAACCTCGGGGAGGTGACGGTTACCCGCTGTGCGCTGCGGCTGCAAGAGGGGCGCGCGGTCGGCCATGCCTGGGTGCAGGGGCGCGACAAGGCCAAGGCGCGCCGGGCCGCGCTGGCCGATGCGCTGATGCAGACCGGGCGGGCGGACGATGTGCGCGCCCGGCTGCTGGACCCGCTGGCCGAAGAGATGGCGGCGGCCGAAACGGCGCGGGCGGCGCGGGCCGCCGCGACCCGGGTCGAGTTCTTCACCATGGTGCGCGGAGAGGATTGAGGCGATGGACGTTCAGGCCCTGTCAGGCGGCTTTGCCGACACCCCGCGCGAGGCGGCGCAGGCGTTTCGCGCGGCGCTGACCGCGATGGCCCGGCCCGGGCGCATCGAGGACGTCGCGGGCGCGCGGCCGCCCGCGCCGCTGTCGGTTGCCGCCGGCACGCTTTTGCTGGTGCTGGCCGATCCCGCGACCCCGGTGCATCTGGCCGGGCCGCTCGACCGGCCCGAAATCCGCGACTGGCTGCGGTTTCACACCGGGGCGCCGCTTTCGGACCGCGCGGGCGCCGTCTTTGCCGTCGGGCGCTGGGCCGATCTGCTGCCGCTCGATGCCTACAGCCTCGGGACGCCCGATTATCCCGACCGCTCGGCCACGCTGATCGTCGAGATGGACGCGCTTGACGCCACGGGGGCGCGGCTGACCGGCCCCGGCATCGAGACCAGCCATGGGCTGTCGCTGCCCGAGATCTCGGCCTTCCGGGCCAATCGGGCGCGGTTTCCGCTGGGGCTCGACTTCTTCTTTACCGCGGGCGTCCGGCTGGCCGCGCTGCCCCGCAGCACGCATGTGGAGGCCGTCTGATGTATGTTGCCGTCAAGGGGGGCGAGCGGGCGATCGACAATGCCCATGCCTGGCTGGCCGAGGAACGCCGGGGCGATGCGGCGGTCCCGGAACTCGCCGTCGCCCAGATCCGCGAACAGATGACGCTGGCGGTCAACCGGGTGATGGCCGAGGGGTCGCTGTACGATCCCGATCTGGCGGCGCTGGCGATCAAGCAGGCGCGCGGCGATCTGATCGAGGCGATCTTCCTGATCCGCGCCTATCGCACCACCCTGCCGCGTCTGGGCGCGTCCGAACCGGTCGAGACCGGCGCGATGCGCTGCGACCGCCGGATCTCGGCCACCTTCAAGGACGTCCCCGGCGGGCAGGTGCTGGGGCCGACCTTCGATTATACCCACCGGCTGCTGGATTTCGCGCTGGCCGCCGAGGGCGAGGTGCCGGAGGCCGCGACCGCCGCCCCGGACCCGGCGCCGAAGCCCCGGATCACCGGGCTTCTGGACCGCGACGGGTTGATCGAGACGGAACCGGCCTCGGACGAGACCCCGCCCGACCTGACCCGCGAACCGCTGGGCTTTCCCGCGGGCCGCGCGCTGCGGCTGCAGGCGCTGACCCGCAGCGACGAGGGCTTTGCGCTGGGCATGGCCTATTCGACCCAGCGGGGTTACGGGCGGAACCACCCCTTCGTGGGCGAGCTGCGTCTTGGCCGGGTCGGCGTCGAGGTCGAGATCCCCGAACTGGGCTTTGCCGTCGAGATTGCCGAGATCGAGCTGACCGAATGCGAGACCGTGAACCAGTTCGCGGGCTCGAAGACCGAGCCGCCGCAATTCACCCGGGGCTATGGCCTGGTCTTCGGCCAGTCCGAGCGCAAGGCGATTTCGATGGCGCTGGTCGACCGGGCGCTGCGCTGGGAGGACCTGGGCGAGGATTTCACGGGCGCCCCGGCGCAGGATGCCGAATTCGTCATCTCGCATGGCGACAACATCCAGGCCTCGGGGTTTCTGGAACATATCAAGCTGCCGCATTACGTGGATTTCCAGTCCGAGCTGGAGCTGGTGCGGCGGATCCGGGCCGAAGCCGCAGCCAGCGCGGCCGAGCGGGAGGCGGCGGAATGACCCAGGCGGAAATCCGGGGCGAGGCCCCCGGGGCGGACTACACCTTCGCCTATCTCGACGAACAGACCAAGCGGATGATCCGGCGGGCGCTTTTGAAGGCGCTGGCAGTGCCGGGCTATCAGGTGCCCTTCGCCAGCCGCGAGATGCCGATGCCCTATGGCTGGGGCACCGGGGGCGTGCAGGTCTCGGCCGCGGTGCTGACGCCCGAGGATACGCTGAAGGTGATCGACCAAGGCGCCGACGACACCACCAACGCCGTCTCGATCCGCAAGTTCTTCCAGAAGACGGCGGGTATTGCCGTGACCGAGCATACCGGCGAGGCGACGGTGATCCAGACCCGTCACCGCATCCCCGAAGCGCCGCTGACCGAGGGGCAGATCCTTGTCTATCAGGTGCCGATCCCGGAACCCTTGCGGTTTCTGGAACCGCGCGAGACCGAGACCCGCAGGATGCATGCGCTGGAAGAGTACGGGCTGATGCATGTGAAGCTTTACGAGGACATCGCCCGCCATGGCGAGATCGCGACCGCCTATGCCTATCCGGTGAAAATCGAGGGGCGCTATGTGATGGACCCCTCGCCGATCCCGAAATTCGACAACCCCAAGCTGAGGATGGCGGCGATCCAGCTGTTCGGCGCCGGGCGCGAGCAGCGGATCTATGCGCTGCCGCCCTACACGGAGGTGGTGAGCCTCGATTTCGAGGATCATCCCTTCGTGCCGGGCAAGGCCGAAGGGGCCTGCGCGCTGTGCGGGTCGGAGACAAGCTATCTGGACGAGGTGATCGTCGATGACCGGGGCGGGCGGATGTTCGTCTGTTCCGACACCGATTACTGCGCCGGGCGGCGGGCCGCAGGATATCGCGGTGAGATGGCCGCAGAGGAGGGCGGGGCATGAGGGCGGGTGCTTTCCGGGCCGAGGCGCCGGTGGCGCCGATCCTGTCGGTCAGGGGGCTGACGAAACGCTATGGCGGGCGGGTCGGCTGCGAGGATGTGGGCTTCGATCTTTATCCCGGCGAGGTGATGGGGATCGTCGGCGAAAGCGGATCGGGCAAGTCGACGCTTCTGAACTGTCTGGCCGGCCATCTGCGGCCCGATGCGGGCGAGGTGCTGTTCGATCTGGGCAAGGACGGAATGCGCGACACGCTGGCCCTGTCCGAGCCCGAGCGGCGGCGGCTTGCGCGCACCGACTGGGCCTTCGTGCATCAGAACCCGCGCGACGGGCTGAGGATGACGGTCTCGGCGGGCGGCAATGTCGGCGAGCGGCTGATGGCGGTCGGTGCGCGGAACTACGGGGCGATCCGGGCCTCGGCGCTGGACTGGCTGGGCCGGGTCGAGATCGCGGCCGACCGGATCGACGACCGGCCCGCGGCCTTTTCCGGCGGCATGCAGCAGCGGCTGCAGATCGCGCGCAATCTGGTGACGGGGCCGCGGCTGGTGTTCATGGACGAACCGACCGGCGGGCTCGATGTCAGCGTGCAGGCGCGGCTTCTGGATCTGTTGCGCGGGCTCGTGCGGGACATGGGGCTGTCGGCGGTGATCGTGACCCATGATCTGGCCGTGGTGCGGCTGCTGGCGCATCGGCTGATGGTGATGAAGGGCGGGCGGGTGGTCGAGACCGGGCTGACCGATCAGGTGCTGGACGATCCGCAGCATGGCTATACCCAGCTTCTGGTGAGTTCGGTGCTTCAGGTCTGAGGGTGCGCCCATGGCGGGCGGCGCGGCAATGGGTATTTGGGCCAAGAAGAAGGACCAAGCGATGATCGAGCTTTCGGGCGTGGCCAAGAGTTTCACGCTGTATAATCAGGGGGGCGCCGCGATCCCGGTGATGGCGGGGGCGGCGCTGTCGGTGGCGCCCGGCGAGTGCGTGGCGCTGACCGGGGCCTCGGGCGCGGGCAAGTCGACCCTGATGCGGATGATCCATGGCAATTACCTGGCCGCCTCGGGGCGGATCGTCGTCGGCGGGCTCGATGTGGCGGCGGCCGAGCCGCGCGAGATCCTGGCGCTGCGGCGCCATGTGCTGGGCTATGTCAGCCAGTTCCTGCGGGTGGTGCCGCGGGTGCCGACGCTCGATGTCGTGGCCGAGCCCTTGCTGGCGGTGGGCGTGCCGGTCGAGGCCGCGCGGGACCGGGCGGCGGCCCTGCTGGCGCGGCTGAACATCCCGCGCCCGCTTTGGGATCTGAGCCCGACCACGTTTTCGGGCGGCGAACAGCAGCGGGTCAATATCGCGCGCGGCTTTGCCCATGACTATCCGGCGCTTTTGCTGGACGAGCCGACGGCGAGCCTCGATCCCGGCAACCGCGAGGTGGTGCTGGAGCTGATCGAGGCGGCCAAGGCGCGGGGCGCCGCGATCCTCGGGATCTTTCATGACGCGGGCGCGCGCGCGCGGGTCTGCGACCGCGAGGTCGATGTCTCGGCCTTTGCGGTGGCGCCATGAGCGGGGTTGGGCCGGGGCGGCTGTTCGCGGTGGTCGGCCCCTCGGGCGCCGGCAAGGACACGCTGATGGCGGCGGCCTGGCTGCGCCGGCCCGATCTGCATCTGGTCCGCCGGGTGGTGACCCGGGCGCCCGGGGCCGGGGGCGAGGACTGCGATTGCGTCAGCGCGGCCGCGTTCGAGCGGATGCGCGACGAGGGTGCCTTTGCGCTGTGGTGGCGCGCGCACGGGCTGAGCTATGGCATCCCGCGCAGCGTCGACGAGGCGCTTTGGGAGGGGGAGGACGTGATCTTCAACGGGTCGCGCGCGATGCTGGCCGAGGCGCAGGCGCGGTTTCCCGATCTGACCGTGCTGCATGTCACCGCCCGGCCCGAGACGCTGGCGGCGCGGCTTGCCGGGCGCGGGCGCGAAAGCGCCGAGGAAATCGCGGCGCGGCTGGGGCGCGCGGGCTATGCGCTGCCCGAGGGGATCGTGGCGGTCCGCATCGACAATGACGGCGCGCTTGACGACGCCGTCGCCGCGTTTCTGGCCGCGCTTCAGCCCGACAGGCGATAGCGGTGCAGGTTGTGAAACTTCCCGTCCTCGGCCTCGCCGAAGAGGCACAGGCTTCTGATGCGGATCGGCCGGTCGATCAGCGGGTCGAGCACCGGACCCAGCACCATCCGCGTCGCCTCGGCTTCGGGCGGCTTCAGCGGGCCGGTCAGGGTCAGATGGAAGCGGTATTCCTCCATCACGTAGGGATAGCCCCATTTTTCAAGGAGCTTGCGCTGGCGGGCGCTCAGCCGGTCGGGATTGCGGCGGGCGAGGTCTGCGGCGGTGGGCGGCGCCCGGAAGCCGTCGAGCGCCTCGACCACGCTGCCCGCCAGCGCCGCCAGAGCGCGGGTGTCGCCGCGCGGGGTCAGGGCCAGGAAGCCGCTCAGAAGCGAGAGCCGCAGCCCTTCGATCAGCACCGGCCGCAGCTGGCCCGAGAGCGCCACGGCCGAGGCATGCAAGAGCCCGATATCGCTGCCCGTGGCCAGCCGGAACGGCGCCTTGACGGTGGCGTGGAACCCGTATTTGCGCGGCACCTCGGTCAGATCCTCGACCGGCCGCGGCAGCCCGCGCAGCCGGGGATGCGCCCGCGGCGCCCCGGCCTCGGCATCCCAGCCGAGCCAGGCCTTGCCGAAATCACCAAGCGCGCCCTCTTCGGGCGCATAGTAGATCGCGTAGCGCCGGTAGCCTTCCATTGCCCCCTCCGCACTGGGATGCCGCGCCGTTTCCCCCCTTGTCCTGCCCCAATCCTCCCCGCGCATCAAGAAGGAGGCGCCCATGTCCCCGGTTTCCGAGACCGTTCTTGCCAATGCCACGCTGGTTCTGCCCGATGAGACGCTGACCGGATCGGTCCGCGTCGCGGACGGGCGCATCGCCGGGATCGACGCGGGCGCGGCGGTGCCCGCGGGGGCCATCGATTGCGGCGGCGATCTGGTGATGCCGGGGCTGATCGAGCTGCATACCGACAATCTGGAGCGGCATATCCAGCCGCGCCCCTCGGTCGACTGGCCCCATGCCAGCGCCATCGTCGCCCATGATGCCGAACTGGCCGGGGTCGGCATCACCACCGTCTTCGATGCGATGCGGGTGGGCTCGATCCCGTCCGGCAAGGCGCGCTACCGGGCCTATGCGCGCGGACTGGCCAGCGAGATGCTGGATCTGAGGGCGCGGGGCGCGCTGCGGATCAGCCATTTCCTGCATCTGCGCGCCGAGGTCTGTTCCGAGACCCTGGCCGAGGAGATGGCCGAATTCGGTCCCGAGGACCGGGTCGGCATCGTCAGCCTGATGGACCACACCCCCGGCCAGCGGCAGTTCCGCGATCTGGACAAGCTGAAGGCCTATGTGATGGGCAAGAACAACTTTTCCGAGGCCGATTTCGAGGCCCATGTCGCGACGCTGAAGGCGTTGCGCGACCGTCATGGCGAGCGCCACGAAGAGGTCGCCGTGGCCGAGGCCCGGCGCTGCGGGGCGATCCTTGCCAGCCATGACGACACCACCGAGGCCCATGTCGCGGTTTCGGCCGGGCATGGTATCCGGCTGGCCGAGTTTCCGACCACGCTCGAGGCGGCCCGGGCCTGCCGGGAACAGGGGATCGCGGTGATGATGGGCGCGCCCAACCTGATCCGGGGCGGGTCGCATTCGGGCAATGTGGCGGCGGCCGAGCTGGCCGGTCTGGGGCTTCTCGACATCCTTTCGTCGGATTACGTGCCCTCGGCCTTGCTGATGGCCGGGGTGATGCTGGGCGATCTCTGGGACGACATGGCGCGGGGCATCGCGACGGTGACCCGGGCGCCCGCCGATGCGGTAGGGCTGAGGGATCGCGGCCGGATCGCGCCCGGCGCGCGGGCCGATCTGATCCGGGTGGCGCGGATCGACGGCGTGCCGGTGGTGCGCGGCGCCTGGGTGCAGGGGACCCGTGTCGCCTGACGTCGGGACTGCGGGTCGGGGACGGCGGCGCGGTTGCGCCGCAGTCCGGGCCTTTGACCCGGCCCCCGGTTGTTCCTATTTTCAGATCCGTACCACCCGGTTTGCGTGTGAGGAGATCCGCCATGCCCAAGACCCCCGAGACGCCGTCTGCCGCCGCCGCGCTTGAGGCGGCCTTGCGTGCCCAGGCCGAGGGCTGGGGGCTGATGGCCTGGGTGAGTGCCACCATGGTCGATCACGTCCGCCGCACCAGCAGCGAGATGGCGGCCTTTGCCCGCGACGAGGCCCGGCGCAACGCCGACGCGATGCAGCGCCTGGCCGCCTGCCGCACGCCCGAAAGCCTGACCGACTGGCAGGGCGACTATCTGGGCGAGACGGTCGCGGTCTGCCGCGACGAGGCCGAGCGGCTGGCGCGGATGAATGCCGAGGTCTGCGACCAGACCCTGACCCGGATGACCTCCTGGCGCGACTGAGGCAGGCGCGTCCAGACGAAAGCCGGGCGCGCGACCGGCGGGGCCGCGCCCGGCCGGACGCGATGCGGCAAGGCCGATCCCGCTGGCCACGAAGATCCCGCCCGTCGTCTTGTGGATCCGCGTCACCGCGCGTTGCGACAGCTCCAGCCGCCGCAGCCAGGCGCCGAGACCGCCGTAGATGGTGGCAACGGCAAAGGCGCTGAGGCAGACCACCGCGACCATGCCCGCCAGTTGCCCGACGCCCGTGCCCTCCGGCGACAGGAATTGCGGGAAGAGCGCCGTGAAGAAGGCGATGGCCTTGGGGTTGCTCGCGGCCACGGTGAAGCCCCCGGCGAACAGCTTGCGCGCGGGCTCGGGGAGGTTGTGGGTTCTATCGGAGAGGCTGACGCGCCGGGCGGCGCTGCGTCAGAGCTGGATGTCGACATAGGCCAGATAGGCCGCCCCGGCATAGTTCAGCGTCAGGAACAGCGTTGCCGACCCGGTGAGGACCTGCCCCGGTCCGGCCGAGGCCGCGATGGCCTGACAGGCAGAGGCCACGGCATTTCCGCTGGCCGTGATCGTGCTGCGCAGCCAGCCATGGCTTGCCCCATGCGAAAAGGCGATCAGGGTACTCGGCCCCGGAATCATCGAGACGGCGATGACGGTCCCGGCAAAGACGGCCCAATAGGTCAGGTCCATTTCCTGCGCTCCGCTGCGATGGGGGCACAGGACCCTGGGCCGAGGCCCCCGTTGCGGCAAAGGGGGGCTGCGCGGACCATTTGCCGTTCCGGCGCCGGTCTTTCGACAGGAAGGGCCTGCGGACTGTCCCGGCGGATGTCAGGCCCCGTTGCGTCAAGCCGTTGCCCGACCGCTCCTTTTCCCGTGTCGTAAAGGTTTTGTTTACCTTTGACGCTGCGTTGACGGCGGTCCGCGATCCTCGAGTCGTTGAGGGAAAACGGTCAGGGAGTCGAGGGAAGATGTTGCCGCTTCAAAGCCAAGAATGCCCCGCGACCCGTGCGCGACCCGCCCCCGATGAGGCGGGAACCGCCTGCCTCCGGAGCGCCACCATCGATGCGTTTTCCTATCCGGTCTGGCCCGAGGCCCCGCATGGCCCGTTCGGCTATCTTTTTCCCGACGCGGCCGAGGCGCGGGGCGGGGTGGCGGCGGCCGCCGCGCTGCGCGATCTGGCCTCGGCGATGGCGGGCCGGGGGACGGGCGGCGGGGACGATTCCGGCATGCCCGCGATCTATACCTATCTGGGTCAGGTCATCGCCCGGGAACTGGCCGCCGGGACCGACCCCGAGGGCGGGCTGTCGGGGCTCGACCTCGACCGTGTCGATCCGCTGCCGCGCCGCCGGGCGATGGCCGATCTCCGCAATGACAGAAGCGGCCGGTTGAGCCTCGAGAGCCTCTATGGCGCCGAGGCGGGCGGATGGCGGCGCGATCCGGCGGCCCCGGCCCGGCTCTGGTCGGGCGTGACCGGTCCGTCCGGGAGCATGGGGGAGGGGGTCCGGATCGATCCGGCGCGGCGGAACCGCTTGCCGAAACCGGCCCTGGCCGAGCAGGACAAGGCCTATATCGGCGCTCCGCAGACCGATGCGGGCCTGGCGACGGCCGAGGTCCATCTGGTTCTGGCGCGGTTTCACAATGCGGTTGTCGCCCGGGCGCCGGGGATCGGCGGCCCCCCGGCCGAGGCGGGCGATGCCGCCTTCGACTTCGCCCGGGACGAGGTGCGCAAGCACTTCCAGTGGCTTGTGGTCAACGACTACCTGCGCCGGATCTGTTTGCCCGAGGTTCTGGACGCGGTCATGGCCGAAGAGGCGCCGGTCTATCGCGATCTGCTGCAGCGCTGTCCCGGCCTGCCCGAGGGGCGGCTTCCGCTGCCCTTCGAGTTCCAGGCCGCCGCCATCCGTCTGGGCGAGACCATGGCCCGGCCGAGCTATGACTGGTCGGCGCGCCATGGCTTTGGCTGCGGCGCGGCATCAGTCGCCGGGCCGCCGGGATGGCGGCGGGCGCCGGGGCGGATGGATTTCTCGCGCCTGACCGATGAAAGCGGCACCCGTCCCGACCGCCATGCGCGCGGCATCAACACCCGGATCACGCCGGATCTGCTGTGCCTGCATGACGAGCCGCCGGGGCTGCACGGGCGGATGCGCCAGCTGGCCGAGCGCACGCTGCGCCGGGGGCTGCGGCTGAACCTGGCCTCGGGGCAGGACTGTTTGCGCGGGATGGCGCGGCTTGGGGTGCGGATCGCGCCGCTGAGCGCGGCCGAGCTGGCCGAGGGCCCCGGCGGCGGGGTGCTGGCGCGGGCCGGGATGATCGAGGCGACGCCGCTTTGGTATTACATCCTGCGCGAGGCCGAAGCGCGGACCGGCGGGCGCCGTCTGGGCCCGCTGGGCAGCCGGATCGTGGCCGAGACCCTGGTGGGGCTGTGTGTCTGCGATCCCGACAGTTACTGGCACCATCTGGGGTCGGATCACGGCCGCTGGCATCCCCGCGACGGGGTCCGGCCGGCGGGCGAACCGGTCACGACGGTGGCAGCCCTGATCCGGGCGGCGGGCATGCGCGCCTGACGCCGGATGCCTGTGTCGAGATCCTCCCTCGCACCCTCGGCACAGGCCAGCCTTTCGGACGCTCCAAAGGGGGGAGCGGGCGAAAGGTGGCTCGCGTGCTCCGGCGGCGTCCTGCCGCCGGAGACCGGAGGCGGGGGCGGATGCGCAGTGCCTGGGGGTTGGTGACGAGGTCCAATGTCAGGTTTTTCGTCCGACGGCACGACTTGCGCATCCCGCCTCCGGCCACCGGCGCGCCTTGCGGCCCCGGCGGCTCCGCATTGCCAGACCGGCACCGGCCGGGCGGGCCGAGCGGGGACCGTCAGGCGCCGCGGCCGGGTTTGGTCGCCCGTTGCGGCGCGGCCGGAGCACGCCTTTTCACGCCGGTCCCGCCGGGAGCGGGGCAGGAAAACGGATCTGTGGGCAGGGGGTACCGCCCGCGGACGGTCTTGTGCGATGCCGGTTCGCCATGGGCGGCGGTCGCGCAGGGTGGGGACCGTCCGCAGGCGGCGGGGCGCCCGGCAACGGGCGCCCCTTTTTGCGGTCAGGCCCTGGTATAGCGGTAGGGTCGGCCCGCCTTCTGCATGTCTTCGTTGTATTTCTTGAAGATGCCGACGATCCTGGCCTTGGTCTCGGATTCCTCGGCAATCTCGTCCCAGAAGGTCCGGGCGGCGGTCTCGACCTTGTCCCAGTCCTCGTCGGGGATCGAGGTCAGTTCCATCTTGGTGCCCTCGACGCGCAGCCGCGCCTCGCCGCCCCAGTACCACCATTGCCGGTAGTAGTGCGACTGGTCCATGCAGACCCGCAGCAGCTCCTGCAGCCGTTCCGGCACCTCGTTCCAGCGGTCCATGTTGGCGAAGAAATGGCCGATCCAGGCGCCCGAGATGTTGTTGGTCAGGAAATACCTGGCAGGCCCGGCCCAGCCCACGGTGTAATCCTCGGTGATGCCCGACCAGGCGACGCCGTCCAGCTCGCCGGTCTGCATCGCGACCTCGACATCCTCGTAAGGCAGCGTCACCGGCACGACGCCGAATTGTGCGAGGAACCGGCCCGCGGTCGGGAAGGTGAAGACGCGCTTGCCCTTCAGATCGTCAAGCGACCGGATCGGGCTGATCGTGGCGAAGTTGCAGGGGTCCCAGGACCCGGCCGAGATGTGCTTGACGCCGACCTTTTCATATTCGGCGCCCCAGATCTCGTTCAGGCCGTACTGGTTGAACAGCACCGGCACATCCAGCGAATAGCGCGAGGCGAAGGGGAAATAGCCGCCGAAGACGGTGACCTCGGTCGGCGAGGCCATGGAATCGTCGTCGGACTGCACCGCGTCGATGGTGCCCTGCTGCATGGCGCGGAACAGCTCGCCCGTGGGGACAAGCTGGTCGGCGGTGAACAGCTCGATCTCCATCTCGTCGCCGGCGATCTTGTTGAAGCTTTCGATGGCGGGCCGGATCACGTGATCGGCCAGGGCGACGCCCGCATAGGTCTGCATCCGCCAGCGGATCTTGGACTGGGCGAGCGCCGGGGCGGCCAGACCGGCGGCGGCGGCTCCGACCCCGGCAGAGGCCAGGAACTTGCGTCTTGTGGTCATCGTCTTCTCTCCTTGTTGGCAGAGGGCTTTTGCCCCCGGTTTTCCGGGCCCCGCGACCCGGGGCTCCGTTTTTTTAAGGGCCGTCTTCAGAGGCCGTAGACCTGATGCGGCAGCCAGAGCGCGATCTGCGGAAAGGCCATGACGATGGCCAGCGCCGCGATCATCACCATGACGAAGGGCACGATCGAGGCGTAGATGTCCTTCAGCCCGATCTCTTTCGGGGCCATCGCCTTCATCAGGAAGAGGTTATAGCCGAAGGGCGGTGTCATGTAGGCGATCTGGGTGGTGATGGTGTAAAGCACCCCGTACCAGATCAGGTCGAACCCCAGCGCCTTGACCAGCGGGATGTAAAGCGGCGCCACGATCACCAGCATCGCGGTATCGTCGAGGAAGGTCCCCATCAGGATGAAGCTCAGCTGCATCAGGATCAGGATCATCCAGGGGTCGAGGCCCAGCTTTTCGGTAAACAGGCTCTCGATCGCCTTGACCGCGCCCAGCCCGTCGAAGACCGCGCCGAAGGCCATGGCGGCGACGATGATCCACATGAACATGCAGGACACCGCCAGCGTCTGGCGCACCGAGGTCTCGAACACCGCGCGGGTCATCCGCCCCTTCAGCACCGCCGCGACGAAGGCCGCCAGCGCGCCGATGGCCGAGCTTTCCACAAGCGAGGTCCAGCCGTTGACGAAGGGCACCATCATCGTGGCGAAGATCACCAGCGGCAGCACGCCCGCACCCAGCAGCCGGACTTTCTCGGCGAAGGCGATCCCGGCGCGTTCCCCGGGCGGCAGGACCGGCCCCAGCGCGGGCGAGATCCGGCAGCGCAGGTAGATATAGAGGATGAAGAGCCCGGCCATCAGCAGCCCGGGCAGGATGCCCGCCAGCCAGAGCTGACCGACCGGCTGGCGCGCGATCATGGCATACAGCACCAGCACCACCGAGGGCGGCACCAGAATGCCCAGCGACGACCCGGCCTGGATCACCCCCGTGACCATCCGCTTGTCATAGCCGCGCCTCAGCAGTTCCGGCAGCGCGATGGTCGCGCCGATGGCCATGCCCGCGACCGACAGCCCGTTCATCGCCGAGATCAGCACCATCAGCCCGATGGTGCCGATGGCCAGCCCGCCGGGCACCGGCCCCATCCAGACATGGAACATCTTGTAAAGATCGTCGGCGATGCGGCTTTCGCTCAGCACATAGCCCATGAAGATGAACATCGGCAGCGTCAGCAGCGGATACCATTTCATCAGCTTCATGCTGGCCGAGAACGGAATGACCGACCCGCCCGTGCCCCACAGCGCCAGCGCCGCCAGCGCCGCCACCGCCCCGATGGCGCCGAAGACCCGTTGCCCGGTCATCAGCATCAGCATCATCGAGGCGAACATCAGGATTGCGATCATCTCGTAGGACATGGGCTAAAGCTCCTCGCCGCGGATATGGGCGATGTCCTTGAACAGCTCGGAGACGGCCTGCAGGATCATCAGGAAGAGGCCTAGGCACATGACCGACTTGATCGGCCAGAGCACCGGGCGCCAGGCGGTCGGGCTGCGCTCGTTGTACTGGATCGCGTAGATCAGGCTGTCGATGCCGCCATAAAGCAGCACGCCCAGGAAGAAGATCAGGAAGAGCACGGTAAAGCTGTCGACCCAGGCCCGCGTCTGCACCGACCAGCGGCCGTAGAACAGGTCCATCCGCACGTTCGACCCCAGCTGGATCGAATAGGGCCCGCCCATGATGTAATAGGCGACCATCGCGAACTGGGCCATTTCCAGCGTCCAGAGCGAGGGCAGGAAGAAGGTCTTCGAGATCGAGGACCACAGCAGGATCCCCATCATCACGAAGATCCCGTACATCATCACCCGGCCGATATGATAGTTCACCCCGTCGACCGTGCGCACATAGCCGCGCATGAACCCGGTCATGGCGCCGCCTTTCGCGCGGGCGCGCCGATCCTTGTGGCTGTCATGCCGTCACCATTTCCCTGTTGCCCCGTCATCCTGCCGCGAGTGTTGTCCCGCGTGCGCTTTGGGGTCCATTCCTGGTCTCCGGCGGCCGGGCTGGCGCCGCCCGCCGGTGTCTTTCAGGGCGCGTCTGCCCGTTTCAGAGGCAGTCCTCCAACAGACGGCGCGTGTTCTCTTCCGTCATCTCGACCGGATTGCCGCCGGTCGAGGGGTCCTTCAGTGCCGAGGCGGTCAGCGCATCGAGATCGGGGTCGGTCACCCCCAGCGCGGTCAGGTTGGCGGGGATGCCAAGTTCGGCATTCAGACGGCCGACCAGCGCATAGAAGGCGTCGAAATCGCTGCCGATGCCCAGATAGGCGGCGGCGCGGGCCAGACGGTCCTCGATGGCGGGGCGGTTCATCCGCAGGACGGGCTGCATCACGGTCGCGTTGGTGGTGCCGTGATGGGTGTTGTGCACCGCGCCGATGGGATGCGAGATCGCATGGATCGCGCCCAGCCCCTTCTGGAAGGCGACCGCCCCCATCATCGCCGCCGACATCATCTGCGCGCGGGCCTCAAGGTCGGTGCCGTCGGCATAGGCGCGGGGCAGGTACTCGGTCACGAGGCGCAGCCCCTCTAGCGCGATGCCCTGCGACATCGGGTGGTAATGCGGCGAGCAATAGGCCTCGAGGCAATGGGCGAAGGCATCCATGCCGGTGCCCGCGGTGATCGCTTTCGGCATGCCGACGGTCAGCTCGGGGTCGCAGATCACGACGCTGGGCAGCACCTTCGGGTGGAAGATGATCTTCTTCTCGTGGGTTTCGGAATTGGTCAGCACGCTGGCGCGGCCGACCTCGGACCCGGTGCCCGCCGTGGTCGGCACCGCCACGATGGGGGCGATGGCATCGGCATCGGCGCGGGTCCACCAGTCGCCGATATCCTCGAAATCCCAGACCGGGCGGGTCTGGCCTGCCATGAAGGCGACCATCTTGCCCAGATCGAGCCCCGAGCCGCCGCCGAAGGCGATCACCCCGTCATGGCCCCCGGCCCTGTAGGCCTCGAGCCCGAGCGCGAGGTTCAGCTCGGTCGGGTTCGCGTCGACCTCGGCAAAGACCGCGCGGCCCAGCCCCGCGGCGTCGAGGATGTCCAGCGCGCGGGCGGTGATCGGCAGCCCCGCAAGCCCCTTGTCGGTCACCAAGAGCGGCCGGGTCAGCCCCGCCGCGGCGCAGGCGGCGGGCAGTTCGGCGATGCGGCCTGCGCCGAAGCGGATGGCGGTGGGATAGGACCAGTTGGCGTTCGGCGTCATTCAGAGTTTCCTCAGGTGATAGGATTTCGGACGGGTCAGGTTGTGGAAGCCGATCACCGACAGCCCGCCGCCGCGCCCGGTATCCTTGCAGCCGGTCCAGCACAGCGCGGGGTCGAGATAGTCGGCGCGGTTCAGGAAGACGGTGCCGGTCTCGATCCGCCGGCCGATCCGCTCGGCCCGCGCCACATCCGCCGTCCAGAGCGAACAGGTCAGCCCGTAATCGCTGTCATTCATCAGCCGGATCGCCTCGTCGTCGTCCTTCACCGGCATGATGCCGACCACGGGGCCGAAGCTTTCCTCGCGCATCACCCGCATTTCGTGGGTCACGCCGGTCAGGATCTGCGGCATCAGGTAGGTGCCGCCATCCTGCGGGAACAGCGCGGGGTCGATCATCGCCGTCGCGCCTGCGGCCACGGCTTCGGAGGTCTGGGCGCGGACCAGATCGGCAAAGCGCGCCTGCGCCATCGGGCCGATGGTGGTCTCGGGGTCGAGCGGGTCGCCCAGCCGGTAGCCCTCGACCAGTTTCACCGCCTTCTCGACGAAGCTGTCGTAAAGGCTTTCGGCCACGTAGATCCGCTCGATCCCGCAGCAGCACTGGCCCGAATTGTACATCGCCCCGTCGATCAGCACCTCGACCGCCATGTCGAGATTGCAGTCCTCCATCACATAGCCCGGGTCCTTGCCGCCCAGTTCCAGCCCCAGCGGCGTGAAGGTGCCGGCCGCCGCGCGCTCGATGGCGCGCCCGCCGCCGACCGAGCCGGTGAAGTTGACGAAGCCGAAGGCGCGTTCGGCGATTAGCGCCGAGGTGGTGTCGTGATCGAGGAAGACGTTCATGAAGACGTCCTCGGGCACGCCCGCCTCGTGGAAGGCGCGCGCCATCCGTTCGCCGACCAGAAGCGTCTGGGTCGCGTGTTTCAGCATCACCGTGTTGCCCGCGATCAGCGCAGGCGCGACGGTGTTGATCGCGGTCATGTAGGGATAGTTCCAGGGCGCGATCACCAGTACCACGCCATGCGGATCGCGGGCGACATAGCGCCTGAAGCTGCCGCTGTCCTCGGCCTCGATCGGCGCAAGCGCGGTCTCGGCGATCCGGGCCATGTATTTCGCGCGCTCTTCGAAGCCGCGGAATTCGCCGCCATAGCGGACGGGCCGGCCCATCTGGCGCGCGAGTTCGGGCACGATGGCGTCGTTCATCGCGCCGACATTGGCGACGCCTTTCAGAACCAGGTCGATGCGTTCGGCCAGCGGCCGCGCGGCCCAGGCGGCCTGGGCTGCGCGGGCGCGCGCCACAGCGGCGCGGGCGGCTTCGGGCGCGAGCGCCTGGCGTTCGGCCAGAACCGATCCGTCGATGGGAGAGATGCAGGTCAATGTGGTCATCGGAGGGTCTTCCGTTGTGAAAGGTCCGGGCCCGTGCGGCGCCTGTCCGCGCCAAGGGCCGATCTTCGTTGGAGGCGGTTCGGGCGCATCAGGCGCGCTCGAAGCCGCGGGCGAGTTCCCAGTCGGTCACCGCCATGTCGAAGGCTTCCTGTTCGACCTCGGCGGCGCGGGTGTAGTGGTCGACGACGAAATCGCCCATCGCCGCGCGCAGCATGGCCGAGGCGCGGAGCGTTTCCGTCGCCTCGCGCAGGGTGCGCGGAATTTCCGGCACGTCGGCGCTTTCGTAGATGTCGCCCCGGGTGGGCGGGGCCAGGTCCAGCTTTTCCTCGATGCCCCTGAGCCCGGCGGCCAGCAGGGCTGCCAGCGCCAGATAGGGGTTGATGTCGGACCCGGCGATCCGGCATTCGATCCGCACGCCCGGGGTGTTCTCGCCGCACAGCCGGAACCCGGCGGTGCGATTGTCGACCGACCAGACCGTCTTCGTCGGCGCGAAGGTGCCCTTGACGAAGCGCTTGTAGCTGTTGACGTAGGGCGCGAGGAACACGGTCAGATCGGCGGCATATCTGATCTGGCCCGCCACATACTGGCGCATCAGCCCGGACATGCCGTGATCGGCGCCCTTCTCGAAAAACGCGTTCCGGCCGTCCTTCCACAGCGACTGGTGCACATGCGCGGCGCTGCCGACCCGGTCCTTGTGCCATTTCGGCAGGAAGGTCACGGCATGCCCCTGGGCCCAGGCGATCTCCTTGGTCGCGTGCTTGGCGATGGTGTGGTAATCGGCCGCCAGCAGGGCCGGGCCGTACTTGATGTTCAGCTCTTCCTGCCCGGCCTCGGCCTCGCCCTTCGAGTTCTCGACCGGAATGCCCGCGGCCCACAGATGGTTGCGCAGGGGCCGCATCACCGCCTCTTCCTTGGTGGTCTGGAAGATGTTGTAGTCCTCGTTATAGGCGCTGATCGGCGTCAGGTCGCGAAAGCCCGAGGCGGCGATCTCGCGCAGGCTCTTCTCGAAGAGGAAGAATTCAAGCTCGGTCGCCATGACCGGGGTCAGGCCCATCGCCTCGGCCCGCGCGACCTGCGTTTTCAGCACCTGGCGGGGCGCATGGGGCACGGGGTCGTGGCTGTGATGATCGAGCAGGTCGCACAGCACCAGCGCCGTCCCGTCCAGCCAGGGCACCGGGCGGATCGTGTCGAGGTCGGGCTTCATCACGTAGTCGCCATAGCCCGCGCGCCAGGAGGTCGAGGCATAGCCGTCGGGCGTTGCCATTTCCAGATCGGTGGCCAGCAGGTAGTTGCAGCAATGGGTCTCTTCCCAGGCGCTGTCGACGAAATGCTGCGCGACGAAGCGCTTGCCCATCAGCCGACCCTGCATGTCGATCAGGCAAACCAGAACCGTGTCGATCCCGCCCTCGGCCACGGCCCTCTTCAACGCGTCGAAACTCATCTGGCCGGGCATCGGGTGGTCTCCTGTTGTTGGGTGTCGGACCGGTGTCCGTTATCGGGCGGCTTTGCCATCCCGTTCTTTTCTCTGCCTTCCGGTGAAGATCAGAATGCGCCGGATTTCAAGCTCGTCTTTGGGACAGGGGTCCCGGCGCGGCGGGTCACAGCGCCGCTGTCAGGGCCGATTTCAACTTATCCGCGATCTCCGATACATGGGTGTCGTCCAGGATGAAGGGCGGGGCCAGCAGCACATGATCGCCCCGCCGCCCGTCGACCGTGCCGCCCATCGGATAGCAGAGCAGCCCGGCCTCGAAGGCGGCGGCCTTCAGCCGCGCATGGACCCGAAGGTCTGGCGCAAAGGGGCGGCGGCTGGCGCGGTCCGCGACCAGTTCGAGCCCGAGGAGAAGCCCGCGCCCGCGAATGTCGCCGATATGGGGATGCTCGGCGAAGGCCGCGCGCAGGGCCGCGTCGAGCCTGTCGCCCATGATCCGCGCCCGGTCGACCAGTCCGTCCCGGGTCAACCGGGTCAGCACCGCCAGCGCCGCGGCGGCGACGGTCGGATGGCCCATATAGGTATGGCCGTGCTGGAAGGCGCCGCTGCCCGCCTCGATGGCGTCATGGATGCGACCGGTACACAGCATCGCGCCCACCGGCTGATAGCCCGCCCCCAGCCCCTTGGCGATGGCGGCGATGTCGGGGGCGATGCCGTCCTGTTCGCAGGCGAAAAGCGTCCCTGTCCAGCCCATGCCGCACATCACCTCGTCGAGGACCAGCAGCACCCCGTGGCGGTCGCAGATCTCGCGGATGCGGCGGAAATAGCCCGGAACCGCCGGAACCGCGCCCAGCGTCGCGCCCACGACCGGCTCGGCGACGAAGGCCATCACCGTCTCGGGGCCGAGCCGCTCGATCTCGGTGTCCAGCTCGTCCGCCACGCGCAGCCCATAGGCCGCCTCGCTTTCGCCCTCGGCCCGGTCGCGATAGGCATGGCAGGGCGCGATATGCGAGGTCTCGATCAGCAGCGGCGCGAAGGGCGCGCGCCGCCAGACGTTGCCGCCGGTTGCCAGCGCCCCCAGCGTGGTGCCGTGATAGCTCCGGCGCCGGGCGATCACCCGGTGGCGCCCGGGCTGGCCGGTTTCCAGCATGTATTGCCGCGCGAGCTTCAGCGCCGCCTCCATCGCCTCGGACCCGCCCGAGACCAGACAGACCCGGTCGATCCCCGCAGGCGCATGGGCGATCAGCAGATCGGCCAGCCGCTCGGCGGGCTCCGAGGTGAAAAAGCCGGTATGGGCGAAAGCGACCCGGTCGAGCTGGGCCTTGATCGCGGCGATGACCGCCGGGTCGGAATGGCCAAGGCACGAGACCGCAGCCCCGCCCGAGGCATCGAGATAGCGCTTGCCGCTCCGGTCGATGAGATAGACGCCCTCGCCGCGGTCGACCATGGGCCGGACCGCGCCCGGAGCACGGGGGATGAGACGAGACATGGGGCCTCCGGACAGACGAGTCGCCTGGTGCGGCGCCTCTGTCCGAACTGAACCAGAGCCCGCCCGTCCTGAAAACGCTCAAGTGGGCCGAACCGTCCCTATAGGGGAAAGGGACCCGACGGTCCCTTCTTCTTGGCTCAAATACCCATCTTCAGACGCTGGCCCAGGGGCGCGCGGCCGGGGTCAGCCGCGCTGGCCGGCAAAGCGCGCCTGCCAGTCCTCGCGCTCCTCGTCCGAGATCTTGCGGAACAGCATCTCGGGGGTGGTGAAGGCCTGACCGGGGGCGAGCCGCTCCATCGCATGGGTCATCTGGGCGGGCCAGGTGTCGTCCTCGCAGCCCATCGCGTCCATCATCGCCTTGGCGGCATCGGGGATGAAGGGTGCGGACAGCACCGCGTAAAGCCGGATCAGGTTCAGCGAAAAGCGGATGATCGCCGCCGCCTGATCGGGGTCTTCCTTGTAGACCGACCAGGGCGCGGCCGATTGCAGGTATTCGTTGCCCGCGACCCAGATCGCGCGCAGCTCGGCCGCGGCCTTGCGGATCTCCATCGCCTCCATATGCGCGTCATAGGCGCGGATGCGGATATAGAGATCGTCGTTCAGTTCCTGCTCGCGGTCGCCATAGCTGCCGCCCTCGGGCACCACCTCGCCGAATTTCGACCGGCAGAACTTGGTCACGCGGCTGACGAAATTGCCCAGAACGTCGGCCAGGTCCTTGTTCACGGAGGCCTGGAAATTCTCCCAGGTGAATTCGCTGTCCGAGCTTTCGGGGGCGTGCGACAGCAGCCACCAGCGCCAGTAATCGGCGGGCAGGATCGACAGCGCCTGATCCATGAAGACGCCACGCCCCTGGCTGGTCGAGAACTGGCCGCCATCGTAGTTCAGGTAGTTGAACGACTTGATGTAGTCGACCAGCTTCCAGGGGTCGCCCGAGCCCATGATCGTCGCCGGGAAGCTCAGCGTATGGAAGGGCACGTTGTCCTTGCCCATGAACTGGACATAGCGCACGTCCTCGGCGCCCTCGTCCAGCCGCCACCAGCGCCGCCAGTCGGCCTCGGGGCGGCCGTTCTTCTCGGCCCATTCGGCCGAGGCCGCGATATATTCGATGGGGGCATCGAACCAGACATAGAAGACCTTGCCCTCCATGCCGGGCCAGTCCTCCTCGCCCTTCTTCACCGGGATGCCCCAGTTCAGATCGCGGGTGATGCCGCGGTCCTGCAGCCCGTCGCCGTCATTCAGCCATTTCTTCGCGATCGAGGTGGTCAGCACCGGCCAGTCGGTCTTGCTGTCGATCCAGGCCTCGAGATCGCCCCTCAGCGAGCGCTGCTTGAGATACAGGTGCTTGGTCTCGCGCACCTCCAGATCGGTGGACCCCGAGATCGCCGAGCGCGGGTTGATCAGGTCGGTCGGGTCGAGCTGCTTGGTGCAGTTCTCGCACTGGTCGCCGCGCGCCTTCTCGTAGCCGCAATTGGGGCAGGTGCCCTCGATATAGCGGTCGGGCAGGAAGCGACCGTCGGCATTGGAATAGACCTGACGCTCGCTGACTTCCTCGATCAGCCCGTTCTCGGCCAGACGGCCTGCGAAATACTGAGTCAGCCTGTGGTTCTGCGGGCTTGAAGACCGGCCGAAATGGTCGAAGGACAGCCGGAAGCCGCGCGCCAGATCCGCCTGCACCTCGTGCATCTCGGCGCAGTAGTCCGCCACCGGCTTGCCGGCCTTGGCCGCGGCCAGTTCGGCGGGGGTGCCATGTTCATCGGTGGCGCAGAGGAACAGGACCTCATGGCCGCGGGCGCGGCAGTAGCGGGCGTAAAGATCGGCCGGAAGCTGGCTGCCGACGAGGTTGCCCAGGTGCTTGATCCCGTTGATATAGGGGATCGCCGAGGTGATCAGGATGCGTGCCATCTGCCGTTGCCTTCTTGCCGGATCTTGAGGCCCGTTTATCGCGCCATGCGCCCGAGGGCCAGAGCCTCGTGGGGCTCTGGCGCGGCCTTTGGGGCCCTATTGCGCGGTATATCCGCCATCCGCCAGGTGATAGCTGCCGGTGACAAAGCTCGCGCGGTCCGACAGAAGGAAGGCCACCAGCCCCGAAATCTCGTCCGACCGGCCCATCCGCCCGACCGGATGCAGTGCCGTCACCCGGGCCTGGGTCTCGGCGTCGAGCCCGTCATCGATCATCGGCGTCCGGACGAAGGCGGGGCCGACCGCGTTGATGCGGATGCCGCGCGTTGCATAGGCCAGAGCCGCCGATTTCGTCAGGCCCAGCAGCGCGTGCTTGGCCGCGACATAGGCGGGGGCCGTGGCCATGCCGACGCTGCCAAGGATCGAGCTCATGTTGACCACGGCGCCGCCGCCCGAGGCCTCGATCGCGGGCAGGCCGAAGCGCAGGCCGTAGAAGACGCCGTTGAGGTTGGTGTCGATGACCTCGCGCCAGCCGTCCAGCGGATAGGCCCCGATATCGGCCGAGGGCCCCGAGATCCCGGCATTGTTGACCAGCAGGTGCAGCCCGCCGGTGGTCTCGACGGTACGCGCGACCAGCGCCTCGACGGCGCCCGGGTCGGACACGTCGCAGGGCATGGCATAGGCCTTGCCGCCCGCCGCGGCGATCCGGTCGACCACCGGCGTCAGCTTCGAGGCCGTGCGCGCGGCCAGGCAGACCGTGGCCCCCGAGGCGGCCAGCTCGCAGGCGATGGCGGCGCCGATCCCGGTGCTGCCGCCGGTGACCAGAGCGATTTTCCCGTCGAAGCGGATTTCCATTTTCTTTCCTCCGGTTGCGCGCGATCCCCGGTCGAGATCGGGACCGGGGCAGGGCGGCGCAAGCCGGGGTGCGCTCGGGTCGCAGGGGGACACGCGCGCACAGGCATCCGCAGAGTCGGGCATCCGTAGAGTCAGGCGCCAGCCGTTTCGGGCTCCAGCAGGGCGGGGTCCAGCGACAGGCGGCCGTCCGCGTCCCGGCTCAGCCGCCAGGCGCGGGGCGGGTCCAGCCGGGCGCGGCGGCGTTCCAGATGCCAGGCGGTGACGCCGGGGCCGTGGCGCGAGGCCATGTGCCAGCGGGTCTCGACCCCGGCGGCGCCACCCGACCCGGTCGAGAGGATCAGCCCCAGCGGCGCGCAGCGGCCGAGGCTTGCGCCGGTCTCGGCCGCCAGATGCAGCCGCCGGACCGGGGTCAGCGGCGGCGGCGCGGGCAGTTCGGCCACCACCACGGGCACGACGCCCGCGCGCAGCGCCTCTTCCATGCACCACAGCAGGTCTTCGGCCCGCTTGGGCGTGGCCTGGATCAGCCGCCCCGGCTCGATCCATTCGGCCACGCTGTCGGGATAAAGCCGTCCGGGCGCCCAGGCGGGCACGATCCAGAGCACCGGCCCCTCGGTCGCGGCGGCCAGCAGCAAGGCCAGCGCATGGCGGGACGATCCCGTCAGTTCATGGGCGCGCGCCAGCGGCAGCGACAGCGCGCCAAGCGCGGTCAGCGCCGGGCGGGGGCGGCCCGTGCGGAACGCCTCGGAGGCAAGCGAAAGCGGGGAACCGGACATGGCGAAACTCTATGATGTTCTTTATATGTTCTCAACACGTTTTCTCCAGCATGCCAGCGGACCGATCTGCTAGAGTAACGGCGCGAACAGGGAGGACCGGGCCTGCGGCATGCCATCGGAAAGTCCGTTCGGCCGGGACGGGACAGGGGGTGTCGTGTCGGCCATGCCCTTGCGGCCGAGGCCGCGCCCGTGCCGGGGGTCGGTCCGGCGGCCGGGGCGTTGCCGCTTTCGCTCCGGACTACCGATCACGGCCAAATCCGCCTTGCACCCGGCGGGCGGCAGGATACCCTCCCTTCCAGATCGAAACGAGGAACAGAAGACCATGAGAAAAGTGAAGCTGGGCCGGACCGGCCTGGATGTGTCCTGCCTGTGCCTGGGAACGATGACCTGGGGCAGCCAGAACGACCAGGACGAGGCCCATGCCCAGATCGACCTCGCCTATGAGACGGGCGTGCATTTCATGGACACCGCCGAGATGTATCCGGTGGCGCCGGTCCTGGCCGAAACCGTCGGGCGCACCGAAAGGATCATCGGCAACTGGTTCCGGGATACCGGCCGCCGCAAGGACTGGATCGTCGCCACCAAGATGACCGGCGAGGGCCTGAAGGCGGTGCGCGAGGGCGAGCCGATCTGCCGCAAGTCCCTGATCACCGCGGTCGAGGGGTCGCTTCGGCGGCTGCGCACCGACTATATCGACCTTTACCAGCTGCACTGGCCGAACCGCGGGTCCTACCATTTCCGCAAGAACTGGCGCTACGACCCCTCGCATCAGGACCGTGCCGCGACCCTTGCGCATATGCACGAGGTGCTCGAGACGCTGGACGGGCTGGTCAAGGCGGGCAAGATCCGCCATTTCGGCCTGTCGAACGAAAGCGCCTGGGGCATGGCGCAATGGCTGCGTCTGGCTGAGGACAAGGGCCTGCCGCGGGCCGAGACGCTTCAGAACGAATATTCGCTGCTCTGCCGGCTGTACGACACCGATCTGGCCGAACTCGGTGTCAACGAGGACGTCACGCTGCTGGCCTACAGCCCGCTGGCCGCGGGCCTTCTCAGCGGCAAATATGCGGGCGATGTCACGCCCGAGGGGTCGCGCCGGTCGCGCAGCCCCGATCTTGGCGGCCGGATCACGCCCCGGGTCTGGGAGGCGGTGTCGGGCTATCTGGCGATTGCCAAGGCGCATGGGCTCGATCCGGTGCAGATGGCCATCGCCTTCGTGGCCAGCCGTCCCTTCCCGGTGATCCCGATTATCGGCGCCACCTCGACCGCGCAGCTGGAAACCGCGCTGGGCGCGGCCGACCTCACCCTGTCGCCCGAGGTCGAGGCCGAGATCGCGGCGATGCACAAGGCCTATCCGTTGCCCTTCTGACGCGATCGCCTCTCGCCGGTCCGTTGCATCTCTGGCACGGCCGGCATCCATCGCGCGCGTCCTTCCCTTCGGCCCTTGCCCCCGCGGGCGGGGGGGACATTATGGGCGCTGCGGATGGGGGAAATGCATGAACGTTCAGACGGATCGCGGGCCGGGGCGGGGCCTTGCCAAGACGGGCGGAAGACCGTGACCGGTGCCGTGGCCATACTGGGCGCCGGGGTCGTGGGTGCGGGCTGGGCCGCGCGCTTTGCCCTGATGGGCTGGACCGTGCGCGTCTTCGACCCCGACCCCGAGGCGGCCGGGCGTGTGGCTGCGGTGCTGGACAATGCCCGCCGCGCACTGCCGGGCCTGTCGGACCGCCCCTTGCCCGCCGAGGGCGCGGTGATCCAGGCTGCCACCATCTCGCAGGCGGTGTCGGGGGCGGACTGGATCCAGGAAAGCGTGCTCGAGCGGCTCGATCTCAAGCGCACGCTTTATCAGAAGGTGCAGGAACACGCGGCCGACGAGGCGATCATCGCCTCCTCGACCGCAGGTTTCACGCCCACGGCGCTTTACGGGCAAAGCGCCCGGCGCTGTCAGATCCTGGTCGCGCATCCGTTCAACCCGGTCTATCTGCTGCCGCTGGTCGAGTTGGTCGTGGCCGAAGACACGCCCGGCTGGGCGCTCGACCGCGCGCATGAGGTGCTGCGCGGCATCGGCATGATGCCCCTTCCGGTCCGGCGCGAGATCGACGGCCATATCGCCGACCGGCTGATGGAGGCGGTCTGGCGCGAGGCGCTGTGGCTCGTGCATGACGGGGTCGCGACCACGGCCGAGATCGACGACGCGGTGCGGATGGGCTTCGGGTTGAACTGGGCGCAGATGGGGCCGTTCGAATCCGCGCTGCTGGCGGGCGGCGCGGCCGGGGTCGACGAGGTGGTGTCGCGGATCGGGCCCGGGCTCGATCTGCCGCGCACCCATCTGACCGAGATGCCCGAGGCGACCGAGGCGCTGGCCCGCACCGTGGCCGAACAGACCGGCGCGCAGGCGGGCGACCGGCCGCTGGAAGAGCTGGAACAGGTGCGCGACAAGAACCTGGTCGCGGTGTTGCGCGCGCTGAAATGGGCGGGCTGGGGCGCGGGCGCGCATCTGCGCGGCTTCGATGCGCGCCTCGACGGCGGCGAGATCGACCTGGCCGGGCCGATCCGCACCGTGGCGCGGACCGTGCCGCTGGACTGGACCGACTATAACGGCCACATGACCGAGCCGCGCTACATGCAGGTCTTTTCCGACGCGACCGACCGGATGATGGAACTGGTCGGCTGCGACGCGGCCTATGTCGCGGGCGGGGCGAGCTTTTTCACAGCCGAATCCCATATCCGCCATCTGGCCGAGGCCAGGGTCGGCGACGCGCTTCGGGTCGAAAGCCTGTGCCTGGGGGCGGGCGGGCGCAAGATGCATCTGTTCCACCGGCTGTTTTCGGACGGCCGCGAGATCGCCACCGGCGAGGCGCTGCTGGTGCATGTCAGCCTCGAGACCCGGCAGGCCTCGGAGCCCGGGCCGGATGTCGCCCGCCGGATGTCCGAGATCGCCAGCGCCCATGCAACCCTGCCCCGCCCCGAGGGCATCGGCCGCGCGGTCGGGCAGAAACCGGGCTGACGCAAGGGCTGGCTCAGGCCAGCCGCTGGAACCGCGAGACACTGTCGCGATTGTCGAAGAACGGCACGCTGGCCGGGGGCAGGCCGCCGCGGATCAGCTGGCTGACCTCGGCCAGCACCACCTCGGTGATGAAGGGCAGGTTGAACCGGCGCACCTCGGCCAGCGGGATCCATTGCAACTGGCTGAGCTCGTCCTCGGCGAGCGAGAAATCGTCGGGGTCGCTGGCCAGCGCCTCGGCCTCGACCAGGAAGAACCGCGCGTCGAACCGGCGCGGCCGCCCCGGCGGGGTGATCGCGCGGAAGATGAAGTGAAAGCCTTCGGGCGAGGGCAGGTGGCCCGAGGCGGCGAAGCCGCGCCAGCCCTTCGGCGCCGGGCCCGGCCAGGCCCCCGGGCGCCCGAGGATCAACCCGGTCTCTTCCCAGAGCTCGCGGATCGCGGCCGCCGCCAGCGCCCCGGCCAGCGCCGGATCGGCCTCGGCCGTCAGCCGCCGGGCACAGGCGGGCGACAGCGGGCAGGCCAGCGGCACGTCCCGGTCGGCCGCGTCGACCGCGCCCCCCGGAAACACCACCTTGTTGGGCATGAAGGCAGCACTTTCGCCGCGCTGGCCCATCAGCACGCGCGGGCCGGTCGCGGCATCGCGCACCACGATCACCGTGGCCGCGTCGCGGATCGGTTGGTCGTCTATTCCGCCGGATGGCCGAAGCCGTGCATCCGTTTCGCCCATTGCAGCGCCACCATTACTCCTGTCAGTCGGGGCAGAAGGTATAGGGCAAGCGCGACGCAGCCAACGGAAAAGACCGAGGTCAGCACCAGCGGGTCGGGCCGGAATGCCGTCACCGCCCCCGCCACCAGAGGGGCGGTCAGCAAGCCCACGATCAGCACCGTCAGATAGGCCGGGCCGTCGTCGGAGTGATGGTGGTGCAATTCCTCCATGCAGACCGGGCAGTGTTCGCGCACCGTGAGATAGTCCGACAGCATCGGGCCTGCGCCGCAATTCGGGCAGCGCTTGCACCAGCCGCGCAGAACGGCCGCACCAAGGGGCCTGGCATGAGATCCCATCATGTCCTGTTTCCGTGTGTCCCAACCGCACGCCGTCCCCGGGCGCGCTGGTCTGAACCTAGTCAAGCATGGAACGGTTAAAAAGATGGCCGTCTGTCCTTGCGGCGGGATGTCGCAAAACGCCGCCGGGCGGCGCGACTCGGGGCGCTGCGACGGAAACCGGCGCGGGCCCCGTAAGAGACGAGGAAGGCGGGCGGCACGGGGTCGTCCGGAAGCAACGACCGAAGGAGACCGAGATGGCATGGACTGTGACGAAGATGTCGACCGCGGCGCTGGCGATCGGGACGGCGGCGATCCTGGGGCTGGCCGGGCCGGCGATGGCGCAACAGGGGCCGGGGACCGACGCCGGGGCCGAAGCGAGTGCAGGGGCAGGGGCAGGGGCTGGCGCGGGCCGTCAGGGCAGGATGTTCGACCGCATGGATGCCAATGACGACGGCACGATCTCGCTTGAGGAATTCACCGCCCGCGCGCGGACCCGCTTTGCCGATCTCGATACCGACGGCGACGGCAAGATTTCCGCAGAGGAAGCGCAAAAGCTCGGTCCGGCCGGGCGTCATGCGCGGGCGGCCGGTCAGGGTGGCGGTCAGGGCGGCGGTCAGGGTGGCGGTCCGGGCGGGGCGGGCTGTGGCATGCAGCCCGGTGGCGGCGGCCAGGGGATGCAGGGCATGCCCGGCGGCCACGGCATGCATCGCGGCGCCGGGATGCAGGGCGGCTGCGGCACGAACCACGGAATGGGCTCTGGAATGGGCCCTGGAATGGGAATGGGCCAGGCTATGGGGCCGGGTATGGGCCAGGGCATGGGCATGCCCGGGGCCTGTGGCGGGCGCGGTGCCGGGACGGAGGGGCCGGGGCCGATGGGCGGCGGCTACGGCATGTTCGGCGGGCTCGAGGGCACCGGGCCGATGGGCTATGGCGGCTTCGGCGATCCGACGCTCAGCCCCGAGGACCGCGCCGAGCGGGCCCAGCGGCTGGTCGACATGATGGATGCCGATGGCGACGGCCTGCTCAGCCCCGAGGAACTGGCCCAGCGGCCGGGGCCGGCGATGATGTTCAACCGGATCGACGCCGATGGCGACGGGGTGCTGACGCAGGAGGAATTCGAGACCGCTCTGGAAAAGTTCCGCAGCTTCATGCGCGACCAGCGTCAGGCCCCCGCGCAGTAAGGCGTTGATGCGGCGCGGGCGGGGCGAACCCGCCCGCTTGCCGCGCGCCGTGCCACGGAGTAGGCCAGAGGCAGGATGCAGATGCCCTTCGATGCCGCAGATCAGGACACGGACGAGGCGTTGCTTCTGGCCTACGGCCGGGGCGATGCGCGGGCCGCGCGTGTGCTGACGCTGCGATTGGCGCCCTGGGTTTTGGCCTATGCGCGCAGGCTTCTGCGCGACGCGGCCGAGGCCGAGGACGTGGCGCAGGAGGCGATGCTGCGGCTCTGGCGGATCGCGCCCGACTGGCGGACGGGCGAAGCCAAGGTGACGACCTGGCTCTATCGCGTCGTCACCAACCTGTGCACCGACCGGCTGCGGCGGCGGCGGCGGGGGGCGGCGCTCGACGAGGTGCCGGAACCGGCCGATGACAGCCCGGGGGCCGAGACCCGGCTGCAGCAGGCGGCGCGGGTGGCGGCGCTGGACGCGGCGCTGGCCAGGCTGCCGGACCGTCAGCGGCAGGCGGTGATCCTGAGGCATATCGAGGGGCTTTCCAATCCCGAGATCGCCGCCATTCTCGAGATCGGCACCGAGGCGGTCGAAAGCCTGACCGCGCGGGGCAAGCGGGCGCTGGCCCAGGCTCTGGCCGGGCGGCGCGAGGAATTGGGGTTCGACGATGACTGACCCGAGGATGAACGACCATGAGATCGAGGCGCTGTTCGCGGCCGCCCGCGCCGAGCGGGCCGAGCCCTCGGCGGCGCTGATGGCGCGGATCATGGACGACGCGATGATCGCGGCGGCGGAGGCTGCCGCGCCGCGTCCGGTCGCGGCACGTCCGGTCGCGGCGCAGACGGGGCGGCGCGGGCTGGTGGCGGTTCTGGTCGCCGCGATCGGCGGCTGGCCGGCGCTGGCCGGGGTCGCGACCGCCGGGGTTTTCGGGCTCTGGATCGGCTATGCCGGGCCGGGCGATGTCGGCACGCTGACCGCCACGATCCTGGGTTCGGCCTATGGGCCGAACGACCTGGTCCCAAGTCTCGACACCTATCTGACGGAGGGATGAGCATGTCCGATCCTACCGCATCCGCAGCGCCGCGGCGCCGAAGCTGGCTGCGCCCGGCGCTGGGCCTGAGCCTGGCGCTGAACGTGCTGCTTCTGGGGCTGATCTGCGGCGCCCTGCTGGGGCACCGGCCGGGCGGCGGTCCCGACGATCCCGGGGCGATGATGGCGCTTGGTCCCTACGGGCGGGCGTTGGACGAGGCCGACCGCGCGGCGATCCGCGAGGCGCTGCGCACCGAGGCGCCGCGCTTCCGGCAGGAACGGCGCGAGGTCCGCCAAAGCTTCCGCGATCTGCTGGCGGCGCTGCGGGCCGAGCCGTTCGATGCGGCGCAGGTGTCGAGCCTGCTCGACCGGCAGGAGCGGCGGGTGCAGTCCCATGTCGATCTGGTGCGGCAATTGATGCTCGACCGCGTCTCAACGATGAGCCAGGCCGAGCGCGCGGCCTTCGCCGACCGGCTGGAGGCGGTGCTGCGGCGCGGTCCCCCGCGCCATGACCACAGGGACAGAGACCGGGGCGGTCCGCCCTCCGATCCCTGAGACGTCGGCGTTTCGGAGCCTTCCGGTCGTGAGCCGGGTCGCGCGGAGCCAACACGGGACCCCGGGCTCGGCCTCGGCCCGGCGCGCCTTTCGGCATGCATCCCCGCGCGCGCGGCCTCAGGCGGCGCTTCGCGACATCTCGACCGTGTTGCGCCCGGCGGCCTTGGCGCCGTAAAGCGCCCGGTCGGCCTGATCCATCAGCCCGCGCACCTGCGCCTCGATATCGGGCGCGCCGGACATCAGGCTGCGGCCATCGCCCAGCGCGACGCCCACGCTGATCGTCACCCGGATCTCGCCCGCCCCGCCCGGCAGCGCCACGGGACGGCATTCGATCGCCTGACGCAGCCGCTCGGCGGCGGTGCAGGCGCGGTCGGCGTCGGTCTCGGGCAGGGCCACCAGAAATTCCTCGCCGCCGATCCGGGCCACCAGATCGACCGCGCGCAGGTTCTCTTTCAGCCGCCGCGCCACCTCGACCAGCACCGCGTCGCCCGAGCCGTGGCCGTAGCGGTCGTTGACCAGCTTGAAGCGGTCGATGTCGAGGATCATCAGCGCAAAGCTGCGCCCGGTCTCGGCCGCGCGTTCGGCGATCCGCGCCAGATGGGGCAGCGCGTAGCGGCGGTTGAAAAGCCCGGTCAGCGGGTCGGTCACGGCCAGCCGGAGGCCATCTTCCAGCGTCGCCCTCAGCCGGTCCGACTGGGTCTTGCGGCGGATCTGCATCTTGATCCGAAGCGCCAGTTCCTGCGCGTCCATCGGGTCGGCGATCAGGTCGTTGGCCCCAAGATCGAGCGCCATCGCCGCAGTCTCGCGCGCCGATTCCGGCACCACGATCAGGATTGCGGCATCGCGCGACACGGGATGGGCGCGCAATTCGCTGACCAGCCGCAGCCCGGCGCCCTCGGGCGACAGATCGGCATCGACGACATAGACATCGGGCTTGGGCGCCCCGGGCAGCGGGTTCAGCGCCTCGGCCCGGCTGAGCACCGTCAGGCTGTCCGAGATCTGCGGCACCAGCGCCGCGCGCCAGGCCCGCGCCCGGCGCGGGTCGCTGGCGATCAGCGCCACCAGCCCGGGCGGGATAAAGCCGGGGGCTGCCTCGCCGAAGCCCAGAACCTGTTCGGTCCCGTTCCGGAGTGCCAGTTCCTCGGCGGTTTCCCGCGCCCGGAGCAGGCTGCGCACCCGCGCCAGCAGGATCATTTCGTCCAGCGGTTTCGACAGGAACTCGTCGGCCCCGGCCTCCAGCGCGCGCATCTTGGTTTCGGGCGCCCGGCCCGCGGTCACCACGATCAGCGGGATCGAGGCGGTCTCGCGGCCGGATTTCAGCATCCGGCAAAGGTCGGTTCCGTCGATGTCGGGCAGCCCCATGTCCAGCAGGATCAGGTCCGGCCGTTCGGCGCGCGCCACCTCAAGGGCCGTCCGGCCGTCGCTGGCCTGGAGGACCTGGTAATGGGCGTTGCGAAGCCGGACCTTCATCACGATCCGGTTTGTCGCTACGTCATCCACGATCAGTATTCGGCGGGACATTGGCTCTCCACAGCAAAGGCTCTCCGCGGGACTGGCGTTTGGGAACCATTTACTCTGTTTTCGGGGTTCATCTTTGAGACGTATTCGTTAACAAACCCTTTAACCTTCTGCAGAGTGTGATCCCATGCAAGTTTTTGCCGAGACTGTGGCCCTTGAGGCGCTGGCCTGGCTGGTCGGCGACGACGATCTGTTGCCGGTTTTCCTTGGGGCAACCGGAGCGAGCGCTGAAGATCTGCGCAGCCGGGCGTCGGAAACCGACTTTCTGGCGTCGGTTCTGGACTTTATCTTGCTGGACGATGCCTGGGTCCTGCGATTCTGTCAGGCCGCGGGCCTGCCGGGCGAGGCGGTGCTGAAGGCGCGTGCCGGGCTCCCGGGCGGTGCCGATCCGCACTGGACCTGACGGCAGGGTTTTTTCATTGCTTTTGCGTCCGGAAATGCTTGCGGCCGGGCTTTTGGACCCGCAGAACGGGCCGGGGCAGACAGGAACCGGCATGGGCAAGATTTCGGCAGTCCTTTTCGACAAGGACGGGACGCTTTTCGATTTCCAGCGCAGCTGGGCGGGCTGGGCTCTGGATCTTCTGACCGAGCTTTCGGGCGGCAATCCGGCGCGCCGCGCGGCGCTGGCCGGTACGCTGGGCTTCGATCTTTGCGCGGCGCGGTTCCGGCCTGAAAGCCCGGTGGTCGCGGGCACGGCCGACGATGTGGTGCGGTTGATGCGGCCCTATCTGCCGGGCTGGACCGATGCGGCGCTGGGCGCCTATCTGACCGAGGCCTCGGCCCAGGCGCCGATGGTGCCGGCGGTCGATCTGGGGCCGCTGTTGTCGGGACTGGCGGCGCGCGGCCTGGCGCTTGGGGTCGCGACCAACGATGCCGAGGCCCCGGCGCTGGCCCAGCTCGAGGCGGCGGGCGTGCGCCGGGCCTTCGATTTCGTCGCGGGGTTCGACAGCGGGCACGGGGCCAAGCCCGGGCCGGGGCAGGTGCTGGCCTTTGCCGAGGCGACGGGCCGCCGCCCGGCCGAGGTGCTCATGGTGGGCGACAGCCGCTTCGATCTGGCCGCCGGGCGCGCCGCGGGCGCCGCGACCGCCGCGGTGCTGACCGGCACCGCCTGCGCCGAGGATCTCAGCGATCTTGCGGGCGTCGTGCTGCCCGATATCGGCGCCTTGCCCGCCTATCTGGACCGGCTGGGCGCCGGGTCCGCCTGAGCGGCGGGGCTGCGTCCGGCGGTGCTGCGTCCGGCGGTCTGGCCGGGGGCAGGGGGCGGCGCTATGCTCGCCCGACAGTCTGAACGGAGGCAGCGATGGCAGAAGCGGCAGAGGCCAGTCAGGGGCGGTGGATGCTGGGCGGTCTGGGCGCCTTGGCCGGGCTTGCGGCCTGGGTCCTCTTCGGCGTCCTGCCTCAGCCCATGGCGGCGATGGGGCTCGCCCGGCTGCATCTGTTTCTGGCGGCCTTCGGGACGGTCTTCTTCGGGGCGGGGCTGGCGATGGTCGGGGCGCTGCGGCCGGGGCGGGCGCTGGGCGCAGCCGCCGGTCTGGGGCTGCCGCTGGCGGGGCTGCTGACCTGGGCGAGCCTCCGCTTCGATACGGTCGCGGCCTTTCTGGGAGACGCTGTGGCGGTGCCCGCTTTCGCGGCGCTGCTGGTGCTGGCGACGCCCTTCGCGATCGCGGGGCTGTCGCCCGGGGGGCGCTGGTTCGACTATGCGGCGCTGTTCACCCGGGCCTGGCAGATCGTGGTGCGGATGGCCGCGGCCTGGCTTTTCGTCGGCCTGGTCTGGGGCATCCTTTTTCTGTCGAATGCGTTGTTCGGGCTGGTCGGCATCGGGGTCATCGAGTGGCTGCTCGATTTCGAGGCGGTGCCTTATCTGGTAACCGGGCTGACGCTGGGGGTTGCGCTGGCGGTGGTGGGCGAGCGGTCCGATTACGTCTCGCCCGATCTGGTGCTGGGCCTCTTCCGGCTGCTGCTGCCGGTGGTTCTGGCGGTGGTCGCGGTGTTTCTGGCAGCACTTCCGGCGCGGGGGATCGGGCAGCTGTTCGGAGGGCTTTCGGCGGCCTCGATCCTGATGGCGATGGTCTTCGGATCGGTCACGCTGATCTCGTCGGCCGCCGATGCCGCCGACGACCGGCTGCGCCTTGGCGCCGTGACCGGCTGGAGCGCGCGGCTTCTGGCGCTGCTGCTGCCGTTTCTTGCCGGGCTTGCGGGCATCGCCATCGCGATGCGGCTGCGCCAGTACGGCGCGACGCCGGACCGGCTGCTGGCGGCCGCGCTGGCGGTGCTGGCGATGGGCTACGGGCTGGGCCATGCGGGGGCCGTGCTCAGGGCGCCGGGCTGGGCGGCCCGGGTGCGGCGGGTCAATGTAGGCATGGCGCTGGCGGCGGCGGCACTGGCGGCGGCGCTTCTGACGCCCGTGTTCGACCCGCAGCGGATCTCGGCCGCGAACCAGCTGGCGCGGTATGACAGCGGCCGGGTCGCGGCCGACGGGCTCGATCTCTGGACTCTGGGCCATGACTGGGGCCGGGCCGGGCGTGCGGCGCTCGACCGGCTGGCAGAGCGGGCCGGGGGGGACCCGAAGCTGGCCGAACAGCTTGCGGCGCTGGACGCCGCCGAGACCCGCGCCGATTTCGAACTGGCGCGGCGCGGCGCGGATAGTGCGGCCGACCGGGCCGCTCTGGCCCGGACGCTGCCGGTGCGCCCGGCCGGGGCGGCCTTGCCCGAGGGGTTCCTGTCGAGCCTGCGGTCCTGGGAGCTGCAGCAGATCGGCAAGGCCTGCAAGGCGCGCACGCCCCAGGGCAACCCGGCCTGCGTCGCGCTGCTGGCCGATCTTTCCCAGGACCGGCCCGGCGACGAGATCGTCATTCTGGCGCAAGGCCCGGGCGAGGGTCCCTTGCTGCGCGCCTATTTCGCCGATGGCGACAGTTTTTCGATGCGCAGTCCCGATTATGTCGGCGGCGACGATCTTTACCGCGACGCGGCGGCGGCCATCGACGCCCTGCTGGCGGGGCGCTACGACCTGCGGCCGATGCGCCTGAACGCGGTCGAGGTCGAGGGCCGGACCCTGTTTTTCGGTCGTTAAGTCCAGGTGCCGCAGCGGCAGTTCGGTTTCATTTGCCATTTCTTAAGGCGGCGCGCTGAGGATCGCCCAGGCCAATCATCCAGGAGTGGGCCAGTTCGTATGCACGGGCTGATCAATCGCGCTATTCATTTCTTTCTTGCCGACACCTACGGCCGTCAGGTGTGGGGAGAGATTGTGCGCGATGCCGGGCTGGAACGCCATGCCTTCGAGTCGATGCTGAGCTATGACGACAAGACCACCGATGCGCTTCTGATCGCGGCCAGCGCCCGGCTGTGTCTGCCGCGCGCCATGCTGCTGGAAGACCTGGGTACCTATCTCGTGTCGCATCGCGCGCTGGAACCGGTCCGCCGCCTGCTGCGCTTCGGCGGCGAGACATTTCTCGAGTTCCTGTTCTCGCTCGAGGACTTGCCCGACCGCGCCCGGCTGGCGGTGCCCGATCTCGACCTGCCCGAGCTGCGCCTGGCCGAAGACGTCTCGGACGGGTTCAAGCTCGACTGTCGCGGCGGCTGGCCCGAGGCCTTCTATATCCTGCAGGGCCTGTTGCGGGCGATGGCGGACGATTACGGCGCGCTGGTCCTGCTCGACCCGCTGGAAGAGCGGCCCGATGGCGGGCTTCTCGGGGTGCGCCTGCTGGATACCTCCTTCTCGGCCGGGCGCAGTTTCTCGCTGAAAGGGCCGATGGCATGAACCTGCCGCTCGATCCCCGGCCGCGCGACCGCGTGCTGGGCTTGCCCGGGGCCTCGCTCGACCGGCTGATGCCGATGCATGTCTGGATCAGCGCCACCGGCGATGTGGTCCGCACCGGACCGACCCTGCCGCGGCTGGCCGGAGGGCCGGTGACCCTGCGGCCCTGGACCGAGGTCGTGACCCTGCGCCGGCCGCGCCCGACGATGCGGCTGGAAGAGCTGTTGCGGATGCAGGGGGTGGCGCTGAAATTCACCCTGAACGCGGTGCCCGAGATCGCCCTGAAGGGGCTGGTGGTGCCCTTGCCCGGCGGGGCGGCGCTTTTGAACCTGTCGCTCGGGATCTCGCTGATCGAGGCGGTCGGGCGGTTCGACCTGACCCTGTCCGATTTCGCACCGACCGACCTGGCGGTCGAGCTCTTGTATCTCAACGAGGCCAAGACCGCCGTCGCGGGCGAATTGCGGCGGCTGGCGCTGCGGCTGAACGGGGCCCGCGTCACCGCCGAGGTGGAGGCCGCGACCGACACGCTGACCGGGCTGGCCAACCGGCGCGCCTTCGACGAGGCGCTGATGCGGCTTTCGGCCAGCGGGCTGCCCTTTGCGCTGCTGCAGCTGGACCTCGATCTGTTCAAGGCGGTCAATGACAGCCATGGCCATGCCGCGGGCGATGCCGTGCTGCGGGCGGTGGCCGCGGTGCTGCGCGGCCATTGCCGCGGCCGCGATGTGGTGGCGCGGGTCGGCGGCGACGAATTCGTGATCCTGATGGTCGATTTCACCGACAGGGCGAAGCTGTCGGACAATGCCGCGCGGCTGATCGCGCGGCTCGAACAGCCGATGCAGGTGCAGGAGACCGAATGCCGGATCTCGGCCAGCATCGGAATCGCGCTGGCGACCCGGCAACGCCATCCCTCGCCCGAGGTGCTGCTGCAGGAAGCCGATATCGCGCTTTACGAATCCAAGCGCCGGGGCCGGGGCCGCGTGACCTTCTACGACGACTGGCTGGAACGGCGCCGGTCGGCCAACGGCGACACCGGCTGACCGGACGGGTCGGACCGGTTCCCGGCCCATGAAAAAACGTCCGGTCCTGCGGCCGGGCGTTTCGTTGTCCTGGGGGCGGGCGCGCCGCTACTTGGCCATCTTGCCCCCGGCGATCTTGCGGATCGCGGTATAGAAGAGCGGCACGAAGAGCACCCCGAGGATGGTCGCGCTGAGCGTCCCGCCCAGAACCCCCGAGCCGATGGCGTTGCGCCCGCCCGAGCCCGCGCCCGAGCTCAGCACCAGCGGCAGGACGCCGAGGCTGAAGGCCATCGAGGTCATGATGATCGGGCGGAACCGCTGTTGCGCGGCCTGAACGATGGCCTCGAACAGGCTGTCGCCCGCCTCCTGCCGGTCGCGCGCGAATTCCACGATCAGGATCGCGTTCTTGCCGGTCAGGCCGATCACCGTCAGCAGCGCCACCTGGAAGAACACTCCGTTCTCGAAATGCCCGAGCCAGGCCCCCAGAAGCGCCCCCAGAACCCCGATCGGCATGGCCAGCATCACCGCGAAGGGGATCGCCCAGCTTTCGTAAAGCGCGGCGAGGCACAAAAACACCGCCGCCAGCGACAGCGTGTAAAGCAAGGGCGCCTGACTGCCGGATTCGCGCTCTTCCAGCGAGAGCCCGGTCCAGGCGATGGCAAAGCCCGGCGGCAGCTGGCTGGCCAGCCGCTCCATCTCGGCCATGGCCTCGCCGGTGGTCACGCCCTCGGCGGGCGAGCCCTGCAGCTGCATCGAGGGCATGCCGTTATAGCGGTTCAGGCCCTGGGGGCCGAAATCCCAGCTGGCAGTCGAGATGTTCGAGAAGGGCACCAGCCCGCCCGAGTCGTTGCGCACCCGCCACAGCTCGATGTCCTCGGGCGTCGCCCGGGCATCGGGCTCGCCCTGGACATAGACCCGCTTGATCCGTCCGCGGTCGACGAAATCGTTGACGTATTGCCCCGCCCAGGCGACCGAGAGCAGATTGCCCACATCGGTCGCCGACAGCCCCATCGCACCGGCTGCGCGCCAATCTATATCCAGATTGAACTGGGCCGCATCCTCCAGCCCGTTGGGCCGGATCGATCCGATCAGCGGGCTTTGCGCGGCCATGCCCAGCAGCTGGTTGCGCGCGGCCAGCAATTCCTCGTGGCTCTGGCCGCTGCGGGCCTGCAGGTAGAAGTCGAAGCCCGAGACGTTGCCAAGCTCGATCACCGAGGGCGGCACGATCGGGAACACCATCGCGTCCTGGATCTGGCTGAAGGCGCCGAAGGCACGCCCGGCGATGGCCTGCACGCTTTGCGACGGGTCCTGCCGGTCGTCCCAGTCCTTGAGCTGGACGAAGCCGATCCCCATGTTCTGCCCTTGGCCTGCGAAGGAGAAGCCGACGACCGTGAAGACCGAGTCGACGTTGTCGGCCTCGGCGGTCAGGAAGTGGTTCTGGATCTGCCTGGCAACCTCCTCGGTGCGCTGGGCGCTGGCACCGGTCGGTCCCTGGACCAGCGTGAAGAGGATGCCCTGATCCTCGTCGGGCAGAAAGCCGGTCGGCGTCCGGACGAAGAGCAGCGCCATCACCGCGGCCAGCGCGAGATAGACCACCCCCACCCGCAGCGGCCGCCGCACGATCCAGCCCACGGTGGACCCGTAGCCTCCGGCGAGCTTCTCGAAGAAGATGTTGAACCAGCCGAACGGGCCGCGATGGGTGTGGACCGCATCCTTCGAGCGCAGGATCGAGGCGCAAAGCGCGGGCGTCAGGGTCAGCGCGACCAGCACCGACAGACCCATTGCCGAGACGATGGTCACCGAGAATTGCTGGTAGATGACCCCGGTCGAGCCGCCGAAGAAGGCCATCGGAATGAACACCGCCGACAGCACCAGCGCAATGCCGACCAGCGCGCCGGTGATCTGGCCCATCGACTTGCGCGTGGCCTCGCGCGGCGTCAGGCCCTCTTCCTCGATGATCCGTTCCACGTTCTCGACCACGACGATGGCGTCATCGACCAGAAGCCCGATGGCCAGCACCATGGCCAGCATGGTCAGCGTGTTGATCGAATAGCCGAAGATCGACAGGATGCCGAACGTGCCCAGCAGCACCACCGGCACCGCAAGCGTGGGGATCAGCGTGGCCCGGATGTTCTGCAGGAACAGCAGCATCACCAGGAACACGAGGATGATCGCCTCGAACAGCGTCTTGACCACCTCTTCGATCGAGATCTTCACGAAGGGGGTGGTGTCGAAGGGGATCACATATTCGACGTTTTCGGGAAAGAACTCGGAGAATTCCTCGATCTTCGCCTTGACCCGTTCGGCGGTGTCGAGCGCGTTGGCGCCCGAGGCCAGCCGGATCGCCATGCCCGCCGCGGGCTGGCCGTTGCGGTTGGCGATGGTCGAGTAGTCCTCGGCACCGATTTCGACCCGGGCGACATCCTTCAGTAAAACAAGTCCCCCGTCGGTTTCGGCGCGCAGCACGATCTGTTCGAAATCCTCGGGCGTCGACAGAAGCGACTGCGCGGTGATCGTGGCGTTCAGCTGCTGGCCTTCGGGCGCGGGCAGTTCGCCGAAGGCGCCGGCCGAGATCTGCGCGTTTTCCGCCGAGACTGCCGAGACCACGTCCCCGGGCGTCATGTCATAGGCGGCCAGCTTGGACGGGTCGAGCCAGATCCGCATCGCGTATTGCGCGCCGAACACCTGGACCTCGCCCACGCCCTGGATCCGGGCGAATTCGTCGACGAGGTTCGATTCCATGTAGTCCGACAGATCGACCTGTTCGAGCGACCCGTCCTTGGAAATCAGCGCGACCACCATCAGGAAGCTGGCCGAGGACTTGCGCACCGTCACGCCCTGGCGCTGCACCGTGTCGGGCAGCAGCGCGGTGGCCTGCGACAGCTTGTTCTGGACCTGCACCTGGGCGATGTCGGGGTCGGTGCCGGTCTCGAAGGTCAGATCGATCGAGGAGGTTCCGGCCGAGGTCGAGGAGGACGAGATGTAGCGCAGCCCGTCGAGGCCGGTCATCTGCTGTTCGATCACCTGGGTCACGGTGTTGGCGACGGTCTCGGCCGAGGCGCCGGGATAGGTGGCCGACACCGTCACGTTCGGCGGCGCGATCTGCGGATACTGCGCGATCGGCAGCGACGAGATCGACAGCAGGCCGATCCCCATGATCAGGATCGCGATGACCCAGGCGAAGACCGGGCGGTCGATGAAGAAACGGGCCATGACTTGGGTTCCCTGCCGATCAGTTGCCTTGGGCCGGCTGGCCCTGGTCGTTCTGGCCGTCGCCGCCCTCGGGCGCGGCGCCGCGTTCCTGCGGGGTCACCGGCACACCGGGCTGGACCTTCTGCAGCCCCGCGACGATCACCCGGTCGCCATCGGCCACGCCGTCTGTCACGATCCAGTCCGTGCCGCTGTCGCGCAGCACGGTCAGGACGCGGGATTCGACCACGTTGTCGGGGGTGACGACCAGCGCGGTCGGGCGGCCGCGCGTGTCGCGGCCGACGGCTTCCTGCGGCACCAGGATCGCGTTCGGCACGACGCCCTGGGGCATTTCGGCCTGCACATACATGCCGGGCAGCAGCAGCCCCTCGGGGTTCGAGAAGTTCATCCTGAGCAGGATCACGCCGGTCTGTTCGTCGACATGGGGCTCGGCCGCGGTCAGCATGCCCTCATGTTCATAAGCGCTGCCATCGGGCAGGCTGAGCTGAACCGATACATCGGCATCGGCCAGCGCGGTCTCGGTATGTCCGCGGCGCCAGCGCACCAGTTCGGCCGCGGACATCGTCACGTCGACATAAACGGGGTCGAGCGTGCGGATCACCGCCAGCGGGGTGGACTGACCGGCGGTCACAAGCGAGCCCCGGGTGGTCAGCGACCGGCCGACCGTGCCCGACAGCGGCGCCTTGATCGTCGTCCGTTCCAGATCGATCTGCGCGGTCAGAAGCTGGGCCTCGGCCACCTGCAGCGCGGCCGCCGCCGAGTCGCGCTGGGCGACCGCGTCGTCCACCGTCTGTTCGCTGGCGACATTGCGATTGAGCAGCGCCTCGACCCGGCTCGCGTCCTTCTCGGCCGCCTTCAGATTGGCCTGGGCCTGGGCCACCGAGGCCTTGGCCGCGGCGACCTGCGCCTCGTAGGAGGCCGGGTCGATGGTATAAAGCGCGTCGCCCAGTTTGACCTCGGCGCCTTCCTCGAAGAGCCGGTCGATGATGATGCCGGCCACCTGCGGGCGCACCTCGGCCACGCCTGAGGCCACCACGCGTCCGGGCAGCCGGGTTCTGAGCGTGACGTCGCTGGCATGCAGCGTCACCACGGTCACCGCCGGCGGCGGGCGGTCGCCGCCGCCTCCGGGGGCCTGCGCCTGTGCCGCGGCCGCGCCGAGCGCCAGCACCACGGCAAGAAGGGGAAAGACGGCCCGGACGGGTCGCGGACAGGATCGCGGCATGGCGGAGCTCCTCTCGGGGCTGTGGAATTCTGTCGGACGGATTTACAAAACCTGCGAGTTTCGGTATTTGCTTCCGCGCGTTTCTGCAACATCAAACTGCAATGCCGATATGACAGGAACCTTAATCCGGGGACAGTGCCCTTGAACCGATGCGAAGATGCACCAAAGCGGGGCCGCCCGCTGCAGATGACCGCTCTCGAACGCGAGACGGTGATTCTGGATGCGGCCGAACGGGTGCTGCTGGAGCAGGGGCTGACCGGCACGACGATGGCCGCGGTGGCGGGCGCCGCCGGCATGTCGAAGCGGACGCTTTATGCGGTCTTCGACGGGCGGACCGCGCTGTTCGCGGGGGTGCTGCGGCGGCTCCGGGTCCGGGTGGTCCGGCCGCTCGATCCGCCGGATCTGGGGCTGCCGCTGCCGGATCGCCTGCGTCGGCTGCTGGGGCCGGATCTGGCGCCGGGCATCTGTGCGGCCCCGCTGGAATTGCTGCGCGCGACCCTTGCCGAGGCGACCAGTGACTCCGATCTGGTCGAATTGCTGCTGGAGGAGGGGCCGCGCACCTTCCGCCGCGAGATCCGCAAGGAACTCGACCGCGCCGTCAAGCGCGGCGAGATCCGGCTGAGCGATACCGGAAAGGCGGCCGAACTGCTGCTGGACATGGCGCTGCCCTGCACGCTGGAAGACCTGCTGTGCAAGGGCTGCGGCGTGGCCGACGAGGTCGGCAGCATCCGCGAGCGGATCGACCTCGCGGTCGATGTCTTCCTCTCGGGCGCGGACGGTCGCGTCTGAGCGCGCGGCGCCGGGTTTCCCCTGTCTCTTCCTGTCCTGCCGGTTTGGCGATAGCACTTGGTTAACGAATGCAGGACGCAAGGAGGCAAACGCGATGAAGCATATCCTGGCCATCGATCAGGGCACGACCTCGAGCCGGGCCATCCTGTTCGGCACGGATCTTTCCGTCACCGCCACCGCTCAGGAGGAATTCGAGCAGCATTACCCGGCCAGCGGCTGGGTCGAGCACGATGCCGACGATCTCTGGACCTCGACCGCGGGGACCAGCCGCGAGGTGATCGAGCGCGCCGGACTGGGGCCGGAGGATATCGCCGCCATCGGCATCACCAACCAGCGCGAGACGACGCTGGTCTGGGACCGCACCACCGGCCGCCCGGTGCATAATGCCATCGTCTGGCAGGACCGCCGCACCGCCGATCTGTGCCGGGACCTGCGCGAGCAGGGCTGCGCGGCGCAGGTGACCGAGATCACCGGGCTGCTGCTCGACCCGTATTTCTCGGCCACCAAGCTCAAATGGATCCTCGACACTGTCGAGGGCGCGCGGGCCCGGGCCGAGGCGGGCGAACTGGCCTTCGGCACCGTCGACAGCTGGCTGGTGTGGCGGCTGACCGGGGGCAGGGTGCATGTGACCGACGCCACCAACGCGGCGCGCACGATGCTGTTCGACATCCGCAAGGGGGTCTGGTCCGAGGACATGTGCCGGATGCTCGACATCCCGATGTCGATGCTGCCCGAGGTGCGCGACTGCGCCAGCGACTTCGGCATGACCCGGCCCGATCTTTTCGGCCGCGAGATCCCGATCCTGGGGATCGCGGGCGACCAGCAGGCGGCGACCATCGGTCAGGCTTGTTTCGCGCCCGGCATGCTGAAATCGACCTATGGCACAGGCTGTTTCGCGCTGCTGAACACGGGCGACGCGCCGGTCGTCTCGAAGAACCGGCTGCTGACCACCATCGCCTATCAGATGGACGGCAAGCGCACCTATGCGCTGGAAGGCTCGATCTTCATCGCGGGCGCGGTGGTGCAATGGCTGCGCGACGGGCTGCAGGTGATCCGCTCGGCGGCCGAGACGCAGGGGCTCGCGGAACGGGCCGATCCCGGTCAGGACCTGGTGCTGGTGCCCGCCTTCACGGGCCTCGGCGCGCCCTACTGGAACGCCGATTGCCGGGGCGGGGTCTTCGGACTGACCCGCAATTCGGGGCCTGCCGAATTCGCCCGGGCCGCGCTTGAATCGGTCGGCTACCAGACCCGCGACCTGCTGGAGGCGATGCGGGCCGACTGGTCGGCCGAGGGCGATACCGCGCTGCGCGTCGATGGCGGCATGAGCGCGTCGGACTGGGCGATGCAGTTCCTGGCCGACATTCTGGGCGCCCCGGTCGACCGGCCGAAGGTGCTGGAGACGACGGCGATGGGCGCGGCCTGGCTCGCGGGCCAGCGCGCGGGGCTTTACCCGGCGATGGCCGAGTTCGGCGAGACCTGGGCGCTGGACCGGAGCTTCACCCCGGCGATGGAAGCAGACGAGCGCGAGGCGCGCTACGGCCGCTGGAAACGCGCGGTCGCGGCCGTTCAGGCGGTCTGAGCGTGGCGGGTTTCGACTTCGCCGCGCCGGGGCGCATCGTTTTCGGCCGGGGCCGGGCGGCCGAGGCGGTGCCCGCGCTTCTGGGCTGGGGGCGGCGCATCCTTCTGGTGCGCGGCGGGTCGGTGGCCTTTGCCGACCGGCTCGCGGCCGATCTGGCCGGGGCGGGCGCCACGGTCTGCCAGATCCGCGGCCGGGGCGAACCCGATCTGCCGGGGCTTGAGGCGGCGCTGGCCGAGGCGCGGGCCTTCGCGCCCGAGGCGGTGGTGGCCATCGGCGGCGGTGCGGTGATCGATCTGGGCAAGGCGCTGGCGGCGCTGGTGCCCTCGGACCGGCCGGTGCTCGACCATCTCGAGGTGGTGGGCGCGGGCCTGCCGCTGCCGCGCGCGCCCTTGCCCTTGGCGGCCCTGCCCAGCACGGCGGGCACCGGGTCCGAGGCCACGCGCAACGCGGTGATCGGGGTGCCCGGGGCGGGTCGCAAGGTCAGCCTGCGCGATATCCGCATGCTGCCCCGTCTGGCGCTGGTCGATCCGGCCCTGACCGACGGCTGCCCGCGTGCGGTGACGCTGGCCTCGGGGCTCGATGCCATCGTGCAGGTGATCGAGCCCTATCTGTCCTGCCGCGCGACGCCCCTGACCGATGCGCTGTGCGCCGCGGCGATCCCCGAGGGGCTGGCGGCGCTGCCGCGGCTGATGACGGCCGAGGACCCGGCGGCGCGGGACGCGATGGCGCGGGTCAGCCTCACCGGCGGGCTGGCGCTGGCCAATGCCGGGCTTGGCGCGGTGCACGGGCTTGCGGGCGTGATCGGCGGGCGGACCGGGGCGGCCCATGGCGCGATCTGCGGCCGCTTGCTGGTGCCGGTTTTGCGCGCCAACCGCGCGGCGCTGGCCGGGGCCGGGGGCGATCCCGCCCGGATCGAACGGGTCCTGGACTGGATCGGCGCGGCCTTCGGCGGGCAGGGCGCGGAGGCGCTGGACCGGTTCGGGGACTGGATCGCGGCCTCGGGCCTGCCGCCCTTGCCAGAGATGGACCGCGCGGCGGTGGCGGCCGAGGCGCTGGGCTCGTCCTCGATGAAGGGCAATCCGGTGCCACTTTCGGCGGCGACGCTGGCCGCGGTGTTGGCCGAGGCCTGAGCGGGTCCGGGGCGGCCGGGGCAAGCCGGTCTGTTCGGGCCGGTCTGTTCGGTCCGGTCGGGTCTGGCCGATTGGTCCGGGGCGACTGGTGCGGGGCGGTCGGGTCTAGCCGGTCCGCCAATCTGTCGCCCGGGCAGTCTTGCGAACAGGACGTCCGGCGAACGGCACGTCCGGTGATCAGGCGGTCGGCCGGTCAGGCGGTCTGGCGCGTCTGATCCAGCGCGTAGGTCACCAGATCGGCCTCGCTCAGCGGGCGGGCGAACAGATAGCCCTGCAGCACGTTGCAGCCGATGCCGCGCAGGATGTCGGCATGGGCCTGGGTCTCGACGCCCTCGGCCACGGTGCCGATGCCCAGCGTTTCGGCGATCTCGACAATGGCGCGCACGAGGTTGCGGGCCTGCGGGTCGCGCGCGGCGGGCGAGACGATGCGCCGGTCGATCTTCAGCGCCGAGGGGCGGATCTGCATCACCCCGATGATCGAGGCATGGCCCGAGCCGAAATCGTCGATCTCGATATCGATCCCGGCCTCGCGGATCTTTTCGAGATGGAAGCGGAAGGCGTCGCTTTCCTCCTCGACCAGAATCGATTCCAGCAATTCGAAGGTCACCCGCGTGTCGGTGGCGGCGATGTCGAGCGCGCCCGAGACCAGATCGGGGTCATGCATCCGCCCGGAACTGACGTTGAAGCTGATCTTGGGAACCCTGAGCCCCTGCGCCTGCCAGCGATCGAGCGCGCCGCGTGCCTTCTGCATCATGATGCGGTCGATCTCGGGCACGATCCTGAGCTGTTCGGCCACATGCATGAAGGCGTCGGGCGCCAGCAGACCCTTGTGGGGATGGCGCCAGCGCAAGAGCGTCTCGACGCCCACCAGACGCCCGTCCTCGGCCGACACCTGGGGCTGGAAGAAGGGCACGAACTCGTCGTGCTCGAGCCCCTCCTGGATCTCGGCCGCAAGGCGCCGGTCGTTCAGGATCGACTGGTGCAGGTCGGAGGTGAAGAATTCCATCCGGTTCCGGCCCGCCTCCTTGGCGCGGTACAGCGCGGCATCGGCGAACAGCGACAGCTCGGCCCCGGTCTCGCGCAGATCCTCGGTATGGGCGATGCCGAAGCTCGCGCCGAAGCGGCAATGCCGCCCGCCATACATCAGCGGTGCGGCCAGCCGCGCCTGGATGCGTTCGACCGCCTCGCGCGCCTGGGCCGGCGTGACCCCGGCCCCGAGCAGGATCGAAAACTCGTCGCCGCCGATCCGCGCGGCGAAATCCGCGGGCCGCAGCGCGTAGCGCAGGACCTCGGCCACCCGGATCAGCACCTGGTCGCCTGCCTCGTGGCCCAGGGTGTCGTTGACATATTTGAAATGATCCAGATCCATGCGGATCAGCACCCCGTCGCGCGGGCCCCGGCCTTCGGCGGCGCCGCGCAGGCGGGCCGCCAGCTGCTGGTCGTAGGCGCGGCGGTTGGGCAGGCCGGTCAGCCCGTCATGCATCGCCTGATGCTCGTTCTCGCGGCGCATCCTGTCGGCCAGCAGATGCGCCGATTTCAGTTCGTTCTCGCGCTGCACGTCGCGGGTCACGTCCAGCAGCAGGCCGGTGAAGCAGACCGACCCGTCGGGCTCGCGCCGGGGCGTGGCCGAGCCCGACAGCCAGCGCTGGCCGTGCCGGACCGTCCGGATCCGGAACCGCCGACGCCAGGCGGTCAGCCGCCGGGCGCTTTCGTGGATGCTGGCGATGAAGGCCGGGCGATCCTCGGGGTCGATCTGCTCGAAGGCCATCGCCCGGGCATGGCCGGCCCGGGTCACCGGCGTATCGACCAGCTCGTCGAACTGGCCGCTGGTATACAGGAACTCGCTGCGCCCGTCGGGCAGCAGGCGGTATTCGAAGATCCCGCCGGGGGTGTTGTCGGCGATCGAGCGCAGCCGCTCATGGGCGTCGCGCACGGCCCGGGCGGCATCGGCGGCGCGGGTCGCGGCCTCCATGTTGTCGGTCACGTCCATCAGGTTGCCGAACCAGCTTTCGGTGCCGTCGGGCGCCTGGAAGCGCACCGCCGAGACCAGGATCCAGCGCATGCCGTGCCGGGGATGCAGCAGCCGGAACCGGTCTTCGAACCGGCTTTTGTCGCCATCGGCATCGTCGGCGCGGCGGCGTTCGCGGATGCGGTCGCGATCCTCGGGGTGGATGCGGGCATAGATGCACTCGCCATCGGCAGAGATCTCTGTCCGGGTCACGCCCATCAGCTCGGGCAGGCGGGCGCTGAAGTAGGGAAACCGGATCCGCCCGTCCGGCCCCTGCCGCCGCTCGTAAAGCGCGCCGGGCAGGTTGTCGGCGAGGGTCTGCAACAGCGCCCCGGCCTGGCGCGCGCTGGCGGCGGCCTCGGCCAGCATGCGCTCGCGCTCCTTGGTCTCGTCGATCAGGATCATCGCGCCCGCGATCAGATCGGCCAGCCCGCGGGCCGAGCGGTCGATCTTGCGCGCCACCGACCGGTACCAGTGATAGCTGCCGTCGCCATGGCGCTTGCGGTGATCGTGGACCAGCGTGTCGGTCCGCCCGGCCAGCATGTCGTCGAAGGCCGCCACGGCGCCCGGGCGGTCCGCGGGATGGACCAGCGCGTGCCAGTTCTCGACGGTCGAGGCAAAGGCCCAGGGCGCGTAGTTCAGCAGACGGTAGGTTTCGGCCGGGGCCCAGCCGGTCTGTTCGGCCGGGCAGACCGCCCAATGGCCGATCCCGCCCGAGCAGGCCGAGGTGCGCAGCATTTCCTCGCGCTCCCAGGCGGCATTGCGCGAGGCCTCGGCCTCGGCCAGCGCCTCGGCCAGACGCTGTTCGTTCCGTTTGCGCGCGGTGATGTCCTTGAGGCTGCCGCAGATCACCGGCGGGCGGCCCGGGCCTGCGGTGCGCACCGGGCGGGCGCTCGATTCGCACCAGATCCACGAGCCGTCGCGGTGGCGGACCCGGAAATCGGCATGATAGCTTTCGCGCCGCCCGGCGATCAGGTCGTCGATCCCGGCGATGGCGGCGGCGCGGTCCTCGGGATGCACGAGGCTCAGAAAGCTGTCCTGCGCGTCGGCAAGATCGCTGCGTTCGAGACCGAGGATGCGGTAGAAATGGTCGCTGCGGGTTTCGAGCCGCGTCTGGGGGTCCAGCATCCAGGGGCCGATGCCGCCGCTTTCGGTCGCGGCCCGGTGCAGCGCCACGGTGCGTTGCAGCATCCCACGGGCGGATTCGGCCTCGGACAGCGCCTCGGCCAGGTCGGCCGCCGCAGCCTTGTGCGCGGTGATGTCGATCAGGCTGCCGCAGATCATGGCGGGCACGGCCGGATCCTCGGCCCGGTAGCTCTGGGCGGTGACCTCGACCCATTTCCACGAATTGTCGCGGCAGCGCAGCCGGTAGCGCAGGCGGATCTGCGGCACCTCGGCGGCCACCAGGCGGTCGAAGGCCGCCACCGCCGCATCGAGATCGGCGGGATGGATGCGGGCGCGCACCCAGGCCGAGTCGAGCGCGACCGCGCCGGGGTCGAAGCCGAGCATCCGGTAATAGGGGTCGGTGGCCCACATCCGGCGCCGTTCCAGATCGAAATAGAACTGACCCACTCCGGCGGTTTCGGCGGCGATCTGAAGGACGCGGGCGTGATGGTCGGGGGGGATGCCCTCGCCGGTCGCCGGGCGCGGTGGCGGCGTGTCGGCCAGCGCGGGCCGGTCCGGGGCGGCGGCTTCGAGAATGATCGCCTCGATCCCGCCGGTGGCGTCGGGGACCGGGCGCAGGCAACAGTCGAAGACCCGTTCGGTTCCGTCGGCCGCCCGGAACCCCAAGCGCGCCCGCAGCCGTTCGGTGCCGGGCCGCTGCAGCGCCGCGCAGGCTTCGGTCAGGCGGGGCGCGTCCTGCGCGCAGACCAGCCCGTCGGCCCGGACCGGGGCAAGCGGGCGGTGCGGCTGGCCGAGGGCCAGCGCCATCGCCGGGTTGCCAGCCAGGACCCGCCCGTCCGGTGCGATCAGGAGCGCGGGGGCTGCGGCGTTTCCAAACAACCGGTGAAACGAGTTACGCGTCGAATCCATACGCCGTTCCGGAACCTGGGCATGGGGTGCCCTCGGATACGGTCTACGAAGCGAACCCCTAACAAGATCCTTAACGGCTCTGGTTCGGTCGCATTCGAAACGTTTTTCGGGCCGGTTCGGGGCGGTGTGCCACACTTCGCGCCGCGCGTGGCGCCCCCCCCGATCATGCGCAGGTCCGCTTGGGCGCCGAGGGGGGGGGGAGAAAAAGCCTCAGCCCGCGACCGGGGCCGGGGGCTCGTCCGAAATCCACAGGCGGGCTGCCGCCGCCAACACCGCGATGGTTCCGGTCAGCGAGAGGGTCGCGAGGGCCACCAGCCAGGACTGCGTCAGCAGAAGGGCCAGTCCCGCGCAGGCATACCCGACGGCCATTCCGACAAAGACCAGACCCAGCATGCCCGTTTCCCTTTCCCCTGCGGCGATTGTCACAGAAAAGGTGGGACTCGGGGCGAAAATAGGGCGGGGTCGGGGCGTTTTCGGTGCGGGGCCGCCGGTCTCAGACCGAGACGGCGCGGATCAGGCGGTCCTTTTCCAACTCGGCCTTGGGGCCCGACAGCGTGACCGCGCCGCGCTCCATCACGTAGAAGCGGTCGGCAAGGCCATAGGCGAATTCGAAATACTGCTCGACCAGCACGATGGCCATCCGGCCCTGGTCGCGCAGGTATTCGATCACCCGGCCGATCTGCTGGATGATGTTGGGCTGGATGCCCTCGGTCGGTTCGTCCAGCAACAGAAGCTTGGGCTTGGTGATCATCGCCCGGGCGATGGCCAGTTGCTGTTGCTGGCCGCCCGACAGATCGCCGCCGCGCCGGTGCGCCATGTCCCCGAGCACCGGGAAGAGTTCATAGATCTCGTCCGGCACGACGCGGTCGGGGCGGGGCAGGCAGGCGAACCCGGTTTCCAGATTCTCGCGCACGGTCAGCAGCGGGAAGATCATCCGCCCCTGCGGCACGTAGCCCACGCCGCGATGGGCCATGCCCTGGGCCGTAACCCGGCCGACGGCGGCGCCGTCCAGCTCGATCCGGCCGCCCGAGCGCGGATGGGTGCCCGAAATGGCCTTCAGCAGGCTGGTCTTGCCCACGCCATTGGTGCCCATGACGCAGGTCACCTCGCCCGCGCGGGCCTCGATATCGACCCCGTGCAGGATCTGCGAGCCGCCGTAATGCAGCGTCAGGCCGGTTGTTTTCAGCATCGCTCAGCGCCCCAGATAGACATCGATCACCTGCTGGTTCTTGGTGACATGGTCGAGACTGCCCTCGGCCAGGACCGACCCCTCATGCAGCACCGTCACCTTGCAGTCGAGCCGCCGCACGAAGTCCATGTCATGTTCGACGACCACCACGGCGCGGGTCTTCGCGGCCTCTTTCAGAAGGTCGGTGGTATGCTCGCGCTCTGCCAGGGTCATCCCGGCGGCGGGCTCGTCGACCAGCAGCAGCCGCGGCTCCTGCGCCAGCAGCATGCCGATTTCCAGCCATTGCTTCTGGCCGTGGCTCAGTTCGCCCGACTTGCGGTGAAGCTGGTCGCCAAGGCCGATTTCGTCGGCCAGCTCGGCCACCCGGGCGCGGTCCTCGGCGCTCTGGCGATAGGCCAGCACCTTCCAGGGCGCGCGGTCCTTCCGCAGCGCCATCAGCAGGTTGTCGAAGACCGACTGGTCCTCGAACACGGTCGGGCGCTGGAATTTGCGGCCCACGCCCGCGCGGGCGATCTGGCTTTCGCTCATCTTCAGAAGCGAGACCGAGCGTTCGCCCCAGAGCACCCGGCCGCTGTCGGGGCGGGTCTTGCCGGTGACGATGTCCATGAAGGTGGTCTTGCCGGCACCATTGGGGCCGATGATGGCGCGCAGCTCGGCATGACCGATCTCGAACGAGAGGTTGTTGATGGCGCGGAACCCGTCGAAACTGACCGAGACGCCCGAGACCTCGAGAAGGGCGGTCATTGCTCGGCCTCCTTCTCGCGGAACGACCCGGTATCGGGGCCAAGATCGGCGCCATGGCGCGCGGGCGCGCGGCGGCCCGAGACCAGATCGAAAAGCCCGCCGATGCCCTTCGGTGCGAACAGCGTGACCAGAACGAAGCCGAGGCCCAGCAGCACCTGCCACCAGTCGACCCATTTGATCGTGTAGATCCCCAGCGGCAGGTCGGGCACCTGCCCGCCGGTGAACCAGGTCGACAGAAGCGACACGACGCCCGCGCCGATCACGGCCCCGTAAAGCCGCCCGCGCCCGCCGATGGCGACCCAGACCGCCAGGTAGATCGAGGCGATGGGCGCCATTTCGGCGGGGTTGATGATGCCCGCCTGCGGATAGTACAGCGCGCCCGCGATGCCCGCGATCACCGCCGTCAGGGTGAAGACGAACAGCTTGTAGGACTCGACCGAATAGCCAAGGAACCGCACCCGGGCCTCGTCGTCGCGGATGCCCCGGATCACCGAGCCGAACTTGCCCGAGACGACGAAGGCCGCGATCACGTAGCCCAGCGCCAGTGCGGCGGCCGACCCCCAGAAGAACCAGATCGACAGCAGCGATTGCGGCACATCCGCCGCACCGGGGATGTTCTGCAGCCCCGAGAGGCCGTTATTGCCGCGCAGCCCGCTGTCGTTCTGGAACAGATACAGCGACAGCGCCAGCGTCATCGCCTGGGTCAGGATCGACAGATAGACGCCTGTCACGCGGCTTCGGAAGGCGAGCCAGCCGAAGACCAGCGCCAGCAGACCCGGCACCAGCACCACAAGGGCCAGTTGCAGCGGCAGCGAATGGGCGAAGGCCCAGATCGCCGGGAAGTCGGACCCGCCGACCACGCCGAAGATCTGGGTGCCGATGGCGTCGCGGATTTCCTGCGGCGTGGGCGGGATTTCGGCCTGGGCCAGCGAGGCGGCGACGATGGTTTCGGTCCGGGCATACATCAGCCACATGCCGATCATGTAGCCGCCAAGGCCGAAGAAGGCGAAATGGCCAAGCGACAGGATGCCGGTATAGCCCCAGACCAGATCCATCGCGATGGCGATCAGGCACAGGCACAGCGTCTTGCCCAGCGTCTTGACGAAGCTGGTCGAGATCAGGCCCATGCCGACGCCCTCGCCAAGGACCGTGACGGCGGCCACGAACGCCGCAAGCAGCCCGAGGAAGATCAGCACCGAGGGATTTCGGGCGAAGAGGCTGTCTTTCATGCGCGTGCCTCCATCGGGGTGACGGATTTCGGGGCGAGGGACTTGGTGTAATAGGCGCTGTGCGGGTCGAGCCGGTAGGCGCCGAACGGGCCGCAGGGATGGAAGCCCTGCCGTTCGTAAAGCGCGCGGGCCGCCGCGAAGGGCGCGGTCGCGCCGGTTTCCAGCCAGAGCGAGAGATAGCCCCGGGCCCGGGCCTCGGTCTGGATCGCGGCCAGCAGCGCCGCGCCGACCCCTTGCCCGCGGTGGGCGGCGGCGGTGTGCATCGACTTGATCTCGCCCGCTTCGGGCGAGAGCGCCTTCAGCGCGCCGATGCCTGCAAGCTCGGGGCCGTCCCAGGCGGCCCAGACCGTGACCTCGGGGACGTCGAGCCCCTCGAGGGGCAGGAAATGACAGCTTTCAGGCGGGCTCGTCGCCGCGCAGAACGCGGCATGGGTGGCCAGAAGGCCGCGGATCGCCGGGTCGCACAGGTCGGCCAGAGCGATGCGAAGGGCCATGGTGTCAGTCTCCTGCCGCGCGGCCCCGCAGCGCGATGATGCCGCGCGGCCGGACCTGGATGAAGAGGATGATGAAAAGGATCATGTAGGTCTGGGCGGCCAGCGTGTTGCTGGGGTTCAGCCACTCGATGCCCTTCTGCAGGAAACCGATCAGCGTGGCGCCCAGCAGCGTGCCCCAGATGTTGCCGACGCCGCCCACCACGACGGTCATGAAGCTCTGCACGATATAGTCCTGCCCCAGTTCCGAGGTGACCTTGGCGTAAAGCCCGATGGCGACGCCCGCGACGCCCGCGATCCCCGATCCCAGTCCGAAGGTCAGCATGTTGATGCGGTCGGGATTGATCCCCATCGAGGCCGCCATGCGCGGGTTCTGGGTCACCGCGCGCACCTCGAGCCCGAGCCGGGTCCGGCGCATGATGAAGACGAAGAGCGCGAGGAACAGAAGCGCCAGCACGAAGATCGCGATCCGGATATAGCTGATCGAGACCACGTCGTTGAGTTGCAGCGCGCCGTCGAGCCAGGAGGGCGAGGTCAGCGGCCGGGCCTGGGTGCCGAAGATGTTCTTGGCCAATTGCTGCAGCGCGATCGAGATGCCGAAGGTTGCAAGCAGCGTTTCCAGCGGCCGGTTGTAGAGCCAGCGGATCACCAGTCGCTCCATCGCGACGCCGGCCGCGAAGGTGACGGCAAAGGCCAGCGGCAGCGCGATCAGGATCGAGACGGTGTAGTTCGGCACGATCTGCTGGACCACATAGCCGGTATAGGCGCCCATCATGATGAATTCGCCATGGGCCATGTTGATCACCCCCATCACCCCGAAGGTGATGGCCAGCCCGATGGCGGCAAGGAAATAGATCGAGGCCAGCGACAGCGCGTCGAGCGAAAGATCGGCGACCTGGTTCAGCCCCACCTTGAAGGCGATGGCGTCCAGCGCGTCCTCGGCCGCCGCGGTCACCGCCGGGTCGGGTTCGGCATAGCGGTCGTAGAAGCTGTGGGCGTCAAGAGCCGCCTGCACCCCTTGGGCGGTGGCGGTGGGCGGCACGAGGCCCCGGGCCGCAAGCGCCGCATAGGCACGGTCGCGGGCCTCGTCGCTGTTCAGGTCTTCCAGCGGAATGCCCGCGACGGTGCCGTTCTCGATATGGGCCGCCAGCGCGTTGCGCTTGTCGGCGGGGCTGATGCGGGGCCGGGCCAGACCGGCCGCGACCAGCAGACGGTAGGCCTCGGCCTCGGGCAGGGCGTCGCTGCCGGGGGTCAGGCGGCGGGCGACATTCTCGCCCTCGGGCGGCGTGCCGGGGGCGACCGCGCGGGTGGTGGCGACCAGCGGGTTCAGCGCGGCGCGCACGTCGACGCCCAGATCGCCCGCGAAGCTGTCGATGGCCGCGATACGCGCCGCGGGGTCGGGATCGTAGGCGATGGTCAGCAGCCGTTCGAGCCGCGCCTTGCGGGCCTTCAGCCCCGGATCGGTCTCGGACGCGATGGCGCCGCGCAGCGCCTGCAGATGATCGGGCTCGGCGTCCCGCCCGATGGCATCGAGCGCCGCCGCGCGCCGCGCCGGGTCGGGATCGGACAGCTGGAACTGCACCAGCGCCGCGCCGATCAGCCCGCGGATGCCGCTGTTGGGCTTGAGCTGGTCGACCTCGTCGCGCGCGGCCTCGCCGGTCGCCTCGCCGGTCGCGATGTCGATCAGCCGAAGAGTGCCGCCGTCCGCGGGCTCGGCAAAGAAGAACAGCCCGTCGGACTTGCGCTGGTAAAGCGCCTTGTCCTGCCATTTCTCCAGCACGCTCTGGGCGGCGGGCAGGCCGCTGTCGCGCAGCGCCGCGATGGCGGGTCCTATGGTTCTGCGCGAACTTTTCTCGATAAGTTCTCGGTTTTCCTGAAGAATGCTCTGGATCGGGCTGGTCTGGTCCGGGCCAGATTCGACCTCGGCCCCGACCGGGCCGGACTGCGCCAGCGCGGGTCCCGCGTCCAGAGCCGCGAAAACCACCGAAACCACCACAAGGCAGGCGAAAAAGACGGAGAAAAGGCGCATGGGGGACCCTGCTCGGAGAGGAAGGGGGGCGGACAGGCCCGCCCCCGGTCCGGATCAGTAGTTCGACTTGATCTGCACGCAGGTCTTGGTTTCGGTGTTGTACATGCCGCAGTCGAGGTCCTTCCAGTCCGAGGTCAGGACCGCCGATTCCGGCAGGTAGTCGGTCCAGGCGTCGCCCGGCACCGGATCGGTCTCGCTGATGATGTCGAACTGGCCGTCGGCGCGGATCTCGCCGATCAGCACCGGTTTGGTCAGGTGGTGGTTCGGCAGCATCTCGGCGGTCGAGCCGGTGAGGTTGGGATGGGTCTGCCCGATCATCGCGTCCGAGACCGCGCCGACGTCGGTGGTCCCGGCCTCTTCGACCGCATCCACCCACATGTTGAAGCCGATATAGGTCGCTTCCATCGGGTCGTTGGTCACCCGGTCCTGACCCATCCGTTCCTTCCACTTGGCCACGAAGGCCTCGTTTTCAGGCGACTCGGCGGATTCGAAGTAGTTCCAGGCCGCGAGGTGGCCGACCAGGTTCGAGGTGTCGAGGCCCGACAGTTCCTCCTCGCCGACCGAGAAGGCCACCACGGGGATGTCCTCGGCCGAGATGCCCTGCGCCGCCAGTTCCTTGTAGAAGCCGATATTGGCATCGCCGTTGATGGTCGAGATCACGCCGACCTTCTTGCCGTCGGCGCCCAGCGCCTTGACGTCCGAGACGATCTTCGACCAGTCGGAATGGCCGAAGGGGGTGTAGTTGATGAAGATGTCGCTTTCCGGGATTCCCTTCGATTTCAGATAGGCCTGCAGGATGTTGTTCGTGGTGCGCGGATAGACATAGTCGGTGCCCAGAAGCGCGAATTTCTCGACCCCCAGCTCGTCGAGGAAATAGTCGGTCGCGGGGATCGCCTGCTGGTTCGGCGCGGCGCCGGTATAGAAGACGTTCTTCGAGCTTTCCTCGCCCTCGTACTGCACCGGATAGAACAGCAGCCCGTTCAGTTCCTCGATCACCGGCAGCACCGATTTGCGGCTGACCGAGGTCCAGCAGCCGAAGATCACGTCGACATCCTGCACCGTCAGCAGCTCGCGCGCCTTTTCGGCGAACAGCGGCCAGTCGGAGGCCGGGTCGACCACGACCGCCTCAAGCTGCTTGCCCAGCAGCCCGCCCTTGGCGTTCTGTTCGTCGATCATCATCAGGACCGTGTCCTTCAGCGTCGTTTCCGAAATCGCCATCGTCCCCGACAGCGAATGCAGCACGCCCACCTTGATCGTGTCCTGGGCCCAGGCGGGCAGCGAGAACGCGCTGGCCGCGACCGCGCCAAGCAGGATTTTCTTCATGGATGTCATGGTCTACCTCCGGACGTCCCCGGCCCGCGCCCGGCCCTGCGCCTGACGCGCGGGCGGCTCTGGCCTGATCGCCACCTCTGTTGTTGCGTCCCGCGCGGCGCCTTCGGTCTGTCCGTCCCCCAGGCCGCCGCACACCCGCCTCGATCGACCCCGGTCGCCGGTGTGGGCGAGCGAAGGTTTTCCTCGGGCAGGCGGACTCGCAATCGCGACCCCGGGGCCGGGCGGAGAATTCCCCGGTGGACGTGGAGAACAGCCCAGGAAACGGGCTCTATCGAAGTTGGTGATTAAATTTTGGGCTTAACAATATCCGCCTCCTTGGCTCGCGCCGAAAATCCGTGCAGAGCGGGCGGGGATGCGGGAAAAACCGGGCGGACAGGATGCACGCTTCGGGAAGGGGCAGGGACATCGCCTTTCATGACCCATCGGCCGCGGGCTTCGCGTCGGCCTCCGCGCCTTGCGCGCCGTCCCAGCCGCGCGCCCAGGGCGAGGTGCGGCTGTCGTCCAAGCCCGGCCCGCGCGGATCGGTCCTGGCCGGGCTACGGCAAAGCGGGGCCTTCAAGGCGGTGTTTCCGCGCCCGGCGCCCTTGCCCGGCGGCCCGCCGCTTGACGCGGTGCTGGTCAACACCGCGGGCGGGATCACCGGCGGCGACCGGTTTTCCTGCACACTCGAGGCCGGGGCGGGCAGCCATCTGCGCGTCACCACCCAGGCGGCCGAGCGCGGCTATCGCGCCCAGCCGGGCGAGACCGGGTGGGTCGCGAACCGGCTGACGGTCGCCGCGGGCGCGCGGCTCGACTGGCTGCCGCAGGAAACGATCCTGTTCGAGGGCTGCTGTCTGGACCGGAGCCTTGTCGCCGATCTTGCCCCCGGCGCCCGGCTTTTGCTGGTCGAGCCGCTGGTCTTCGGCCGCGCCGCGATGGGCGAGACCCTGCGTGCCGCGCGCTTCCGCGACCGGATCGAGATCCGGCGGGATGGCGTGCCGCTTTATCTCGATGCGCTGCGCTTCGAGGGCGATGTGGCCGCGCAGCTGGCCCGTCCGGCGGTCGCGGCGGGGGCCGGGGCGCTGGCCAGCCTCGTTCTGGTCGCGCCCGAGGCGGCGGCGCATCTGGCGCCGATCCGCGCGCTGCTGCCCGCAACCGGCGGCGCCAGCCTGCTGGCCGAGGATGTATTGGCATTGCGTCTGCTGGCGCCCGACAGTTACCACATGCGCAAGGTGCTGATCCCGGTGCTGACGCGCCTGACCGAAGCCCTGCCAAGATCATGGATGACCTGACATGCAACTGACACCCCGCGAAAAAGACAAGCTTCTGATCGCCATGGCCGCCGAGGTCGCGCGCAAGCGCCTGGCGCGCGGCGTCAAGCTGAACCATCCCGAGGCGATCGCCCTGATCACCGATGCCGTGGTCGAAGGCGCCCGCGACGGCCGCTCGGTCGCCGACATGATGGAGGCGGGCGCCCAGGTCGTGACTCGGGATCAATGCATGGAAGGCGTGCCCGAGATGATCCACGAGGTGCAGGTCGAGGCCACTTTCCCCGATGGCACCAAGCTTGTCACCGTCCACAACCCGATCCGCTGAGGTGCGCCGATGATCCCCGGAGAGATTTTTCCCGCCGAAGGCGAGCTGACCTTGAATGACGGCCGCGAGTCGCTCACCCTGATGGTGGCGAATACCGGCGACCGGCCGGTCCAGGTCGGCAGCCACTATCATTTCGCCGAGACCAACCCCGCGCTCGATTTCGACCGGGACGCCGCGCGGGGCCTGCGGCTCGATATCGCCGCGGGCACCGCGGTTCGGTTCGAGCCCGGCCAGCGCCGGGAGGTGCGGCTGATCCCGATCTCGGGACAGCGGCGCATCTTTGGCTTCAATCAGAAGGTGATGGGCGCCCTTTGAGACGCGCCCGCATCGAACGCCCCATCAGAAGGAAGTGTTGCGATGACTTTCACATCCCCGGCCTTTTCCGCCGCCAATCCGTTCCTGGCGGCGACTGTGATGTTCGATCAGCAGATGCGCCTTTATCAGGCCGCCACCGACATGATGCTGCGCGCCAACCCCTGGCTGGCGATGATGATGCGGACCAGCGGGTTCGACCCACTGACCGCGGATTCGGGGCTCAGCGCGGCCGACAGCGTCGATGAGATGCCGCTCGATGCCGGGGTGGCGTCCGAGACCGCTCCGGCGGCCATGTCGGGTCCGGCAGCCACGGCCAAGCTCGCACCCGCAAGGCCTGCGCCCGAACCTGCGCCCGAACCTGCGCCCGAACCTGCGCCGCAGCCCGCCGAGGCCGCCACCGTGACGGCCTTCGCGCCCGCCGCACCCGAGGCCGCGCCCAAGCGTTCGCCGGCGCCCTCCGAGGCGAAACCGGAGGCCGCGCCCGCCCCGGCCGCCGCCGCATCCGGGCCGAAATCCGCGGCGAAATCCGCGCCGAAATCCGGGGGGGCTCCCGCCGACAAGCCCGCCTCAAGACCCGCATCGGCCGCGCCCCGCACGGCCCGGTCCGCGCGTCCGGCGACGCCCGGGCGGGCCCGCCGCAAACCATCGGCGCCGCCCGCCCCGCCCTCGGGCGGCGATGCGCCCGAGGGCGGATCGTGACGGCGCGTGGCGCGGTGGCGGTCCTGCTGATCGCCGCGGCTCTGCCCGGGCTGGCAGGCGCCGCCTGTCCGGGCAATACCCAGATCGAGATGAACGACTGTGCCGCCTCGGCCTATCGCAATGCGGACGCCCAGCTGAACGCGGTCTGGCCTGCGGCCCGGGCGGCGGCGGCCAGCTGGGGCGGCGACGGGATGCTGCTTGATGCGCAACGCAAGTGGATCGCCTTTCGCGATGCCGCCTGCGCTGTCGAAGCCGCCCAGTATCAGGGAGGCAGCATCCAGCCGCTGGTTCATGCCGAGTGTCTTCGTCGCCTGACCGAACGGCGCACGGCCGACCTGCGCGGGGTGTTGCCGCAATGACCGCCCCCGCTCTCCGGCGCATGGCGCGGTGCTGCGGCCGCGCCGGGGACTGCGGGCGTCTGCGTTCTTTCCCAGTTCCCGGCGGCGCACCCGGCGCCGCCCCCCTGTCCATCCGCAAGAGGTTCTAGATGCCTGCCACGATTTCCCGCGCGGACTATGCCGCGATGTTCGGCCCGACCACCGGCGACAAGCTGCGTCTGGCCGATACCGACCTGATCATCGAGGTCGAACGCGATCTGATCGCCGAGCGGGCAGGCGCGGCCGGTAACGGGCCGGTCTATGGCGAAGAGGTCAAGTTCGGCGGCGGCAAGGTCATTCGCGACGGCATGGGCCAGTCGCAGGCGACCCGCGCCGAGGGCGCGGTCGATACCGTCATCACCAATGCGCTGATCCTCGACTGGACCGGCATCTACAAGGCCGATGTGGGCCTCCGGGATGGCCGGATCGCGAAGATCGGCAAGGCCGGCAATCCCGACACCCAGCCCGGCGTCGACATCATCGTCGGCCCCGGCACCGAGGCCATCGCGGGCGAGGGCAAGATCCTGACCGCGGGCGGCTTCGACAGCCATATCCACTACATCTGTCCGCAACAGATCGAGGATGCGCTGCATTCGGGCCTGACGACCATGCTGGGCGGCGGCACCGGGCCTGCCCATGGGACGCTGGCCACCACCTGCACCCCGGGCGCCTGGCATCTGGGGCGGATGCTGCAGGCGGCCGATGCCTTCCCGATGAACCTCGCCTTCGCGGGCAAGGGCAACGCCTCGCTGCCCGCAGCACTTGAGGAACAGATCAAGGCCGGCGCCTGCGCGCTGAAGCTGCACGAGGACTGGGGCACCACGCCCGCCGCCATCGACTGTTGCCTGTCGGTCGCCGATGCGATGGACGTGCAGGTGATGATCCATACCGACACGCTGAACGAATCGGGCTTCGTCGAACACACCGTCGCCGCCATGAAGGGCCGGACTATCCACGCCTTCCATACCGAGGGCGCGGGCGGCGGCCATGCCCCCGACATCATCAAGGTTTGCGGCGAGGAATTCGTGCTGCCCTCGTCCACCAATCCGACGCGGCCCTTCACGGTCAACACGCTCGAGGAACATCTCGACATGCTGATGGTCTGCCACCATCTCGACAAATCGATCCCCGAGGATGTGGCCTTCGCCGAAAGCCGGATCCGGCGCGAGACCATCGCCGCCGAGGACATCCTGCATGACATGGGCGCCTTCTCGATCATCGCGTCCGACAGCCAGGCCATGGGCCGGGTCGGCGAGGTGATCATCCGCACCTGGCAGACCGCCCACAAGATGAAGGTCCAGCGCGGCCGCCTGGCCGAGGAACAGGGCGCGAACGACAACCTGCGGGTCCGCCGCTATGTCGCGAAATACACCATCAACCCGGCCATCGCCCACGGGATCAGCCACGAGATCGGGTCGATCGAAGAGGGCAAGCGCGCCGATCTGGTGTTGTGGAGCCCCGCCTTCTTCGGGGTGAAGCCGGAAATGGTGCTGATGGGCGGCACCATCGTCTGTGCGCAGATGGGCGACCCGAATGCCTCGATCCCGACGCCGCAGCCGGTCTATACGCGGCCGATGTGGGGCGCCTATGGCCGCTCGGTCGAACAGTCGGCCGTCACCTTCGTCTCGGAGGCGGCTCTCGCCGACGGCATTCGCAGCAAGCTGGGCCTTGCCAAACAGACCGTCGCGGTCCGCCATACCCGCGGCATCGGCAAGCGCGACCTGAAACTGAACGACGCGATGCCCAAGGTCGAGGTGAACCCCGAGACCTACGAGGTCCGCGCCGATGGCGAGCTGCTGACCTGCGCGCCCGCCGAGGTGCTGCCGATGGCGCAACGCTATTTCATGTTCTGAGGCGAGAATGATCAAAGTGCCGGTTTGCGCTGCAATGCAGCAAAATAAGGGCGCCCGGGCATTGAATGCTCTGGGGCGGGCCGTATGTAAGCCCTATTTTAAGGGGAAAGGGGGGAAACCATGCCTGTGGACACAGACGGAGGTTTCCGATGGCGACTCCATTCATGACGGTCAAGTCCGTGCCCGGCGGCATGGCGGAACGGCTGGACCTGTTCTTCGCGGGCCTCGGTCTGGGGGTGAATCCCTATGGGCTCCGGCGCGCGCGGATGCGGGAGATCCAGAACCTGAATGCCTGTTCCGACGCGCAGCTGGCCAAGCTTGGCATCACCCGGGACGAGATCCCGCGCTATGTCTTTCGCGACCTCTTCAACTAGGGGATTGCGCACCGGAGGCGGCGGCATGAGCGGGCTTCCGGTGGCGCTTGAGATCCGGCCCGGCGCAGGCGCGGGTGCGGACAGCGTGACGCTTGACTATGATGCGCGGTTCCTGCGCCGCAAGCGGCTGGTCAGCGATGGCGGGCTCGCCTTCCTGCTGGATCTGGCCCATACGACCTCGCTGGCCGAGGGCGATCTGATCGTGCTGGAAGACGGGCGCGGCATTGTCGTGAAGGCCGCGGCCGAACCCTTGCTGGAGGTCACGGGCACCGATCTGGCCCGGCTCGCCTGGCATATCGGCAACCGTCACACGCCCTGCCAGGTCGAAGAGGCGCGGCTTTTGATCCAGCGCGATCACGTGCTTCTGGACATGCTGGGCCGGATCGGCGCGACCGTGCGCGAGGTGGTCGAGCCCTTCACGCCCGAAGGCGGCGCCTATGGCCACGGCCGCACCCATGGCCATTCCCATGGCGACGCCCATGGGCATTCGCACGACCAAGGCCACGGGCACGATCATGACCACGGGCATGACCACGGGCATGACCACCACCACGCGCATGACCACGATCATGGGCATGACCACGACCACCGCGACGGGCACGATCACCCCCATCACCACGACCATGGCCACGCCCACGACCATACCCACGGGGCGGCGGACCATCTGCACGCGCATGACCCCGACCACGACCATGGGGCCGAAGGCTGCTGCGGCGGGTCGGGGCAGGGCGGCTGCGGCTGCGGCGGTCACGATCATGGCCCCCATGGGTCCGCGTCCGGACGCAGGACGGGCGGCTGCGGAGGCGGGGGCTGCTGCGGGCATGGCCACTGACGGCCAGATCCTGCGACTGGCGCAATGGCTTTCGCCCGCCTATCCGGTGGGGGCCTTCGCCTATAGCCACGGGCTGGAATCGGCGGTCGCGACCGGCGCGGTCGCGGACGGCGCCGCGCTGACGGACTGGCTGGCCGATATCCTGCGCTTCGGTGCCGGGCGGTCCGACACGATCTTCCTCAGGGCCGCCTATGAGGCGCCGCCCGAGGACCTGCCCCGGATCGACGCGCTGGCCTGCGCTTTCCAGCCTTCGGCCGAACGGCGGACCGAGACCACGGCCCAGGGCGCGGCCTTCGCCCGGGTCACCGCCGCGGTCTGGCCGGACGATCTGCCCGATTTCACCTATCCGGTGGCGCTTGGCCGCGCCGCGCGGTTGCACGATTTGCCGCTCGGGCTGACCGCGCGGATGTATCTGCAGGCGTTCGTGTCAAACCTCGTCTCGGCGGGCATCCGTCTGATCCCCATCGGCCAGACCGAGGGGCAGAGGGTCCTGACCGCGCTGCAGCCGCTCTGCGAAGAGGTGGCCGGACTGGCGCTGAGCGAAACGCTCGACGATCTTGCCGGGACGAGTTTCCTGGCCGATATCGCGTCGATGACGCATGAAACCCAGTATTCGAGGCTTTTCCGCACATGACTTCCCCGCATGGCCCCCTTCGCATCGGCATCGGCGGCCCCGTCGGCGCCGGCAAGACCACGCTGACCGCAGCGCTGGCCCGCGCCTTTTCGAAGACCCACTCGATCGCGGTTGTCACCAACGACATCTACACCCAGGAAGATGCCGAGGCGCTGATGCGGATGCAGGTGCTGCCCTCGGACCGGATCAAGGGGGTCGAGACCGGCGGCTGTCCGCATACCGCGATCCGCGAGGATGCCTCGATCAACCTCGCGGCCATTGCCGAACTGACCGCCCGCTTTCCCGATCTGGAAATCGTGTTGATCGAGTCGGGCGGCGACAATCTTTCGGCGACCTTCAGCCCCGAGCTGGCCGATGTGACGGTCTATGTGATCGACGTCGCCGCAGGCGAGGAGATCCCCCGAAAAGGCGGGCCCGCGATTACCAAGTCCGATCTGCTGGTCATCAACAAGACCGACCTCGCGCCTTATGTCGGCGCCGATCTGGGGGTGATGGATCGCGACGCCAAGCGCATGCGCGGACCGCAGCCGACCGTTTTTGCCGCGCTGAAACAGGGCGAGGGCGTCGGGGCCATCGTCCGGCTGCTGTGCGAAATCGGCGGTCTGACCGAACCGGCCTAGGCCTCGCCCTGCATCCGGAACGGCCCGGCGCGTCGGCTTGGGCCGATGCCGCAGGCGCTGCCCGCGTTTCCGTGGTCATGGCCGCCGCAGCCGCACCCGCCCTGCCGACCGGCTTGCCCGCCATGGCCGCCGCAACCGCCCTGCGCCTGCCCGCCGTGACCATGACCGCCGCAGCCGCAACCGTGACCATTCCCGTGCCCGTGCCCGTGCCCGTGCCCGTGCCCGTGCCCATGCCCGTGGCCGCCCGCATTGAAGACCGGGTTGATGACCGGGCCGCGCAGGCTGGGGATATAGCCGAGCAGGAACAGCCCCCAGCCCGCGCAGAAGGCAACGGCCGTGGCATCGAGAAGCGGCTCGTACAGCGAGGGAACCGCAGGGGCTGCGAGCCGCAGCCAGACCGCGCCCCAGATCAGCGCAAAGCCTGCCTTGTGGACCGGACCGATGCGCAGGAGCCTCCCCGCGCGCCGGGCCGCCGCCCGGGCCGCGATCGAGAAGGCAAGCCCCGACATCGCGCCCATCATCAGCGCGTGCACCGCGTCGGCCTCGCGCCAGGGCAGGGGCACCAGCGCCGCCAGCCCGGTCAGCGCCAGTCCCAAGGGCGCCCAGGCGAAGGCCAGCACCAGCATCAGCGCGGGTGCGTAGCCGAAGGCCGAGACGCTCCGCCAGTGCCGCATCCGCCAGAGCTGCGCCGCCCCCGCCGCGATCAGCAGCGCCGATCCGGCGGTCACCGCGCCGCCCAGCGTCAGTGCTATCGCGGCCAGCATCAGGACAAGCCCCGCGCGGCTGGCCATCGGATCGACCTCGGGCAGGCGGCCGCCCGTGCGCCCGACCCAGCCCGCGATGAAGGCGGGGGCCATGGTGCCTGCGATGATCGAGACCTTGATCGCGAAGAACAGCACCAGCACCCGGGTCATGGCGGCGTCGCCCGGAAAGCTCAGATACCCCAGCGCGGTTGCAAGGAAGGCCGCATCGGCCAGCCCCAGAAAGGCGATGGCGGCCGGGATGGCCCAGCGGTCCCAGCGCCTTTGCGAGACCACGGCGCGGGTATAGGCGGCCGTGAACAGCGCATAGAAGGCCAGGCCCGGCGCCAGCACCACCGCCAGCGGCAGCACCTGTCCCAGGGCGGCCGCCAGCCGCGCCAGCGCCCAGAGCCCGGCCAGCCCCATCAGCCCCCGCCCGGTCACCCGCCGCGCCCCGGTCCAGTTGGGCATCGCGGTGAGGAAATAGGCCGCCATCGCCGCGCCGCCGACGCCCACCGTCATTTCATGCGCGTGCCAGAGCGTCGTCGTCCCGAGCGCCGGGACCGGCAGCCCGATCCGGTCGCCAAACCGCCACCAGACCACCGCCAGCACCGCCCAGAGCGCCGAAAGCGCAAAGAACGGCCGGTGCGGCGACAGCCAGACATCGCGGACAAGCCGCCCTGTGGCGATCTCGGTCAGGGACGCGCCCCGGCCGCCGCGCCTGCGGGGCCGGATCTCGGGGACGGCATCGGTCATGGCAGAGTCCTCGGCTGGAATAAAGGTGAGTCTTGCGCTCAGGTTTACGCCCGACACGGCGCATGGGGCAAGAGGCCCGGATCAGGCCAAGGCTCAGGCCAAGGCTCAGGCCGGGGCGATGGCGACCGAAACATCGGCAGGCTTGGCGTAATAGGGCGAGGATGTGACCAGAACCTGCATGCCGGTCGCGGCATAGGCGGCGGCATTGGCGGCAGTGATGCCCCCGGCCGCGGCCAGACAACCGGTCCAGCCCGCCAGCGCGCGGGCGGCGGCGGCAGCCTCGTCGGGGGTGAATTTCTCTAGCTGAAGCACATCGGCCCCGGCCTCGGCGGCGGCCTCGGCCTCGGTCAGGGTCTTGACCTCGACCACCACGCGGCGCTCGGGGCAGGCGGCGCGCAGCCGGGCGATCTGGGACGCCAGCGCGTCCGGGCCGCCGAAGGCGCGGTGTTCGGGAAACAGCAGCACCGTGTCCGACAGCCCGGTGCGGTGGATCTCGGCGCCGCCCGCCACGACCGCCTTCAACGACAGCGCGCGGGTGCCGGGCACGGCCTTGCGGGTGCAGGCGATGCCGATGCCGGGGGTCACGGCGCGGGCCGCGCCGACCAGGGCAGCGGTGGCGCTGGCTATGCCCGAGGCCCATTCGGTCAGGGTCTGCGCGACCTTCCAGCCCAGAAACAGCGCTAGGGCCGGGCCGGTGGCTTCGGCAAGCAGCGTGCCTGCCGCGACCGCTGTGCCGCTTGGGGCCGCGATCTCGGCCCGGGCGCCCAGAAGGGCGAAGATCCGCGCGGCCTCTTCGCTGCCGCAGACGGTCATCGGCCCGCGTGCGCGCATCGTCAGTTTGGCCCCGGATGCGCCGAAGCCGAGGCTTCGGGTGGTCAGATCGCCATAGGGGGCGTCTTCCTTCAGAAGGCCAAGCAGGGTGGCGTCGTCGAGCGGCAGCATGGCGATGGGGTCCTTTCGTTTGGGGCGCCCGGGCGGAGCGTCGCGGCCGCGAGTGGGGAGGGGCCTGCCCGGCCGCCTTCTGCCGCGTCGGCGGGGGGCTGGGGCGTGCCCCGCTTCCGGCATGCGCGGTCCTCACCCCCGGCCCTCAGCGAAAGCGGGCGGCGCCAGCGCGGCCGATGGGGCGGGTTCGGCCAGCGCCACGGCCTTGAGCCGCGCAACCACCAGCTCGCCCGGCTTCAGCGCCAGCCGGTCCCAGGATTTCAGCGAGACCCGCGCCAGAAGGGCTGCCCCCCGCCCGTCGGGACCAAGACGCAGGCGCACGGTCATCTGGTGGCCGCCCGCAGGCTCGGCGCCCTCGATCCGGGCGGGCAGGGCGTTCAGGATGGTGGTATCGAGCGGTGCGTGGCGCCCGAGGCTGACATCGCTGGCGGGAATGCGCAGCCGCCGCCTGAGGCCGGCCGGCCCCAGATCGCCCGGCACGACGACCACGCCGCCCGGCACCCGCACCTCGGAGAGGCCGTATTTCGTATCGCGGCCCACGACCTCGCCGTCGATCACCGCGGCGGGCTGGGGCATGTGGATCAGGGGCAGCGCCGGATCGGCCAGCATCTCGGCCAGGGGCCCGGCGGCGCGGACCCGGCCCGCCTCGATCAGCACCAGCGTATCGGCCAGCCGCTCGACCTCGGCGATATCGTGGCTGACATAAAGCACCGGGATCGACAGCGCCGCATGCAGCCGTTCGAGATAGGGCAGGATCTCGTCCTTGGAAAACCGGTCGAGCGCCGAAAGCGGCTCGTCCATCAACAGCAGTTCGGGTTGCGACAGCAGCGCCCGGCCGATGGCGACGCGCTGGCGTTCGCCGCCCGACAGCATCCGGGTCGGCCGGTCGAAGAGCGGCGCGATACCCAGCAATTCGGCCACCTCGTCCTCGCCGATCCGCACCGGTCCCTTCACCCGGGACAGCCCGAAGGTCAGGTTGGCGCGAACCGAGAGATGCGGGAAAAGGCTTGCCTCCTGAAAGACATAGCCGATGGCGCGGCGATGGGTCGGGCGGAACTGTCGGCCGTCCTGCCAGGTTTCGCCATTCACGCTGAGGCGGCTGCCCGGCAGGCGCAGAAGCCCCGCGATGGCGCGCAGCACGGTGGTCTTGCCACAGCCCGAGGGGCCGAACAGCGCGGTGATGCCCTCGCCCGGGGCGGTGAACTCGGCCGCCAGCGCAAAGCCGCCCAGCTGGCCGCGAAACTCGGCCTCGATCATCGTCGGCCTCCGTTCAGGCGCCGCTCGATCAGCATCATCGCCAGGATCACGACGAAGGACATCGCCAGCATGCCGCCCGCCAGCACATGGGCCTTGGGCCATTGCAGCGTCTCGACATAGTCGAAGATCGTCACCGACAGCACCTTGGTCCGGCCCGGAATGCCGCCGCCGATCATCAGCACCACGCCGAATTCGCCGACAGTATGGGCAAAGCCCAGGATCGCGCCGGTCATGATGCCGGGGCTTGCCAGCGGCAGGGCGACGCTGACGAAAGCGTCGAGGGGGGCGGCCCGCAGCGTCGCCGCGGCCTCCATCGGGCGCGGGCCCATCGCCTCGAAGGCGTTGCGGATCGGGTTCACGACGAAGGGCAGGGAATAGATGACCGAGCCCAGAACGAGCCCGGTGAAGGTGAAGGACAGCTGCCGCCCCAGCAGCGCGGTCAGCGGGCTGTGCGGCCCCATCGCGATCAGCAGATAAAAGCCCAGTACGGTCGGCGGCAGCACGATCGGCAGCGCGACCACGGTGGCGACGATCTCTTTCCAGACCCCGCCGCCCCGCGCCAGCCACCAGGCCAGCGGCGTCCCCACCAGCAGCAGCACGACCGTGGTGATGCCCGCGAGCCGAAGCGTCAGCAGGATCGTCTCGATCATCGCCGCGTCGAAGAGGGGGGACGCCGTCATCGCCTAGTCCTCGGTGCCGTAGCCGTATTTCCCGATGATGGCGAGCGCCTCGGGGCTTTTCAGGAACTCGACATAGGCCTTGGCGGCCTCGCTGTCGGCGCCCTTCGTCAGCAAGACTGCATCCTGCCGGATCGGGGTGTAAAGGTCCTGCGGCACCAGCCAGCGCGACCCGGTGTCATCCGCGATCACCTGCGACAGCGCGACGAAGCCCACCGGCGCGTTGCCGGTCGCGACGAACTGATGGGTCTGGCTGATGCTCTTGCCCTGCACGATCCTGGGCTCCAGCGTCCCGTAAAGCCCCAGCGCCTTCATCGTCTCGACCGCCGCCGCGCCATAGGGGGCGGTTTCGGGATTGGCGATGGCGACATGGGTCAGGTCGGGGTCTTTCAGCGCAGCCGGGCTGTCGTCGATGGCCTCGGGATCGGTGCTGAACAGGACGAGCTTGCCGACCGCATAGGTAAAGCGGCTGCCGGGCACGGCCAGTCCTTCGGCCTCGGCCTTTTCGGGGCGGGCCTGGTCGGCGGCGAGGAACACCTCGAAGGGCGCGTCCTGGGTGATCTGGGTGTAAAGCTGGCCGGTCGAGCCGAAGCTGTAGGTCACGTGATGGCCGGTCGCCGCCTCGAAGGCCGCGCCGATTTCGGTCGCGGCATCGGTGAAGTTGGCGGCAACGGCGGCAATGGTGTCGGCGGCGCGGGCCGGGGCGCTCAGGGCAAGGGCTGCCAGAAACGCCGCAGAGCCCGCGCGCAGGGCGGTCAGACGGAAGGTCATGATGGGTCCTTTCATGGAAGAAGACGGGGCCGGGTGTCGGGCAGGGGGACGGGACGGGTCACGGCATGGCGACGATCACGTGACTGGCCTTGAACAGCGCGGTCGCGGTGCTGCCGACGGCGAGGTCGAGCGCATCGGCGCTGGTGCGGGTGATGATGGCGGTGATGGTCTTGCCCTCGCCCAGATCGAGCGTGACCTCGCTGTTCACGGGGCCGTCCTCGCGCGCCGAGACGGTGCCGGTCAGCCGGTTGCAGGCCGAGATGTTCGCGGGCGCCTCGCCCGCGGCCAGCATCACGAAGGTCGCCTTGATCAGGGCGAAGACCTCGGAGCCCTCGGCCAGCCCCATGTCGGCGGCGCTGCGTTCGGTGATGACGGCGGTCAGGGTGTGGCCGTCGGTCAGCGCCATGTCGACCTCGGTGCTGACGGCGCCGGGCGTGATCCGGGTCACGGTGCAGCGGAACGTGTTGCGGGTACTCGTTTGCATCATCAGGCTCCAAAGTGTGTTCACCGCGCCGCCCGGCGAGGTCTTCAATCCTGTGTCGATGGCGGCCAGCGCCTTGCCGAGCGAGGCCTCCAGCATGGAAAAACAGGCGATCAGGGCATGGCCCGCGCGAGTGACGCGCGCGCCGCCGCCGGTCCGCCCGCCCGGCGCGGCCTCGACCAGGGGCCGGGCGAAGAGGTTGTTCATCGAGCCGACCGCGTCCCAGGCCGCCTTGTAGGACAGCCCCATCTCGCGCGCGGCGCCCGCGATCGAGCCATTGGCGTCGATGGCCCGCAGAAGCCGGATGCGGTCGCCGCCGATCCGGGGGTCGCCCTCGCGCTGCAGCGTCAGGGCCGCTTTCAGGGATGGGTCCGACATCTGCCGGGCTCCTGTCGTCGCTGTGTTTCGCTATGTATAAAGACGACATAACGGTGACGGTCGGAGCCTCGCAAGGCTGAACATTAACAAGTCAGACTTTATAGCGGATTTGCGGGGGCGGGGGCCGGAATGGCGCGATCTGTCGCAGCGAGGCGGTTGGAATGCCGTCCAATTTCTGGGCGATGGCAGCAGTGGCGCCCAAAAGGGCAGCAAGGCGACGGGCGGCGGAGCGAGTCGCAGGCGCATCGCCCGCCCTCCGCAGGGCGATGCCGCGCCGGCCCCGGGACCGAAGGCCGGACCGGGCGGGACCGGGATCAGAGAAACAGGAAGTCGTCGATCCCGACGAGATCGCTGTCGATGCCGATCAGCTCGAGCTGGTTGCCGCCCGCGATCCGCTCCACCGCATCGCCCGCCACATCCAGTACCGGCACAGCGGTGGCGCTCAGGCCCTCGCCCAGCACCACCAGGTCGATCCCCGGCTCGAAACCGTGGATCCGGTCATAGCCGGTGGTGCCGTCCAGCGCGAACCGGTCCGCCCCGGCGCCGCCCCAGTTCTGGTCGTTGCCCTGGCTGTCGTGGAAGGTGTCGTCGCGCGCGGCCCCAAAGCCTGTCATCGCCGAAGGCGTCGTCGATCTGGTCGTTGCCCGCACCCGCGTCGAGCCTGTCATGGCCCGCGCCGCCCCGGAGGATGTCGTGCCCGCCATGCCCCTGCAGGCGGTCGTCGCCGTCAAGCCCGTTCAGGCAGTCGTCTCCGGCCCCGCCGGTCAGAAAAGGTCCGCCCCCGCCGTGCCGTCGCTGAAGACCGGCAGTGCCGGGCTGCAGCCCAGCGGCCCGCTCACCGCTCCGGCCCAGTCGGCGAGTACGGGGATCGCGGCCGAGGTCCTGGCCATCACCGGCCGGTTCCCCTGGCGGTCCCCGGTGAGCGTCAGCCACAGTGTATCTTCCGAGATCTGCGGCACCAGAGCCTGCCGCAGCCCGGTTTCGTAGAGCCGCGCCTCGGGGCTTTCGTCGACCCCGGGCGTGTCGGGCATGCCGTAGCCTGTGCGCCGGTCGGGGGCCAGCCCGGCGGTCAGGCTTTCGGCCCCGACATGGGCGAAGCCGCCCGCGATACCGCCCGTATCCAGCACCGCCGGGACCGGCCCCTCCGTGCCAGGATCGCCCGCCATGAGGAAGATCACGATCCGGTCCTCGGCCTCGAAGACATGCTTTGCACCGTCTCGGCCTCGGCCGCCTCGTCGGCGGGGGCCGAGACCCGCCGGGTGCCGGTCAGGCTTTCGCTCATCATCCGCATCATGGCGGCGGCGATGAAAGTTTCGAACCGGTCCGTCAGATGCCCGGCATGGCCCATGTCGATCCCGCAGACCGCGCCCCGTTCACGCCCGAGTTCGGCGCGGCTGGCCAGCGTCTCCAGCATCAGCCGGGCCCGGGCCAGCCCGTAGTCGCGCGCGGCAAGCCCCGCGTCGAGCGCCACCGCCTGCCCGTCGGGGCCGGTGACGATGCCGCTTTGCCAGAAGGTTTCGAAGGCCACGTCGCCGCGCGCGTCGAGGCCGATGGAGCCGGGGTCGATTTCCAGCCCGAAAAGCGGCGCCTGGGCCGCGACAAACCGATCGAGCGCCTCGCTTCGGGTCAGGCTGTCGACGGTCCAGGCCGACAGGACCAGCGTCGGCGCGGAGCCGCCTGCCGCCTCGACCGCATCGGCCCAGGCGGCCAACGCCCCGGCCGCCGCGTCGGCGCGCTGATCGGCCCGGCACAGGCGGGGGCAAAGCGGTGGATCGCCAGCTCGTCGATCTGAGCCACCGCAAGCGGGCTCATCCGGCCCCTGATCGCGGCATCCTCGGCGGTCGTCCGGCCCGCCTGAACCGCGACCGACACGTCGACGAGCCCGGGATTGACGGCCGCATCGAAGACCGGGCGCGAGATTTCTTCGGCGGCGGCATTGGCGAGCCGACCTGAAAGCGCGGGGGCGTCGGCAAGGCTGTCCCGGGCGCAATATCCGTTGCCGAGTTCCTGGGTGAATTCCCGCGGCAACGGGCCGAACGCGCCGTCCAGAAGCCGCGCCATGAACCCGGCCGCCGCCGCGCGAAGACCCGCTTCGTCCCCGGCACAGGCCGCAAGCGGCAGGATCATCGAAAAGCTGGCATCGGCGGCGCGGGCAAGGGCCAGCACCTCGGTCAGCCCGGCGCGGCTCGCGGTCGGGGCCACGAAGTCTTCGACGTCGAGGCCATAGCGGTCGGCGCGGGTCGCGGCCATGGGGCCGCCGGGCCAGCGGATCGCCTGCAGTCCCATGGCCTGATAGGCCGCGTCGAACCGCGCGAGATTTTAGCAGGACAGATAAAGCCCGCCGAAGACATCGCGGTCGAGCGCACCGGACAGAAAGCCGGTGCCGGTCTGCAGCGACAGGGGGACGGTGCCGTCGGGCATCGGGCGGACCTCCGGGCAGTCTTTCCCGGTCTGGCTGTGCCGGATCGGGTGGAGCCTGCGAACCTTGGAAATGTGTCGTTTCCGGTCTTGCAACAATTCCGGGGCCGGATCGCAAGGCCGGTCTTGCGGCGGCGCGCGGGCGGGCTAGACTCGGCGCATGAGTACGCCTTCCGCTCTCTGGACCGCCCGGTCTGGCCGCGACCGCGATGACGGGCCGGTGCCGGTCGTCATCGGCTGCGAAGCGGTGGTGCCTGTTGGCACGGTTCTGCTGGTGCATGGCCGCAATGGTGCGCCGGACCAGCCGCAGATCGCCGAGATCGCCGAGGCCTATCTGGCGCGCGGCTGGCGCGTCGTGGCGCCGGAACTGCCCAATTCCATCGCGCTGCCCGCTTCGGGGCCTGCCGACCGGCTGACCATGGACGGGCTGCGCCGTGCCGCCGCCGAGGTCATGGTCTGGACCCGCGCGCGCTGGCCGGACGTGCCGCTGGCACTGGCGGGCCACAGTCTGGGCGGCTTCGCCATCGGCCATCTGGCCGCCGATCTGGGCGATCCGCATCATGTGCTGGGCGTCTCGCCGGTGCTGTCGGGGGCGCGGCTGCTGGCCGCGCGCGTGGCGATGGGGCCGCCTGCCGTCGCCGCGCTGGAGCGCGAGGTGCCGCTGATGCGCGCGGGCATGGAAGCCGAGGATGCCGCGCCCGCGCTGGCCCGGGTCGCGGCACCGCTGGGCGTGATCACCGGGGCCGAGGATGGCATCGTGCCGCTGACCGATGCGCGCGCCTATTTCAACACGGCGCCGAACGGGCGGTTCTTCGGGGCGCTGCCGGGGCAGAACCATTGCCCGGCCGGGCCCGACGTGGCCGCGATGCTGGGCGTCGCGCTGGCCGCGCTGGGCGCGTGAGCGCGGGGCCGGACCCGGGCTGGGTCGCGGCCCGGCGCGGGGCGGCCGCGCGGGCGCTGCGCCGGGCGGTTTCCGCCACGGGGCTTTCGCGCCACCGCGCGGGCTTCGGCTGGACGGTGGTGCCCGCGCCGGGGTCGATCCTGGCCTCGGCACGGGTGGCCTCATGGGACCCCGAGCCCGACTATTTCCACCACTGGACCCGCGATGCGGCCATTGCGCTTGCCGCCATTCCCGAGGCGATGGCGGCCGAGCCCGGGGCGGCGGGGTTCTGGCGGCAGGCGGTGGCCGATCATGTCCGCTTTTCGCTGGCGATCTCGGACCCCGACCGGCGCGGGCCGCCGGTCAACCCTTTGAAAGACAGCGCGACCGGGGCCTTCCGGCCCTATCTGCGCCCCGATGCCGAGCTGGCCGCCCTGACCGGCCCCGCCTGGCTGGCCGAGCCGCGCTGTGCCGCCGATGGCGGCCCCGATCTCGAACGCTGGGGGCGGCCGCAATATGACGGCCCCGCGCTCAGGGCCGCGGCGCTGATGCGGCTGGGCGCGGCGATGCCCGAGGCGCGCGGCGAAAAGGCCGACCGGCTGATCGCGCGCGATCTCGACTTCACCCTTTCGGTGGCGGGGCAGCCCTGCCTCGGCCCCTGGGAGGAAGAGCCCGCCCGGCGCAGCGGCTTCACGCTGATCGCGCAATGGGATGCGCTGGAGCTGGGGGCACGGCGTCTCGGGCGGGCGGATCTGGCCGGGGCGGCCGAGACGGTCGCCGATTTGATCGCCGAAGCCGCCGATCCGGTCACGGGCGGCTGGCGCGAAAGCCTTGAGGCGACGCCGGGGGGGCTCGACAGTGCAACGGTGCTGGCGCTGGTTCAGGCCGGCCGCAGCGATGGCCCCTTTGCCCTGACCGCGCCCCGGACCCGGGCGACGATGGCGGCGCTCGAGACGCTGTTTGCCGGGCTCTATCCCCTGAACCAAGGCCGCGCGGCCCCCGCGCTGGGGCGCTGGGCGGGGGATGTCTTCTGCGGCGGCAACCCGTGGTTCCCGGTCACGCTGGGCTTTGCCGAGGCACATTACCGGATCGCGGCGGCGACCGGCGAAGCGGCCGAATTCGACCGGGCCGAGGCGCTGATGGCGGTGGTCGAAGACCTCGCGCCAGAGGGCGACGACCTGCCCGAACAGGCCGACCGCGAGACCGGCGCGCCAACCTCGTGCCTCGGGCTCACCTGGTCGGCGGCGGCCTTCCTGATGGCGGCGGCCGCGCGCGATCAGGCGCTGGCGGCCAGATAGGGCGCGGAAAAGCCCAGCCGCAACAGGCCCCGCCGGATCTCGGGGCGGCCCGAGACCAGCCGCCAGATCAGCCCCGAGCGGTGGTTTTCCAGCCCCACCACGATCGGCCCCTGATCGATGGCCAGACGGCTTTCCGCCACCCAGTCGCCGCCGGGGCAGAAGGCATCGACAAAGCCCGCCTCGCCCCAGATCCGGTCGCCCAGATCGTCATGCAGATGGCGCAGAACCGGCATCGCCTCGGCGGGCGCATAGGGGAAGGACGAGAGCGCCGCCGTGGGGGTGATGACGCCGGTGTCGTGGGTCGGCGAATGGGCGGCATAGCCCTTGGGGTCGTCGCTGGCCGTGAGGCCCCAGCACGCGGCGCCATAGCCCGCATGGCCCCTGGGATTCGCCAGGCAATGGGCGCGGTTGACCAGCGCATGGGCGCGGGCCTGGGCGCCGTAATCGGCATAGGCGTCGGTCAGCCCGCGCGGGTCGATCCCGAGGAAGGGATATTGCGAGAGGAACAGCGGCCCGCCCCAGTCGGGACCCAGCGGCAGCACCGTGCCGTCATAGCTGCGGCCGTTGAGAAAGGTGGGCGTCCGGACCCAGCTTTGGTGATAGCTTTCGGGCGGGATCGGATGGGTGTCGGACCCGGCGCCCAGGACGAAGACCGGCATCGCCTCGTTCCAGCCCCGGATCGGCAGGGCGTTCGGGGCAAAGGGCCGGTCGGGATGGCGGTGCCACATCACCGCGCCATCCTCGCGCAGATGCGCGGCCCAGTTCACCGCGTCGAAAAGCGCCTCGATCCGGGCGCCGATCCCGGGGGCCTCGGTGAAGAAGGCGGCCGCGCCCAGCAGGCCGGTCATCAGGAAGGCGGTCTCGACCAGATCGCCGCCATCGTCGCCCGCCATGAAGGGCAGGACGCGGCCGGTGCCGCCATGCAGGAAATGCGGGAACACGCCGTCGAAGCGGTCGGCGGTTTCCAGAAAGCCCACCAGCCGTTCGACCCGGTCGAGGATTTCGCGCCGGGGGCGCCAGCCGCGCTCGGCCGCGACGATCTGGGCCAGAAGCCCGAAGCCGGTGCCGCCGGTGCAGACCGTGTCTTCGATGTCATAGCCGAACGCGCCCGCGCTGCGTTCGCGCGCCATGCCGCTGACCGGATGGCTCCAGTCGAGGAAATACCCCGCCGTCGCCTGCGCGATGCGGTCGCGCAGCGCGGCATCGTCCAGGCCCCGGATCACGCCCGCCATGTCAGCTCCACCGGGCGGGTGTCGCGGCTGTTCGGTCCGACATGCAGGACGATCCGGCCGGGGTCGCGGACCCAGCGCGCGGTTTCGAGCGAGGGCGCCAGCGGATAGCGCGCCAGGTCCGCCCCGATCTCGAAGACGACCTCGCGGGTGGCGCCCGGCGCCAGATCGACATGGCGGAACGCCACCAGATGGCGGGCGGGCCGGGTGATCCGCGCCTCGGGGTCGGACAGGTAGACCTGAACCGTTTCGGTCGCGGGGCGGGGGCCGGTATTGGTCAGGGTCACGCTGAGGCGCACCCGGTCTTCCGGCCCGGCCTCGGCCGCCGACAGGCGCGGGGGGGCGTAGTCGACCTCGGTATAGGACAGACCGAAGCCGAACGGGTAGGGCTGGCGGTCGCCCGGCAGATCCAGCCAGCCGGTGCGGAACTTGACGAAGCGGCCGGTCCAGGGGCGGCCGGTCGGGTCCTCGGCATGGCTGACCGGGGTCTGGCCGGGGGCGGCGGGCAGGGTGACGGGCAGCCGCCCCGAGGGTTCGGCGCGGCCGAAGATCAGATCGGCGACCCCCTCGGGCCCGGCGATGCCGCCATGCCAGGCGTAAAGCAGCGCGCCGCAACGCCCGTCCACGCCACCCAGCGCCAGCGCCCGGCCCGCGAAGACCGCGACGACCAGCGGCGTGCCGGTCGCGGCGAGCGCGTCCAGCAGACGGCGCTGCGGCGCGGGCAGGTCGGGGCAAAGCCGCGACGAGGATTCGCCCGCATGTTCCTTGGCCTCGCCCAGGGCGACGACGACGACATCGGCCGTCTGCGCGACCGCGACCGCCTCGGCCAGCATCTCGGCCTCGGGGCGGGGGTCGCGGGTCACGGTGACGCCATGGACGTTCAGCCGGTCGACCAGCCAGTCCTCCTCGATCAGATTGCAGCCCGGGGCATGGGCGGGCGGGCGTCCGGCGATGGCGGTCATGGCCTCGAACAGCGGCGTCACGTCGGCGGCCCGCCCCGACACCGACCAGGTGCCCAGCATGTTCGCCCGGTCCCGCGCCAGCGGCCCGATCAGCGCGACCCGCGCGGCCGGATCGTGCGGCAGGAGCCCGTCATTCTTCAGGAGTACCGCCGAGCGGGCGGCGGCCTTGCGGGCCAGCGCCCGGCCCTCGGCCCGGTCGGGGGCGGGCGGGCTGCCGGTCAGCCCGCGCCAGGGATCGTCAAGCAGCCCCAGCCGCGCCTTGAAGCCCAGCACCCGGGCACAGGCGCGGTCGATCAGGGCGCGCACCCGCTCGGCCGGGACGGACAGCCCGGCCTCGGGCGCGTCGAGCCCGGCCTCGGCCAGGGCGGGCAGATGGGCCAGGTAATCCTCGCCCACCATGTCCATGTCGATGCCCGCCGCCAGCGCGCGCAGCACGACGGTTGCCGGGCTGCCCAGCCCGTGGGCGGTCAGCTCGCGGATGCCGGTATAGTCCGACACGACAAGCCCGTCGAAACCGGTCGTGCCGCGCAGCCAGCCCTCGATCAATGGCTCATGGGCATGCATCGGCAGCTTGTTGACGGCGTTGAAGGCGGCCATGACCGAGGCCGCGCCCGCCGCCACACCTTGGGCGAAGGGCGGCAGGTAGGTCTCCAGCAGGTCCTCCCAGGCCAGCGAGGCATTGTCGTAGTCGCGCCCCGAAAGCGGCGCCCCATAGGCCACGAAATGCTTGAGGCAGGCCGCGACCCGGCCGGGCGATGCGGGGTCGTCGCCCTGCAGGCCGCGGGTCATGGCGGCGGCGATGGCGCCCGCCAGATGCGGGTCCTCGCCCGGGCTTTCGGCCATCCGGCCCCAGCGCGCGTCGCGGGACACGTCGATCATCGGGGCATAGACCTGATGCAGCCCCTCGGCCGAGGCCTCGGCGGCGGCGAAACCGGCGGTCGCCTCGATCAGCGCCATGTCCCAGCTTGCGGCCAGCGCGATCGGCAGCGGAAAGACGGTGCGGTGGCCGTGGATCACGTCTTCGGCGAAGAACAGCGGGATCTTCAGGCGCGAGCCCGCCAGCGCGCGGTCCTGCAGGTCCCGCGCCGAGGCCAGCGACTTGGTGCCGAAGATCGCGCCGACCTGTCCCGCGTCAAGCCGTTTGGCCAGCGGCGTCGCGGTGGCGGCTCCGGTCACCAGACCCTCGCCCGCGGCCAGAAGGTTCAGCTGGCCGATCTTTTCCGCCAGCGTCATCTGCGCCATCAGCCGGTCGACGGTCTCGCCCCCGCGTCTGCGGTCCATGCGGGTCCCTCCCCCCCTTGCGCCGGGTGCCTGCCCGTGTGCGACGCCCCGTCTGCTTTGTGCCGACGGCTCTGGGCCGTCTATTCCGCAGCGTGGCGGGCGGCGGCCAGACCCGGCGCCAGCACCGGACGGACCTGTCCGACGCCCTCCGCGATGTCGAGCACCGCGGCATAGAAGGGGCGGCCGTCCGGGCCGTAGGGCGCGGTTTCGCCATGCAGCACCGCAATCACCGCGGTCCGTGGCAATTCCTCGCACAGCGCGTCGTGGAAATCTACCGCAGCGTTTGCGTCGAGCGCCGAGGTCGCCTCGTCGAGCAGCAGGATATCGGGGCGCGTCAGCAGGATGCGGGCCAGCACGAGGCGCTGTTTCTGTCCGCCCGACAGCACCGTGCGCCAGGTCTTGCCGTGATGCAGGTCGTGATGGAGCGAGGTGATGAACTGCCCCAGTCCGGCCCGGTAGAGGACGCGGGCCACCACCAGATCGCCGTGCTTCTCGGGAGCCTCGGGATAGCAGACCAGCGTCTTGAGGCTCATCCGTTCGGGCAGGTCGGGTTCCTGCCCGGCGAAGAACATCCGCGCGCCCCCGGCCAGCGCCACCCGGCCCTCGCCATAGGGCCAGAGCCCGGCCACGGCCTTCAGCAGGCTGCTTTTTCCGCAGCCATTGGCGCCGCGCAGGTAGATCCGGTCACCGCGGTCGAGCCGCAGGCGCGGCACGGTCAGGAAGGGTTCGGCATCGTGGCCGCGATGGCAGAGCGCAAGATCCCGGATCTCGACCAGCGCGCCCCGGGCGTCGCGGCGCCGGTCGAAGCGGCTGATCCCGGTTTCCGCATAGAAGTCCTGGCGCGCGCGCACGCGCTCGACCGCGCGGGCCAGTTCGGTCAGCCGCCCGGCATTGGCGCGCAGCGTCGCGATTTCCGGCATCACGTTGATGAACCACGAAAGATCGCCGATCAGCCCGGCGGTCAGCTCGCTGCTGGCGGCAAAGGTCTTGAAGCTCATATGCCCGGCCATGAAGGCGGGCAGGGCGGGCAGATAGGCCAGCAGCCGGTGCGACAGGAAGTTGTAGAGATCGGTGAACAGCATCATCGCCGCGCCAAGCCCGTTCTGCCGGCCCCAGGTCCGGTCGAGTGCTGCATAAAGCCGGGCGTTGATCCGGCGCTGGGCGCGTTCCCCGCGCGAGGCGGCGATCTGCCCGACCCGGTGCAGCAGCCCGCCCAGCTCGCCCCGCCAGGCGCCGTCGCGGCGCTGGCGCTGCAGCTTCTGGCGTTCGAGGATGCGCCCGAGGCGCCAGGCGATCCAGGTGATCGCGGGCACGTAAAGCAGGATCAGCCCGGCAACCAGCAGGGCCGTGCCATGGGCGCCGGGCACCAGATCGACCCGGGCGGCGAGGGCGGGGCCGAACTGGGCCTCGATCCAGGCATTGGCCGAGGCGCCCCAGCGGTCAAGCTGCGGCACCGGCTGGCTGCGTTCGAGGATCGCGGCCGAGACGAACCAGACCGAGGTGATCGCGCCCCAAAGCCCCATGGTCAGCCCGATCAGCCCGCCATAGAGCCCGATCGAGCATTCGTCGATCCGCTGGTCGATGGCATCGGGCAGGCGGGCGCCAAGTTCGGTTTCGCTGCGGTCGCTCATCAGATCGAGTGCGATGCGTTCGTCGGCCAGGATCGCCGCGTCGAAGCGGCCGACCAGCCAGGCGCGGGCGCGGCGGTGAAGCGTCGTGGACAGGAAGTGGCGGCAGGCGACGCCGCAGGCCCGCGCGGCGTAGATCCCGACCAGGGCCGCGGCGGCGGTCAGCAGCACCTCTGCCGGGTCGACGCCCGCCTCGGCGCGGTGGAAATTGGCCAGGGCTGCAAGGAAATCGGCGCTGGAGGTCGCGACCCAGACGCTGGCCTTGCTCAGAAGCGTCGTCAGTCCGAAGACCACGACGGTGAGGACCCAGGCCTCTTTCCAGCGGGAGGAGACCCAGTAGGCTGTCACCAGCCCCCAAAACCCAGTCAGTCTACACACAACCGCTCTCGCCCCGTTCGCGCGCACCTTCCCCGTGACGTGCCAGCCCCTTTCAGGCGGCCGCCCCGACAAGACGCCCTTGATTGTTTGTGTGGCGCCAGGGAGGCCGGATGGTTCCCCTTTCCGATTGCGCCGCGTTAACTGTCGGCGAAAAGTCGCCGAAAGTCCAAAAAATTCTCTCTTCGAAACGTGGATAATTCCCTACCCGGGGGCAGGGTGGGCGTCGTCGCGCCCGGCCGGGGGCGCGCTGGCGCCGGGCCGGTCGGTCCCGGAGAATCGGAAATGACGTATTTTCAAGTGGCTAGAGGTGGGCGATCCAAAATGCCTGGATGATTCCAATTCGGCGAAGATGTTGCTTGTTTGTCGCGTTCCGGTTGTCAATGGCGATCGCCGCCGCAGCCGGGGACTTGACGTCGCTGCAGTCCCGGTCGGCCAGTCGGTCGGGCGCAGAGATCCGCGGCGCAGGGTTGCTGGCCAGTCTTGCGCCGGTCGTCGGGAGGAAGGTGGCGGGGCCGGGACGCGGCGGGCGCGTCCCGGGGCTCGGGCCTCAGATCGACTTGAGATATTCCAGCAGGGCGCGCTTGTCCGCCTCGCTCAGAGTCGTGCCGTAATCGTGGCCGCAGCGGCTGTTGCCGGAGCTGATCTGGTCGCAGCCGGTGGTCTCGATCACGTGGTCGAAGGCGGTCTGCCCGGCGGCCATGCCGACCGCGTCGATGTCATAGGCAGGGCCGGGCGTGAAGGCGGCGGTACGCTCGGCGGGCGGGGTCAGCAGATCGCGCAGCGTGGGGACCGAGCCGTTATGCAGATAGGGCGCGGCCGCCCAGATCCCGTCCAGCACCCGGGATTCGTAGGCGCAGGCCGGGGCCGCCGTTTCAAGCGTGACGCCATCCGGTCCGCTGGTCGGGAAGGCGCCGCGCAGGTCGTCGAACCTGCCCATGAAGTCCTCATCGGTCGCAAGATCGGCGTGGGCCGCCGAGGCGAGGTCGCCGGTCGCGCGAAAACCGGTCGCGTGCTGGATGATCGCCCCGATCACCGACAGCCCGAGCAGGTCGAAGGCGGCGGCCTCGGCGCCAAGCGTCTTGCCCGACAGCGGCACCTTGGCGCCTTCCAGCACGCCGGTCTTGGCGGTGCGGGTCAGGATCTCGCATTCGCGTTCGTCGGTGCCCGCAGGCAGGATCGGCGTGGCCCAGGTCGAATGGAAGATCGACCGGAACGCGCCCTGTTTCTTGCCATGGCACTCGACGCAGCCGCCCTGGTCGGTTGCGCGGTCGAAGACGGTGCGGCCCTGTTCGGCCAGATCCTCGTCCAGCGCCCAGGGCCAGCGCGGCGCGCCGATCTTCCAGATCGCGTCCTCAAGCGATTTCAGCCCCTCCCAGTTCGCCGAATTGTCGGTGACATAGTCGCGGTCGAACAGAAGCCCGGGCTTGGCCGTCGGGTGGAACTCGCCGAAGACGCCATAAACCTCGCCCAGATTGCGGGCGAGCCCCAGAAGGTCGTTGCCATTTTCGGCAAAGCCGGGCCATTGGGTCATGTCCTGGCGCGCCGCGTTCCACAGGAACGGATAGCGCGTGGGCGCATTGGCGATCAGGATGTTCTCGGGGATCAGATAGGCGTCTTCGGGCGCCCCGAGATCGAGCCCGGTCAACCGGTTGAAGATCATCGACACGGCATCCAGCCGGGCCGGACCCCAGGCCGGATCGGGCAGCGAGCGGGCGACGAGGGTGTGGAACCGCTTGCTCCAGGTCTCGACCTCGGCGCGCAGGTCGGCGCGATCGCCCGCACCGCCCGCCACCTTGTCGGCAAAGGCGTCGAAGGCCGCGTCATCGGCCAGAACCGCCAGCACCGCGGCATCGAGATCCGCGAGGAAGCTCTGGAAATCGACGATGGCCGGGCCGCCGTCGATCCGGTAAGCGGTGCCGCCGACCTCGATCTGGCGGGTATGGCAGGCGGCACAGGTCATGCCGATGGCGGTGCCGTCCGCGCTTTCGTTGGTGGTGAAGCCGACCGGCAGGCTCGTGTCGTCGTCGCGGTCGGGCATCGGCAGATAGCCATAGCGCGCCAGACTGTCCGCCAGGAACGGCGTCCCGTCGGGCCCGGTCAGCGCCTGCATCCAGGCCAGCGGCATGATCCGCGAGCCCTGATCCTGGGTGAAGAAGGCCGAGCGCAGCGCGCCGGTCCAGCTGTCGCCCTGATCGACATAGACGGTCTGGGCCCCGAGGGGCGCGGCGACGGATAGCAAGAAAGCGGAAAAGACGGATCGAGCAAGCATTTGGTCCTCCCAAGGTTGAATGCCTTCGATCCTCTCATTCCTTGCGTGTGGTTTCCACAAGTTTCCGTAACGTCAAGAGTGGCACCGTCGGGCCGGGCCTTGCGTCAGGGGGCGGCGGTCCCGGCCCCGTGCCGGGCGCTGCCCGGTTCGGCGACGATCTGCACCACCCGGCCGAAGACCGGCGAGGGCGTGGCCCCGTCGCCGATGCCCAGCACCCCAAGCCGCGCCAGCCGCCCCTGCAACAGCGCCTCGATCCGGGTCAGCGCCTCCGGGTCGAGCTGGTCCAGCACATCGTCCATCACCAGCCAGTCGGGACAGCGCAGCAAGGCCCGGGCGAAGACCAGACACTGCTTGTCGCTCTGGCCCAGCAGCTGGTCCCAGCGCCCCGACTCGCCCAGCGCGGCGGACAGATGCCCAAGCCCCACCGCGTCGAGCGCCGCCACCATCTGGTCATGGCCATAACGCTCGGCCGGTTCGGGGTAGCACAGCGCCAGATCGAGCCGCCCCGGCGGCACATAGGCCCGCGTCGGCAGGTACATCACCCGATCGGGCGGGGGCATCGCGATGTGGCCCTCGGCGCGGGTCCAGAGCCCGGCCAGCGTGTCGAAAAGAAGCGTCTTGCCCGAGCCCGAGCCGCCATGCAGCAGCACCCTCTCGCCGGGGCCGACGATCACCTCGGGCGGATCGAGCCGGACCCCAACCTGCGGGGTCACGACATGGAGCCCCGCGATCTCGATCCGGCCCGCGTCCTCGCGCCGGTCGATCCGCGGCCCGGCCGCTTCGGCCGCGGCTTCGGCGCGGTCGACCGCCAGCACCGCGCGGTGAAAGCTCGTGACCCGGAACAGCGTCGCGCGCCAGGTCGCGATCACGGCGAAATTGCTGACGAACCAGCGCAGCGATCCCTGCACCTGGGTGAAGGCGCCCGCCACCATCATCAGCTCGCCGATGCTCATGTCCGAGGTGAAGTAGAAGGGCGCGGCCACCAGGATCGGGGCGACGAGCGTGAACCAGCCATAGCCCGCCGTCACCCAGGTCAGGTTGGCGGTGGCCAGGATCACCGCCTCGACGATGCCGACGACGCCCGCGAAGCTGGTCTCGATCCGCGAAGTTTCGGCCCGCTCGCCGCGTTCGAGCGCGATCCGCCCCGCGGCCTCGCTGATCCGGACCAGATCGAAGCGCAAGACCGCCTCGCGGGCGGATTCCTCGGCCCGAAGCGCCACCAGCGGCCGGCCGACGCGCCAGCTGAGCCAGGAGGCCGCGACCGCGTAGAACAGCGCGCACCAGACCATGAATCCGGGGATTTCATGGCTTTGGCCGCCGAAGCTCAGGCTGAACCCCTCGGATTTCCGCCAGAGCACGCCGATGAACGACCCCAGAAGCAGCGTCGCCTGAAACAGCCCGATCCCCAGCGCCGCGCTGAGATCGGCCAGCTGGTCGACATCGGCCTGCAATCGCTGATCGGGGTTCTCGCCGATCTTGCCCGCCCGCGACAGCCTCAGCGCGCGGCCCGGCGCCATCCAGTCGCGCACCAGCGCCCGGAACAGCCCGCGCCTCAGCGTCAGCTTCATGGTCTGGTCCAGCCAGAGCTGGCTGACATTCAGCACCAGAAGGACGCCCGCCAGCACCGCGAAGACCCCAAGCTGGGTCACGAAGGCCGCCATGTCCTTGCGGGTGAGGGCGTCGTAGAAGGGCTCGTTCCAGGCGTTCAGCCGGATCTGCATATAGGCGGTCAGCCCGATCACGCCGACCAGCGCCGCCACCAGAAGCGCCGCCCGTCGCCCGAAGCCCGAGCTGCGGAAAAGGCCCAGCGTGTCGCGGATCTGGGCGCCCAGCCGCGCGGGCGGGGCTGTCGTCCCGGTCCGCTCAGCCAAGATCCTGCGCCCGTCCATGGGGGGGCTTGCTCACCTGCGATCTCCTCTGGGTCGGGTCCGCTCGTGCCCTTTCCGATACGGGCGGCGGCCGGGGTTCGCAAGCGTCGGCCACGTCCGGCGGGCGCCGGGGGCTCAGCGTGCCAGCGCCAGCAGCGCGTCGAGGTCCAGATCGGCCTCGATCTCGTCGGCCAGCCGGTCGAGCGCGGCCTCGACCCGGTCAGGGCCAGCCTCGGCGGCGGTCGCGCCCATCGCGGCAAGCCAGGCCGCGCGGAACCCGTCGGCGCCGAACAGCCCGTGCACATGGCTGCCCCGGACGCGGCCATCGGCCGAGACCGCGCCTTCGGGCTGGCCGTCAAGCCGCAGCCAGGGCCGGTCGGTTCCCGGCCCCGAGACGCGCCCGGCATGGATCTCGTAGCCGGTGACGCGGGTGCCGCTGAGCGTGTCCCGGGCATCGACCGCCACGAGCCGCTTGTCGCCGGTCATCACCGTCTCGATATCCAGAAGCCCGAGCCCCGGTGTTTCGCCAGGCGGTCCCTCGATGCCTTCGGGGTCGCGCACGACGCGGCCCAGCATCTGATAGCCCGCGCACAGCCCCAGCACATGCCCGCCCCGGCGCAGATGGGCGCGGATGTCGATGTCCCAGCCCTCGGCCCGAAGCGCCTCGAGCGCGGGCCGTGTGGTCTTGGACCCCAGCAGGATCACCGCATCCGCATCGCCCGGCACCGGCTGGCCGGGTTTCAGCCAGCGCAGGTCTACCTCAGGTTCGGCTGCCAGCGGGTCGAGATCGTCGAAATTGGCGATCCGGGGCAGTTCGGGCACCGCGATCACCAGCCGACCGGCACGGCCATCGCGCCGCCCAAGACCCAGCGAATCCTCCTCGGGCAAGGCGCGCGCGGCCTCGGACCAGCGCAAAAGCCCCAGCACCGGCCAGCCCGTTTCGGCGCGGATCTCGGCGGCGGCAGGGGCGAAGACGGCCGGATCGCCGCGGAACTTGGTCACGATGACGCCCGCGACCCGCGCCCGTTCGGCCTCGGTCCAGAGCCGGTGATGCCCGGTCACGGCCGCGGTCACGCCGCCGCGGGACTCGTCGCCCAGCAGGACCACGGGCAGGTCGGCGGCCTCGGCAAGGCCCATGTTCGAGATGTCCTGCGGGCGCAGATAGCGTTCGGCCCCGCTGCCCGCGCCCTCGATCAGCACCAGATCATGGGACGCCGACAGCCGGTTCAGGCTGGCCACGACCTCGGACCTCAAGGTCGGTTTGAGCGCCTGATAGGCGCTGGCCGACTGCCGCCCCAGCACGCGGCCGCGCAGCACCACCTGACAGTCGATATCGGTTTCGGGCTTCAGCAGCACCGGGTTCATGTCGACCGACAGGGGCACGCCCGCCGCGCGGGCCTGCAGCGCCTGTGCCCGGCCGATCTCGCCGCCATCCGCCGTCACGGCGGCATTGTTCGACATGTTCTGCGCCTTGAAGGGCGCGACGGTCAGACCGCGCCGGGCATAGGCGCGGGCGAGCCCCGCGACCAGCAGGCTCTTGCCCACGTCCGAGCCGGTGCCCAGAACCATGAGGCGCCGGGCGGTCATCGGGCCAGCGTCAGCAGGGCATCGAGATCGAGATCGCTCTCGAGCTGGTCGGCCAGCGCCTCCAGCGTGGCCTCGATCCGGGCGGCATGGTCAAGCCCCGAGGCGCGGCCGCCCATCGCCGTCAGCCAGTGCCGCCGGAACCCGTCGGCGCCGAAGATCCCGTGCACATAGCCGCCCATCACCCGTCCGTCGGCCGACAGCGCGCCTTCGGGTCGGCCGTTCAGCATCATCCAGGGCCGCTCGAGGCCCGGACCGCGGGTCACGCCCATATGCATCTCGTAGCCGGTGACCCGGGCGCCGCTGACGGTGTCGAGGGCCGCGACCTCGGCCAGGCGCTTTTCGGGGCCGATTTCGGTCTCGATGTCGAGAAGCCCCAGCCCCGGCGTCTCGCCCGGCGGGCCTTCGAGGCCCTGCGGGTCGCGCACGGTGCGGCCCAGCATCTGGAACCCCGCGCAGATGCCCACGACCCGCCCGCCGCGGCGCAGATGCGCCTGAATGTCGATGTCCCAGCCGTTGGCGCGGATCGAGTCGAGCGCGGGCCGTGTGGTCTTCGAGCCCGGCAGCAGCACGACATCGGCCTCGGCCGGAATGGGCTCGCCGGGCCGGACCCAGCGCAGATCGACGCCCGGTTCGGCCGACAGCGGGTCGAGATCGTCGAAATTGGCCATCCGCGCGATATGGGGCACCGCGATCACCAGCCCCTGCCCGGTGCCCGAAGCGGGCCGTTCCAGCGCCAGCGCATCCTCGGCGGGCAGGCGCGAGGCCGCGTCGAACCAGCGCGCGACCCCCAGAAGCGGCCAGCCGGTGATCTCGGTGATGCTGCGGCAGGCTGGATCGTAAAGCGAGAAATAGCCGCGGAACTTGTTCACCAGAAAGCCCGCGACACGCGCCCGCTCGGGCTCGGTATGCAGCAGCCACGAGCCCACGACGGCGGCCATGGCCCCGCCCCGGTCGTTGTCGGTGACCAGCACCACCGGCAGGTCGGCGGCCTCGGCAAAGCGCATGTTGGCGATGTCGCTTTTGCGCAGATAGGTCTCGGTGCCCGAGCCCGCGCCCTCGACCAGCACCAGATCGGCCTCGGCGGCGATGCGGTTGAAGCTGTCCATCACCGCGGGCAGGAGCTTCGGCTTGAGTTCGTGATAATGGCGCGCGGGCCAGTTCCCCAGCGCGCGTCCCCGCAGCACCACCTGCGAGCCGACCATGGCCTGAGGTTTCAGCAGCACCGGGTTCATGTGGATCGAGGGGGGCAGACCCGCCGCCCTTGCCTGCAGCGCCTGGGCCCGGCCGATCTCGCCCGGAGGGGCCACGCCATCGGGGCCGGGGGGCAGGTCGCTGTCGGCGGCGACAGCGGCGTTGTTCGACATGTTCTGCGCCTTGAAGGGCGCCACCTTCACGCCGCGCCGCGCATAGGCGCGGCAGAGCCCGGCGACCAGCAGGCTCTTGCCCACATCCGAACTGGTGCCCTGGAACATCAGTGCCTTCGCCCGGCGCGGCGGGGCCGGGTCGAGCATCGGCACCGAGATCTCCGGCATCGGCGGCGCGGCATCGTCGGGGGGCAGGTCGGAAGGCGGGCTCGGGGTCCTGTGGGATGTCATCGGGGCTCCTGCGGCGTTCGGCAGGGGTGTCGGACGGGGCTTTCCGGATGTCAAGCGCGGCTCAGAACTCGACCCCCGGCTGGCCCTTGATGCCCGACCGGAACGGATGCTTGACCAGCGTCATCTCGGTGACCAGATCGGCGGCCTCGATCAGCGCCTCGGGGGCGTTCCGGCCGGTCAGCACGACATGGGTCAAAGGCGGCTTCTCGGCCTGCAGGAAGGCCACAACCTCGGCCGGATCCAGATAGCCGTAGCGCAGCGCGATGTTGATCTCGTCCAGCAGCACCATGCGGATCGCGGGATCGCGGATCAGCTCTTTGGCCTTCTCCCAGCCCTTTTCGGCCGCCGCGATGTCGCGGGCGCGGTCCTGGGTTTCCCAGGTAAAGCCCTCGCCCATCGCATGGAACTGGCAGAGATCGCCGAAATGCGAGGTCAGAAGCCGCCGCTCGCCGGTGTCCCAGGCGCCCTTGACGAACTGGACGACGGCGCAGGGCATCTGATGGGCGATGCAGCGCAGGATCATCCCGAACCCCGCCGAGGACTTGCCCTTGCCGGTACCGGTATGCACGAGAATCAGCCCCTTCTCGCCGCTCTTGCCGGCCATGATCTTGTCGCGCGCGGCCTTCTTCCTGGCCATCTTGCTGGCATGGCGGGCGTCGTCGGCAGCGGTATCGGGGACGGTCTCGTCGGTCATGGGGGCTCCTTGCGCGTGTCGGGGACAGATTAGCGGGCGGGGCGGCCGCGTCAAACCCGCGCCGCGCCGCGGCGGTCGCGCCGATTGACAAGGCCCGAGCCGCTTGCAATGACGGAGCCGTGACCGGTTCGCCCGGGCCCCAAGGGTCCGGACGTGAAATGGGAACGCGGTGCGCCCCCGCAAGGGGCAAGTCCGCGGCTGCCCCCGCAACTGTAAGCGGCGAGCACGGCTGAGAACGCCACTGGGGATGACCCCCGGGAAGGCCAGCCAAGCTGAGACCCGCGAGCCAGGAGACCTGCCGGCCGCCCGTTTTCCCGCAAGGGGAGGCGGTTTCCACCGGACGCCGGGGTGCGCGTCTGGCCCGGATCGGCTGCGTTGCGGCCCGTTCGAGCCTCTCCTCCCCTCGTCCTTTCACCCGCGGCCCGTCCGGCCGCTCTTGTTGAAAGGCAACGACCTTGATCTTCCACGGCAATCTCCTGACCGCCGCGCTGGCGCTGACCCTTGTTCCCGGGGTGGCCGCCGCGCATTTCCAGCTGGCCTATACCGAAGAAAGCCTGATCGACGCGCCCGGCGACGTTCCGGTCAAGCTGATCTTCTGGCACCCGCAGGAAAGCGGCCCGGTCATGGACATGGGCGAACCGCTGGAATTCTACGCCATCCATCGCGGCGAAAAGATCGACCTTCACGCGACGCTCAGCCAGACGGTCTTCCGCGGCCCGACGAACGAGGCCGTGGCCTGGGATGGCAGCCTGCCGGTCAAGCGGATGGGCGACTACGTGCTGGTGACGGTGCCCGCGCCCTATTACGAAGAGTCCGAGGACATCTATATCCAGCAGATCACCAAGACCTATCTCAATCGCGGCCAGATGCCGACCGACTGGGACAGCCCGCAGGGGCTGAAGACCGAGATCGTGCCGCTGGTCAAACCCTATAACGTCATCGCGGGATCGACCTTCACCGGGCGGGTGCTGTCGGCGGGCCAGCCTGTCGCGGGCGCCGAGATCGAGATCGAATACATGGCGGCCGAGCCCGACATGGCGACGGGCGCGCCCAAGCCCGCGACCGCCGGGCCGCTGCCGGGCGGCGCCATCGTCGCCGTGTCGGACGAGAACGGCTATTTCACCTTCGGCGTGCCCAAGGCGGGCTATTGGGGCTTTGCCGCGCTGGGCGTGGGCCCCGATACCGAACATGACGGCAAGGAGCTCAGCCAGGATGCGGTGCTCTGGATCCGCGCCTTCGATCTGAAATAGGGGCAGGCCCATGCATATCGTGGACGGGGCGCTGGCGGCGCCCGTGGTGATCGGCGGCGCGGTGCTGGCGGCGGGGGGCGTGGCGCGCGGCCTGCGCGACCTGACGCTGGAAAAGACCCCGGCGGCCGGGATTCTGTCGGCCAGCTTCTTCGTGGCCTCGCTGATCCATGTGCCTATCGGCCCGTCCTCGGTGCACCTGATCCTGAACGGTCTGGCCGGGCTGGTGCTTGGCTGGGCCGCCTTTCCGGCGCTCTTCGTGGGGCTCTTGCTGCAGGCGGTCTTCTTCGGCTTCGGCGGGCTGACGGTGCTGGGGGTCAATACCCTGAACATCGCGCTGCCCGCGGTGATCGTCCATTACCTCTGCCGCCGGGGCCTTGCGCGCGGCACGCCCCGGATCGCGGCGCTTTGGGCCGGGATGGGCGGGGCGCTGGCCATCGCGCTGACGGCGCTTTGCGTCGGTCTCGCGCTGGCGCTGTCGGGCGAGGCCTTCCTGCCCGCGGCCAGGCTGGTCTTTCTGGCCCATATCCCGGTGATGGCGGTCGAGGGCCTTTTGACCGCCGCCGCCGTCTATCTTGCCGCCCAGGTGAAGCCCGACCTCTTCACGACAGTTCAAGGACCTCAACGATGATCCGTCCCCTTGCTTTGATGCTGGCGCTTGCGATGGCGCCGCTGCCTGCGCTGGCCCATAAGGTGGTTGGCGGGGCCTATGCCGATGGCGCGCTGATCGAGGGCGAGATCGGCTTTTCGAATGGCGACATGGCCGCCGACGCCCTGGTCGAGGTCTTCGACCCGGCGGGCACGCGGCTGGGCGGGACCCGGACCGATGGCGACGGCATCTTCACCTACCGCCCCACCGCCGCCGTCGCCCATGTCTTCCGCGCCGATCTGGGCGCGGGCCATGTTGCCGAATTCACCATGAGCGCCGAGGAGGTCGCCGCGATCCTCGACAGCCCCGCCGCCCGGGCCGCAGCGGAAACCGGACAGGCCGCCGCCCCGACTGAAGCCGATGGCGCGGCCGGGATGGCAGGCAACCCCTCCACTTTCCCGCTGGGCCCGGGGCCTGCCGCGACTGCGGCCGCCGCACCGGGGCTGAGCGACGCCGACAAGGCCGCCATCGCCAAGATCGTCCGAGACGAGATGCGTCCGCTCAGGCGCGAGATCGCGGCTTATCGCGAGCAGAACGACCTGCAGTCGATCCTGGGCGGGATCGGCTATATCGCGGGGCTCTTCGGATTCGGGTTTTACATCGCCGCGCGCCGGCGTCTGAAGGCCTAGGGGCATGTCCGATATCCTGATGCAGGACCGCGCCGGGCCGGAGGGCGCCGCGCTTGACGCGATCGACCCCCGTGCGCGGCTGATCGGGGCGGCGGGGTTTGCCTGTGTGACCGTCGCCTGTTCCTGGTTGCCGCTGCTGCTGGCCGCGCTGATCCTTGCCATTGCCGTGATGGTGCTGTCGGGGCGGGCTGTCGGCCCGACGCTTCGGCGGATGGCGGCGATGGACGGGTTCATCTTCCTGCTGATCGCCATGCTGCCCTTCACCACGCCCGGCGATCCTGTCTTCACGCTTTGGGGATTTGCCGCCTCGCGCGAGGGCATTGTCCATTCGGCCGAGATCCTCTTGACCGCCAATGCCGTGGTGCTGGCGCTCCTGTCGCTGGCGGGCACGCTGGAACCGGCGGTGATGGGGCAGGCGCTGCACCGGCTGGGCACGCCAGAGAGGCTGGTGCATCTGCTGCTGTTCACCATCCGCTATATCGAGGTGCTGCGCGCCGAACACCTGCGGCTGCGCCGGGCGATGAAGGTCCGGGGCTTCCGGCCGGGCACGTCCTGGCACACCTATCGCAGCTTGGGCTATCTGGTCGGCATGTTGCTGGTCCGCGCGGTCGAACGGTCCGAACGGGTGCTGGCGGCGATGAAATGCCGGGGCTTTTCAGGCCGGATGCCGGTCCTGTCCGCCTTCGCCTACGGCCCCCGCGATGCGGTCTTCGGCGCGGGGCTGGGGGCGGTGCTGATCGCGATGATTGCCGCCGAGGTCGCCCATGGCGCTTTTTGAACTCGACGGGCTCGTCTTCGGCTATTCCGGCCGGCCCGCGATTCTGCAGGGCGCCAGCCTGACGCTTGAGGCGGGCCAGCGGCTGTCGATCACGGGCGCGAACGGGTCGGGCAAGTCGACGCTTCTGCAGCTGATGGTGGGGCTTCTCGTCCCGCAATCGGGGCAGATCCGCGCCTTCGGGCAGGCGCGCCGGGCCGAGCCCGACTTCCACGAGGTGCGCCGCCGGGCGGGGCTGGTGTTCCAGGACCCCGACGACCAGCTGTTCTGCCCGACCGTGGCCGAGGACGTGGCTTTCGGCCCGCTCAATCTGGGGCTCGGGCGCGCGGCGGCGATGGAGCAGGTCGAGGCGGTGCTGACCCGGCTTGACCTCATGCACCTGAAGGACCGGGTCACCCACCGGCTGTCGGGCGGCGAAAAGCGGCTGGTTAGCCTTGCCGCCGTGCTGGCGATGGAGCCCGAGGTGCTGCTGCTCGACGAGCCGACCAATGCGCTGGATGAAGAGAATGCCGGGCGGCTGGTCGCGATCCTGCAAGGGTTGCCGCAGGCGATCCTGCTGGTGACGCATGACGCCGAGATGCGCGCGCAGGTCGCGCCTCAGGGGCTGGGGATGACGGCCGGGCGGCTGGTGCCCGCGTAAGCCGCCGGACCCCGCATCAGCGCTCCGCTCGCGCGTCAGCGGTCCGCCCCGGTGTCAGCCCTGCTTTTGACGTCGGCGCATCAGGTAAATGTCCATCAGCCAGCCATGCCGGGCGCGGGCCGCCTCGCGGGCTGTCAGGATCTCGGGTCCCGCCTCGGCCAGCGGCCCTGACAGGGCGATTTCCTCGGCCATGCCCAGATAGGCGCCCCACCAGATCCGGATACCCTCGGGGGCCAGGGTCTGGAAGGCGCAGCCGCCATCGAGCATCGCGACCACGGTATCGGCCCCTTCGGGCCAGCCATGGTCGCGGATCTGCCGCCCGGTGGTGATGACGACCGGCGCCCCGATCTCGTTCAGCGGAATGCGATGGGCGGCACAGAGCGCCTGGATCGCGGTGATGCCCGGAATGACGGTGATCCTTGGCGCAGGGACGAGCCGTGACGCGATCCTCAGCGAGCTGTCGTAAAGCGAGGGATCGCCCCAGATCAGCAGCGCCACCTTCTGCGGCGCGGGGCTGGCGGCGGCGACCGTCTCGGTCCAGACCCCGGCAATGGCATCGTGCCAGTCCAGAACGCCGGCGCGGTAATCGCCCGAGGCGTCACGGACGGGCAGGTCGAACTCGGCGATCCTGTCGCCTGCGTCCTCGCCCAGGACGCGCGCGCAGATCTGGCGGCGCAGGTCGGCGAGGTCGGCCTTGTCGGCCCCCTTGCGCGGGATCAGGATCAGATCGGCGCCCCGGATCGCCTCGGCGGCCTGAAAGGTGATGTGATCGGGGTTGCCGGTGCCGATGCCGATCAGGAACAGCTCATGCATCGGGGGCCTCCTCGACCAGCGGCCCGAACAGGATCAGCCCCGGCGCGGCCGAACCCGGGGCCTCGGCCAGACGTGCCGCCAGCGCCGCGACCGTGGTCCGGGTCAGCGCCTGATCGGGGGTGCCCACGCCCTCGGCCAGCAGCGCGGGCGTGGTTTCGGGCAGGCCGCGCGCGATCAGCGCCCCGGCCAGTGCGGGGAAGGTGCGCTTGCCCATGTAGACCACCGTCGTGGCATGTTCGTCGGCCAGCGCGGCCAGGTCGATGTCGCGGGGCAGATCGCCGGTCACGTCATGGCCGGTGACGAACTGCACCCGCCGCGCGGTCAGCCGCCGGGTCAGCGGAATGCCCGCCGCCGCCGCCGCCGCACAGGCCGAGGTGACGCCGGGGATGACCTCGTAGCCGATGCCCGCCGCCCGCAGCGCGGTGATTTCCTCTTCGAGCCGTCCGAAAAGGCCCGAGTCGCCCGATTTCAGCCGGACGACCCGTTGCCCCGAGGCGGCATAGTCCACCAGCAGGCGGCTGACATGGTCCTGTTTCGGCGAGGCCCGGCCCGCGCGCTTGCCGACGCCGACCAGATCGGCGCCCGGCCGCACGTGGCCGAGGATCGGGCCTGACGAGAGATCGTCGAAGAGAACCGCATCGGCCTTGGACAGCCGGTCGACCGCCTTCAGGGTCAGAAGCTCGGGATCGCCGGGGCCGGAACTGACGAAGCTCACGAAACCGCTCATCTTGGGTCCTCCGCGATCAGGTGAAAGAAGCTGCCCGTGACCGGGCCGCGCCGCGATCCGGTCTCGGCCACATCCGCGCCATTGGCATCGGTGACGCGGGCCAGCGCCGCGTCGGGCTGGGAAAGGATCGTCGAATAATGGAATTCATGGCCCCGCAGCCGGGTGCCGGGGGCATGGCCCGGCATCGGCGCCAGCAGTTCTGCCCGGCGATAACCCAGATGCAGGCGGCGGCTCTCGAAGCTGGTGACAAGGCCCAGAAGCCCCGCCATTGCGTGCGCCGTGCCGTCCTTGTCGATCAGGGTCTCGCCCAGCACCATGTAGCCGCCGCATTCGCCATGGATGGGGCCGGTTCTGGCATGGGCGCGGAGGCCCGCCAGAAACCGCGTGGCCCCGGCGATCCGGCCCGCATGCAGCTCGGGATAGCCGCCGGGCAGCCAGACCAGATCGGCACCTGCGTCAGGCGCCTCGTCGGCCAGCGGCGAGAAGGGCAGGATTTCGGCGCCCGCGCGGCGCCAGCCCTCCAGCAGATGCGGATAGGCGAAGGAAAATGCCGCGTCCCGCGCGATGGCGATGCGCTGGGCCGGGGGGGCGGGCCAATTCCCGGCTGTGCCCGGAGCCCCGGGCCGGGCGGCGGCGCGGAGCGCGTCAAGGTCCACATGCTCGGCCACGAACCGGCCGATGGCGTCGATCCGCGCCTCCAGATCGGCCTGCTCGCCCGCCTGCACGAGGCCCAGATGGCGTTCGGGCAGCGTGAGGTCGGGGCGGCGGGGCAGGGCGCCGAGGGTCGCGATGCCGAGCCGGTCCATTTCGGGGCGGATCATCGCCGCGTGCCGCGCGCCCGCGACGCGGTTCAGGATCACGCCCGCAAGGGGGGGCGCGTCGGGATGGCTGGCAAAGCCATGGGCCACGGCCGCCGCCGATTGCGCCTGGCCCGAGACGTCGATCACCAGCACCACCGGCCAGCCGAAGCGCCGCGCCAGTTCGGCGCTGGTGCCGTGGCCCGCCACGCCACGCGTGAGGGTGCCGTCATAAAGCCCCATCGCGCCCTCGGCGATCACCAGATCTGCGCCTTGGGCCTCGGCCGCCAGCGTCGCCAGCAGGCCCTCGTCCATCGCCCAGGGGTCGAGATTGTAGGAGGCCCGTCCCGAGGCGCGGGCATGGAAGGCCGGGTCGATGTAATCGGGGCCGTTCTTGAAGGGCTGCACGGCGACACCCGCCGCGCGGAGGGCGCGCAGCAGCCCCAGCGTGACGGTGGTCTTGCCGCTGCCCGAGGCGGGCGCCGCGATCACCAGACCGGGCGGTCTCTCAGCCATCGCTGCCCGCCCGGGCAGAGCGCGGCCGGAACCGGCGGTCGTAATCGGGATCGTAAAGGCAGCTTTCGTCGAAGCCTTCGGCGCCGAGGCTGCGGCCGACAAGAATCAGCGCGGTGCGCTCGATCTCGTCGGGCAGGGCGGCTTCCAGCGTGGCAAGCGTGCCGCGCAGGATCTGCTGGTCGGGCCAGCTGGCGCGGTAGACGATGGCGGCGGGGCAGTCCGCGCCGTAATGCGGGGCAAGATCGGCGACCACCTTCGCGAGGTTGTGGATCGACAGGTGAATGGCCAGCGTCGCGCCGGTGGCGGCGAAATTGGCAAGGCTCTCGCCCTCGGGCATCGACGAAGCACGGCCGGGCGTCCGGGTCAGCACCACCGACTGCGCCAGGCCCGGCAGGGTCAGCTCGGTGCCGAGCGCCGCGGCGGCGGCGGCAAAGGAGGGCACGCCCGGGGTCACGCTGACCGGGATGCCTTCGGCCTTCAGGCGGCGGATCTGCTCGCCCATGGCCGACCAGACCGAAAGATCGCCCGAATGCAGCCGCGCCACGTCCTGCCCGGCCTCATGGGCGCGCTTGCATTCGGCGATGATGGCATCGAGATCCAGCGGCGCGGTGTTCACGATCCGCGCGCCCTCGGGGCAATGGCCGAGGATCTCTTCGGGGACCAGCGATCCGGCATAAAGACAGACCGGGCAGGCGGCGATCAGGTCGCGGCCGCGCAGGGTCAGAAGATCGGGGGCGCCGGGCCCGGCACCGATGAAATGGACGGTCATGGCAGGTCTTTCGTTGCGATGGCGCAGGTGGACATCCGGTCGTTCGATACCTTGCGCGGGGTCAGAAGGCGAGCCCCCTCGCCACAGGCCGCAAGGGCCGCGGCTTCGGCGACCGATCCGGTCCCGCGACGGCCGAGGCTCTGCGCCGATCGGGTCGGCGTGGCGGGGCGGTGCAGCGCGTCGGCTGCGACCGGGCATATGGGCAGGGCCAGCCGCGCGGCCAGTGCCGTCAGGCCGGGGGCAGAGGCCTTGTCGGCGGGGGCGGCCAGCGCCGTCAGCCCGGCCGGGCCTCCCGCGCGGTCCAGCGCGTCCGTCAGGCTCGCCTCGGTCGCGGCGGCGCGAAAGCCAAAGCCCGCGACCCTCACCGCCGGACGGTCCATTGCACGACCGGGAAGGCTGCGCGCCAGCCGCGCCTGCGGCCCAGCGGGCGGGCCTCGGCCAGTTCGATCCGGAGCAGCTCGCCACCATGGGCGGCGTGCCAGAGGGCCAGCAGCGATTCCGATTCGAGCGTGACCGCATTGGCGACGATCCGCGTGCCGGGGGCGAGCCGGTCCCACAGCGTCTGCAGCAGCTCTTGCGAGAGCCCGCCGCCGACGAAGACCGCATCGGGGGCGGCAAGCCCCTCCAGCGCCTCGGGCGCGCGGCCGGTGACGACGCGCAGCCGCTCGACCCCGAGGGCGGCGGCATTGGCGGCGATGCGTTCGGCGCGGACGGGCTCGGCCTCGATCACGCTGGCCTGCATTCTCGGATGACGGGCGAGCCATTCGATGGAAATCGAGCCCGACCCCCCGCCGATATCCCACAGATGCTCGCCCGGCAGCGGCGCCAGCGCCGAAAGCGTCAGCGCGCGGACGGGCCGCTTGGTGATCTGCCCGTCATTGTCGAAGAAGGCGTCGGGCCAGCCCGAGGCGGCGGGGATCGCGGGGCCGTCGCCTGCGGCCTCCAGCGCCACGGCGACGGGATGGGCGATGGCCTCCAGATCCATGGCGCGGGCGGTTGTTGCCCGGATGCGCTCGCGCGGCCCGCCAAGCGCCTCAAGCACGTGCAGGCGGCTGTCGCCGAAGCCCGCCCCGGTCAGGAAGGCCGCGAAATCCGCGACCGCGGCGCCGTCCCGAAGGGTCACGAGGGCGGTGAAGCCCGGCGCCAGCAGGGGACGCAGCCGGGCGAAGGGGGCGGCATGCAGCCCCGCGCAATGGGTGGCCTCCAGCGGCCAGCCGAGCCGCGCGGCGGCCAGCGAAAAGACCGAAGGGCCGGGCAGGGCACGCCACTCATGCGCGGCGAAGCTCCGAGCGATCACGCTGCCCGCGCCGAACCAGAACGGATCGCCCGAGGCCAGCACCGCAACCCGGCGCCCGCGCAAGCCCTGCAGGAGCGGCAGCCCGTCGGCGAAGGGCACGGGCCAGTCGATCTTGTCGGCCGCCAGATCCGGCAGAAGCGCCAGATGCCGGGCCGGACCCATGACGATTTCGGCCTCTTCCAGCGCGGCACGGCTTGCGGGCGGCAGCCCGTCCGGGCCATCTTCGCCGAGCCCCACGATGGTCAGCCAAGGAGTCTCAGCCATGCGTCCCACCCTTCTGATCCTTGGCGGCACCACCGAGGCCACGGCGCTGGCCGCGCGGCTGGCCGGCACCGGCCTCAAGGCCACGCTGTCGCTGGCAGGCCGGGTCGAGACGCCGAAGGCCCAGCCCATTCCGATGCGGGTCGGCGGGTTTGGCGGCGTGCCGGGCCTGATCGCCTATCTGCGCGCCGAGGGCGTGACCCATGTGATCGACGCGACCCATCCCTTTGCCGCGCAGATGAGCCGGAACGCGGTCGAGGCCTGCACGGCCCTCGGCCTGCCGCTGGTCGCGCTGACCCGTCCGGCCTGGATGGCCGGGCTGCTCGACACCTGGCGCCATGTGCCCGACATCGCGGCCGCGGTCGCGGCACTGTCCGGGCCGCCCCGGCGGGTGTTCCTGGCGGTGGGGCGGATGCATCTGGAGGCCTTCGCGGCCCAGCCCCAGCACCGCTATCTGCTGCGTCTGGTGGATGCGCCGAAGGGGCCTCTGCCCTTGCCGCAGGCCGATGTCGTCGTCTCGCGCGGGCCCTTCACCGAAGCGGGCGACCGGGCGCTGATGGAGGGGCATGGCACCGAGCTCGTCGTGTCGAAGAACGCGGGCGGGACAGGCGCGCGGGCCAAGATCGATGCGGCCCGGGCGCTGGGCCTGCCGGTCCTGATGATCGACCGTCCCGTCCTGCCCGCGCGGCGGGAACTGGCGCATCCCGACGAGGTTCTGGACTGGCTCGCTCATTCCGGGGCGGATCTGGGGGTGTAGACCAGCGGCCGGTCGCCCGCGCGCAGCACCCGGGTCAGCGAGGACCCGACCAGCACCACGGTGCGCATGTCGGCCATCTCGGGGCGGGCTTCGGTCAGGGGCACCACGGTCAGCTTTTCCTCGGGCGTCGAGACCGCGCGGGCGAAGATCACCGGGCGGTCGTCGCCGCAGGCCGCGCGCAGGACCTCCAGCACCCTGGCGAAGCCCTCGGGGCGGGCTTTCGAGCGCGGGTTGTAGAAGGCCATGGCGAAATCGGCCTCGGCCGCCAGCCTGAGGCGTTTTTCGATAAGGGCCCACGGCTTGAGATTGTCCGACAGGTTGATCGCGCAGAAATCATGGCCCAGCGGCGCACCCGCGCGCGCGGCGGCGGCCAGCATCGCGGTGATGCCGGGCAGGACCCGGATGTCGAGATCGCGCCAGTCGGGCGCGCCCGCCTCCAAAGCCTCGAAGACCGCGGCGGCCATGGCGAAGACGCCCGGATCGCCCGACGAGACCACGACGACGCGGCGGCCCTCGGCGGCCATCTGCAATGCATGGCGGGCGCGGTCGACCTCGACCCGGTTGTCGGAGGCATGGAGCGTCAGCCCCGGCCGGTCCGCGACCCGCGCCACATAGGGGATGTAGCCCACCACGTCGGTGGCGTCGGCGAGCGTCGCGGTGACCTCGGGTGTGACCAGAGCCTCGGCGCCCGGACCAAGGCCTGCGATGGCGACCCAGCCGGTCACGGCCGCCGCCCCCGCCCGTGGATCAGGGCAATCGAGAAATAGGGGGCCGAGGTGCCGGGATAGTCCTTGAGCCGGGTCACCGTCTGGCCTTTCATCGAGGCATATTCGACGATCCAGGCCTCGTCGGCCCGGCCCGCCATCAGCAGCGCGCGGCGGAGCTTGCCCAGATGGCGGCCCATCTTCATCACCACGACCGCATCGGCGGCGCGCAGGCCCCGGATCAGGTCCTCCTCGGGCAGGGTGCCGGGCAGCACCGACAGCACGTCGTCGCCCCAGGTGATCGGCGCGCCGGTCGCCGTCCAGGCCGCCGACATGCCGGTGATGCCGGGCACGACCTCGACCGGGACATCGTCCTTGAGGCGGGTGTAGAGATGCATGAACGAGCCGTAGAAGAACGGGTCGCCCTCGCACAGCACGACCACGTCCTCGCCGGTCTCGGCCAGCGCCTTCAGATGCGCGGTGCAGTCGGCGTAGAAGCTTGCGAGGATCTCGTTGTAGCGCGGATTGTCGAAGGGGATCTCGGTCGTGACCGGGTATTCCATCGGGTGCTCGGCGGCGCCCTCGGGGATCAGGTCGGCGACGATGGACCGGGCCTGGCCCTCGCAGCCCGCCTTGCGGAAGAAGGCCACATGGCGCGCGCCCCGCAACAGTCGGTCGGCGCGGACGGTCATCAGATCGGGGTCGCCGGGGCCGAGGCCCAGGCCGTAGACGGTGCCCATGGTCATTCCTTGCGGCTGGCCATCGCGTTGATGGCGGCGACGGTGATGGCGCTGCCGCCCAGACGCCCCTCGACGATGCAGCAGGGCACCGGCTGGTCGGCCCAGAGCGCCTCCTTCGATTCGGCCGCGCCGACAAAGCCCACCGGGCAGCCGATGATGGCAGCGGGGCGCGGGCAGGCGGGGTCTTCCAGCATGTTCAGCAGATGGAACAGCGCGGTCGGCGCGTTGCCGATGGCGACCAGCGCGCCTGCGAGATGCGGGCGCCACAGTTCCAGCGCGGCGGCCGAGCGGGTATTGCCCATGGCGGCGGCGCGCTCGGCGATGCCCTCGGCCTGCAAGGTGCACAGGATCTCGTTCCCGGCGGGCAGGCGCTTGCGGGTGATCCCTTCGGACACCATCCGCGCATCGCAGAGGATCGGCGCGCCGCCTTCGAGGGCCGCGCGGGCGGTTGCCACCATGCCGGGCGAGAACCGGATATGCGGCGCCAGCTCGACCATGCCCGCGGCGTGGATCATCCGGACGGCCACCTGCTCCTCGTCGGCATCGAAACGTGCCAGATCGGCCTCGGCCCGGATCGTGGCGAAGGAGTGCAGGTAGATCGCCGCGCCGTCCTTTTCGTAGTCATGAGGCATTCGGTGTCTCCAGATCTGTCAGCGCGGCGGCGATCGAGTTGCGGCGGGTCTGCCAGAGCCCGTCCCGCGCCAGCGCCGCGAATTCGGCCCGCATCGCCGCGAGCGCCTGCGGGTTGGCCTCTTCGAGGAAGGCCGTCAAGCCCGGATCGGCCAGGGTGGCCTCGAAATAGAGGTCGAAAAGGTGATCGGGCACGACCCCCGCCAATCGGGCGAAGGCCGCCATGTGGTCGAGCGTCGCGGCGATCTCGGCCGCGCCGCGAAAGCCGTGCCTTTGCATCCCCGCCAGCCAGGCCGGGTGGGTGGCCCGGGCGCGGACGACGCGGGCGATCTCTTCGGTCAGGGTCCGGGTGCGGGGCCGGGCGGGGTCGGTATTGTCCAGATGGTAGATCGCGGCGCGGCCTCCGGTGACATCTTGCGCCGCGGCAAACCCCGCCTCGTGGCGGGCATAATCGGCCGCCAGAAGCAGGTCGGTCTCGGGCAGGTCCTGGGCATGAACGAAGGCCTCGGCCCCGGCCACGCGGTCGCGGATGCCTTGCGCATCGCGCCGTGCCTCGGCCCCGTCCAGCGCCCAGGCGCTGGCGGCAAGCCAGGCGGCCCCGGCCGCCTGACGGCCCGCCTCGGGTGTTTCCATGCCGATCCCGTAAAGCCCCGGCGCGGGGCCGTAGACGCGCGGGGTTTCGGGGCGGCCCGCATAGGGGTTCCAGTCGGGGGCTTCGTCGCGCTGGGACAGCGCGCGGATGGCCTTCTGATAAAGCGCCGAGAGCGCGGGGAAGACATCGCGGAAGAGCCCCGAGACGCGCAGGGTCACATCGAGCCGGGGCCGGTCGAGCAGCGCGACGGGCAGCACTTCGATGCCCGAGACGCGGCCCGAGCCCTCGTCCCAGACGGGTTTCACGCCCAGAAGGTGCAGCGCCATGGCGAAATCCTCGCCCGCGGTGCGCATGGTGGCCGAGCCCCAGAGATCGACCACCAGCTGCCGGGGCCAGTCGCCATGGTCCTGCAGGTGGCGGCGCACCAGATCCTCGGCCAGCCGCACGCCCTGGGCATGGGCGGACCGTGTCGGCACCGCGCGCGGATCGGTGGTGAAGAGGTTCCGCCCCGTCGGCAGCACGTCGCGCCGCCCGCGCCAGGGCGAGCCAGAGGGGCCGGGGGCGACCGGGGCGCCCTGCAGCGCGCCGAGAAGGGCGGCGCTCTCGGCCGCGACGGAGGGAGCGGTGTCGAAGTCCGAGGCGGCCTCGGGGGGGCGGCCGAAGACATGCAGCCCGTCGCCGAACTGGCTTTCCTTGACGTCGCAGACGAAGCGGTCGATGCGGGTGATGGCCTCGGCGGGCGAGAGCCCCGGGGCCAGCCCCAGATCGGCCTCGACACCCAGCGCCTGCGCCTCGGCGCGGATATCGGCCATCAGCCGGTCGCGGCGGCGCGGGTCGAGCCCGTCGGCATTGGAAAACTCGTCGAGCAGCGTCTCGAGCCGGGCCAGCCGTTCCGGGCTGCCCGCCTGCCGTTGTGGCGGCGGCAGATGGCCGATCGTGACGGCACCGATCCGGCGCTTGGCCTGCGCCGCCTCGCCGGGATCGTTGACGATGAAGGGATAGATCACCGGCAGATCGCCGATCAGCGCCTCGGGCCAGCAGGCATCGGACAGCGCCACCGCCTTGCCGGGCAGCCATTCCAGCGTGCCATGCGCGCCCATATGGATCAGCGCATCGCAGCCCATGGCGCGGCGCAGCCACAGATAGAAGGCGACATAGCCATGGCGCGGCACCCGCGACAGGTCGTGATAGTCGCCCTCGCGGGCCTCGGGCGTGCCGCGCTCGGGCTGAAGTGCCACCAGCGCCGCGCCGCGCCGGGTCGCCGCGAACTGAAAGGCACCGTCGCGGCAGGCGGGATCGGCCTCGGGCGCGCCCCAGACATCCGACAGGGCGTCACGCAGGGGGGCGGGCAGGGCGGCCAGCGCGGTCTGGTAATCCGCGAGAGGCCAGCTCAGGGTCTCGCGGCCGAGGGTGTCGGCCAGATCGCCGGTCGGTTCTTCCGCAGGGGCGCCGGGCAGCCCGGCCTGGGCCAGATCCTCCAGCACCGCCTCGGCCGAGGCCAGCGCGTCGAGCCCGACCGCATGCGCCATCTGCCAGGGGCGTCCGGGATAGGTCGACAGCACCAGCGCCGGGCGGCGCCCGGCCAGCGGCGCCCGGGCGAGGCCCACCCAGGCCATCACCCGGTCGGCGATGGCCGCGATCCGCGCCGGATGGGGCCGGTGGGCGATGCGGGCGAATTGCAGGCCGGGGTCGCGCGCGCCCGCCTCCTTGAAGGACGCCACGCCCGCGAAGATCCGGCCATCGACCTCGGGCAGGACCACATGCATGGCAAGATCGGCCGGCGAGAGCCCGCGCTCGGCCTCGGCCCAGGCGGTTTCGGGGGCCGAGGACAGCGCCACCTGGAAGACCGGCGCCCCGGCGGCATCGAGCGGCGATGTGCCATCCTCGCCCTTGCCGGAAAAGGCGGTGGCGTTGACGATGGCGGCGGGGGCGAGGGCCGCGATCTGCCCGGCCAGCCAGCGCGCCGCCTCGGGCGCCTTCAGCGAGGGCACGAACAGCCCGGTGACGGTGCAGCCGCGGGCCCGGAACGCGTCGAAAAGCGCCTCGACGGGGCCGAGATCGGCGGCGGTGACATAGGCCCGGTAGAAGGTCAGGACGATCCGGGGGGCGTCTGTCGGCGACAGGTCGGGCGCGGGCACGGCGCCGCCCTCGGGGCTCCAGGCGCCCATCTCGGGCACGGTCTTGGTGCCGATCACCGGGGCCGCGTAAAGCCCCGCCGCCAGCGCAAGCTGCGCAAGCGCTGCCTGGGCCGCGACCGCGCCGCCCTCGTCGCACAGCTCGGACAGGCGCCTGAGCGTCGAGACCGGCAGGGTCGAGGCGGCGTCGAGCCGGGGATCGGGGCGGCCGTCGGCGGGCAGGACGGCCAGCGCGATACCCCGCGCGCGGGCCAGCGCCTCGATCTGGGTCAGCCCGTACTCCCAATAGGCGCGCCCGCCGATCAGCCGGATCAGGATGCCCTTCGCGCCCGACAGCGTGCGTTCGGCATAGGTATCGACCGAGAGCGGATGGAGCAGCGCCGCCAGATTGGCAAGCCGCAGCGTCGGCATCCGGCCTTCGGAGCCGCCGCCCCGATGCCAGCCCGCCGCGAAGGCCCCGAGATCGCTGTCGGAAAAGGACAGCACCGCCAGATCGGCCGGATCCTGACCCAGATCCGTCGGAACGGCGGTTTCCTCGAGCCCGTGGCTTTCGCGGAAGACGACATGCATGGGCGCGGCCTCAGGCGCTCAGAGCCGCACGGATCGCGCCCTCGTCGATATCGTCATGCTCGGCGATCACCACAAGCCGGGTGGAACGGGTCTCGTCCGGGGCCCAGGGGCGGTCGAACTGATGCCGCACCCGCGCGCCCACCGCCTGCACCAGCAAACGCATCGGCTTGCCCGAAACCGCGACATGACCCTTCACCCGCAGGATGTTCCGGCTGCGCGCCAAGGCCTCGATCCGGGCGGCCAGCGCCTCGGGGTCGTCCTGTTCGGGCAGGTCGATCACCACGCTTTCGAAGTCGTCATGGTCGTGATCGGCGGCACTGTCGTGATGGCTGGGCCGCGCGTCGAGATCGTCTTCGGCGGCCGCGCCAAGCCCCAGGATCACACGCGGATCGACCGCGCCCTCGGTCACCTCGACCACCGGCAGCTTGCGCGGCGCCTCGGCCTCGATCGCGGCGCGGGCGGCAGCCACGCCTTCGGGGCCGGCCAGATCGGGCTTGGTCAGGAGCACGATATCGGCGCAGGCGATCTGGTCCTCGAAGACCTCCGACAGCGGGGTTTCGTGATCGATGCTGTCATCGGCCGCGCGCTGGGCATCGACGGCGGCGACATTCGGCGCGAAGCGGCCCGCGGCCACGGCCTCGGCATCGGCGACGGCGATCACCCCGTCGACGGTGATGCGCGAGCGGATCGCGGGCCAGTCGAAGGCCTTCAGCAGAGGTTTCGGCAGCGCCAGCCCCGAGGTCTCGATCAGGATATGGTCGGGGCGCGGATCAAGCTGCAAGAGCGCCTCCATGGTCGGGATGAACTCGTCGGCGACGGTGCAGCAGATGCAGCCATTGGCAAGCTCGACCACGTTCTCGGCCGGGCAGTCGGGCAGGGCGCAGCCCTTCAGGATCTCGCCATCGACGCCCACATCGCCGAATTCATTGACGAGGACGGCCAGCCTGCGGCCGCCCGCATTCTGCATCAGGTGGCGGATCAGCGTGGTCTTGCCCGAACCGAGAAACCCGGTGACGACGGTGACGGGAAGTTTGGCGAGATCGGTCATTTCAGGGCCTCCATGGGCGGGATACGGGCGATACAGTTCTTGCGGAAATGCTCGGGGCGCTCGCGCCAGGGCACAAGCCCGTCCGGCGCGTCGCGATAGGCGCGGGCGCCCTCGGCGAGGATGGGCGCGCCGGTCGTCTCGTCGAGATTGCCATAGACATAGGTCCAGCGGCCGGGACCCCGCAGCGCCACGGAGCAGCCCGAGGAACAGGCCGAGAGGCATTCGACGGGCACAAGGCGCACGCCTTCGGGCAGGCCATGGGCGCGGACGGCCTCGTGAAGCAGGCTGCCCGGGCGGGGGGCATCGGGATCGGCGGGCTGGCGGCGCTTGCAGGTGGTGCAGACCAGCAGCTCGACCGGGGCGGGTTCGGGCGCGCTCAAGCCGGACAGGCCCGGCGGCAGAAGGAAACGGAAACACTCATCGTCGGGCCTCACGGGGTCGGGGGACAAGGGCGAAGCGCGGGCAGAGCCGAAGCCGGACCCGACACTGGAACACCCCGTCCGGTTCACGTCGTTCGGGCTGGCAGGTCTCCCGGCTTGCGGATGTCAGAGGCGGGGCCTCTGGCGGCGGCCCTGCCTTCCCGGCCTCATCGGGCCAGTGGCAGCGGGCGGCCTCTCCGGTCACGGTCGCGGGGGCGGCTGCGCTTGAAGGCCCGATGCATCGACTCCGGCCTCTGGCGCATTCCCTTTTCACCCGTCCTGAGGCGGGCACCAGCGCCGCGTGTCATGCCTGCCCCGCGCGGGTCTTGTCAAGCGCGATGGTCGGGGCCGGGGCGGCGGGCGGCCTCTTCGCCCGCATGGCGGATCAGCGCGAGGCTGCGAAACCCGCCATGGCCGAGCTTGCCGAAAGGCAGCGCCAGCACCAGCCCCAGCACCGCGCCCAGATGCAGTGCCAGCATCAGCCCCATGGCGGCGCCGTCGCGCAAGGCCAGAAGCGCAAGGCCCGAGGCGGCGACGATGGCAAGCTGCGCCCGAAGCCCGCGATTGGCGGCCCGCATGCGTGCCGCGGCCGGGCGGCGGTCGGCGGTCCGGTGCCAGCGTTCGAACCCGGCGAGCCCCGCCAGCATGGCGATGCCGCCGAGGCTGCCCAGCAGCACGGGCGCGCTGGCCACCGGATAGGGCGCCAGCGCGCCGCTCAGATGCAGGACGGCTCCGGCAAGGGTTGCGAGCGCGGTCAGCGCGGTGCCTGTGACCAGCAGGTGGTGGCTCCAGCGCCGCGCCCGCCCGACCGGACCGTGCGCCCCGTCGCAGGCGCGCGCGGCCCCGAGATTGGCGAGCGTCAGTGCATCGCGACACCCTTGCCAGAGGCTTTCAAGCGACGGCCGGGCGGTCGGGCCGCCGGTTGCGCGCCAGAACCGCCAGAGCCGCAGCCCGAGGCCAAGACCGGCCCCGGTGAAGGCCAGGGCCGCGCCGCCCGCCATCGCCGCGTGTGGGATCACCGCGTAGAAGGCGCCCGGCCCGGTTTGGGTGGAAAAAAGAACCCCGGGCGGGAGCAGGATCAGGGCGGCCAGCGGCAGGCCGATCAGGCATAGCAGGAAGATCAGGTCGGGCAGGCGCGGGGGCAGCCCGGCCGCGTGATCGGCGGCGCGTGCGGCGGCCAGCGCCGCGGGCAGGTTGACGTCCAGTGCATGGGGCGGCGCGTATTGGCAGTCGTAATGGCAGGACCGGCAGTCATGGCAGAGATGGGCCAGATGGCGCAGATCGCCCGCCGCGAGGTTTGGCCTCCGCTGGGCCGCCGGAAAGACCGCGCAAAGCCCGGTGCAGAAGCCGCAGGTATTGCAGATGTTCAGCGCGCGGGCGGCCTCGGCCCAGGGTTCGGGCGCTGGAGGAACGGGCTCGGTCGCCGCCGGGGCCGGAACGGCGGCGGGGCGCGGGCGGTTGGCGGCGGGGCCTGCGCACGCGGCCGCGCCCGCCCCGGCGATGCGGCCGAAGACGCCGCCGACGGTCAGCCCGGTGCCCGAGAGATAGCCCTCGCCCAGCACCGCGCCGGTCATCGCGGCGCCTGCGGCAAAGACCCGGTGCGCGGTGCCGCCGCCCGCGAGCCGGACCCGGGCGGTCGCGTCGACCGCGACCCCGTGGCGGGTGAAGCCGAGCCCGGGCACCAGCGGGATCGCCGCGACGGGCGACCCGGTGAGCGGCACGCCGTCGGAGCGGCTTCGGGGCGGGTCGAGCGGGGCGTCTTCCGTTGCTGCCTGCAGCGTCCGGGTCAGCCCCTCGGCATCGATGCCACAAAGCCGGGCGAGTTCGGCGGGGCTGTCGGCGGCCAGCGGCGGATATAGGAGCGGTGGCAGCCGCCCGGTGCCCTCGGCATCGAGGATCAGCCAGGCGCGCGGATCGGCGCGCTCTGCCAGCGCCCGGCCCCAGACCGAGTAGCGCGCGGATCCGGTCTCGGCGCCCTCGTCGCGGAACCGCCGCCCGGTGGCGTCGACGACAAGGCCGACCTGCATCCCGTCTGCGCGGCTGACGATGCCCGCGTCGTCCCGGGGCGCGCGCGCATCGACGGCGACGAGATGCCCGTCGCCGGGCCGCCCGGCCGTCTCGGCGCCATGGGCCATCAGCCACAGAAGCGGTGCGCCCTGCTGATACGGCGTGCCGCGATTGGCGAAGACGGCCGCGCCGGGGCCGAGATGGCGGATCAGTTCGGCCCGGTTGGCCCCGTAGCCGCCCGAGGCGAGGATCAGCGCTTCGGCCTCGATGGGGTGGGGGCCATCGGGGGTGTCGGCGGTCAGCGCCAGCGCGCGATCCTCGGCCCAGCCGGGGGGCAGGGTGTCGATCCGCCAGCCGCAAAGGATCTCGACCCCCAGCCCTTCGGCGCAACGGACAAGCGCGTTGGTCAGCGCCTGGCCGCCGCCCCGGAAGAAGGCGGTGCGGCGCGAGAAGGGCAGGTTGCCCTCGGCCCAGGGCTCGAAGGCGACGGCCCGGGCGGCCAGCCAGGGACCGAGCCCGGCCGAGCCCTCGGCCAGAACGGCCCCGAGCCCGGTTTCGGGCGGGGAAAGCCGCGCCAGATCGGTGGCGAACTCGGCCGCCGGATAGCTGCCCCGCTGCCAGGGCGTCTCGCGGTCATGAACCAGGCGGATGTTTCGGCAATGGCGGGTATTGCCGCCCAGAAGGGGCGGCGGGGCCGGGTCGATCAGCGTCACCGCCGCGCCGTGCAGACGCGCCTCGATGGCCGCGACGAGGCCCGCAAAGCCCGCGCCCGCGACCAGCACCCCGGTCGCGAGCGGGGCGGGGCGGGCGCCCGCGATCGGGGCGGCGGGGTCGGGGTCGGGCATGGCGGAACCTTCGCGGGGCCGGGTCGGACCCCGTTGAACCCGCCCGGGGCCGCAAGATCAAGCCGGAAGATCGGGCGCGCCCGCCGGGCGGGGCATCGTGACCGGACGGGCGAGGCGGGCGGCGCAGGGCGCGCCGCCCGGGCCGGGTCACTCGGTGGCGATGCGCCCGTCGAGACGGGGCGTATAGGGCGCCTGGGCGGCCAGATAGTCGGCCGTCACATCGGCCAGATCGGGGCCGAAATCATAAACCTCGCGCGCGTCGAGGAACATGGAATAGCCGTCGCCGCCGTTCCGGACATAGTTGTTCGACACCAGCCCGTAGGACCTGTCGGGATCGAGCGGCAGCCACGCGCCGCCCTCCTGCACCTCGACCTTGCGCAGCCGCTGGCCGGGCTCGGCCTCGGGGTTCCAGGTAAAGCGCAGACCCGCGACCTGCGGGAAGCGGCCCGCGCCCTCCTCGACCTGGCTCAGCCCGTGTTCGAGCGCCGCGCGCACCGTCGCGCCGGGGACGTGGAACGTGGACAGCGTGTTCTGGAAGGGCAGCACGGTCAGCACCTCGCCCATGGTCACCGGGCCTTCGTCGATCGAGGCGCGCACGCCCCCGCCATTCTGAAGCGCGATCTGGATGCCCTGGCTGCGCACCCGGTCGAGCATCGCCTCGGCCACCAGATTGCCCATCGCGCATTCGCCCGCGCGGCAGGAGCCGCGTTCGCCGTCGATGGGGGCGGCGGTTTCGGCCACGACCTTCTGGCGGATCTCTTCCAGCGGCTGCGCCAGTTCGGCCACCCGGGCCTTGACGCCCGCGTCCTCGGCGACCGAGGCGTCGAGCAGGATCGGCGCACCCTCGGCCGAAACCAGCTTGCCCGCGTCGTCGAAGACCACGTCCAGCCGGCCCAGATACTTGCCGTAGCCATAGGCCTGCACGATGGCGGTGTCGCCCACCATGGTCGGGTAGGGGCCTGCAGCCGTGTCATCGGTATTCGACAGAAGTGTGTGGCTGTGGCCGCCGACGATCACGTCGACGCCCGTGGTCCCGGCGGCGATCCGCTTGTCGGCCTCATAGCCCGAATGGCTGAGCAGGACGATCTTGTCGATGCCCTCGGCGGCCAGGCGGTCGACCTCGGCCTGCACCGCGTCGAGGGGATCGGTGAAGACAATATTGGGGCCGGGGCTGGCCAGTTCGGGATTGTCGCGGGGGGTGAGGCCGATCACGCCGATCCGTTCGCCCGCTTCCTCGATCACCACCGATTTCCGGATCTTGTCCTTCAGCTGGGGCTCGGCCGAGAGATCTGCATTGGCCATCAGAAGCGGCATCGTCAGCCGGGCCGCAAACCCGGCCAGCACCTCGGGGCCGTCGTCGAATTCGTGGTTGCCGACAGCCATCGCGTCATAGCCCAGCCGGTTGACCATCTCGGAGGCGGCCTTGCCCTTGTAATAGGTGTAGAACAGCGTGCCCTGGAACTGATCGCCCGCATCGAGCAGCAGGCTCGGCCCGCCCTCGGCCCGGGCTGCGGCGATGGCGGTGGCCAGCCGGGCCGCGCCCCCGAAGCAGTCCCCGGCCCGGTTGTCCTCTTCGGGGCAGCCCGAATCGTATTTCGAGATCGGTTCCAGCCGGGCATGCACATCGTTGGTGTGCAGCAGGGTCAGCGCGAACTCGGCCTGTGCCGCGGCGCCGGACAGCAGCGCCAGCACCGCCGCCGAGGAGAGGATGCGCATGGTCATCGGTCAGGGTCTCCATCTGGGTTGACGCGGGCCAGAGTGGCGCGGTTCGAGGGGGCTGTCAAAGCCCGCCGCGCTTGACCCGGGGCGCGGCAGGGGGCATGTCGGGCACATGCTGATCTACAAGATTTTCCGCCGCGCCGAATGGGACGCGCTCCGCGAGCGGGGCGCCAGCCACGGCGCGCCCGTCGATCTGGCCGATGGCTTCATTCACCTGTCGACCGCCGAGCAGGTGACCGGCACCGCAGAAAAGCATTTCGCCGGGGAAAGCGATCTGGTGCTGGTCGCGGTCGAGGCCGAGCGGCTGGGGACCGACCTGAAATGGGAACCCTCGCGCGGTGGCGCGCTGTTTCCGCATCTTTACCGCGAACTGCGGCTTGCCGATCTGGTCTGGGACAAGTCGCTGCCGCTGGGCGCGACGGGCCATATCTTTCCCGAGGGGGTGGTATGACGCCGCTCGAACGTGCGGGTCTTGCGGTGTTTCACCGGATGGACCCCGAACGGGCCCATGCGTTGTCGCTGACGGCGCTGCAAAGCGGGCTCGTGCCGTTGCCGGGGCGGCTGACCGGCCCGCGGCTGGCCACCGATCTGGCCGGGCTTGCGCTGCCCAATCCGGTGGGACTGGCGGCGGGCTATGACAAGAACGCGGTGGCGCTGGGCCCGCTGATGCGCGCGGGCTTCGGCTTTCTCGAAGTGGGGGCCGCGACGCCCCGTCCGCAGCCCGGCAATCCGCGGCCGCGGCTGTTCCGGCTGGTCGAGGACCGGGCCGCGATCAACCGCTTCGGCTTCAACAATGACGGGATGGAGGTGATCCGCGCCCGGCTGGCGGCGCGCCCCGAGGGCGTGCCGGTGGGGCTGAACCTCGGCGCCAACAAGGACAGCGCCGACCGGGCGGCCGATTTCGCCCGGGTGCTGTCGGCCTGCGGCGCGCATGTCGATTTCGCGACCGTGAATGTGTCCTCGCCCAATACCGAAAAGCTGCGCGATCTGCAGGGGCGCGAGGCGCTGTCGGCGCTGCTGGCAGGCGTGATGGCGGCGCGGGCGGAACTTTCCCGCCCGATCCCGGTTTTCCTCAAGATCGCGCCGGATCTGACCGACGCCGAGATCGACGATATCGCTCAGGTGGCGCTGGAAGCCGGGGTTTCCGGCATCGTCGCCACCAACACGACGCTGGCCCGGGCCGGGCTGAAAAGCCCGGAGGCCGGGCAGGCCGGCGGGCTTTCCGGCGCGCCGCTTTTCGCCCGGTCGACCCGGGTGCTGGCGCGGCTGTCGGCCGCGACAGGCGGCCGTCTTCCCCTGATCGGGGTGGGCGGCGTGGGCTCGGCCGAAGAGGCCTATGCCAAGATCCGCGCGGGCGCCTCTGCGGTGCAGCTTTACACCGCGCTCGTCTATGGCGGCATGAGCCTCGTGCGCGACATCGTCGACGGGCTCGACCGGCTGCTGGCGCGGGACGGCTTTGCGCATGTCGCCGAGGCCGTGGGCTCTGGACGAGAGGATTGGGAATGACCGGCATCGTTATCTGGCACAACCCGCGCTGTTCGAAATCGCGCGAGGCGCTGCGGCTTCTGGAAGAGACGGGCGCCGAGCCGACCGTGCGGCGCTATCTGGACGTGCCGCCGACCGAAAAGGAACTGCGCGAAACGCTGGACATGCTGGGCGGGTGTGCCATCGGCATGATGCGCACCGGCGAGGATCTCTTTTCGGAACTCGACCTCACCAAGGACGCGCCCGACGAGGTGCTGATCGCCGCGATGGCGGCCCATCCCAGGTTGATCGAGCGGCCGATCGCGATGGCCGATGGCCGTGCCGTTCTGGGACGCCCGCCCGAACGGGTGCTGGAGCTTCTGGAAGACTGAACCCGGAGGCGGGTGGGGACGGGGCCGAGGTGGGGAAGGGGGCCGAAGCCCCCCTGTGAAACCCCTGTCCGGTCAGGCTTGCTTGCGCTCGGCCATGGCGTCCGCGAAGCGTTCGAACAGGTAATAGCTGTCCTGCGGGCCCGGGCTTGCTTCGGGGTGATACTGCACCGAGAAGACCGGGCGGTCGCTCATCCGGATGCCGCAGTTGGACCCGTCGAACAGCGACACATGGGTTTCCTTGACGCCCTCGGGCAGGGTCTGGCTGTCCACGGTGAAGCCGTGGTTCATCGAGGTGATCTCGACCTTGCCGGTTTCCAGGTCCTTCACCGGATGGTTCGCGCCGTGATGGCCGTGGTTCATCTTGACGGTCCTGGCGCCCAGCGCCAGCGCCAGCATCTGGTGGCCGAGGCAGATCCCGAAAAGCGGCACGTCCTTTTCCAGGACCTTGCGGATCATCGGCACCGCATAATCCCCGGTCGCCGCCGGATCGCCCGGGCCGTTCGACAGGAACACGCCTTGCGGGTCAAGCGCCAGCACGTCCTCGGCGGTCGCGGTCGCGGGCAGGACGGTCACGTCGCAGCCCGCCGAGGCGAGGCAGCGCAGGATGTTACGCTTGGCGCCATAGTCGATGGCCACGACCCGGTGGCCGGGCTCGGTCCGTTTGGCGTGACCGTCGGGCCAGGCCCAGCGCATTTCGTCCCAGCGATAGCTCTGGGCGCAGGTCACGTCCTTGGCGAGGTCAAGCCCGACAAGTCCGGACCAGCCGCGCGCCTTGGCGACCAGCTTCTCGATGTCGAACCTGCCCTCGGGGTCATGGGCGATGGCCACATGCGGCGCGCCCTGCTGGCGGATCGCCCGGGTCAGCCGCCGGGTGTCGAGCCCGCCGATGCCGATCCGGCCGCGCCGGGCCAGCCAGGTCTTCAACTCTTCGGCGGCGCGCCAGTTCGAGGGCTCGGTCGGGTCCCATTTCACCACCATGCCCTCGGCGACCGGCTCGGCGGTCTCGTCGTCCTCGTCATTGACGCCGACATTGCCGACATGGGGGAAGGTGAAGGTCACCACCTGGCCGGCATAGGAGGGATCGGTCATGATCTCCTGATAGCCGGTCATCGCCGTGTTGAAGCAGAGCTCGGCCACCGTTTCTCCCACGGCACCGAAGCCCTGGCCGTAGAAGACGGTGCCATCTGCAAGGGTCAGGCAGGCGGTCGGGCGGGGCATGGCGGCGGGCATCGGGATCTCCTGGGCGCTGGTCGCGCGGACACTAGGTCGGTGCCAAGGAAGAATCAAGAGCCAGCGGCAAATTGTAGAACCGCGCGATTTCAAGGACTTGGCGCGGGTCTTCCCGGGTTGTCACGGCAAGATCCTGCCCTTATCTTGCCCAACTTGACCTGGGCAATGACACGAGGCACCCGATGGACCTGCGCACCCGCATCTCGGCGGCGCTGAAGGCGGCGATGAAGGACAGGGAGGCCGACCGGCTGGGAACGCTGCGGCTGATCAATGCCGCGATCAAGGATCGCGACATCGCGGCGCGCACCGAAGGCGGCGAGGACGGCGTCGGCGATGCCGAGGTCCTGGCGATCCTCGCGCGGATGGTCAAGCAGCGTCAGGAAAGCGCGCGGGCCTATGAAGAGGGCGGGCGGCTCGACCTGGCGGAACGCGAACGCGACGAGATCGGGGTGATCGAGGACTTCCTGCCCCGCCAGCTGACCGAGGACGAGGTCGACGAGGCGATCGGCGCCGCCATCGTCGAGACCCAGGCCAATTCGATCCGCGACATGGGCCGGGTCATGGCGCTGCTGAAAGCCGAATATGCCGGGCGGATGGATTTCGCGGCCGTGGGCCCTGCGGTGCGGCAGCGCCTGGCCTGACCGAGGTGACGCGGACGGCCCTGCGGCAACCTGTGCCCGTTTTTTCGGCGGAGCCTGTCCTGTAAGTCTTGTGTCGCGCGCCTGCGGGGCCATCTGGAAAGCGATTTGGTAACGGATCGGCGGATAGGAAGGATCTGCGGGCACTTCCTCCCGGACCCGAGGGGAGATAACGTGGACGCTTACACGGAGGCGGGGACCAGCTCATGTTCACTTACCTGAAGAAAGTCAGACCGGAAGACTGGCCAGCTCTGGCGTTGCGCGCCGGAGCGCTCCTGCTGATCACGGTGCATCTGATCGTCTTCCTCTTCATCTATCAGCACCCGCTGTTCATCCTGTCCGCGCTGGTGATGGGGCTTTTGCTGGCGCGCGAGATGTACGAGGATCTGTCGCAGCGGTTCTTCCGCCTGAAGGCCGAGGAATACGAAAAGGAACTGCATGGCGCCCAGGAGGACGCTCCGCAGACCGAGCGCCATCCGCTGCTGATCGAAGGCGCGGCCTCGCTGAAAGACATCTCGACCCGCTCGACGCGGCACTGACCGGCCGCCGAAACACGATATCCAGCGGAGGGGCCTCGGATCCGGGGCCCGTCCGCTTGCGAAGAGGCGGCTATCCCGTCGCCGTCCGGCGCGCGGGCAGCGGGCCGAACACCCGGGCGAAGCTGCGCTTCAGTGCCACGTCGACATCGCCCATCGTCACCGGAAGCCCCAGATCGACCAGACTGGTGACGCCATGGTCATGGATGCCGCAGGGCACGATGCCGTCGAAATGGCCGAGATCGGGATCGACATTGATCGCCAGCCCGTGAAAGCTGACCCAGCGGCGCAGCCTCACGCCGATGGCCGCGATCTTGTCCTCGCGCGGGGCGCCGTCGGGGCCGGGGGGCAATTCGGGCCGCACCACCCAGACCCCGACCCGGCCCGGGCGCCGTTCGCCCCGGACGTTGAATTCGGCCAGGGTCTCGATCACCCACTCCTCGAGCTGCCAGACGAAGCGGCGGACGTCATGGCCGCGCTGGCCGACATCGAGCATCGCATAGACCACCCGCTGGCCCGGCCCGTGATAGGTGTATTGCCCGCCCCGGCGCGTCTCGAAGACCGGAAACCGGCCGGGATCGGTCAGATCGGCGGGCCGGGCCGAGGTGCCCGCGGTGTAAAGCGGAGGATGTTCGATCAGCCAGATCGCCTCGCCCGCGCGACCGGCAGCGATGGCATCGGCGCGCGTTTCCATCGCGGCAACAGTTTCCAGATACGGAGAAAGCTGTTCGAATTCAATCCATTCCGGCTCCATCTTGAGGCCTTCCTTGCTTGACAGGTATCGCGGTGCGCCCGGACAGTGGAGGGCATTCTGGTGCCTTCCGGGTGGGGCGGGTGCCTTCACGGCATTGCAGGAGAGACATGTCGGCATGAAGACGAAAGTTGCAATGGCCTGCCTCGCGGCCAGCCTCGCCCTCACCCCCGCCACCCGGGCCGCCGCCGATGGCGGCGATGTCGTCGGCGGACTGATCGCCGGGATCATCGGCGGCGCCATCCTCAACGAGGCCAGCAAGGGGCGGCAGCACCGTACCGGCCAGCACCGGACCTATGCCGACCCGGCCACGGTGGCGCAGAATCGCGAGGTCCAGACCTCGCTGAACTATTTCGGCTTCCCGGTCGGCGCCGTCGACGGCGTTCTGGGCAGCCGGTCGCGCACGGCCATTTCCGAGTATCAGGCGACCATGGGGTACCCGGTCACGGGACGGCTCCAGCCCTATGAGCGCGATTTCCTGACCGGTTCCTATCGCCGCGCCATCGCGGGCGGCCCGGCCACCGCGCAGATGATCGCCGGCGACCCGATGGGGCCGCGCGGTCTGCTGCGCACCTATCAGAAGCAGGCCGCGGGCATTGCGCCGCCGCCTGCGGTGCAGCCGGTGCCGAACACCACCGTCGTCATCGCGCCCGCCGCGCCTGCGCCAGCCCCGGTCCCCGCGACGATCCCGGTGGTGAATGCCGCGCGCGCTCCGGGTCCGGGCGGCACGGCGCTGCCCAATTTCCTCGGGGCGGGCACCGGCAAGTCGCTGGCCTCGCATTGCAACAAGGTCAGCCTGCTGACCAGCACCAATGGCGGTTTCGTCACCTCGGCGGCGATGACCGACCCCTCGGTCGCGCTGAACGAACAGTTCTGCCTCGCGCGCACCTATGCCATCGCCTCGGGCGAGGACATGGCGGGCCGGGTCTCGACCCTGTCGCAGGATCAGATCGCCGCGCAATGCGACCGCCTCGGGCCGGTGCTCAAGCCCTATGTCTCGGCGCTGTCCTTCCGGCCGCGTGCCGAGGTGATGTCCGATCTCGGCGGCTTCGTGCAGGGCTCGGGCATGTCGCCCGAACAGCTCGCGGGCACCGCGCGGATCTGCCTGTCGGTCGGCTATCGCACCGACAACATGGATGTGGCGCTGGGCTCGGCGCTGCTGTTGAACGTGCTGGGCGAGGCCGTTTATGGCGAACTGCTTGGCCACCATCTGAGCCAGGGATTCGGCACCGCGACCCGGGCCGATCTGGCGCTGGACTGGTACGATGCGGGGCTCGATGCCGTGGCGCGGGGCGCCGCACCGGTCTTCGCCCCCGGCCAGCCCGAGCGGTCGGAACTGATCCGCCAGGCCGCCTACCGGATCGGCGGGCGCAGCGACGGGACCGCGTTTGCGGCGCCCGCGCCCGTTGTCTCGGGGCAGGTGGCCATGCCTGCGCTGCCGGCGTTTTCGGTCGCGGACTAGGTGTCCGCGAGGCCGGGTGTCGCACGTCTGCGGGACCCGGCCGTTGCGCCGCACCCGATGGGGCGAAAAAGGCAAGAATCCCCCTTCACATCCCCGAACCGACTCGCTATGAACCCCGGCACTACCAGACACGTGCGGTCGTGGCGGAATTGGTAGACGCGCAGCGTTGAGGTCGCTGTGGGGTAACTCCCGTGGAAGTTCGAGTCTTCTCGACCGCACCATAGTCCAAGCAAAATCAAGGGCTTGGCTCTATTTTTCCGGTTAGTCCCCCATCTAGTCCCCCAAGGGCGCTGCGGAAATCAGGGCGACCTGAGCATATCGACTTCATGCGTCGCCCCTTTCGAGCCAGGCTTGGACATCCTCGAATCTCGCGAGCCTCACGTTCCCGCGTTTGATGGTGCGCCACTCATCTCCGGCACGGTTCATCCATCGGTGAAACGTCGATGTGCTGACCCCGAGCAAAGCAGGGGCATCCTTCGGACGAATGTAGATCGGTGCGGCTTGCGACGTATTCTCAAACATCGGTCTTTCCTTCCTTCATGACAGAATAAACCAGCTCGGCGACGGCCTCGCGGAACGCTTCGGCCGCAGGCTCTTCGACCGGTTTGGGCATGGCGTCTGGCGCGGAGTAGCTGCCGCCGCAGACGGTCTTGTCGTTCACCGGCGCGCCGCAGTCTTGTGAGAGCGGGGTCTCGCCCTGCGACCGCCCGGCGTCCATATCCCCAAGCAGAAGCCGCTCGGCGCGCCTCGGATCCCCGGCCAGGCGAAGGCGCCGCATGGTCTCGCATGCGGCCATCACGCCCGCGCGGTACCGCAGATCCTCGCCGAGCCTGGCCTCGATCCGTTGGAGGCCCCAGCGGAGGGCGCGCTGCATGTCAGGGCACCAGCTGCCGCCCAGAAGCGTGCTGCGAACCAGATCGCGGCCGAAGAGCCGGATCACGGTCGCACCGTCCCTGCTGATTGTCAGGCGGGCTTCGGTCGGGACGGTTTCGGCCTCGAACCGGCCGAAGCTGGCGCGGAGCGTGTCAGCCATTGTCCGGGTCCCCGTGGTGGCGGGCGGCATCAATCGCCGCATCGAGATCTTCCAGGTTCAGCACGAGGTTTTCGGGCGTCCTGCCCGCGAAGATGCCCCCGGAGTGGATCGTGTCCAGATCCCGGGCGCGCAGCCACCGATAACGGCCTGCGTCCTCCCGCAGCCGCCCGAGCTCGGCGCGGAGCCGGTCGCGTTCGGCCTCTGCGGCCTCGGCCCGGGCGCGCGAGGCGATCAGCATTTCGCGGTGGTAGCGATCCGCGCTGTCGACGATGTCGCCGTCGACGTAGCGGTGGAACGCGCAATCGCGGTCGCTGTCGCCTTCGAAGCGCGAGACAGTGGCGTGGTCCGAAAAGACGTGTCTGCCCTCTGCATCGTCCGGCTCGGGTTGGGCGGCCCAGATCTCGCGGGGCCATTCGGTTTCTGGCATCACGCGGCCTCCCGTCTTGCGTCGCCGCCCCATTGGGCGGCCGCGGCGGCGGCGAGGCCCTCGAACGTACGGGATCTGATCTTCCAGCGGTCGGGGCCGGGCGGCGCCCGGTGGACCGCGCTCCAGCGCTTGTGCGCCTCGGTGCCGGGCGCGGGCGGGGTCAGGCGGTCCGGTGGCGCTCAGCGGCGCAAGGCCGCGCAAATAAAGCCCGGTCGCCTTGAAGAACGGCTCGCCGAACCACCACGGCTGGACGATCTGGGGTTTCGGCAGGTCCGCGGGCAGGCGGGCGCGCCCGTGCCGGTGCATCACCGGGTTCTCGACCGCGACACGCGGGATCGGCGCCCGCCAGCAGGCCGAGAAGAGCGCGGCCCCCTCGTCGAGCAGCCGCCACATGATCGCGCGGCGGGCCTCTTCGGGCAGGCCGGGCCAGGCGGCGCGCTCGTCCGGGTGCGCCTCGGCCGGGGCGTTGGTCGGCGGCACATGCAGCCAGCGGACGCCGGAATTGCAGAGCCGGGTGCAGGGCGGGTGCATGATGGCCAGCAGATCCCAGCCCAGATCCAGCACCTCGCGGATATCGCAGATCATGTGGCGGTTGGTGGCATCCTCGGCGGGCAGCAGGTCGCAGGACCAGACATCGTGCCCGCGCGCGGCGAAGGCCCGGCGCATCACGCCCGAGGTCTCGCAGCCGATCAGGATCCGAAGGGGGCCCGACATTCGCCTCAGACCAGGCTGAAGCGCGCGCG
>NZ_SOEB01000012.1 GCF_004365965.1 Rhodovulum visakhapatnamense
CCAGAAAAGGTTGCTCATCATCACCCACCGTCAGTCCGAGAGCTTGAATCATTCAGCCGTAGCGGTTTCAAGCAGATCAATGGGTCCTGAGCCTAACTCCTTCTTTGCCATAGGACCAACGTGCCTCACGTCCGTCATCATGAATTGGAAAAACAATAGTTCCGTCAGGTGCTCGCATTTCAAAGAACATGCTTTCCCTGTCAGATCGCAATGATGCCTTACCGTTCTTTTTAAGAAGGCGGTCGCGATGCAATCGCGGCTCACTTTCCGTAGTCTTGTATGCCTTCAAAAGATCATGAGATATTTTTTGTCGAAATCTCGCATTGTCCTTTTGGCGTTCATAGCACAAAATGAACTCATGGTCGGGCGTTATGGATACCTTATTGTCATTTGGGCTATCTACCTTTTGCCAAATAAAGGTGCACTTGAAGTTGTCGCGCCCAAATATCTGATCGCAAAGAACTTTCAAGTAGTGCCCCTCATTATCGTCAATACTCACAAAAATCGCCCCATCGCGCCTCAACAGTTCCCGAGCGACCTCTAGTCGGTTTTTCATGAAGCTCAGCCAAGCCGAGTGATTGAAGCGATCATTATAGCGGAATCCGTCATTTCCGGTGTTATATGGCGGGTCGATATAAATGAGCTTCACCTTGCCCGCATAGCGCGCCTTGAGCGAATGCAGCGCCAAGAGGTTGTTCCCCTTGATGAGCAGGTTGTCATCCTCGCCCAGCGCCTCGACGGGCTTGGCCTTGTCCGCCGCCACCGCCTCGGCGTCCCAGCGTTCCCAGCCGGTCAGAACCTTGGGTTCGAACAGCCGCGTGATGTCGTCCGGCGCGAGCGTCGTGTTCCAGAAGACCTCGTTCCGGCCCCGGTCCTCTTTCGTCATGCCGCCTTCCAGCACGCAATCCTTGTAGGGCCACGCCAGCACCACGTCGCGCGACTGGCTGAGGAAATTACGCCCTTCCATCAGGCCGATGCGGTTCTTGAAGGCCGTGTAGCTGTCCGGCAGGAACGCCTTGTTCGACACGAAATCCTGAAACTTCACCTTGTCGAAGACGTGGCATCCCGCGACCTCGGTGAAGAAATGCGCCCGGATCGTGTCGGACTGCATCAGCAGACCCAGAAGGCGCGGGTCCATGTTCAGCGCCGCCTCGATCACAGCGTTTTTCAGGATCGCGCTATCCGAGATGAAGGACTGCTCCTGCTGCAAGAGTTCGGTCAATTCGGACAGGAGATTCTGCATTTCGCTCGGCCTCGGTTCGGTTTCGTTCTTTGGCCCTTTCTGGCCGAAGCGGCGGGGCGTTGCCAAGGGGGCAGACTGGCACCGATCCGGGGCATGGGGCGGGGGTAGGGCCTATCATTGGGACAAAGACGCATTTGGGCCTATCATTGGGAACAAGGCGTTTTCCGACCCCCTCGGACCATTTGTGCCGAAGCTGCCCGGACGACACCGGCCCCTGACGGGCTGGGCTGCACTACCGGGCCAAGTGGCCACTCGGTCCACCTGAAACCCCCTCTCACCGCTCCCCACGGGCGGCTCTGGCGCGTCACCGTCAGGCCGTTGTGATGGGCGTCCTCTCGGTGGCGCATCGGCGCACCACGGGCGGCTGTCCGGGGCCGTCCCTGCGGGGCGGTGCATTGGGGCCAACCCATCACACGGAGATCATCCATCACATGAAAGACATGACCATCGTCCGCACGGACGCCACTGCCACGTGGGCCTTCATCCTCGACATTATGGCCGAAGCCTTGGCCCGGAGCGATGCGGAAGCCCTGGACCATCTGCCACCCGGACGCCGCCGGACCATTGCGAGAAAGCGCGCCCAGCGCCATCCCGTCCCATTCGTGGACGAAGAAACCGGCGCGATCTGCCTGAACGTGCCGCTGAATCGCCAGCGCACCGAGTGGGCCACGGTCGAGCTTGAGGACTGGCTTACCGTCCAGAACCTCGGCGCAACGGGGCTCTGGTATCTCGACGACAACGGGCGCGGCGACCTGCGTGTGAAGACCAAGCCTAGGATGCGCCGACACACGGCGGCAAAGAGCCTGACGGTCGCCCGGCTGATCCTTGGCCTCGGGCGCGGTGAGCGGGTGAAGTTCCTGAACGGCGATTCCCGTGACCTGCGACGGTCCAATCTGGCGGTTCAGGGCAGACGGGAAACCGACCGTGCCAAGAGCGCCCGCTATGATGCCCGCGCCTCCGCAATGGCCGGAGCTGACATGGCGCGCGAACTGGCGGCACTGCGCCGTCAAGGTGGCCGGGCTTGAGCGTGATCGGCGCTCGGGAGATCAAGGGGGCGGAGACCATCTGCCCCCGGTGCCTGTCGCCCTTCACGCCGGGGCGGTCAAACCAACGCTTCTGCGGTCGAGACTGCCAGCGGGCCTATTCCCGCAATGCCTCTCGCGGGCCTCGGGCCAGGGCGGTAGACCTTCGCTATCAAGCCCGGCGCACCCGTGCTCGGCTCGACTGGATGAACGAGACCTACTACGGGACGCCACCGGGGGAACGGCTTGGGCTTCTCAAGGGGTGGCTGGACGCGGCGCGGGGCGGCGATGTCCACCTGCGCCAAGTTCTGGGCAACCCCGCATTCTACGCACCTAGCCGGGATGACCGACGCCGGGTGTGCTTCCGCCGGAGCTGGGCCTATCCGCCAGTGCCATATCTTGCCGACCGTTTCTGCATGGTGTTCCTCGGCTGCCGCGTCTGGGAGTGGATCGGCGGCAAGGCACCGGAACCGGTCGAGATTGGAGAAGTGGTGACAGCCGAAGGGGGCGGGACCAATCCGCCCTCCTACAGTGAAACAGGGGCCACCTATCCGGGCGCGGACAAGGTCTACCTACGGCGAGACGCCAAGGCGTTCCTCGACAACCTCAAGGCCATTCGCCGCGCAGTGTATGCGGAGACACCCATGCCGACCAACCTGCCTCGGGAGATCGCGGAGCGGTATCTTCGGGAATGGCTGGAACGCCCCCGAATATGGAAGGCCAGGCGGGCGGGAAATCCGCCCTCCTACAGTGAAACAAGACCCACCTAATCAGGCATCTTGGCGGCGGCGCTATGACGCTCCCTCAGACTCCTTCAACCCCAACGCCCGCTCCATCGCCCGTGTCGTCACCCTCAGCTTGGCCGGGGTGCCACCATAGACCCGATCCCCGACCTCACCGAGGGCGTGGCCCAAGATGATGTTCTGATCCAGCGAGGCGACCTCGGCCAGCCTCAGCCGATCCTTCATGTTGTGGCGCAGCGAGTGGACGGTGTGGCGCTTGTCGGTCGTGATCGCCCGCACATGCTTCATCAATGCCGCAGAGGCCGCGTCAGAGCCCTTAGCGCGGCCATAGCCGGGGAACAGCATGTTGCCCCCTCGGGGCAGCTTGAGGGCTTCCTTGGCGGCTTCCAGAGCGTCCCCGACGAGCGGAACGTGTCGGATGGACGCCTGAGTTTTCAGGCGCCGGTTCTCATGCCATGCGACCTTGATATGCGGGAACTCGCCGGTGGTCTCCACGTCCTCGACGCGCAGCCCTGTGACCTCGGCAAGGCGGCACCCGGTGCCCTCCAAGAGCCGCCAGATCAACGCCAGATCGGGCTTCGCGCTGTCACAGATGCGCTCCCGCACGGCCTTCAAGACCGCCGGGGGGAGGGGGTCGCGTTTCTCGCCCTCTCCGACGCTTCCACGGCCCTGAGCCTGTGGCACCGAAAGGTTGTTGAACGGGCTCTTGAAGGTGGCGGGCAGGTCCATTTCGGTGGCCGCGTGATTGATGATCGCCCTGAGCCCGTTCAGGTAGCGTGCAACGGATGAGGGGCTGATCCTCTCGCCGTTCGACTTCACCTGATCCAGCATGAAATCGCGCACCCTGCGGGCATCGTCGCGGGTCAACTCGGTGAGCACCGGATCACGGCCCAGCGCCTTGCAGGTCAGGCCGACCACCTGATTCACCTGCCCCTCAAAGCGGTGGAAGGTCTCCGGCGTCTCCTTGCCCCGGCGCTCTGCCAGATAGAGCTTCTTGGCGTCCTCAAGCGTGGGCTCTGGCCGCGCCGTCGCCCTCTCGCCATTACGAACAAGGTTGATGGTGAGCCGGTCAACGTCCGTCGCGCCGATGGGGTCAAGCGTCTCAGGGTCTTGGCGGTAGCGGCTGGCGATGCGTTCAATGATCGCCTCACGGGTGATCCAAGCGGTTCCCTCCGGGGCCAACTCGGCGGCACGGGCAAGGGCGACCTGATACGCCTCCCGCTCTGTTGCCTCGCCTCGGTCGGCAGCCTCGCCGTGCTCGACCTGTTGCAGCGCCTTGGCAATCTCCCGCTCCACCTCGGCGTGGAACCTCGGATATGCGGCAAGGGCCTCCTTCTCAGAGTCGCCCAGCTTCTTCTTGAACTCGCGCTTGGTGATGATCTCTGCGACCGCTTTGGGCACCCTGCGGCGATACTGCCAGCGCCCCGATTTGGTCCGTTCGACGTGCTTCAAAACAAGCCCCATGTGTGCCCCGTGTGTGCCCAGATGTGCACCGGGCGGAGCGCCATGTCACTTAGTTTGTTGATATTTCGCCATTTTCACAGGGAAATTGGCTCCGGCGGTAGGGATCGAACCTACGACCAATTGATTAACAGTCAACTGCTCTACCGCTGAGCTACGCCGGAACTGGGGGGCGATATAGCAAGTCGATTCAGTGGCGTCCAGAGGGTCTTGCAGAAAAAACGCACGCAGATCGCGGACGCCTCAGACGCGTCGCCAAAGGGCTTCGGCGGCCAGGGGGCCGTCCGGGGCCGCGAGGGAATGATCCGCCAGATCAATGAGATGAGCCAGAACGTTGCGGGTTGCGGCGGGCAGGAGAGCCGGGGGAGTGTCGGTGTAGATCGCGCGGGCGAGGGCCGCGGGCGTGGCCGGGCCCCTCGACAACACGTCAAGCAGACGGGCGGCGCGGGCGCGGCGGTGGGCGGCAAGTGCCGCGATCCGGCCGGGACCGTCGGGCACCGGGGCGCCATGGGCCGGAAAGAGACGCTGCTCGGGCCGCGCGGCGAGGCGGTCCAGCGAGGCCATGAAGGCGCCGAGATCGCCGTCGGGCGGCGAGACCATGGAGCTGGCCCAGCCCATCACGTGATCGCCGGTGAAAAGCGCGCCCGCGTCGGGCCCGAGCCCGCTCCAGGCGAAGCAAAGGTGATTGCCCATATGGCCCGGCGTATGCAGGGCGGTCAGCGTCCAGCCCTCACCCTCGATCCTGGCGCCGTCGGCAAGCGTCTCGTCCGGGGCAAATCCGGCATCGACGCCCTCGCCGCCGCCGAGCCCGTCAAGCGCCGCCAGATCGGCGCGGCGGCCCGCGCGGCTGTCGCCGAAGGCCAGCACCGGGGCGCCCGTCGCCTCGGCCAGCGGGCGGGACAGCGCGGAATGATCGAGATGGGAATGGGTGACGATGATCCGGCTCACCCGCTCGCCTGGCGCGAGCGCGGCCAGAAGTGCGGCGAGATGCGGCCGCGAGGCCGGGCCGGGGTCGATCACCGTGACCTCGCCTTCGCCGAGAATGTAGCTGTTGGTGCCGCGGAAGGTCATCGGCGAGGGGTTCGGGGCCAGCACGCGGCGCAGCCCGGGCGCAAGCCGGTCGGCCCGGCCGGGTTCGGGGGCAAAGGGCTCGGGGGCGAAGGGCTTGGGGGCTGAGGGGTCGTCCATCATTCCTCTTTCGTCGCGAAGGCGCTGCCGATATGGCTCTAGCATGGTGGACCGCTGGATCAAACGGGTGCTGCCGCGGGGGCTCTACGGCCGGGCCGCGCTGATTCTGATCGTGCCGATCGTGACCATCCAGCTGGTGGTGTCGGTGGTCTTCATCCAGCGTCACTTTGCCGATGTCACCCAGCAGATGACCCGGGCTCTGGTGCTGGAGCTTGCCTATCTGACCCGGATCGTGGATGCGGCGCCTGACCTGGCCGAGGCGCGGACCGAGGCCGGCGCCGTGGCCCGGCCGCTGGGGCTGGGTCTGACGCTGCCCGCCGAGGCGCCGCAGGATGAAAGCCGTCGATTCTACGACCTCTCGGGCGAGACCGTGACCGAGACCCTGCGCCGGGGACTGCCGGGCTTTACCGGGATCGACCTGGCCACCGACACCTCGCGGGTCTGGGTCGGCATCGAGACCGGCAAGGGGCCGATGGAGGTGTCGTTCGACCGCGGCCGGGTCTCGGCCTCGAACCCGCATCAACTGCTGGTGCTGATGGTCTTCACCAGTGCGCTGATGACGCTGATCGCCTTCCTGTTCCTGCGCAACCAATTGCGCCCGATCCGGCGCCTGGCCCGTGCCGCCGACGCTTTCGGCAAGGGGCGCCCGATTCCCTACCGACCCTCGGGCGCGACCGAGGTGCGGGCCGCGGGGCGTGCCTTTCTCGACATGCGCGCCCGGATCGAACGCCAGATCGAACAGCGCACGCTGATGCTGTCGGGGGTCAGCCACGATCTGCGCACGCCGCTGACGCGGCTCAAGCTGGAACTGTCGATGGCCGAGGACACGCCGGAAACCCGGGCGATGCTGCGCGACATCAACGACATGGGCCGGATGATCGACACCTTCCTCGACTTCTCGCGCGCCGATGCGCTGGACGATCCCGAGGAGGTCGATCCGGCCGCTCTGCTGGACCGTGTCGCGCAGCGCGCCGGGGCGGCGGAGGGGACGGTCGAGCTGGGCGCCCTGCCGCGCGGCCAAAGGGCCTCGCTGCGGCCGATGGCGGTCGAGCGGGCCTTGCAGAACCTCATCGACAACGGACTGCGGCACGGCAGCCGGGTGGCGGTGTCGCTTTACCTGCGTCCCGGGGCGCTGGTCTTCACGGTCGAGGATGACGGACCGGGTATCCCGGAGGATCAGCGCGAGCTGGCGATGCAGCCCTTTCAGCGGCTGGACGAATCGCGCAACCAGAACCGGGGGTCGGGCGCCGGTCTGGGCCTCGCGATTGCCGCCGACATCGCGCGCGGCCATGGCGGTGCCCTGCATCTGGGCACCAGTGCGCGGCTGGGCGGGCTGCGAGCCGATCTGGTTCTGGCGCGCTAGAGCCGCGGCCCAGACGGCGCCCCTCCGATGGGGCCGGCCGGTTTCGGGCCGGGATACAGGTCGGAAGTCGCAGCCCGGAACCGCCTTGCAGACGGCAACAGGATGCGAAGCCGTCAGGCTTCGGTGGAAGGCTCCAGCCGGTCGAGCAGGGCGCCGCTTTCCCGGCGTCCGAAGGCGCCGGCCGCGCGGCCGCGCCGGGCGCCGAGCCGGGTGGCGACAAAGGCCTCGGCCACCGCATCGGGGGCGCCGCGCAACAGGACCGACGCCGTCAGCAAAAGTGCGGTTTGTTCGGCATACCAGCGCGCCTCGGCCTCGTTCGGCAGGCCCGGCCAGCGCGCGGCATGGGCGCGCAATTCGGCATCGTAAAGCCGGTCGGCCCCGGCGGCGGCGTGCAGTTCCGCGGCCAGGGCTTCGGCGGCCAGCGGCTCGCGGGCGAGTGTGCGCAGGATGTCGAGGCAGATCACGTTGGCCGAGCCTTCCCAGATGCCGTTCAGCGGGGCTTCGCGGTAAAGCATCGGCAGCGGGCTGTCCTCGATATAGCCGTTGCCGCCAAGCACCTCCATCGCCTCGGCGATCATCGGGGCGGCCTGCTTGTTGGTCTGGAACTTGGCCAAAGCCACACCGATCCGGGCCAGCGCGGCCTCTGCCTCCCCGTCCTCCGCCCGGTCGACGGCCGCGGCGACCCGAAGCCCCAGCGCGACCGCGCCTTCGACATCGAGCGCCAGATCGGCCAGCACCGCGCGCATCAGCGGCTGGTCGATCAGCCGCTTCTGAAAGGCGGTGCGATGGGCGACCCAGTGATGCGCCTCGGACAGCGCCGCGCGCATCAGGCCCGCAGGCGCCAGAGCCGTGTCGAGCCGGGTGTGGTGCACCATGGTCAGGATCGTGCGGATGCCATCGCCGATCTCGCCCAGCTGCCAGGCCAGGGCCCGGTCGTATTCGATCTCGGCCGAGGCATTGGACCGGTTGCCGAGCTTGTCCTTCAAGCGCAGCAGGCGGATCGGGTTGCTTCCGCCGGGCAGCCAGCGCGGAACCAGAAAGCAGGTCAGCCCGCCCGGAGCTTGCGCAAGCGTCAGGAAGCCGTCCGACATCGGGGCCGAACAGAACCACTTGTGCCCGGTCAGCCGCCAGGCCTCGCCATCCGGCTCGGCCCGCGTGGCGGTCGCGCGCAGGTCCGACCCGCCCTGCGTTTCGGTCAGCGCCATCCCCAGCGTTGCGCCCTGCTTTTCGGCGAGGGGCCGCGGCGCCGGGTCATAGCGGCGCGAAACAAGGAGGGGCTGCCAGGCGGCGGCCAGCGCGTCCGAGGCGGCCAGCGCCGGATGGGCGGCATAGGTCATGGTCAGCGGGCAGCAATGCCCGGGCTCGACCTGTGCGGCCATGTAGACCATCGCGGCATGGGCGGCATGCCCGCCCGGTCCGCCCTCCCAGGGCAGCGCGGCATAGCCCGCGGCGATGCTGGTGCGCATCAGGCAATGCCAGCCGGGGTCGAACCGAACTTCGTCGAGCCGTTGCCCGGCGCTGTCGACCGGCACGAGGTGCGGCACGGTGCGGTTGGCCGCGCGCCCGGCCGCGCGCATCTCGGCGCGGCCCATGTCCCGCCCGTAGGCGGCCAGCGGTGCGTCGGGGGCGCCCGCGCGGGCCGCGGCCTCGCGCAGCGCGGGATCGCTGGCCCAGAGGTCGACGTCGCCGCGGTCGGGCGGCTGGTTGCGGACCTCGACGGGCGCCGAAGAGGCTGGGGGCGGCAGGATCGGCATGGGTTCCTCCACGCAGAAGGATAGGCATGTCGGCTGGATCCTGCCAAGCCTTGCCGCCGCCGAGGGCGCGCCGGAATCCGCCGAATTGTTACGAGTCTTGCGCTTGCGGTCGGCCGGTCACCTTGCTGCGTCGCGGCGGATCGGCTTGTGGCCGGGCGCAGGGCCGCTATGCTCCGCCGCGCGGAGCCAATGCCACGGGAGAGCGGACCCTCATGCAGAAGATCACCGTCGAGACCACCCCCATCGAAGGCCAGAAACCCGGCACATCGGGGCTGAGGAAGAAGACCCCTGTCTTCATGGGCCCGCATTACCTGGAGAATTTCGTCCAGTCGATCTTCACCGCCATTGGCGGCGTGTCGGGCAAGACGCTGGTTCTGGGCGGCGACGGGCGGTATTTCAACGACCGCGCGGCACAGGTGATCCTGCGCATGGCGGCGGCCGGCGGCGCGGACCGGATCGTGGTGGGGCAAGGCGCCCTGTTGTCGACGCCCGCCGCCTCGAACCTGATCCGCAAGCGCGGCACCGATGGCGGGATCATCCTGTCGGCCAGCCACAATCCGGGCGGGCCGGACGAGGATTTCGGGGTGAAGTTCAACACCCCGAATGGCGGCCCCGCGCCCGAGGAGGTGACGAACCGCATCTTCGAGGCGACCCGCACGATCGCCTCCTATGACATCCTCGAGGCGCAGGATCTGGACCTGTCGGCGCCGGGCGAGCTCACGCTCGGCAAGACGGTGGTCGAGGTGGTCGATCCGGTCGCCGACTATGCCGAACTGATGCAGAGCCTGTTCGATTTCGACGCGATCCGACGGTTGATCGCGGGCGGTTTCACGCTTCGGTTCGACGCGATGCATGCGGTGACGGGACCCTATGCCAAGGCGATTCTCGAAGGCGCGCTGGGCGCGCCCGAGGGCAGCGTGATCAACGCGGTGCCGAGCCCCGATTTCGGCGGCGGTCACCCCGACCCGAACCCGATCTGGGCGAAGCCGCTGGTCGATCTGGTGATGGGGCCCGATGCGCCCGATTTCGCCGCCGCCTCGGACGGCGATGGCGACCGCAACATGATTCTCGGGCGCGGCATCGTGGTCACCCCCTCGGACAGCCTGGCCGTGCTGGCGGCGAACGCGGCGCTGGCGCCCGGTTATGCGGGCGGGCTGTCGGGCGTGGCGCGGTCGATGCCGACCTCGCGCGCGGTCGACCGGGTCGCCGAGGCGCTGGGGATCGACTGTTACGAAACGCCTACGGGCTGGAAATTCTTCGGCAATCTGCTCGATGCCGGACGCGCGACGCTTTGCGGCGAGGAAAGCGCGGGAACCGGGTCCGACCATGTGCGCGAGAAGGACGGGCTTTGGGCGGTGCTGCTGTGGCTGAACGTGCTGGCCGGAACCGGGCTGTCGGTCGCGGACACCATGCGGGCGCATTGGCGGGCTTACGGGCGGAACTACTACACCCGGCACGATTACGAGGCTGTGGATCAGGACAAGGCCGAGGCGATGCTGGACGCGTTGCGCGGACGGCTGGCGACTCTGCCGGGGCAGAGCTTTTCCGGGCGGCGGATCGAGATGGCGGATGAATTCGCCTATGACGATCCGGTCGATGGAGCGCGCAGCACCGGGCAGGGGATTCGCATCCATTTCGAGGGCGGCGCCCGGATCGTCTACCGGCTGTCGGGCACCGGGACGGTGGGGGCGACGCTTCGGGTCTATCTCGAAGACTATGTCAACGACCCGGCCCGGCTCGAGTTGCCGGTCGAGGAGGTTCTGGCCGATGTGATCGCCGCTGCCGACGAGATCGCGGGCATCCGCGCCCGGACCGGCCGAAGCGCGCCCGACGTGCGGACCTGAGCTCTCCCGCCCCGGCGCCGGCACGGGGGCTGCGCCCCCGCTTGGGCCGCGTTGGGCCTGGCGCGCGCTGTCGCGCGCGCGCCTCCGGCGGGGGTATTGGGGCCAAGAAGAGGACGGGCGCCCCCCCGGTTCGGTCTTCTTCTTGGTAAAAATACCCGGTTTCGAACGGTCAATCCCGCGCGAAGGGGTCTGTCGGATAGCCGACCCCGGCGAGGTACAGCCCGTCCGGCGGGCAGACCGGTCCGCAGGCCGCGCGGTCGCGTGCCTCTAGGGCGGCCTTGACGCCTTCGGGGGTCCAGGCGCCCGCGCCGACCCGTTCCAGCGTTCCCACGAAGCTGCGCACCTGGTTGTGCAGGAAGCTGCGGGCGCGGACGTGAAAGCGGAATTCGCGGCCGCCGGGATAGGGCATGTCCTCGATGTCGAGCGCGTCGAGCGTCTTGACCGGCGAGGCGGCCTGACACAGCGAGGCGCGGAAGGTGGTGAAGTCGTGTCGGCCCAGCAGGTGGCGCGCGGCCGCCTGCATCGGCGCCAGGTCCAGATCGTGGCCGACCCTCCAGACATGGCCCCTGTCATGCACCAGCGGGGCGCGGCGCGAGACGAGGCGGAAGAGATAGCGCCGCTCGACCGCCGAGAACCGGGCGTGGAACTCTTCCGGCACACGGGCGCAGGCCACCACCGCCACGGGGGCCGGTTTCAGGTGATGGTTCAGCGCCTCCGACAGGCGGAACGGGTCCCAGTCCTTCGCCAGGTCGCAATGTGCGACCTGACCCAGCGCATGGACGCCCGCATCGGTCCGCCCCGCCGCTGCGATCGAGGGCACGTCCTGTTCCAGCCGCGCCAGCGCCGCCTCGACCGCGCCCTGCACCGAAGCGCGGTCGGCCTGGCGTTGCCAGCCGGAAAACGGCGTTCCGTCATATTCGATCTTCAGCGCATAGCGGGGCATGGCGCCCCGGTTACCGCGACAATCCTTCCTTGGCAATCGGGCCGCTTGGGGGCTGGCAGCACGGGCCGGGCATGATTAACTGTCACCCGGACTTCGAAAGGAGCGCCCGGACCTCGAAAGGAGCGACTTTGCGTATCGGCGATCTGGCGGATGGAATGACACGCGGCGTCGAAGGCATCGCCGCCTCGGTTTCCGAGACCTTCATGGAGCCCGTGGTGCGGCTGGGCGTGACCGGCCTGTCGCGCGCGGGCAAGACCGTGTTCATCACCTCGCTGGTGTCGAATCTTCTGGACCGGGGCCGGATGCCACAGCTGCGCGCGGCCGCTTCGGGGGCCATCGTGTCGGCCTATCTGCGGCCTCAGCCCGACAACACCGTGCCGCGTTTCGATTACGAGGCGCATCTGGCGGCGATGACCGGGTCCGAGCCGCACTGGCCCGACTCGACCCGCGCCGTTTCGGAGTTGCGGCTGTCCCTGAAGGTGCGGCCCGGCGGGCTTGGCAGCATCTTCGGCGCGGTGACGGGCCCGCGCACGATCCATGTCGATATCGTCGACTATCCCGGCGAATGGCTTCTGGATCTGGCGCTGATGGACAAGGATTATGCCGAATGGGCGGCCGACACGCTGGGCCGGCTCGACCAGCGGCCGGGGTCCGAGGGCTTCGTCGCGGCGCTGGGCGGGGCCGATCCGGGCGCGCCCTTCGACGAGGCGACGGCACAGATGCTGGCCGCGCGCTTCACCGAGGCGCTGAACATCGCGCGCGAGGCGGGCTTTTCCGACTGCACACCGGGACGTTTCCTGTTGCCGGGCGAGATGGCGGGTTCGCCCGTCCTGACCTTCGCGCCCTTGCCGGTGCCGGGCGGCAGCACGCCCCGCGGCAGTCTCTGGCGCGAGATGGAACGCCGCTACGAGGCCTACAAGCGCGAGGTGGTCAAACCCTTCTTCCGCGATCATTTCTCGCGGATCGACCGGCAGGTGGTGCTGGTCGATGCGCTGGGGGCGATCCATGCGGGGCCGCGCGCGGTCGAGGATCTGCGCCGCGCGATGACCGAGATCCTCGGCGCCTTCCGGCCCGGGCGGAATGCCTGGCTCACGCGCTTCCTGATGGGCAAGCGGGTCGAGAAGATCCTCTTTGCCGCGACCAAGGCCGACCATCTGCATCATTCCCAGCATGCCCGGCTGACCTCGATCATGCAGGCGCTGATGAAGGAAGCCCGCCGCCGCGCCGATTTCGCGGGGGCCGAGACTGCGGCAATGGCCATTGCCGCGCTGAGGGCCACGGTCGAGGAAACCCGCGAGCAGCGCGGCGAAAGCTATGACTGCGTGCGCGGCACGCTGATGTCGACGGGGCGGCAGACCGCGCTTTACCCGGGCGAGCTGCCCGAGGACCCGGCGCTGTTGCTGGAACCGGCGCGGGACGGGGCCGAGGACTGGCTCGACGGCGATTACCAGGTCATGCATTTCGCCCCGGCCCGGCTGACGCTGAAACCGGGCGAGGGGCCGCCGCATATCCGGCTGGACAAGGCCGCCGAATTCCTGCTGGGAGACCGCCTGAGATGACCCGCCGCCCCGTCGTGTTCGATCTGGAGGACGAAGAGGCGGCGCCCGCGCGGCCCGCGCGCAGGCCCGATCTCCAGCCCGAGGCGTTCTCCGGCCCGCCGCCCCAGGACCCGCCGGTCAGCCCGGCCACGGCGCCGCCGGTGCCCGACGAGGACGAGGATCCGGCCCCCGAGGGGCGTGCCATGCAGACCGTTGCGGCGCTGGCCGCGCGGCGCCCCTCGCGGCTGGCGCGGTTCTTCTGGTCGTCCTTCGTCGCGCTTCTGGGCTTCGTGATCTCGGTCGCGGCCTGGAACTTCGTCTTCGGGCTGTTCGAGCGCAACCAGATCCTCGGCACCATCGCCCTGACGCTGGTCGGGCTGGTCGCGCTGGCCGTGCTGCTGATCGCTCTTCGCGAGATGGCGGCCTTCGCGCGGCTCAGGCGGCTCGACACGCTGCATCACGAGGCCGAGGCGGCCATCGGGGCCAATGACGTCAAGGCGGCCCGGGCGCTGGTCGACCGGCTGACGGGGTTCTATGCCGCGCGCGAGGACACCCGCTGGGGCCGCGCCCGGCTGGCCGAGCGGCGCGACGAGATCTTCGATGCCGACGGCCTGATGGGCCTTGCCGAGCGCGAGCTGCTTTTGCCGCTTGATGCGGCGGCCACCCGCGAGATCGAGGCTGCCGCGCGGCAGGTGGCGACGATCACTGCCATCGTGCCGCTGGCGCTGGCCGATCTGCTGACCGCGCTGACCGCGAATCTCAGGATGATCCGCCGTGTCGCCGAGATCTATGGCGGGCGGGGCGGCGTGCTGGGCTCGATCCGGCTGGCGCGCGCGGTGATGACCCATCTGGTGGCGACCGGCGCGGTCGCGGTGGGCGATGACATGATCGGCTCGATTGCCGGAGGCGGCATGCTGGCCAAGGTCTCGCGCCGCTTCGGCGAGGGCGTGGTCAATGGCGCCCTGACCGCCCGGGTCGGCGTTGCCGCGATGGAGGTCTGCCGACCGCTGCCCTTCCGCGAGGCGCGCAGGCCCTCGGTCAGCGCGCTGGTCAAGCGGGCGCTGACCGGCGTCTTCTCGCGCCCCGATTCCTGACCGGCACGTGACCGCCCAGGCCTGCGACCTGTCTCCGCGCCCCGGCCGATTAACCCTTGTTTGCTTGAGCTTGACGGTCGGACCGGGGTAGACTGGGGGCGGGCCCGGCGACCGGCCGGGCGAACCGGAGATCGAGCGCCATGACACACGCCTTTCCGGCGGCCCTTCTCGGGGCCGCATGCCTTCTTGCTGGCCAGTCCGCGACCGCGAGCACCGTCTACGGGATCGATTTCCCCGCGGGCGATATCTCTTTCGCGGACCGCGTCGTGAGTTTCACGCCGGGTTTCGGCTTTGGCGGCGGCGTGGCGCCCTGCACCGATGCCTCGAACGCGCTGGGCGTGGCCTCGGCCGGCCCCGACAGCTATCTTGGCGAATGCAACGGCTATGTGTCGCTGGGCGAGGGCGGCAGCTTGGTGCTGGGTTTTGACGACAACCTGCTGGTGCCTTCGGGCGATGCCGCGCCCGATCTGCAAGTCTTCGCTGGCGGCGACCATGACGAGCATTTCCTGGTCCTGATCGGGCTGGCGGGCAAGCTGGACGACTGGTTCGCGCTGACCGGCGCCGAAGGCTCGATCTTCCTCGGGGGCTCGACCGGCATCGACATCGATGCCGCAGCTGGGGTCATGCCCGGTATGTCGTTCTCGCGGGTGATGATCGTCGACCTGCCGCGCTACTGCAACACCGCGACCGGGGTGATGGAATGGAGCGTGGGCGAGGCCTGCGGCTTGGATATCCGCCATCTGCCCTATGACGGTCCCTGGGCGGGCGTCGACATCTACGGGTTGGGCGCGATCTCGACGGTTCCGGCGCCGATCCCGCTGCCGGCGGCCGGGCTGATGCTGGCGACCGCGCTGGGCGGTCTGGCCGCGCTGCGTCGCCGCAGCAGGGGGTAGCGGCGCTTTACCTTGGTCCGGCCGCTGTCTATAGAGGCGGCATGCCTTGTTCTGTCCGGCCGATCCGTCGAATTACGGGCCCGGCGCTCTGATCCAGAGCGACCGGGCAAAGGCGCTTGACCCGTCGCGCCGAACTTTCCAGACATCATCAAGACCGTAATCCGGATCGCATTCCGAGGATTCCTGCCATGTGTGCCGATACACCCGACTACAAAGACACCCTGTTCCTGCCCGAAACCGAGTTCCCGATGCGCGCCGGCCTGCCCGCCCGCGAACCCGCCTGGCTGGAGCGGTGGGCGCGGATCGGCATCTATGACCGGCTGCGCGAGAAGGAGGGCCGGGCGCCCTTCACGCTGCATGACGGTCCGCCCTATGCCAACGGGCACCTGCATATCGGCCACGCGCTGAACAAGATCCTCAAGGACTTCATCGTCCGCAGCCAGCAGATGATGGGCCGCGACGCGCGTTATGTGCCGGGCTGGGACTGCCATGGCCTGCCCATCGAGTGGAAAATCGAGGAACAGTACCGCGCCAAGGGGCTCGACAAGGACAAGGTCGATGTCGTCGATTTCCGCCAGGAATGCCGCCGCTTCGCCGAGGGCTGGGTCGATGTCCAGCGCGAGGAGTTCAAGCGGCTGGGCGTGACCGGCAACTGGGCCGATCCCTATCTGACCATGGACTTCCATGCCGAGGCGGTGATCGCCGAGGAGTTCATGAAGTTCCTGATGAACGGCTGCCTCTATCAGGGCTCGAAACCCGTGATGTGGTCGCCGGTGGAAAAGACCGCGCTGGCCGAGGCCGAGGTCGAATATCACGACCATCAGAGCCACACGATCTGGGTGAAGTTCCCAGTGGTCAATCTGCCGACATTTGATGATTTTCAAAAGTCTTTCGAAGCTCGTCAAACGTGGCTTCGGGCGCATGAGGAAGAGCTAGACATCGGGCTGGAAAAGGCCCGGGTTGAGAAGATGCGACAGCTCGAGGGAGCGTTCGTCGTCATCTGGACCACCACTCCCTGGACCATCCCGCAGAACCGCGCCGTCTGTTTCGGCCCCTCCATCGCCTATGGCCTTTACGAGATCACCGAGACCCCCGCGGAGTGCTGGGCCAAGGTCGGCGACCGCTACATCCTCGCCGATGCGCTGGCCGAAAGCGTGCTCGGCGCGGCCCGTCTGACCTCGGACATGTGGACGCGCGTGGCCGATGTGTCCGCCGACGAGCTGGGCGCGCTGACGCTCGCGCATCCCTTCCGCGGCATCGACGGAGGCAACGGCGAATGGGACTATGACGTGCCGATGCTGCCGGGCGATCACGTCACCGATGACGCGGGCACGGGCTTTGTCCATACCGCGCCCAGCCATGGCGATGACGACTACCAGATCGGGCTGAAGTTCAATCTGCCGATGACCTACAACGTGCTGGAAGACGGCAGCTTCCGGCCCGACCTGCCGCTGTTCGCCGGCGCGGTCATCATCCGGCCCGACGGCAAGGAGGGCGACGCCAACCGCCGGGTCATCGACACCCTGGTCGAGGTCGGTGCGCTGATCGCCCGCGGGCGGCTCAAGCACAGCTATCCGCATAGCTGGCGGTCCAAGGCGCCGCTGATCTACCGCAACACGCCGCAATGGTTCGCGGCCATCGACCACACGCTGGACGACGGCATGGGCACCTATGGCGACACGATCCGTCAGCGCGCGCTGGCCTCGATCGACCAGCTGGTGAAATGGACGCCGCAATCGGGCCGCAACCGCATCCATTCGATGATCGAGTCGCGCCCCGACTGGGTGCTGTCGCGCCAGCGCGCCTGGGGCGTGCCGCTGACCTGCTTCGTCAAGACCGGCGCCAAGCCCACCGATCCCGATTTCCTGTTGAAGGACCCCGCCGTCAACGCGCGCATCACCGCCGCCTTCGAGGCCGAAGGGGCCGATGCCTGGTACGCCCCCGGCGCCAAGGAGCGCTTCCTCGGCAACGATTACAACGCCGATGACTATACCCAGGTCTTCGACGTGCTGGACGTGTGGTTCGACAGCGGCTCGACCCATGCCTTCGTGCTGCGCGACCGCGCCGACGGCACGGCGGACGGCATCGCCGACCTTTATCTCGAAGGCACCGACCAGCACCGGGGCTGGTTCCATTCCTCGATGCTGCAGGCCTGCGGCACGCTGGGCCGCGCGCCCTATCGCGGTGTGCTGACCCATGGCTTCACGCTGGACGAGAAGGGCAACAAGATGTCCAAATCGCTCGGCAACACCATCGTGCCCGAGGAGGTCGTCAAGCAATATGGTGCCGATATCCTCCGGCTCTGGGTGGCGCAGACCGACTATACCAACGACCAGCGGATCGGCCCCGAGATCCTCAAGGGCGTGGCCGACAGCTATCGGCGGCTGCGCAATACCATGCGCTTCATGCTGGGCAACCTGGCTGGCTTCTCCGAGGCCGAGAGGGTCGCGCCTGCCGACATGCCCGAACTGGAACGCTGGGTGCTGCACCGGCTGGCCGAACTGGATGAACGGGTGCGCGCGGGCTATGACGCCTACGACTTCCAGGGCGTGTTCCAGGCGCTGTTCAACTTCTGCACCGTGGACCTTTCGGCCTTCTATTTCGACATCCGCAAGGACGCGCTTTATTGCGACGCGGCCGACTCGGCGACCCGGCGGGCGGCGCGGACCGTACTGGATCTGCTGTTCCAGCGGCTGACGACCTGGCTCGCGCCGATTCTCGTCTTCACCATGGAGGATGTGTGGCTCTCGCGCTTCCCCGGCGACGAGGGCTCGGTCCATCTGCAGGATATCCCCGAAACGCCGGCCGACTGGCGCGACGAGGCGCTGGCGGCGAAATGGGCGGGCATCCGTCAGGTGCGCCGCGTGGTGACCGCCGCGCTCGAGATCCAGCGCCAGGACAAGGTGATCGGCGCCAGCCTCGAGGCCGCGCCGGTGGTGCATGTGCGTGATGCCGAAGTGCTGAAGGCCCTGAAATCGGTCGATTTCGCCGATATCTGCATCACCTCGGCGGTGCAGCTCAGCGGCGACCCGCGCCCGCAAGAGGCGTTCCGCCTGCCCGATGTCGATGGCGTCGGCGTGGTCTTCGAAAAGGCCGAGGGCGAGAAATGCGGCCGCTGCTGGAAGATCCTGCCCGATGTGGGCCAGCACGCACATCCGCAGACCTGCGCGCGCTGCAGCGCGGCCCTGGGCTGAGACGATGCGGGGGCCGGATCGACCCGGCCCCCATCCTTGTCGCGGGATCAGGCTGCGGCCCCCGAGAACAGCGCCTTGGTGTTCTGGAAGGTGGCAACGCCGGTCTGCAGCGCCAACTGGTCCTTGAAGACCGACCGGTCGAACGAGCTGTCGGTCTGGAACTCGCTCTGCAGCAGCCCGGTGGTCGAATCCGGCGGCGGCGTCTGGCGGTTGGCCGCAATGTCCGACCGGGCGGCCGCCTTGTCCTCATCGCCGACCGACACCGCCCGGTTGTCCGGATCGAGGAAGTCCGCGATCCGGCTCAGGGCGCTGTCCCGGGTCGAAGGCTGGCTGTTCCCCGTCAGATCGTAGGGGCCAGCGGCCTCTTCCGGAGACTTTGCGGCCTCGGTCTCGAGCTCCATCATGCTTTTCACGAGGTTCTCGGTGGCGCCTGGAGTTCCGAGGTCTTCCCTGCGCTTTTCCGGTTGGGACAGCGACAGAAGGCCATCGCCATTGGTATCGACATCCGACTTGGCGTTGGCGTCGATCAGGTTCGCGAGGCCGGTGCTGGCGACCTCGCCATAGGACAGGCCGCCATCCTTGTCCTTGTCGATCTGGCTCAGGATGTCCGTTGCGGACTGGGCCTGGCCGGAGGCGGCAGGCCCCTGTTGGCGGGAATCGATATGTAGCGCCTTGCGTGCTGCAGCGACGCCCCAGGCGGAGAAGTCGCCTGCGATTGGTGCGGTCATGGTCTCTCCTTCTGAGCAGACAGGTGGAGCCCCATGCTCGGAAGAAGAGGTTGGTCAAACCTGAACGGACCCCCTGCGGAAGCCCCGGGCGGGGCTGGTTTTTCCGCAGGATTTGTCCGGATTTGAAAGCGTCTGGCCGAAGGGTCCCGGGCGCGCGATGGGCCGTCGGGCAAACGGTCCTCGGGTGATCCCGAGACTCATGACGGGTACATTCCCCCGGCCATCAAGCCAGGGGGCAGGCGGTGGGACAAAGATGACGGCGCGGCCTCGGTCAGGCAACTTTTTCCGTCAGCATCCGCTGCATCGCGGTATAAAGCGCCTCGGCCTGGGTCGAGGCCTGGTCGGCCGACGAACCGGTATCGCTCAGGCTGGACAGAACGCCCTGAACGATCGATTCGGTCTGGCTGGGCGGCGGCGGGGGCGTGTCCGCGGCCAGATCGGCGGCGTCCTGCAGCAGAGTCAGCGCGGCCGAGGTCGCTGTGCCGCTGTCGGATTCCGACGTATCGTCGGTCGTCGTCAGGACCAGAGAGGACTCGGACTCGTCGCTTTCGTCACTTTCCTGGGCTTCGAGCAGCTTGAGAAGCGTTTCCTCCTCGGTCTTGGCGGACGCGGTGGAGGACTCCTGTGGCGGTGGCGGCGGGGCCTGCCGCGCCGCACCAAGCCCGGTCAGGGCCGAGCTGGTCATCGAGATATTCATGGCTGTCCTTTCCAGCAGTCACAATCGAGCGGGACCGCGTCGGGGGAGGGGGGACACGCTCCGGCTGCCGCCATTGAACACTCGAATGGTGGACCAAATGAGGCGGAAAGCTGGCATATGCCGACAATTTCCTCGATCCGGGGGCGACCCGATCCGGGCGCTCAGGCTTTCGGATGGGCCGCGTCGTAGACGTCCAGAAGCCGTGCCGTATCGACAGCCGTATAGGCCTGCGTGGTCGACAGCGAGGCATGGCCCAGCAGTTCCTGAATGGTCCTGAGATCGCCCCCCGCCGCCAGCAGATGTGTGGCGAAACTGTGGCGAAGCGCATGCGGCGTGGCCGAGGCGGGCAGGCCCAGCCGGGCGCGCGCGCCTTCCATCGCCCGGGCCACCATCCGCGGGTTCAGCGCCCCGCCGCGCGCGCCCCGAAACAGAGGCCCGTCGGGCACAAGATCGAACGGGCAGAGGTCCAGATAGACGGCGACCGCCTCGCGCGCGACCGGCAGGACCGGAACCAGCCGCTCCTTGCCGCCCTTGCCGCGAATCCGCAGCACGTCGGGCAGGGGGGCATCGCGGCCCCTGAGCCCCAGCGCCTCGGAGATCCGGAGCCCCGAGCCGTATAGAAGCGTCGCCACCGCCGCGTCGCGCGCGGCGATCCAGGGCACCTCGGGGGTGTCGCCCAGATCGGCGATCACCGCCCGGGCCGCGTCCTCGGGCAGCGGGCGCGGCAGCTTGCGGGTGAATTTCGGCGCGCGCACCGACAGCACGGCGGTCGGCTCGAAGCCTTCGCGTCCGCCGAACCAGCGAAAGAAGCCCTTGACCGCCGACAGCGCCCGCGCCAGCGACCGCGGCCCCAGCCCGCGGCCGCGTTCATGCGCCATCCAGGCGCGCAGGTCGCGCAGCTCGATCCCGGCCAGCCGCGCGGGGCCTGCGGGCTCGCCGTCATACTCGGCCAGAAAGGCCAGAAAGCCCCGCAGATCGGTCGCATAGGCCCGGATCGTGGCCTCGGAGGCGGCGTCGATGGCGCGCTCCTCGGCCAGCCAGGCCTCGAGCGCGTCGCGCAGCGCCGGGCTGAGCGCGAGGCTCATGCCAGCCAGCGCCGCAGCACCCTTTCGACGGCATCGGCGAAGAACTCCATCAGGTCGGTGCCCTGATTGGGGGTGAACTGCTGCAGATCGGCCGACCCCAGTGCCAGCAGCGCGGGCAGCCGGGCCTCGCCCAGATCCAGCGTCAAAAGCGCTTCGGACCTCAGCTCGGCGGCGCGGCTGCCATAGATCGACTCGCAATGCGGCCCGGTGCGGCGCAGCACGATCCGGCGCGGCGGCCGGCTGGTGCCGTTTCCGGCATAGCTCCGGGCAAATCCCGCAGTCATCACCCGCACCGCGCCGCCGGGCGCGGCCAGCGCCGTCTCGGCCCGGTCGCCATCGGTTTCCAGAACCAGCCGCACGCAATCGACGCGCAGGATCGCGGCCAGATCGTCGTCGAGAAGCCCCAGCAGCGTCTCGAAATCGGGCGCCTCCAGCAGGCGCAGCACGGCGCGGTGGATCTGGTTGGTGCCCGCGAGGTTTTCGTAGGCGGCGGCGATCACCGACCGGTGGGTCTCTTCCAGCCGGTCGAGCCGCGCCTCGAGCCGTTCCATCGCGATGCCGCGCAGATCGACGATGTTGGCGCCCATCATCTTGTCATTGGCCGCGACCAGGGCGCGCATCACGTCAGGGTCGTCGAGGATCACCTTGGGCTCGTTGATGATCCTCGCGCGAAGATCGTCCGCTATCGCTGCGGTGCTGCTCATGTTTTCTGCCTCGTATGTGTCGTGTTTTGAGGCAGGATACACCAGGCTCAGAGGATTTTCTGCCCCGTTTTTTGCCAGTCGGCCATGAATGCGGCGAGCCCCTTGTCGGTCAGCGGATGCGCGGCCATGGATTGCAGCACCGCGGGCGGCGCGGTCACGACATCGGCACCGATCTTGGCGGCCTCGCTGATATGGTTGACCGAGCGGATCGAGGCCGCGAGGATCTCGGTCTTGTAGTCGTAGTTGTTGTAGATCGTGCGGATATCGGCGATCAGGTCCAGACCGTCGAGGTTGATGTCGTCAAGCCGCCCGATGAAGGGCGAGACGAAGGTGGCACCGGCCTTGGCGGCAAGGATCGCCTGCGCGGCGGAAAAACACAGCGTGACATTGACCATGTGCCCTTCGCCGGAAAGCGTCTTGCAGGCCTTCAGCCCGTCCCAGGTCAGCGGCACCTTGACCGCGATGTTGGACGCGATCTGCGCCAGCTTGCGGCCTTCCTCGATCATGGCATCGGCGCCGGTCGCCACCACCTCGGCCGAGACCGGGCCGTCGACCAGATCGCAGATCTCTTTCGTGACCTCGAGGATGTCGCGGCCCGATTTCAGGATCAGCGAGGGGTTGGTGGTCACGCCATCCACGATCCCCAGATCGTGGAGTTCGCGGATTGCCTCGATATCGGCGGTATCGACGAAGAATTTCATGAAAGCCTCCCCGGGCCTTGCTGCAATCGGTCGCGCCGGTGATAGCCGATGCGGGGCCGGGCCGAAACCCCGGCCGGGCGGGACGACGCCATGAGGGAGGTTTTTCCCGAAGGGGCGCGGGTGGGCGTGCTGACGGCGCAGCCGCTGGGCCGGGTGCTCGACTATCTCGCGCCCGAGGGGGGCTGCGGGCTTGGCGATTATGTCGAGGTGCCGCTGGGCCCGCGCCGGGTGATGGGGGTGGTCTGGGGGCCGGGCGAGGGCGGCTTCGATGCCGCGAAACTGCGCCGGGTCGGCCGCGTTCTGGATGCCGTCCCGATGCGGGACGAGATGCGGGCCTTTCTGACCCGGGCGGCCGACTACACGCTGACGCCCTTGTCGTTGATGCTGCGGCTTGCCACCCGGACGCCGGGCTTGGGCGAGGCGCCGGGCGCGCTTAGGGTTTACCGCCGGGGCGAGGGCCAGCCCGACCGGATGACCCCGCCGCGCGCCCGCGTGCTGGAGGTGCTGGAGGCCTTCGGCGGGCTGTCCTTCACCTTGTCGGAACTGGCGGCCGAGGCCGGGGTTTCGGCCGGGGTGGTCAAGGGGCTGGTGCCCTCGGGCGCGGTGCTGGAAGAGGATCTGCCGCGCGACCGGCCCTATCCCCGGCTCGATCCTGCGCGGCCCGGCAAGGCGCTGGCCGAGGATCAGGCAGCGGCCGCGCAGGCGCTGTGCGCGGGGATTGCCTCGGGGGGCTATGGCACGACGCTTCTGAAGGGCGTGACCGGTTCGGGCAAGACCGAGGTCTATCTCGAGGCCGTTGCCGCCTGCCTGCGGCAGGGCCGCCAGGCGCTTGTGCTTCTGCCCGAGATCGCCCTGACCGCCGAGTTCCTGACCCGGGTCGAGGCCCGTTTCGGCGCGCGCCCCGCCGAATGGCATTCGGGCGTGACCTCGGTCGAGCGGCGCAGGCTGTGGCGGATGGCGGGCGAGGGCGCCGCGCAGCTTGTGGTGGGCGCGCGCTCGGCGCTGTTCCTGCCGTTTCAGGATCTTGGCCTCATCGTTGTCGATGAGGAGCATGACAGTTCCTACAAGCAGGAGGAGGGGGTTCTGTACAATGCGCGCGACATGGCGGTGCTGCGGGCCTCGCTTTGTTCGGCGCAGGTGGTGCTGGCCTCGGCCACGCCCTCGCTGGAAAGCTGGGCCAATGCCGATGCGGGAAAATACGCGCGGCTCGATCTGGCGGCGCGGTTCGGCACCGCGACCCTGCCCGAGATGGCCGCCATCGACATGCGCGCCGAAGACACGGCACCCGGGCGCTGGATCTCGCCCGCGCTCGAAGCCGAGGTTCGGGCGCGGCTCGGGGCCTCGCGGCAGTCGCTTCTGTTCCTGAACCGGCGGGGCTATGCGCCGCTGACGGTCTGCCGCGCCTGCGGCCACATGATCGGCTGCGATCATTGCGACGCGCGGATGGTCGAGCATCGCTTCCAGCAGCGGCTGGTCTGCCACCAATGCGGCGAGACGAAGCCCATTCCCGAAACCTGCCCCTCCTGCGGGGTCGCGGGCAAGCTGGCGCCGGTCGGGCCGGGGGTCGAGCGGCTGGCCGAAGAGGCGGTGGCGCTGTTCCCCGAGGCGCGGGTCGCGGTGCTGTCGTCCGACCTGTTCGGGTCCGCCCGCGCGCTCAAGGCCCAGATCGAGGCCATCGCGGGCGGCGAGGCCGATATCATCATCGGCACCCAGCTGGTCGCCAAGGGCCACAACTTTCCGCTGCTGACGCTGGTCGGCGTGATCGATGCCGATCTGGGCCTGCAGGGGTCCGACCTGCGCGCGGCCGAGCGCACCTTCCAGCTGATGCGCCAGGTCGCGGGGCGGGCCGGGCGCGGGGCCGAGCGGGGGCTGGCGCTGTTGCAGACCTATCAGCCCGAGCATCCGGTGATCCGGGCGATCCTGACCGGCGACGAAGAGGGCTTCTGGCGCGCCGAGGCCGAGGAACGCCGGGCGGCGGGTGTGCCGCCCTATGGACGGATGGCGGGGATCATCCTCTCGGCGCCCGAGGCGAAACCCGCCTTCGATCTGGGCACGTGGCTTGCGCGCAATGACGGCGCGCTCAGGCGGGTGGGGGCGCAGGTCTTCGGCCCGGCGCCCGCGCCGGTCGCGCGCATTCGCGGCCGCCACCGGGTCCGGCTGCTGGTCAAGGCACCGAAGGGCGTGCCGCTGCAGGCCGCAATCGCCGACTGGATCGCGCCGGTCAAGCTGCCGCCGAACCTGCGGCTTGCGGTCGATATCGACCCGCAAAGCTTCATGTGAGGCTCAGACCGGGCGCGCGGCGCCGTGCGGCTGGTCGATCAGGTAATCGGTCGCCATCGCGCCGAGCCACATGCTGAACAGCGCGAGCCAGGCGGTCCCCGCGAAGATCGAGGCCCCGGTCACGCCCGCCCCGATGGAACACCCGCCCGCCAGCATCCCCCCGAAGCCCATCAGCGCCGCGCCGATCATCGCCTTGCGCATGTTGACCTCGGATTCGAAGCCCTGCAGCCGCAGATCGCCGCCGACCCAGGCGGCGGCGAAGGCGCCCAGGAACACGCCCGGCACCAGCCCGATGTCGAATTGCAGGACCGCCGGGCGTTCGAGGAAGAACATCAGCGTGTTGGCCGAGGGGCCGGTGAAGGTCAGGCTCTGGACCTGCACCGGATCGAAGGCGACCTGCGAGAGCCCGAAGGTCAGCACCCAGCCGACCGCCACGGCAAAGCCCACCCCGGCCCCGAAGACAAGCTTGCGGAACGAGATCCGGTTGCGCCGCGCCAGATACAGCGCCAGCACCGCGATCATCAGGCCAAGCCCCAGCCCGCTTTCGCGCGGCAGGCCGAACCCGCCCAGCAGATCGCTGTTGCGCCCGCCCGCCGTGACCCAAAGCCCAGCGATCCGGTCGCGCAAGGGCGCGAGCCAGCCATGCAGGCTCATCTGCCCGACCACGGCGAAGATCAGCCCCGAGACGACCGAGCGCAGGTTGCCGGTCGCGGCCAGCACCAGCATCCGTCCGGCGCAGCCTCGCGCCAGCACCATGCCGATGCCGAAAAGAAGCCCCCCCGCGATCGCCCCCGACCACGAGCCCGGTACCGCCATGATCCGCGCATCCCCCGACCGCATCAGGCCCGACAGCTCGGCCGCCTGGACCCAGACCAGCGCGGTCGAGAAGCACAGAAGCCAGACCGCCAGCCGGGCGCCAAGCTGGCCACGCGCGACCTCGACCGCCGCCGCGCGCAGGCAAAAGGCCGAGCGCTGCGCCGCGACCCCGAAAATCCCCCCGGCGATCAGGCCGAACAGTGCAGCTGTCGGTCCCTCGCCGATGCGCTCCACCAGCTGGACGATATCCATGCAGATCTCCTCTCTCCCTGGGCAAGGGTTCTGCCCCGGCCCGGCCCGGCCTGCCTTGATCTGGGTCAGCCCTTTACGGCCCGCGGGACGGGACCGGAATCGTCTCGCCAGACCGGGATTTCAGGGATATGGGGAAACGATGACCTTGCGTTTTTCCCCCCTCCGCCTCGATGCCGCCGGCACGCTGCCGCTCTGGCGGCGGCCGGTGTCGCTTCTGTTCGTGATGGCCTTCGCGATGCCCGTGGCCTTCGCCACCTGGTCGGCGCTTCTGAACAATTTCGTCATCGAGGCCGCGGGCTTCACCGGGGTCGAGATCGGCTGGCTGCACACCGTGCGCGAGGTGCCGGGCTTTCTGGCGATCGGGGTGATCGCGCTGATCCTGTTCATGCGCGAACAGGTGCTGGGGGTCGTGTCGCTGCTTCTTCTGGGGGCGGCGACGGCGGTCACTGCCTGGTTCCCCTCGCTGGGCGGCATCCTCACGATCACCATGCTCAGCTCGATCGGGTTCCACTACTACGAGACGGTGAACCAGTCGCTGCAGCTGCAATGGATCGCCAAGGACAAGGCGCCGCAGACGCTGGGTTGGCTGATGGCGGCGGGGTCGGCGGCGGCGCTTCTGGCCTATGGGCTGCTGGTCGTCACCTGGAAGACCTTCGATCTGTCCTACAATTTCGTCTATCTCGCCTCGGGCGGGTTCACGGCCGTCGTGGCGCTGTTCTGTCTCCTGGCCTATCCGCAATTCGAGGCGCCGAACCCGCAGGTCAAGCGGCTGATCCTGCGGCGGCGCTACTGGCTTTACTACCTGCTGCAATTCATGTCGGGGGCGCGGCGACAGATCTTCACGGTCTTTGCCGCCTTCATGATGGTCGAACGCTTCGGCTTCGAGGTGAACGAGGTCACCGCGCTGTTCCTGATCAACTTCCTGGCCAACATGGCTTTCGCGCCGCTGATGGGCAAGGCGGTCGCGCGCTGGGGCGAGCGGCCGGCGCTGGTTTTCGAATATGCCGGGCTGATCTGCGTCTTCCTGGCCTATGGCGGGATCTACTATCTGGGCTGGGGCGTGGTGCTGGCCGCCACGCTTTACGTGATCGACCACATGTTCTTCGCGCTGGCCTTCGCGCTGAAGACCTATTTCCAGAAGATCGCCGATCCGGGCGACATCGCCCCGACCGCGGCCGTGGCCTTCACCATCAACCATATCGCGGCGGTCTTCCTGCCCGCGGCGCTTGGCTATCTCTGGGTGACCTCGCCGGGGGGCGTGTTCCTGCTGGCGGCGGGCATGGCGGCAACCTCGCTGGTGCTGGCTTTGATGATCCCGCGCCATCCCTCCCCGGGCAACGAGACGGTCTTTGCCCGCCTCGCCCCGGCGGCCGCCGAATAGCGTCATCGGGCGTCGCCGATCCGGGTCAACAGCGCCTCGACCGCGCGGCTGCGATAACGCCGGGGGTGGATCAGGACCGAAAAGGCCCGTTCAGGCCGTGCCGTCCAGTCCACCTCGCGAAACGAGATCCCGGCCGGGACATGGGCGGCGAGCGCGCCCGCCGAGAGGAAACTGGCATAATCGCTTTCGGCGACCACCGCGAGGATCGCCTCGTTCGACGGCAGTTCCATCGCGAGGCTCAGATCGGCCAGCCTCAGCCCCATCGCCGCCAGATGATCCTCGAAGGCCGCGCGGGTGCCCGAGCCCGGTTCGCGCACGACCCAGTCCTGCGCCAGATAGGCGGCGCGGTCGGGGGCGGGACCGGTCGCGAGCCGGTGGCCCCTACGGGTCACCAGCGCCAGCGCGTCGCGGTCGACCACCCGGGTCAGCAGGTCGGGGGCATCGACCTCGCCCTCGACAAAGCCCAGATCGGCGGTCCCCTCGGCCACCGCCCGGGCGACCTGGGCGCTGTTGCCGATCTTCAACGAGATCGCGACGCCGGGATGGGTTTCATGCAGCGCCGCCAGCCGGGGCGGCAGCCAGTAGGACCCGACGGTCTGGCTGGCCCAGATCCGCAGCCGACCCTGCATGGTCTGGCCCAGATCGGCCAGCATCAGCTCGGCCGCCTCGCTTTCGGCCAGCAGGGCGCGGGCGGTGTCCATGAAGCGCCGCCCGGCCTCGGTCAGCGCGATCCGACGCCCCACCCGGTCGAAAAGCCGGACCCGGTGCCGCGCCTCCAGCGCCGCCACCGCCGACGACACCGCCGACTGGGTCAGGTTCAGCGCCTCGGCGGCGCGGGTCACATGCTGGCGTTCAGCGACGGCCAGGAAGATGCGGATCTGCTCGAGGGTCATGGCATCGGTCTTACAGGCACGCTGATAGATTAGCAAAATCGAACGAAAGCATCCAAACAATCCGTTGGATAAAACGGTTGTGCCGGTCCAGCCTGCCGCCCACGGCAACGGAAAGGCAGACCCATGACCGACACCCCCCTCGACAGCGCCCCGCGCGGGCTGGCCCGGATCGACCGCGCCGGGCTTTTGCCCGGGCTCGCGCTGACCGGGGGGCTGGCGCTGGTGGCACTGGGGCTGCACCGCGCGCTGGGCATCCCCGCGCTCAGCCCGCTGGTGCTGGCGATGGTCATGGGCATGGCGATCCGCAACGGGATCGGCCCGGTGCCGCTGGCCGCCCCGGGCATCGCCTTCTCGCTGAAACGGCTGCTGCGGCTGGCCATCGTGCTGTTGGGGGTCCAGCTGACGCTGGGCCAGCTGGCGGCGGTCGGGCCGGTGGGGCTTGGGATCGTGGCGGTGACGCTTTGTTCGACCTTCCTCTTCACCAAGGCGATGGCGCGGCTTCTGGGGGTCGAGCGGCGGCTGGGCGAGCTGATCGCGGCGGGCACCTCGGTCTGCGGCGCCTCGGCGGTGCTGGCCTGCAACACGGTCACGCGCGGGTCGGACGAGGATGTGGCCTATGCCATCGCCTGCGTCACCGTCTTCGGATCGGCGGCGATGCTGAGCTTTCCGCTGATCGGGACCGCCTTGCATCTGACGCCTCAGGCCTACGGGCTTTGGGCGGGGGCCTCGATCCACGAGGTGGCGCAGGTCGTTGGCGCCTCCTTCGCGCTGGGCGATGCGGCGGGGCAGGCGGGGACGGTGGCCAAGCTGAGCCGGGTGATCCTGCTGGCCCCGCTGATCCTGGCGCTGGCCCGGGTCGGCCGGTGGCGCGGCCATGCCCCCGCCGACGGCGCCGCGCCGATGCCCTGGTTCGTGGTCGGGTTCCTGGCCATGGTCGGGGTCAACTCGGTGCTCGATCTGCCCGAGGCGGCGCAGCACGGGCTGGCGCTGACGGCTTCGTTCCTGCTGACCGTGGCACTGGCGGCGATGGGGCTGGAAACCGATATCCGCAAGCTCCGGCAAAAGGGCCTGCGCCCGCTGCTGCTGGGGGCGGCGGCCTCGGTCTTCGTGGCGGGCCTTGCGCTCGCGCTGGTGGTTCTGCTTTAGCGTCAAACCTGCGATCCGTTCAAAATTCCTTCAATTCCAGATCTGCCCCATAGGCGGCCGTCGCGGGCCGCCTATATCGTCTGTGGTGCAAAAGAACGGAGGTGCGAGCATGTTTTCCCTTCTGGGCCGAAAGACCGATATGGTGCGCGAGGACGAGGCTTTGAAAGGCCGTCCCGAGCCGATCGCCACCGCCGAGACCCATCACGTCTTCGGGCGGCCGCTGCAGGCGCCGGTTCCCGAGGGGATGCAGGAGATCGTCTTCGGCATGGGCTGTTTCTGGGGCGTCGAGCGGCTCTTCTGGAAGCTGCCGGGCGTCTGGATCACGGCGGCGGGCTATGCGGGCGGCTTTACGCCGAACCCCACCTATGAAGAGATCTGCACCGGCCGCACCGGCCATGCCGAGGTGGTGCGCGTGGTCTACGACCCGGCCGAGATTTCGCTCGACCGTCTGCTCCGCACCTTCTGGGAAGGGCACGACCCGACCCAGGGCATGCGTCAGGGCAATGATCGCGGCACCCAGTACCGGTCTGCGATCTATGTCCACACGCCCGACCAGAAGGCGGCGGCCGAGGCCAGCCTCGCGGCCTATCAGGCGCGGCTGAAGGCGGCGGGCCACCGCGCCATCACCACCGAGATCCGCGAGGCGCCGCCCTTCTTCTACGCCGAAGGCTATCATCAGCAGTACCTGTCCAAGAACCCGGGCGGCTATTGCGGGCTCGGGGGCACGGGCGTAAGCTGTCCGGGGGGAACAGGCGCCTGATCCGAGAGGCCTGATCCGAGAGGAAAGTGGGCACGCGCATTCACATCACCGGAGCCAGCGGCGCGGGCTGTTCGACGCTTGGGCGTGTGCTGGCCACGCGGCTGGCCTCTCAGGTCTTCGACAGCGACGATTTCTACTGGCGGCCCTCCGATCCCCCCTTCGCGGCCAAGCGGTCTCCGGCCGAGCGCGTCGCGCTGATGCAGGCGCTGTTCGTGCCGCGTTCCGACTGGATCCTGACAGGCTCGCTGGGCGGCTGGGGCGATGCGCTGATCCCGCGCTTCACCCATGTGGTGTTCCTGACCGTGTCGCCTGCCTTGCGGCTGGCGCGCCTGCGGCGGCGCGAGCGCCAGCGCCATGGTGCCGCGATCCAGCCCGGAGGCGCCATGGCCCATGCCTATCGGGCCTTCATCGACTACGCGATGGGCTATGACAGTCCCGATTTCACCGGCCGCAGCCGGGTCAAGCACGAGCTCTGGCTCGAGGAATTGCCCTGTCCGGTGATCCGGCTCGACTCCTCGGTCGCGCCCGACCTGCTGGCCGACCGGGTGATCGAGGCGCTTGACCAGACCGTCGGCGCGGCCTAGGCGCTGGGCCCTGATCCCAGCCCACCTGATCCCAGCCCATCCGAAAGGCCGCCCCGATGCCCACCTATTCCGCGCTGACCACGCTGACCGCGAAAGCGGCCGCCGACGCTCTGGCCGAGGCCATCGAGTCGCGGATGGACCCCGAACCCATCGGCGTCGGCGTCTTCGAGATCGAGGACGGCTCGGGCCTGTGGGAACTGGGCGCCTTCTTCACCGAGGCCCCCGACGAGGCCGGGCTGGCGCTTTTGGCGATGGTGCACGGGGCGCGGCCCTTCACCGTGTCCGAGGTGCCCGAGACCGACTGGGTCGCCAAGGTCCGGCGCGATCTGGCGCCGGTTCAGGCCGGGCGGTTCTTCCTTTATGGCAGTCACGATGCCGACCGCGTGCCCGAGGGGCCGGTGCCGCTGCTGATCGAGGCCTCGATGGCCTTCGGCACCGGGCATCACGGCACCACGCTGGGGTGCCTGCGCGCGGTCGACCGGTTGGCCGAGGCCGGGCTGGCCCCCGGTGCCGTGGCCGATATCGGCTGCGGCACGGCCGTTCTGGCGATGGCGGCGGCGCATCTGTGGCAGGTGCCGATCCTCGCCTCCGACATCGACCCGGTGGCGGTCGAGGTCGCCGAGGCCAATGTGGCGGCGAACGGGCTGGCGGGGCGCATCCGCTGCATCGAGGCGGCGGGGTTCGAGCATCCCGAGCTGGCAGCCGCGGCGCCCTACGGGCTGATCTTCGCCAATATCCTCAAGGCGCCGCTGATCGCGTTGGCGCCCGACATCGCGGCGCAACTGGCGCCGGGCGGGATCGCGATCCTGTCGGGGCTGCTGAACGAGCAGGCCGAGGAGGTGGCCGCAGCCTACGCGGCCTCGGGTCTCGAACTGGAGGGGGCGGAACAGATCGGCGACTGGACCACGCTTTGTGTCCTGAAGCGCAGGGCCTGAGCCGCAATATTGCCGCTTTCTCCCGGCATCATGGCCGAACTTGGCCGATGCGGGAGAGGGCGATGCAGGATCCCCAATATCGCGACTTCCAAAACCGGTTGCAGCGGGTGGCCGAGATGCACCGCTCGGGCCGCGCTTTCGAGACCGCTGACACATCCCGAATGGCCGCGCTGCGACGGCCGCGCCATGCCTTGAATCTTCCGCTGTGGCGGTCGCTTGGCGTCATGGCCGCGACGGTCACGCTGGTGAAGGTAGGTATCCTCGTCCAGATCGGCGCCCCGGCCTATGCCGAGCGTCTGGCCCTGGCCGAAAGCCGCACACCGGTCGAGCGTGCGGCGGCTGCCGTCATGCAGATCGACCCGGCAACGGGCTGGGTCGCGCGCGGGGTCTCGGCTTTGCTCGGCCGGGGGCGCTGACCGCCGCCGACCTGATCCGTTCCCTTGGCGCAGGGCGCGCCGATCTCACCGCAGAAGGGTGTCGATGTCGCCGCGGCAGAGGCCGATATCGTCGAGTTCCCGATCGCTCAGCCGCGACAGCGCCTTGCGCGTGCGGCGCAATTCGTCCCAGGCCTGAACCCGGGCGACAAGGGTGGTGACAAAACCCAAACGCGGGGCCGTCGCCAGCAGGCCGGCCGGTTGCGGATGCGAGAGTTCGAACATGGCCATCGTGAAGGTCCTTCCGTCGCTGCTGGTCGTTCGTCGACCGCATAAAAGCGCAGCTATTCGTCCGGAATGTGGTGCGCAAGCGGGCAATTATGCATGCGTCGCATGCGCTGGGCGCATGTCGGAAACGGGCGGCCAATTCCCCGTCATAAATGGGAAAAACCGCTTCCCCGTCTGGTCGCTTTCCGACCTCCAGAGGCCGTTTCCGGACTGCGGGCGCGGCCGGTGCCGCGATGGGGCATGAAACCGCCCGGCCGCATTCCGTCTGGCCGATGTTCGCTTTTCGTGCTACTGCGTCCGAAAAGCCACAAGAAATGGGGCAGCCATGCGTGTCTTGGGCATCGACCCGGGCCTTCGGAACACCGGTTGGGGGGTGATCGACCAGCGGGGCAGCCGACTCGGTCACATCGCGAACGGCATCTGCCACTCCTCGGGCGAGACCCTGGCCGAGCGGCTTTTGTCGCTGCACATCCAGCTGACCGAGATCGTTGCCCGCTACGCCCCCGAGGCGGCGGCGGTCGAACAGACCTTCGTCAACCGAGACGCGGCCGGCACGCTGAAGCTGGGGCAGGCGCGGGGCATCGCGCTGCTGGTGCCGGCGCAGGCCGGGCTCGAAGTCGGCGAATACGCGCCCAACGCGGTCAAGAAAGCCATCGTCGGGGTCGGCCATGCCGACAAGCGCCAGATCGACCATATGGTGCGGCTGCAATTTCCCGGCATCGAGATCGCCGGGGCCGATGCCGCCGATGCGCTGGCCATCGCGCTGTGTCACGCCCACCATCTGGCGGGGGGCGCGCGGCTGGCGGCGGCGCTGGCCCGGGCGGGCGCATGATCGGGCGGCTGGCCGGACGGCTGATCCACAAGGGCGCCGATCAGGTGATGATCGATGTCGGCGGCGTGGGCTATGTCGTGCATGTCTCGGACCGCACCCTGATGGGGCTGCCGGGGCCGGGCGAGGCGGTCGCGCTTTATACCGACCTGCTGGTCCGCGAGGATCTGTTGCAGCTTTACGGCTTTCCGACGCTGCATGACCGCGAATGGCACCGGCTTTTGATGGGGGTGCAGGGGATCGGGGCGAAGGCCTCGATGGCGATCCTCGGCACGCTTGGGGCCGAGGGCGTCGGCCGGGCCATCGCGCTGGGCGACTGGGGCGCGATCAAGGCCGCGCCCGGCGTCGGCCCCAAGATCGCCCAGCGCGTGGTCAACGAGTTGAAGGACAAGGCCCCCGCGGTGATGGCGCTGGGCGGCCGCCTCGCGCCCGAGCCCGCGGCCGGGGCGGTGATCGAACCCGGCCCCGCAGCACCTGCGCCCGCGGCGCGCCCGCAGGCCCCGGTTTCGACGTCGGTTTCGGCCCAGGCCGATGCCCTGTCGGCGCTGGGCAATCTCGGCTATGCTCCGTCCGAAGCCGCCCAGGCGGTGGCGCGGGCCGCGGGCGAGACCCCCGGGGCCGACACCAAGACGCTGATCCGCGCGGCGCTGAAGCTGCTGGCCCCCAAGGCGGACTGAAGGCTGACTGAATGACCGAACCCGACCCCATGCTGCGCCCCGAGGCGCGCCCCGAGGATTCCGACCGCGCGCTGCGCCCCGAGACGCTTGACGCCTTCATCGGCCAGGCCGAGGCGCGGGCCAATCTGCGGGTCTTCCTGCAAAGCGCGCGCCAGCGCGGCGAGGCGATGGACCATGCGCTGTTCCACGGGCCGCCGGGGCTGGGCAAGACCACGCTGGCGCAGATCGTCGCGCGCGAGCTTGGGGTGAATTTCCGCATGACCTCGGGGCCGGTGCTGGCCAAGGCCGGGGACCTTGCGGCGATCCTGACCAATCTGGAAAAGCGCGATGTGCTGTTCATCGACGAGATCCACCGGCTGTCTCCCGTCGTCGAGGAGATCCTCTACCCGGCGATGGAGGATTTCGAGCTCGATCTGGTGATCGGCGAGGGTCCGGCCGCGCGCACCGTCCGGATCGAGCTGCAGCCTTTCACGCTGGTCGGCGCGACCACTCGGCTGGGCCTGCTGACGACGCCCCTGCGCGACCGGTTCGGCATTCCGGTCCGGCTGCAATTCTATACCGTGCCCGAACTGGAAGAGATCGTGGCGCGCGGCTCGCGCCTGCTGGGCATTCCCGCCGATCCCGAGGGCATCCGCGAGATCGCGCGCCGCGCCCGGGGCACCCCCCGGATCGCCGGGCGGCTGTTGCGCCGGGTCGTCGATTTCGCGCTGGTCGAGGGCGACGGGCGCATCACCCGCAAGGTGGCCGACCATGCGCTGACCCGGATGGAGGTCGATGCGGTCGGGCTCGACGGCGCCGACCGGCGCTATCTCAGGCTCATTGCCGAGAACTATGGCGGCGGCCCGGTCGGCATCGAAACGCTCTCGGCCGCGTTATCGGAATCGCGCGACGCTTTGGAAGAAGTGATCGAGCCCTATCTCCTGCAACAGGGGCTGATCCAGCGGACGCCGCGCGGCCGGATGCTGGCGCAGAAGGCCTGGACGCATCTGGGTCTTGCGGCGCCGCGCCCGGCCGGGCAAACCGCCCAGACCGACCTGTTCGACGAAGGCGCCTGACGGGCCCCGGCTGCCGCCCCGTCTTGCGTTCCTGACGACGGCGGCCGCGACAGATGCCGAAAGGAGACCGAGATGACCCCCGAGGAGGTGACCGCGCTCTTTACCCGCTCCGAGGGCGACTATCTGTTCGCGCGCTGGGGACGGCCCATCGCGCCGGTGGTTTTCGGGGTCGACGACGCGACGCTGGCGACCTTCAAGGGCGCCTGCGAGGCTGTGGTTTCGCTGGCCGGGCACCAACTGACCGAAACCGACCCGGACCTCGGGTCCAACCTCATCGTCTTCTTCTTCGAGAACTGGCTGGAGCTGGTCCGGGTGCCCCATCTCGACCGGCTGGTGCCCGATCTGGTGCGCCGGGTCGGCCGGTTGCAGGCGGCGGGCGCAAACCAGTACCGGTTTTTCCGCTTCGACGAGGATGGCGCGATCCGCGCCGCCTTCGTCTTCGTGCGGATGGATGCGGATCTGGCCCGGGTTCCGGCGGAATCGATCGCGCTCAACCAGATGGTCCAGACGATCCTGCTGTGGTCCGACACCGCCTTCGCCGAGCGCAGCCCGCTGGCCCGCATGCCGGGCGGTACGCTGGTGTTGCGACCGGAGATTGCGGCGGTCATCCGGGCAGGCTATGACCCGGCGATGCCGACGGTCGCCCGGGATGCCAGCCACGCGCTGCGCCTCGCCGCCCGGATCGGCCGGACACTCGGGCAGACACTCGGGCAGACACTCGCGCAGGATACATGACCCACCGCTTTGCCGTCCGCGTCTATTACGAGGACACCGACCTTGCCGGCATCGTCTATTATGCCAATTACCTCAAGTTCATAGAACGCGGCCGGTCGGAATGGGTGCGCGGGATCGGGCTTGATCAGGTGCGGCTGAAGGCCGAAACCGGCATCGTCTTCGCGGTGCGCCGGGTCGAGGCCGATTATCTGAGCCCGGCGAAGTTCGACGACCTGCTGACGGTCGAGACCGATCTGGTGCGGGCGACGGCCGCGCGGCTGGTGCTGGATCAGGCGGTTCTGCGTGGCGACACGCGGTTGTTCGAGGCCCGGGTGACGCTGGCTGCGCTGGGTCCCGAGGGGCGACCGGCGCGGCTTCCGGCAGAGTTTCGCCGAAGCCTCGAAACCGGGTAGGCGAGGCCCCGCGCTGACGCGGTTGTGTTGGCAATCCCCCTTAAAACGCGCTAGCGTCCGGTGTAACGCGGGCCGGACGAACCGGCCCTTTCCAACGAGCAGGCAGAATGGATACCGATACCCTTGCGATGGCGCAGGAGATTGACTTCTCCTTGCTCGCCCTTTTCTTGCGCGCGACCATCACGGTCAAGCTGGTGATGCTGTTGCTGATCGTGGCCTCGTTCTGGTCGTGGTCGATCATCATCCAGAAGATCATCACCTACCGGAAGGCCCGGGCCGAGGCCGCGCGCTTCGACGAGGAATTCTGGTCGGGCGAGCCGCTGGACGAGCTGTTCGACAAGATCGGCCCCGAACCGCAGGCCGCGCCGGAACGGATCTTTGCCGCGGGCATGATGGAATGGCGCCGCAGCCACCGTCAGGACGGCAAGCTGATCGCGGGCGCCGCCGCCCGGATCGATCGGTCGATGGACGTGGCCATCGCCAAGGAGACCGACAGCCTGAATGCCGGGCTGTCGTTCCTTGCGACGGTGGGCTCGACCGCGCCCTTCGTCGGGCTCTTCGGCACGGTCTGGGGCATCAAGCACGCCTTCGAACAGATCGCGCTGCAGCAGAACACCAACCTCGCCGTCGTGGCGCCCGGCATCGCCGAGGCGCTGGTGGCGACCGCGCTGGGGCTGCTGGCCGCCATCCCGGCCGTGATCTTCTACAACAAGCTGTCGGCAGACAGCGACCGGCTGGGCGGGGGCTATGAATCCTTTGCCGACGAATTCTCGACCATCCTGTCGCGCCAGCTGGACGCCTGAGCCATGGGTGGCAGCCTGACCCCTCGCAAAAGCTCGGGTGGACGGCGGGTGCGCGGCCACCGCCGCCATCCCGCGGCGATGTCCGAAATCAACGTCACGCCCATGGTCGACGTGATGCTGGTGCTGCTGATCATCTTCATGGTCGCGGCGCCCATGCTGACCGCGGGCGTACCGGTCGAATTGCCCAAGACCGCCGCCAGCGCGCTGCCCTCCGAACAGGAGGCCCCCCTGACCGTCACGCTGACCGCGGACGGCAAGATCGTTTTGCAGGAAACCGAGGTGGCCTCGGACGCGTTGATCCCGAAACTGAAGGCGGTGGCCGCCGAGCGCGAGGACGACAAGGTCTATCTGCGCGCCGACGGCGCCATCCCCTATGAACGTGTGGTGCAGGTGATGGGCGCGCTCAATTCCGCGGGCTTCCGCAATATCGGTCTGGTGACCGATACCGGCGGGCCGACCCTCGACGGGCGGAGCGAGTAGGGCCGCAACATGAACACCGGGACCTATATCTCGGGGGGCGCGCATCTGGGTCTGATCGCCTGGGTGATGCTGTCCGGGCTGTTCGACGCCCCGCCGCCGAAGCCGATGGAGGTGACCGACGTGACGATCCTGTCCGGCGACGAGTTCGCGGCGCTGACGGCTCCGGCCGCGGCGCCGACGCCGTCGCAGGAGGTCGACGCGCCGGAGGCCCCGTCGCTGCCGCGCTCGCCGCGTCCCGCACCCGCGCCCGAGGCGCGCCCCCAGCGTCCCGAACCGCCCCCGCCGCAGGCCGCGGCCGAGCCCGACACCGCGCCCGAGGCGCTGGAGCCGCCCGCCGAGGCCGATGTGGCAGAGACCGTGACCGCGCCCGAGGCGCCCGAGATCCCCGAAGCCCCCGAGGCGCCGGTGACCGATACCGCGCCGCCGCGCCCCTCGACCCGGATCGCGCCCGAACCTTCGGCGCCGCCGCCCGAGGACGCGGTCGTGGCCGAGCAGCCGTCCGAGGCCACCCGCCCCGATCCGGCCGCCGAGCGGCCCACGCCCGAGGCCGACGAGGCCGCGCCCGAAGAGGCCGCCACCCAGACCGTGACCGAGGCCGAGGAACGGCCCGAGACCGGGCTGGCCATGGCCTCGTCGCCCCGGCCCCGGAACCGCCCGAACCGGCCCGCAGCGCCCCCGCGCGAGACCCCGCCGCCCGCAGAGACCGCCGCCGCACCTCAGGCCCCGGCAGAGCCCGATGCCCCCGCCGAGACCGCCTCGGAAGAGGACAGCCTGGCCGATGCCGTCGCGGGCGCCGTTGCCGATGCGCTGTCGGAGCCCGCCGCCGCCCCCGAGGGCACCGGCGGGGCCGGGCGCGCGGCCAGCGGCCCGCCCCTGACCGCGGGCGAACGCGATGCGCTGCGCGTGTCGGTCTCGCGCTGCTGGAACGTCGGTTCGCTCTCGACCGAGGCGATGCAGACCTCGGTCGTTCTCGGCGTGGACATGGAAGAGACCGGAAAGCCCAATATCGGGTCGATCCGGATGATTTCCTGGACCGGCGGATCGGAATCCGCCGCACGCCAGACCTACGAATCGGCGCGCCGCGCCATAGTGATGTGCGGGTCGTCGGGTTTCCCGCTGCCGGTCGAGAAATACGACCAGTGGCGTCAGATCGAGATGACCTTCGACCCCGGAAAGATGAGGATTCGATGATGCTGCGCCTTCTGACCGCAATCCTGGCGCTGGTCCTTGGACATGCCGCGCTGCCGGCGCAGGCTCAGAACGGTCCGCTGAGGATCGTGATCGACGAAGGGGTGATCGAGCCCTTGCCCTTCGCCGTGCCCGAATTCGTGGCCGAAAACGCGGCCGCCGCCGAATATGCGCAGAACATCACCCGCGTGATCGCCGCCGATCTGGAAGGCACCGGCCTGTTCCGCGAGATCCCGCGCGAGGCCTTCCTGTCGACGGTCACGAGCTTTGCCAGCCCGGTGCAATATGCCGACTGGAAGGCGATCAACGCCCAGGCGCTGATCACCGGCGCGGTCAGCGTCGACGGCTCGGGGCGGCTCAGCGTCAAGTTCCGCCTGTACGACGTCTATGCGCAGGCGCCGCTGGGCGACGGGCTGCAATTCGGCGGCGCGACCGGCAGCTGGCGCCGGGTGGCCCACAAGGTGGCCGACCAGGTCTATGCGCGGATCACCGGCGAGGGCGGCTATTTCGACAGCCGCGTCGTCTTCGTGGCCGAGCGCGGCCCCAAGAACGAACGCGCCAAGCAACTGGCGATCATGGATTACGACGGCGCCAACATGCAGGCGCTGACCGACGCCAATTCCATCGTGATCGCGCCGCGTTTCTCGCCCACGGGCGACCGCGTGCTTTATACCAGCTATGAAAGCGGCTTTCCCCGGATCTATCTGCTGGACGTGGCCACCGGCCAGCGCCGGGTGCTGGACGATCAGCCCGGCACCATGACCTTCGCGCCGCGCTTTGCCCCCGACGGCCGGCGGGTGCAGTTCTCGCTGTCCCAAGGGGGCAATACCGACCTTTACGAGCTTGACCTGCAATCGGGTCGCCGCAGCAGGCTGACCGACGCGCCCTCGATCGAGACCGCGCCCAGCTTTTCGCCCGATGGCAGCCAGATCGTGTTCGAGTCCGACCGCTCGGGCACGCAGCAGCTTTACGTGATGCCAGCGAATGGCGGCGAGCCGCGCCGGATCTCGTTCGGGCAGGGGCGCTATGGCACTCCGGTCTGGTCGCCGCGTGGCGATTACATCGCCTTCACCAAGCAGAATCAGGGCCGGTTCCATATCGGCGTGATGCGGACCGACGGGTCCGAGGAACGCCTGCTGACCGCGTCCTTCCTCGACGAGGGCCCGACCTGGGCGCCGAACGGCCGGGTGATCATGTTCACCCGCGAAACCGCGGGCGCGGCCGGGGCGCCGGGGCTTTACACCGTCGACATCACCGGGCGGAACCTGCGCAAGGTCCCTTATCAGGGACAGGGCTCCGACCCGTCCTGGTCTCCGCTTCAACCCTGAGACCCGAAAGACGCGCCCGGAGCCCCGGGCGCGTTTCCCTCATCCAATGCCGCTGGTAGGATGGCCTTGCCGGCGACGATCCGAAAAAAGGATTTCCTGAATGACCCGCATTACCACGTCGATCCTGCTGATGACGGCGCTTGCCGTGTCTGCCTGTTCGAATGCCGACCGCTTCGGGTCGGCCAGTGGCGCCGGGGGCGCCGGAGGGGCCTATGGCGCCAATGGCTCGCCCAGCGACCCGACCTCGGTGGCCTATTTCAACCAGACCATCGGCGACCGCGTGCTGTTCCTGGTCGACCAGAGCACCCTTTCGCCCGACGCAACCGTCACGCTGGACGGCCAGGCCAACTGGATGAACCAGAACACCGCCTATTCGGCCACCATCGAGGGCCATGCCGACGAACAGGGCACCCGCGAATACAACCTGGCGCTGGGCGCCCGCCGCGCCAATGCGGTCAAGGAATACCTGGTCTCGCGCGGCGTCTCGCCGAACCGGCTGCAGACCGTGACCTACGGCAAGGAACGCCCGATCGCGATCTGTTCGGAGGAATCCTGCTACGCCAAGAACCGGCGCGCGGTGACCGTGCTGGCCGCGGGCGCGGGGTTCTGAGGAGGACGCGATGATGCGGATTGCGGCGCTTGCCCTGACGGTGGCTCTGGGGCTGGCGGCGGGCGGGCCCGCCTCCGCCCAGTCGCGCGACGAAACCCTGGCGGATATCCGCCAGGAACTGACGGTGCTGAATGTCTCGGTGCAGGGGCTCAAGCGCGAGCTGTCGACCACCGGCGGGGCCATGGGCTCGGCCGGGGGCGGCTCGGCCCTGCAGCGGCTCGATGCCATCGAGGAACAGCTGCAGCGTCTGACCTCGAAGACCGAGGAACTGGAACACCGCATCCAGACGGTTGTCGATGACGGCACCCGCCGGATCGGCGATCTGGAATTCCGGCTGGTCGAGCTTGAGGGCGGCGACGTCTCGAAGCTTGGCCAGACCTCGACGCTGGGCGGCGGGTCGGTCTCGGCCGCGCCCGCCCCGATGATCACGCCGGCGCCGGACGCGGCCGACGGGATGGAACTGGCCATTGGCGAGCGTGCCGATTTCGACGCCGGCAAGGCCGCGCTCGAGGCCGGTCAGAACGCCCAGGCGGCCGAGATCTTCGCCCGGTTCGGCGACACCTATCCGGGCAGCCCGCTGGCGGGCGAGGCGCAGTTCCTGCGCGGCGAGGCGCTGTCGGCCTCGGGCGACACCTCGCAGGCCGCGCGCGCCTATCTGGAAAGCTTCTCGGGCAGCCCTTCGGGGCCGCGCGCCTCTGCGGCCCTTCTGAAGCTTGGGCTTGCGCTCAAGGACCTGGGCCAGACCCGCGAAGCCTGCGTGACGCTTGGCGAGGTGCGGACGCGCTTTTCGGGCTCGGGCGAGGCGCAGCAGGCGGGGGCTGTGATGGCCTCGGCCGGGTGCAACTGAGCCCGGGCGCCGCGGCGCTGCAGGCGGCGCTGGCCCGGGCCTGTCCCGGCGCGGCGCCGCTGGCCGTCGCGGTCTCGGGCGGCGGGGATTCGCTGGCACTTCTGCTGGCGGCGGCGGCGCGGCCCTCGGGTCCGCCGGTCCTGGCTGTCACTGTCGATCACGGGCTCCGCCCCGAGGCGGCCCACGAGGCGCGGAGCGTGGCCGCGATCTGCGCGCGCCTCGGGGTCCCCCACAGCACACTTGTCTGGCAGGGCTGGGACGGCCGCGGCAACCTGCAGGATGCCGCGCGGCGCGCGCGGATGCGGCTGATCGCGGACTGGGCCCTGGCGCGGGGCATCGACCGCGTCGCGCTTGCCCATACTCGCGACGACCAGGCCGAAACCGTGCTGATGCGGCTCGCGCGCGGTGCCGGGGTCGACGGGCTGGCGGCGATGGCGACCGAACGGCAGGCGCTGGGCGTCACCTGGCTGCGCCCCTTCCTCGATATCCCGCGCGCCGATCTGCGCGCCTTTCTGACCGAGCGCGGGCAGAGCTGGGCCGAGGATCCCTCGAATGACGACCCGCGCTTCGACCGGGTCCGGGTGCGGCAGGCGCTGGCGCTGCTGGCCCCGCTGGGGATCGACGCCGAGGGGCTGGCGGCGACGGCCGCCCGGCTGGGTTCGGCCCGTGCCGCCCTTGACGCCTGCACCGCCGAGGCCGCCGCGCGGATCGCTGTGGAGGAGGCGGGCGATGTGGTGCTGGACGAGGCCGCCCGCGTGGCGCTTCCCGCCGAGATCGGGCGGCGGCTGTTGTTGGGCGCGCTGGCCTGGGTTTCGGGCGCCGACTACCCGCCCCGGGCCGGGGCGCTGGCCGCCACACTTGCCCGTCTCGAGATCGCGCCGCGCACCACGCTGCAGGGCTGTCTTCTGATCCGCGAGGCCGGGCTGCTTCGGATCGGGCGCGAGCTAGCCGCGGTGGCGGGGCTGTCCGCGCCTATCGGTACGCTGTGGGACGGGCGCTGGCGCCTCGCGGGGCCGGCTACGGGGGGCGAAGAGATCCGGGCGCTGGGCGAGGCGGGGCTTGCGCTGTGCCCCGACTGGCGCGCGACCGGGCTGCCACGAAGCTCGCTTTTGGCCTCGCCCGCGGTCTGGCGCGGCGGGACCCTGGTGGCCGCGCCTCTGGCCGGTCACGGAACGGACTGGAGCGCGACGGTAAACCGTCCTTTCAGGACCCGGCTACTCTCGCATTGAACATGCGGCCTCAATCGCTATCTTAGGCCAATGGCCGGGAGCCCTTCGCCCGGCGGACCGAAATTCAAGGAGTACGCCTTGGGCAACGCGCGACAAATCGCCTTCTGGGTCGTCCTGTTCCTGCTGATCCTGGCCCTGTTCAATCTGTTCAGCGGCGGGCAGGGGACGATGTCCTCGCACACCATCAGCTATTCCGAGTTCCTGCGCAATGTCGATGCGGGCGAGGTTTCCAGCGTCACGCTGGACGGCGAGCGCGCGGTGATCCGCGAGTCCGATGGCTCCACCGTCACCGCAATCGTGCCGCGCGGCACCGACGTGACCGAGCAATTGCTGGCCAAGAACGTCGATGTCCGCGCCGAGCCGCAGGAACAGAACGGGCTTCTGGCCTATATCGGCACGCTTCTGCCCTTCATCATCCTGATCGGCATCTGGATCTTCCTGATGAACCGCATGCAGGGCGGCGGGCGCGGCGGCGCGATGGGCTTCGGCAAGTCCAAGGCCAAGCTTCTGACCGAAAAGCATGGCCGCGTCACCTTCGACGACGTGGCGGGCATCGACGAGGCCAAGGAAGAGCTGGAAGAGATCGTCGAATTCCTGCGCAACCCGCAGAAGTTCAGCCGTCTCGGCGGCAAGATCCCGAAAGGCGCGCTGCTGGTCGGCCCGCCCGGCACCGGCAAGACGCTGCTCGCGCGCGCCATCGCGGGCGAGGCAGGCGTGCCCTTCTTCACCATCTCGGGCTCGGACTTCGTGGAAATGTTCGTGGGCGTCGGCGCCAGCCGTGTGCGCGACATGTTCGAACAGGCCAAGAAGAACGCCCCCTGCATCGTCTTCATAGACGAAATCGACGCCGTGGGCCGGTCGCGCGGCGTGGGCTATGGCGGCGGCAATGACGAACGCGAACAGACGCTGAACCAGCTTCTGGTCGAGATGGACGGCTTCGAGGCCAACGAGGGCATCATCATCGTCGCGGCCACCAACCGCCCCGACGTGCTGGACCCCGCGCTGTTGCGTCCCGGCCGGTTCGACCGTCAGGTGCAGGTGCCCAACCCCGACATCAAGGGCCGCGAGAAGATCCTGGGCGTTCATGCCCGCAAGGTGCCGCTGGGCCCCGATGTGGATCTGCGCATCATCGCGCGCGGCACGCCGGGCTTCTCGGGCGCGGATCTCGCGAACCTCGTCAACGAAGCGGCTCTGATGGCCGCGCGCGTCGGTCGGCGTTTCGTGACGATGGAAGATTTCGAGAACGCCAAGGACAAGGTCATGATGGGCGCCGAGCGGCGGTCCATGGTCATGACCGAGGACGAGAAGAAGCTGACCGCCTATCACGAGGGCGGTCATGCCATCGTCGGCCTCAATGTCCCGCAGCACGACCCGATCCACAAGGCCACGATCATCCCGCGCGGTCGTGCGCTGGGTCTGGTGCTGAGCCTGCCCGAACGCGACCAGCTGTCGGTCAGCTACACCAAGTACAAGTCCAAGATCGCGATGGCGATGGGCGGGCGCGTGGCCGAAGAGCTGATCTTCGGCAAGGAGAACGTGACCTCGGGCGCGTCCTCGGACATTCAGCAGGCGACCCGGATCGCCCGGGCGATGGTCACGCAGTTCGGCTTTGACGACGAGTTGGGCTATGTCGATTATGCCAACGAGCAGGACAGCTATCTGGGGTCCTATAACAGCGGGCCGAAGCATTCGACCGCGACCCAGAAGATCATCGACGACAAGGTCAAGGCGCTGGTCGACGAAGGCTATCAGACCGCCAAGCACATCCTGACCGAAAAGCGCGAAGATCTCGAACGGCTGGCCCAGGGGCTTCTGGAATACGAGACCCTCACCGGCAGCGAGATCGCCAAGGTGATCGCGGGCGAGCCGCTGAACCGGGGCGATGACGACACGCCGTCCTCGACAGGCGGCGACACGCCCTCGGTCACGGCGATCCCGAAGACCAAGCCCCGGCCCAAGTCGGGCTTTGAACCCGAGCCGCAGGCGTGAGCCCTCACGGCTTTGAAGACTGGAACCCCGGAACCTACGCAAGGTTCCGGGGTTTGCGTTTGCGCCCGGCGCTGGATCTGCTGGCGCAGGTACCCGAGCTGCCCGAGGGCGGCGTCGTCGATCTGGGCTGCGGCAATGGCGCGGTCGCGGGCGCGCTGCGCATGCGGTTTCCGCGTGCGACCCTGACCGGGGTCGACAGCTCGCCCGCCATGCTGGACGAGGCCCGCGTCCCGGGGCTTTACGACCGTCTGATCGAGGCCGATGCCGCAACATGGACCCCCGAGGCGCCGGTCGCGCTGATCTTTTCCAACGCGCTCTGCCACTGGCTGCCCGATCATGCCGGGCTTTTCGCGCGCCTGGCGCGCGCGCTGGGGCCGGGGGGCACGCTGGCGGTGCAGATGCCCCGCCAGTTCGCCGCCCCCTCGCATGCTCTGATGCGCGAGATCGCCGCGCGCTGCTTTCCCGACCGGTTCGACTTTTCCGGCTGGGTGCCGCCGGTCGCCGAAGCCGCGGCCTATGCCCGGATTTTGGCGCCGCTGGGCACCGTTTCGGCCTGGGAGACGTCCTATGTGCAGCGGCTCGACCCCGCGGCCGACGGCCATCCGGTGCGCCGCTTTACCGAGGCGACGGCGTTGCGCCCCTTTGCGGCCAAGCTCGACGGCGACGAACTGGCCGCGTTTCTGACCGAGTACGAGACCGCGCTGGACCTGGCCTATCCCGCCGCGCCGGATGGCAGCGTTCTCTTTCCATTCACCCGCGTATTCTTCACCCTCACCGTCTGATCGTCGAGGGTTCTGGCCCTCGCCGGGTGCAGCCGCTATCTGTTGGCAAAACGGAAAACGCGGGAGGATCGGCCATGGCCCCGAAGACGGATATCGAGATCGCACGCACCGCCGAAAAGCGCCCGATCCAGGAGATCGGCGCCAAGCTGGGCATTCCGCCCGAGGCGCTTCTGCCCTACGGCCACGACAAGGCCAAGGTCACGGCCGAGTTCATCGCGGGCCTCGAGGACCGGCCCGAGGGACGGCTGATCCTGGTGACCGCGATCAACCCGACGCCTGCGGGCGAGGGCAAGACGACGACCACGGTCGGCCTTGGCGACGGGCTGGCCCGGCTGGGCCACAAGACGGCGATCTGCATCCGCGAGGCCTCGCTGGGCCCCTGTTTCGGCATGAAGGGCGGCGCGGCCGGCGGCGGCTATGCCCAGATCGTGCCGATGGAGGACATGAACCTCCATTTCACCGGCGATTTCCACGCGATCACGGCGGCGCATAACCTGCTGGCCGCGATGATCGACAACCATATCTACTGGGGCAATGCGCTGGGCATCGACCAGCGCCGGGTCACCTGGCGCCGGGTGATGGACATGAACGACCGGGCGCTGCGCGACATCGTCTGTTCGCTGGGCGGGCCGTCGAACGGCTATCCGCGCGAGACCGGGTTCGACATCACCGTCGCCTCCGAGGTCATGGCGATCCTGTGCCTGGCCACCGACCTTGCCGATCTGCAGCGGCGGCTGGGCGAGATCATCATCGGCTATACCCGCGACCGGGCGCCCGTGCATGCGCGCGAGCTGAAGGCCGACGGGGCGATGACGGTGCTGCTGCGCGACGCGATCCAGCCCAATCTGGTTCAGACGCTGGAACATACCCCCGCCTTCGTCCATGGCGGCCCCTTCGCCAATATCGCCCATGGCTGCAACTCGGTCATCGCCACGCGCACGGCGCTGCGGCTGGCCGATTACGTGGTGACCGAGGCAGGGTTCGGGGCCGATCTGGGCGCCGAGAAATTCATGAACATCAAGTGCCGCAAGGCGGGGCTTGCGCCCGCGGCGGTGGTTGTGGTGGCCACGGTCAAGGCGCTGAAGATGAATGGCGGCGTCGCCAAGGACGATCTGAAGGCCGAGAATGTGGCGGCAGTCCGGACGGGCTGTGCCAATCTCGGCCGCCATATCGAGAATGTCCGGTCCTTCGGGGTGCCGACAGTGGTCGCCATCAACCATTTCGCGGGCGATACCGAGGCCGAGATCGCAGCCGTGCAGGACTATGTGCGCGGGCAGGGGACCGAGGCGATCCTGTGCCGCCACTGGGCCGAGGGCGGCGCAGGCATCGAGCCGCTGGCGCGCAAGGTCGTGGCGCTGGCCGAGACCGACCATCACAGCTTTGCGCCGCTTTATCCCGACGAGATGGGTCTCTTCCACAAGATCGAGACCATTGCCCGCCGGATCTACCGCGCCGATCACGTGGTGGCCGACCAGAAGATCCGCGACCAGTTGACCGCCTGGGAAGAGGCGGGCTATGGCCATCTGCCGGTCTGCATGGCCAAGACCCAGTATTCCTTCTCGACCGATCCGGCGCTGACCGGCGCCCCCGAGGGCTTCGACGTGCCGGTGCGCGAGGTGCGGCTGGCCGCCGGGGCGGGCTTCGTGGTGGCGATCTGCGGGCGGATCATGACCATGCCCGGCCTGCCGCCCGAACCCGCGGCCCATTCCATCGGTCTGAATGCCGAGGGCCAGATCGAGGGGCTGTTCTGAGGCGCTGCCGCATTGCGGCGCGCGGGCAGGCGGGGTAACACGCGAACCAGACGTACCGGAAGTCGAGAGGCCCCATGATTCCCCCCCAGACCTGCCGCAGCATGGACGAGCTTCGCCCACAGATCGACGCGCTCGACGCGCGTCTGGTCGGGCTTCTGGCCGAGCGCGCCCGCTATATCGACCGCGCCGCCGAGTTGAAGGCCGCCGCGGGTCTGCCTGCGCGGATCGACGACCGGGTCGAGGAGGTGGTGGCCAATGTTCGGGCGCGGGCCGGGGCAGAAGGGCTCGACCCCGATCTTGTCGAGACGCTGTGGCGGACGCTGATCGAATGGTCGATCGGGCGCGAAGAGCGGGCCCTGGGGGCCAAGGAGGTACGGGGATGACTGCGACACGCATTGACGGCAAGGCCTTTGCCGCCGGGATCCGCGAGAAGGTCGCGGCCCATGTGGCCCGGCTGAAGGCCGATCACGGGCTGACCCCCGGCCTTGCCGTGGTTCTGGTGGGCGAAGACCCGGCCAGCCAGGTCTACGTCCGCAACAAGGGCGAACAGACCCGCGAGGCCGGAATGGCCTCTTTCGAACATCGCCTGTCGGTCGACACCTCCGAGCCGGACCTGCTGGCGCTGATCGACCGGCTGAACGCGGACCCCTCCGTGCACGGGATTCTGGTGCAACTACCGTTGCCGGCGCATATCGGTGAGGCCAAGGTCATCAATGCGATCGACCCGGCCAAGGATGTGGACGGCTTTCACATTTCGAATGTCGGGCTGCTGGCGACGGGGCAGAAGTCGATGGTGCCCTGCACCCCTCTGGGCTGTCTTCTGATGCTGCGCGATACTCTGGGTTCGCTCTCGGGGCTGAACGCCGTCGTCGTCGGGCGCTCGAACATTGTCGGCAAGCCGATGGCCCAGCTGCTGCTGGCTGACAGCTGCACGGTGACCGTCGCCCATTCGCGCACCCGCGACCTGCCCGAGGTCTGCCGTGGCGCCGATATCCTGGTGGCCGCCGTGGGGCGCCCGCAGATGATCCCGGGCGACTGGGTCAAGCCCGGCGCGACGGTGATCGATGTCGGCATCAACCGGGTTCCCGCGCCTGAAAAGGGCGAGGGCAAGACCCGGCTGGTCGGCGATGTCGATTTCGCCAGCGCGGCCGAGGTGGCGGGCGCCATCACGCCGGTGCCGGGCGGGGTCGGACCGATGACCATTGCCTGCCTGCTGGCCAATACCGTGACCGCCTGCTGCCGCGCCAACGGCCTGCCCGAACCCGAGGGCCTGACCGCCTAAAGCGGGATTGGCACCATCGTTCCGGTGAAACTGGCCACATGGGTCCGACCCTGGCCGGGACGGTCGCCGGTTTCGGCAAAGACCTCGGAGCGGACGACGAACAGCCGCCTGCCGGTCTTGACCACCGATCCGGTCGCGATCAGCCGGTCGCCAAGCGCCGGGGCCAGCAGGTGGATGCCGGCCTCGCTGGTCAGCACGTCATGGTCGGGCGGCATCAGGCTCAGCGCCGTGTAACCCGCGGCGCTGTCGGCCAGCGCGAAGGTGAAGGCGGCATGGGCCGCCCCGATCTGCTGGCCGAACTGGGGCCTGATCGGCGCCGAGATCGCCACGGTTCCCGGTGCGACCGATACCAGCCCGGCCCCAAGGGTCGACATCATCGCCTGCCGGGCGAAACTCTCGCGGACGATGGCCTCGAAGTCTGGATTTCTGGGCGCGTGCTGCATGGACTCTCCCTGCACCGGTACGGGATCGACGCTAGCTTGGGCGATCTTCGCTGTCACGCCCGCATGGGCAGGGCCAGCGCCTTCGGCCCGGTCAGGATCGCCAGCGCATCGGCGCCCATCAGCGCGTCCAGCACCGGGGCGTGCGTCGCAAGCCCGCCCGTATAGGCGCCGAAGGCGGGCAGGATCGCGCGCCTGCAGTCGACCAGGAAACAAGGCCGTGCCACGCTCTGCCCGCCCAGCCGCCGCCGCATCTTCGGGTGATAATGCCCCGAGACCTCGCCCTCGGCCTCTCGCTCGGCGATATGGCGAAACCTGAGCGGCCCCAGCGCCAGCTCTGCCAGGGCAGTGCCGCCCAGATCGGGCGGGGCCGGGTCGTGATTGCCCGAGATCCAGATCCAGCGACGTCCGGCCATCAGCGCCGTCAGCCGGTCGGTTGCGGGCTCGGGCAGATCGCGGGCCGCGTCGTCATCGTCGAAGCTGTCGCCGAGGCAGATGACCGTGCGGGGCGCCAGCGCCTCGATCTCGGCGGCCAGCCGGGTCAAAGTCTCGTGGGTGTCATAGGGCGGCAACAGGGCGCCCGCGCGCCGCGCCAGCCGGTCGGCCTTGCCCAGATGCAGGTCGGACACGGCCAGCAGCCGTTCGGCCTCCCACCAGAGCGCGCCGGAAGCGCGGGCGGTCAGGACGGTTCCGGCCAGCGGGAAAGGATGTTCGTTCATGCTTTGTTTCAACCGCATCCGCCTCCTGGAGGCAAGGGCGAAGTCCTCGCTTCAACTCAGACCGGCGGCCGTCATCAGCCGGGCGGCGGCTTCGTCGATCAGACGCTGTTCGGCCGCGCCCTTCACCGGAACCCGCCCGGCTTCCAGAAACAGCGGTGCGGCCAGCGGCGAGACGCGGTCAAGGCGCCGGTGGTCGATCCGGCCGCGCACGCGGGCCAGCATCGCCTCGATCCGGCCGAAATCGACGAGCCCCTTCATTGCCTCCTCGCGCGTGATCTCGAGCAGAACGTGATCGGGGTCGTAGCGCATCAGCGTGTCGTACAGGATGTCGGACGAAAAGGTGGCCTGCCGCCCTGTCTTGCGCTGCCCGGGCAGGTTTCGCTCGATCAGACCGGCAATGACGGCGGATGTTCGAAATGTGCGCTTCATGACCGCATTTCCAGCGAGCCAGCCAGCAAAGGCTGTATATAGCTCGTTCGAATCCATCAAGTCAGAGGGGGCGTCAACCGGCTCGAGCCCCCAGATCAGCGTGGCATAGTCCGAGGCGACGAAGCTAATCGGCGCCAGTCCGGCGGCTTCCATCCGCCGGGTCAGCAAAAGGCCCAGGGTCTGCTGTGCGTTCCGCCCCGCGAAGCCGTAGACGCATAGATGCTGGCGGCCCTCATAGGGGAAGGTCTCGATCAGCAGGCGGTCGCGCTCGGGCAGGGCCGAGACCCTGCGCTGCAGCGCCAGCCAGTCGGCGGTATGGGCGGGCAGGCCGGGCCAGTCTTCGGCCCGGAACATCGCCAGGATGCGCTTGGCCAGACGCGTTGAGGTGGCGAACTTGGTTCCGGCGAAAACCGCGATCTTCGGGTCGCGGCCGGGGCTGCGACTGACCTCGACCACCATCTCGCGGAGCGCTTCATAGCGCACGACCTGGCCGCCGATCAGGAAGGTGTCGCCCGGGGTCAGAGTCGCGGCGAAGGCCTCTTCGACCTCGCCGAGCGGCGCGCCGCCGCGCGCGGGCCGCAGCCGCACCTTCAGGGTCTCTTCCTCGACGATGGTGCCAAGGTTCATCCGGATGCGTTGGGCTGCGCGCGGGTCGCGCAAGCCCCAGTGGCCATCGGGCGCCTGTTTCAGCCGCTGCCAGCGGTCATAGGCCCGCAGCGCGTAGCCGCCGGTGGCCGCGAAGTCGAGGCAGGCGTCGAATCGGGGCCGCGTGAGGTCGGCATAGGGCCCGGCCGAACGCACCTCGGCGAACAGGGCCTCGGCGTCGAACGGACCCGCGGCGGCGGTGGCCAGAATGTGCTGGCACAGCACGTCGCGGGCGCCGGGGCCGCGCGGCTCGCCGTCCAGATCGCCCGCGCGCACAGCGTCGAGTGCCGCCATGCATTCGACCACCTCGAAGCGGTTCGCGGGCACAAGCAGGGCCTTCGACGGGGCGTTATAGCGGTGATTGGCGCGGCCGATCCGCTGCACCAGCCGCTTGACGTTCTTCGGCGCGCCGACCTGGATCACCAGATCGACATCGCCCCAGTCGATCCCGAGATCGAGCGACCCGGTGCAGACGACAGCCCGCAGCCGCCCCTCGGTCATTGCCGTCTCGACCTTCTCGCGGGCCTCGCGCGACAGGCTGCCATGGTGGATCGCGATCGGCAGGGCATCCTCGTTGGCCAGCCACAGATCGCGGAAGAACAGTTCGGCCTGGGCGCGGGTGTTGTGAAAGATCAGCGTCGTGCGGTGGCGTGCGATCTGATCCAGCACCGCCGGGATGGCGTGGCGCCCGCCACCCCCGGCCCAGGGCGGCGGCGCGCTCGTGTCCAGCATGGCGATGTCGGGTGGCGGGCCCGGATCGGCGGTCAGGATCTCGCAGGGCGCGCCCGTCGGGGCCAGAAAGCTTGCCAGCGCGGGCGGGTCCTCGACCGTGGCCGACAGCCCGACGCGGCGGAGCCCGGGGCAGAGGCTCTGCAGCCGCGCAAGGCCCAGCGTCAGCAGATCGCCGCGCTTCGACTCGGCCAGCGCATGGAGTTCGTCGACGATGACGCGGCGCAGCCCGGCGAAGATCCGCGGCGCGTCCTCGTAGCTGAGCAGCAGCGCCAGACTTTCGGGCGTGGTCAGCAGGATATGCGGCGGGTCGGCGCGCTGGCGGCGACGACGGGCCTGCGAGGTGTCGCCGGTGCGATCCTCGACGCGGATCGGCAGGCCCATCTCCTCGATCGGGCGGCCAAGGTTGCGGCGGATGTCGGCGGTCAGCGCCTTCAGCGGTGAAATGTAGAGAGTGTGCAATCCATGTGCGGAATTTTCTGAAATCTCGACCAAAGAAGGTAGAAAACCTGCAAGCGTCTTGCCGCCCCCCGTGGGCGCGATCAGCAGCAGCGACGGGGCGTCGGCCCGGGTCAGCATCGCGGTCTGATGCGGATGCACGGTCCAGCCCCGGGCGGCGAACCAGTCGGCGAAGGGCGGGGGCAGGGCCATCGACGTCTCCGGTGGGCGGCCGGTCAGGCGGGGTCGGGCGCGGTCATGCCTCGATCCAGATCGTCACCGGACCGTCATTGACCAGCGAGACCTTCATGTCGGCCCCGAACCGCCCGGTTGCGACCGGCACGCCTTCGGCGGCCAAGGCCTCGGCGAAACGCAGATACAGCCGTTCGCCCTCGGCCGGAGGGGCCGCATGCGAAAAGCCCGGGCGGTTGCCGCTGGAGGTATCGGCGGCGAGGGTGAACTGGCTGACGACCAGCGCCGCGCCGCCGGTATCGAGGACCGAGAGGTTCATCTTGTCGGCCGCGTCGCGAAAGATCCGCATCCGCGAGATGCGGCGGGCGAGCTTGTCAGCCTCGGCTTCGGTGTCGCCCGCCATGGCGCAAACGAGGATCATCAGCCCCGGCCCGATCTCGCCGAGACAGGCGCAATCGACCCGGACCGCGGCCTCGCTGACTCGCTGGACCAGCGCCCTCATGCCAGGTCCGCCGCCCAGGGCGGGTTGGCGCCCGCGCGCGCGACGGTGACGGCGGCGGCGCGGATCGCCAGATCCAGCGCGGCCTTCAGCTCCGCCCCCGGCACCCCGTCAGCAAGCGCGTCGCGGTCGAGCCTGCCCGCCCGGGCCAGCCCGGCCAGCAGCCCGGCATTGAAGGTGTCGCCCGCGCCCACGGTATCGACGACCTGCACGGGCGGCGCCGGCACGTGGCATTCGGCCCCGGCGCTCAGCGCATCGGCGCCCCCGGCGCCCCGGGTCAGCAGCACCAGCCGCGGTCCCCGGGTCAGAAGCCCCCGCGCCAGATCGCGCGCGTCCCCCGGACCCTCGAGCCAGTGCAGATCCTCGTCCGAGATCTTGAGAATGTCGGCCGCGGCGATCATCCGCGCGATCCGGGCGCGATAGGCGGGCACGTCGGCGATGAAGCCGGGCCGGATATTGGGGTCCAGCATGGTCACCCGCGCCCCGGCCTCGCGCAGGAACAGCGCCTCATAGGCGCTGCCGCAGGGCTCGGCCATCAGCGAGATGCCGCCGCAGAACAGCGCGCGCACCGACGCGGGCAGGGCGGGCAGGTCGGCGGGTGTCAGCATCCGCCCGGCCGTCGCCTCGTCATAGAAGGCATAGCGCGCGTGACCGTCGACCAGCGTCACGAAGGCCAGGGTGGTCGGCCGGTCCGAGCGCAGGCAAAGCCCGGTCTCGACCCCCGAGGCGGCCAGAGCCTCGGCAAGCTGGGTGCCGAAAAGATCGGTCGAGAGGCCTGCGAGAAAGCCGGTCGGCGCCCCCAGCCGGCCAAGCGCGATCGCGGTGTTGAAGACCGCGCCGCCCGCATGCGGGGCGAAAGCGGGCTCGCCCTCGGTGCTGGTCCGGGGCAGCATGTCGATCAGGGCCTCGCCCGCGCAAAGGATCATGGTCGGCTCGCCTCGCTCTGTCGGGGTCAGGCTAGCGCGCGGACCCGGTGGGTGCAAACGGGCATCGCCTACTGCTGCAGCGCGGCCAGATAGCCGATCCCGGCCGCCAGCGCGAGACCCAGCACCACGGCAATGGCGATCTTCCAGGCCGACCAGGGCCGTTCGCCCCGAACCCGGCCGCTGCGTCCGTTGACGACGAAGCGGTAGGTCTTGCCGCGATAGCGGTAGGCGGCCAGCCAGACCGGCAGCAGAACATGCTTGAAGGTGACCGCCGAAACCTGGGTCTCGAGCCGGTCGATCCGCTGGCTGTCGCCGCCGATGTCGAACATCACGTCGCGGCGGATCACCCGGTCCATGGTCCGGCGCGCCTCGGCAAAGCCGGTTTCCAGATCGACCGTGTAGCCTTCGGCCCGGAAGCCCGCCAGATACTGCGGCCGGTAGGGCAGCATCAGCGACAGGTCCCAGGGTTCGAGCGCGTCGGTATAGCGTTTCGGAAGGCTGGCCGAGGCCAGAACCAGCACGTCGTCGAAGAACCGCGCGACCCGGCCCGAAACCGGGGTCCAGCGGATCTTCTGCACCTGCACCGTCTCCGACCGGCCCTCGCGCATCACCCGGCGGGTTTCGTGATAGATCGTGCCCCGCGCGCCGCTGTACTGAGATCTCGTGTCGGCATCGAAGGTCCAGTACGGGACGTAGATGCCCTCCATCCGGCGGCCCTTGCGGGCATAGGCCTGCAACCCGTTCGGCGCGAACCAGAGCCGCCCCAGCCAGTCGGTCATTGCCTTGTGCGCCTCGGCCTCGGACAGCGCGAAGGGCAGCACGCCCTTGGGCTTGATCCGCCGCTGAACCCCGGTTCCGGTGACGACGGGGGTCGCGCAGAACGGGCATTCGGCGGCATGGGTGGCCTCGTCCATCTCGAACTCGGCGCCGCAATTGGGGCATTTGATCTGCCGGACGTCCTGCATCTCGGCCCCCGGCAGCGCCGCGTCGAGCGCCGCGCGGTAGTCCAGCTCGGCCAGCGGCGCGTCCCAGGGGCCGGTGCCCTCGACGGGCTCCTCATGGCCGCAATGGTCGCAGATCAGCCGACCGTCCTCGGGAGAGAATCGCAGGTCTGCCCCGCACTGGTCGCAGGGAAAGCGGTGGTCGGGGGCGGTCATCCCGGGCTCAGACCCCGGGCGGGGGCGGTGGCGGGGCGACGGTGAAAAGCCGGGCAAGCTCGGGCACCTCTTCGGCGCGCTTCCAGCCGTCCTGGCCCTGGGTCCAGACAAAGCTGTCGCGGCGGAAGCTGCCCTCGCCCGCCATCCGTCCCAGCCGGGCCATCGAGAACGGCCCCGAGGTCTGGCCGTTCTCGGCGATGTGCCAGACATGTTCGACCGGCGGCGGGGGCGGGGGGACCGGCATCGCGGCCTCGGCCGCCGGGCTGCGCGGCACCGCGCCCCAGGGGCCGGTCTGGGCGACGCTCTGGGCCATCGCCATGCCCAGGCCCGCGCCGATCCCCGCCGCCATGCCGCCGCCCGCGGGGCTTTGGGCGGCCTCGGTCATGGCTTCGGCCGCGGAATACTGGGTGTAGCGGCCCAGATCGCCCGCGATCCCCATCGAGGTGCGCTTGTCCAGCGCCTTTTCGACCTCGGGCGGCAGGCTGATATTCTCGATGTAGAATTCGGGCATGGTCAGGCCGTAGGCCTCGAGCGTTTTCGACACCTCGCCCGAAATCAGCTTGCCCAGATCGGCGGTGTTGGCGGCCATGTCCAGCACCGGGATACCGGAGGCCGCGATCACGCGGGAAAACTCCTGCACGATGATGTTGCGGATCTGAAAGCCGATCTCGTCCATGGTGAATTCGCCATCGGTGCCGACGATCTCGACCATGAAGCGGGCCGGGTCGGTGACGCGGACCGTATAGCTGCCGAAGGCGCGGATCCGGGTCGGGCCGAATTCGGGGTCGCGCAGCATCACCGGGTTCTTGGTGCCCCATTTGAGGTCGGTGAAGCGGGTGGTGTTGACGAAGTAGACTTCCGACTTGAAGGGAGACCGGAAGCCGTGATCCCAGTGCTGCAGCGTGGTCAGCACCGGCATGTTGTTGGTTTCCAGCATGTAGAGGCCGGGCGTGAACACGTCGGCCAGCTGGCCCTCATGAACGAAGACCGCCGCCTGACCCTCGCGCACTGTCAGTTTGGCGCCGTACTTGATGGCATGGCCCTCGCGTTCGAACCGCCAGACCATGGTGTCGCGGGTGTCGTCGACCCAGTGGATGACGTCGATGAACTCGCCGGAGAGAAAGTCGAAAATGCCCATGGGTCAGGTCCTCCGTGGTGTCCGGGTCAAACTATAGGGCCGGTGCCGGACGCGGCCATGCCGGGCGCCAGAGCGCATGCCTCAGGCGTCGCCCCCCATCAGCTCGGCCGCCATCTGCTCGACGATGGGGCGGGCCTCGGCCGGGGTCATGCCCGGGCGCAGGCGCCGGTCGTAAAGCATCTTCAGCAGCAATTCGTCATGGGGCGTCAGCAGCGCGAATTCCTCGTCGTCGTTGAAGATCGACGGGCGTACCGAGGGGTTGTCATTGGCCAGCCCCAGCCCCTGGGACAGTTCCTCATGCACGCAGGATTGGCGCAGGCGGTCGGGATGTTCGCCGCGGATCACGGCGACGGCGCTGGAGTAGGTGCTGGACTCGCCCTTCGAGAAGGCCAGCACCAGGCAGAAAGTCGATCGCGGCATCACGGCGATCGTGCTTTGGGCGGCGACGTCGATGCCCGGGATCAGACGTTCGAGGTCGCCACCCAGGCGGCGGCGCTCGTCCTCATTGACGATGAAGACCTGAAAATTGGCCTGTTCGGGGCTGGTCACCCACATCGGCATCCCGGTCACCCGCGCCAGCCGCCGGACATAGGCCGCGATCTCGGCCCGGTCCCGGGTGCGCTGGGCGGCCGGGATCGTTGCGCCGAAGGTGATGCCAAAGCGGACGGGTTGTTCCCAGCGCCGGAGCCGGCTTTCGGTCTCGCGCGCCACCAGATGCCCGCCGCGGCTGACATATTCGTCGAACAGCGCGATCCGCACGAAATTCTCGACCAGCGCGCGGCGGGTGAAAGGCACATCGGTCTCGCCGCCATCGGTCCGCAGCAGGCCGCGCGACAGAAGATCGGCCTGCACCCGGGCGTAATGCCGGGCCAAAGCCTGGCTGTCGGGCGAAAGCTCCGGCTGCACCGCTTCGGCGGGGCGGGCGGCGGGCCGTGTCTCAGGCGGCGCGGGCGCCATCTGACAGCCGGCCAACGCCACGGCAAGGGCGCTGGCCAGCGCCCCCGGCCCGAGCCCCGGCCGAAAGGAAGGGCGCGATTTCGGCGTCACGATGCGGTCAGGCCTCCGGCAGGGCGCCGGCGCCCTGCGCCCGCGACTTGGCGGAGGCGAGGGTGTCGCGCAGCTCTGCCTCCATCTTTTTCAGATCGTCCTCGGCCTGGGCGCGCCGGGTCTTGCCCTCGTCGGCAATGGTCAGGCTTTCCTGGATCGTCGCGATCAGATCGGCATTGGCCTTCTTGACCGCCTCGATGTCGAACACGCCCCGTTCCATTTCCTCGCGCACGGTCCTGTTGGCCTGGCGCAGGTTGGCGGCATTGGCGGTCAACAGCTCGTTGGTCAGGTCGCTGGCCTCGCGGACCGCCAGCGCGGCCTCTTTCGAGCGCTGGATGGTGACCGCCTGCGCCAGCTGGGTTTCCCAAAGCGGCACGGTATTGACCAGGGTCGAGTTGATCTTGCTGACCAGCGACTTGTCGTTTTCCTGCACCAGCCGGATCGAGGGCAGCGACTGCATCGTCACCTGGCGGGTCAGCTTGAGGTCATGCACCCGGCGTTCAAGATCGTCGCGCGCGGCGCGCAGGTCGCGCAGCTCCTGCGCCCGGATCACCTGATCGGCCTCGGGGGCCGCGGCGACCTCGGCCTCCTTGGCGGGGATCTCGGTGGCGTCGAGAGCTTTCAGCTTCTCTTCGCCCGCGGCGATGTAAAGCGCGAGCTCGTCGTAGAAATCGAGGGTCTTCTCGTAAAGCTTGTCGAGCGACTTGATGTCCTTCAGCAGCGTGTGTTCATGGGTCAGCAGCCGGTCGGTGATCGAGTCGATCTGGCCCTGAACCGTCTCGAATCGCGCGACGAACTTGGCGAAGGGCGCAGTGCGCCCCATCAGCTTTTCCCACCAGCTCGCCTCGCGCCGCACGTCGAGTTCGGACACCGAAAAGCCCCGGATCGTGGTCACGATCTCGCGGAGCGAGTCGCCTGCGGGCCCCACGTCCTTGTTGCGCACATCGGCCAGCATGGCCTGGCTGATGGTCTGCAACTCGGCCTGGGCACTGGACCCGAAACCGATGATCGAATTGCTGTCCGACATGTCGATCTCGGCCATGCGGGCGCGGATGGCGTCGGCCACCGGCGGCGCGGCGCCGTCCAGCGGGACCAGATCCCGGGCCGGTTCGGGCAGGACCGCCAATGTCACTTTTTCAACTTCGGCGACGTCCTGCGCCGCCTTCAGGCGATTGTTGTCCGAGCTCATGCATTCTCTCCCGAAATGGGCGCGACGGGCGCCGTGCGGATGCCGTCCCGTTGCAGCCGGTCGCGCAAGACTTCGATCTCGACGTCAAGATCGGTGCGGTCGTCCTGGATCAGTGCCCGGGTGCGGGCGGCGAAATTGTCCTCGAGATCGCCCAGAAGCGCCTCGTAATCCTGGCGGGCGGTGACATCGCGGGTGCGGGCGTAAAGATCGGCGAACTTCACGGTCGCATCGCGCGCGCCCAGCAGATAGACGACCAGATAGCGCCGGGCGGCGGTCAGATCGCGCGGGTCTTCCTCGACCGTGCGGAACATGTCGCGCACGACCGCCTGAAACCGTTCGACCCTCGCCTCGAGCCCGCGGTCGCCGGCGCGCCGGATCGCCTCGGACATGGTCGCCAGGTGCTTTTCGGCCTCTTCGATGGCGCGCGCCACGCGGTCCTGCTGAAAGCTGTCGATGCCTTCCATTCCCTTGTCGCCGAGCGGATCGAGGCCGAAGGCAAAGCTGTGGAGCGCGGTGCCCAAGACGGCATAGATCGCCGGGGTCAGCCAGTCGCCGCCGCCGATCCCCGCCAGCAAGAGCCCCGCGCCGGTGAGACCCGAGCCCAGGATCTTGCGCGGCAGCGCCGGGCGGCGGGCCACCTTGCGGGCGGCCCAGGCATCCTCGGCCCGCAGCCCCTCGCGGGTCAGCCAGGCGGCAAGGATCAGCACGCCGAAGGCGCCAAGCGTCAGTGCCAGCCCCGCCGGGTCGGAAAAGAAGGCGCGCGGCAAAAGCGGCAGGGGCGCGAAGAACATCGCATTGGCCCGGCCCGCGGCCCGTGCCGGACGCCGCCCCTGGAACGGATGGCGGGGCGGGGCGGCCGTCTCGGGGCCGGGCGTGCCGGGGCTGTAGCGGCCGCCGAACCGGTTGGCCATCACGCGCCCCCCATGACGGCCACGTAGAAGACCAGCGCGATCAGCAGGAAGAACGACAATTTCTGCAACCCGGTGCCCGACATGATCCCCTCTGTCTTCACGGCCTTCCCTTATACATGGGATGCGACGCGGCTGTTAAAAGCAAGTGTCGGCGGGTTTTGCCGATCAGCCGGGCGGAGCCTTGCCGCGCGGCCGCATCGGCCGTGCGGCGCCGGGCGTGCCTGCGCCCCGGGGCGGCTTTCGGCCCGCGACGCCGTCCGGCGTCTTGGCCGAAGCTGGCCCCTCCGACCGGCGCGGGGTCTTTGAGCCCGAAGGCTTCGGGCCGCCCGATTTGGCGCCCGGCTTTGACCCCGGGGTCTTGGGAGCACCTGGTTTTCCGGCGCCCGATCTGGGGCGGAGGGATCGCGGCCGGGCGGTTGCCTCGCCCTCGGGGCTTTCAAGACCCAGTTGGTCGCGCAGCACGCGGCCGCGGATTTCCTCGACCTCGCCCGCCTTCAAAGCGCCAAGCTGGAACGGGCCATAGCTGATCCGGATCAGCCGGTTCACGGTCAGTCCGACAGCCTCCATGGCGCGGCGGATCTCGCGGTTCCGGCCTTCGCGCAGGCCGACGGTCAGCCAGGCATTGGCGCCCTGCTGGCGGTCGAGCGTGATCTCCATCGGCCGGAAACTCTCGCCCGCGATGACGATGCCCTCGCGCAGCGGGGCAAGCGTGGCGTCTTCGGGCGTGCCCTTGACCCGGACGCGGTACTTGCGCAGCCAGCCGGTCGACGGCAGTTCCAGCCGCCGCTTGATGGCGCCGTCATTGGTCAGAAGCAGCAGGCCCTCGGAATTGAGGTCGAGCCGTCCGACCGACATGACGCGGGGCATGTCCTCGGGCAGCTTGTCGAAGACCGTCTCGCGGTCCTTCTCGTCCTTGGCGGTGGTCACGAGGCCCGCGGGCTTGTGATAGAGCCAGAGCCGCGGCCGGTCGGCCGCCGCCAGCGGGGCGCCGTCGACGGCGATCCGGTCGGCCGGCGTGACGTTCAGCGCAGGGCTTGCGATCCGGCGGCCGTTCACCGTCACCCGCCCGGCGGCGATCATCCGCTCGGCCTCGCGCCGCGACGCGAGCCCTGCCCGCGCCAGGATCTTGGCGATCCGCTCGCCCTCTTGTCCGGTCTTGTCCATGGGTGGGGTTTACGCCGGATCGCGGGGCGGGGGAAGCGGCTTGCGCGGGCGGCGGGGGCGCGGCATGAGGGAGAGATGAGCCCGTTTCGCAGCCATATGGACAGGGCGCTGGCCGAGGCCCGCGCAGCGGCACGGCGGGGCGAGGTGCCGGTGGGCGCGGTGGTGGTCGCGCCCGGCGGCCGGATCGTGGCGGCGGCGGGCAACCGGACCCGGGAACTGGCCGATCCGACCGCCCATGCCGAGATCCTGGCCCTGCGGGCGGCCTGTGCGGAGGCCCGGTCGGAACGGCTTCCGGGCTATGATCTTTACGTGACGCTGGAGCCCTGTCCGATGTGCGCCTCGGCCATCGGGCAGGCGCGGATCGCGCGGCTCTATTACGGTGCGGCAGATCCGAAATCGGGGGGCGTTGCGCATGGGGCGCGGGTTTTTGCGCACCCACAGAGCCACCATGTGCCGGAGGTCTATGACGGCATCGCGGAAGCCGAGGCCGAGGCCCTGCTGAAGGCGTTTTTCGCCCCGCGCCGGTGATCGGCGCGCGCGGGCCGCCGAAGGGCGCGATTTTTCTGCGAAAAATCGTGGTGGCCCGCGACGAGGCAGAGGAGGCCCTATAGCTCGATCGGCACCAGGACCTCGGGTTCGATCACCCGGACGCCGGGCAGGTTCTGCTTAAGCGCCTCGGCGGACTGCTCGAGAATCGGGAAGGTGCGGTAATGGCAGGGGATCACTGTCTTGAAATGGAAGAAAGTCCTGGCCGCATAGGCCGCACGCTTCATGTCCATGGTGAAATGCCCGCCAGCGCAAAGCAGCCCGATATCGGGTGCGTGCAGATCATTGAAGATCTCCATGTCCGCCATCACGTCGGTATCGCCGCTGACATAGATCACATGGCCCTCGCCCGCGATCATGAAGCCCGATTCGGTGCCGGTATAGACCGGGCCATCGGGGCCCTGGACCGAGGAGGAATGGGTGGCGTTCACCATTGTCACCGCCACATTGCCAAGCCGGACCGTCCCGCCCTTGTTGAAGCCGATTACCGCGATCCCCTCGCGGGACTCCCACCAGCTCATCAGATCGAAGATGCCGACCGCCGGGATCGACAGCTCGCGCGCGATGGCGATGGTGTCCGCGACATGATCGAAATGGCCGTGCGTGACCAGGACATGGGTCGCGCCGCCGATGGCCTCGGCCCGCCGCTCTTCGGGGAACATCGGATTGCCCACGAGCCAGGGGTCGATCAGCAGGATCTGGTCCTCGATCTCGATACGGAAGCCGGAATGCCCGAGCCAGGTGATCTTCATGTCGCGTTCTCCTCTGCCGCGCCGCCCCCGCCCCCGGGTTTCCCCCTTTGCCGCGCTGGCCGCGTGCTCCATGATTGCCGGGAAAAGTAACAGAGCGGAGCCGGTATGCCCATGGACTGGACGCGACAGATCGACGCCTATTGCGAGCGGACCGATTTCACCTTCTGGGCCGAACCGGTGAATGCCGCGACGAATGCCGCATTCGTTCTGGCCGCACTGGTGATGTGGCGCCGCTGTGACGGGATGCCGTTGGGCCGCGCGCTGGCGGCGGTGCTGGCAGTGATCGGCGTCGGCAGCTTTCTCTTTCACACCCTGGCGACCGAATGGGCCTCTATGGCCGATGTCCTGCCGATCCTCTGTTTCATTCTGCTTTATGTCTTCGTGGCCAACCGCACCTATTGGGGCCTCGGGCTCTGGCCCGCGCTGGGGCTGACCGCGCTCTTCTTTCCCTATGCCGCCGTCACGGGCCCACTGTTCGGGCGCCTCGGCTGGCTTGGATCGTCGGCGGGCTATGCGCCGGTCGCGCTGTTGATCCTCGTCTATGCGCTGGCTCTGGTCCGCCGCCTTCCAGAGGTCGCAGCGGGGCTTGGCCTTGGCGTTGGCTTGCTGGCGGTCTCGCTCACTTTCCGCACCATCGACCTGCCGGTCTGCGCGGCGCTGCCGCTCGGGACGCATTTCGTCTGGCATCTTCTGAACGCAGTGATGCTGGGGTGGATGATCGAGGTTTACCGGCAGCATGTGCGGCGCGCGTCCAGGGGGGCCGTCCCGGGCTGAGATCCCTCAGATTCCGGTCCTGCGGACCGGCATCGGACCGGATGCGCACCGACCGGGCAGGGCCGACGGGCTGCCGGTCAGATCCGGCGGTGCCGCCGACCCGGCAGGTCCGATCTGTCGAGATGCCTCGCGATCCGGCATTCCTGCAGAAATGTCAGTGCCCGCGAGCCCTTGAGCGCCGCCGCGATCTCGGCTTCGGGAACGTCGGCCTCGATCGCAAGAATGGCAAGAGGGATACGCGTTCCTCTGATACGCTCCAGCACATCCATGCCCGACATCTCCTCCAGCGCGGGATCAAGGCAGCATGGCACAGTCTTCAGTAGAATTAAAACGTGAGATTTTAAAAAACAGACATCCAAGAACGCCACCTCCTGTTAATGTCATATAAAATAATGCCCCATCTCGCTCTGCAAGTCTGGCATTCCGGAGCGAAAAACGGATTGCTGGCGCAAACGCCGCAAATTGCAAAAGGTTAAAATGGAATTGTTGGACAAATTCCCCCTTCTTCGGAAGGGGAGGTCTGCGGCCCGGGCATCGGTCGACCCGCCGGAGGGACGGTTCCTCCGGCGAATCGCTGTCCCGGGCGTCAGCCGGGCATGAAGACGACGGTTTTGTGACCGTTCAGCAGAACCCGGCGCTGTAGATGCAGCCGCACCGCCCGCGCGAGCACCCGGCTTTCGATATCGCGCCCGACCGCAACGTAATCCTCGGCCGAGAGGGCATGGTTCACGCGCTCGGTCTCCTGCTCGATGATCGGCCCCTCGTCGAGATCGGCGGTCACGAAATGCGCCGTCGCGCCGATCAGTTTGACCCCGCGCTCATGCGCCTGGTGATAGGGTTTCGCGCCCTTGAAGGACGGCAGGAACGAGTGGTGGATGTTGATCACCCGGCCCGACAGCGCGCGGCTCAGCTTGTCCGAAAGCACCTGCATGTAGCGCGCCAGAACCACCAGCTCGGCCCCGGTTTCCTCGACCAGGTCGAGCACTTTCCTTTCCTGCTCGGCCTTCGTGTCCTTCGTCACCGGCCAGCAATAATAGGGAATGCCTGCCGCCTCGGCCGTGGCGCGGCTGTCTTCGTGGTTCGAGACCACGGCGACCACGTCGGCCTCCATCCAGCCGACCCGGATCTGATAGAGAATATGCAGCAGCGCATGGTCGAATTTCGATACCATCAGGATGATCTTCGGCCGCCGTTCGGCATCGACCACCTCGGCGTCCATGCCGTAGCCGTTGATGGCGGGGGCCAGTCGGGCGCGGATCGCCTCGGCCTCGGACGGGGCCTGCGTGTGGAACGCGACCCGCATGAAGAACCGGTTGCTTTCGGGATCGCGGAACTGGGCGCTGTCCTGGATGTTGCCACCAAGCGCGGTGACCGCATTCGCGACGGTGGCGACGATCCCGGGCTGGTCGTCGCAGGTGAGCGTCAGGATGAAATGTGTCGAGGCCATCGGCGGAATCCTTGCCTGAATGTCTTGAACGCGCGTTTCGGCGCCTTGCGTTATGGAGAAAGGCCCGGCGCGAGTGCAAGCGCCATTCCCCCGACGCCGCTTTGCGTCCCGCCCGCGACATTGCCTGTCGCCTTGCGGGGCTGGGGGGCTCGGCCCCCGGGCGCGCTCTTGCAGCATGCGCGGCAGACGGCTAAACGCGGGGACGAATTTCACGAGCACGGAAAGGCGGCCCCATGTCCATCGACATCGACACCGCGCGGCGGGTGGCGCACCTCGCCCGGATCGCCGTTCAGGAAGACGACCTGCCGGCGCTGGCGCAGGAACTGTCGGGCATCCTGACCTTCATGGAACAGCTGAACGAGGTCGACGTGACCGGCATCGAGCCGATGACCGGTGTCACCCCGATGCGGCTGAAACGCCGCGCGGATGTGGTGACCGACGGCGAGATGCAGGACCGGATCCTGGCCAATGCGCCCGATGCGCGCGAGGGCTTCTTCGCGGTTCCCAAGGTGGTGGAGTAACGCCATGAGCGATCTGACCAGGCTGACCATTGCCGAGGCGCGCGACGCGCTGCGCAAGGGCGAAACCACTTCGGTCGCGCTGACCGAGGCGTATCTTTCGGCCATCGACGGCGCGGGAGCGCTGAATGCCTTCGTCCACAAGACCCCCGAGATCGCGATGGACCAGGCCAGGGCCGCCGATGCCCGGATTGCGTCGGGCGAGGCGCCCGCGCTGTGCGGCATGCCGCTGGGGATCAAGGATCTGTTCTGCACCAGGGGCGTGGCCTCGCAGGCCGCCTCTAAGATCCTCGAGGGCTTCCGGCCCGAATACGAATCGACCGTGACCCGGAATCTCTGGGATGCGGGCGCGGTCATGCTGGGCAAGCTCAACATGGACGAGTTCGCCATGGGCTCGTCGAACGAGACCAGCACCTATGGCAACGCGGTCAATCCCTGGAAGGTCGACGACCGGCAGCTGACGCCGGGCGGGTCTTCGGGGGGCTCGGCTTCGGCCGTTGCCGCCGATCTCTGCATGGCGGCGACCGGTACCGATACCGGCGGCTCGATCCGTCAGCCCGCGGCCTTCACCGGCATCGTCGGTATCAAGCCGACCTATGGGCGCTGCTCGCGCTGGGGGATCGTGGCCTTTGCCTCGTCGCTGGATCAGGCCGGGCCGATGACCAGGACGGTGCGCGACGCCGCCATCATGCTGGGCGCCATGTCGGGCCATGACCCGAAGGATTCGACCAGCGCCGACATTCCGGTCCCGGATTTCGAATCGATGCTGACCGGCGACATCCGCGGCAAGACCGTCGGGATCCCGAAGGAATACCGCATGGACGGCATGCCCGCCGAGATCGAGAAGCTCTGGGCCGACGGCAGTGCGATGCTGAAGGATGCAGGCGCCGAGATCGTCGAGATCAGCCTGCCGCACACCAAATACGCGCTGCCCGCCTATTATGTGATCGCGCCGGCCGAGGCGTCCTCGAACCTCGCGCGCTATGACGGCGTGCGCTATGGCCACCGGGCCAAGCTGGGGCAGGGCGACGGCATCGTGCAGATGTACGAAAAGACCCGCGCCGAGGGTTTCGGCAAGGAGGTCCAGCGCCGGGTGATGATCGGCACCTATGTGCTGTCGGCGGGTTTCTACGACGCCTATTACAACCGCGCCCGCAAGGTCCGCGCGCTGATCAAGCGCGATTTCGACGAGGTTTTCGCAGCCGGCGTCGATGCGATCCTGACGCCCGCGACGCCTTCGGCCGCTTTCGGTCTGGGCGAGATGGCCGATGCCGATCCGGTGGCGATGTATCTCAACGACGTCTTCACCGTGACCGTGAACCTCGCCGGTCTGCCGGGCATTTCGGTGCCCGCCGGGCTCGACCAGCAGGGCCTGCCGCTGGGGCTTCAGCTGATCGGCCAGCCCTGGGGCGAGGGCGATCTGCTGAACACCGCACATGTTCTTGAGCGGGCCGCGGGATTTGTTTCCAAGCCCGAGAAATGGTGGTAAGGCGCGCCGGATCACTGGGATCGAAACCACGAGCAGGATGGACCCGATGCGTGCCGTGACCTCCGCGATTGCGCTTCTGGCGCTGGCCGCGTGCAATACGCAACTGCCCGATTCCGCGGCCGGAGTCGGGTTCGACAACTACGCCGATTACAGCGCCCATCGCGAAGGCGTGCTGCAAGGCACCGTCTCGGCCCAGCCGCTTGATGCGGCGCCCGCGCAGGGCGTCGTGACCGAGATCACCGGCGGGCCGATTTCGGCGGTCGAGAGTTCCGATGCCACCGCCACGCCCGGCGTGCATGCTGAAAACCATGCCGGGATCTCGGACGAACAGAGCTTTGCCGCCGTCAGCGCCCGTGAATCCATCGCCAGCGACCGCCAGCGGCTGGAACAGCAGCGCGAGCAATACACCTTCATCCCGCCCGAGCCGCTGCCGCCCCGTCCGGGCGGCGATGGTGCCGGCATCATCGAATACGCGCTGAGCACCACCAATCCGCTTGGCCAGCCGGTCTACAAGCGCGGCCGTGCGGTGGCGCCCGAAACCCTGGCCCGGCGCTGCGCCAAGTACGGCTCGGACGATCACGCCCAGGAAGCCTTCCTCAAGAATGGCGGGCCCGAGCGCGACCGGCTGGGGATCGACCCCGATGGCGACGGCTTCGCCTGCTACTGGGATCCCTCGCCGTTCCGGCTTGCCGAAAGATAACCGCGTGACGCCGCTCTGGCGTCCCTCGCCCAATTGCGGCGCCCGGCGTGGCGGCGCGCGGCCCGACATGGTGGTGCTGCATTTCACCGCCATGGCCGATGCCGCGTCGGCGCTCGACCGGCTCTGCGATGCGGCCGCCGAGGTCTCGGCCCATTACCTGATCGCCGCCGACGGGCAGGTCGCCCAGCTTGTCGACGAGGCCGCGCGGGCCTGGCATGCCGGGGCCGGATGCTGGGGCGGGGTCGAGGACGTCAATTCCCGCTCGATCGGGATCGAGCTCGACAATCCGGGCGACCGGCCGTTCCCGGCGCCGCTGATGGCCGCGCTGGACGCGCTGTTGCCCGGCATCCTCGCGCGCTGGTCGATCCGGCCCGAACGGGTGATCGGCCATTCCGACATGGCGCCTGATCGCAAATGGGACCCGGGCCGGCGGTTCGACTGGCTGAGGCTCGCGCGGCAGGGGCTGGCGGTCTGGCCCGCGCCTGTCGACGACGTCGCCCCCGATGAGGCCGCCTTCCGCGAGGCGGCTACGGCCTTCGGCTATGGCGCGCGCTGGGACACGGGTCACGTGCTCGACGCGCTGCGCCAGCGGTTCCGGCCCTGGGCCGGAGGGCCGCTTGCGGTCGCCGACATGGCCGTCATCACGGATCTTGCCCGCCGCTTCCCCGTTGACCCGGGCGGCGCGGGCGCCTAGATCGGGCGTCGCGCGGATGGCTGGATGGCCGCGGGGGTGCAAGCCTTCGAGGAAAGTCCGGACTCCACGAAGCGACGGTGCCGGGTAACGCCCGGCGGGGGAAACCCCAGGGAAAGCGCCACAGAGAACAGACCGCCTCCGGTTTCGGAGGTAAGGGTGAAACGGTGGGGTAAGAGCCCACCGCGGGCCTGGCAACAGGACCGGCACGGCAAGCCCCACCGGGAGCAATGCCGAATAGGGACCCCGCGCAGGCTGGACCTGCAGGGCGGCTTCGGCCCAGGGGTCCGGGTTGGCAGCTTGAGCGTATCGGTAACGGTACGCCCAGAGGAATGGTCATCCAGGGGGCCTCGCGCCCCCGGACAGAATCCGGCTTACAGGCCATCCGCGCATATCGTCCTCGTCCCCGCCGTGAAACCGGCCCGGGCGTTCCGGCCGATTCCGCCTTGGCCGGTGCGGGAAAGCCTCTAGGTTGCAGGGGCGGGAAACGCGCATCTCCGCATAGCGGGATAGCAGAGGGACGGAAGACCGGATGAGTTTTGTCAGGACGATGGCCACCCTTGCCGTGGGCTTTGCCGCCGCCAAGGGGCTTGAGAAGTTCCAGAAGATGGGAGGCGGCGCCGGAATCGCCGATTCCGTGAAATCGGCCGCGACGCGGGCCGGGCTCGGCAGCCAGATCGGGCCGCTGCTGGAGCGGATGCAGGTGCCGGGCGGCGCCGCGGCGCTCAAGGAAAACGCCAAATGGCTGGGCGCGAAGGCGCGCGAGACCGGCGATCACGCGATGGTCGGGCTCGGCGGGCTGATGGCGGGTCTGGGCGGGGCCGCCTGGGCGGGCTCGGTCAATGCCCGGGATATCCTGAACGCGATGGGCGAGGTCTCGCCGCCCGACGTCTCGATGGAGAAGAACGCGCGGCTGCTGATCCGCTCGATGATCATGGCGGCCAAGTCAGATGGCGAGATCGACCCGGTCGAGCGCGCCGCGATCCTCGATGTCCTGGGCGATGCCTCCGAGGACGAGCGCGCCTTCGTCGAGGCCGAGATGGCCCGGCCCATCGACATCGAGGCGCTTGCGGCCGAGACCGGCACTCATCAGCGCACGGCGGTCTATGCGGCGGCGGTGGTGACGACCAGGGTCGACAGCCCGGCCGAGATCGCGCATCTTGACCGGCTGGCCGAGGCGCTGCATCTGGGCCGCGCCGCGCGCCAGCGGATCCACAAGGCGATGCGGTTGCCGCAGGTGCTGGCCTGAGACGCGCGCCCCCGGGGCGGGCCGGGACTGCAACGGCCAGAACCCGCTTGACTCGGGGGCGCGGATCGCTAAAACGCGGGCTTCAAGGAATTCACGGGCGGAACGCCGCCCGCGCGACGGAGATGAGACATGGCGAAGCCGACAACCATCAAGATCCGCCTGAACTCGACCGCGGGCACCGGCCATTTCTACGTGACCAAGAAGAACGCCCGCACCATGACCGAGAAGATGGTGGTCAAGAAATACGACCCCGTCGTGCGTCAGCACGTCGAATACAAGGAAGGCAAGATCAAGTGATCTAGCCGCCTCCGGAGGTTTCTCCGGCAAGGGTCAGACCGGGGCCGCACCGCAAAGGGCGGCCTTTCGTTTTGCGTGAGGCCGTTTGCGCAAGGTCGGTCTATCCGGGGGCCGGTTTGCGCGGAGGGCCGGTTCTTCTGACGCCGGGCGCGTCGCGCGCTGGCCTGCATCCGGTGCCGGCCCGGCGACAGGATCGTCGGCTGGCCCCAGGTCGAGCCCGAAGCCCATCCCGGCCAGCGTCGCCAGAACGGCGCGGGGCAGGCGCAGCTCGCGCACGGCGAAGCTTGCGCCGGGCACATCGCCGCCCGCGAGAACCCGCAGCAACTCCAACGGCGGGGTCAGCGCCGGACCCGAGATCAGGACCGGCGCCATACCTGCGCACGGGAGCGCGCCAAGCCCCACGGCGATGCGGCTGCGGGTGGCGCGCCCGGCTGCGGCGATCCGCGCCACCCGAATGCCAAGCCCCGCGGCGTCGTCGCCAGGCGCCAGCAGGTTCGGCCCGCGCGCCGACAGAAGCGACAGCGTCAAAGCCATGGTCAGTCGAGGGTCGATGACCGGCGCGTGCGGATCAGCATTATCTTTATCAACCGCAATGGCTTGCGGTGGTGCGACGCACCCTGGGAATACGGTCCGGCCAAGACGCTCCACAACCGCTGGAAGCGTTGGAGGTGAGTGGCTGAACGCCGCTGGTTCGAGAGAAGCCACGAACATGGTGTCTTCGCCCGGATCATGACGGGCCTGGCCGCGGAACGGGCCGAGCACAAGACGATCATGATCGAAGTGAGCAGGCGAACGCCATGCGTTCGAGTGAGCCTGCGCAAGTATCTGAAGGCGCACCGCACGGCCTCGAGCCCGCGGGTGAAAAAGGGGGGCGCGGACGCCGGATCGGCCGGACCAAGGGGGGCATGAACACCAAACTGCATGCCGTCGCCGATGCGAAGGGTCGACCGATCGGGTTTTCCCGTCCGCTGGACAGGTCAGCGACGACACCGGCGCGGCGGCGCTGCTGGGCAGCCTGCCGAAGGCGGGCTGGTTGCTGGCCGACCGGGGCTACGATGCGGACTGGCTGCGAGATGCGTTGAAAGACAAGGGGATGAAGGTCTGCATCCCCGGCCGGACGTCTCGCAAGACAGCCGTCAGATACGACAAGCGGAGGTACAAGCGCCGCAACCGCATCGAGATCATGTTCGGCCGGCTGAGGGACTGGAGGCGCGTCGCCACCCGATACGACAGATGCCCGGAAACCTTCTTCTCCGCTATCGCCCTCGCAGCAACCGTCATGTTCTGGCTCTGAAACTCAATGGGTCCGGAGCCTAAGGGCGGTCTTGCGATCATCGACCGTCTGATGTTTGCGCCACTTCGCAACCGTCTTGGGGGTCGTCGGGAAAACGATTCACCGGATCGTTTTCCGATCCTCCTCGCTCCGCAGGTCCCGGCTCAGCGTCGCGAGCGACGCTTGCGATCGCTGTATCGCTGCTCTGACCGCGCACGTGGTCGTGGCGCTTCCGTGACGAACTTGTCCGATAGGGCCTCCTTCCATTCCTTCGAAGGGATCGCACCATCAAAGCGCGGGATCAAACACCTAGGGCAGCCCCTGTCCGTCCCAGACCTGCCAGGCCGCTTCCGACCCGCGAAAGACGTTGATATCGACCGGCCCGGCCACCCCGTCGATCCGCCCGGTCCCGGTATATTGCCAGAAGGTCCAGGGCGTGCCCGGATAGGTCGTCTCGGGCGGCCCGGCGACCGAGCGCAGCCAGAAGCCCGTGCCCGGCAGCCGGGTGATGCCGGTGTCGCGGGCGAAGTCGACCGTGGTATAGATGACCGGCCGTCGGCCGTAATGCCGCTCGACGATATCGAGGAAGGTCGCGGCCTCGGCGCGGACGGTGGCGGCATCGGGCCTGAGCCGACAGGTCGGCGAAAACGGGTTCCACTCCATGTCCAGCATATGCGGCAGCCCGTCCGCACTTCGGGGCACATTGGCGATGAACCAGCGCGCCTGCCGGTCGGCCCGGGCGCAGAAATAGAAATGGTGATAGGCCGCGCGTGCGACACCCGCCCGGCCCGCGCCCGTCCAGTGCGCCCGGAACATCGGGTCGCTGTCCTCCATCCCTTCGGTCGCCTTCACATAGACGAAGGACACGCCTGCCTTGCGCAGTTTCGGCCAGTCGATGGCGCCTTGCCAGCGTGAGACGTCGATGCCGTGCACCGGATAGGCGCGGGGTCCGGCGCCGGTCCAGTCATGCGGATCGTGATCGTCAAAGCGCGGCCGCTCCGCTGCGGCAAGGCGCAAGGGGGCGGCGCGGTGCGGCTCGGCCGTCGCGGCGCGCGGGGTCTGGCGCCCCGGCGACGACGGGCCGCAGGACATCAGCGACAGCGCCAGAAGCAGAACGAGTGTCTTGTGCGGCATGGATCCGGACGCTCAGGGGATGCCCTGCCATTTGGCGCCGAATCCGGGCCGCAGGCAACGGTTTCCGGCGGCTTCGGGCGGCCGGGCCGGGCGGCGGCTGCGGTCCAAGTGCGACCATAACGTTTTAGTCAGGTATTGCACCGGCCGCGCCGCTGTGGTTCTTTGCGCGCGATCGTTCCAGCCAGATGCGAGGACCAAGTCCCGCCGCCAGAGGACAGATTGACCGATGGATCGCAGGGAATGGAACGCGCGATGGGCATATCTCACCTTGGAGCCGCTGCCGCGGCCTGTGTTTTCGTGCTGGCGCAGGGCGCTTGGGCCGAGGAGTCCGGGCCGCATCTCGCGATCGAGCTGAACGCTGTCGCGCCCGCCGAGACCGGCTGCCTGATCAGCTTCATGGCCCGGAACGGGCACCCCGCCGCAATCGAGCGCGCGGTATTCGAAACCGTGCTGATCGACCGCGCGGGGCAGGTCGAGCGGCTGACCCTGTTCGATTTCGGCGACCTGCCCTCCGGGCGGCCGCGGGTGCGGCAATTCTCGATCCCGGGGCTCGCCTGCGACGATCTGGGGCAGATCCTCATCAACGGCACCAGCGCCTGCGAGGCGGGGGCGCTGGGCGAGGCGGCTTGCACCGAGGGGCTCGATCTCAGCACCCGCACCGATGTGGAGCTGATCGGATGATCGGGGCGGCGGTCGAACTCTTGCGCCGGATCGCCGATCTGGGCGGTCCGGTCGTGCTGATCCTGATCGGGGTCTCGGTGCTGACGGTGGCGGTGGTGATCTACAAGCTCTGGCAATTCGCGGCGGCGGGTGTGGGCCGGCACCGGGCGCTCGCCGAGGCGGTGGTCGCCTGGGATGGCGGCGACCGGGGACTGGCGCGCGCCGCGCTGGGCAGATCGCGCAGCTATCTGCGCCCGGTGATCGAGCTTGCCATGTCGGGGCAGACGGATCCCGAGCGGCTGGGCGCCGAGGCCGAGGCCCGCTTCGCGCGGCTGGAACGCGGCTTCCGCCTGCTCGATTCGGTGGCGCAGCTCTCGCCGCTGCTGGGTCTCTTCGGCACGGTTCTGGGCATGATCGCGGCGTTTCAGGCGCTGCAGGCGGCGGGCACGCAGGTTGATCCGTCGATCCTGGCGGGGGGCATCTGGGTGGCGCTGCTGACGACGGCTGTGGGGCTGGCGGTCGCGATGCCGACCGCGCTGATCCTGAGCTGGTTCGAAAGCCGGATGGAGGCCGAGCGGGTGCTGGCCGATACCGCGATCCACACCGTGCTGGCCCCGTCCCGGCCGCAAGGCGCGCCGCTTGCAGGCGCCGAGGCGGCAGCGCGGGCCGGGGCGATCCATGCGTAGGCGACGGCGGCCCTTGTCGCTTACGCCGCTCGTCGACGTGATCTTCTTGCTGCTGCTCTTCTTCATGCTGAGTTCGACCTTCACCCGCTTTGCCGAGATCGACCTCTCGGCCGCAGCGCCCGGCGGGGCTGTGGCCATGCCCGATACGAAACCGCTTTTCCTGCAGCTCGACCCCGAAGGGCTGCGGATGAACGGCCGCGACATGCCGCTTGAGGCTCTGGCCGACACCCTTGCCGGGGCTCCGGCCGAGGGTCCGGCGGAGGACGCGCAGCCGGTGCTGGTGGCGCTGCAGGGCGCGGTCAGCGCCCAGCGGCTGACCGATCTGCTGGTGGTGCTGCGCGCGGTGCCTGGCCTCCGCGTGACCGTTCTGGGGGCGTCATGACCGCGAAATCCCGACGCGCGCCGCGCGAACCGACCATCGCGCTGATCAACATCGTCTTTCTGCTGCTGATCTTCTTTCTGGTCGCGGGCACGCTGGCCGCGCCGCTCGACGCGACGCTGAAGCTCGTCGATACCGAAGGGCTGGAGGGGGCCGGCCCGGCCGATGCGCTGGTGCTGCATGCCGACGGACGGATCACCCGGCAGGGCGCCGAGATCACGCCCGAGGCCTTTGTCGAGGCGCTCGACCCCGATGCAGGGGCCGATACGGGCGCTACGGTGCGGGTTATCCCGGATCGTGAGGCGCCCGCCGCCGATCTGGTGGCGCTGGCGCGCGCGCTGCGCGCGGCCGGAGCCGGGCGGGTCGTGATCGTGACCGAACGGGGGCTGCGATGATCCCGTCCTCCCGCGCGGGCAAGGTTCTGGCGCTGGGCCTCGCGCTTGGCGCCCATGGGGCGCTGGCTTTGGTGCTGGTGCCGCAGACCGAAACCCGGATGGAGGGCCGCGCGGGTGCCGTCGAGGCGGCGGTCGGCGCCAGTTTCGCCGACATGGCGGCGGGGCGGCTGACCGCCGAAAGCGCCGAAACCGTTGTCGAGGCCGCAGCCCCGCCCGAGCCGGTCGCGGCCCGGCTGCCCGACCCGGTCGAGGCGGTGCAGCCCGCGTCCGCCGAGGCCCTGCGCCCGCTACCCGAGGCCGCGCCGCAGCCGCAGCGCCCTGCGCCGCAGGCCGCCGAACAGCCCAAGCCGAAGGCCGCCGAGCCGCCGCCGCCCGAGACGGTGAAGGCCGAGCCCGAACCCGAGCCTCAGCGTCAGGCCGCGCCCCGGGGCAATGCCGACCGCAATGCCCGCGCCGGTCAGGCGGCGGGCACCGATCGGGCACAGGCTGCCACCAGCGGCCGGGGCGGCGCGACCGCCGAGTCCGGGAATGCCGCGGCCTCGAACTATCCGGGGCTGGTGATGCGGGCGCTGTCGCGGGTGCCGAAACCCCGCATCCGCGCGCGCGGCGCTGCCGTGGTGGCCTTCCGCCTCGGGGCCGATGGCAGCCTTGCCTCGGCCTCGGTGGCCCGCAGCTCGAGCTCGGCCGCGCTCGATCAGGCGGCGCTCCGGATCGTCCAGCGTGCGGCCCCCTTCCCGCCGCCGCCGCCGGGGGCCCAGCGCAGCTTTTCGATCCGGATCGAGGGGCGGTAGGACGGGCCGCCGCACAGGCCACGGTTCAGAGGGTCACGACCAGCTGGCGCCCGCGATGGGGGACGATCTCGAAGCGGGTGTCGAAGACCTCTTCGAGGATCTCGGCGCGCAGCACCTCGTCGGCCCCGGCCGAGGCGATCACCCGGCCGTCCTTCATCGCCACCACCCGGTCGGCCCAAAGCGCGGCGGCGTTGATGTCATGCAGAACAACGACGACCGCACGGCCGTCGGGGCCGGGGCGCGACAGGTCGTGCAGCCGGGCCATCAGGTCGCGCGCGTGGCGCGGGTCGAGCGCGTTCAGCGGCTCGTCAAGCAGCAGCCAGGGCGTCGCCTGGGCATAGGCCATGGCCACCATCGCGCGCTGGCGCTGGCCGCCCGACAGGGTGTCGAGAGGCCGCGCGGCCAGCGCGTCGAGCTCGAAGGCGGTCAGCGCTTCGGCGACGACGCGGGCATCCTCGGGGCCGGGCCGCCCGGCATGATGCGGCCAGCGGCCGAAGCCCACCAGCTCGGCCACCCGCAACCGGCTTGCGACCGTGGGCGATTGCTGCAACAGCGCCACCTGCCGCGCGCGCCGCCGGTCGGGCACCGCGAAAGGGTCGAGCCCGTCGATCCGCACGGTTCCCGCGCCGGGTCGCGCGAGCCCCGCGATGCAGTGCAGCAAGGTCGATTTGCCCGCGCCGTTCGGCCCGATCAGCGCGGTGATGCCGCGCGGCGCGAGGTCCAGCCCGACCTCGTGCAGGATCGGCGTGGCACCGGCAGCGTAGGACAGCGATCGGACTTCGATCATGCGGATCTCCTGTTCAGGACGAGGGCGAGGAACAGCAGCCCGCCGAAGAATTCCACCAGCACGGCCAGCGTCGAGTGCAGGCCCAGAAGCCGCTCGAACACGAACTGCCCGGCGACGAGGATCGCGGCGCCCGACAGCCCGGCCGCGGGCAGCAGGACCGCATGGCGGTAGGTGCCCGCCAGCACCCGGCCCAGCGCCGCGGCGATGAGGCCCAGAAAGGTCACCGGCCCGACCAGCGCGGTCGCGACCGCGACCATCGCCGCGACCAGCATCAGGGCCGCGACCGCCAGCCGGTCATGGGCAAGGCCAAGCCCGCGCGCCGTCGGCCGACCCAGCGCCGCCACGTCGAGCGCGGGTGCCATGGCGATGGCCAGCGCGCCCGCCCCGACCAGAACGACGGCGGCCATCCAGAGCGCGCCGGTCGGCACGGATCCGAAGCTGGCAAACATCGCCTGCTGGACCACGGCGAATTCGGAGGGGTCCAGCATCCGCTGGGCCAGCTCGGCCAGGCCGCGCAGCAGGACACCGAGGATCACCCCGGTCAGGATCATCCGCGTCACGTCGCCCGCGCCCCGCCGCAGCAACAGGCCGAACAGCGCGGTCGCGGCCAGCGTCAGCAGCGCGGTTTCGGCCAGGAACCGGCCGAACTCGGGCAAGAGCGCATAGCCAAGCCCGCCCAGCGTCGCGACCAGCGCGGTCTGCAGGAAGATGAACAGCGCGTCGATCCCGACGATCCCGGGGGTCAGAAGCCGGTTCGCGGCGACGGTCTGGAACAGCACCGTCGCCATGCCGGTGGCCGCGCCCACAAGGATCAACGCGGCCAGCCGGGTCGCGCGCAGCGACAGGATGAAGCCGGTCGGGCCGCGCAGATGCCAGAACAGGAACAGCAGCGACAGCGCCGCCAGCAGCCCGGCCAAGGCCCAGAGCCTGCGGGCGGGGCGGGGAAAGGTCCCGGCGGTCTCAGCCATTGCGCGCCGGTCCCGGGGCGGCATAAAGCAGCCACAGAAAGACGCCCGCGCCGAAGACGCCGAAGACGGTGGCGGCCGGGATCTCGTAGGGCTCCCGCAGCACCCGGCCGAGGATGTCGGCGGCCAGAACCATGCCGGCGCCCCCGGCCGCGACCAGCGGCAGGTTGGCGCGCAGGTTGTCGCCGCGCCAGCGCGACACGAGGTTGGGTGCCACCAGCCCGACGAAGGGCAGGGCGCCGACCGTCACGATCACCAGCGCGGTGATCGCCGCGACCGCCACCAGACCCAGCGTGCGGGTCTGGGCATAGTTCAGCCCGAGGCTGCGCGCCTGGGTCTCGCCCAGACCCAGAAGGGTGATCCGGTCGGCCGCCGCATAGACCAGAAGCGCCAGCGCCGCGATGCCCCAAAGCAGCTCGTAGCGGCCCTGCACCACGCCCGAGAACTCGCCGAGCCGCCAGATCCCCAGATACTGGACAAGATCGGTCGTCCAGGCCAGCCACAGCCCGGCCGAGCCGAGGATGCCGCCATAGATCAGGCCGACCAGCGGCAACAGCATCGGGTCCTGGCGCGGGATGCGGCGGGCGAGCGCCAAAAACCCCGCCGTTCCGATCAGCGCCGAAGCCGTCGCGGCCGCCATCTTCCAGACGGGCGCGGCGCCCGGCGCGATCAGGGTGACGCCCAGAAGGCCAAGCATCGCCGCCTCGGGGGTGCCGGTCAGGGCGGGCTCGACCAGCCGGTTCTGCACCGTCTGCTGGATCACCACGCCCGCCAGCGCCAGCCCCATCCCGGCCAGAAGGGCTGCCGCCGTGCGTGGGAAGCGGCTGACCGCGATCAGCCAGCCGGTCCCGAGATCGCCCGAGAAAAGAGAGGCCGCGCCGATGCAGAGGCTCAGCCCCGCCAGCGCCGCAAGCGCGGTGCCGAGCCCCAGCCAGAGCCTCAGCCCGGCCGTCATGGGCGGTCGGCGGAAAAGGCCGCGACGATTTCGTCGAGCGTGTGCATCATCGACTGAACGCCGCCGCCCGCGATATAAAGCGGCCCGCTGTCCAGATAGACGATCTGCCCGGCCCGTGCGGCCTCGGTGCCCCGGACCAGCACGTTGTCAAGCGTCGCCGCCGCCGCTTCGCCGCTGGCGCCGATGGCCGCGCCGCGGTCGATGGCGAGGATCCAGTCGGGGTCGGTCTCGGCCACGAATTCGAACGAGATCGCCTCGCCATGGGTTGTGGCGCCCAGATCGGGATGCGCCTCGGGCAGGCCCAAGGCGGTGTGCAGCCAGCCGAAGCGGCTGTCGCGCCCATAGGCCGAGATCTTGCCGCCATTGGTCAGCACGATCAGCGCGTCGCCCTTGCCCGCGACGGCTGCGCGGGCGGCGGCGATCCGGGCGTCGAGCGCGGCCTCGAGGGCTGCGGCCTCGGTCTCGCGGCCGAAGAGGCGGCCATAGGCCCGCAGCCGGGCGCGGGTCTCGGCCAGCATGTCCTGACCGGTCACGGTCATGTCGATGGTTGGCGCGATCCGCGCCAGCGCCGCGGCCTGCCCCGAGGACCGGCTGCCGACCACGATCAGGTCGGGATCGAGGATCGCGAGGGCCTCGAAATCGGGCTCGAAGAGCGTCCCGATCCGGGTCGCGCGGCTGGCGGTGGCGTCGAGATAGGGCAGGTAATGCGGCTCGGGCACGCCCGCGACGTCGACCCCCAGCGCGTCCAGCGTATCGAGCGCCGCGATGTCCATCACCGCCACCCGGGCGGGGTCGGCGGTCAGCTCGGCCGGGCCGGTGGCGGTCTCGACGGTGACCGTGCGGGCGGCTGCCGGCAGGCCGAGGCAAAGCGCCAGGGCCAGCGAAGCCAGACTGCGGCTCAGCATGATGTGTCCTTTCCTGCGATGGGGGCGACCGCTGACTGGCGGTGCGCTGGCGGTGTCCGGGGATCTTTTCGGGTAGCGGTGCCGTGACCGGTCAGGCCCGGATAGCGCCTTGCCCTCGGCCGGGGCAAGACCTAAATCGACAGAAAAAGTCAGGAATGTAACATGACCCTTCTTCACGATACCGGCGTCTTTTCCACCCCCAAGGCGAGCAGCTATCTTCAGCAGCTCTGCAAGCATTTCGCCCATAAGGTCGCGGTCGAGTACGACACCGATCTGGGTCGGGTGGCGCTGCCCCCGGGCGAGGCCAGCCTCGAGGCCAGTGACGGGCTGCTGACCGTGACGGTCAGCGGGGCCGATCCCGCAGCGTTGGAACTTGCCCGCAACATCGTCGACAGCCATCTGGCGCGCTTTGCCTTTCGCGAAGGCTTCGAGAAGATGGACTGGCGGGGTGGCAAGGCGGCCTGAACCGTGCCGTCGGCCGGTCCGGGGCACGGCCTTGCAGGGACCCATCGGTCCGGCCATGCCCCGCCCCGTCCGGTGTCAGAACCGCCAGCGGGCGCTGACCCCGAAGGTCCGTCCCGGCTCGTTCAGCGCGACCACCCGGCTGAAGTCGATCCCGTCCGAGCTGCGGCTGGCATAGGTCTCGTCCAGCAGGTTGCGGATGTCGAACCGGATTTCGACCCCGTTCATCCGCGCGGGGGCATAGGTCGCGTGAAGGTTCAGCACCTCATAGCCCGGAAGGTCGGTCGGCGTGTCGGTGTTCTTAAGGGCGATTTCCGCCGATCCGCCCAGCCGCCAGGCGGGCGTCAGGTCCAGCCCGCCTTCCAGCGCGATGATATGCCCGACCGGGCGGCCATAGTAATAGGACGTGGTGCCGACGGTGTCGCCGTCGAGTTTGACATCGGCATAGGTGTAGTTCAGCCGGGCGAAGCCGTCGCTGCCCTGCCAGCCGATCGACCCCTCGACCCCGCGCGAGCTGACATCGGCCCGCGCGCCGCGGTCGGCGCCGGTGGGCAGCACCGCGTTGAGATCGTCGATCCCGGTATAGAAGACCGCGCCGCTGACCGCCCAGGGACCGGTCTCATAGCGCAGGCCCAGGCGGCTTGCCTTGCTGCGCGAGGTGGTGAAGCCGTCATAGGTCCAGTCGCCGCCGAAATTGACCAGCGCCGCCTCGCCCAGCTCGTAGCCGCCCCAGGTCGAGGCGATCCCGGCATTCAGCGTCAGCCGTTCGGTCAGTACCACATCGACCGAGGCATTGGCGCTGAGCCCGCTGCCGTCGAACTCCTGTCCGTCGGCGGCGTCGAACTCCTGCATGTCATAGCGCAGCCCGTAGGAGACCGAGACCCTGTCGGTCAGGTCCTGGCGCGCCTGGGCGAAGAGGCCGATATTGGTCATGCTCTCCTTGCCCCGGCTGTCATAAGGGGCGGTGCCGCGCCCGCGCCCCTTGGCGGTCTCGTCGAAGAAGTCGAGCCCGGCGGTCAGGGTGCCGGTGCCGATCTGCCATTCGTTGCTGGCGCTGCCGCTGAGGCTGGTATTGAGCCCCCAGGCTCCGATGACGTCGACCTCCTGCTCGTTATAGGACAGTTGCAGCTTGGGCGCGAACCAGCCCTCGGGGGCCTCGTCGGTATAGCTGAGCGTGAACGAGCTGCGCCGGGCATAGCCGTCGACCATCACGCTGTCGCCCGAGGTCAGCCCGGCGAAATCGGGCCGGATGAAGTAAAGCCCGTTGCCGCCCAGCTGCGCCGCCCGGCGCCCCTCGTCCTCGGTTTCCGAGGCGCTGAAGGTCAGCCGCTTGCCCGATTGCGAGGTGAAGCCCAGCTTGGCGGTGTAGGAGCTCAGGTCGGGCTCGGTCCCGCTCATGGTGGTGCCGTCGCCATCCTCGTACTCGCTGCCGATCTCGCGCGTGCCGCTCAGCAGGTAGTCAAGCCCGCCCTGCTGGCCGAAGACCGTCAGCGCGCTGCGCAGGTCGGTGCCGTTGGTTGACGTGCCGATGCTGGCGATGCCGCCGAAACTCTTGCCCGGCTCCAGCAGATCGCGGGCATCCTTGGTCTCGTAGGCGATGGACCCGGCCAGACCGCCGGGGCCGCCATCGGCCGGGGCAAGGCCCTTGGTCACCTCGACCCGTTTCAGCAATTCCGGGTCGATCAGCACGTTGCCGGTATGGTGGAAGGCGCCCTTGTTCTGGCGCGCGCCGTCGATGGTGACCGACAGCAGGCTTTCCTCGATCCCGTTCACGAAGACCTTTTGCGCAATCGCCGCGCCGCCCCCCACCGTCACCGAGGCCTCGCCCTGAAAGACGTCCTTCACGCTGGACGGGTTGCGGTTTTCCAGGTCCTCGGCGGTGACCTCGGTATTGCCCAGAAGATCCTGGGCTTCGGCCCCCTCGATCCGCAGGGTGCCGAGATAGGTCTGGTTGGTATCCTGGCCGAAAGCGGCGCTGCCTGCCCAGCAGGCGCCCAGAAGCAGCAGGCCTCGAGAGGTCCGGTTCATGCGTTGTCCCCAATTCTGCGTGTCACATGGCTGGACAGCGCGTCCTGGGACGGGCGATCTGGCTTTCCGGTCCGCCGGGCGGTGCCGCGGCGAATATCCGACGATTTTTATCAGTCTTCGCGTACATACGAATTCGTGCCGCACATGCAAGAACGGATTCGGTCTTCCACGACCGAAGACGCACAAGGAAACCGCCCTGCGATGCAGGGACGGCGCGGTTTTGGGCATTTCGGTCCCTTCGACGCGCCGTTGCGTGGCGAAACGTCGCGACCCGTGGTTCAATCCGTTCTGCGGCATTGAGCCGCCGGGAATGCGCTATGTAACCTTAGTGCATAGCGATATCCGGGAGAGTTGCAGAGATGACCGAGACCAGCGACGATGCCCCGTACCGGGTTGCCGCGATCCCGCTTGTGGAAGACCTGGCCATCGACGCGCTGCTGGCGAAGGTCGTGGCGGCCCTGCGCGCCGAGGGCGTCCGTGTCGCCGGGTTCCGTCAGGGCCGCGCCCCGGAAGGCGGTATGGCGGTCGAGGATCTGACCGGCGGCGGAGTCTTTTCGATCTCGCAGGATCTGGGGCCGGGGTCGCAGGGCTGCAAGCTCGACCCGCAGGGGCTGGCCGAGGCGGCCTGTGCCGCGCTGGCCGCGCTTGAGACCGGGCCCGATCTGCTGATCCTGCCGCGCTTCGGCAAGGCCGAGGTCGAGGGGCACGGGTTTCGCTCGGTGATCGAACGCGCCTGCGAGCGGCAGGTGCCGGTGCTGGTCGCGGTCAAACCCGATTGCACCGCGGCCTGGACCGATTTCACCGGTGGCGTGGCCGACCGGCTTGTGCCCGAGCGGGCGGCGGTGCTGGACTGGTGCCGGGCCGGGATCTGCGCCCGGGTCTGAGGCGCCTCCGGGGCTTAGCTGGCCGCTGAAAACTCCGAGGATCGCGTTTTCGACGCCAAGGAGCGTCACTTTTCGGGCTCTCTCGTCGAGCTGATGAAAACGTGGCGCGTCTGGACCTGACGAGCGAAGCGAAAGGCGTGCGCCTCAGACCTTTTTTCGGTAGCCTGCTAGGGCAGGGCCAGGATCACATGGCTCGACTTGATCAGCGCGGTCGCGGCGTCGCCGGGGGCCAGTTTCAGCGCCTCGGCGCTTTCGCGGGTGATCGTCGCAACCAGCGTCTTGTCGCTTCCGAGATCCAGCACGATCTCGCTGTTCACCGGCCCGTCGGTGCGCCCGGTGACGGTGCCGGTCAGACGGTTGCGGACCGACATCGGGCCAAGCTCGTGCCCCTTCGCGAGGATCACGAAGCTCGACTTGACCAGTGCGAAGATCTCGATGCCGGGGGCCAGCCCCATCTCGGCGGCGCTGTGGCCGGTGATGACCGAGGCCAGCGTCTGGCCGCCGCCGATATCCATCTGCACCTCGGCGCTGACCGGGCTTTCGGTCACCGAGGTCACGGTGGCGCGGTAGGTGTTGCGGGCCGAGGTCTTCATCATCAGGCTCCAGAGAATGTCGCCGGGGTCGAGGTCGATCTGGTTGTCGAGCGAGGCGACCACCCGTTCCAGCCCTTCCTGGATCGCGGTGAAGGCGGCGATGACCTTCTCGCCGGCCGGGGTCAGCGCCGCGCCGCCGCCCGCGCGCCCGCCGGGGGCGGCGCTGACCAGGGGGCTTGCGAAGATGTTGTTCATCGCCTGCACTCCGTCCCAGGCGGCCTTGTAGGACAGGCCCACCTCGCGCGCCGCGGCCGAGATCGACCCGGTCCGGCCGACCGCGGCCAGAAGCGCCACCCGGTCGGCGCCCATCCGCGCCCCGGGCCGTTCCAGCGTCAGCGCGCTGCGCACTCCAACCGGCATTGCCGTCTCGCTCCTTTCGCAGACATCGCCCCGTCTTAGCGCGAAGCCGCCCGATCTGCCACCGCCGAGTGCCCGGCGCTGTGCCCTGCTGCCGGGCGCCGGACCTTCGGGCCAGGGCCGCGTCAGCGCGGCCTCTTGCCAGCCGTTATATAAGTGGCAAACATGGCGGCGATCCCCTTCGCCGCCAGCGCGCGGCCAGGCGCGAAAGGAAGATGCATGGAAAAGGTCATGGCCGAGATCCGGGCGGGCGAGGTCTGCGCCCCGCTGCCGCAGACCGGCGATGCGACAGTGTGGTTCGTCGGGCGGCTCAGGACCCCCTGGACGTCGCCGCGCGATTGTCCGCGTCAGGGCGACCGCACCGCTGGCCCGGTCTGCCGGATCGAGATCGACCCGCGCTGGCGCGAGGCGCTGGCCGGGATCGAGCGCAAGGAGAACCTGCTGCTTCTGTACTGGATGGACGGGGCGCGGCGCGATCTGGTGCGCCAGAGCCCGCGCAATGACGGCGAGACCATCGGCACCTTCGCACTGCGCTCGCCCAACCGGCCCAATCCGGTGGCCTGTTCGGTGGTCGCGCTTCTGGGGCGCGAGGGCGATGTGCTACTGGTGCGGGGGCTCGATTGCATCGACGGGACGCCGCTGATCGACCTCAAGCCCGATTATGGCGGGCGGCCCTGTCCCGAGCATTAGGTGTTCAGTCCCGGCATCTCGTGGATCGGGTTCAAGATGAATCTGTCCGGCTCTGATGTCCGGATCTTGCAGATGTATTCGCAGGGCGTGAGCCCGTCGATGGTCTTGAGGCGGCGCGCGAAGCTGTAGGCTGCCATCAAGTCCGCGAGGTGGGGGCGGAGCTGGTCGTGGCTGTCGTGATGGTCCCGATTGACGTTCAGCGGGAAGACGCGCCACTGGTGCCTCGCCTGATCCGCTTCACCCTCCCTGATCGTGCGGTGCATCCGTTCGACCTGTCCGCCGCCCTGGAAAAACAGTCCCCCCGGACTGTTTTCCGATCCTCCGAACTCCCGGGATGGTTGGGGTTGGTCAGGGCAGCGTTTGAACGCCGACCGCTTCGGCTTGTCGCCCTCGACGTCCGGCAGGCGCGAGAGGCATTCGCCATCGGGTTTGAACCAATGGCGCCGCAATGGCTCAGCGCTGCAGGCAGCACTGCAGTGCAGAGCGTGTCAGATGCGGGATGGACGGCTGCAGGGCACGGAGGCCGTCGTCAAGCGGCAGCAGCGTGTGGCGCCGAAACGCGACGATGGCCGCCTCCTCGGCCTCAGACGGAACCGTCGAACGTGGCCTCTTAGGGCCGGTCTTGCGATCATCGACCGTCTGCCGTTTGCGCCGGTTCGCAACCGTCTCGGGGGTCGTCGGGAAAACGATTCACCGGATCGTTTTCCGATCCTCCCCACTCCGCAGGTCCCGGCTCAGCGTCGCGAGCGACGCTTGCGATCGCTGTATCGCTGCTCTGACCGCGTACGTGGTCGCGGCGTTTCCGTGACGAACTTGCCCCATAGGGCATCCTTCCATTCCTTCGATAGGACCACGCCACCAAACCCTGGGATCGAACAGCTTGGCGTTCGGGGGCGAAGGCCGCGCGGGTGCGGGCCGGGGGCAGGGCCGTCCCTCCCCCCAACCCGGCGGATCAGTCCTTGCCGACCAGAACGTCGGTCGACTTGATGATGGCGCTGGCCTTGTCGCCGACCCTCAGATCCAGATCGGTGGCGGCCTCGTTGGTGATCGAGGCAGTGACGATGGCCCCGCCGCCGACGTCGATCTTGACATGGGTGGTGACGGTCCCGGTTTCGACCGCGGTTACGGTCCCGGTAAGGATGTTGCGTGCGCTGAGTTTCATCTTGTCATTCCTGTCCCGATGGGCCGGCCCGCTGGACCGGCGCGTCCGGCCTGCTGCCGGACCATCTTGATCGGACGCGGCAAGGTCTTTTGCAATATAAGAAAAATCTACATAACGGCTCCCGGGCCGCAGAGGGCGCTGCGCCCGCCCGGCCCTTTCTCGGCCGGGCGGGACGCGGTCTGCGGCCTTAGCCCCGGGCCTCGTCGGGCGCGGGGCGCGACGGCTGCGGGCGCAGCCGGGCGACGGCGGTCAGAACGGCAACGTAGAAGACCGGCACCATCACGATGCCGAACAGCGCCGAGAAGACGATGCCGCCGAGCATGCCGATGCCGATCGAGTTCTGCGCATTGGCTCCGGCGCCGCTGGCCAGCGCCAGCGGCAGGATGCCGAAGCCGAAGGCAAGCGAGGTCATCAGGATCGGCCGCAGCCTCTGTCGGGCGGCGGTGACCGTCGCCTCGACCAGCGCCTGGCCCTGCCGCCGGAGGGTCTCGGCGAATTCGACGATCAGGATCGCGTTCCGCGCCGCCAGACCGATGGTCGTCAGCAGGCCGACCTTGAAATAGACGTCGTTCGACTGACCCAGCAGCCAGGTCGCCAAAAGCGCCCCCAGCATCCCGACCGGCACCGACAGCATCACCGCGAAGGGCACCGTCCAGCTTTCGTAAAGGGCGGCGAGCGCGAGAAACACCACCAGGGCCGACAGCGAATAAAGCAGCGGCTCCTGATTGCCCGACAGCCGTTCCTGATAGGACAGCCCGGTCCAGGCGACGCCGTAGCCGCCGTCCGCGCCTGAGACGAGCTCTTCCATCGTTTCCATTGCGTCGCCCGAACTGATCCCCTGTGCCGGGGCGCCCGAGAGTTCCATCGCCCGGGTGCCGCCATAGCGGTCGAGCGAGGGCGTCACCGAGTCCCACACCCGGGTCACGAAGGCCGAAAGCGGGACCATCTCGCCGCCGGAATTGCGCACATACCAGGCGTCGATATCCTCGGGCTGCATCCGCCAGCGCGCGTCGCCCTGCACGATCACCTCGCGCAGGTCGTTGCCCAGCGGGAAGTCGTTGACATAGGTCCCGGCAAAGACCGTCGCCAGCATCCCGTTGACGTCGGACAGCGACACGCCCAGCGCCTCGGCCTTCTGCTGGTCGATATCGAGCCGGAGCGAGGGCTTGGTGGCGTCGTCATTGCCGCGCAGGTTGGTGACGCGGCCATCGGCGGTCGCGGCGGCCACCAGCCGGTCGGCCGCGGCCTTCAGCGCCTCTTGCCCGGTCCCGGCCTGATCGACCAGATACATGGTAAAGCCCGACGAGGTACCCATGCCCGGGATCGCGGGCGGTTGCATCACGTAGATCTGCCCGAAGCGGTTCTGGAAGAAGGCGCCGTTGGTCCGGGTGCTCAGCGTCTCGGCGTCAAGCCCGGGCCGGTCGGCATAGTCGCGGAGCTTGACGAACATCATCGCCGCGTTCTGGCCGCTGCCGCCGAAGCTGAAGCCGACCGCCGAGAAGACCGAGTCGACCGCGCCGCCGGTGGCGGTCAGCATGTGGTTTTCCAGCGCCGCGACCGCCTCTTCGGTCTGGGCGGTGGTGGCGTGCTGGGGCAGCTCGATGGTCGCCATCAGCACCCCCTGATCCTCCGTCGGCAGGAAGGACGAGGGGACCTCGCGATAGACGAGCCCGGCGCCGATCCCGACTGCGGCCAGCACGATCAGCATGCGGAACGGCCGCCGGGAAAACCGCGCCACGCTGCCGCCATAGCCGCCGGTCAGCCGGTCGAGCCCGGCATTGAACCAGCGCAGCGGTGCCAGCTGCGCATGGCCGTCTCCGGGCCTCAGCAGGGTCGCGCACATGGCGGGCGTCAGGATCAGCGCGACCAGCAGCGACAGCACCATCGCCGAGATGATCGTCACCGAGAACTGCCGGTAGATCACCCCGGTCGAGCCCGACATGAAGGCCATCGGCAGGAACACCGCCGACAGTACCACCACGATGCCAATGAGCGCGCCCGAAATCTCGGCCATGCTCTTTTCGGTTGCTTCGCGGGGTCCAAGACCCTCTTCGGCCATGACCCGCTCGACGTTCTCGACCACCACGATGGCGTCGTCGACCAGCAGCCCGATGGCCAGCACCAGCGCGAACATGCTGAGCGTGTTGATCGACATGCCCAGCGCGGCCAGCACCCCGAAGGTGCCCAGCAGCACGACCGGCACCGCGATGGTCGGCACCAGCGTCGCGCGCCAGCTTTGCAGGAAGAGAAGGATCACCAGAAAGACCAGAACGATGGCCTCGCCCAGGGTGTGATAGACCTGCTCGATCGACTGCTCGACGAAAGGCGAGGTGTCATAGGGGTATTCGACCGCCACGCCCTCGGGCAACGAGGCCGTCAGCCCGCCGATGGTGGCGCGGACCCGGCTGGCGGTCTCGACCGCATTGGCCCCGGTCGCGAGGTTGACCCCAAAGCCCGCCGCGGGCTTGCCGTTGAAGCGGCTGGAGCTGCCATAGCTTTCCTCGGCCAGCTCGATCCGGGCGACATCGGCCAGATAGACGCTGGATCCGTCGGGTTCGGTCTTCAGCAGGATGCGCTGGAAGTCCTCGACCGAGCTGAGCTGCGACTGGGCCGACAGCGACACGGTAATCTGCTGACCCTCGACCACGGGCTGCGCGCCCAGCGAGCCGACGGTGACATTGGTGTTCTGCTCGGCCACGGCGCCGGTCACGTCGGCGGGCGTCAGCTGGTACTGGAAAAGCCGGTCGGGATCGAGCCAGATGCGCATCGCATATTGCGTGCCGAAGACGTTGATCGACCCCACGCCCTCGGTCCGCTGCACCGCGTCTTCGAGCGTCGAGCTTAGCAGATCGCCCAGTTCCACCGAACTGAGGCTGCCATCCTCGGACACGAGCGCGCCCACCATCAGGATCGAGCTGGTCGAGCGGGTGACCGCCACGCCCTGCTGGGTGACGCTGGCGGGCAGCTTCGACTGCACCAGCTGCAGCTTGTTCTGAACCTGCACCTGCGCCATGTCGGGATCGACCGTGTCGTCGAAGGTCAGCGACACGCTGGCCGAGCCTTCCGACGAGGTCGAGGTCATGTAGGTCAGCCCGTCGAGCCCGGTCATGCCGTCCTCGATCACGGTGGTCACCGAATTCTCGACGGTTTCGGCCGAGGCGCCGGTATAGCTGGCCGAGATCCGCACGGTCGTCGGCGCGATGTCGGGATATTGCGAAATCGGCAGCGTCGCGAGGCCGAAGGCCCCCACCAGCATGGTGACGATGGCCAGCACCCAGGCGAAAACCGGGCGTCGGATGAAGAAGGCGGCCATGGTCTAGTCCTCCGCGCCGGACGACGCGGGGGCGGCGTCCTGCACCAGCCCGTTTTCATCAAGCGTGGCGGTCACCGGCCGTACCTTCTGGCCATCGCGCATCGATTTCAGCCCGTCGACGATCAGCTTGTCCCCGGGCGCGATCCCGTCCTCGACGATCCAGCTGTTGCCGGTGCTGCCGATCTCGGTCAGCGCGGTTTTCCTCGCGGTGCCGTCGGCGGCCAGAACGAAGGCGTTCAGCTTGCCCGAACTGTCGCGCTGGGCCGCGCGCTGCGGTACCAGGAAGGCGTCGACCGAGCCCAGCGTGACCTCGCCCCGGACGAACATGCCGGGCAGGATCAGCCGCCGCGGATTGTCGAAGCGAAAGCGCACGCTCATGGTCCCGGTCGAGGTCGCGACGCTGGTTCCCGGCGTCACCAGCTGACCCTCGCCCTCGTAGCTCTGGCCGGTTTCCAGCACCAGCCGGGCGCGGAGGCGGTCGTTCATCTTCAGCGTTCCGGCCTCGATCTGGCCGCGGATCGACAGGATCCGGGCGCTGGTTTCGATCATGTCGACATAGATCGGGTCAAGCCGGGTGACGGTGGTCAGCGCGTCGCCTTGCGCCGCCGTGACCAGATCGCCGACCGACACCGCCGAGATGTCGGGCACGCCCTCGATCGGGCTGCGGATCGTGGTCCAGGACAGCTGGGTGCGGGAATAGTCGAGCGCGGCCTGGGCCGCGTCGAGCGTGGCCTTCGCCTCTTCCAGTTCGGCCCGGGCGGCGTCGACCTGGGCGGCGGAATAGTTGTTGCCCTCCAGCTTGAGCGCCCGCTCATAGGCGGATTGCACGACCGGCAGATTGGCCTCGGCCTTGGCCAGATCGGCCGCGTCGGCGGCGACCTCGGCGCGGTAGGCCGCATCGTCGATCCGGTAAAGCGGATCGCCCACCTTCAGCGGGCGGCCGGGTTTGTAGGCCACCTCTTCGACGACGCCGTCGACCCGGGGCCGGATCTCGACATCCTCGAAGGCCACGGCCCGGCCGGGCAGGGTGACGGTGCGCGGCACCTCCTGGCGCTGCATCTCGATCACGCCGACCTGCATCGGAGGCGCGCCGCCGGTCGCGGGCTCCTGGGCAAGGGCGGCGGGGGTCAGCCAGACAAGTGCGGCCAGCACCGCAAGACAATCGAGCGGGGACCGGAACGGCAGCGACCGGGTCAAGGAGATGAGTGACATGCAATATCCGTAAGAGGGTCAAAGGGGGGCGGAACCTGCCCGGTGCTACGCAACACATGCCGAAGGGGCAACGACACCGACCATAACGGTTGTGTTACGGCGCTGGCGAGGAATTCCGTTGGTGACGGCGCAAATCCGGCCGGAAAGGGCGCTGGAGGACGGCTGGAGGGCGGCTGGAGGACGGCTGGAGGACGGCCCGGCCCTGCCTCAGCCGCGCGTCTTGCGGACGTAGAGCTCCATCCGGTGATGGACGATATCATAGCCCGGTTTCGCCGCGATCCGGGCCTGCGGCTCTTCGATCCGGTCCGAGCGGAACTCGACCGCCTCGCCGGTCCCGATGTCGATCATGTGGTCGTGATGGGCGGTCTCGGCGCGTCCGAAACAGGCGGACGCGCCCTCGAACTGGTGGCGCTGGATCACGCCCTGATCCTCCAGCGCGCTCAGCGTGCGGCAGACGGTCGGCAAGGACAGCCCCGGTGCGCGGGGCTCGGCCCGGCGGTGCAGCTCGGCCGCGTCGCGATGGTCCTCGGCCTCGGCCAGCACGTTCATCAGGGCGGCGCGTTGCCGGGTGACGCGGATCCCGGCCGCGCGCAGCGCCCGGGTCAGCCTGTCGCTTCGGTCCTGCAGGACGGTCTTCCTTTCGGTCGCTCCGGGCCCCGGCGCTCAGCCCGCGCCCCTCGCGCCGCGCGAGGCGGCCCTTGTCCGGTGCAGACGCCGCCCGAAGGCCGTCGCGAAAAGCGCCGTGAGCACGAGAATGACCGTCGCCGCCGGGGCGCTGTCGATATGGAAGCTGGCATAGGTGCCGCCCAGCATGGCCGCAAGGCAGACGGCGACCGAGACGACCGGCATCGGCCCGAAACTCTGCACCAGCAGAAAGGCGATGGCACCAGGGGCGATCAGCAGGCCCACGGCCAGGAGCAGCCCGGTCGCCGACAGCGTTGCGACGATGGTCAGCGACAGCGCCGTCAGAAGCCCGTAATGCAGCACCCCGACCGGCAGGCCCGAGGCCTTGGCCTGGCCCGGGTCGAAGGTACGCAGCATCGGGTCCTTCCATTTCGCGGCCAGCGCCAGCGTCACGCCAAGCGAGATCAGCCCTGCGGTCTACAGATCCTGCGGCCCGGCGCCCGGCGTGTCGCCGAACAGGATAGGGTCGAGATGGGCGCTGGAGGGGAAGGCGGCAAAGAGGATGACCTCCAGCGCGAACATCCCCGAACAGACGACGCCCATTCCCGTGGCGCGCTTGATCCGGCGGTTCTCGGCCAGATACCCGGTGACAAGCGCGCTGGTCACCCCCGCCGCAAAGGCGCCGAGGATCAGGGGATAGGCGAAGGGTTCGAGCAGGCGCATTGCGCGCCCTCACGGTCCTGGGTGCGGTCGCCATATTGCACCAGAGGACGCTCGTCATCGGTCAGGATCGAAATCTGGCGCGGGGCGTCGTCATCGTGCAGCTTGGGACCGCCCAGCGTGAACTGGCGCAGCACGCCGCCGAAGGCGCGTTCGAGGTTCGCGCGGGTGAAGGTCGTCGCGGTCGGCCCGTCGCCGGCACTGTGCCCCGCACCGGCACCGCCCGGTCGCAGAATTCGAGCACCGAACCCAGATCATGGGTCGAGACCAGCATCACCCGGCCCTCGTCCCGCAACGCGCGCGGCAGCGCCGCGATCTGCTCTTCGGTCTTGACGTCGACCCCGGTGAAGGGCTCGTCCAGCGGGATCACCCGGCCGTCCTGTGCCAGCGCCCGGGCCAGAAAGACCCGCCTTTTCTGCCCGCCGACAGCTCGCCGATCTGGCGGTGGCAAAACGCCGTCGAGCCGACGCGATCGCGCGCGGTCGACCGCTGCCCTGTCGGCCGCACGCGGACGCCGCGGAAAGCCCATATGCCCGTGGCGGTCCGTCATCACCGCATCCTCGACCAGCACCGGGAAGCACCAGCCGACCTCCTCGGCCTGCGGGACATAGGCCAGCAGATTGCGCCGCAGCGCCTCGCGCCCGCCCAGTCCCAGCCGCCGGATCTCGCCCCGCGCGACCGGAACGAGGTCCATGATCGTCTTGAAAAGCGTCGATCTCCCGGCGCCGTTCACGCCAGCGAGCGCGGTGATCGTGCCGCGCGGATCGGCCTCTGTCGCGGGGATGTCGTCGGCGGTCGGGCGGTGCACCATGGGGCTCCTGTCCAGAGCGGCGGGGGCATCAGTTCGCGACCGTCGTCTCAAGCAGGCCGCGCGCCACGGTGTCAAAGGTCACGCGCAAGAGGTCGAGACAGGTCGGCACCGGCCCGGTCGGATCGCTGAGACTGTCGACATAAAGCGCCCCGCCGAAGGCCGCCCCGGTCTCTCGTGCCACCTGCCTGGCGGGATCGCCTCGCGGGATCTGTGCGAGATACGTACCTGTCCCTTGCGCAAGAGGGGTCTTGGCGTTGGTGTCGGGGGCCGACATGTATCCGGCCTCATGATGCGGCCGTCGTCACGCCGGGGGCCAGCATGGCGGTCGCGGGCCGGACCAAGATCAAAGCCGTGTGTTCGAAGGTCCGACCTGCCGGTCTCGGCCGTCATGTCCCACAGACCTGTTCGGTCAACGCCGCCAGATCCCGTTTTTCCGCGGCCGAGTGCACCAGCCCGTAGGCCTTGGCGATCCGCCGGAACCGCAGCACGTACTGGCAGCGGAAGACCTGATCGGGCGGCAGCCAGTCGAGCGGCCCCCGCGCGCCCTTCGAGCGGTTCGCCGAGGCGGTGACGGGCAGCAGGTTGACGGGATCGAGCGCGAAACGGGCGCGCTTCGCGGACGGCCAGCTGGCGGCGCCATGGCCCCAGGCATAGCGCAGCGGCACGATGTGATCGATGTCGAGATCCCGGGCTTGTGTCACCACCCGCCCGGTATAGGGCGCGATCCAGCGGCCGTGGCGCACCGAACAGCCCGAGGGCGCCAGTGTCACCGGCACGGTGGAAAGACCCGCCAGCAGCTCGGCCCGGGTGTCGAGGCAATCGCCATCGGGATCGGCCCAGCCCGCGCCGAAGGCCGCGCGGCTGTAAGGGGCGGTCGTGGGATCGGGGGCCTGCGCGACCGGCGTGCAGGTCAGAAGCGTGACGCTCAGCAAAAGCAGGGGAAGACGACGGAACAACGGGGCGGAATCTTTAGACTCTTTACTCGACCTGGCCCCCCCGGGATCCGGGTGAATGCCGCTTCGGCCCGGGGAAACTCATACGGGTCCCGTCATGACCCCGCAGCGCGCGAGGATCAACTGTCGCGGCGCCTTTTGCGCCCGCGCCAGTCCTGCGCCTCGTCCGGATGCGGCAGGCGCCCCGGCGCGGCGACCCGATCGCGCGGGGTGCCGTTCGCCCGGGTCAGGCGGCCGACGGTGGCCCTCGTCCGAGAGCGGCTCGCCTGGTCACCGCCCGGTCGACTGGCAGGCATGGTCAGGCCGGGGCAGGCCTGCTCGGTTGCGCCGGGGGATCGCCGGGATCAATAGGCCTCATGGGGGCGCATGCCCGGTGCCTGACACCTTCCTGGAGAGGGGCAGGTCCATCGGCTGTGCAAAAGGCCGTTCGGTGGAAAACGTGGTTGCCGTGGCGCGCGCCGCGCCGGGCGCGGATCAGGCTTCGAGCTCGGCGTCCCAGTAGAGGAAGTCGAGCCAGCTGTCATGCAGGTAGTTCGGGGGAAACTTGCGGCCGACATCGCGCAGCTCGGTCGCCTGGGGACGGCGCGGGGCGCGGCGAAGCGACATGCCCGCCTGGCGCAGGCTTTTCGAGCCCTTCCGGAGGTTGCAGCGCGAACAGGCGGCGACGACGTTTTCCCAGCTGGTGATGCCGCCCCGGGCGCGGGGCACCACATGGTCGAAGGTCAGATCGCCCTTGCAGCCGCAATACTGGCAGCTGAATTCGTCCCTCAGGAAAAGATTGAAGCGCGTGAAGGCCACGCGCTTCTGCGGTTTGACGAAATCTTTCAGCACGACGACAGAGGGTATTCGGATCGTCCGGGTCGGACTTCGGACGACCTTGTCGTATTCGGCCACGATGTCGACCCGGTCGAGGAAGGCCGCCTTGACCGCCTCCTGCCAGGGCCAGAGCGACAGCGGATAGTAGGACAACGGGCGGTAATCGGCGTTCAGGACCAGCGCCGGATGATGCTTGAGAGAGCCTGGCTCCCGCACGAACGAAGTTCTGAAATCGCCATCCATGGTGAGACTCAGCCTCTGCCCCGTCTGCCTGCCCGGCCCCGAGACGGGACGTGCCCGCCCCTTGCCTTGCGTTTGACTATATATGGCGTTTGCCACCTGACAAGCCCCGCAGATGCGGTGGCCCTTGGGGCGGTGACTAAAGGCTTTGCGTAACGGCGTTGTGACGCCGGACCGCGCGGTGCCACCGGGATGTGCCTGCGAATTGTGCAAAGCGACCGGTTTCTCATGCCTTGGGGCCCAAAAGACCTGCCGCGCGCGGGGCGTGAACCGGGGCATTACCCCCGGGAATCGCCCAATTCAGCAGGCGGAGGCCCGGCCGCGGTCCGGGGCTGGGGGCGACCCGGGGGCCGGAGGTCTCAGTCGGTCCCGGTCGTCCTGCCGGCGGACCGCAAGGGGGCCCCGAGGTCGGGGGCCGCGTCGATCAGCCTCCGGGCACAGGCGGTGCGAGGGGCGTCGAAGATCTGCGCGGCCGGTCCTTCCTCGACCAGACGTCCCTGACGGATCAGCGCGATCCGGTCGCAGAGGTAACGCACGACGGCCAGATCGTGGCTGATGAACAGATAGCCGAGCCCCAACCGGTCCTGCAGATCGATCAGCAGGTTCAGCACCTGTGCCTGCGCCGAGACGTCGAGCGCCGAGGTGGGCTCGTCCAGCAGCAACAGCTCGGGCCCCGCCGCCAGCGCGCGGGCGATGCCGATCCGCTGGCGCTGGCCGCCGGAAAGCTCGTGGGGAAACCGGCGCAGGTGATCGGGCCTCAACCCGACCGTCTCGATCAGTTCGGCCACCCGCGCGCGCCGTCCGCGCCGGTCGAGCCCGACGGTGTCGCGATGCACCAGCATCGGCTCGGTCACGATCTCTTCGGCGGTCATGCGCGGGTTCAGCGCGGCCTGCGGGTCCTGGAACACGATCTGTACCCGGGCGCGGAAGGCGCGCAGCGCGCCCGGCCCGAACCGGGCCACATCGGCGCCGCGATAGAGGATCTGGCCCGCATCGGGGCGCTCGAGCCGCAGGATGATGCGGGTCAGGGTGGACTTGCCCGCGCCGCTTTCGCCGACGACGCCGAGGCTTTCGTCCTGTGCGATCCGCAGGCTGACGCCATCGAGCGCCACCACCTCGGGGCCGCGGGCCAGCAGGCTGCGGCGCGGCCGGTATAGGCGCGAGACCCCGCGCAGCTCCAGAAGCGGCGGATCAGCCATGGGCGGGCGCGTCCGGATGGGCGCAGGCGACGGCATGGCCCGCGCCAAGGGGGCGCAGCGGGGGCCGGGCGGCGCGGCAGGCGGGGGTCGCCCTCGGGCAGCGGGGCGCGAAGCGACAGCCTGGGGGCGCGGCCAGCAGGTCGGGCACGGTGCCGGGCAGGGCGCGCAGCGTGCCGCGCGGGGTGTGCCGCCCCGGAACTGCGGCCATCAGCGCGCGGGTATAGGGATGGGCCGGGCGGTCCAGCACCTCGACGACCGGCCCGGTCTCGACGATGCTGCCCGCATACATCACCGCGACATGGCTGCAGGCCCGCGCCACCACGCCCATGCTATGGGTGATCAGGATCATGCCGAGGCCGCGATCGGCCGCCATGCCCTGCATCAGCGCGAGGATCTGCGCCTGAACGGGCACGTCGAGCGCCGATGTGGGCTCGTCGGCGATCAGCAGGTCGGGCGCGCCGATCAGCGCCATGGCGATCAGCACCCGCTGCCGCATCCCGCCCGAGAATTCGTGCGGCCAGGCGCTCAGCCTCTGGCGCGCCGAGGCGATCCCGACCCGGTCGAGCATCGTGGCCGCCAGCGCCCGGGCGGCCGTTCGGGCGGGGCCTGGGCCCAGCAGCGCGGGATCGTGGCGGGCCGCGGCCAGCGCCACGTCGGCCAGCTGATCGCCGATCCGCATCGTCGGGTTCAGGCTGGTGGCGGGGTCCTGCAGGATCATCCCGATCCGGCGGCCGCGCAGCGCCCGCATCCGGCGTTCGGACAGTGCCATCAGGTCCTCGCCGTCCAGCCGCACCTCGCCCGCCGGATAATGCGCGGGCGGGCAGGGCACCAGGCGCGGGACGGACAGCCCGGTCAGCGTCTTGCCGCAGCCGGATTCGCCCACCAGACCCCAGATCTCGCCCCGCGCGATGCGGAGTGCGACGCCGGTCAGCACCTGCGCCGGGCCGTCGCGGGTCGCCATCGTCAGATGCAGGTCGCGGATTTCCAGCAGCGGGGGCATCAGCGGGGGCATCAGCGGCCTCCGCGCGGATCGAGGCTGTCGCGCAGCCCGTCGCCCAGGAGGTTGAAGCCGAAGACCGCGACGAAGATCGCAAGGCCCGGGGCCATCGCCACCCACCACATGTCGGGCATGTAGGCCCGCGCCGTGGCCAGCATCGTGCCCCATTCCGGCACCGGCGGCCGCACCCCGATGCCGATGAAGCCAAGCCCGGCCACCATCAGGATCGCAAAGCCCATGTCGAGCGACATCTTGACGATCACCGGCGAGACGCAATTGGGCAGGATATGGCGGACCAGCACCCGCGCTTGCGAGGCGCCCATCGCGCGGGCGGCGGTGACATGGGGGCGCTCGCGCGCGGCCAGAACCTCGCCACGCAGGAGCCGCGCATAGCCCGGCCACCAGCCCAGCGCCAGCGCCAGCACCATGTTCTGGAACCCCGGCCCCAGCACGGCCGCGACGGTCATGGCAAGGATCAGGTTCGGAACGATCAGCATGAGGTCGGTCAGCCGCATCAGGATCTCGTCGATCCAGCCGCCGAGAAACCCGGCGATGCCGCCGATCAGAGTGCCGGTGGTGCCGCCGATCAGCACCACGGAAAAGCCTGCCAGCACCGAGACCCGGGCGCCCGCGAGGGTCAGCGACAGCACGTCCTGGCCCAGCTCGTTGGTGCCGAAGGGATGGGCCGCCGAGGGCGGCTGAAACCGGGCGGCGGTGTCGATGCCGCCCGCGACATGGGCCGGATAGGGCGCGAGAAGCGGGCCGAAAAGGGCGAGCGCCAGCACCAGCGCCACGAGCCCTGCGCCCAGCAGCGACAGCCGGTTCCGCCCGAAGCGGCGCAGGGCGCGCGGGCGGCGGGCGGCGGGCCTCGGCAGGCGGGTCCCGGCCGTCATTCGTAGCGCACCCGGGGGTCGATCAGCCCGTAGGCCAGGTCGACCGCCAGATTGACCGCGATGAAGATCAGCCCGGTGACCAGCGCCACCCCGATCACCGGCATCATGTCCTGGCTGAGGATCGCGCGGGTCGCGTAAAGTCCGAGCCCGGGCCAGTCGAAGACCGTCTCGACCAGCACGGTGCCGCCCAGCAGCCAGCCGAAATAGAGCCCGATCACCGTCAGCGTGGCCGAGACCGCGTTGCGGCCGATGGTCTTGATCAGGATCTTGCGGCGCGGCAGGCCCAGCGCGCGGGCGGCGGTCACATAATCCTGCGCCATGACCTCGATCGCCGAGGCGCGCATCATCCGCAGGATCGCCGCCAGCGGCGACAGCGCCAGCGCCAGCGCGGGCAGCGCGAGATGGCGGCAGGCAGCGCCCAGCGTGGCCCAGTCGCCCGCCAGCGCCGCGTCGAGGGTGACAAGCCCCGTCACCCGGGGCGGCGGCAGGGTCACGACGGGCAATTGCCCGCCCAGCGGCAGCCACATCAGCCACATCGCGAAGACCAGTTGCAGCAGCAGCCCCAGAAAGAACCGCGGCACCGAGATCGCGCCGATGGCCAGCACCTGGCCAAGCCGGTCGGGCCAGCGGTTCTGCCAGAGCGCGGTCAGAAGCCCCAGCGGCAGCCCCAGCGCGATGGCCAGCGCCATCGCCGCCAGCACCAGTTCCAGCGTCGCGGGCAGATAGATGGCGATGTCTTCGGCGACCGGGTGCCGGGTCATCAGCGAGCGCCCCAGATCGCCCCGGGCCAGCCCCGCGACATAGCTCAGGTACTGGTCCCAGACCGGCCGGTCGAGCCCGAATTCCTGCGCCAGCGCGGCGCGTTCGGCCTGCGTCGCGTTGGGGCCCGCGGCCAGCCCCACCGGGTCGCCGGGCAGCAGCCGGGCAATGACGAACATGATCGCCGTCAGCCCGACCAGCACCGGACCCAGCATCAGAAGGCGGCGAAGAAGAAAACGAAGCATGCAGCGGATCTCGGCGAAAAGAGGACGTCGGCGGACCCCGGTCGCCAGATGCGCCCGGGGCGGCAGGGCCGGGGTCCGGGCGCGTCCGGGCTCAGACCAGCGACAGCGGCCAGCACTCGATGGCATTCGCGGCGACCGGTGTGAAGACATGGCCCCGCACCGCGTCGCGGAGGCCGAGCTTGCGCCGTTCCTGCACCCCGAAGAGATCGGGTGCATCGGCGACCACCTTGCGCTGGAAGTCGCCATAGATCGCCTTGCGGGCCTCGATGTCGGTTTCGGTGCGGCCCGCCTCGATCAGCCGGTCGACCTCGGGATCGGCAAAGACCGGGTTCTGCCAGTTGCCGTTCGAGGCCGAATGATAGGCGGCATAGGCGAAATTGTCCGGGTCGCCGTAATTCGCGGTCTGATAGACCGGGAAGAAATCCGGCAGCGTATCGGGGCTGGCGCAGGCGGCGACCATTTCGGGCCAGCGCATCGGCTGGATTTCAAGCGTGATGTTCAGCGCCCTGAGGCTGTCCAGCAGCACCAGCGCATAGCGCCGCTGCTGTTCGAGATTGGCGGAATAGACGATCTTCAGCGAGATCCCGCCCTCGGGCGTCGCGGTCCGCGCCAGATGGGCACGGGCGGCGTCGGGGTCGTGGCGGGGCACCGCCAGATCCGGGTCGTGCCCCAGGATGCCCAGGGGCAACGGGCCGACCATCAGATCGGCATACCCGGCGGTATCGCGCAGCGCGTCGTAATCGAGCGCATGGGAAATCGCGCGGCGCATGTTGATATCGGCCAGCGGACCGCGGCGGGTGTTCATCTTGATCGTGAAGGTGCGGTATTCGGGTTCGATCACCCGCACCACGCCCGGCGCGCCTTCCAGCGCGTCCATGTCCTCCGAGGTCAGGTCCAGCGCGACATGGATTTCGCCCCGTTGCAACAACAGCCGCTCGGTCGCGCCCTCCCGGGCGATGCGCCAGATCACGCCGTCGAGAGTGCCGCCGCCGCCCTGCCAGGCGGTCGGGGCCCGGACAAAGCGGTAAAGCGCGCCGGGCCGGGCCTGCTGCAGCGCGAAGGGACCCGAGCCCGCGGTCTGTGTCATCAGCCAGCTCTGGCCGTCATCCTCGCCCAGATGCGCCTCGACCGCGGCCTTCTCGACCACCGGAAACCAGGGCAGCACCTGCAGGAAGGCGGCGAAGGGCGCGGCCAGGGTGATCCGCACTGTCGCCGGGTCGACCGCGTCGAGCCCCCGGGGGTGAGGATGCCCCGCAGCATCCAGGAATTGCCCTTGGCCAGACGCAGCGCCCGGGCGAAGGAATAGACCACGTCTTCGGCCGTCACCGGGGCGCCGGAGTGAAACCGCGCCGCCGGGTCCAGATGGAATTCATGCGTCATCCCGTCGGCCGAGCCGTCCCAGCTGCGGGCGAGTCCCGGCACCGGCCGGGGCGGATTGCCAGAGATGCGCAGCAGCGGATCGTAGACATTGCGCATGAAGAAGGCGGGAGCATAGCCGGTCGCGGTGTGGGGGTCGAGATTGGGAAAATCCTGCCCCGAGGCGATCACCAGAACCCGGGGCGCCTGGGCGTGAAGGCGGCCTGGCAGGGCAGCCCCGGCAACCCCCGCTCCGGCCAGCAGCAACAGGTCGCGCCGCCCGAGCGCGCGAAACGGGTCGGTCATGATGTGGTCTCCGAGTTAAAGGCGCCCGTTCCGGGTCTCGTTTTGCGATGTTGTCTTTCCCGGTCTGGATAAGGGACCGTAACGTCACCTTCATCACAGACGATGCAGCAGATCGGCTGCGGCATGATGTCGCTGTGGTCGCGGGCGCAGCGCCGGACCGATGCGCCCTGCAGGACGCCGCCTCTGAAGATCGGGCCGAAGCCGGGACGTCAGGCCCCCGGTTTACGCGGGAACCCTGCGCTCGGCCGCGGCGCGGAACAGCGGATCGCCCACCGCTTCGGCGATGCCTCCGGCGCTGTCGATCATGGCGTCGATCATGGCGTTGCGTTCGGCGTCCGAGACGAGATTGTGCGGATAGACCAGACAGAGGCTGACCGCCTCGGAGGTCACCGGATCGCCCACCGCCACGGCAAGCCCGTCGACCCCGGGCGTGGTCTCCTGAGACGATAGGGCGTAGCCGGTGCGGCGGATCCTATCGAGCTGGGGCGCAAGCCGTTCGGCGATGGGACCGTCGGGATAAAGCAGCGCGACCTCGGCCGGGGCCAGCCGCGCCAGCAGGCTGCGCCCGGTGGCGCAGCGCTCGGCCGGAAGCTTGTTGCCGATGCTGGCGCCGACGCGAAGCGCGTTCGTGCCCTCGAAATCGGCGATGGCCAGCACCTGGCGGTTGTCGCGGATCGACACATAGCCGGTATGGCCGAAGGCCTGGCTCAACTCATGGACGGCGGCCCGCGCCCGCCCGATCACACCCGAGGAATAGCGGAACGCGGCCGAGAGATTCAGCATCATGCGGCCCGGACGGTGGCGGCGGCTGCCACCGATCTCTTCGAGCATCCCGGTCTCGCGCATCGACTTCAGAAGTCGCGAGGCCGAGGCCTTTGGCAGCCCCAGCCGTTCGGAGACCTCCGACACCGTCAGGTCGGTGCAGTTATTGCCGAAACAGCGCAGCACCAGTGCCGCATTCTCCAATATCGTCATTCCACCAGTTCCAGAAAAACGGAACAACCGTTCCAATATTCGAAACAATTATCGGCCTGAGACGACGCGTCAATCGTGAAATGGGTCACAAACAAGGCAACGTCGCTGCGTTTTTGCCGCTGCTCGCGGCGGATCGGGCGGAAAACAGCCCGCGGCTCCCCCGTGGCTCCATTGAATTCGGCGGCGTTTGAGGGCATCCAGCGGGTCTCGGGGTCGGGGCGCGCCCGGTCGACCGCCGCGCGACGGCCCGCTTTCCACCGGACCTTGCCAGCGATGACCGAGACCCCCTTTTCCGACAGGCCGCCCGCCCGCGACGGCAAAACCGGAGCGCCAGACAGCGCCGCACCGTCCGCACCGTCCGCACCGCCCCGCGAGGCTGCGCGACGGTCGGCCTTTCCCTCGAGCCCCGGGGCGCGCGCCTTCCGGCGCCGGGTCTTTCCCGAGGCGACCGCCGCCGACTGGAGCGACTGGCGCTGGCAACTGCGCGCCCGGATCCGGTCGCTGGACGGGCTCGAGCGGGTGTTTCGCCTGACCGAGGACGAACGGGCCGCAGTCGCCCGGCACAAGGGCGGGCTGCCGGTCGGGATCACACCCTATTATGCCAGCCTGATGGGGGCCGACGATCCGGCCGAGCCGCTGCGGCGCACCCATATTCCGGTCGGTCAGGAATATCTGCGCCTGCCGGGCGAGTCCGACGATCCGCTGGGCGAGGACCCGGCCAGCGCCGTGCCCGGGCTCGTGCACCGCTATCCCGACCGCGCCCTGTTCCTGGCCACCGGCACCTGTTCGACCTATTGCCGCTATTGCACGCGCTCGCGGATGGTCGGCCAGACCGGGGGCGAACAGCAGATCTCGGCCCGTCACTGGGAGCGCGCCTTCGCCTATATCGAGGCCACGCCGCAGATCCGCGACGTGCTGGTGTCGGGCGGCGATCCGCTGACGCTGTCGGACGACAAGCTCGACTATCTTCTGGGGCGGCTGCGCGCGATCCCGCATGTCGAGTTCATCCGGATCGGCACCAAGGTGCCGCTGGTGCTGCCGATGCGGATCACCCGGGCGCTGACGCGGATGCTGCGCAAGCACCATCCGCTGTGGATGTCGGTGCATTGCACCCATCCCGCAGAACTGACCCCCGAGGCGACCGAGGCGCTGACCCGGCTGGCCGATGCGGGCCTTCCGCTCGGTGCGCAGACCGTGCTGCTGAAGGGCATCAACGACCATGTCGAGACGCTGCGGACGCTTTACCGCGAGCTTCTGCGGCGGCGGGTCCGGCCCTATTACCTGCTGCAATGCGACCCGATCACCGGCTCGGGCCAGTTCCGCACCCCGGTCGAGACCGGGCTGGATCTCATCGACGGGTTGCGCGGCCATCTGACCGGCTATGCGGTGCCGCAATACATCATCGACGCGCCCGGCGGCGGCGGCAAGGTGGCGCTGGTGCCCGACCATATCGAGGGGCGCGACGGCGACGACCTGCTGTTGCGCAATTTCGAGGGCCGGATCTACCGCTATCCCGATCCCGGCGGCCGGATCGGCGCGGAAAAGCCGCGGTCCTGAACGGGGGCGGTCAGGGCCTCCGGGGTGCCTGCGCAAGGAGCGGCGGTCCCGGGAAGGCCCGGATTTCGCGCATCCCGGGCGGTCCGCAGGCGGAGTTGCGTAGGGCCCGGGGGAAAATGCCGTTACGTTCCCGGGCGGCTCGACGGCGGGTCGGAAACCGGCTATCCGGGGTGCAGGGAGGCCACGCCGTGCCGCGCTGGGGACGGGCACGAAAGGGCTAGGATGGACAGCGAATACGCCATCATCGGCGGCGGAGTCGTCGGCCTTTCGGTCGCCTGGGGGCTCTTGCTTCGGGGTCGTCGTGTCATTGTCATCGACGGCGGCGACGGGGCGCTCAGTGCCAGCCGGGGCAATTTCGGCCTGATCTGGGTGCAGGGCAAGGGCCTGAACGAGCCGCGCTATGCCCGCTGGACCCAACGCTCGGCTGCGGCCTGGCCCGGATTCGCGGCCGATCTGGCCGAGGCGGCCGGACGCCCGGTCTGGGTCGAGCAAAAGGGCGGCTACGATATCCAGTTCAGCGAAGAGGGGCTTGAGGCGACGGCCGCGCGTTATGAGGGCCTGAAGGCCGCGCTGGGCGGCGACTATCCCTTCGAGATCCTCGACCATGCGGCGCTGCGCCGGGAAGAACCCGCGACCGGGCCGCGCGTGGCCGGGGCGATCCTGCACCGCCAGGACGGGCATGCCGACCCGCTGGGGCTGCTGGCCGCCTTGAACGAGGCGGTGCGGCGCGCGGGCGGGTCGGTGCTGACCGGCCGCCAGGTGGCCGGGGTCACGCGCGACGGGGCCTTCCGGCTGACCTGCGCCGACGGCACCGTCCTCGAGGCGGGCAGGGTGGTGCTGGCCGCCGGGCTCGGCGCGGCCCGGCTTGGGCCCGCTTTCGGGTTTCGCGCCCCGGTGCGGCCGCAGCGCGGTCAGGTGCTGATCACCGAAAAGCTGCCCCGGCTTCTGAACCGGCCCTCGGTGATCGCCCGGCAGGTGCCCGAGGGCGGCATCCAGATCGGGGCCACCAACGAAGAGGTGGGCTTCGACGACGGCGTGACCCGGCCGGGTCTGGCCCGGCTGGCCGCCGATGCGGTGGCGGCCTTTCCCGCGCTCGCGCGGGTCCAGCTTTTGCGCAGCTGGGGCGCGCTCAGGGTCATGACCCCGGACGGGCTGCCGGTCTATCAGGAAAGCGCCGCGATGCCCGGGGCCTTTCTTGTGACCTGTCATTCCGGCATCACGCTGGCGGCGGCCCATGCGCAGGTCCTGCCCGACTGGCTCGAGGGGACCGATGCGGCCCCCAATCTGGAGGTATTCCGTGAAGACCGTTTCAACCTTCCTGTCGCTTGAGGCACCCGGTCCCCGTGTGCGGGTCTGGCTGGACGGGGCGCCGCTGCACCTGCCGCACGGCGCGAACCTGGCCGCGGCCTTGCTGGCGGCGGGGGTGAACACCTTCCGCGGGACCGCCTGTTCGGGGGCCCCGCGCGCGCCCTATTGCATGATGGGGGCATGCTTCGACTGCATGATCGAGGTCGAGGGCGAAACCCGGCAGGCCTGCCTGCTGGAAGTGGCCGAGGACATGCGCCTGACCCGCCCGGGGGCGCCCGGCGATGCATGAGACCGACCTTGCCGTCATCGGCTCGGGTCCGGCTGGCATGGCGGCGGCGGCCGAGGCGGCCGGGCTCGGGCTGAGGGTCGCGCTGCTTGACGACCAGCCGCGCCCGGGCGGGCAGGCCTATCGCGATGTCGACCGGGTCGGTCCGATGCGCGGCGCCGTGCTGGGGCCGGACTTCGTCGATGGACGGCGGCTGACCGCGGCGCTGGACGATCCGCGCATCTCGCATCTGGGGGGCGCCGGAGTCTGGGCGATCGAGCCGGGCTTCACGATCTGCTATTCCCGGGAGAATGCGGCGCGGCTCTTGCGCGCGCGACGGGTGCTTCTGGCGACCGGCGCGCTGGAACGGCCGATGCCGGTGCCGGGCTGGACCCTGCCCGGGGTGATGACCGCCGGGGGGGGGCAGATCCTGCTGAAACAGGCGGGGCTGGTGCCGCGCCGCTCGGTGCTGGTGGGCACCGGGCCGCTCTTGTACCTCTTCGCGGTGCAGATGGTGCGGGCCGGGATCAACCCGGCTGCGCTGATCGAGACCCAGACCCGGGGCGATCTGGCCCGCGCGCTGCGCCATATGGGCGGGCTTTTCGGCGGTTGGGGGTACATGACCGAGGGCTGGCGTCTGCTGCGGGTGTTGCAACGCGCAGGCGTGCCGCGCATCGTCGGCGCGCAGGAGATCGTCATCGAGGGCGAGGACCGCGCCGAGGCGGTCCGCTTCCGCCGCGGCGGCGCCCAGCACCGGCTGCCCTGCGATACCGTTTTCCTGCATCACGGCGTCGTGCCGAACCCGCAGGCGGCCCGCTCGCTGGGGCTCGACCATCGCTGGGCGCCGCGTCAGCAGTGCTTCGTGCCGGTCTGCGATGCCTGGGGCGAGGCGGCGGCGGCAGAAGGTGGTGTCGAGGGTGTTTTCTTGGCGGGCGACGGCGCCGGGATCGGCGGGGCCCGCGCGGCCGAGCTGCAGGGGCGGCTGGCCGCGCTTCGGATCGCCGAGGGCCTGGGCCGGATCGGCAGCGACGAGCGCGACGGCCGCGCGAAACCGCTGCGACGGCAACTGCGGCGCGAACTGGCGGTGCGGCCGTTTCTCGATGCGGCCTATCCGCCCTTCGCCGAGGCGCTTCGGCCCGACGACACGACGATGGTCTGCCGCTGCGAAGAGGTGACGGCGGGCGAGATCCGCCGGGCGGCCGCGCAGGGATGCCCGGGCCCGAACCGGCTGAAAGGCTTCCTTCGGGCCGGAATGGGGCCGTGTCAGGGGCGGGTCTGCGGGCTTGCGGTGACCCAGATTCTGGCCGAGGCGACGGGGCAGAGCCCGGACGAGACCGGCTATTTCCACATCCGCCCGCCGATCAAGCCGCTGACGCTGGGCGCGCTGGCTGCGCTGGCCGAAACCGGCGAGGCGGTCGGGACCGACAAGACCGCTCCGGGGCAGGGCGACGCCGCCTGACCCCGTGCCCCCGGCGCGAAAAGGCCCGCCTCGAGGCGGGCCTTTCCGGTCTCACGCATGCGGCCTGAGAACCGGCCAGGGCGGTCCGGGCGCTCAGGCGGCGCGGCGGCGACGCTCCCAGGCCAGGAACACGATGGCGACCAGCGCGGCGATGGCGGCGGTGCCTTCGAGGGCACTGATTTCCGGCACCGAGGTCGTCGTCGGCGGCTGGAAATTCGAGGCGTGGCTGGCGGTCGCGGCGATGGTGGCAGCAAGGGCAGTCAGAATGGTCTTCATGGAACGTCTCCCTCTCTTGGGTTCAGAAATGACGGGGCCGTCGGCGGTTTGCCGGGACCCGCGGGTTGGGCGGAATGTCCCGCCGGTGCCGAAGGCCGGTTGCCCGGCCTTCGCCAGTCGTGTCCCGGTTCAGCACAGGCAGTCGTTCTGGTCGAAATTGAAGGCGACGATGAACGGTTGCGCGTTTTCCGGAGTGACCGGGTCCGGATCGACGATGAACGAGGCGATGTCGCCGTCTCCGGCCACGAAGCCCTCGCCATTGGCCAGCGCCTGCTGAACGAGGAAATCCACATCCGCGCTCTGACCGTAGGCGGGATCGAGCCCGAGCACGAAATCCGAAACGCTGTCGGTGCCCCAGACCCCGGGGTCGAGCGTGTCGGTCAGTTCCCAGATCGCCAACTGGACTTCCCAGCCCGAGAACTTGCCATCGACCGATCCGGCCGAATTGGCTTCGAAGTCCTGGGCGATGATCCAGTTGATCAGGTCGAGATTCTCGGCCGCGGCAAGCCCGTTGGCCAGGCCGACCTGGGTCGCGCCGAAGGCGGACCCGTCCCCGCCGCTTTCGATATTGCCGGCCAGTTCGGGCGCGGTGGCGAAGCTGCCGTCTGTCGCGACCGCCGTCTGGAAGCTGAGGCAATAGGCCTGCTGGAACACGACACCGTCGAGCCGGTCGTCTCCGGTGCCGGTGATCAACAGGTCATAGCCGTAATCCTGGATCGGCGAGACTTCGTTACCCGCGATCACCTGATAGGTGGCCGTCTCGGGCAGGCTGTCGATCAGCGACTGCAGCGAATTCGCATCGCCGCAATAGGTCATTTCGACGGTGGCCGAGGCCGTGCCGCCATTGCCGTCCGAGACGGTGTAGGTGAAGCCTGCCTTCGCGTGTTCGCCGATGTCGAGCGCGGCGATGGCGGCGTTGGCATTGCCCAGCACCTTCAGCACCCCGCCCTCGAGCGTTACGTCGCCCGCGGCGGTCGAGACGGTCTGGCCCTCGGAAATCGCCTGCCCGTCGATTTCGGTGATGGTCAGCGTGTCGCCATCGGGATCGCTGTCATTGCCCAGAACATCGACCACGATCACGGTATCGGCGCAGCCGCGGCCGGCATCGTCCTGGGGCTCGGGGGTCCGGTTCTCTTCGATCAGGCCCGCGTCGATGGTCAGATCGGTCTCGCCCGCGCCAAGATCGACGATGTGGCTGAGCCCGGTCGCGGGGTCGGCATCGCTGTCGAGCGCGTCGTCCCCCGCGTCGGCGGTGGTGAAGTCGAAGCCCGCGACCTCGTCGAACAGTACGCGGTACTGACCGGCCTCGAGCCCGTCGAAGAGGTACTTGCCATCGGCATCGGTGACGGTGCTGCGCCCCGTCGCGCTGCCGTCGCCGTTCAGAAGCGTCACCAGAACGCCCGCCGCGCCCAGTTCGCCCGCGTCCTGGAGGCCGTCGCGGTCGGCGTCGTACCAGACCGTGTCGCCCAGCGCGCCAAGCTTGGTCACGAGGCCCGCGTCGACGGTCAGATCGGTCTCGCCCGCGCCGAGGTCGACGATATGGCTGAGCCCGGTCGCGGGGTCGGCGTCGCTGTCGAGCGCGTCGTCGCCCGCGTCGGCGGTGGTGAAGTCATAGCCCGCCACGCCGTCGAACTGCACGCGGTACTGACCGGCCTCGAGCCCGTCGAAGAGGTACTTGCCGTCGGCATCGGTCACGGTGCTGCGCCCGGTCGCGCTGCCGTCGCCGTTCAGAAGCGTCACGGTCACGCCCGCCGCGCCCAGCTCGCCCGCGTCCTGGAGGCCGTCGCGGTCGGTGTCGTACCAGACCGTATCGCCCAGCGCGCCCAGCACCGGCTCTTCGTCCTGGCAGAGCTGGATCTTGTCGATCCGCACGAATTCGCCATCGTCGCCGCAGGCGTAGATCTCGATCTTGTCGCCGTTATGCACGGTGAGGTTCTCGATCTTGAAGGCGGTGAAGGGGCCGTTGTCATCGCCCGAGCCATCGGTGTCGCCATCCAGAAGGATGGTGCCCACCTCCTGCCCGTTGATCCTGATCACGAGGGTCGACTGCCCGTCATTCTCGTCCTGCGCGAAGACGCGCAGATCGTAGGTGCCGTCGCAGCCCTTGAAGCTGGTCGAAAGCGCCCCCCAGGTGCCGCAAGCCAGCCGCACCAGCTCGCCGCCCGAGGCCTCGGCGCCGCGCACGGTGACGAAGTTGTAGGCGCACATGTCCTCGGCTTCGATCACCACACAGGGCTCGCAGGCGGGCTGGCAGATCTCGATCTTGTCGATCCGGGCGAATTCGCCGCAATCGCCATAGCCCTTGAGGGTGATCTTGTCGCCGGCCTTCAGCGACAGATCCTCGATGGTCACGCTGGACCAGGAGGAACTGCCGACGCCGCCGTCGCCGCCGCCGTTCTCGTTGAGCCAGATCGTCTTGACCTTCGAGCCGTTCACATAGACGTCGATGGCGCCGCGGCCGTCGCTTTCATCCAGGTAGGTCAGCGTCAGGTCGTAGCTTCCGGTGCCGCCCTGGAAGGTCGTCGTGGCATAGCCCGAGCCCGCGCACAGCATGATGCCCGCCCCGTCCGAGGCATCCGAGCGGCCTTCGACCTTGTAGCCGCACAGGCTCATGTCCTCGGCCTCGATCACCGTGCAGCTGCCAGAGCCGCCCTCGGCGACGTCCTGGACGCAGACCTTCAGCAGCTTGACCTCTTCGCCGCCCTTGCCGTCGGCGACCCGCACCTGGACCTCATAGGTATTGTCGCCGCCCGCATCGGCCGACGCCTCTTAATCGGGCGGAGCGATGAAGCCGAGCTGGCCGGTCGCGGCGTCGATGGTGAAAAGCGCCGCATCGGCGCCGCCGACGACCGCATAGCTGAGCGCATCGCCATCGGCGTCGGACGCGTCGAGGTCGATGACGAAGGTGGTGTTCTCGTCGATGGTGATGCAGTTGCCGGGCGCGTTCGAGAAGGTCGGCGGCGTGTTCGGCGGCGCGACGCAGCCGGCGCCGAGACAGGCATAGTCGATCATGCAGCCGCTGACATTGCAGGTCTGGAGCACGGTCAGCGTCACCCCGGCGGGCGGCACCGCGCCATAGAAGGTGAAGAAGTCGTCGCCCTTGCCGGGCGCGTCATAGCCTTCGACCTCGATCTCGATCAGGTAATAGATCCGTCCGTCCGTCCCGCGCAGGACGTGATACTGTTCGGCGTAAAGCTGGGCGCCGACGCGACCGCCATTCACATAGGCGTCCTGGCCGGTCCAGTCGCTGGCGTTGTCGTCGCAATACTCGTCGCCCGAGAGGATGCTGTCGTCGTCATAGGTCGCCATCGTCACCGTGGCGCAGCCGGGCATCTTGAAGCTGTCGCCGCAGGACAGGTTGGTGTCGTTCGAGGCCAGCAGATCGGCCTCTTTATAAGCGGTCCATTCGTAACGCTTTTGGTGGTATCTATAGTAATAGGTCATGACTTCCGTCCCTCGCTGGCCCCGATAATCCGGGTTCGTCAACCTGCGGTCCGGCGCGCGGCTTTTTCATCCGGCTGCGGCGAACGCGCTGCACATCGGCTGTGGTTTCGGCTGTGAAAAGCCGCTGCGGACCGAGGGAAACAGGCCCAGGACAATAGAAGACCGCCCGAACGAAAAAGTCCGACCCCTGCGGTTTCAGATCTTGGTCGAATTGCGCGAAAAACACCCTGAAATCCGGGTCGCATTCACGCGCAGCAGTCCTGAAATCAAGCCGTCCCCCAACGGCACTCAGCGTATACCCCCCACGACCCCACGCTCGGGAACAGGATACCGGTTTTCATCTTCTTTTCGACAAATTTTTCCAATTCTCGTGAAGCCGGGCCGAGAGGCATGAAAGAAAAGAGGAAAATCGTGGCCGCGGCGCCGGGCTCGCGCGGCGGGGGCGGCGGCGAAGGACGAGGTGGCGCTGTCGTTGCGGAAGGCGGAGATTCGGCGGTCAGCCGACGGCGCGTACGAGAGGCGCGGCCCCGGACCCCGTGGCATCCAGCGCGTCCGGGCAGGGGCCTGTGGGGCGGGCGTCCTCACGGGCGAGAGTGCGGCCGGTCTCGGGGAAGGCATCGCCCAGAAGCTCGGCCAGGCGTTTGCGCGAGACCGGCTTCAGCGCGACCTCATCCATCCCGGCCGCGCGGAACCGGGTCAGGTCGGCGGGCAGGGTATGCGCGGTCATGGCGACGATCCGGGGCGGGACGCCGCTTGCCGCGCGGATGCGCCGGGCGGCCTCGACCCCGTCGAGGCGGGGCATGCTGATATCCATCAGGATCACGTCATAGCGCCGGGCCGTGGCCGCCGCCACGCCGTCGATCCCGTCTTCGGCCTCGGTCACGCGATGGCCGAGCCCTTCCAGCAGGCGGCGGGCGACGAAGCGGTTCACGCGGTTGTCCTCGACCACCAGCACGTCAAGCGGCCGGGCCGGAGCGGCAGCGGTCGCCGGGGCGGCGGGCCGGGCGATCCCGCCCCGGGCCTCGGGAAGATCGAGCCGCAGCGTGAAGACGCTGCCCCGGCCCGGGCGGCTCTCGACCGCGATCTCGCCGCCCAGCAGCTCCACATGGCGGGCGACGATGGCAAGTCCCAGCCCGGTACCGCCCGCCTCGCGCCCGTAGGTGGCGTCGACGGTGAAGAAGTCGTCGAAGATGCGGGGCAGATCCTCGGGCGCGATGCCGATCCCGGTATCGGCGACGCGGATCTCGACCCGGCCGTCGGCAGCCCTTGCGGCCGAGATCGTGACCGTGCCGTCGCGGGTGAACTTGACCGCGTTCGAGATCAGGTTGATCAGGATCTGGCGCAGCCGCGGCGCATCGCCCCGGACCTCTTCGAGGCCGGGCGCGATGTCCAGCACCAGCCGGGTGTCGCGCAGTCTGGCCAGCGACTGGTGGATGGCGACCACGCGCCTTAGCTTGGCGGACAGATCGAAGGCCTCGTTGCGGACCTCGGACCGCCCGGCATCCCGGCTCGAGGCTTCCAGCGCGTCCTCGACATGGTGCAGCAGGATCTCGCCCGAGCAGGCCATGACCTCCAGATACTGGCGCTGCTCGGCATCGAGCGGTGTGCGCTGCATCAGGTCCATGGTTCCAAGGAGCCCGTTCAGCGGCGTGCGCATCTCGTGGCTCATCACCGCGACCAGCCGGGACTTGGCCTTCTCGCCCGCGAGCGCCCGGTCGCGCGCCGCGGTCAGTTCGGCCTCGGCGGCCTTGCGGTCCGAAATGTCGCGCAGGAAGCTGACGGAAATCGGGCCGTCCTCGCTGGCGCCATGGGTGACCGAGAGCTCGGCGTCGAACCGCTCGCCGGTCTTGCGTTGCAAGGTCATCTCGAACCGGCCGCTCTGGGCTTCGCCGCGCCGGTGCGCCTCCCGGTAGTACGCCCGGGTGGCCATGCGGGCGTCGTGCTTGTCGGGCGGGATCAACAGATCGGTGGCGCTGCGGCCGATGACCTCGTCGCGGGTATAGCCGAAGGTCTGTTCGGCGGCGGCGTTGAATTCCAGCACGCGCCCGTCCTCATCGGTCACGATCACCGCATCGAGCGCGGTCATGACCACGGCATTGAACCGGGAGGAGCTTGCCTGCAGCAATTCGCTGCGGGTGCGCATCTGGCGTGCGAGGCGCAGCAGCGCGCCGATGCCGGCCAGCAGGAGCGAGATCAGCGCCAGGGCGATCAGTGCCAGCGAGCTTTCGAGCCGGTCGATCAGGCCATGCGCGCGAAAGTGGATCTGCATCAGGAGATCGGCGCCATGCGAGGACAGGTCGTGAACGTCGGCCTTTGTGGCGGCCAACTGGTCGATAAGGTCGGGAAGGCGGGTGCGCAGCCCGGCATCGTCGACCGCGACCATCTGGGCGATGTGGCGGGCCGCGTGGTCTATGTGACGGACCTGTTCGCCCAAGCCGAACTCCCGCAAGAGGTCGGAATAGGGGGCCGAGCGGGTCACCAGATCGGCCTGCTGGAGATATGCCGCGACGCCGCCCCTGATCCGTTCCAGCGGAATCATGTCCCGCTGTGCCAGATAGAGCGCGTTCTGCAAGGTGCTGTGTTCGGTTTCGAACCGGGCCAGGGCCGATTGAGCCTCGCCCGCGGTCAGGTCGTGCAGCCGCTCTTCGCGGCCGCGAATGTCCAGCGCCATGGTGCCCATGAGCCCCATCAGCACCGCCATCGAGACCGCCGCCGCCGCGATCTCGATCCGGCCCGAGCCGGTGGGCAGAGCCCGCGCGCGCAGCCAGGCCATCAGTCTGGCGGCAAAACCCAAGGGGGTGCGGACGGGCAGGGGGGCGGCGGACATGATGGAAACCTCGGAGAAAGACGGTCGCGCCGACCCGCGCGGCGCGGGCCAGCGGTTGCCAGATCAGCGCAACTTTGCGTCAATTTTAAGGAATCTTGCGCGAAAACAGACTGCATGTCCCGTCGGGCAGGCAGGACGGGTCGCGGTGCGGCGACGAGCCCCGCCGGAACAGGGATCGTGTCCGCGTGCGGGGCGCTCCTGTCGGGCGGCGTCCTTGCCGATCAGATTGCGCGCAGGGCTTCGGCCGCGACCGGGTCGGGCGCCAACGGCCGCAGCGCGGGGATCGGGGCCGGCTCGCACTGCCCGGCGAAATAGGCCAACGTGGCGCGCAGCCCCTCTTCCAGCCCGACCGCCGGGGCCCAGCCCAGCAGCCTGCGGGCGCGGGTGATGTCGGGCCGGCGCTGCACCGGGTCGTCGCAGGGCAGCGGGCGGAAGGCCAGCCCCGACCGCGACCCGCTCAGCCGCAGCACCGTTTCGGCGAGGTCGAGCACGCGCATCTCGGCCGGGTTGCCGAGATTGAGCGGCCCGGTCACCTCGGGCGGCGTCGCCATGAAGGCAATCAGCGCCCGGATCATGTCCGAAACGAAGCAGAAGGACCGGGTCTGCCGGCCGTCGCCGTAGATGGTGACCGGCTCTCCCGAAAGCGCCTGCATCGCGAAGTTCGACACGACGCGTCCGTCGCCGGGGCTCATGCCCGGGCCATAGACGTTGAACAGTCGCGCCACCTTGACCGGCAGGCCGTGCAGTCGGCGGAAGTCGAAGATCAGCGTTTCGGCGCAGCGCTTTCCCTCGTCATAGCAGGCGCGGGGGCCGATCGGATTGACATGGCCCCAATAGTCCTCGGTCTGGGGATGCATGATCGGGTCGCCATAGACCTCGGAGGTCGAGGTCTGCAACAGCCGCGCCCCGGTGCTGCGGGCCAGTTCAAGCAGGTTGAGCGTGCCCAGAACCGACGTCTTGACGGTCTGCACCGGATCGCGGGCGTAATGGGCGGGCGAGGCCGGGCAGGCGAGGTTGTAGATCTCGTCCACCTCGATCTGCAGCGCCTGCGTCACGTCTCGGCAAAGCAGCGTGAAGGCCGGATCGCCCCGCAGATGCGCGATGTTGCTTTCGCGCCCGGTGCTGAAATTGTCGAGGCAGATGACCTGATGGCCCCTCGCCAGCAGCGCCTCGCACAGATGGGTGCCGATGAACCCGGCGCCGCCGGTCACGAGGCTGCGTATCGCGGTGTGCTTCAATGGAATGATGCCTGTGCTGTCAGTTGGCGTTTCAAAGCCTGTCGGCATGCGCGCCTCGGGCCTGGCTTGGTCGGGGCGGCGGGCGACAGGCCCGCCAGAGATTTGCCGGCCCGTGCGGACCCCGCGCCGGTCGGTACTGACCCAGCGGCGCCCGGAACGGGGGCGCCGCATCGCAACCCACCCGGTCCCGGCTTCAGGCTGTGCGGAACGTTTCGCTGCGACCGCACAGAGTGTCGCACAGGTCCACTCAACTCCCAATTAAATTTTATCAATTAGATTCAACCAAGACGTGCATATCGCCTCATCGCCATGATGGCCATTCCCGTCCCGGCGGCGGCGCGTATCGCCGTCAGGCGCCGGACCCGGCCGCGTGCAGGGACCGCACCCGGCATCGGGTCTCGTCACCATACCGGCCCCTGACGGCGTCTCCATCCCCCGCGTCGGTCCGTGACGCCACGGCCCTCTGCGGCGCCGCGTCGCGCGCTGGGCCGGGCCCGCAGGCGGGCGTCCGACGGGGGCCTGAGCCCTCCGCTTCGGCCTCTGCCCGCAAAAGGGTCTGTCGCGCACCGCACTGGCGCGGAAGAGGGCATTCGCACGTCTTTGGCGAACTCGCGCTTGAAGCGGAGGCCCTTTTCCTTCCATATCGCGGCAGGACCGCAACCTGTCCATTCCCCTGATGGAGGCCTTCCCGTGACCGCCGCCGACCTGCGCGATGCCATCCTGCGTCACCTCGCCTACGAACTGGGCACAGATCCCGGCCATGCCACCCTCCACGACTGGCGGATCGCCCTGTCGCTGGCGGTGCGCGACCGGCTGGTCGACCGCTGGTTCGCCGCCAACAGCGCGACCCGTGCAGCGCAGCCCAAGCGCGTCTATTACCTGTCGATGGAATTCCTGATCGGCCGGTTGCTGGAAGACGCCATCGTCAACCTGCGGCTCGAGGATCAGGCCCGCGGTGCGCTGGCCGATCTGGGGCTCGAGCTTGACGCGGTGGTGCAGAACGAACCCGACGCGGCGCTGGGCAATGGCGGGCTCGGGCGGCTCGCGGCCTGTTTCATGGAATCGCTTGCGACCATCGGCTGCCCGGCCTTCGGTTACGGGATCCGCTATGAAAACGGGCTGTTCCGGCAGTCCTTCCAGGACGGCCGTCAGGTCGAGGAGCCCGAGGACTGGTTGAGTCAGTTCCATGCCTGGGAATTCGAACGCCGCGATGTCAGCCAGGAGATCCGCTTTGGCGGCGAGGTCACCGAGAAGGACGGCCGCGCGGTCTGGACCGGTGCCGAGGCGGTGATCGCGGCGGCCTTCGACACGCCGATCATCGGCTGGAAGGGGCGCTGGGCCAATACTCTGAGGCTGTGGTCGGCGCAGCCGCTCCACGGCTTCGATCTGGCGCGGTTCAACCGCGGCGAATATGCCGCCGCCGCCGAACCCGAGGCGACGGCCCGCACCATCAGCCGCGTGCTTTATCCCGACGACACCACCGGGCAGGGCAAGGAATTGCGGCTGAAGCAGGAATATTTCTTCACCGCCGCGTCGCTGCGCGACATCCTGCGCCGGTTCGAGGAAGAGGGCGGCGCGCTGGCCGATCTGCCCAAGAAGGCCGCGATCCAGCTGAACGACACCCATCCGGCGATTGCCGGGCCGGAACTGGTGCGGCTTCTGCATGACGAGCGCGGCATGGCGCTGGACGAGGCCATCGCCACCGCGCGCGGCTGCCTGAGCTACACCAACCACACGCTGATGCCCGAGGCGCTGGAACGCTGGTCCGAGGACCTGATGACCCGGCTCTTGCCGCGCCACATGCAGCTGATCGAACGGATCGACGAGGTCCATGCCGCCGAGATGCCGGGCCGTAGGGTCACGCTGCGCGAGCATGGCGAGGTCAAGATGGGCGAGATCGCCTTCACCATGGCGCACAAGGTCAACGGCGTCTCGGCGCTGCATACGGACCTGATGAAGGAGACCGTCTTTGCCGAGCTGCACCGGCTGCATCCCGACCGGATCGTCAACGAGACGAACGGCGTCACGCCGCGCCGCTGGGTGCTGTCGGCCAACCCGCGCCTCAGCCGGCTGATCACCGACGTGATCGGCGAGGGCTGGGTCGACGATCTGGAACAGCTGCACCAGCTCGAGGCGTCGCTGTCCGATCCCGGGTTTCTCGACGCCTATGCGAAGGCCAAGCGCGAGAACAAGGAAGAGTTCGCCGACTGGCTGGCGGCCGAGCAGGGCGTGCGGGTCGATCCCGAGGCGCTGTTCGACGTGCAGATCAAGCGTATCCACGAATACAAGCGCCAGCATCTGAACATCCTCGAAACCGTCGCGCTCTGGCGCGAGATCAAGGCCAATCCGGGCGGGGGCTGGGTGCCCAGGGTCAAGATCTTTGCCGGCAAGGCCGCGCCCGGCTATGTCTTCGCCAAGGAAATCATCCATCTGATCAACGACGTGGCCTCGGTGCTGAATGCCGATCCGGTCACCAGTCCCTATCTCAAGGTGCTGTTCCTGCCGAATTACAATGTCAGCCTCGCCGAGCGGCTGATCCCGGCCGCGGATCTGTCAGAGCAGATCTCGACCGCGGGCAAGGAGGCCTCGGGCACCGGCAACATGAAATTCGCGCTGAACGGGGCGCCGACCATCGGCACGCTCGACGGCGCCAATGTCGAGATCCGCGAGCGGGTGGGCGCGCGCAACTTCTTCCTGTTCGGCATGACCGCGGCCGAGGTCGAGGCGCGCCGGGCCGTGCCCGATCACGCCAGGCTGGCGATCCAGGCCGACCCGCGTCTGGGCGGTGCGCTGAAGGCGATCAGCCAGGGCGCCTTCTCGCCCAAGGACCGGCACCGCTATCGCGGGGTCGTCGCCAACCTGACCGGGCAGGACTATTTCCTGGTCTGTTCCGATTTCACCGCCTATTGGGACGCCCAGCGCCGGGCCGAGGCGGCCTATGCCGATCCGGAGGTCTGGCACCGGATGGCCGCCTGCAACACCGCGCGCTCGGGCTGGTTCTCGTCGGACCGCACGATCCGGGGCTATATGGGCGACATCTGGGGCACCGTGCCTCTGGTCGCGGAATGACGAGACCGTTGCATTTGGGTCCGGCCGTCTTAGGCTTCGGGGCATGAGTTCCGTCCGATCCGCCCCGGCGAAAGACCCGTTTCCGGCCCGCGAGGATGCGCTGCGGCTGCAGGCGGGGCTGCATGACGATCCGTTTTCGGCGCTGGGGCCGCATATGGTCGGCCGCCGCCGGATCGTGGCGGTCTTCCTGCCCGGCGCCGCGACGCTGGAGGCGCTGGTCGAGGGCAAGGCCCATCCGCTGACCCGCCGGGCCGATGCGCCCGACCTGTTCACCGGCGCGGTGCCCGGCAAGGGCGGCTACCGCCTGCGCGCCACCGACGGCACCGGTCAGGCCTGGGAATTCGACGATCCCTACCGCTTCGGCCCGGTAATCGGCGAGATGGACGAATACCTGCTGGGCGAGGGCACGCACCGGCGGATCTGGCAGGTGCTGGGCGCCCATGTCCGCAGCCACGAGGGCGTCGCGGGCACGCATTTCGCGGTCTGGGCGCCGAATGCGCGGCGGGTGTCCGTGGTGGGTCCCTTCAACGCCTGGGACGGGCGCCGCGCGCCGATGCGCCGGCGCGGCACCACCGGCGTCTGGGAGATCTTTCTGCCCGGTATCGGCGAGGGCGCGTGCTACAAGTACGAAATCCTTGGCGGCGACGGCACGGTCCAGCCGCTGAAGGCCGACCCGGTGGGCTTCGGGGCCGAGCATCCGCCGAAGACGGCCAGCGTCGTGCGCGACATCGCGGGCTATGGCTGGCGCGACGATGCCTGGATGACCTACCGCGCGGGCAACAATGCCCGGACCGCGCCGATCTCGGTCTACGAGGTGCATCTGGGCTCGTGGCGGCGCAAGGCGGACGAGGGCAACCGGCCCTTGTCCTACAAGGAGGCGGCCGAAGAGCTGGTCGATTACGCCGCCGACATGGGCTTCACCCATCTCGAATTCCTGCCGCTGTCGGAACATCCCTTCGACGGGTCCTGGGGCTATCAGCCGGTCGGGCTTTTCGCACCGACCGTGCGCCACGGGCCGCCGCACGAGTTCCGCGATCTGGTCGATGCGGCGCACCGCAAGGGGCTGGGGGTCATCCTCGACTGGGTGCCCGCGCATTTCCCGTCCGACCCGCACGGGCTGGAGCGTTTCGACGGCACGGCGCTTTACGAACATGCCGACCCGCGCGAGGGGTTCCACCACGACTGGAACACGCTGATCTACAATTACGGCCGCACCGAGGTCGCGAATTTCCTTTATTCCAACGCGCTTTACTGGCTTGAGGAATACCACATCGACGGGCTCAGGGTCGATGCGGTGGCCTCGATGCTCTATCGCGACTATTCGCGGAAGGCGGGCGAATGGGTGCCGAACGTCCATGGCGGGCGCGAGAACCTCGAAGCCATCGCCATGCTGCAGCGGATGAACGAGGTCGCCTATGGCGAGGTGCCGGGCGTCATGACGGTGGCCGAGGAAAGCACGTCGTTCCCGGGCGTGTCGCGGCCCGTCGACATGGGCGGGCTCGGCTTCGGCTATAAATGGAACATGGGCTGGATGAACGACACGCTCGATTACATCGCGCGCGAACCGGTGCACCGGAAGTTCCATCACCACCAGCTGACCTTCGGGCTGCTTTACGCCTTCTCCGAGAATTTCATCCTGCCGATCAGCCATGACGAGGTGGTGCACGGCAAGGGCTCGATGCTGGCGAAGATGCCGGGCAGCGACTGGGAGAAATTCGCCAATCTGCGCGCCTATTACGGCTTCATGTGGGGCCATCCGGGCAAGAAGCTTCTGTTCATGGGACAGGAATTCGCCCAGCGCGCCGAGTGGGACCGCGCGGCCGAGCTGGACTGGGGCGTGCTGGGGGCCGAGTGGCACAGCGGCATGCAGCGGCTGGTGCGCGATCTGAACACGCTTTACCGGGCCACGCCCGCGCTGCATGTGAAGGATTGCGAGGCCGACGGCTTCCGCTGGATCGAGGCCAATGCGGCCGAGATTTCGGTCTATGCCTGGCTGCGGCAGGGGCAGGAGGGCGACCCGCCGGTCGCGGTCGTCTGCAACCTGACGCCGGTCGAACGCAGCGGCGTCCGGCTGGGTCTGCCGCAGGCCGGGCGCTGGCGCGAGGTGATGAATACCGATGCCGCGATCTATGGCGGCGGAAACCGCGGCAATCTGGGCGGCGTTGTCGCGGAAGAGGTGGCACATCAGGGCCTGCCGGCCTCGGCCGAGCTGACGCTGCCGCCGCTGTCGGTGCTGTATCTGATGCCCGGCGAAGATTGACGAGGAGGGAACGATGGAGACGCGTTACAGCAGGCTCGCGGGGCGCAGCATGGCCTTCGTTCTGGCGGGCGGCCGCGGCAGCCGGCTGAACGAGCTGACCGACATGCGGGCCAAGCCCGCGGTCTATTTCGGCGGCAAGACCCGGATCATCGACTTCGCGCTGTCCAACGCGCTGAATTCGGGCATCCGCAAGATGGCGGTCGCGACCCAGTACAAGGCGCATTCGCTGATCCGCCACTGCCAGCGCGGCTGGAACTTCTTCCGGGCCGAGCGCAACGAGTATCTCGACATCCTTCCGGCCAGCCAGCGGGTCTCGGAAAGCCTGTGGTATCAGGGCACGGCCGATGCGGTGACCCAGAATATCGACATCGTCGACAGCTATGGCGTCGATTACGTGCTGATCCTCGCGGGCGACCACATCTACAAGATGGATTACGAAATCATGCTGCGTCACCATGTCGAGACGGGCGCCGACGTGACGGTGGGGTGTCTGACCGTGCCGCGCCAGGACGGCTCGGCCTTCGGGGTGATGAAGGTGGACGAGACCGACCGGATCGTCGAGTTCATCGAAAAGCCCAAGGACCCGCCGGGGATGCCGGGCGATCCCGAGCAATGCCTGGTGTCGATGGGGATCTATGTCTTCGACTGGAAATTCCTGCGCGCGCTGCTGATCGAGGATGCCGATAACCCCGGCTCCAGCCACGATTTCGGCAGCGACCTGATCCCCGGCATCGTCAAGGGCGGCAAGGCGATGGCGCATCGCTTCACCTCGTCCTGCGTCAAGGATCGCGCGGATTCGCCCGCCTACTGGCGCGACGTCGGCACAATCGACGCCTTCTGGAAGGCCAATATCGACCTGACCGACTTTACCCCCGATCTCAATCTCTGGGACAAGAGCTGGCCGATCTGGACCTATTCGGAATCGGTCCCGCCCGCCAAGTTCGTCCATGACGAGGAAGACCGGCGCGGGTCTGCGGTGTCCTCGATGATCTCGGGCGGCTGCGTCATCTCGGGCACCGAGGTGCGCAATTCGCTGCTGTTCACGATGGTCCACACCAACTCCTACGCGGTGCTCGACCATGCGGTGGTGCTGCCCTATGTCGAGGTCGGCCGGCGCGCGCGCCTGAAGAACGTGGTGATCGACCGCGGCGTCGTCATCCCGCAGGGGCTGGTCGTCGGCGAGGACCCGGAAGAGGATGCCAAATGGTTCCGCGTGACCGAGGGCGGGATCACCCTGATAACCCAGTCGATGCTGGACCGGAGGGCGGGCGCATGAGCCTGCGCGTCCTGTCTGTCGCGTCCGAATGCGTGCCGCTGGTCAAGACCGGGGGGCTTGCGGATGTGGCGGGGGCGCTGCCCGGGGCGCTGAAGGCCGAAGGGGTCGAGATGCGGGTGCTGATCCCCGGCTATCCGGCGGTGCTGGCCAGGGCCGACGCGGCCGAGACGGTCTGGGAAAGCCCTGATTTCTTCGGCGGTCCGGCGCGGCTTTACTTCGCGCGCCATGCCGGGCTCGAGCTTTACGTGCTGGAGGCCGCGCATCTTTATGACCGGCCCGGCGGGCCCTATCTCGATGGCGGCGGCAGCGACTGGCCCGACAACGATATCCGCTTCGGCGCGCTTTCGTGGATGGGGGCGCAGATCGGGGCCGAAGGTGCGGGCGACTGGCGCCCCGACCTGATCCAGTGCCATGACTGGCAGGCGGGTCTGGTGCCGCTTTACCTGAAGGCGCGCAGCGTCGATCTGCCGACCGTGATGACGGTCCACAACATCGCCTTTCACGGGCTGATGCCCGCCCAGCGGATGGCCGCGCTGGGGCTGCCGGGCTGGGCCTTTCATCCCGGCGGGATGGAGTTCTATGGTCAGGTTTCTGCGCTGAAGGCGGGGCTGGTCTATGCCTGGAAGGTGACGACCGTCAGCCCGACCTATGCGCGCGAGCTGAGAACGCCCGAATTCGGCGGCGGGCTCGACGGCGTGATCCGGGCGCGGGGGGGCGATGTGCTGGGCATCCTGAACGGCATCGACGAGGCCGACTGGGACCCTGCGACCGACCCCCATGCGGTGCGCTTCAGGCAGCCGCGCGGCAAGGCCAGGGCGCGCACGGCGCTGCTTGAGGAAATGGGCCTGAGCGACGGGCCGGGGCCGCTTTGCGTGGTGGTCTCGCGGTTGACCGGGCAGAAGGGGCTCGATCTGCTGTTGCAGGCGCTGCCCGATCTGGTGGCGCGGGGCGGGCGGCTGGCGCTGCTGGGTTCGGGCGAGCCGCCCCTTGAACAGGCCTGGCGCTCGGCCGCGGCCCGGCACGAGGGCGTCGCGGTCCGGATCGGCTATGACGAGGCGCTGGCCCACCGGCTGATCGCGGGGGGCGACGCGATCCTCTTGCCCTCGCGCTTCGAGCCCTGCGGCCTGACCCAGATGTACGGGCTGCGCTATGGCACCATTCCGGTCGTGGCCCGCACCGGCGGGCTGGCCGATACCGTGATCGACGCCAATCCGGCGGCGCTGGCGGCGGGCTTGGCCACCGGCATCCAGTTCGCGCCGGTCACCGCCGAGGCGCTGTCGGTCGCGCTTGACCGGCTGTGCGATCTTCACGCCGATGCCGAGCTTTTCGCGAAACTTCAGCGCAACGCGATGCGCGCGCCCGTGGGCTGGCAGGGCTCTGCCGCCGCCTATGCCCGCCTCTTCCGAGAGATCGTTTCCGCCCCATGACGACGCTGCCCACCACGATCACCGCCGGTTGCCCAAACGCGCTTGGCGCCCGATACGATGGCGAGGGCGTCAATTTCGCGATCTTCTCGGAACATGCCAGCCGGGTGTCGCTGTGCCTCTTCGACGAAACCGGCCGCACCGAGCTTGCCAATATCGACCTGCCCGAACGCACCCACCATGTCTGGCACGGCCGGATCGACGGGCTGCAGCCGGGCCAGCATTACGGCTATCGCATCTCGGGTCCCTACCATCCCGACCAGGGTCACCGCTTCAACCCCAACAAGCTTCTGGTCGATCCCTATGCCCGGCGGATCTCGCGCCAGCCGCGCTGGCACGACGCGCTGATGGGCTATGAGGTCGGCGCGGCCCGGGCCGATCTCAGCTTCGATACGCGCGACAGCGCCCCCTATGCGCCGCGCTCGATCGTGGTGGCGCCGGCCACCGACTGGGGCGACGACGCGCCGCCCGCGACGCCGATGTCGGAAACGGTGATCTACGAGGCCCATGTCAAGGGCCTGACCTGTCGCCACCCCCGGCTGCACGCACCGGGCACGTTTCGCGCGCTGGCCTCGGAGCCGATGCTGGACCATCTGCGCCGCCTCGGCATCACCGCGATCGAGCTTTTGCCGGTGCAGGCCTTCCTCAACGACCGCTTTCTGGTCGAGAAGGGGCTGACGAATTACTGGGGCTACCAGACGCTGGCCTTCTTCGCCCCCGATCCCCGTTACATGGAAACCGGCGATATCGCCGAGTTCCAGCGGACGGTGGCGCGGCTGCATTCGGTGGGCATCGAGGTGCTGCTGGATGTGGTCTACAACCACACCTGCGAAGGCAACGAGATGGGGCCGACGCTGTCGTTTCGCGGCATCGACAATGCCAGCTATTACCGGCTGGCCGACGACCGGCGCTATTACGTCAACGACACCGGCTGCGGCAATACGCTGAATACCGGCCATCCGATGGTGCTGCGGATGGTGATGGACAGCCTGCGCTACTGGGTCGAGACGATGCATGTGGACGGCTTCCGCTTCGATCTGGCGGCGACGCTGGGGCGGGGGCCGGGAGGGTTCGACCCCAATGCCGCGATCTTTCAGGCAATGCGGCAGGACCCGGTCCTGGCCCGGGTCAAGCTGATCGCCGAACCCTGGGATATCGGCCCGGGCGGCTATCAGCTGGGCGCCTTCCCGCCGCCCTTTTCCGAATGGAACGACCGGTTCCGCGACGGGGTGCGGCGGTTCTGGCGCCGCGATCCGGGGCGGGTGCCGGATCTGGCGGCGCGGCTGATGGGCTCGGCGCCGCAATTCGACCATTCGGGTCGTCCCGCGACCTCCAGCGTGAACCTGCTGACCGCCCATGACGGCTTCACGCTGATGGATGTGGTCAGCTACAACGACAAGCATAACGAGGCCAATGGCGAGGACAATCGCGACGGCCATTCGGCGAACTATTCCGACAATATGGGCGTCGAGGGGCCCAGCACCGATCCGGCCGTGACCGCGGCCCGGGCGCAGCGTCGGCGCAACATGATGGCGACGCTGTTTCTCAGCCAGGGCGTGCCGATGATCCTTGCGGGCGACGAGATCGGCCATACCCAGCACGGCAACAACAACGCCTATTGCCAGGACAACGCCACCGCCTGGGTCGACTGGCAGGGCGCCGACGACGCCTTTCTGGCCTTCACCGCGAAATGCATCGCCTTCCGCAAGGCGCACCCGATCCTGCGGCAAAAGCTGTTCCTGCATTCGCGCGAACGCGCGCTTGACGGCATCGAGGATCTGTTCTGGCGCCGCGCCGACGGCGCGCCGATGTGCCGGGCCGACTGGGAAGACCCCGAGCTGCGGCTTCTGGTGGTCGAGTTGCGCACCGCCTCGGGCACGCCGCCCTATGCCGCGCTGGAATACGCGATCGTCGCGGTCTTCAACGCGGGCGAGGCGGTCGAGGTCACGGTGCCCGACGCGCCCGAGGGCCAGGTCTGGAGCCTGCATCTGGACAGCTCGCGCCCCGATCTGGCGCCCGAGCCGGTCGAGGGCAGCTTCCAGATGCCCGCCGAGGCCGTGGCGGTTCTGGTGCTGGAAGAGGAGCAGCCGGTTTGACCGCTCTGGCCGTTCTGGCGCAGGCGGCCGGTCTGCTGCCGGTCTATCGCGACCTGACAGGCACCGAGCGCGAGACCCTGCCGGAGACCGCGCAGGCCCTGCTGGCCGCGATGGGACTGCCCGCCGCGACCGAGGCCGAGGCGGCCGAAACGCTGGCCGCATTCGAGGCTATGCGGGCGGGCCGCGTGCTGCCCGACTGGCTGGTCGCGGCCGAGGGCATGGCCCCCGAGCTGACCGTTCCGGCCGAGTGGCGGATCGAGCTTGAGACCGGCGGGCTGATCGAGGGCCGTGCGGAGGATCCGTTGCCCGCGCTGCCGCTGGGCATTCACCGGCTGGTCTCGGTCGGCCAGACGACCACCTTGCTGGCGGCGCCCCCCGCGCTGCCTCTGCCCGAGCGCGGTTGGGGCGTCGTGCTGCCGCTGTACGGGCTGCGCGATGCGGCCACCGGCGGGCTTGGCGATTATGCCGATCTGGCCAGGGCGGTGGCGGGGCTTGGCGGGCTTGGCGCGGGCTTTGTCGGCATCAACCCGATCCATGCGGGCTTTCCGACCGATCCGCGCGCGATCAGCCCCTATTCGCCCTCCAGCCGCCGCCGCTTCAACGTGGCCCATCTGGCGGTGCCGGGCGAGGGCACGCAGGCGGGCGGCGATCTGGTGGACTATCCCGGCGCCATCGCCGCGCGGATGGCGGCGCTGCGCGCGGTCTTCGCCGGTCTCGATGCGGACACGCTGGCCGCGTGCCGCAGGGCGGCCTGCGGTGCCGATCTGGACCGCTTCGCGTTGCATCAGGCGCTGGCCGACCGGTTCGGTCCCTACTGGCCCGACTGGCCCGCCGAGTATCGCAGCCCCGACAGCCCGGCCACGCGTCGCTTCGCCGCCGAGAATGCCGAGGCGGTCGCCTTCCATCTCTGGCTGCAGCTTCAGGCCGAGGGCCAGCTCGACCGGGTCCGCGCCGCAGCGCAGGCGGCGGGGATGGCGCAGGGGCTGTATCTGGACCTGGCGGTCGGAACCCATCCGGGCGGGGCCGAGACCTGGGCCGATCCGGGGCTTTTCGCGCAAGGGGTCTCGCTGGGCGCGCCGCCCGACGCCTTCGCGCCGCAGGGGCAAAGCTGGGGGCTGGCACCCATGGTGCCCGGCGCGCTGGCCGCGCGCGGCTTCCGCCCGCTGGCCGAGATCCTGCGCGCCCAGTTGCGGTTCGCCGGGCTCTTGCGGATCGACCATATCCTTGGCTTCGAGCGCACCTTCTGGGTGCCCGAAGGGGGCGCGCCGGGGGGCTACGTGCGAATGCCGCGCGCGGCCCTTCTGGCGGTGGCACGGATCGAGGCGGCGCGGGCGGGGGCCGTGATCGTGGGCGAGGATCTGGGCAATGTGCCCGAGGGGCTGCGCGAGGATCTGGCGGCCTCGGGGCTTCTGGGCTGTCGGCTGGCGATGTTCGACACCGATCCTGGGTCTTGGCCCGAGCCGGTGCTGGGCAGTTTCGGCAGCCACGATCTGCCGCCCTTCGCCGCCTGGGGGGCGGGGCGCGACATAGACTGGCATCTCAGGCTTGGCCATATCCCGCCCGACCGCGCCGAGGCCCTGAGGACCGCGCGCGCGGGGCAGGCGCAGGCGCTGAGCGTGCGGTCGGGCGGGGTCGGGGTCGATGCCCTGCATGCGGCACTGGCGGCAAGTCCAGCCCGGCTGGTGGCGTTGCAGGTCGAGGACATGCTTGGGGCGACCGAACAGGCCAACCTGCCCGGCACCGTCGACAGCCACCCCAACTGGCGCCGCCGGATCGGTCCGGGGGCCGCCGATCTGGCAGAGTGCGAGCCGGTCCAGCGCGCGGCCCAGATCATGGTACGTGCCGGGCGTTGAGGCCCGTCGACGGCACGCGGTGGGTCGGTCGCGCGGAGGCGCGACAAGGACGATGCGGCACCGCGTGACGGACAAGGTCGACATCGTGCCGGAGGGCGGATCGGGACCACGGCCGGGCTGGCGGGGGCATCGCACCCCGCGTCCCGGTCATCGACAAGGCCGGTCGGCCGGATGGCACCCTGACCCGGAGGGCGGCGGACGGGACCTGAACCCCGGCCTATGGATCTGTTGCGAAGGCCGCAGGTCCGCCACAACCTCCTCGGCTCGGCTCGGCTCGGCTCGGCTCGGCTCGGCTCGGCTCGGCTCGGCTCGGCTCGGCTCGGCTCGGCTCGGCCCGGCCCGGCCCGTGGCCCCGCCGAAGACGGCCCGGCGGCGTATTGTGGCCTCACACCGTTCGGCCTGCTCTGCCCGTCGAAACGTCCGGCATTCGCTCCGCGGCCCGGAGTTCCGCTTCACTAGCCCTCCGAGGCGCAGACGATGTCCGGCGGGGCGATCCGGGACCGGGGCGCGAAGCCCCGGGCAAGGCGGAGGCAGGGCCTGTCGCCATGGACGGGCCGGGGTCGGCTAGTCGTCCGAGGTCACCAGCCGGAACTCGACCAGTTCCTGCCGGTCGAGGATGTAGATTTCGCCGGGAGGCGTGCGCATCGCGGGTTCCAGCAGGGCGGGGTCGATGCCCATGGCCCGCAGATGCGCCATGACCTCGGCCTGTCCGCGCTGGATGTCGTTGACGGCCATGAAGGCGGGCAGGAAGGTGTTCTCGCCGAAATAGTGCTGGTGCACGCCAAGGCGGCCGCCTTGGGCCACCGTCCGCTCGACCCCGCCGGCGAAGATATAGGGACAGGCCGAAAAACAGATCGCGCCGTCGGCAACCCCGGTGTCGATCTCGCGCTCGCGCAGCTCGCGGCCGATGGCCAGCGCGTCCCGAACCGAACCGCCCGTGCTGTCGAGATTGACGATACGGACCGGTTCACCAGCCTCAGACCGCAGGGACAGCTCCTGGGCCATGCGCTCGGCGTCGCCCGGTGCGATCTGGCCCGAGACGTTCAGGCGGTCGCCGGTTCCATCGAAGGCAAGCCGGTCTGCCATGGGGCGTCCGCGCGGCGCGTCGGGACCGGCCGGGTGGCGATCGGGGACATAGGGGCGCACCGACGGATCTGCGGACCCCGGAGAAACCCCCGGCCTTGGAACGACTGAAACCAGATCGATGGCGACAAGAAGGGCCGCGATGCCCGCCTGCACCGCGAGAACGGCCAGGATCGCCCGGCGCAGGCCACGCGCGGAGGACGGCTGCGTGTCGTCCATCGGCTACTCCGCCCCCCTGACCGGAACGGGCTTCGGCCGTGTCAGGTCGCTGGCGCCGGGGGCGGGTGCGGCCCGGTCGTCCAGCCCCAGCGCGCGCGCGGCCTCGATCGCGGCGCGCAGCTCGGCCACCGTCATCGTTTCCTGCAGGGCGCTGACGCCCCGGCTTGTCCGGATCGCCTGATGCGTGACCATGAGGATGAAGACCAGAACGCCCGGCAACAGGTCGATGGCGATGGCGCCCGCCCAGGAGGGCACGAAATTCCCGGCATAGCGGATGACCGCGTCGGCGGCCGAGAGGGGCGTGTATTCGACCTCGGCCGGTTCCGGGCGGGTGGCGACCTCGGTGGCGGCGGCCTCCAGCGTGTCGGCCCGGTCGCGAAGCGCCTGCAGCACCGAGGCGATGGTGGCCTCCTGCGACTGGCGCCCGAGGGCGGAACCGGCATCCAGCGTGGGCAGGACGACCGAGTCGCGCAGATCGCCCGCCGCGCGCACGACCAGGGGCGCGGCGTTCAGCTGGCGCAGGCGCGCCACGATCCCCGAAAGCCGCACCGCCTCTTCCGAGAACAGCAGCGACCGGTTCTCGACGGCGCCCGCCTGAACGGTCAGCGCGCGCATCCGGCTGAGGATCGCATTGCCCTCGGCGAAGGCCTCTTCGACGGCACGGCCCTGGCCTGCGATCTGGTCCTCGAGCGCGGCCAGTTCCGCCGCCTTCTGGGTCAGGATGCGGAACACCGCGCCGCGCCCGGCAAGGCCCGACAGGTTGCCGCCCTCTTCCTGATCGGAGAGGGTCTCGAAACTGGCGCGCACCCGCGCGACGTCCCGCGACAGGCTCTGGCCCGCGATGGTGTTCGCATGGGTGCGTTCCAGCGCGACCTGATAGTCCTGCACCGTATGGGCCAGGTGCTGTTCCACCGCCGCCGCGCCTGCCAGCGCCGCCGCATTCAGCCAGGACGACATCGCGATGATCGCCACACAACCCAGGCCCATCGACAGCAGCAATCCCGTCCGCGACGCGGCGCTTCGCATCGCGGGCAGCAGGCGCATCATGTAGGTCCAGAAGACGAAGATCGCGACCGAGACCGCCAGCGAATAGGCAAGTGCCGCGAAAGTCGTCCAGGCGCCGCTGTCATCGAGCAGCGAGCGCACGCCGATATAGGTGTAGATCCCCGAGGCCGCCGCCAGAACGCCAAGCGCCACGCCGGTAAAGCTGTCGAGCCAGGCGAGGTGTCCGGCCAATTCGCGCGCATGCTGGGCCGTGTCGCGGGGGGGCTCTGCGGGGCCGGGGCCTGTGTCGAGGCCTGTGTCGAGGTCCGTGTCGGGCGAACGTGTCACAAAGCAATCCTTTCAAGAGGCGACGCAGAGACCATATAGGGCGTAAACCGCTCGGCGCAGGATGCGAAAGCCGGGTCCGGCGGCGGCGGCGGAGGCCGCATCGGCCGGTCCGGTCTCGACCGAGGCGACCCGCGCGGCGGCGGGGCCGTGGCCAAGCGCCTCGACCAGATCCGCCACCGCCCCGGCAGACCCCGAGACCCAGGCCTCGACGCTGCCATCGGCGGCATTGCGCCCCCGGCCGCTGAGGCCCAGATTTTCGGCGGGGGCTTGGGTCCAGTCGCGAAACCCCACGCCTTGCACGTGGCCGGTGACGCGAAGGCGGATGCTGGTGAGCTCGGTCATGTCGGCCTTCCTGTCCTCGAAAGGGGTAGGGCGGGCAGGCGTCCTGCCCAGGGCTCAGGGAAGCTTCAGGAAGGCTTCGGCCGCCTCGATGACCGCGCGGATCTTGTCCTGATGCAAGACCAGATACCCCAGCCCGGCCGGAACGCCCCAGTCGATGGCTTTGTCGGTGGCCCGATCCAGCTTTCGGCGGCACCATGTCGCGATCTCTGCGAGGGCAAGGATCAGGGCATCGGTTGCCTTGCGCAGTCTGGCCGGATCGGGCGCTTGCTTTTCGGCCTCTTCCTTCAGCTCCTGAAGCGGCGCCCAGACGATCAGGAGTCCCGCGGGCAGTTGGCTGTCCTGATCGAGCGGTTCCGGCGGATTGTTCCCGCCGAGGCCCAGGCGGGATGACGCGGTGCCAGTCAGGTCTTGTTCGAGATCCTCGATACTGCCTTGCAGATCACGCTTTGCGCGGAGCTTTTCGATGAGGCGCGCGATATGTGCCGCGCCCCTTTTCCAGTCCTCATCGGGAAGCAGCACGACCTGCCGTAGGAAGTCCCAGTCGACGGGTCGGCCGGCCAGCATGTCCTCGTACCATGTCTGCCAGAAGTCCCAGACGGAAGCGTCCTTCTGCCAGAAGGCGCGGAGTTTATCATATAGCCGCGCCAGCTTCTTGGGAAAAGCGCCGCCCGGCCAGAGCGGCGTGAGGAACACAGACGCCGGATCGCCATCGACGTTCGAGATGGCAGCGGCGTCATAATCTGTGGCGCAAAGGACTTGGGAGGCGGCGGCGTCGGAGGCGGCGAAGCGTGTGGCGAAGAAGGCGGAGGCGGCAGCGTCAAAGCCGATGAGGCGTGCTGCGGAAGATGCCGAGCGGGTGGCGTAGGTGGCGGAGGCAGAGCCGGACCGGGTATAGGAGTTGGCGGCGGCGGCGGCGGCGGAGCGGATGACTTCAGGAGTTGGACATGTGCCCGCAACTCCCGAACTCAGGATAGCGCGCAGCAAAGGGAGCGCTATTTGGCGAACCGTCCTATCATTGGCGCGCCTGATTGCCGGCAACCCGCGCAACGCACAGCGTGCAGCAAAGACAGCCTGAACCTCGCGCGGCTGCACTTTCAGCCACGCCTCGGTATTCTCCAAGTCGGTAATCGCCATGACAAACCTCTCCGCCCGCTCCAGTTTGCTGGGGCCGCCGTCACCGATCAAGTGCGGGAAACGCGATTGCGCGGAGGTGTCTGCAGAGCCCGGTTGGATGGCCGCGTGCGGTGGCGGTGGATCGTGCTATATCTGGATCTGGCAGGCGAACCGCCCGCCGCGACCTCTTTGCAGGCCCTCTGAAACAGCCCATTGACCGGCTTCGAAAAGCACCGCATATCCGCCCGCATGACCGAGCTCAGATACATCCGCAACTTCTCCATCGTGGCCCATATCGACCACGGGAAATCGACCCTTGCCGACCGGCTGATCCAGCTGACCGGCACCGTCGCCGAACGCGACATGAAGGAGCAGTTGCTCGACTCGATGGATATCGAGCGCGAGCGCGGCATCACCATCAAGGCCAACACCGTCCGGATCGAATATCCCGCGAAGGACGGCCAGACCTATGTGCTGAACCTGATCGACACCCCCGGCCATGTGGACTTCGCCTATGAGGTCAGCCGGTCGATGCGCGCGGTCGAGGGCTCGCTGCTGGTCGTCGATGCGACGCAGGGCGTCGAGGCGCAGACACTGGCCAATGTCTATACCGCCATCGAGGCCGATCACGAGATCGTCCCGGTCCTGAACAAGATCGACCTGCCCGCCTCCGAGCCCGAGCGGGTGGCCGAGCAGATCGAGGATGTGATCGGCATCGACGCCTCGAACGCGATCCGGATCTCGGCCAAGACCGGGCTTGGCATCCCGGACGTGCTGGAAGCCATCGTCACCCGGCTGCCGCCGCCTCATGAGGGCGATCCGACGAAGCCGCTGAAGGCGCTGCTGGTCGACAGCTATTACGATGCCTATCTGGGCGTGGTGGTTCTGGTGCGGATCATTGACGGCGTGCTGAAGAAGGGTGACCGCATCCGCATGATGAAGACGGGCGGTGTCTATCCGGTCGACCGGATCGGCGTCTTCCGGCCCGCGATGCAGAGCGTGGACGAACTGGGCCCGGGCGAGATCGGCTTCCTGACCGCCTCGATCAAGCAGGTCCGCGACACCCGCGTCGGCGACACGGTGACGACCGAGAAGAAGGGCTGCGAGACGCCGCTTCCGGGCTTCAAGCCCAGCCAGCCGGTGGTGTTCTGCGGGCTTTTCCCGGTCGATACCAACGATTTCGACGATCTGCGCGACGCCATCGAGAAACTGGCGCTGAACGATGCGAGCTTCACCTCCGAGATGGAGACCTCGGCGGCGCTGGGCTTCGGCTTCCGCTGCGGGTTCCTGGGGCTTTTGCACCTTGAGGTCGTGCGCGACCGGCTGGAGCGGGAATACGGGATCGACCTGATCACCACGGCGCCCTCGGTGATCTACAAGATCCACATGAAGGATGGCGAGGTGCGCGAGCTGCACAACCCCGCCGACATGCCCGACCTGACCTATGTCGATCATATCGAAGAGCCGCGGATCAAGGCGACGATCCTGGTGCCGGACGAGTTTCTGGGCGATGTGCTGAAGCTCTGCCAGGACCGCCGGGGCGAGCAGCTGGACCTGACCTATGCGGGATCGCGCGCGATGGCGGTCTACGATCTGCCGCTCAATGAGGTGGTGTTCGACTTCTACGACCGGCTCAAGTCGGTGACCAAGGGCTATGCCAGCTTCGATTACCAGATCTCGGGCTATCGCGAGGATTACCTCGTGAAGATGCAGATCCTTGTCAATGACGAGCCGGTCGATGCGCTGTCGGTGATGGTCCATCGCGACCGGGCCGATCTGCGCGGCCGGGCGATGTGCGAGAAGCTGAAGGAGCTGATCCCGCGCCACATGTTCAAGATCCCGATCCAGGCGGCGATCGGCGGCCGGGTGATCGCGCGCGAGACGATCGCGGCGCTGCGCAAGGACGTGACCGCGAAATGCTACGGCGGCGACGCGACGCGGAAAAAGAAGCTGCTGGAAAAGCAGAAGGCCGGGAAGAAGAAGATGCGCCAGTTCGGCAAGGTCGAGATCCCGCAGCAGGCCTTCATCAACGCGCTGAAGATGGACAACTGAGCCCGGAAGGCGGCCCTTTGCGGTCGCCCCCTGGAGAGCGCGACCGCGGGGCGCGGTGCCGACTGCGTGAGGCCCGGCCCTGGCACTGGACCTTGGCCCCGACTTGGGCCATACCAATTCCAAACCGGTCAGGAGGGACGCATGGGCGTGGTCGACAGTTTTCTCAGCTACGTGACCTGGTGGAACGGGCAGACCGTGAACACCCGGCTCTGGACCGCGCGCAATGGCCAGAAGATCGGCGAGGACGGGCAGGGCAACGTCTTCTACCGCTCGAAGGACGGCAAGCGGCGCTGGGTGATCTATAACGGCGAGGTCGAGGCAAGCCGGATTTCGCCCGAATGGCATGGCTGGCTGCACCACACCTATGACGCGCCCCCGACCGAGGCGCCGCTGCCGCACAAGGCCTGGGAAAAGCCCCACAAGGAAAACCTGACAGGCACGCCGCTGGCCTATGCGCCCCCGGGCTCGATCCGTCGGCCCGAGCCCGAGCCGCGGCGCGATTACGAGGCCTGGCAACCGGAATAGGCACGACATGGCAGAGAACAGCGCGACCGAAATCCTGACCGGCGCCGCCGTGCTGGCGGTGGCCGCAGGCTTTTTCGTCTATGCCTCGAACGCGACGGGCATGATCGGCAGTGCCGCCCAGGATCATTACGAACTGACGGCCAGCTTCCGCTCGGCCGAGGGGGTGGCGGTGGGCACCGATGTGCGGCTGGCCGGGGTCAAGGTCGGCACCGTGACCGCGCTTGACCTGAACCCGCAGACCTTCCGGGCCGATACCCGTTTTTCGGTGAAGACCGGGATCGAGATCCCCGATGACAGCACCGCCGCGGTCGCATCGGAAGGGCTTCTGGGCGGGACCTTCCTCGAACTGGTGCCGGGCGGCTCGCCCTTCAACCTGGAACCGGGCGCAGAGGTCTATGACACCCAAGGCGCGGTCGGCCTGATTTCGCTGCTGATGAAATTCGTCGGCGGCAGCGGCGGGTCGGGCGCGGCCGATACCGGGGATGACGCCGCCGCCACGGGCGGGGATGCCGGGCAATGATGCGCGCGGCGCTGGCGGCCTCCTGTCTGGCGCTGGCGGCGCTGCCCTCGGTGGCCCAGCAACAGTGGAGCCCCGACGGCTGGACCCCGGATGGCTGGTCGGTCGAGCCGCTGGAGGACATGCCCCATGCCGACGAGATGATGGAGGGGCTCGGGCTCGATCAGACCCAGCTGGCGGGCCGCCCGCTGCCGCTGGTGAGCCGCCCCGACCCGCTGGTGATGCAGGAGCACCGGACCGAGACCCGGACCGCCGCGGTGACCGACACGGCACCGATGGGCGCCGTGCTGCGCGGGCTCGACAAGCTCTCGGGCGACACGGTCGATCTGACGCTGGCGCCGGGCGAGACCGGTCGTGTCTGGCGGCTGACTGTGACGCTGGACGAATGCCGCTTTCCGGCCGATAACCCGGCCTCGGACGCCTTTGCCTTTCTGGACATTTCCGACCCGACCCGGAACAGCCACCTGTTTTCCGGCTGGATGATCGCGTCGAGCCCGGCGCTGAACCCTCTCGACAATTCGCGCTACGACGTCTGGGTGCTGCGCTGCAAAAGCAGCTGAGGCGCGGGGAGCGGCCCCGCCCGGTCGAAATTCGCCCCCCGGTTCACGGCGCGTTCCAGCCGTGACAGATAGTCGTCGCGCTCGATCTCGATGGCGCCGAGGCTGGCCAGATGGTCGGTCAGGAACTGCGTGTCGAAGAGCGTGAACCCTCCGATCCTGAGCCGGTCGACCAGATAGGCCAGCGCGACCTTCGAGGCGTCGGTGCGGCGCGAGAACATGCTTTCGCCGAAGAAGGCCGCGCCCAGCGTGACGCCGTAGACCCCGCCCACGAGTTCCTCGTTCTGCCAGACCTCTATCGTATGGGCATGGCCCAGCTCGAAAAGCTGCCGGTAGAGCCGGTAGATTTCGTCGTTGATCCAGGTCTCGGCGCGGCTGGCGCAGCCCTGCACCACGCCCTCGAAGGCGGTATCGACGCGGATCTCGAACCGGCCCCGGCGGATCGTGCGGGCGAGGCTTTTCGAGATATGGAAGCCCTCGAGCGGGAAGATGCCGCGCTTGCGCGGATTGACCCAGAAGATGCGCGGATCGTGACGCGACTCGGCCATGGGGAAGATCCCCATGGCATAGGCCCTGAGCAGGGTCAGTGGCGTCAGACGTTCGGCATCCATCATCGCGCTCCCGTGGCCGGGGGCGCGCCGGTCAGAGTTCGGGTCCGGACTCCAGCCAGCGTTCCAGCCAGTGGATATTGTAATTTCCGCGCTGGATGTCCGGTTCCATCAGCAGCGCCCGGAACAGCGGCGCGGTGGTCTCGATCCCGTCGACGATCAGCTCGCCCAGCGCGCGGTCCAGACGGGCCAGAGCCTCGGTCCGGTCGCGCCCGTGGACGATAAGCTTGCCGATCAGGCTGTCGTAATAGGGCGGGATCGAATAGCCGTCGTAAAGCGCCGAATCCATCCGCACGCCCAGCCCGCCCGGGGCGTGATAGGCGGTGATCTTGCCGGGGCAGGGCGCGAAGTTCGGCAGCCGTTCGGCATTGATCCGCACCTCGACCGCATGGCCGTTGAGCTGCAGGTCGTCCTGGCCGAAGGACAGCGGCAGGCCCTCGGCCACGCGGATCTGTTCGCGCACCAGATCGACGCCGAAGATCGCCTCGGTGACCGGGTGTTCGACCTGAAGACGGGTGTTCATCTCGATGAAGTAGAACTCGCCATCCTCGTAGAGAAACTCGATGGTTCCGGCGCCGGAATAGCCGATCCGGGCCACGGCGTCGGCGCAGACCTTGCCGATGCGGGCGCGGGTCTCGGGGTCGATGACGGGGCCGGGGGCTTCTTCCAGAACCTTCTGGTGGCGGCGCTGCAGCGAGCAGTCGCGTTCGCCCAGATGCACGGCATTGCCCTTGCCGTCGCCGAAGACCTGGATCTCGATATGGCGGGGCCGCCCGAGATATTTCTCGATATAGACCTCGTCATTGCCGAAGGCGGACTTGGCCTCGGCCCGCGCGGTCTGGAAGGCCTGCTCCAGATCCTCGGCGGTCTCCGCGAGCTTCATGCCGCGCCCGCCGCCGCCGGCGGTGGCCTTGATGATGACCGGATAGCCGATTTCGGCCGCGACCGTCTTCGCCGTCTCGAGATCGGGCACCCCGCCGTCGGACCCGGGCACGCAGGGCACGCCCAGCGCCTTCATGGTCTCCTTGGCGGTGATCTTGTCGCCCATCATCCGGATATGTTCGGCCGAGGGGCCGATGAAGGTGAGGCCGTGGTCCTCGACGATCTGCACGAAGCGGGCATTCTCGGACAGGAAGCCGTAGCCGGGATGGATCGCCTGCGCGCCGGTGATTTCGCAGGCCGAAATGATCGAGGGAATGGACAGATAGCTTTCGGTGCCGGGCGGCGGTCCGATGCAGACGCTTTCGTCGGCCATGCGCACATGCATGGCATCGGCATCGGCGGTGGAATGCACCGCGACCGAATGAATACCCATTTCGCGGCAGGCCCGGATCACGCGAAGCGCGATCTCTCCGCGGTTGGCGATGAGGATCTTGTCGAACATGATCCGCCGGGCCCTACTCGAGGATCATCAGCGGCGTGCCGTATTCGACCGGCGCTGAATCCTCGATCAGGATGCGCTTGACGGTCCCGGCGCGGGGGGCGGGAATGTGGTTCATCGTCTTCATCGCCTCGACGATCAGCAGCGTCTGGCCCTCGGTCACCGTGTCGCCGACCTTCACGAAGGCGTCCGATCCCGGCTCGGGCTGCAGATAGGCGGTACCGACCATCGGCGAGGTGACAGCGCCCGGATGCTGGGCGGGGTCCTCGACGCTGACCTCGACGGTGGCGCCGGGAGCGGCCGCGGCGGGGGCAGGGGCGTAGGCGGACATCGGCATCGCCGGGGCGTGCGCAACGACGGGGGCCGGCTGCGAGCGCGATACCCGTACATCCAGCGAGTCGTCCTCGCCATATTCGCGCTTGACCTGAAGTTCGGTCAGGTCGTGTTCGCGCAGCAGCTCGGCCAGCGCCTGGATGAAGGCGACGTCCGCCTCGTGGGAAGTCTTGGTCATGCCTGTCCTCGATCGGTCGCGCGGCCCCAGGCCCGGGGGCGGGGCCGCGGTAAGAATTGGGGCGCTTATACGCGAGGGAAAACCCCATGGAAAGGCGGTGCGGCCGGTTTTCGCGGTCCGCCCGGCCCCCGGGCGCCGCGGGCGCCGACCGACGGGTCCCCGGCGGATGGGGCCCGCAGGGCGGGGTCGGCGGGGTCCGGTCGGGCGCGCGGAGGCCCGCGCGGCGAAACCGGGGCTGCCCTTTTCTTGGGCTCCCGGTCCGGTCGCGGCCCGGAAATAGGGCAAAAGGGCGGCGCCGATAATTTACCTTTTGATAAAATCTGGCCGTGTGGCAGGCTCGCCCAAAGACAAGAAGACAGGGAGGGCCGGAATGGCCAATTCGCCACTGACCCCGGGCGTCGTTCCCGGGCGTCTGCAGCCAGACGACTATACCCGGAACTTCGCCGACAAGGCGCCGCCGCTGACCGCGCATGAGGCCGCGGTTGCCGCGGATCGCTGTTATTTCTGCCATGATGCGCCTTGCGTCACGGCCTGTCCCACCGCCATCGACATCCCGCTGTTCATCCGCGAGATCGCGACCGGGGCGCCTGCCGCAGCGGCGCGGACGATCTTCGAACAGAACATCCTCGGCGGCATGTGCGCGCGGGTCTGCCCGACCGAACAGCTGTGCGAGGAGGCCTGCGTGCGGATGACGGCCGAGGCCCGCCCGGTCGAGATCGGGCGGTTGCAGCGCTTTGCCACCGACACGCTGATGACGCGCGAGGGCCACCCCTTCATGCGCGCGGCGCCGACGGGGCGGAGGATCGCCGTGGTGGGCGCGGGGCCTGCAGGGCTGGCCTGTGCGCACCGGCTGGCGATGAAGGGTCATGAGGTGCAGCTATTCGACGCACGGCCCAAGGCGGGCGGGCTGAACGAATACGGCATCGCGGCCTACAAGACCGTCAACGACTATGCCCAGGCCGAGGTCGCCTGGCTGATGGGGATCGGCGGAATCGCTGTCACGAACGGCAAGGCGCTGGGCCGCGACATGACGCTGGATGAGCTGCGCGCGGGCCATGATGCGGTCTTCCTCGCGATCGGGCTGGGCGGCGTCAACGCGCTCAGGGCCGAGGGCGAAGAGAAGGCGCAGGTGGTGGATGCGGTCGATTTCATCGCCCGGCTGCGCCAGGCCGAGGATCTGTCGACCATTCCGGTCGGGCGCCATGTCGTGGTGATCGGCGGCGGCATGACGGCGGTCGACGCGGCGGTGCAGTCAAAGCTTCTGGGGGCGGAATCCGTCACCATGGTCTATCGGAGGGGCCGCGCGGCGATGGGCGCCTCGGAAGAGGAACAGCATCTGGCCAGTTCCAAGGGCGTGCGGATCGTCACCGGCGCGGCGCCGCTGCGTCTCTTGGGCGACGGCGCGGTCGAGGCGGTGGAATTCGCCTATACCCGCGAGACCGAGACCGGGCTGGAACTGACGGACGAGACCTTCCGGATACGGGCCGATCAGGTCTTCAAGGCCATCGGGCAGAAGCTTGAGGGGGCGCCCGAGGGGATCGCGCTTTCGGGCCGCAAGATCGCGGTGACCGGGCCGGGCCGCACCTCGATGAGCGGCGTCTGGGCCGGAGGCGACTGCGCCACCGGGGGCGACGATCTGACGGTGACGGCGGTGGCCGAGGGCCGCGACGCCGCCGAGGACATTCACGCAACGCTGATGGCGGAGGGCTGATCCATGGCCGATCTTTCCTGCGATTTCGTGGGCATCAAAAGCCCGAACCCGTTCTGGCTGGCCTCGGCGCCGCCGACCGACAAGGAATACAATGTCCGCCGCGCCTTTCAGGCGGGCTGGGGCGGCGTGGTCTGGAAGACGCTGGGCGAGGACGGCGCGCCGGTCGTGAACGTCAACGGCCCGCGCTACGGCGCGATCTACGGAGCCGACCGGCGGCTTCTGGGGCTGAACAATATCGAGCTGATCACCGACCGGCCACTGGAAGTGAACCTGCGCGAGATCACGACGGTCAAGCGCGACTATCCCGACCGGGCGCTGGTGGTGTCGCTGATGGTGCCCTGCGAGAAAGAGGCCTGGAGGCGCATCCTCGCCCGGGTCGAGGAGACCGGTGCCGACGGGGTCGAGCTGAACTTCGGCTGTCCGCACGGGATGAGCGAACGCGGCATGGGCTCGGCCGTGGGGCAGGTGCCCGACTATGTCGAGATGGTCACCCGCTGGTGCAAGCAGATGACCCGGATGCCGGTGATCGTGAAGCTCACGCCCAACATCACCGATATCCGCCTGGCCAGCCGTGCCGCCCATAAGGGGGGCGCCGATGCGGTCAGCCTCATCAACACCATCAACTCGATCACCTCGGTCGATCTGGACCTGATGGCGCCCGAGCCCACCATCGATGGCAAGGGCACCCATGGCGGCTATTGCGGCCCGGCGGTCAAACCCATCGCGCTGAACATGGTGTCCGAGATCGCCCGCGACCCGGCGACCCGGGGGCTGCCGATTTCCGGCATCGGCGGGGTGACCACCTGGAAGGACGCGGCCGAGTTCATGGCACTGGGGGCGGGCAATGTGCAGGTCTGCACTGCGGCGATGACCTACGGCTTCCGGATCGTGCAGGAAATGATCGCGGGGTTGTCGGACTGGATGGACCGCAAGGGCCATGCGCGGCTTGAGGACTTCGTCGGCATGGCGGTGCCGAACGTGACCGACTGGCAGTATCTGAACCTCAACTACATCGCCAAGGCGCAGATCGACGCCGAGACCTGCATCAGATGCGGCCGCTGTTATGCCGCCTGCGAGGATACCAGCCATCAGGCCATCGAGATGACGGCGGACCGGTCGTTCGTGGTGAAGGACCAAGAGTGTGTGGCCTGCAATCTTTGCGTCGACGTCTGCCCGGTAGAGGGCTGCATCGAGATGCGTCAGCTGGCGCCGGGTGAAATAGACCCGCGCACCGGAACAGAGGTCCCGGCGGGATATGCCAACTGGACGACCCACCCCAACAATCCCGGGCGAAAAAGCGCCGCGGAACAGGGGTTGGAGTAGGTCAGACTTCTATGTCAAGCTGGCGCGGGGCCGGCTCGGACGTGTCCCCGGCCATCTCGACCCGCCAGAAGACGGACGCTTCGTTCTGGCGCCGCTCGGCTTCAAGCTGAAGCGGCGTCGTATCGAAGGCGGGCGGCGGCCCGGCAGGACGGTCGGGATCGGGCGCAGGAAATTCCTGACGTATCGGCGTCTGGCCGCGTTGGCCGGTTTCCGAACGGGTCTGGCTTGCACCGCCGCCAGATCCGGCGGCAGCCACCGGCGCCGTCGGCGCCGCAGGGGCGACAATGGTAGGCGCCACATCGTGCGCGCCTCCCACCGAAATGGGAGCGATAAATTGCATTTCACCCAAGCTCCAGCTCAGGCCCCCACCACTATCAGGAAATATGCACGAGACCGGGGGACTTGAGAAGATCCCGGCGGCAGGTTTCTGATCTCAAGGTTAACGCCCCGCCGCGCCTCGTCAGGGGGTCAGCAAGCGGCGGAACAGGGTCGCCAGATAGCGGTCGGCGCCGTCGAACGGATCGTCCTTGCCCGCGCCCAGCACCGCCCGGACCTGCACGTCGAAATCGGCGTAATGCTGGGTCAGCGCCCAGATCGAGAAGATCAGGTGATAGGGATCGACCGGCGCGATCCGGCCCTCGCGGGCCCAGCCGGCAATCACCGCGGCGGTCTGGTCGACCAGGGTTTTCAACTCGCCTTCAACGCATCGAGATCATGTTCGGGCGCCTCAAGGACTGGCGGCGCGTCGCCACGCGATACGACCGGTGCCCGGAAACGTTCTTCTCCGCGATCATGCT
>NZ_SOEB01000013.1 GCF_004365965.1 Rhodovulum visakhapatnamense
TGAAACGCGCCCCTCGCAGCCGTCAACGCCATGATTTATATGCGAAATATCACGATTACGACAGCGAAATCAGCGACTTACTTGGAGAATGTGGGCTGAAAGAGGCCTTCAACCAGATCAACCGCTATCACCGCCACAGCTTTGGTGCGGGCAACGCGCTGTTCCAATATGTACAGCTTTTCGTGATCTCGAACGGGGTGAACACGAAATACTACGCCAACAACCGGCATCAGGATTTCAAGCAGACGTTCTTCTGGGCGGATGAGGACAACACCCCGATCACGCGGCTGGAGGCCTTTGCCGACGCCTTCCTTGAGAAGTGCTTCGTGTCCAAGATGATCGCGAAATACGTGGTCCTGCATGAAAGCGACCAGCTGCTGATGGTGCTGCGGCCCTATCAGTATTACGCGGTCGAACGGATCCTCGACCGGGTGATGAAGGGGCGCAAGAACGGCTATATCTGGCACACGACCGGATCGGGCAAGACGCTGACCAGCTTTAAGGCCAGCCAAGTGATCGTCGAGAATCCGAAGGTGGCAAAGGTTGTCTTTGTCGTGGACCGGGCCGATTTGGACTATCAGACGACCAAAGAGTTCAACTACTTCTCGCCCGGCTCGGTCGATGGCACCGACAACACCACAGCGCTTGTGAGCCAGTTGGCCGATCCTGATACAAAGCTGGTCGTGACCACGATCCAGAAGCTGAACACCGCCATCACGCGCGAACGGCACGCGGCGACGATGGAGGCACTGAAGGATGAGCGGATCGTGTTTGTGTTTGACGAATGCCACCGCAGCCAGTTTGGCGACACGCATAAGAACATCGTGGCCTTTTTCGCGAAGGCGCAGATGTTCGGCTTCACCGGCACGCCGATCCTGAAGGAAAACGCCATCGGCAAGCGCACGACCGCGAAGCTGTTCGAGGAATGCCTGCACCGCTATGTCATAACCGACGCAATCCGTGACGAAAACGTGCTGCGTTTCTCCGTCGAGTATTGGGGCAAGCTGCGCCATAAGGACGGGACCTCCATCGCGGAGGAGGAGGTTTCCGGCCTCGATTTGAAAGAATTCTTTGAAAGCGACAGGCGAATTGACGGTGTCGTGGACTGGGTCATCGAGAACCACGACCGCAAGACGCACAATCGCGATTTCGCTGCCATCATGTGTGTGGGATCCGTCGATGCGCTGACCAAGACCTACGAGGCATTTCAGCGCAAGAAGGCCGAGGGAAAGCATGACCTCAAGGTCGCCACGATCTTCACCTTTGCGGCCAATGAAGAAGACGAGGATGCCAACGGCCTGATCGGCGAGCCAGATGTGACTGGCGGTCCAGTTAGCGCGGCGACCCAGCACAGCCGCGACAAACTGGCTGGCTATGTGGCCGACTACAACGCGATGTTCGGAACCAACCACAGCGTGAAGGACGGAAAGGCCTTCTACGTTTACTACAAGGCGCTGGCGAAGCGTATGAAATGGCGAGATCGCAAGGACTACATTGGTGGCCAGGGCATCGACATCCTGCTGGTGGTCAACATGTTCCTTACCGGTTTCGATGCCAAGACCTGCAACACCCTCTATGTCGACAAGAACCTGCGGTATCATGGGCTGATCCAGGCATTTTCCCGAACGAATCGTATTCTCGGTCAGAAGAAATCGCAGGGCAATATCGTCTGCTTCCGCAACCTCAAGGCCAAGGTGGACGAAGCGATTGCATTGTTTTCGAACAAGGATGCCGACGAGACGATCCTGATCGCGCCCTACCAAGAGTACGTTGACCGGTTCAACGAGGCGGTGATGGAATTGCTCGAGATTGCACCGACACCGTCGGCCGTGGACAAGTTGGTTTCAGAGGACGACATCCTCGCCTTCGTGCGCGCCTTCCGTGAGCTGATCCGCATCCGAAACGTGCTGACCAGTTTCACCGAGTTCTGCGATGACGATCTTGCTCTGGACGCACAGCGCTTCGAGGATTTTAAAAGTAAGTATCTCGACATCCATGACCGGATGAAGTCCGACCGCGACGATGACCACAAGGCTTCCATCTTGGATGAGGTTGATTTCGAGCTCGAACTAATCCGCCGCGACAATATCAACGTCGCCTATATCCTGGCGCTCTTGGCTTCTATCGTTGCCGAGCAGCAGGAGGCGGAGGACGCAGTGGACACTGCAAGCAAAACCAAGACGATCCTCGATTTGCTGGGCTCTGAACCTCGCCTGAGGAGCAAACGTGAGCTGATCGAAGAGTTCATCACGACCTATATGCCTGCAATGAAAAGCCCCGAGCAGACGCACGAGGCATTCCAAGGTTTCTGGGCTGAGAAACGTGACAAAGAATTTGATGAAATTTGCGCCGCCGAGAACCTTGATCGAGCAGGGTTCGCGCATCTTCTTGAAGTATACCAATTTTCGGGAAAACGCCCTTTGACCGACGAAGTTGTTGCGATCATGAACGTTTCTCCGGGTATCTTACAGCGCAAAGCATCCGCCGAGCGAATAATGTCCAAGCTTGAGAGCTTTATCGAGACTTTCGATGAAGGGATCGGCGAGATGGAAACTGCTTAGGCCACCCCGCACGGGGCTATGGCAGAGCTGACAAGATACCGCCGGTCATAGCGGACACCAATGCCCCACCTCTGGCTGTTGGGAAGTCTTGCAGGGTTCGCGCGGGACAAATTCCCTGACGATAAAGGGCATTTCAGTTTTGAGCTCAAAATCGCCCCGATAGTTTTCAATGGCTTATCCCAAGCCAAAAGGACAAAATCGGTGACTCTCGACACACTATGCTGCCAATGCACCATAAGCTTGCACGATTTGGCGTTTTTCATGCACACCCCCTGTCAAGAGGCTTGGGGCGCCGTGTCGAAGGTTTCTTCTAGCACACTGGGGTAGAACGGTATTTCAGCATACCCCGTGGCTAGCGGTCACTTACCTCCCTGAGATTTCAGGAGTGCCACAACCGGCTCAACAGCGTTGCGAAGATAGACCGGTCCCACATCCAAGCCGTTCGGACGGAACGGCTGGATACCTTCGTTCTGCAGAACGGCCCGAATCGTGTTCAAATGCGCAGCGGTTTCGGCCGACAGCATCGATGGCGTCGTATAGCTGGCCTCGAACGCAGCGATGTCGTCGCGGCTCATGCGCCATTCCCGACGCCTGGTCGTAGGATTCAAAACCAACATCGCAGGCGTGTAACCACCTTCGATCAGAGCCAGGAATTGACCTTTCCCCCGAATACCCGCCGACCGGGCGAAGGCCGCTGCGGTCACCTCTCCTTGGCTGATCGATGGCTTGCGCTTCGGCGCGACCTTCGCCTTCAACGCTGCAACTTCAGTGATTTCCACCACAAGCCCGTGGTAACCGAACACATCAGGATGCTGACCAAGGCGCAGAGAACCCGTCCGGATGGCCGCAATGATCTCTCCAACAGGAAGGTCCAGCCGCTTGTGAACGCGCTGGATCGTCTCCCACCCTGGCTCCTCTGGGGCAACCGGCTGCGCATAGGCCTCCAACTCCTCGAGAAGAGCGTGGCCGTCCGCAATCCGCCAAGGCGATTTGATCGTTGCGACATTGGTCCTCGGGACGAGGACACCGTCTGCCTTCAACCCGTTCAGTTCGGCCAGGGTTGCGCCGATTGCCTTTCGCAGCGCAATGGGACCAACCAGTGTCGGGATTTCATCAAGAATGTGCTGCCAGGCCTTCGCATCAAAGGTCTTGCGGGCATCGGCACGCTTGTCACCGGGCGCAAACGCGCCCGCTTCTGTCAGGAAATCATCCAGCACAGCCGGGCCGATGCCGGTTTCCTTGGATGCTGACGTGAGGGAGTGGAGGCGCCGCTCTGTCACGGCCTGCCCGAGAAGGTCATCCCCTGGCGCCAACGGCCATATTTCCAGAAAATAGTCACGAAGGATGCTGCGAAAGCCCGCAAAGGTATCGTCATCAAGATAGCTGCCCCTAAGGTGTCGGAGGAGCGGACCCAACTCTCCCTGCGTTACGATGTGGCCTCCGTCCTCCGATCGCATAAGAATGTCCAGAGCCGCTCGGACCCCATCAGGGCCTTGCGAGACATAGGCAAAGCCCGTGGCCTTGGCGCGCCGATCGTCCGGGGCCTTGCCCTGTTTGCGCAGCAAGGCGGAACCGATGAACTCACAGAGTGTGATTGCCGGAAACACCGACTGTGACGCCAGCCATGTGTCGTCCGCAGCGATACCCTGCGATAGACGCTTATCAAGCCAAAGGTCATAGTCGGTAGGATCAATGCGCGCGCAGTCGAATGATCCTGCTCGCAGGTCCGGCAGGATTTCCGCCAATCTCGCTCCAATGTCATCCCGCTCAATGGGGCGCGAGCTAGACCACAAGGGAACCAGCGGATGGTGGTGCTGGTGGCAAATATCAACGCCCCTGCAGAGCCAGTCCCCCCGCAAGGCAATGTGCCGCAATGGATGGGGCTGATCAGCTGCCTGCTCACGCATGCAGTGTGGACAGCCCCGAATGATCGGGTTTCGTAGCGCCCGCGAGACGAAGACTTCCTTCCGAAACCGCATCCGGACGTCTCCAATGCGTTCACCTGTCCAGGAGAGCAGCTCGACGAGCTGCGTGGCCGACACCCCTGCGCGTTCTGCAAAAATCGCGACGGCCTCTTCGTCCTGCTCCAGGATACGCCGAAAGGTGATCCCGAGATCGAGGGCGAAGTTGGCAGCGTCGGTTCCATTCAGGATTGCAATGCGCGAAAACAGCGACGGGAGCGTCTCGCGGTCTACCGGCTCCACCGTAAGGGCAAGTCTCCGCAGCAAATACACCTCCTGTGTTCTCAAACGCCCTATGTGTTTGGATATGCGGTTCCATAGCCGTTTCGGGATCGGAAGCGAAGTCGCCATTCGCTGCAGCCGCGGATGAGACATGTGCAAAGCCGGAGGCTGCTGTGACCTCTGATCGAGCGGCAATTCACGCCTCCCCAGCGACGAAGCAGGTCGGTAACGAACTTTATGATAAGAGGTTTCGGAGAAGACTCGTGTCTATTTCTCCGTCTCCCTGGCGAGCAGATCGCCAAGTGCGGAGCGGCGGATGCGTCCAGCTTTCTTCTTGAACCAGGTCGCAAGACCGGTTGCGACGAGGTCCGGCCCGATGTCGACAAGATCGGCTCCTGCGTGATCGCGCAGGATCTCGTTGAAAGTGTCAGCGTCTTCGTCATCCCCCATGTCGAGAATGGAAAGGGCTTTGCCCAGGGTGCCATTGAGAAGTCCTGCCGGCATACGGAAAGACACCTTCCATTCCCGAGCGACTTCCAGCGGGTCTTCCGCCACCCGCATCGCGGAGATCAGCTTGATGGTTTCGGAAGGGATGCCGCCGGCCGCCGCAAGAATGGCGGACCGCATCGGCTTGGTATCGAGCTCCACCTTTTCGATATGGCTCAGGTGGATTCGGATCATCTCCGCCCCCCAGGCGGTGAGAAACTGGCTCTGTTCGGGCCGCCGCGTGGCGATGTCGCGCATCTCCGTGTTGGCGGCATCGAGAAGGAGAAGCGGGCGAACCTGCTTATTGAGAACCCGCGGCTGATGTTCGAGCCAGGTCAGCGCATCATGCGCCTCCTTGCGATCTTCCGGTGTGAAGACGAGGATCACCGGGTTTTGCGAGGCGCCCTTGCGTTCGACGGGTGCGCGCAATTCGCGCTTGCTGCGCACGATCTCCACGTTGATCCCCTGCTCGGGGGCTCCGGGCAGGTGGCCGGATTCGGCAATGCGCTTGAGCGACGAGCCGACCTTGGAAAGCCCGAGGGCCTCAAGGCCGCAGACGATCTGTCCGGTCGCATCCTGGGGCTGGACGATGCGCTCGATCTGGAGGTCGGTGAGCGGGCAGTAGGAAAACTCGCCCTGGTTGCCGGAGGTGTTCAGTTTGTAGCGCCGCCGATGGACGGAGCGGTCATAGGCTACCTCCGGATCCTTTTCCTCGATTTCGGCGAGCGCATGGTAGATGTCGTCCTCGGAGCCGAGCATGGTCGCGACCTGGCGCGAGCCCAGCAGGTAGCGGAAGCGCTTGGTTCCGGGGATCGGAACGCGGCCGAGAACGCCAAGGTCGAAGAGTTCCTCGAGCAAGGCTTCGAAGGCGGCGAGGGCCGGGATCTCGGAACTGCGCGGCCAGAAGGTGCTCGCCTCGTCGAGAAGCTCGCGTGGATCGAAGCCGGTGACCCGGGCCTTGTCTTCCTGGCCCTCGACGTTGAGCCTGCCGAGCGTATAGGCCACGAGCGCGTAACGTGGATCGAGATTCAGCGTGAGGTGGAACTTGAAGCGGATCCGGTTCTCGATCTCGCCAAAGCCGCGGTGATCAAAGAGGGTGTCGCTCGAGATCGGCCAGAGGGGATCGCCCTCGGGCAGTCGATAGGGCTTGCCCGAACCGCTGCCGTGGAGAGTGGAGAGAAGCCCCTTCATGTATTCCTGGATCAGAGAGGGGTAGTAGTTGGCCCAGGCCAGAATTTCCTCGATCGCCTCGTGATTCTCGAAACGGAAGCCCGCGGCGCGCATCGGCGAGACGACGAGATCATGCGCGGCGCGCTTGTCGTCCTCGGTCCGGTTCAGCGGACCGATGCAGATGGGCAGGCCGAGATGGGCGAGCGGAGAGTTCGGCTGGTGAGACATCCGCTGGACGTTGTGAAGGCCGGCGAAGACGACCTTGAACGCGCGCCCGCTCTCTTCCATCAATTTCTTGAGGCGGGCGAGCTCGGGGTAGTCGTCGCGGGTATCAGCATCCATGAAGTTGTCGGCTTCGTCGAACATGGCGACGATGTGACCCTGTCGATGGTGCATGAGCCAGGCCTTGATGTCACGCGAGACATCCTCGGCGTTGCGGCTGGCGGGACGCACGATCTCGGGTGAAAGCATCGAGGCGAGATGGGACCAGATCTCCGAAGGCTTCTCGGATTTCCCAAGCGGTCGGACCTCGCGCGTCACGACGATCCGGTCCTTCTCGGGGGCATGCTCAGTACGGGCGATATGGCCCAGAAGGGCGGACTTGCCGAGCTGACGCCCGCCGTAGACGAGGCAGCCGTCAGCCGTTTTCGACATGATGAGGCGGATCTCTTCGCTGCGCCCGAAGAACATCTCGGGCGGCAGCTGGCCCGCGTCCGTTGTGTAGGGCTCGACGCGGCCATAGGGCAATCCGCATTCGAAGATGGTCCGGGCCCTGGCCTGACGGCGGGTTCCCGCGAAGGTAATGAGGGTCTCGTCGATGAGGAGTGCGGGGATCGCGTTGTCGCGCAGATGTTCGGCGAGTTCACGCCGCCGCTGGGCATCAATGACGCCGGCGAAAAGAAGGATCGCTGGCATGTCCGAAGAGAGAGTCTTCACGAGGTTCTCGGGAAGGGTATCGCGTCCGATTAGCACGAGATGAGCGCCGGCCCCGTTTGCGGCCTGCGAGCCGAAGACCGGCGGCAGGAACCAGTCGCCGGAGCGGAGGGGTTGGATCCGGCCGCCAAGCTGGGCCTGCCACAGTCCGGAACGGCCGACCGGCCGGGGGTTGTGGATCTTCACGCTGTCGTAGCCGATCTCCTCGAAGAGCACTTTAACCTTCGGCAGGTCGGGCTGCTTCGATTGCATCGAGGTGCCGATGGCGCGGTAGAGATGGATGAGATCAAGGCCGGCGCCGCGACGATCTTCCTCGATATGCAGAGGCCCCGCCGCGGCGACGGTGCGCTCGAGCGCTTCGCTGGTCGTGGGCCATTGCGCAGAGTTCGCATAGGCGAGGAAGTCGGGCAGGAAGTCGGACACGAGCCCGCCAAGTTCGGTCTGGAAGATCGCAGCGGAGCGACCATCGCGAAGTTGCGCGATGCGGTCTTCGGCCGCCTCGACCGTGATGCCGTCGAGAGCCCCGAGCAGGGTGTCGGCTTCTTCCGAGTTGCGGTCGTTGCGGTATTGGTCGATGCGCTGGACCTGGTCAGCGCGGATCTTGGCCTCGATCTGGGCGCATGTGGCGTCGATCTCGGCCGCAGCCGCCGGTAGTTCGGCAAGGTCGTGGACCTCGGATCCGTTGTCGACCGCCGTGAGGCGCCCCAGAAGGATCTCGCAGAGTGCAAGGCGCCTGGAGATCTCTTCCTGGTGCTTGTAGTCGACCTTCGAGAGGGTCTTGAGGCGGCGGACGCGGGTGTTGATCTCCGCGCTCCAGGTTTTCGCGAAGACCTTCATGTCATGGGTCAGGCCGTCCTGGACGTCGATGCCGAAACGGCTGCCGAGACGGGATGCGGTATCGAAGGCGCCTTCCTCGCGCGCCTGGGCCAGGGCGCCTTTGGGATCGGGAATGACGGTTTTGTTGAGAAGATTGCTGAAGGCGTCGAAGCGGCCCTCGGGGATATCGAGCGTGTCACGCACCGAGGCGGGCAGAAGATCGCGTTCCGCGGCGAGCGCTTCATCGAGCGTCGCGAAGGCGCCGGTATCTTCTCCGCGCAGTGCCTGCAGGACTTCGCGGACCTGATCCGCAACCCAGTGGGCAGTTGCTCCAGCAAGTGTGTCGGGGGCGCTTGTCGCCTCCGCCCGCAGCCCGGTTTCGGCTTTCTGGAGGCGGGAGTTGAGGTTGCCGACGATGGTGCGCAGACGCGCCTCGGATTTCTGCCCCTGGCTGCCCTCGCGCATGGTTGCGTCGATCCAGCTGTCGAGAAGGCCGAGGGGCTCCTCGAGCTGGCGCTCGAGATACTCGATCCCCTTGGGGTGCAGGCGGGCCGTGTTGCGCCCGGCCTCGCTCGCGTATTCCGCGGCCAGCGTCTCGATTTTCGAGGCGGAAGAGAGACCGTCGATCGCCTCGCGGGCGAGGCTGGCCGCATTCTTGTTGCCGTTACTGATCGCGGAGAGAGCCGCGCCGATGGGGCCGGCGGGCGAGGCGATGTGGTGCATGATGGCGGTGGCGAAGGGCCAGCGCGAGGTCTTGGCCGACACCGTGTCGGCCCATTTCCCGAGCTGGGCCGCAAGCCTCTGTTTCTGGGGCGTGCGTTGGCCACCGGAGAGGCTCGCCAGCTCGTCGGCGTCGGGCGGGAAGTCGTAATCGAGTTCCGAGATCGCATCGGTGGCCTGCTGCAGGTGCTGCCCGAGGCTGCCGCGGCAAAGCTCGTGGAGAATATTGCGCAGGCTGGAGAGGGAAGTCTCGAGCAGCGCGGGCCGGATCAATGCTCCGAGGAGCAGGATGGATCCGACATCGGATGCGGCGTCACCCGCCCCACGGGTGGCGAGTTCCAGGAACCGCTGGGTGTCAGCCCCGTATTTGCGATGGGGCGTGCGGCTGCCGGCGGCGGCCTCGAGGACAACGGCCCGGATCGGCCAGTGCTTGCCTTCGTGTTCGAAGCTCTTCGCCGCATCAGCGGCGATCCCGAGGAGATTGCGATGGATCAGGCTTGCCAGCACCGAGACTGGGACCGGCGGGGTGGTGTCGATGTCGATCTCGGCCACATAAGTTTCAGGCTCAATCCGAGGGATGAGATCGGGAAGCGCCTCGGGTTCAGAATATCTATCTTCCGCCGTTTCAATGGCAGACTGAATCGGTGCGTCTTCGAGGGGATTCTCGATATCGACGGAATCGGCGTCAGGCTGGGGATCGACGTCCTGCGGTTCGATCTCCTTCGCCGCGCCTTCGTTCTCATCGATGCCTGCGTGAGTGTTTTGCGCCTCGACGGTGTCTTCCTCGTATGCATCGGTGACAGTCGGCTCAGATGTGTTCCCCTCCGCCTGATCGTGCCCAGCGGTTTCGGGATCATCGCTATTCACGACGTCGGAGGAGACGCTCGTGGCGTCGATGGGCGAGTTGTCCTCGACCGCGTCTTCGGGGTCGACATCGTCCGCGGCGGTGTGGTCTTCGACAGGGTTTTCTTCGGCGTCGGGCAGGGTGAAGAGTTCGGATGCCAGGGAAGCATCGGCCTCGGCGTAGTCTTCTGTGTCCGGGTCGTTCTTCTCGATGAAGGCGCGCAGCTCGGCCAGCGCAGCATCCTGATCTTCCGTTGTGCCAGAGACCAACTCGCCAAGGCAGAGAAGAATGGCCTCCTGAACCTCGCGCGCGACGCGCAGGGCTTCCTTCTCCTCCCCCGCCTGCGGCGCGAGGCGGGTGAGAAGGGCGTAATCTTCCTCGGCATTCGCCGCGGCGATCGCCTCCTTGGTTTCCGCGATCTTTTCCTCGAGGTCGGCAATGGCAAGGTCCTGGATACGCACCCGCATGACGAGCCCCGCATCCAGCGCGGCAGAAAGCGTGGCGACCGCTTCGTCGGTGACGAGGTTGAGATCCACCTCGATTCCGAGTTTCCGGACATGTTCGATCACGGTTTCCTTGCGCGGGTTCTGCAGCAGCTTTGCCTGTTTTGCCGCGGCCCCGGAGAGTACCATGATGCCTTCAAGATCGTCGGCGCTGCTCGTCTGCGTGATGTGCTGGCTGAAATGCTTCAGGGTGGCGATGAGGTGGAGATGGAGGTGCTCGGAGACGGCGTCAGGGTAGTCGGACATGAGGGATGAGATCAGGGATGCGTGCTCGTCCCAATCCTGGATGTCATCGATCTGGCCGAGCTCGACCATGATGATGTCGGCAGGGCTGATATCCGATAGGATCTTCCTCGCCTCGATGTAGTGCTCTTCGAAGAGGCTCTTGTTTTCGATCTTCTGGTAGTAGGCCTCGATCGCGTATTCGCAGAAGGCTGCCACGGCGATATCGGGGACGACCGGCGGAAGAAGAAGTTCGCCTGTCCGCTCATGGAGATGTGGGTTTGCCTTGAGACGCAGTTTCGAAAGAGGAAATTTCTGCAGGACGTGGGAAACCTTGTTCTTGTTCTTGAAACCGCCGTTCTTGACCCTTTGCGGTGCGATGATCGTCTCGAGTATTGGAAGAACCCAGGGAGCCCCTTCGGCGCGCTCGAGGATGATGTGATAGATCGCCTCCGCATCGTGATGATCTACGTCGAGGCCGAAGGTCGAGACGATATTGCGGAGGTCGCGCGCCGAGAAATGGCCTGCCTGCGCAAAGTAGGCTGGAGCCTCAGGGCAGATTTCCAGAAGGGGAAAGTCACCGAAGCTTTCGAGCTTTTCCCAGTCCTCGGTCGTCCATCCGGCCATGACGATGCAAGCGGGATGGGACTTCGGGAAATCCGTCTTTCCAGGGGTCTTCCTGGAGATGGAGAACTCCGTCATCGTCGAACGGACAGTTGGATCGAGGGGTTTGTGCTTGAGCATGAAGGCGCCTGTCTGTCTTTCGATGTGTTTCAGATGTCCCATTGCGGGTCAATTTTGACGCCGGCATCGAGCAGGATCGTCTCGATCCATGCCTGGGCCGGGCGGCGATTGAACATGTGCCAGTGGCGCTGGTTCGAATAGTCGTTGAGGCAGCGCGTGCAGCTGGTGATGCAATCGGGGTTGGGACAGTTGAGGATCTTGCGGGCGGAGAGAAGGAGATCTCGCGCGAGATACCCGGTCTCGTTTGTCAACCGCGTGGCGTAGCCCGCCCCGCCGGAGACGGAATCGTAGATGACGACAACGATGAGGCCGTCGAGTTTCTGAACGAGCGCGCGAAGGTCACGCGGATTGGTTTCCAGGAGTTCGGCGGCGCCGAGCCGCAAGGCCTCCTGCAGCGTGCGTTCGAGCGAGTTGTCAGAGGAGATGGCGTCCCCCGAGGGGGTTGCGGGGAGGCTCTCGAAGAGAAGACCGCGGACATCGGTTTCGAAGACATGGGCGAGATCGATCGGCCAAGCCTGTTTGGTGGGATCAAAACGGCAAGGCTGTCCGCTGCGTGGGTTGACATGGGGAGCGAGAAGCGTCGGCTGTTGCCAGGCGAGGTCGGGACCATGTCCATGCGCAGGCACGGCGTGCTCGCAGCTCGGGCACCAGGCGAAGCCGCCGCCATGGCGTCCGCGATTGACGGTGATGATGCGCCCGAGTTCATCCTCGGGCCGGTTCGAGCCCGGCGCGTGGAAGGTCAGGATGCCGGGCAGGTCGGTCGCGGTGTATTTGGAGCGTGGAGCCTCCGTGAGAAGCAGGGCCTCATCGGAGATTGTCGGACGGATCCGGGTCGCGCCCGGGTCGCGCCCCTGACCATCGGCGACGGAAGTGACGAAACCATGGGGCCGGATGAAGGCCCGGGTCGCATTGGTCTTGTGGAACACGGCGCCGCATTGCGGGCAATGCTTCTTTGGCTCCACGCCCTGGAGGGTGATCTGGGGAGAACGGCAGGCACCGCAGACCCGGTATTGGGATCGTTCGATGAAGGCGTCGTCTCCGGTGAATTTCGATCGCTTGGAAATCCCGGCGCTTACCCAGACTCGGCCTCCGGCGACGATCTCGGCGCTCGGCGCGTATTCGGAAATTCCGATCGAGCCGTCGCGGTCGAGTTCGAGCACGGCGGTGTCGGCGGTCTGACCGGCCGTATTGAGAACCTCGAGCGAGACCGAGTGAACCGGAAACGAGTAGGTGGGGATGATCGCTCGCCGCGATAGCTGGTCGATCAGGAATTGGTTCATGTAGAGCTTCTGTTGGGTGCGCAGGGCGCCCAGCGACCGGTCGATCTTGATGAACTTGTCGGCTTCCGTCTTTTGGAGATCGTTTCGGCGTGCCTCGAGGTCGTCGATTGCTTCCTGCATCAGTCCGAAACGACCCCAGGCCATGTCCGCGAATTGCGAGATCCGCTCGCTCAGGGCGGCCTTCAGACCTGCCGCGTCGAGCGCGATCGATCGAAGGGAAGGAGGCAAGCGGGTGGCCAGGTCTGCGGCGGCCTCAAGGTCCGGGTCCGCCCGCTCGATCCAGTCGGCGAAGGAGGTGTCGAACGTCTTTCTGGCCTCCTCTGTCAGGGCATCGGCGAAGACGTCACGCATGCGGGGAGATCCCGTCCGGGTGTATCCCGCGAGGCGGTGTTCGAGGAAGCGCGCGAGCAGCATCGAGAGCTGGTGACGACGGAAAAAGCCCGCGTTGTCAAGGCTGAGGTAGGGGATGATCGGCTGGGCCGCGAGATATTCGGAGAACTTCTCGAAGACTGCCCGGTCATAGCGCCCGGAACGCGCAGTGGTGAGTACGATTGGCGCGACCTGGGCGCGGCGTCCGGCGCGTCCCGCGCGTTGCTGGTAGTTGGCGATCGAGGGCGGGACGTTCTTGCACAGGACCGACTCGAGATCACCGAGGTCGACCCCCATTTCCATGGTGGTCGTGCAGGACAGGAGGTTGACTTCGCCTGCCTTGAATTTCTCCTCGATCTCGGACCTGATCTCGCTGGAGATCGCCGCGGTATGTTCGCGCGCAATGCCCATTTGCGGATGCTCGCGGTAGCGGGCCACGTAGTGGTTGCGAGCATCGAGGGTCTGGCGTTCGTCCCGCGGAACCTCGTGGAGCTTTCCATTGCATCTCATGGACTGGCAGACGCCGGCAGTATCGAATTGGGTTCGCGTGCCGCAGGACAGGCATTGGTAGAGCGACACCTCGGAGCCGGGAAGAATGAAGAGGCCCCGGTCGAGTTTCAGGCCGCGTCCCACACCATGTTTCGAGGTCATCGATTTCGGGTGCTCGATGGCTTTCCAGAATTGGGTCAGAACATCGCGGACCTGGTTCTCGTCGATTGTCGTGCCGCAGGCCTGGGCCATGCGTTCGAGAAGGTTGGTGAAGCGGTTCTGCCGGCCGGCGGTCGGCACGAGGCTGAGCGGAAGGTTCGTGTGGGGATTGCGCTCACGGCTCACGCAGCGGTTCTGTTGTGAGGCGATACGCGTCCAGATCGACTCGTCCTCGAGGTCGATCATGCCGGATTCTTTCTGCGCGATCGCGCGGTGCTCGCGGATCATTTTCAGCAGGTAGCGGACGTAGGTATCGGCGTAGGGTTTCATGGCGTCGGGAAGATCGCGCCGGACCATCTCGACGGGCCGTGCGATGGCGTCATAATCCACCCCGATGAGACCGAAGCCCTCGAGGCTGAGACGTCCCCGCCCGAAGACCGTGATCTCGGCGGCGACGAGAGCCTTGAGGCGGAGACGTTCGTTTTCCCCGGTCTCGCGCTCGGGAACGACGCCGGGACGGTAGAGGCGAAGCCCGTCGGCCTGAAGCTCGCGCAGGATCGCGCCGGTGATGTTGTCGATATCCATGCGCCCGCTGCGCTCGACGACTCGAAGGATCGCACTGCGCACTGCCTGTTCGCGTGATGTGCGCTCGAAGAAAGGGGCGAAGAAAGCGGCATCCTGGCGGTTATCGGAGAAGACGAGGAGATTGCGTCCGCCCATCGGGGGGGTGGTGCCGAGATCGTGTGACGGCATGGATTCGAGGAGGGTCTGGGCGGCGACTGCCGCGATCGCCTCGTCGCCGGGACGTACGGTTGTGATGGGCTCATTGAATCGCGCGGAGCGATGATTGCAGGCCACGCAGCGGTGCATGTAGCGCTTGCCGTCATCGGGATCCTGTTCGAGAGTCACGGCCTCGAGGGCAACCGTGCCGGGTGTTCCCTCCTCCATCGGATGCCCGTTCGAGGGATCGAGATGGACCATCTGGCCGGGAAGGGCGATCTCGGTGTCATCTTCCCCCTCGATCGCCAGCCCGCCCGGCACAAGCCGCAAGAGATGGCGGTCTCCCGCGCCAGGCGTCGGGTCGAGGGAAATGCCGTTGTCCCAAGCTTCGAGGTAGGGCTCGCCGCAGTTGCGGCAGACGTAGAGCTCGTAGACCGGGCGGTCCTCGTCGTCACGTTCGGCCCCGATCAGGACTTCGCGGAGATTGTCAGCGCCGCCGGCCGCAAGCGAAATCCCGGTGCGGTCCGGCGCCCGCGAGATCAGGTGATAGCGGGCAGGAAGAAGCGGAAAGACCGCTGCGTCGGCACTGACGGCGAGAACGCCCACGGAAATCAGCCCGACGAGCGCGGCGACGGCCGCTTCCCCTTCATCGGGAAAGACCTCGCGCGCGAGGATTTCGATTGCGACCGATCCGCCTTCGAGACGCCGGGCGATGCGGTGGATTTCCTCGAATCCGGCGAGCCTTTCGATCAGCGCATCGCCGAGAGAGGGGGCGTCATCGAGGTGCAGTCTGGGAAGGTCGAGAAATTCGGTCTCGAGATTCCAGTCCTCGATCGACATCGGCGTGTCGTTCTGGACCGCGTCGCGCGCGGCTTCGGCAAGATCTCGTGCCCGCGCCCAGTGTTCGGGAGAGAGGCCGCTCGGCATGGCGCCGCCGGCCAGGCTGGGATGGATCTTGCGTTCCGAGGTGATGACGGAGATCTCTCCGGCGAAGGGTTCGCCGAAGAGCCGAGAGGCGAAATCCGCAAGTTCCGACTTGCGGCGGGGATCGAGCGAGGCCGAGGTCCCGGTGCAGCGGATCTGCCCGTCGGGGATGCCGAGATGGGCCTTGAGCCTGCGCAGCAGGAAGGAGACCTCGATCGCCTGGGCGCCGGCATATGTGTGGATCTCGTCGAGCACGATACGGCGCAGGTCAGCGCCGGCCAGCAGTTGCCGATTGGTCGGAAGGAGCAGGATGTGCTCGAGCATCGCGTAGTTGGTGATCAGGATGTGCGGCGGAGCCTCGCGCATCTCCGCGCGGGAAAGGAGCCAGTTCGCGGGCACGTCGGCATCCTCGCCGAATGCCTCGAGGAAACTCGGGGAGGATCGAAGGCGCGTGATTTCCTCATCCCGCGTGGCGCGCGACTTGATCTGGCCCGTGTATCTTCCCAGCGTGATGCCGGGATCGCCTAGGTCGTGAAAGAGGAGCTTCGCTATCCGCCCCAGTTGGTCGTTGGCCAGCGCGTTCAGGGGGTACACGAGGATCGCGCGCACTCCCGGGCGTTCGAGATCCCCCTGGGACAGGATGTCGTTGACCAAGGGGTAGAGGAAGCTTTCGGTTTTTCCTGAACCGGTTCCGGTGGCGACGAGGTAGTTGTCCTGCCGCCTGATTGCCGCTTCCTGGTGAGCGTGCAGGGGCCGGGCGAAGACGGCAGGAGCTGTCGAGGCGAGGGTTTGCCAATGCGGCGTGAGAAGGCCTTCTTCATGGAGTCCGCGGAGAGATTTTCCCTTCTCGAAATCGGGAAGGGTCTCGACATAAGGCCCTTTGACGAAGTCGAGCTGCCCGATGACGTTCCTGAGCTCCTCCGCGAGACGGGGCGCACGGATGTCGTTGATTGGCGAAGACGTCGCGACAAAGCGCGCAAGGACGTTGTTGAGATGCTCGCGGAAATCGTTGGGATTGAGGGTCGTCATGCGGAGGGGGATCCATCCTTGCTGGCATGCGCCCAGAGCGCACGGAAATAGGCGAAAAACTCGACGCCGCCCCTCAGCATGAGGGTCAGTGCCTGCCCGACTTCGCGCCGGGGTAGGCCGGTTCGAAACACGACGTCATCGACGAAGGCGTGAGACCGGCGTTCGGCGCAACTGCGGGCAAGGCGCTCGACCTGCGCGGCGATCCGGGCGGGAAGCGGGTCCGCACCTCCGCCCGTATCGAAGGAGCGAAGTTTCTCGAGGCCTTCAACATGGGCGCCGCAGATCAGCTTGACGGTTCCCGCAAGCGTCTCTTCCCCGACGAGGTCGTGGAGATCGGTTTCCTTGAGCCGCCAGCGCAGGGCCTGGAAGGCATGCTGGAGCCTGTCTGCCTGGAATCCGGTTGGGATGCCAGCACCCGTCGAGACGCGCCCGAGCCAGTCCGAAAGTGGCGTATCTCCATCGACGCGCGGAGGCGGCACGGGCGAGGGTTCTCCGGCCATGTCGGAGATCGGCGCAAGGCCGGTGTCGGTGTCGAGGCCGCCGAAGGCGATCGGGCTTGCCTCGAAGATCCAGGGAGTGGCGCCGACGAGGTCGTGCCGGGGTGGCTGCCGATCCTCCCGGACAACGGCGAGCAGAGGCTTGATCGATCCGAGCATGTGAGACTTGCCGACGTGATCCAGTGCCGCCTCGTAGGCTGGCGAGAGAGCCCGACCGATTTGTCCGCCCAGGCTGTCCGGCTGGGGTTCGGCGAGAAAGCGGGCAAGATCGAGGAGATGGCCTCGCTGCGGCGTGTCGATCTCTCCGGCAAGCCCGATCGCGACCGGTGCATTGCGGACATCGCGAAGCGGAAGGAGTACCCCCGCGTTGTCGCGCAGAAGAAAGGTGGCGCGCGCCGGCGCGGGCAGCTGCGAAGGATCGAGGATGACCTCGACCTGGCTGGTCGCGGGATCGCGCTTGGAGCGAACGCCCTGAAGCGAAGGAAGGTCGAGGGGTGCGCGGCCGAAGGCATATTCCCCCTCGATCAGGGCTCCGCGGACGGGCTCTATGCGAACCCGAAGGGCGTCGCAGTCTGTCCGGGGGGTAAAGCGCAGGCGGATCTCATCGGGGTCTTCGCTGATTTCGAGGCCCGCCGGGTCGGTGGCGCGGCGAAGCCGGGCGAGAAGATCGACGCGCCCGTCCGCCCTCCGCAGGGCAATGCGGTCGTCTTCAGTGTCCTCTTCGAGATCCGCCGCACCGATCTCAATGGTCTGTCGTCGATAGAAGGGACGCCGGGTCTCACGGCCGAGAACGAGAAGCGAGGCGTCGCGGTCCGGCGAGCCCAGGATGAGGGCATCGTGTCGGTTGGCGTGACCGAAGACCAGCGTGGCCCCGCGCGGGACGTAGACCCTGTCGCCGCGGGCCACCCGGAAGTGCCAGAGTTTCTCGCCACGGGCGACAAGGCGAAATTCGTGAACTCTGTCAGGACCGGAAAGCCCGAGGATCGGGGTTTCCTGGTCAGCCTCGGGATCGACCGAGAGGCGCCCGTCGATCGCGCGCAGCCCGGCGCTGCGCGCAGGGTCAAAATTGGCAGGGATCGGGACGTCCGCAAGGTCACCGTCGGGGGCGGAGATGCCGGGCCATATCCAGCAGCGCGTGGTCAGGGCGACCCGCGCCTCGAGGTCTCCGGCCGCCCCGGGCGTAAGGACCTCGAAGAGGACTTCCGCTGGATCAGCGAGGGCTTCGAGATGGGCGTCGGCAAAGGCCATGCGGAGTTCGCCGGTGGCGCCGAGATCGACCTGGTGGAAACGGACCTGTCCGCCGATGCGGGTCCGGATGATCCGGGTTGGCCCGCCGATCTCCGGGTCGATCCGCACCTGCAGCCCGCCGTTGCAGGCATAGAGGGCCCTGCTTCCGTCGCGCCCGAGAACCGGAGCGTCGATCCAAATGGCGTCTTCGACCGGACGCGTGAATGAAAGGTCGGAGCGACCCTCGAAAGCGAGGGTTTCGTCCGCATTGACCCAGGCAATTCTGAAGGACGCATCCTTTGCGGGGATGGCATCGCCGAAAGAAAGGCTTGTGAAAGGGGCTGCGGAAAGGACGATGAGCCGTTCTGCGGCAATTTCCAATTCCCCCTGTTCAGAGGAGAGGCGAGAGAGCATGGCGCCGGTGTCGGCATCGAAGACCAGAACCTCACCTTCCGCAGGGGCAAGGGGGATGTCCCGGGAGAGGGTGCCCGCGGTCCAGCGAATGGTCGGGCGCCAAGGCGGGGGCACCTGGAGGCGTTTGCCGCCAGCAAGTCGAGTCGGGATGGCCCCGAGCCGCAGGGATTGTAGTTCGCGCGACGTCTCGGTTTCGAGGGTGAGGTGATCTCCCGTCCAGACGAGGCGCGGCGGGCCGACGATGTCGGCTCTTGAACGACCAAGGCTTCGTGCCGCCTGATCATAAGCTTCGAAGAGATGGGCTTCGGTATCTCCCACGGGGCTTTCGCCCTGTCGCCAGGCCTCGAAGCGGCGGGCGACATGGGCGGAGGTGTCGAAGGCGATGGTCGCCTTGAGGCGGGCGAGTCCTGCACAGCGATCGGCCACAATTCTTCTCTGCCAGCGCCGTGCGGAAGCCGTATCCTCGATTGCTGGCGGGCCAATGTGGAGGGCGGCACCGACAAAGGCTCGGGCGAGATCACCGTGGTGGGCATGGGCCGGACCGAGTGGTGCGAAAAAGAGGCCTGTCGGCTCGTTGCCGAATACCGGCAGGCCGAGAGCCCGGGCGGTGCGGCGGTAGCGGGTCTTGAGATCCTCGCGGGCCTCCTGTTCATCAAAGCTCTCGCCGACGAAGCGGCTGATATGGCGGTAGACCTCATTGGTCGAGATGCCGTAGTTGCGCGCAAGCGGGATGAGAACGGCCCAGACCGCGAGCGTCGGGGCAGAATTGAATAGGCGCCACAGCGGTATCTCGTGAGCGAAATGTGCCGCCTCGTCGAGGAGATCACCGCGAGTTTGGATGTCTGTGATAAACGGAGTAGAAGTTGGACCGGTCCATGCGGCATTGAAGGCAGTTTCGACCCATGCCAATCGATCAAGCGACACATTACTCTCGGCACTCAAGCGGGAGAACCCTCCGTTTATAATATTGTTTTTACTGATAAAACTGTACATTTCGGTAATGTATTGTTTTTTCGAGTTTAGCGATATTCGCGCACAAGAAAAGAGTTGCGGTGTTCCGCAACTGTTACGCTCATGGTTGAATGTGGTTCACTCTGACGGACAGGTAATCGGCTTGCAAGGGCCGCATCGCCTCGCCGTAGCTCCTGGAGCTCCTGCGCCTGTGGTGGCGCGATGCATGCCTTCAGGCCAAAAGGTCGGGGGTAGATGGTTGGCAGGGCAATAACGGTCGATTTCGCCGATGACAGAAGCGGACGGGTTAAGACACCCCGCGACTGTCGATAGAGCGCGACGGCGAGCTGTCGTTCCAGAGTATGACCTGCTGAAAACGGACATTCGTGCGATGTGCTGCGAATGCCCGCTTCGGCCAATACAAATTGGCGGGCCGCATGGCTCATGCTCTTGGCGAAGTGCGGGCGCCGCCCAAGACACCTGACCGGTCAGTCGGCCTTGTGTTTGCGAAAAACCAAGTCCATTTTTCACAATTATATCAGCACATTAGAATCACTTGCGGTGGCTTGAGCGCTATGGCATGGGCGCTCCGGATAATCGTCCACTCCCGATGGAATGGTGCGTCCCTCCCATGTCTGCTTTCCAGTGAGTGCCCGATGATACCTGCGCTACATACCCTTAGCTGACACTGAACTCTTCCTGGCCGGCCAGCCTCCGGCTCAGAGAGATGTTCGACGCACAGCGAACTCAGCCTTCCCTCCAATCCAAGGCTCTGCCCGCATGACCGCCGTCATGGCGGCTGGCGGAGCCATGACGAAAGCCCCCATCCATGCCCAAAATCCGCTTCATCTTGAGCAAACAGCCCGATCCCGCGCTAGAAGAGGCCGCGATCATCAAGCGTCTCAAGGAATTCCATAGCCGCTTGCAGGACAAGCGGCAGATTTCCGACGGCATCCCCCTGGAAGAGCGCGCTGCCCACAATGAATTATGGCGTTACCCGCAGAATGAGCTCCCGAAGGCGCTCGAGATCCGGATCAGGCGGTGGGCGCAGAAGATCCATCGTAACCATCTGAAGGACGTCGAGCCAACCCGACTTTCACGAGAAGACCGGGCGATGCTGGAAGGATGCCGCGGCGGCGCCGAGATATTCGACCTGCGCTCGGCGCATCATATCGACGAGATCGCAGCGGCGCTTCATGCGGAGTTTCCCTGGATCGCGGAAGCGACAACCCATGTTTGGCGCAGCCTTCATCATAGCCTGGCAAGTGGCATGCCCGGCGCCCGATTTGCACCAATTCTTCTCGATGGCCCGCCTGGGATCGGGAAAAGCGCATGGGCACGGCGTCTCGCGCAGCTTCTGGGAACGCCGGATATGATCGTGGATGCCACCGGAGAGAATGCCAGTTTCGGACTTGTCGGAAGTCAACGCGGCTGGTCAAATGCCGGCCCCGGCCGGCTCGTGAGCCTGATGCTGATGCGGCAGATTGCAAATCCGCTCGTCATCATCGACGAGATCGAGAAGTCCGGCTCGGTCATGTCCGACAAGGGCCGGTCTTTCAGTCTGCCGAATGCGCTTCTCCCGCTGCTCGAGGAAATGACAGCCTGCCGCTGGACCTGTCCATATTTCCAGAACCAGTTCGATATGTCTTTCATCAACTGGGTCTTCACCTCCAATAGCCTGCGCGGACTGCCGGAACCGCTCGTGTCACGGATCCGCGTCGTCAGCGTACCGTCTCCCACCCAGGAACAAATCAATGAGCTCGTCCTGCGTGAGGCCGAGAGGCGGCAGCTTTCCCCGCTCATCACCGCGGCCATCACGACCGCGCTGGCTGAGGCGTTCGAGGCAGGCCATCAGATCAACATCCGGACCGTCAAACGGATGCTGGAGCTGGGCTCGGACCAACAGGGGCGGCCGATGCTCCATTGACTGGAGTGGCCCAGATTATCCATTAAAAATCAGATGGTTGAATGAGTTTTCCACATTCATGAAGGCCTGGCGACGCGTTTTCAATTGGGATTTTCGCCGACTTCGCGGAAAATGAGCGCATGGCCCACCCAAGCACTGTCGGGTGGGTCAGGTCGGAATTTCGCCCAGGACGGGCACCAGAAGCAGAGGTACTGCCGCATCATCACATCTGTCACGCTACCGACAGCGGTTGGGCGTGGCAAGAGTGGCATGTCCTCTTGAAAAGAAACAAAAATGCACCCGGCGCAACGCTGTTCCGGGAACGGAGAAGTCATGTCTGCCGATCAGACTATTGATCATGACAGCTGGAACTACTCGCCGGCGAAGCTGCCCAGGCAGTCCAAGATCAAACTCGGGCGGATCCACGGTGTCCTGCCTTTCACCGGCGTTCGCAATCCCGGCTTCCGGAGCTCGAGCTCGCATCGGGTGTGGATGACGTATAGGACCATCGCGAATGACTTCCAGCCCAAGTCCGGCATTGCCGAAAGTGCAGCGGAAGCCGCCGTCGCCCACGAGCTGCTGCTCTCGCCTCTCCTCTATGATCTGCAATTCCAGCCGCTGACGGTCTATCTGCGTCCTGGTGACCGCAAAGGTCCGAGCTATACTCATGACCTGCTTGCCACTTTCGTGGATGGACGGCGCGTACTCGTCTTTGTCCGCAATTCCGACAGCTTGGAAAAGCCCAAGACATGGCGCGAAATCGAAACGATCCAAGCGGTGACACCCTCGAGCGCTGCAGATAGCATGATCATCGTCGATGCTGGCCGCTATTCGCGACAGCGACGGGAAAACCTGTTCCGGCTGCATGAGGCCGTCCAGACACCCGATCCGGAGATCGACGACGTGGTGCTCTGGACAGCCCGCAGCCATTGTTCACTCTGGCTGATGCGGGATCTTTTTCCGCTGCTCGACTTGCCGCAGAAGACGGTCTTTAAATCCTGCTACCGCCTGATCGCGCGTGGCGCCCTGCGTGCGAACCTCGATCATGTGATCGCGGAATGGTCGCGCGTCGAGGTTGCGTCATGACGATCGCGCCTCGCTACAACTTCGAAGCCGGAACCGAAATCGTGGTCCAGGGGCGTGACCTCTTGCTCCACAAGGTCGGTGCGCAAGGCTATGAACTCGCGGACCCGACGGGCGGCCAGATGAGTATTCTTGGGTTCTCGTCCTTCGTCGAAATGATGAAATCCGGCGCCGTGACTTTCGCCCCTTCCCAGCTTTTGCCAGAGGGGAGTGCCAAGCTGAGGTTGGGTGGTCTGAGCGTTGCGGCCCAACTCTCAGATGAGCAACGGACTTATGGCCGTTTCCACTACGCGTTATGCAGGGCGATCGACGAGCTCCATCGGCACCGAACCATTGTCGAGGGCAATGAGGACTTCCGGATTTCCATCGGCGCCTTGAACGACCCCGCGAACAGGAAGTTTTTGCGTCCGCTCGTCGAAGCCTTTTTTGGCGAGCGTGTGCATCTTGGAGCAGCCACCTTGAAGGGCGGCCGGCAGAAGAGCTGGTTTCTCTACAAAGGGCGGACGCTAAAGAAATACTACGGGATCTATCAGGGTCTCCAGGACGGTGATGATGTCATCGCTGGGCTGGCAACACTTGATCACCTCAAAGGCAACGAGAAACCGCGTCTGCCCTTGCGTCTGAAAGAACTCATGACAGCGGCGTGGGAGGAGATCGGCCTGGATCTCAAGGGACCGTCGGTGGCGAATGTGCATGGCTACCTTGCAGCACTGATCAACAGGGAAAACGGGCAGCGGGCGCTCAACGACCTCCCCGCGCTCCCGGTCCCATCCCATCAATCCGTTCTTCGTCACCGCAAGGAGCTACTCACGCCGACCGAATACATGGTCGCGACGAAGGGCGAGCGGCACGCGCGCAACAAGCGGGGCCGCGGCAGTTCTGACGTGCGGGCGCTCATGATCGGCGAATTCTGTGAGATGGACGAGTGTCGGGCGTCCCTGATTACCTCGGCCAAGGCCAAAGGCTATTGGCATACGCTCTCTGAAGACATGAAGAAGGCCATGGAATGGGCGGATGAGGAGATCCGCAGCCGCCTCAGCATCCTTGTCATGATCGATGTCGCAACACGCATGCCGCTGGCCTGGGTTGTCAGCGACCAGCCAAAAGCGGAAGCCACGATGCAGCTGCTGCGGATGGCAACGCGCGACAAGACCCGCGAAAGGCGCATCTACGGTTGCGAGGGCGAGGCTATGCCGGGCATGGGGCTCGGCATGGTGCGCAACGACAACGGTACCGGTCTGCGGAACGCCGAGGTCAAGTCCGCGCTCATGGGGATCGCATCGGCGAATACCGATGTGCGGACCCACGCCTCCGCCGACAAGCCGTATGTCGAGCGGATGTTCGGCACCACCGAATCCGTCTTGTTCAAACTGCTTCACGGCTACACGGGTCGCAAAGCAGGAGAGCTGCCTGGATATGACGCCAAGAAATCAGGCGTCCTGGATATCGATCTCCTCTATGAAATCCTGACCAAGTTTTTCATCGACGAGTACCCGTCCCTGAAACACATGGGCGTCGGTATGAGCGGGCGCCGCCCAGCAGAGGTCTATCAAGAACTGAATGAGACCAGGGAGACATTTCGTCTTTTGGATGAAGATCTCCGTCGCATTCATCTGGGCTGGCCATTCAAGGTGCAACCCAACGATGAGGGTGTGCGTGTGCTTGAAGGCCTCTTCTATTCGTCAGACGAGTTCCAGACTGCCCGCGAACACCACCAGGGCAAGGTCACCGTTTATATCGACCCGGACGATCTGAGCTTTGCGACCGCAGTGCTTCCGCGAGATCCCGACCCATACAGGCTGGCACTCCAGACGACCGTCTTCGCAGATCTGACCGTGTCCGAATTCTTGGAGTTGATGACGCAGTACCGGCGCGAAAACCCCGAGTTGACAACGCTCTATGAAGATCGGATCGCAAAGGTTCGCCTCGAGAGACATGAACAGCTCAAGAAAATCGGCGTCGAGCGACGGCTGCCCAGGAGCTATGTCAATGTGGGTGAAGCCCGCAAGATGGCCAAGAGCCTGTTTGCCTCATCTCGGCTGGTCACCACGCACGTGCCGGTCGACACGGTCGCCCCAGGTACTCTGGCCACCGCGATCTCGGGCCCGGGGATCCTGCCACTCGGCGGAGCAAGCCTCATCGATCACGCGCCTGTGGAGACGACCTCTACGCCAGCACTACCAGCCAGGACATCGAAGCCCAAGGCGGAGAAGCCGTCGTCGGAGCCCCCTGTCCGGCTCGGCCGCCCCGCCCAGAAGGGCGAGCTCTCGTAACTACCGCCATCTCAACGACGTCCAGCAATTCAAGGATACCCATGGGTTTCATCGACCAGAACCGCGTCAACGCATCACTTGCTCTGCAGCGTGGCCACTATACCTTCCCGCGCGCGGCAAAGCTCCGCGAAGCTTTCGAAAACTGCCTGCACGACTACTACGTCAAGGCCTCCATCGGCGGGCATTTCGAAGTACGCGGCATGCTGGTCACCGGAGAATCCCGGGTCGGCAAGACTTCCGAGACAGTCAGGCTCATAGAGGAATTCAACGCCAGCATGACGAAAATGCCCAACGGGAAGGTTGGCAAGATTATCTACTGCAAGCTGGATGGGTCGATCAGCTGGAAGGATCTGGGTCACAAGACTCTTGAGGCACTCGGTTACCCCGCGAACCCCCGGCGCACCCAAGGGGAACTCTGGAACATGGTTCGCCACCAGTGCCGCGAACAGGGCGTCATTGGCCTCTACTACGACGAATGCCAGCACGCCTTCACCTCCGGAAAAACGTCCAACGAGAAGCTCCTCGACCGTTTCAAAGCACTGATGAAGGAGCCGGATTGGCAGTTGATGCTCATCTTGTCAGGCGTCCCGGTCTTGGCCAAACATGTGAACTCTGAAGAGCAGATCGCCCTTCTCCTCTCCCATATCCATTTCGATGAGATCCACCTGGGCAGGTTCGCTGATCCGACAAGGGATCCGGACATGATCGAACTGAACAAGCTCGTCTACACCTATGCCGAACGCGCCGATATCGATGTCGAAGAGCTTGTTGATGTCGATTTTCTGCAGCGCCTCGATTTTGCCTGCGCTTCCAGGTGGGGCCTCGTCATCGAGCTGCTGATCCGCGCCTTTGGCTTGTGCCGACTTCGCGGCCAGACGACCGCCACGGTCAAAATCTTCTCCGAGGCCTATGCCCAGAACTCCCGCCTGCCTCAGGGCCTGTGCCCCTTCACCGCACCCGGTTATCGCGACATGATCGACGGCGACAAACTCATGGAGATGGTGCTGGACGATTAGCGGCTGGCCAATACCGGTGTGGACGTTTCAGGGCTCGCATTGCGGGCCCTTTTTTTGGCCGTAGCCGTGCATGCTTATGTGTCAACTGTGCATGCTTATGCCTTGCGGTGAAGAGCGCCCTACGGCAAGCACCTGAAATAAATAACATATTTATGTACAACACAGCTGCCGAATCATCTGGGCGTGCAAGCTTATGGTGCATTGGCACACTATTGCCAATGCACCATAAGCTTGCACGATTTGGCGTCTCTCATGCACACCCCCTGTCAAGAGACTTGGGGTGCCATGTTGAAGATTTCGCCTAGCACACTTAGATAGAACGGTGTTTCGGCATAACCCGTGGCTAGCAGTCATTTTTCTCCCTGAGTTTTCAAGAGTGCCACAACCGGCTCAACAGCCTTCCGAAGATAGACCGGCCCGGCATCCAAGCCGTTCGGTCGGAACGGCTGGACCCCCTCGTTCTGGAGAACGGCCCGGATCGTGTTCCTATGCGCACCGGTTTCGGCCGACAGAACCGTTGGTGTCGTAACTCACACTGTAGTCGATCAGTTGGGCGAACTGCCCCTTGTAGTGCGGATAAACCTCATTGAAGCGGTCGACGATGAACCGGGCATGCTTGCTGTTCTTGGCGAAGATGATCGTCTTGCCAAGCCGGTCACCGCCTTCGACTTTGATCCCGTTGCCGGTGGCCATTACCAGAAGAGCTTTACGTTGGGCATCCCGCTCGATGGCCTCTCCGACCCTGCGGATGGCCCGCTGTTGGTAGAGACGCCCGCCATTGTCCTCGGACCAATGGCGGACAATGGCTCACTCCGCTTGAGCTTGGCGTCCTCGGCCTCGAACTCCCGCAGCCGCTTGGCGTCAGATGCTTCCATCCCGCCGAACTACTTCCGCCACGTATAGAACGTCGCCCTGCTGATCCCGTGTGTCGTGCGCCAGGGACGCAGCCACGGCGGCCGCGTCGACCGCACCGCAGCGCAGACGCCGCAGGCGAGACTTTGATCCTCTACCTGTTTGCGCGATCGGCCCGGAGCTTGCCGACGCGATCCCGGGGTCCGAGATCGGTCAGAGCACAGGGTCCCCGCCCGCAACCGGCCCCGGGATCGGCCCCCGCGTTGCGGAAGGCACTGGCTCCGGGCGCGCGGCGCCGCTATCTCTGCGCCATGCTCGCGACACATGTTCACGGCGATGCCACAGCCGCCGCGCCCCTTCTGATCGTCCATGGCCTCTTCGGGTCTGCCCGGAACTGGGGCGCCATCGCGCGGCGCCTGTCCGACAGCCGCCGGGTGATCGCAGTCGACATGCGCAACCATGGCGACAGCCCATGGAGCTCGACCCACAGCTATCCGGACCTGGCCACCGATCTGGCCGAGGTGATCGAGGCCGAGGGCGGGCGCGCGGACGTTCTGGGTCATTCGATGGGGGGCAAGGCGTCGATGGTGCTGGCGCTGACGCGTCCCGAACTGGTCGACCGGCTGATCGTAGCCGATATCGCGCCGGTGGCCTATGACCATACCCAGCTCGGGCTGATCCATGCGATGCGCGGGCTCGACCTGTCCGCCATCGAGCGGCGCGGCGACGCCGACCGGGCGCTGGCCGCCTCGGTCGAGGATCCCTCGACCCGGGCCTTCCTGCTGCAATCGCTGGATCTGCGGGCCGACCCGCATCGCTGGCGGCTGAACCTCGACACGCTGGAGGCCGAGATGCCCCGGATCATGGGCTGGCCCGAGGCCATCGACGGGCAGTTCGACGGCCCGACGCTGGTTCTGGCCGGGGCGAACTCGACCTATATCCGCCCCGAACATCGCGACCGTATCAAGGCGCTGTTCCCGGCCGCGCGCTTTGCGAAGATCCCCGGCGCGGGGCATTGGCTCCACGCCGAGAAACCGAGAGAGTTCGAGGCGGCGGTGCGCGCCTTCCTCGACCTGGCGCCTAGCCCTCGGCCTTGAGCATCCGGGTCAGGGTGCCGTCCTTCTTGATGTATTGCCCCATCAGGGCGGCCGCCACGTGCAGCAGGATCAGCAGCACCAGGATCACGCGAAACCCGGCATGCAGCCCCGCGGCCAGGCCCGAGCCCAGCGACCAGGCCAGCATACCCGAGACGGGCAGCGCCACCATCAGCACGTAAAGCCCGCCATGGATCACCCGTGCCAGCAGGACCTGCGCGGGCGAATGGGCCGGATCGGGCGCAGGCACCCCGTGCAGGAAGCGCAGCCCCAGCCGCCAGAAGGCCAGCACCAGGATCGACAGCCCGATCAGGATATGCAGCCCCACCAGAAGGCTGAAACCCTTCTCGCCCGTGTCCATGTATTGCCCGAAGGCATGGCCCATGCCGTTCCCGAACAGGAACTGCACCACGACCAGCCCGAACACCGCCCAATGCAGGCGGATTTGCATACTTGAATAGCCCTTGACCGACATCGATGGCCCTCCGATCGTCCTTTGCCCGAAACGACCGCCGGCATCGCGGGCGGTCGGAAGATGGCCCAGCGCCATTCGCCAGAACGCCGGCACGGCCACCGCCTGCCTCGCCGCTGCGGCGGGCGAAAATCGGTATCGGCGTGCCGTCGCCCGGTGCGGAGACGGCGGCAAGGCTCACACCCGGAAAGGTAGAGGAATTCCGCGCGGCGGGCAGTGCGGCTTGGCGAAGCATCCAGCCGGTCGGGGGCGCGCGGGCCGGTGGGAACACGCCGCCCCGCGCGACCGTTCAGAACGACCAGACCCGGCTCTGGCGGTCCAGCAGATCGCGCGCCATGGCATCGGGTTTCGCGACGCCCACGCCCTCGATCAGCGCCTCGGGTCCGGCGGCCCGCCCGGGCAGGTAGATCGCACAGACCTCGGCCCGGGCCCCCTTGCCGATGGCCGCCGCAAGGGCGGCCTGCGGGCTCATCCCCGCCGGGGGCTGGGGCTCTGTGGCCGCCGCGGGCGGGTCTGCCAGCGCGATATCGCCCGCAGGCCCGCACAGCAGGACCCTGACCGCCGCCCCGCGCTCAAGCGCCTGCAGCGTCAGGACCAGGCCCATCAGCTGGGTCTGCGGGTTCGGATCGGTCAGCACGGTGACAAGCGTGCGCACATCCCTGGCCGCCGCCGGGGCCGCTGCCAGCGCCAGTGCGACCGCCGCGATCAGGGCCGTTTTTCGGGGTGTCATGAGGTCTCTCCCTGTTTTCGAAACTCTTGCGCAGAGGGAATAGACCGCCGGGCCGGACCGGGCAGTGACTAAGGCACAGAGGCGCGGTGACAAGGCCGGGCCCGGGGGCTGACGCGCGGAAAAACACTTGACCGGAATCAAACGGACAGCACGGTATCCATGCTAGACTTGGCTTGGCGCATCAGGGGAAGACAGGGATGATTTCGCTCGACGATATCGAGGACATGACCAGCCTGACCCGCGACGAGATCGCGGCCATCGCACTTCACGAGCATGTGCCCGAGGCCGATGCCTCGCTTTTGGGCGAATACCTGATGCATGTCCATAACGGCCCGCAACGGGTGATGGCCATGATCTGCGACGACATCCGCGCCGCCCTGCATGCCGACGATCTGGAGGGTGCGCGCGCGCTTTACGGGGTGCTGCATGCCTTCCTGATCGCCCATCCCGACGCCGCCCGGGGTGCCAGCTAAGACCCCGACAGCGCACCTGCCGGGGCCAATCAGACGGTCGGTCAGACTTCGGGCAGGCCGCCCCTCAGGCGGTCGGCCTCGGCGCGTGTCGGCCAGCGCGGATCGGATTGCTTGATCCGGCGCGAGACGACATAGGCCGCGGGCCAGGCCAGGACACAGCCGATCCCGGCGCCGATGGCGACCGCGATCCAGCTGTAAAAGCCCAGCGAGAACATGACGATCACCAGCATCCCGGTGATGACGGCCCCGGTCATCGGGGTCAGAAGCAGGCTCAGACGGTCCATGAATACCCTCCCTTGTCATGGGTCACGCAAGGGCACTACGCAGACGGGGCCACGGCGGATGCATCGGCCGCGGCCACGGCGCGTCACGAAGCGGTGAGCGTTGGGGAAAAGGCCCGGCGCTAGGGCACGGCGGGCAGCCGGGCGGTGACCTCGATCTCGATCTTCATCTCGGGCTCCATCAGCCCGGCCAGGATCATCGTGGCCGCGGGCCGGGCCCGGGCAAAGGCCTCGGACAGGACCGGCCAGCAGGCGGGCCAGTCGGCCCGGTCGGGCAGGATGTAGCGGACCCTGACGACATCGTCGAGCGAAGCGCCCGCCTCGGCCAGCGCCGCCGCGATGGTGGCCAGCGCATTGGCGCATTGGGTCTCGACCGCGGCGGGCATGGTCATGGTGGCATAGTCATAGCCGGTCGTCCCGGCCACAAAGACCCAGCCATCGGCGATGACCGCGCGGGAATACCCGATCTTGGCCTCGAAGGGCGAGCCGGTCGAGATCAGACGGCGGGCCAAGGCTCAGCCCGCGGTCTTCCCTTCCTTCTTGCTGTCGGCATAGATCATCAGGGGCGCGGCATCGGCATTGACCGCTTCCTCGTTGACCACGACTTCCTGCACCGCATCCATGCCCGGCAGATCGAACATGGTGTCGAGCAGGATATCCTCCATGATCGACCGCAGGCCGCGCGCGCCGGTCTTGCGCGCGATCGCGCGCTTGGCGATGGCGGACAGGGCATCCTCGGTGAAGGTCAGCTTGGTGTCTTCCAGTTCGAAGAGCCGCTGATACTGCTTGACCAGCGCGTTCTTCGGCTCGGTCAGGATCTGCACCAGCGCCGCCTCGTCCAGATCGGTCAGCGTGGCGATCACCGGCAGACGGCCGACGAATTCGGGGATCAGCCCGAATTTCAGCAGGTCTTCGGGTTCCAGTTCCTTGAACGTCTCGCCGACGCCGCGCGAGTCGTTGTCCTTCACATCGGCGCCGAAGCCGATGGCAGAGCCCTTGCCGCGCTGCGCGATGATCTTTTCAAGACCGGCGAAGGCGCCGCCGCAGATGAACAGGATGTTCGTCGTGTCGACCTGCAGGAATTCCTGCTGCGGATGCTTGCGCCCGCCCTGGGGCGGCACCGAGGCGACGGTGCCTTCCATGATCTTCAGCAAGGCCTGCTGCACGCCCTCGCCCGACACGTCGCGGGTGATCGAGGGATTGTCGGACTTGCGGGTGATCTTGTCGACCTCGTCGATATAGACGATGCCGCGCTGCGCGCGTTCCACGTTGTATTCCGACGCCTGCAGCAGCTTGAGAATGATGTTCTCGACATCCTCGCCGACATAGCCCGCCTCGGTCAGCGTGGTCGCATCGGCCATGGTAAAGGGCACGTCGAGAATGCGCGCCAGCGTCTGCGCCAGCAGGGTCTTGCCGCAGCCGGTAGGGCCGATCAGCAGGATGTTCGACTTGGCCAGCTCGATATCGGCGGACTTGGCGCCGTGATTGAGCCGCTTGTAATGGTTGTGCACCGCAACGGACAGCACACGCTTGGCATGCATCTGACCGATCACGTAATCGTCCAGCACATCGCAGATGTCGCGCGGCGTCGGCACGCCGTCGGTGGCCTTCAGCCCCGAGGTCTTGGTCTCCTCGCGGATGATGTCCATGCACAGCTCGACGCATTCGTCGCAGATGAACACGGTCGGCCCGGCGATCAGCTTGCGGACTTCGTGTTGGCTCTTGCCGCAGAACGAGCAGTAGAGCGTGTTCTTCGAGTCGCTGCCTGAATTCGTCGCCATGTCGGTCCTCTGCGGTCGTCGTCTGTGCCGCCCTGTCCGGGCAGAAGCGGCTGGCTTACCTCGGTTGCCTCGGCCTCGGGTCAGCGTAGGCCAAGGCGCACCGGGGCACAATGTCAAATTCCGCACCATGCGGCGGGGCCGGATCGGGCCCCGCGCCGGGCGAAAGCGGTTACTTCGCGTCCTCGACCGCGCTGCGGCTTTCGACGATCTCGTCGATCAGGCCCCAGGCCTTGGCGGTTTCGGCATCCATGAAATTGTCGCGTTCCAGCGCGTCGATCACCGACTGAAGATCCTGCCCGGTATGCTTGACATAGATCTGGTTCAGCCGGTCCTTCAGCTTCTGGGTTTCCTGGGCATGGATCATGATGTCGGTCGCCTGCCCCTGGAACCCGCCCGAGGGCTGGTGCACCATGATCCGGCTGTTGGGCAGCGAGAAGCGCATGCCCGGCGCCCCGGCGGTCAGCAGCAGCGAGCCCATAGAGGCCGCCTGCCCGACCACCAGCGTCGAGACCTTCGGCTTGATGTATTGCATCGTGTCGTAGATCGACAGGCCCGAGGTCACAACGCCGCCCGGGCTGTTGATGTACATCGAGATGTCCTTCGACGGGTTCTCGGCTTCCAGATGCAGAAGCTGGGCCACGATCAGGCTCGACATGCCGTCGTGAATCGGGCCGGTGATGAAGATGATCCGCTCCTTCAGGAGGCGCGAGAAGATGTCATAGGCCCGTTCGCCACGAGAGGTCTGTTCGACCACCATGGGCACCAGGTTGTTCATGTAATGCTGGATCATGTCGGTCATAGTCGCCTGCCTCTGGGTACGTTCGGCCGTTGGATGCTGACGGGCGTGGATGCGCCCCGCGTGTCAGAACGAGTCTTAGTTTCGCGCCAGACCCCCTGCAAGGGCCATGGGATCTTTTCCTTTCCGCCGTTCCCGCCCCCTGCCCCGCCCGGGGTGCGGCCGCACAGGTCGGGGACGGCCTGCCCAGGCTGCGCCGCGGCGCGTTAACGATCCGCTTCCACGGGCGGTCGGCGCCCCGGACTGCTGCACCTCGACGCAGCGTCGCCGCGCGCGGCTGCCTATTCTTCGGGCAGGGTTTTCCGGATATCGCCCAGATCGAGGACGGGCGCCGCATCGAGATGCCCCGCATCCAGCAGCGCCGCAACCCGTTCGAGCGCGGCGACCAGCATCGCCTGTTCATAGTCCGGCAGCTTTTCGAAGGCGGTGACATAGCGGTCATGCAGCGGATCGGGCGCCCGGTCGATGGCGGCCCGGCCTTCGGGCGTGATCGCGATGTTCATCTGACGGCGATCGGCTTCGGACCGGCGCCGGTCGACCAGACCCTTGGCCACCAGCCGGTCGATGAGGGTGGTCATCGTCGCCTGCGACACGCCCATCCGGGTCGCGATCGTCTTGGGCGTGCTCTGCCCGGTCTCGGCCACGATCTGCAGCACGCGGATCTGCACCGCGGTCAGCCCGGCGGCGCGGGCCAGTTCGCGGCCATAAAGTTCGGTCGCGCGGAGGATCCGGCGCAAGGCGATCAGGCTCAGTTCGGACCGTTTCACGACCCCTCCATGGTTCGGCAGCCCCTTGACGGCGCACGGTTTTCACCAAACGGCGCCGGGCGCAAGAGGCATGCGCTTCGCATGACAAAATTCCCTGGAACAATGGCAGCAATTCAGGGTTGAAATTCCGTAACGCACTCGATGGCTCGTAGTTCATTTTTGCGGCAATACGTGAAATTTTGTGCCTTTTGCATCGGCATATTGAAATTTCGTATGGCTAACTATATTCCAGACCCGTGCGACGCAGCCCGTGCCACAAGGAGGACAGCAGAGCCATGACGACCACGATCCAAGCAAGCCCCCGGCGCCCGAAGACGCCGATCACCTTCCGATCGCCCACCGGCGCGGACGGGCCCGCCGTCTGGGCATTGATCCGCGCCTGCAAGCCGCTCGACGAGAATTCGATGTATTGCAACCTGATCCAGTGCGATCACTTCGCAGAGACCTGCATCCTGGCCGAGATGGACGGCGAGATCGTCGGCTGGATCTCGGCCTATCTGCTGCCGAACGATCCCGAGACGCTGTTCGTCTGGCAGGTCGCGGTGTCGGACAAGGCACGCGGCCACGGACTGGGGCGGCGGATGCTGTTCGAGCTGCTGGACCGCGAGGCCTGCGATGGCGTGATGCGGCTGAAAACCACGATCACCCGTGACAACGATGCTTCCTGGGGGCTGTTCCGCGGCATCGCCCGTCGCCTCGGTGCGCGCATCGAGGACGAACCCCATTTCACCCGGTCCGACCATTTCGACGGACGCCACGCCACCGAACACATGGTGACGATCCGGCTGGCCGAGGCCCTGACCCGGGCGGCCTGACGACGTTCTTCGTGCCTTTCGCTTTCCCGTTTCCAGAAACCCGAGGACATTCCCATGTCGACTGTTGAGACAGCCGAAACCGCCATTTACGACCGCCGCGAATCGGAGGTCCGGTCCTATTGCCGGAATTTCCCCGTCAGCTTCGCCCGCGCCGAGGGCGCGACGCTGACCGATGCCGAGGGCAATGCCTATACCGACTTCCTCGCCGGGTGCTCGTCGCTGAATTACGGACATAACGATCCCGACATGAAGGCCGCGCTGATCGCCCATATCGAGCGCGACGGGCTGGCCCATGCGCTGGATCTGCATACCGAGGAAAAGGCTGCCTTCCTGACGGCCTTCGAACACCACATCCTGCGCCCGCGCGGCATGGACCATCGGGTGATGATGACCGGCCCGACCGGCACCAACGCGGTCGAGGCGGCGCTGAAACTGGCGCGCAAGGTCACCGGACGGCGCAACGTGATCGCCTTCTCGAACGGCTTTCACGGCATGACGCTCGGCGCGCTGGCGCTGACCGGCAATGCCGGCAAGCGCGGCGGCGCGGGCGTGCCGCTGCCCGACGTGACCCACATGCCCTTCGAGAACTCGATGGGCGATCTCGACACGCTCGACTATCTCGACACGATGCTGTCGAACCCGTCCTCGGGCATCGACGCGCCCGCCGCCTTCATCGTCGAGCTGGTGCAGGGCGAGGGCGGGCTCAATGCCGCCTCCTGCGAGTGGGTGCAGGGTCTGGCGCGGCTGGCCGAGAAGCACGGCGCACTCTTCATCGTCGACGACATCCAGGCCGGGATCGGCCGCACCGGCAGCTTTTTCAGCTTCGACCATATGGGCATCGAGCCCGACATGGTGACGCTGGCCAAGTCGCTGTCGGGATTCGGGCTGCCCTTCGCCTGCGTGCTGGTCCGGCCCGACCACGACATCTGGAAGCCGGCCGAACACAACGGCACCTTCCGCGGCAACACCCATGCCTTCGTCACCGCCCGCGTCGCGCTGGAGAAGTTCTGGGCCGATGACGACCTGCGCAACGAGGTCGCGCGCAAGTCGCAGGTGCTGGAAGAACGCCTGAGCCAGATTGCCGGGCGGATCGAGGGCGCGGCGCTGAAGGGCCGCGGCATGATGCGCGGCATCGACGTCGGTGACGGCGATTTCGCGGCCCGGATCTGCGCCGACTGCTTCCGGCGCGGGCTGATCATCGAAACCTCGGGCGCCCAGGACGAGGTGGTGAAGGTGCTGGCGCCCCTGACCATCCCGATGGAGCAGTTCCGAAAGGGGCTCGACATCCTCGACGCCGCTGTCGAAGCCTGCGCCCCTTTTCCCATCGCAGCGGAGTAAGACAATGATTGTACGCGATTTTCACAAGCTCAAGGATACCGATCGCGCGGTGTCGGATGCGCGCTGGACCTCGGTCCGGATGCTGCTGGCCGATGACGGGATGGGCTTTTCCTTCCACATCACGACGCTGCAGGCGGGCTCGGAACACACGTTCCACTACAAGCACCATTTCGAAAGCGTCTACTGCATCTCGGGCAAGGGCTCGATCACCGACCTGGCCTCGGGCGAGACCTTCCAGATCCGCCCCGGGGTGATGTACGCGCTCGACCAGCACGACCACCACACCCTGCGGGCCGAGGAAGAACTGGTGATGGCCTGCTGCTTCAACCCGCCGGTCACCGGCACCGAGGTGCACCGCGAAGACGGGTCCTACGCGCCCGTCGAGGAACTCGCCGACTGACTCCCAATACAGGACGCTCCCGGGGCAACCCGGCGGGCGCGACACACAGTGACCAAGCGACATCATACCGTCGAGAAGATCGGCGGCACCTCCATGGCGCGGGTCCACGAATTGGTGGACACGCTTTTCACCCGGGGCCGAGAGGCGCCGGAGTACGGCCGCATCTTCGTGGTCTCGGCCTTCGGCGGCATCACCGACCTGCTGCTGGAACAGAAGAAAACCGGCGAGCCCGGGGTCTACGGGCTTTTTGCCAATGCCGATAACGACCACGCTTGGTCGGACGCGCTGAACCGCGTCGCGGGCGCGATGCGCGAGGCTCATGCATCGGTCCTGGGCCATCCCGCCGACATCGCCGCCGCCGACGATTTCGTGCGCGAACGGATCGAGGGCGCGCGCTCCTGCCTGATCGACCTGCAACGGCTTTGCTCTTACGGGCATTTCCGGCTGGCCCATCACATGGGGCTGATCCGCGAGCTGCTGTCGGGGCTGGGCGAGGCGCATTCCGCCTTTGCCACGGCCGCCCTTTTGCGGCGGCGCGGGATCGACGCGCGCTTCGTCGATCTGTCGGGCTGGCGGGACGAAACCGAATGCACCCTCGAAGACCGCATCGTCGAGGGGCTGCGCGATGTCGACATCTTCCACGAGATGCCGATCGTGACCGGCTATGCGCAATGCTCCGAAGGGCTGATGGCCGAATTCGACCGCGGCTATTCCGAAGTGACCTTCGCCCGGATCGCGGCCCTGACCGGCGCGGGCGAGGCCATCATCCACAAGGAGTTCCACCTGTCCTCGGCCGACCCGAAACTGGTCGGCGCCGAGGCGGTGGTGAAGCTGGGCCACACCAATTACGACGTGGCCGACCAGCTGTCGAACATGGGCATGGAGGCCGTGCACCCCAAGGCCGCCAAGATGCTGCGGCAGGCGGGCATTCCGCTGCGCGTGACCAATGCCTTCGAGCCCGAGGACCCGGGCACGCTGATCGACGATGCCGAGGCCGAAACCGCGCGGGTCGAGATGGTGACCGGGCTGGGCGTCTATGCGCTGGAGCTGTTCGAACAGGACATGGTGGGCGTCAAGGGCTATGACAGCGCGATCCTCGACGTGCTGACCCGGCATCAGGTGCGGATCGTCGCCAAGACCTCGAACGCGAACACCATCACGCACTATCTCGATGCGCCGCTGAAATCGGTGCGCCGGGTCGAGCGCGATCTCGAGGCCAAGTTCCCGGGCGCCACGCTGACCGCGCGCAATCTGGCGGTGGTGGCCGCCATCGGGCGCGATCTGAAGGGGCTGAAGGTGCTGGCCCGCGGGCTTGCCGCGCTCGACGCGGGCGGGATCGACCCCGTCGCCGTGCAGCAGACCACCCGCGATGTCGATGCCCAGTTCGTGGTGCCGCGCGAGGCCATGGACGACGCAATCCGCGCGCTGCACAGCGCCCTTGTCTCGGAGGGGCGGCAGCCCGAGGCGCTGGCCGCCTGACCCGCGCCGTGGCAATGGCCTGCCGCCCGGGCCCCGGCGGCCCGGGAGCGGAAAGGCGGGAAAGGAACCGTCGGCGAGGCTGCGCCTAACCCGCGCAACTTGACCGAATGATCTGGAAAAAATGACTGGACCCCGTTCGGACGCATCCTTTCCCGGGCACAGTGTCTCGTGACGCCGCCTGCGAGGCAACTTGGGGAAAACCCGCAGATCCGCCCCCGGGAGGGCAATTCAGGCCACTTTCAGACCCGGTCGAGCGGGCGGTGCGGCCCGGGCGGCAGCTCGACCCCGACCGGATCGCCCGGCCGCAGCTCTCCGCCGGTCTCGACCACGCCCATCACCCCCGCCTTCCGCCGCAGGCTTCCATCCGCCCGGTGCTCCAGCACTTCGGCCAGAAGCCCCGGCCGAAAGCTCTCGATCTGGGCGCAGGGATTGCGCAGCCCGGTCAGCCGGACGCGGGCTGTCGCGCCCAGATGCAGCACGGTCTCTTCCGGCAGGCCCAGAAGATCGAGCCCCCGCGTCAGGACGTTCTCGCCCAGATCGCCCGGCGCCAGCGCAAAGCCCTTTGCGGCCAGCGTTTCCAGCAATTCGGCTCCGATCAGGTGAACCTGCCGCAAGTTGGCCACCGTCGGGTCCCGCCGGACCCGCGACCGGTGCTGCACCGTCACCCCGGCATGGGCGTCGCCCTCGACGCCAAGCCCCGCGATCAGACGGATCGACGGTTGGCAGGTCTTGGAAAACCGGTGCGTTCCGTCCCGGGCGACCGTCACCACCTTGCCTTGCATCCTCGCCCCCTTACCCTGACAGATGACACTTGCGGGGACCGCTCCGGTCCCGGCGGGACGGGTTTACACGGGCTTGTGCGACAGGTCCGTTTCATTTTTGATCTTTCCCGGCCCCCGCGCCGGGCCGCCATGAAGGAGACTGCCGCATGCGCCTGACCGCCTCCCGTCTTGCCCGGGCCTGCCTTCCGGGCCTGCTGACCGGACTTGCGCTGCCTGCGCTGGCCGCAGGCCCGGACCCGGACCCGGCCGACTGGCCCGCCGTGCTGGCCGAGGCCCGGGGCCAGACCGTCTACTGGAACGCCTGGGGCGGGGCTGCGGCCACCAACGATTTCATCCGCTGGGCCGCCGGCGAGGTCGGGGACCGCTACGGCGTGACGGTCGAGCATGTGAAGCTCGCCGATACCGCCGATGCGGTCAGCCGGGTGCTGGCCGAAAAGACCGCCGGCAAGGACACGGGCGGCGCGGTCGATCTTGTCTGGATCAACGGCGCCAATTTCGCCGCGATGAAAGAGGCGGGGCTCTTGTTCGGCCCCTGGGCCGGGGATCTGCCCAACTGGCGCTTCGTCGATACCGTGGGCAAGCCCGCCGTGACCGCCGATTTCACCGTCCCGACCGACGGGTTCGAGGCGCCCTGGGCGATGGCACAGGTGGTCTTCTATCACGACACGGCACGGCTCGGCGATCCGCCAAGGACCATGCCCGCACTGCTGGACTGGGCCCGCGCCCATCCGGGCCGCTTCACCTATCCGCAGCCGCCCGACTTCCTCGGGACCACCTTTCTCAAGCAGGCGCTGTACGAGCTGGCCCCCGACCCGTCGGTTCTGCAAACCCCCGCCGACGAGGCCGGATATGACGCCGTGACCGCACCGCTTTGGGCCTTTCTCGACGATCTGACCCCGCATCTGTGGCGGCAGGGCCGGGCCTATCCGCAATCCGGCCCGCAACAGCTGCAACTGATGGCCGATGGCGAGATCGACCTTGCGATCTCGTTCAGCCCGGGCGAGGCGTCGACCGCCATTGCCAATGGGCAACTGCCCGACACGGTGCGGACCTTCGTGCTGGAGGGCGGCACCATCGGCAATGCCAGCTTTGTCGCCATCCCCTACAACGCCTCGGCCAGGGCGGGCGCGATGGTGCTGGCGAATTTCCTGCTGTCGCCCGAGGCGCAGGCCCATGCCCAGGACCCCGACATTCTGGGCTATGGCACGGTGCTGGCGATGGACAAGCTCGCCCCCGACGACCGCGCCCGCTTCGAGGCGCTCGATCTTGGCATCGCCACCCTCTCGCCCGCCGAGCTTGGCCCCGCCTTGCCCGAGCCGCATCCCTCCTGGGCCACCCGGATCGAGGCCGACTGGACCGCACGTTACGGCACGGCCCGGTAGCCCATGCGCCCGCTGCGCGCCGCGCCCGCGCTGACGCTTGTCCTGATGCTGGGGCCGGTATTGGCCGGACTTGCCGGAACCCTCGCCCCGGCGCTGGGGGTCTTCCCGGCGCTGGGCGGCCACACGCTCAGCCTCGAGCCCGCCCGCGCGCTTGCCGCCTGGCCGGGCCTTTGGCAGGCGGTGGCGCTGTCGGTCGGGACCGGCCTGGCCGCGACGCTGATCGCGCTTGGCGCGGTCACGCTGTTTGCCGCCGGATGGGCGGGTACACGGGCGATGGGCCTGCTTGAACGGCTGCTCTCGCCGCTTCTGGCGGTGCCGCATGTGGCCGCCGCGCTGGGGCTGGCCTTCCTGATCGCCCCCTCGGGCTGGATCGCGCGCGCCCTGTCGCCCTGGGCCACCGGCTGGCAACGCCCGCCCGATCTGCTGATCCTGCAGGACCCGATGGGGCTGGCGATGATCGCGGGGCTCGCCGCCAAGGAGATCCCGTTTCTGCTTCTGATGACACTGGCCGCGCTGCCGCAGGCGGCACCCGCCCGGCGGCTGACCATCGCGCGCGCGCTCGGATACGGGCGGACGACCGGCTGGCTCAAGGCGGTCTTTCCGGCCGTCTATGCCCAGATCCGCCTGCCGGTCTATGCGGTGCTGGCCTATTCGATGTCGGCGGTCGATGTGGCGATCGTGCTTGGCCCGTCGACGCCGCCGCCGCTGGCGGTGCAGGTGGTCCGCTGGATGTCCGATCCCGACCTGAGCCTCAGGTTCCGGGCCGCCGCCGGAGCGATCCTGCAACTGGGGCTGGTCCTCGCGGCCCTTGCGCTCTGGCGGCTGGGCGAGGTGGGCGCGGCCCGTCTCGGCCGCCGCTGGGCCGAGGGCGGTGCGCGGCACATGGCCGAGCCGGTGCTGCGCGCCGCCGGTCTGGGGCTTGCGGCGCTGGCGGCGGCGGCGGTGATCTTCGGGCTTGCCGGGCTCGCGCTCTGGTCGGTCGCGGGCTTCTGGGGCTTTCCCGACGCCCTGCCGGACGGCATCGGGCTGCGAAGCTGGGCGCGCCACGGCCAGGCGCTGATCGCGCCCGCGCGCGAGACCCTGCTGCTGGCCGGTCTGGCCACCGCGCTGGCGCTGGCCCTGACGCTGGCCTGCCTCGAGGCCGAGCATCGCTTCGGGCTTGCCCCCGGCAGTCGCAGCCTTTGGCTTCTGTACCTGCCGCTGCTGGTGCCGCAGGTGGCCTTCCTGCCGGGGCTTCAGACCCTTGCGCTGAGCCTCGGCGCGGGGACCGGGCGCGGCACGGTGGTGCTGGCCCATCTGGTCTTCGTGCTCCCTTATGTCTTTCTCGCGCTCTCGGCGCCCTGGCGGGCCTGGGACCCGCGCCACGCCACCGTGGCCGCGGCCCTTGGCGCCGGTCCCGGCCGCATCTTCCGGACCGTGCGGCTGCCGATGCTGCTGGCGCCGGTGCTGACCGCCGCAGCGGTAGGCTTCGCCGTCTCGGTCGGGCAATATCTGCCGACGCTGCTGCCCGGTGGCGGGCGGATCAGGACGCTCACGACCGAGGCGGTGGCTCTGGCCGCAGGCGGCGACCGGCGGATCATCGGCGTGACCGTTCTGGTCCAGACCGCCCTTGTCGCAGCCCCCTTCGCACTGGCTTTGGCCGCCCCCCGGCTGATCTACCGCCACCGCCGCGGGATGCGGGGGGCCGGATGACCGGGCTGCGGCTTGAGACTATCGTCCTCGCCCGGGGGGGCGAACCGCTGATCGCGGTCGAGGCCCATGTCGCCCCCGGCGAGGTTCTCAGCGTGATGGGGCCCTCGGGCTCTGGCAAGTCGACGCTGCTGGCCGCAGTGATCGGCACCCTGCCTCCGGCCTTCACCATGACCGGCCGCGTGGTGCTGAACGGGCGCGACGTGACGGCCCTGCCGCCCGAAGACCGGCGGGTCGGCATCCTTTATCAGGACGAGCTGCTGTTTCCCCATCTCAGCGTCGGCGGCAACCTCGCCTTCGCCCTGCCCCGCGCACTGCGCGGCCGCAAGGCCCGCCGCGCGCGGATCGAGGCCGCGCTGGACGAAATCGGCATGGCGGGGTTTGCCGACCGCGACCCGGCCACTCTGTCGGGCGGCCAGAAGGCTCGGGTCGCGCTGATGCGGATGCTCCTGGCCGAGCCGCAGGCGCTGTTGCTGGACGAGCCCTTTTCGCGGCTCGATGCGACGCTGAGGGATCAGATCCGCGCGCTGGTCTTTGCCCGCGCGCGGGACCGGGGCCTGCCGGTCCTGCTGGTCACCCATGACCGGGCCGATGCCGAGGCGGCAGGCGGCCCGGTGATCGCACTGTCAGATCAGATGACGACGACGTCCAGGGGCGGGAAACCGTTGAAACCGACCGAGGAATAGCTGGACGTATAGGCGCCGCAGTTGCGGATGATGACCTTGTCGCCCGAGCGAAGACCCACCGGCAGCTGGACCGGACGCTTTTCGTACAGCACATCGGCGCTGTCGCAGGACGGACCGGCCAGGATGCAGGGGCCGGTCGCCTCATGGTCGCGATCGGTCGCGAACTGGTAGCGGATCGCCTCGTCCATGGTTTCGGCCAGCCCCGAGAACTTGCCGATGTCCAGATAAACCCAGCGATAGGTGTCGTCGTCGGATTTCTGCGACACCAGCATCACCTCGGCCGCGATGGCGCCGGCCTCGGCCACCATGCCGCGCCCCGGCTCGGCCATCACCCGCGGCACCGCGCCGAAACGCTCGGTCACCAGGCGCATCACCTCGGCCGCATACAACGCGGGCGGCTGCACGTCCTCGCCGTAATAGGCCGGGAAGCCGCCGCCAATGTTCAGGAGGTCCAGATCATAGCCCTCGGCGCGCGCGGCATGCCAGATCTCGGCCACCTCGTTCAGCACCGGCAGCCACATCTCGGCGCGGCGGGTCTGGCTGCCGACATGGAAGGACAGCCCGGCCGGACGCAGGCCCAGCGCGACGGCGCGCGCCATCAGCGGCGCGACCTTCGCGGGCGCGCAGCCGAACTTGCGGCTGAGCGGCCAGTCGGCCTGCGAGGCGGTGACGAGCACACGGATATAGACCTCGGCGCCCGGGGCATGTTCGGCGATCTTGTCCAGCTCTTCCTCGGCATCGGCCGCGAAGAGGGTCACGCCCGCGCGATGGGCGAAGGCGATGTCGGCGACGCGCTTGACGGTGTTGCCGAAGGAGATCTGGTGCGGCGCGGCGCCCAGCCCGAGGCACAGTTCGATCTCGCCGCGCGAGGCGGCGTCGAAATGGCAGCCGAGGCCGACGAGGCGCTCGATCACTTCGCGGGCGGGGTTCGCCTTGACCGCGTAATGGATGGCGGCCTGGCCGAGCCCCGCGCGCAGCGCGTGGAAGCGGTCGGCGACGCGATCGGTGTCAAGCACCAGGGTCGGGCGCTCGAAGCTGTTGGCACGAATGTAGGATTCCACGCGGGAAGTCGACAGCACATCAGTGCCGCCGACGAAGTCGGCTTGCGTAGCGTACATGGTCATCTCCAATAGACCCGGCCATCTATGACCGCTCAGTTCCAAGGGAGACGTTACCGTCGCTACGTGACCATGAGGGCCAGAGGCGCGTGCGTTGGCGTCTGTAAATCGGCCAAATAGGGCCGGACCTGAGTCGACGCAAGAGGAAATCTGAGACGCGTTCCGGTTTTTTTGCCCCGACACGAAAGCGTGATCCGAAGCGCACGGGACCGGCCGGAGAATCGGGTATTTTTGCCAAGAAGAACCGAGGTTTGTTTAAGTTTCCGTTACGCCCGGGGCCGCTGGCAGTCAGACCACGCCCGGTTGTATCGCTGTCAGAAAGGAGAGGCCGATGAAGGTTGGGATCGTGGGTGCGGGCATGGTGGGGTCGGCGGCGGGCTATGCGCTGGCGCTGACCGGGGCCGCCAGCCGGATCGTGCTGGTCGACCGCAGCGAGGCGCTGGCGCTGGCCCAGGCCCAGGACATCGCCCATGCGGTGCCCTTCGCCTCGGCGGTCGCGGTCGAGGCGGGCGGCTACGAGGCGCTGGCCGGGGCCGATGTGGTGATCCTGGCGGCGGGCGTCGGGCAGAAGCCCGGGGAAAGCCGGCTCGCGCTGCTCGAACGCAACGCCGCGGTCTTCGAGGACGTGATCAAGGCGGTGCTGCGGGCGGCCGTCGATCCGATCCTGCTGGTCGCGACCAATCCGGTCGATGTGATGACCCATGTGACGGCGAAGCTTGCCGGGCTTGCCCCGGGACGGGTCTTCGGGTCGGGCACGATCCTCGACACCGCGCGGTTCCGCAGCCTCGTCGCGCATCACCTCGGGCTCGCGCCGCAATCGATCCACGGCTATGTGCTGGGCGAACATGGCGACAGCGAGGTGCTGGGCTGGTCGGGCGCGCGGGTGGGGTCCGAACCTCTGGCCTCGGTCGCGGCCCAGCTTGGCTGCGCCATCACCGCCGATGTGCGCGCCCGGATCGACGACGGGGTGCGGCGCGCGGCCTACCGGATCATCGAGGGCAAGGGCGCCACAAATTACGGCATCGGCGCGGGGCTGGCCCGCATCGTGCAGGCCATCGGCCGCGACGAGGGCGCGGTGATGTCGCTGTCGCTGGTCACGCCCGAACTCGCGGGGGTGCAGAACGTGGCGCTGTCGCTGCCGCGCGTGGTCGGCGCGCAGGGCATCCGCTCGACCCTGATGCCGACGCTCGACGCCGACGAGATCGCGGCGCTGACGGCCAGTGCGCGGATGCTGCGCGACACCTCGGACGCGCTGGGGCTGTAAGGCGCCTCAGCCGCCGATCCGCGCCCGCACCCGGGCGATGAAATCCTCGCCGCGGCGCTCGAAGCTGTCATACTGATCGAAGCTGGCCGCGGCGGGAGCCAGCAGCACGACCTCACCGGGCTTGGCCTCGTCGGCGGCGCGGGCGACAGCGGCTTCCATCGTGGTGCAGACCTCATGCGGGATGTCCTTGAGGTGCAGCGCGAAACCCGCCGCCTCGCGGCCGATCACATAGGCCTTCGCGACATGGCCGAGATAGGGCAGAAGCGGCCCCAGACCGCCCTCCTTTTCCAGCCCGCCGCAGATCCAGCGGATCTCGGGGAAGGCCGCCAGCGCCATCGCGGCGCTCGCCGCATTGGTGGCTTTGCTGTCATTGACGAAGCGCACGCCCTCCGCCTCGGCCACCAGCTGGCTGCGATGGGGCAGCCCCGCGAAGCTGCCCAGCGCCTCCTCGATCTGTTTCGGCCCGATCCCCAGACAGCGCGCCGCGGCATAGGCCGCACAGGCATTCTGGTGGTTATGCGCCCCGGGCAGTCCGGCGATGGCGCGCAGGTCGATGCTGGCCACCTGCCGCCCCTTGCGCCATTCGGTCAGGAAGCCCTTGCGGGCAAAGACCAGCCAGCCCGGCCCCGACAGCTTCTGCCCGGACGAGATCCGGATCACCCGGTCATCCGCCGCGCCCTCGGCCAGCTGGTTGGCCAGGAACATCCCTTCGGGCTCGTCCACGCCGATGATGGCGCGGTCCGGCCCGCCCTCGGCAAAGAGCCTGCGCTTGGCCGCGAAATAGCCGCCCCGGCCGCCATGCCGGTCCAGATGGTCGGGCGAGAGATTGGTGAAGACCGCGATGTCGGGCGTCAGCGCCCGGGCAAGATCGGTCTGGTAGGACGAAAGCTCCAGCACCACCGCCGCGCCCTCTCCCGGCGGGTCGATATCCAGCACGCCCCGGCCGATATTCCCGGCCAGCTGGCTGGGCCGGCCCGCGCTTTCCAGCACGTGATGGATCAGCGCCGAGGTGGTCGACTTGCCGTTCGAACCGGTCACCGCGATCACCTTGGGGGTCGCCTCGAGCCGGTCCCAGTCGGGCGTCGCGAAGGACCGGAAGAACAGCCCGATATCGTTGTCGACCGGCACGCCCGCCGCCCATGCGGCCGCGATCACGCGGTTCGGAGCGGGATAGAGATGCGGGATGCCGGGGCTCACGATCAGCGCGGCCACGTCCTCGAAGGCGCCCGCGCGGGTCAGATCGACGGGCTGGAAGCCCTCGGCCTCGGCGGCGGCGCGGGCCGTCTCGTTATCGTCCCAGGCCAGGACCTCGGCGCCGCCCGCGCGCAGTGCCCGCGCGGCCGACAGGCCCGAGCGGCCCAGCCCCAGCACGGCCAGCCTCTGGCCCTCTACCCCACGCACCGGAATCATGCCCTGTCCTTTCGCTGTCAGCGGCGCGACGATGCCCCCGGGCACAGCCGGGCGCAAGCGGCGGCGGGCCGGGCGACGGCCCCGAACACGGGATGGCGGAACGGACAGGCGCCCGCTCCGGTCAGGAGGCGGGCGCCAGGGATCACGCGTCGCAACGCACCTCCGGGGCCGACCCCCGGACCGGGACCGGAAAACTCAGCCCAGCAGGTAGGACCAGCCCAGCATCACCGGCGGCACGACCGCCACGGCGAAGGAAAAGGCCAGACCGGTGGCCTTGTTGCCGCCCATCCGCTGCACCGCGCCCGCAAGCGCCGGGGCCAGGATGATGCCCGCCACGAAGATCGGGATGATCTTGCCGAAGATCGGTGCGCAGTTCTGCGGCTGGGCGAAATTCGCCTCGCAATAGGGCACGATCTGGTCGGAGAAGATCACCGCCAGGACCAGCAGGTAGCCAATGCCTGCCCAGACCGCATAGGGCGGAACGCCGTTCCAGGACCTGAGCTTCACGTCGGGCGTGACCGCGTGCAGGGACGGGGTGCCGAGCCGCGCGGCCGGCGCAAGATAGTTGTAGGTGTTTTCGACCGGGTTCATCTGCATATCTCTTCTCCTCGGACCCCCGCCCGACCACTCACCGGACCTTGAGGGTCGCCAGACCGATCAGCGCAAGGATCAGGCTGATGATCCAGAATCGTATCACGATCTGGGGCTCGGCCCAGCCCTTCTTCTCGAAGTGGTGGTGGATGGGTGCCATCAGAAACACACGTTTCCCGGTCGCCTTGAAGTAGGCCACCTGGATGATGACGGACATCGCCTCGACCACGAAAAGCCCGCCAACTATGGCCAAAACGATCTCGTGCTTGGTCGCGACGGCAATGGCGCCCAGAGCGCCGCCCAGCGCCAGCGACCCGGTATCGCCCATGAAGACGGCGGCGGGTGGGGCGTTATACCACAGGAACCCAAGCCCCGCGCCGATCAACCCTGCGGTGAAAACCAAGATCTCGCCGGTGCCCGGCACGTAATGCACATCGAGATACTCGGTAAAGTCGACTCGGCCGACCGCATAGGCGATCACGCCCAGCGCGCCGGCCGCGATCATCACCGGCATGATCGCCAGCCCGTCCAGCCCGTCGGTCAAGTTCACCGCGTTGGCCGAGCCCACGATCACCAGCATCGCGAAGGGGATGAACAGCACCCCCATATGGATCAGCGTGTCCTTGAAGACCGGCATCGCCAGGTTGTAGCTCAGATCCGCCGGATGCGCCCAGGCCGCCCAATATCCGGCAATGGCCGCGATCAGCAGCCCCAGCCCGAAGCGCACCCGCCCGGGCACGCCCTTGGTGTTGTTCTTCGACACCTTGGCATAGTCGTCGGCAAAGCCGATGGCGCCGAAGGACAGCGTCACGAACAGCAAAAGCCAGACATAGGCATTGTCGAGCCGCCCCCACAGCAGCGTCGACACGATCAGCCCGCCCAGGATCAGCACACCGCCCATGGTGGGGGTGCCCGCCTTCGAGGTGATATGGCTTTCGGGGCCGTCCGCCCGGATCGGCTGGCCGTTTTTCTGCCGCTTGCGCAGCAGGTTGATCAGCGGCCGCCCGAACAGGAAGCCGAAGACGAGCGCGGTGAAGAACGCGCATCCTGCCCGGAAGGTGATGTAGCGGAACAGGTTGAAGACGCCACCGCCATCGGACAGGTCGGCAAGCCAGTAGAGCATTACGAAAGATCCTCGTCGGAGCCGGAGCCGCCTTGCCCCAGCCTTTTCAGCGCGTCGACCACGACCGACACGCGGCTGCCTTTCGATCCCTTGACCAGCACCACATCGCCGGCATCGACCAGCGAATGGACCTTGGCGGCCAGGGGATCGGCTTCGTCGAACCACTGCCCTCTCTGCGAGAGCGGCAGGGCAAAATAAAGGGCGCGCATCCGCGGCCCGACGCAATGCACCAGATCGACGCGCGCCATCGCGGCCAGATCGGCCAGGCCCGCATGCATCGTCTGTTCCTCGGGGCCAAGCTCCAGCATGTCGCCCAGGATCGCGATCCGCCGCCCGCGCGCCACCCGCCCAAGCCCGTCGGTCGGCCGGGTGGCGGCCAGCACCTCGAGCGCAGCGGCCATCGAGGCCGGGTTGGCGTTGAAGGCGTCGTCGATGACCTCGACCGACAGGCTCTCCTCGACCGGGTCGAGCGGGATCCTCAGCCGCGCGCCGCGCCCGCCGGGCGGGCGCCACTGGCCCAGATCGCAGGCCGCGACCACAAGATCGATGCCCAGCGCCTCGGTCACCGCCAGCACACCCAGCGCATTGGTCGCGAAATGACGCCCGGCGGCGTGGATCTTGAACAGAATCTCGTGCCCGCGCGCCTCGGCCTGCACGACCGTCGAGTGGGCATGCAGATCGGCCCGCATCAGGCGGAACTCGCAGCCCTCGGCGGCGCCGAAACGGGTCTCGGCCGCGGCATGGGCGGCGGCGCCCGCCGCCAGCACCGGGCTGGTGTCCAGATCGCCCGGATAGATCGCGATACCGCCCGGCTCCACCCCCTCGAAGATCGCGGCCTTCTCGGCGGCGATGCCCGCAAGCCCGTCGAAGGCCTCCAGATGCGCGGGCGCGATGGTGGTGATCAGCGCCACATGCGGCCGCGCCAGCCGCGCCAGCGGCGCGATCTCGCCGGGATGGTTCATGCCGATCTCGAGCACGGCGAACTGGGCGTCGCGCGGCATCCGCGCCAGCGTCAGCGGCACGCCCCAATGGTTGTTGAAGCTCGCCTCGGCGGCATGGACCCGCCCCTGCCCGGCCAGCACGGCGCGCAGCATCTCCTTGGTCGAGGTCTTGCCGACCGACCCGGTGACAGCAACGACCCGGGCGTCGCTGCGCGCCCGTCCGGCCCGCCCCAGCGCGCCCAGCGCCGCCAGCACATCGGGTACGATCAGCAGCGGCGCGGTCTCGTCCACGCCCTCGGGCAGCCGCGACACCAGCGCAGCCCCCGCGCCTCGCGCCAGCGCATCGGCGACGAAATCGTGGCCGTCGCGCTGATCCTTCAGCGCAACGAACAGATCGCCCGGCTTCAGGCTGCGGGTGTCGATGCTGACGCCGGTGACCGACCAGTCCCGGGTGACGCGCCCGCCGGTCGCCTCGGCCGCCTCGGCCGACGTCCAGAGCGCGGTCACGAAAGCCGCCCGTCAAGCGCCGCGACGGCCACGCTGGCCTGTTCGGCATCGTCGAAGGGATAGACCGCGTCGCCGACGATCTGGCCGGTCTCGTGGCCCTTGCCCGCGATCAGCAGGGCATCGCCCGGCTCCAGCGCATCGACGCCGCGCAGGATCGCCTCGGCGCGGTCTCCGACCTCGATCGCCTCGGCGCAGCCTTGCAGTATTTCTGCACGGATACCCTTGGGTTCTTCGGATCTCGGGTTGTCGTCTGTCACTATCACAACATCCGCCTGTTCGCAGGCGACCTGCCCCATCAGCGGCCGCTTGCCCCGGTCACGATCCCCGCCCGCGCCGAAAACGACCACGATCCGGCCCATCACATGGGGCCTCAGCGAGGCGATGGCGGCGGCCAGAGCGCCCGGCTTGTGCGAATAGTCCACAAAGACGGTGGCCCCGTTCGCACGGGTCGCCGCCAGCTCCATCCGCCCCCGCACGGTCACCAGCTCGGGCAGGGTCGCGAAGACCCGCCCGGGTGCCTCACCCGCCGCGATGACAAGCCCGGCCGCGGCCAGCACGTTCTCGGCCTGGAACCCCCCGATCAGGTCGAGCCGGATCTGCTGCGGGCGGCCCTCCCAGGCAAAGCGCAGATCCTGGCCTGTGGCGTCGTAACGCTGCGCCAGGATGCGCAGATCCGCCTCTTCGGCGCGGCCAACGGTCAGGATGGTCTGGCCGCGCGCCCGGGCATGGCCCAGCATCTGCGCACCGCGCGGATCGTCGATATTGATCACCGCGGTCCCGTCCTCGGGCAGCACCCGGTCGAACAGCCCCGCCTTGGCCGCGAAATATTCCTCGAACCCCGCGTGGTAATCGAGGTGATCCTGGCTGAAATTGGTGAAGGCCGCCGCCTTCAGCGCCACCCCGTCCAGCCGCCGCTGTTCAAGCCCGTGGCTCGAGGCCTCCATCGCCGCATGGGTCACGCCCGCGCGCGCCATCTCGGCCAGCAGCCGGTGCAGGGTGATGGGTTCGGGCGTGGTATGCGACAGTGGCGCCTCATAGGCGCCCTGCACCCCCATCGTCCCCAGATTGCAGGCCGCGCGACCAAGCCCGGTCCAGATCTGACGGGTAAAGCTCGCGACCGAGGTCTTTCCCGCGGTGCCGGTGACCGCCACCATGGTCGCGGGCTGGGCGCCGTAAAACAGCGCCGCCGCGCAGGCCAGCGCCTGGCGCGGGTCCTCGGCCACCACCAGCGCGGCCTCGCTGCCCGCCAGCGCCTCGGCCGCAATGCGTGCACCCGCGCGGTCGGTCAGCACCGCCACAGCCCCCATCCGCAGCGCGAAGGACACGAATTCGGCGCCATGCGCCCGCGTCCCCGGCATCGCCGCGAAAAGATGGCCCGGTTTCGTGTGGCGGCTGTCGACCGACAGCCCCGTGATATGCGCCTCTCGCCCGCCCTGGGCCGTCAGCCCCAGGTCGGCGAGCGTCGTTTCAGTCCGGATTGTCATGATCCCCGCGCCTTCAGTTCGCGGTCAGTGTTACCCCGAAGCCCTGCGCCTGTTCAATCTCCGGCCGGAGCCCCAGAAGCGGCGCGGCGCGGCGGATGATCTCGGCGCCGACCGGCACGGCGGTCCAGCCCGCGGTGCGGCGCGGCTGCGGGCCGGTGGTGTCCTGCGGCTCGTCGAGGGTGACGATCAGCACGTATTGCGGCGCCTCGGCCGGGAACATGCTGGCGAAGGTCGCGATCACCTTCTTCTCGTAATAGCCGCCGGTGGGCTTGGGCTTGTCGGCGGTGCCGGTCTTGCCGCCGACCCGGTAGCCTGGCACGTCGCCGAAGGTCGCGGTGCCATGCACCACCACCTCGCGCAGCATCGAGCGGATCTGGCGCGAGGTCTCTTCCGACACGACCCGGTCGCCCAGCGTCCCGCCCCCCGCCAGCAGCGTCGGCCGCACCCGCTGGCCGCCATTGGCCAGCGTCGCATAGCCCGCCGCCAGATGCAGCGGGCTGGCCGACAGACCGTGCCCGTAGGAAATCGTCATGGTCGAGATCTCGCTCCATTTCGCCGGGAAAAGCGGCTTGGCGCCCGCCGCCTCGACCAGTTCGACCGGCGTCGGCTCCAGAAGGCCGAGCTTGCCAAGGAATTCCTTCTGCCGGACCCCGCCGATCCGCTGGGCGATCCGCGCGGTGCCCACGTTCGAGCTTTTGACCAGCACCGTGGTCACCGACAGGCTGGACCCGTAATTGTGCAGATCGCGGATGCGGTAACGTCCCCAGACCAGCGGCCCCTTGGTGTCGATCATGGTGTTGGGGTTGACGATGCCCTCGTCCAGCGCCTGCGACAGGGTGAAAGTCTTGAAGGTCGAGCCCAGCTCGTAAAGCCCCTGCACCGCCCGGTTGAAAAGCGGACTGTCCGAAGGATCGCCCGTCACCTGCTGGCGGGGCCGCTCGTTCGGGTCGAAATCGGGCAGCGAGACCATCGACAGGATCTCGCCCGTATGCACATCCATCAGCACGGCGGCCGCGCCCTTGGCATCCATCAGCTTCATGCCGCCCGCCAGCACCCGCTCGACCGCGGCCTGCACCGTCAGATCCAGCGACAACCGAAGCGGCTGACCGCCATTGGCCGGGTCGCGCAGGTAGTCGTCGAAGTATTTCTCGACCCCGGCGACGCCGATCACCTCGGCCGACTGCACGCCCTCGCGCCCGAACCCGGCGCCCCCGAGGATATGCGCGGCCAGCGCCCCGTTGGGGTAAAGCCGCATCTCGCGCGGACCGAAGCTGAGCCCGGGATCGCCGATATCGTGCACCTGCTGCATCTGTTCGGGGCTGATCTTCTTCTTGATCCAGACGAACTTGCGGCTGCCGGTGAAGTCCTTGACCATCCGCGCCTCGTCGAGATCGGGGAAGATCCGGGCCAGTTCCCGCGCCACCGCCTTAGGGTCGATCATCAGCGGCGGCTGGGCGTAAAGCGAATGGGTGGCAAGGTTGGTTGCAAGAATGTTGCCGTTCCGGTCGACGATATCGGCCCGCTGCGCCACGATCGAGGCGCCCGGGGCGATGGCACGCGGCTCGGACGGGTCCGACCCCGCCAGAAGCCCCATCCGCACCCCGACGACGGCGAAAGCCGCGAAGAACACCACGCCCAGCACCAGAAGCCGCCCCTCGGCCCGGACCCGGGCCTGATCGCGCATCGTCTCGTGGCGCAAGCGCTTGTTCTCGCGCTCGATGGCGTCGGGATTCTCGCCCCGGGCGCGGGCCTCGAGAATGCGGGCCAGCGGGCGCAGCGGCGTGCGGATCATTGCTCGGCCTCCTCGTCCTGGGCCTCAAGCGCCTCCTCAAGCGCCTCGGGCACGGCCGAAGCAGAGGCCGCCTCCTCGACCGGCACGGTCGGGCTGGCGCTCTGGGCCGGCTGGTCGGCCTCGGCCAGGATCGACTTGAACAGCTCGTCGGGCAGGACGATGTCGGGCAACACCATTTCGGGGTAGGAGACCTGGTCGATCTGGCCGAACTGCTCGGGCGCGAGGGGCCCAAGCGCCAGCCGGTCATAGTTCAGCGCCGCCAGCTCGCGCAGCCGCTCGGGCCGGTTCAGATAGGCCCATTCGGCATTCTGCATCGCCAGCTGCTCGCGCAGCGATCCGATCGCGCGGTTCAGCCGCTCGACATTGTCGAGCGCGGCCTGGGTGCGGTAATTCTCGCGATAGGCCCAGAAGGCCAGCGCCATCACCGCCAGGGCCGTCAGCACATAGACGAAGCTGCGCATCTAGTCCTCCATGATCTTCGGCAGCCCCAGCAGACCGCGGTCGACCGGCCCCGCCGGGGCGTCGGTGCGGACCCCGACCCTCAGCTTGGCGGATCGCGCGCGCGGGTTGGCGTCCAGCTCGGCCGGATCGGGGGCCACCGCGCGGCGGGTGAGCAGATCGAACCGCGCGGGCTCGGGCTTCGCCTCGGGCGCGTAGCGGCTGCCGCCCGCGGCCTGACCCGACCGGACCTGCAGGAAGCGCTTGACGATCCGGTCCTCCAGCGAATGGAAGGTGACGACCGCCAGCTTGCCGCCGGGGTTGAGCGCGCGCTCGGCCGCTTCGAGCCCGGCCACCAGCTCGCCCAGCTCGTCATTCACCGCGATGCGGATCGCCTGGAAACTGCGGGTCGCAGGGTGGCTCTGGCCCGGGCGCTGCGGCGGCAGGCAGCGGGCCACGACCTCGGCCAGTTGCGCCGTGGTCACGATGGGTGCGACCGTGCGGGCCTTGACGATGGCGCGCGCGATCCGGCGCGAGGCGCGTTCCTCGCCGTAATGAAACAGAATATCGGCCAGCGCGGCCTCGGAGGCGGTGGCGACCAGATCGGCGGCCGACATCCCCTCGGCCCCCATCCGCATGTCGAGCGGTCCGTCCTTGGCAAAGGAGAACCCGCGTTCGGCCTGATCGAGCTGCATCGAGGACACGCCCAGATCCAGCACCACCCCGTCAAGCGGCGCCTCGGCATGACGGTCAAGGTCCGAAAAGACGCCCTCGACCAGACGCAGCCGGTCTCCCCAGGCCCCGGCCCAGGGCGCGGCCAGATCGGCGACACTGGGGTCGCGGTCGACCCCGATCACCCGGTCCGCGCCCGCATCCAGCAGCCCGCGGCTGTAGCCGCCCGCGCCGAAGGTGCCGTCCAGCCAGAGCCCCGTGACCGGCGACACCGCCTCGAGCAGGGGGCGCAGCAGGACCGGGATATGCGGCGGATCGGCGGGAACGGAGCGGTCCGCGGCGGCCATGGCCTCAGCCATCCCCGGCCGGACCGGCCACCGCCCCGGCACCGTCGAGGAAGCTCAGCGGATCGACATCCTCGGGCAGGTCGTCCAGCCAGGCCTCGGTCTTGGCCAGTTCCTCGGACTCGTAGGTCTCGGGCTTCCAGATCTGGAAGGTGTCGCCCGAGGCGATGAAGAAGGCCTCGCCTTCCAGCCCGATCTTGTCGCGCAGCTTCTGCGGCAGGGTCAGACGGCCGTCATTGTCGACCTCGGTCGGGTGCGACTGGCCATGGAACATCCGTTCCAGCATCCGCCGCTGCATCGACCCGCGCGGCAGCGCCGCGATCTTGTCATCGACCTCGTCGATGGCCTCGATGGTGTAGCATTCCAGATATTTGCGGCGGTGATCGCCATAGACGATGACCAGTTGCGGGCGGAGCCCCTCGGTCCAGTCCGGGTCGCAGGCCTCGAGCACACGGCGAAAGAGGGCCGGGATCGACACCCTGCCCTTCGCATCCACCTTGTGCTGGCTTTCGCCTCTGAACCTGCGCGCCACCTGTCCGACGCTCCCTTGCCTCGCCGTCCGCGACCGCCGCGCGGCCGTTTCAACGAAAACGGCGGATTGGGCTGCTGCCACCGCCCAATCCGCCGCCCTCGTCCCGTTCCGGGGTGCCCGGCTGCGCGTGCCACCTGGGGGATGTCTGCTCGCCCGCGCGCCGGATCTCGTATGGAGGCAATGGCGGGTGCCTGTATGAAACTGCTTTCTTGTCGTTGGGAGGCTGTATCCGCCCCTTGATCCGTCCGACCGCCATCGCCTTTGTGTGATCGTTATGCCATGGGATTTCATGGAGATCAACTGACTTTGGCGGGAATATGGTGGACCCGGCCCCCTCCAAAGGCGGAAATACGCCTTGCCCGAAAAGCGCTCGGAGCAGCCGGAACACCGCCAATTGCGAGTGCCGGGCCTCAATCCGCTAGATGTCGTGGTTAACGGCCATTCTGCGACGTTTGCGCGAAGTTTGAAAAATTTCTTCGCGCCATGGTTGCGAAAAATGCGCCCCACCCGGCTGACCGGGCCATTCCCGGCCCCACCCCGCGAAACTTCCCGGAAAATCGCACCGAATCACGCGGGCGAGAGGCTGGTTCCGTGCGGGGCCATGAATTCCCGTAAGACCCGGCCCGATCCCGGCCAGGAGGCGTCCGGTCCCGCGCGGGCCGCGATATCAGGCCATGCCGCCGCCGATCAGACGGGCGGCGATCCGCGCATAGGCGTCGGCCATCGGGCCGTCGTCCAGCGCGACCGGATGCCCGGCATCGCCCGCCTGCCGCACCTCCAGCGCCAGCGGCAGCGCGCCAAGGAAGGGCAGGCCCAGCTTGCGGGCCTCGGCCTCGACGCCGCCATGGCCGAAGATATGCGCCTCATGCCCGCAATTGGGGCAGATATAGGTGGACATGTTCTCGATCAGCCCCAGAACCGGCGTGCCGAGCTTGGCAAACATGTCCAGCGCCTTGCGCGCGTCCAGAAGCGCCACGTCCTGCGGGGTCGAGACCACCAGCGCGCCGGTCAGACGGGTCCGCTGGCACAGTGTCAGCTGGATGTCGCCCGTGCCCGGCGGCAGGTCGACCACCAGCACGTCGAGCCGCCCCCAGTCGACCTGGCCCAACAATTGCTGAAGCGCGCCCATCAGCATCGGGCCGCGCCAGACGACCGCTTCGTCCTCTTTCAGCAGCAGCCCGATCGACATCATCGCCACACCATGTGCCCGGACCGGCTCGATGATCTTGCCGTCGGGCGAGGCCGGCCGGCGGGTCGTGCCCATCATCCGCGGCAGCGAGGGGCCGTAAATGTCGGCATCCAGCAGACCGACGCGCCGCCCCTGCCGCGCCAGCGCGACCGCCAGGTTGCTGGCCACCGTCGACTTGCCGACCCCGCCCTTGCCCGAGGCTACCGCCAGGATGCGGTCGACGCCCGAGGGGTTGCGCGGGCCGTCATCGGGCGTCGGGTGGCGGCCGATCCGCGGCCCGGGCGCAGGGGCCGCAGGCGCACCGCCCTGCCCCCTGTCATGGGCGGTCAGCACGACCGAGGCCCGGCCAACGCCGGGAATGGCCTCGATCGCGGCCTGGGCGGCGGCCCGCACGGGCTCCATCCCGCGCGCCATCTCGGCCGAGTCGGCCTCGATGACGAAGCGCACCGTATCACCTTCGACCGACAGCGCGCGGATCAGGTCGCGCGAGACCAGATCGCCCCCGCCGGGCAAAGCGATTCGGGACAATTCGGCAAGGATGGCATCATTGGAAAGAGGCATCTGAGACTCCGTTTCACGCGAGGCTTCCCATTTACTTGGCCGGATACCCCAAAAGGGCAAGAGTCGTTTCACCGTTGCCCGATCCTGCACCAGCGGCCCCGAACTCGCCCAAAACAACGTCAGAACGACTTATGCATTTTCCGCATGGCAGCAATTCAGCCGCCAGCCATTGTGCAGGTGCAGCAAAAGCGTATTTATAGGACCAACGGCGCGGTTGGGACTGCCCGGCACAGCCGAAGGTTCCCCGCCCAGAGATAGGAAACCCCTCCTCCTCCCTGGGTTTCCTCATCTCGCGGCGACACCTACCTCCTCCCAGGTGTCGCCGCACTTTTCATTCGGGGCCCCGGCTCCATCGGAATACGGCAGTTTGTCTCCTCCTCCCTGACACTGCCGTTGTGCGGAACGGCGGCGCCCCTCCTCCCTGGCGTCGCCGTTTCTCTTTTCAGCAGTCCTGTGATCGGAAGCCGGTCAGCGGCCGCGTCAGGCGGCGGCGCCGACCCCCGGGCCGTGCTCGAACAGGGCGCGCCTCGCAACTGCGCAGCACCGGGCGGACCGGCGGCGGTTGCACGGCCTCGCCCGCGTCGAGGTCGAGATCGGGGAAAAGCCCCGGAATCTCGCGCGCGAGCGGGTCCGGCGGCACCGGCCGGGCTGAGCGGTGGCGGAAGAGATCGCCGAGGAAAAGACTGCCGCAGGCCACGTCCCCGGCGCGCACCAGTTCATGCCGTGCAAACAGCAGATGGACAGTGCGGATCGTAGCCGGAGCCTCGCGCAGCGCGGCGCCGCCGACGCCCAGCACCGCCAGCACCCACGCGGGCACCAGCACCTCGCGCACCCCGACCAGGGACTGCGCCCGGGGCGCGCGATAAAGCCCCGCGCCTGCCGGGCCGACCATAGCCGACGCGTATTGCCGAAGGCGCCGGGCGGGATCTCGACCGGGGTCGAGCGGCCGCTGCCCGGCATCGCACGCTGCCCGACCCAGACCAGCATCTGCGGCCCATGATCCACCGTCTGGGCGGTCATGCCCGGCACCAGGCTCGCGGCCCGCACCGGCACGCGCGGGGTCGCGATCGCCGTCTCGCCGGGGAAACAAAGCCCGGACAGCCCCGGATCGCCGCCCGGCCGGGCGTCATGGACGAAAAACGCAGGCGCATGCCCGCCCCGAGCATGGGTGCGGTACCAGGCAGCCAGGTCGACGCCGGGGGTCCAGACCACCTGAACCGGCGCACCGGTGCGGTCGATGCCCTCGAAGACCACCGCATGCCCGGCCCCGTCGGCCGCCTCATCCGACCGGATCACCGCCGCATCGCACAGCTCCTGTCCCCCCCTGGCCCCGCCAGACGAGATCCTGGCGGTCGCCCGGCTCGAACGGCCCGGGATCGGGGTCGCCCGGCCGCGCGGTCACGACCAGGCCACAGGCCGCGCCCGGCGGGCCGTCGAAAATCGACGTGTCCGCGCCACCGGCATTGCTGCCGACATTGGCGCCGCTGGAGATCGCGAATTCTGTGTCCCGGACCGGAAAGCTGATACGCATCGCGCCCCTCCTCCGGCCGACTGTTGCCCGGCGCCTTCGAAAGAAGGGTTAACGCTGCTCGCCATTCGGGCGCGGTGCGCGGGATCGCTGCCGCGCCCCGGCCCGATACCTGTAAGGATGGGCCTAGAGAGGAATGTCGTCGGCGCTGGCCGCGGCGACCACGAATCGGGCCACGACCTTTTTGCTCCCCGCCTTCTCGAAATCGATGTCGAGCTTGTCGCCCTCGATCCCGGTCACGACGCCATAGCCGAATTTCTGGTGGAACACCCGCGTGCCGGTTTCGAAGGCCGGGACCGCCTCGGCGTCGATCACCATGTGGCGGGCCTGGCTTGGCTGCGACACCGGCCGGGCGGCGCTGCGCGCCTGCAGCCGCTGCCAGCCCGGCGACTTGTAGACATCCGCGCGCGAGGCGCGCTCTTCGATCCCAGAGCCCCCGCCATGGGACGGCGCCGCCGCGCCATAGCCGCCGCCGCAAAGCCCGGGCGGCGTCAGCACGTCGACATGGGACGCGGGCAGTTCGTCGATAAAGCGCGACGGCAACTGCGACTGCCAACGACCGAAAACCCGGCGGTTGGCGGCGAAGGAAATCGTGCACAGCTCTTCGGCCCGGGTCAGCCCGACATAGGCCAGCCGCCGTTCCTCCTCGAGCCCCTTCAGCCCGGTCTCGTCCATCGCGCGCTGGCTGGGAAGCAGCCCGTCCTCCCAGCCCGGCAGGAACACCACCGGAAATTCCAGCCCCTTGGCGGCATGCAGCGTCATCACCGAAATCTTAGCCCCGGCCATCTCGCTGTCTTTGTCCATGATCAGCGCGACATGTTCGAGGAAGCCCTGCAGGTTGTCGAATTCCTCCAGCGCCTTGACCAGTTCCTTTACGTTCTCCAGCCGTCCCGGCGCCTCGGGCGTCTTGTCGGCCTGCCACATCGCCGTATAGCCCGACTCGTCCAGAATGCGCTCGGCCAGTTCCACATGGCTCGACGCGGCGCCGCGCCCAAGCGGCACGGTCTCGTCATCGATCAGCGCGGCCTCATCCAGCACGACCGACGGGCCCGCGGCCCGCACCTCGCCATGCCAGCGCCCAATGGCCTCGATCAGCTTGCGCAGCTCGGCCCCGCCCTTGCCGCCCAGCCCGCCGGCCTCGAGCAGACGCCGCGCGGCCTCGACCAGCGGCACGCCCTCGGCCCGCGCCACGGACTGGATCTTCTGCTGCGCCTTGTCGCCGAGCCCGCGCTTGGGGGTGTTCACGATCCGCTCGAAAGCCAGATCGTCGGCAGGGCTGACGGCGAGGCGGAAATAGGCCATCGCATCGCGGATCTCCATCCGCTCGTAGAAGCGCGGACCGCCGATCACGCGGTACGGCAGCCCGATGGTCAGAAAGCGGTCCTCGAAGGCCCGCATCTGGTGGCTTGCGCGCACCAGAATCGCCATGTCATCCAGCGAGAAGGGCCGCATCCCGCGGCTGCCGCCCTGCAGCGCCTCGGCCTCTTCGCCGATCCAGCGGGCCTCTTCCTCGCCATCCCAATGGCCGATCAGCCGAACCTTCTCGCCGCCCTCGGCCTCGGTCCAGAGCGTCTTGCCCAGCCGCCCCTTGTTGGCCGCGATCAGCCCCGAGGCGGCGGCGAGGATATGCGGGGTGGACCGGTAGTTCTGTTCCAGCCGGATCACCACAGCGCCGGGAAAATCCTTTTCGAACCGAAGGATGTTGCCGACCTCGGCGCCGCGCCAGCCATAGATCGACTGATCGTCGTCGCCGACGCAGCAGATGTTCTTGTGCCCGCCCGCCAGCAGCCGCAGCCACAGATACTGGGCCACGTTGGTATCCTGATACTCGTCGACCAGGATATAGCGGAACCAGCGCCGGTACTGGTCCAGCAGGTCGGGATGGGCCTGAAAGATCGTCACCACATGCAGCAGCAGATCGCCGAAATCGGCCGCGTTCAGGGTCTTCAGCCGCTCTTGATATTGAACATAGATTTGCCCGACTGTTCTCTTGTAGCCGGTTCCGTCCCGAAAGGCGTTAGGAAGCCGCTCCACCTCGGGACCGCCGCTTTGGCCGACTTTGTCGGAAGATAGGCCTCGATTCTTGTAATTTTCAATGTGTAACGCGAACCAGCGATCTGTCCAACGCTTCTGATCAACGCTCTCGGCCGCAATCAGCTGCTTGATAAGCCTAAGCTGGTCATCCTTGTCGAGGATGGTGAAATTCGACTTGAGCCCCACCAGCTCGGCATGCCGGCGCAGCAGCCGGACGCAGATCGCGTGGAAGGTGCCAAGCCAGGGCATGCCCTCGACCGTCTCGCCCATCAGCCGCCCGACGCGCACCTTCATCTCGCGCGCGGCCTTGTTGGTGAAGGTCACCGCCAGGATCTCGTTCGGCCGGGCCTTGCCGGTGACCAGCAGATGCGCGATCCGCGCGGTCAGCGCCCGGGTCTTGCCGGTGCCCGCCCCCGCCAGCATCAGCACGGGGCCGTCCAGCGTCTCGACCGCCTGGCGCTGGGCGGGGTTCAGCCCGTCCAGATAGGGCGCCGGCCGCACCGCCATGGCACGGACGGACAGGGGGACCTGGGCGGCGGCCTCGAAGGCGTCGAAATCGTCGATGGGACACATGGCGCCCAATCTAGCGCGCCCCGGCGACGAGTTAAAGAAGCGTTCCCCGTCCGTTCCTGTTCCGAAGCGTTTTTTGCCATCGCAGTTGCAATTTCGCGCATAAGGCGAATAGTCGGAACAAACGGGGGTGAAAGCGCGAATGAGTCGATATCGCATCCTTCTGGCAGGTCTGGGGCTGGCGACGCTGGCCGCCTGCGGCACGCCCGAGCGGCCGCAAACCGGCGTTCCCAAGGTCATCACCCCCGAGATGCTGCCCCATGCGCCCGCGGCCTCGGCGCCCGCCTGCACCGCAGAAATGGCGGCGCGATTCCATCAGCCCGAGGCGGGGATCTTCCAGATCGGCACCGGCCCCACCGCGGCCGGGTTCTGGATCGACATGAAAATGGCCGGGCGCGACGGCACCTGGCGCTGTCAGACCACGCGCGAGGGGCGTGTCGTCACCGTCACCCCGATCTCGTCGTCCTGACCGGGCCGCGCCGCGAAACAGCGGCACCGGCGGGTGCCTTGCGGCCACCGGTGCCGACCGGCACCCGTCGCGAGACAGGCATGCCCGGTCTCGGCCCCGCCTCCGCTGGCCCTTTGCTTCGCTGCAACGCAGCTTTAAACCGTTAACAATCGGCTGCGCGCCGCAGTTGCAGCCCGAACCGACCCGATGGAGGCCCCGCCCTTGACCGATTTCCAGAAGATCCTCGTCGCCAACCGGGGCGAGATAGCCATTCGCGTGATGCGCGCCGCCAACGAACTGGGCAAGCGCACCGTTGCCGTCTACGCCGAGGAAGACAAGCTGGGGCTGCACCGGTTCAAGGCCGACGAAGCCTACAAGATCGGCGAGGGGCTGGGCCCGGTCCAGGCCTATCTGTCGATCGAGGAAATCATCCGCGTCGCCAAGATGTCAGGCGCCGACGCGATCCATCCGGGCTATGGGCTTCTGTCGGAAAACCCTGCTTTCGTCGAGGCTTGCGCCGCCGAGGGCATCGCCTTCATCGGCCCGAAGGCCGAGACCATGCGCGCGCTCGGCGACAAGGCCAGCGCCCGCAAGGTGGCGATCAAGGCAGGCGTGCCGGTGATCCCCGCGACCGAGGTCCTGGGCGATGACATGGACGAGATCCGCCGCCAGGCCGACGAGATCGGCTATCCGCTGATGCTGAAGGCTTCCTGGGGCGGCGGCGGGCGCGGCATGCGCCCGATCAAGGGGCCCGAGGAGCTGGCCGAGAAGGTGCGCGAGGGCCGCCGCGAGGCCGAGGCCGCCTTCGGCAATGGCGAGGGCTATCTGGAAAAGATGATCACCCGCGCCCGCCATGTCGAGGTGCAGATCCTCGGCGACCAGCACGGCACCATCTATCACCTGTGGGAACGCGACTGTTCGGTCCAGCGCCGCAACCAGAAGGTCGTCGAGCGCGCCCCCGCCCCCTACCTGTCCCATGCCCAGCGCGAAACCATCTGCAATCTCGGCAAGAAGATTGCCGAGGCGGTGAATTACGAATGCGCCGGCACCGTCGAGTTCCTGATGGACATGGAGACGGGCAATTTCTACTTCATCGAGGTCAATCCCCGCGTCCAGGTCGAACATACCGTCACCGAAGAGGTGACCGGCATCGACATCGTCCGCGCCCAGATCCTGATCGCCGAGGGCAAGAGCCTGGTCGAGGCGACCGGCGTCGCCAGCCAGTATGACGTCGATCTCAGCGGCCATGCCCTGCAATGCCGGATCACGACCGAGGACCCGCTGAACAACTTCATCCCCGATTACGGCCGCATCACCGCCTATCGCGGCGCGACCGGCATGGGGATCCGGCTGGATGGCGGCACCGCCTATTCCGGCGCGGTCATCACCCGCTATTACGATTCGCTGCTGGAGAAGGTCACCGCCTGGGCGCCGACGCCCGAGGCCGCCATCGCCCGGATGGACCGGGCGCTGCGCGAATTCCGGATCCGGGGCGTCTCGACCAACATCGCCTTCGTCGAGAACCTGCTGAAGCACCCGACTTTCCTGAACAACGAATACTCGACCCGCTTCATCGACGAGACGCCCGAGCTGTTCAGCTTCGAGAAGCGGCGCGACCGGGCGACGCGCATCCTGACCTATATCGCCGACATCACCGTCAACGGGCATCCCGAGACGACGGGCCGCGCCAAGCCGCCCGCCGAGGCCCGCGCCCTGCGCCCGCCGGTCCCCCGGCGCGAAAGCTATGCCCCGGGCACGCGCCAGATCCTCGACCAGTTCGGCCCCGAGGCGCTGGCCGACTGGATGGCCTCGCAGAAACAGCTGCTGGTGACCGACACCACGATGCGCGACGGGCACCAGTCGCTGCTGGCAACGCGAATGCGCTCGATCGACATGATCCGCGTGGCGCCCGCCTATGCCCATAACCTGCCGCAGCTTTTCAGCGTCGAATGCTGGGGCGGCGCGACCTTCGACGTGGCCTACCGCTTCCTGCAGGAATGTCCCTGGCAGCGGCTGCGCGACCTGCGCGCGGCGATGCCGAACCTGATGACCCAGATGCTGCTGCGGGGCGCGAACGGCGTCGGCTACACGATCTATCCCGACAATGTGGTGCAGGGCTTCGTCAGGCAGGCCGCCGAAACCGGCGTCGACGTCTTCCGCGTCTTCGACAGCCTGAACTGGGTCGAGAACATGCGCGTCGCGATGGATGCGGTGCTGGAAACCGGCAAGGTCTGCGAGGGCACGATCTGCTATACCGGCGACATCCTCGACCCGGCGCGGGCCAAGTACGACCTGAACTATTACGTCGCGATGGGGAAAGAGCTGAAGGCCGCTGGCGCCCATATCCTGGGGCTGAAGGACATGGCGGGTCTGCTGAAACCCGCCTCGGCCACGGTTCTGGTCAAGGCGCTAAAGGACGAGGTCGGCCTGCCGATCCATTTCCACACCCATGACACCTCGGGCATCGCCGCGGCCACCATCCTGGCCGCAGCCGAGGCGGGCGTCGATGCGGTCGATGCCGCCATGGACGCCTTCTCGGGCGGCACCTCGCAGCCTTGCCTCGGGTCGATCGTCGAGGCGCTGCGCAACACGCCCCGCGACACCGGCATCGACATGGCCGCCGTGCGCGAGATCTCGGATTACTGGGAGGCCGTGCGCCAGGAATACGCGGCCTTCGAATCGGGCCTCTCGGCGCCCGCCTCCGAGGTCTATCTGCACGAGATGCCCGGCGGCCAGTTCACCAACCTCAAGGCCCAGGCGCGCAGTCTGGGGCTGGAAGAACGCTGGCACGAGGTCGCCGAGACCTATGCCGATGTGAACCAGATGTTCGGCGACATCGTGAAGGTGACGCCCTCCTCGAAGGTGGTGGGCGACATGGCGCTGATGATGGTCAGCCAGGGCCTGACCCGCGCCGAGGTCGAGGACCCCGACCGCGACGTGGCCTTCCCGGATTCCGTCATCGACATGATGCGCGGCAATCTGGGCCAGCCTCCGGGCGGCTTCCCCGAGGCGATCCAGGCAAAGATCCTGAAAGGCGAAAAGCCCTTTACCGACCGGCCCGGCAAGCATGTGCCCCCGGCCGATATCGACAGGATCCGCGCCGAGGTCGAAGGCCAGTTCGAAGACCTGACCCTCGATAACGAGGACCTGAACGGGTACCTGATGTATCCCAAGGTCTTCACCGATTACGCCACGCGGCACCTGCAATACGGGCCGGTCCGCACCCTGCCGACCCGCACCTTCTTCTACGGGATGGAGCCGGGCGAAGAGATCGAGGCCGAGATCGACCCCGGCAAGACGCTGGAAATCCGGCTGCAGGCGGTGGGCGAGACCGCCGAGGATGGCGAGGCGCGGGTGTTCTTCGAACTGAACGGCCAGCCCCGGGTGATCCGGGTGCCGAACCGCAAGGCCAAGGCCAGCGTGGCCCGCCGCCCGAAGGTCGAGCTTGGCAACCCCGCCCATGTCGGCGCGCCGATGCCGGGGGCCGTGGCCACTGTCGCGGTCGCGGCCGGGCAGGAGGTCAAGGAGGGCGACCTGCTCCTGACCATCGAGGCGATGAAGATGGAAACCGGGCTTCACGCCGAGCGCGACGGCAAGATCAAGGCGGTCCATGTCGCCCCGGGCCAGCAGATCGACGCCAAGGACCTGCTGATCGAGTTCGAGTGATCGCTGCCCGCCCGGGCCGCCCCCCGCCGGGCGGTTCGGGCGGCCGGCCCGACGACGGCACCGGGTCTTGCGCCCGGCACCTCCCGCGGTTTTTCGCATCGGGCCGAATTTTCCCCTTGCAGGCTCCGGCCGGAGTTTATAAATCCCCCCTCACCCAATGGATGCGGGCGTAGCTCAGGGGTAGAGCATTACCTTGCCAAGGTAAGGGTCGTGAGTTCGAATCTCATCGCCCGCTCCAATTTCTCTCGACAGGATCGACAGTCGCGGCACCGGACCGGTGCTCTCGCGGCTTTTGGCGCGCCTCCCCCGGGCGTTCTGCCGCGCGCCGGAACGCGCCCGTCCGTTCCCGCGATTTTCCCCTTGCAGGCCCCGGCCGGAGTTTATAAATCCCCCCTCACCCAATGGATGCGGGCGTAGCTCAGGGGTAGAGCATTACCTTGCCAAGGTAAGGGTCGTGAGTTCGAATCTCATCGCCCGCTCCAGGGGATCTCGGCCAGCGCGCAGAGACGTGTCGATGCCCTGCCTGCGGCGGCTTGACGCAACCCCTTCCTCCGACGAACAATGACCCATCGCAAGACGCGGGCAACCTCTTCGGCCCTGCCCGTCTCGATGGGAGGACTATCATGAGCCTGAAGAGCGCCGCGGCAGCGGCATGCATTTCGCTGGCAGCGGCCCTGCCTGCCCTCGCCGAAATCGACGCCCCCGAATGCGTCGCCCCGGCCCAGCCCGGCGGCGGGTTCGATCTGACCTGCCGGATCGCCCAGCAGGGGCTGGATGGCGCGTTCGGCAGGCCCATCGAGGTCACCTTCATGCCAGGCGGCATCGGCGCCGTGGCCTTCAACCAGTTCAACACCACCCGCACCGACGATTCCAACGCCATCGTGGCGTTTTCCTCGGGCTCGCTGCTGAACATCGCCACCGGCAAGTTCGGTACCTTCACCGAGAACGACGTGCGCTTTCTGGCCACCGCGGGCGCCGATTACGGGGCGGTGATCGTGCGGGCCGACAGCCCCTATGCCGACCTCGGCGCGCTGATGGACGCATTCAAGGCCGATCCCGGCAGCGTCGTGGTCGGCGCCGGCGGCTCGGTCGGGTCGCAGGACTGGATGAAGGGCGCGCTGTTGCTGAAATCGGTCGGCGCCGATCCGCGCCAGATGCGCTATGTCGCCTATGACGGCGGCGGCGACGCCATTGCCGGGCTGCTGGGCGGCGCGATCCAGGTCTATACCGGCGATGTGGGCGAGATGGCGGCGCATATCGGCGATGGCAGCATGCGCATCCTCGCGGTGCTGGCGCCCGAGCGGCTGGAGCCGCCCTTCGACGCCTATCCGACCGCGAAAGAGCTGGGCTATGACACCGAATGGACCATCATGCGCGGCTTCTACATGGGCAAGAACGTGCCCGACGCCGATTATCAGGCCTGGGCCGACGCCTTCGCCGCGGCCTACAAGACCGAGGCCTACCGGCAGGCCCGCGAAAGCAAGGGGCTGATGCCGCTCGAGCTGTCGGGTTCCGAGATGGATGCCCAGGTCAAGCAGCTGATCGGCGAGCTGCGCGACATCGCCCGCGACGCAGGCCTGATCCAGTAATCCCGAAAGCCCCACCTCCGGGTCCGGCGCTCCGTATCCGGACCCGCGCGCCGGGTGCGGCCAGCGCCGGACCCGACCCCTGCCCCTATCCCTGCCCGTTCCTGGAGAACCCCGAATGGTCGACCGCATCTTTGCCGGGCTTCTGCTGGCCGTCACGCTGGGCTATGGCTGGCTTGCCTTCACCGTCATCCGGGCGCCCTTTCAATACGACCCGCTCGGCCCCGAAAGCTGGCCCCGGATCCTGTCGGTCCTGGCCGCGCTCTGCCTCGCGGGCATTCTCTGGAAACCCGATGTCGACCGGTTCGACACCCGGGGCGGCACCTGGCTGAGGCTGGCCGCGATCGTGGCGCTTCTGGTCGGCTATGCCGGCCTCTACGAGCCGCTCGGCTTTGTGCTGGCAACGCTCCTCTTCGGCACGATCGCCGCCCGACTTCTGGGCGCGACGCTCGTTCGGGCGGGTGTCTTCGGGCTTGCAACCGGGGTGCTGGGCTATCTTCTCTGCGCCGGGCTTCTGGACCTCAACCTGCCCGAAGGCCCCCTGCCCCGGCTATAGGAGACCCTCGATGGAAACCGTCCTGAGCGGCCTTGCCACCGGCTTTGCCGTCGCGCTGACCCCGCTCAACATCTTCCTGGTGCTGATCGGCTGCTTTTCCGGTACCCTGATCGGCGCGCTGCCCGGGATCGGGCCGATCAACGGCGTGGCGATCCTGCTGCCCATCGCCTACGGGCTGGGACTGCCGCCCGAAAGCGCGTTGATCCTGCTGGCGGGCATCTATTACGGCGCCGAATATGGCGGGCGGATCTCGTCGATCCTGCTGAATGTGCCGGGCGATGCGGGCGCGGTGATGACCACGCTCGACGGCCACCCGATGGCGCTGAAGGGCGAGGCGGGACGGGCGCTGTCGCTGTCGGCCGTCGCCTCCTTCGTCGGCGGCACGCTGGCGGTGATCGGGCTGTCGCTGTTCGGGCCGCTGCTGGCGAAGTTCGCGGTCACCTTCTCGCCCGCCGATTATGTCGCACTGATGGTCTTCGCCTTCGCCTCGCTGGCCTCGCTGGTCGGCCGGAACGGGATCAAGACCCTTCTTGGCGCGGTGATCGGGCTGATGCTGGCCACCATGGGGATCGACGCCAATACCGGCGTGCCGCGCTACACCTTCGGCATCCCCGACCTTCTGGCGGGCATCGACTTTCTGGTGGTGGTGATCGGGCTCTTCGGCATGGCCGAGCTTCTGCACCTGGTCGAACAGCAGGTCTCGGGGCGGCTGAAGACGCTGCCGGTCGACCGGTCCTTCCTGCGCCGCGCCGATCTGCTGCGCACCCGCTGGACGATCCTGCGCTGCTCGGTGATCGGCTTCTTCATCGGCATTCTGCCCGGCACCGGCGCCTCGGTCGCCTCGGCCGTGGCCTATGGCACCGAAAAGCGGCTCGCGGGCAAGTCGGGCGCAAGCTTCGGCACCGGCGACATGCGCGGGCTGGCCGCGCCCGAGGCGGCCAACAACGCCGCGGCGGGCGGCGCGCTGGTGCCGATGCTGACGCTGGGCATCCCCGGCTCGGGCACCACGGCGATCCTGCTGGGGGCGCTTCTGATGTTCAACGTCCAGCCCGGGCCGCTGATGTTCACCCAGCGCCCCGAGATCGCCTGGGGCCTGATCGCCTCGATGTATCTGGGCAATGTGGCGCTTCTGATCATCAACCTGCCGCTGGTCGGGCTGTTCGCGCGGATGCTGACCCTGCCACAGCATTACCTGACGCCGCTGATCGCGATGCTGGCCTTCGTGGGCGTCTATTCCATCGTCGGCAACCCGTTCGACCTGTACCTCATCATCCTGCTGGGGATCTTCGGCTGGGTGCTGCGCAAGCTCGATTTCAGCCTGGCCCCGGTGATCCTGGGCTTCGTGCTGGGCAGCCTCTTCGAAAACAACCTGCGCCGGGCGCTGTCGATCTCGGCGGGCGACTGGGGGATCCTGATCGAGGACTGGAAAAGCAACGCGCTGTACGGCCTGGCGGCTCTCGTCGTGATCCTGCCCGCCTGGGCCGGCCGGCGCAGCGCGCGCGCCGCGGCCGACGCCGTCGAGGACTGACGGAGGCGCTTTGGCTAGAAGGGCAGCGGCGAGACCCCGATCACCGGGCGATGGGCCGCCAGAAGCCCCGTCCACAGCAGAAGGCCCAGTCCCGGCCGCCAGAGCGGCGGCGGCCCCGACGGGCGCCAGCGCCCCGAAACGAGCGCCGCCAGCGGCAGGGTCGCGGTGCGCGCGGCAAGGCGGTCCCAGTCGCGGCCCATCCGGCGCCGGTTCCGCCGGTCGATGACGACCGTTCCGGCCAGCGCAAATCCCGCGAAGCCGCCGAACAGCAGCAGATGCGCCAGATCGGGGTTGGCCACGGCATGGGCCAGCGCCCAGAGCGCCAGCGCCACGGGCAGCGGATGCCGGGTCACCCCGACGATGCCCGGCCGCGCCGGATCGAAGCGCGCATCGCCCGCGCCGCCAAAGCTCAGCGGGTTCGGCGCGCCCAGCGCGCCCGCGATCAGCAGGCAGACGACCGGCATGACCAGATTGGGCAGCCAGGGCTGCCAGGGCGCGGGCGGCCAGAGCGCGACGAAAGGCGCGCGCCCCGCCGCCACGATCAGCCAGGCCAGAAGCGCCAGCGAGACCGCGACATAGGCCGCCAGATAGCCCTTTTGCCCGAGTGCCCCGGTCAGCCGCGCCTTGACCCCGGGCCGCGCGGGCACCGCATGGGACAGAAGAAACAGCGCGAAGGCCGCCGCGAATTCCGCCCAGCCGCCCATCAGAGCCCCCCGACAACGCCCACCCGCCCCGGTGGGCGGGCACAGGCGGATCTTGCACGGGGTCGGCCGATCATTCCGGCCCCTTTCGCGGTATTTCGGGCGGCGCCCAGCATCTCAGCCGCCGCCACGGAAGGAAACCCCCGCGCCCCGCCCCACCCGATTTTTGCAGGGGGCCGGGAACCGATGGCGCGCCGAGGCGTTGGACCGGGGCGATAGCGGACAGGGTCACGTTCACGGATGCACCTCGGGCCGGCCCCCTCGCCGGCCTCTTGAATGGCCTCCCCCCGCCGTCGCGGCCCGGGCGCACGTCCCCGCCCGGGCCGTATTTCCCCGACCTCCCAGAACATATCGCCCCGCGCCCCCGCTCAGCCCGCCAGCGCCTCTTCCAGCTCGCGCGCCAGACGCTGCTTTTCCTCGGCCCGGGGCGGCGAGAACCGCGCCAGCAGCAGATAGGCGACCGGCGTCAGATACAGCGTCGAGAGCGTGGCCAGCCCCAGCCCGCCGACGATGACCCAGCCCAGCGCCTCGCGCGCCTCGGCCCCCGCCCCCGAGGACAGGATCAGCGGCACGCCGCCCAGCACGGTCGAGACCATGGTCATCATCACCGGGCGCAGCCGGATCGTCGCCGCGTCATAGATCGCGTCGCGCACCGTCGCGCCGCCGTCGCGCAGCTGGTTGGCAAACTCGACGATCAGGATGCCGTTCTTGGCCATGATGCCGACCAGCATCACCAGCCCGATCTGGCTGTAGACATTGAGGCTTTGCCCGGTCACGAGCAGCGCGAAGATGGCGCAGGCCAGCCCCAGCGGCACCGTCGCCATCACCACGATGGCCGAGATGAAGCTTTCGAACTGCGCGGCCAGCACCAGGAACACCACCGCGATGGCGAAGCCGAAGATCAGCAACAGCCCGGAATTGGTCTCGTCCATGGTGGCCGCGGCGCCCTTGGGCAGGATCCGGTTGTCATCGGACAAAAGCCCGTCCGACAGCTGGACGATCCGCTCGAAGGCACCGCCCAGCGACTGGCCCGGCCCCAGATCGGCCGAGATCGACACCGCGCGGCTTTGATCCAGCCGGTCGAGATCGGGCGCGACGGGGCGCTCCTCAAGCCGCACGAAGGTCGACATCGGCACCATCCGCCCGCCCGCGCTTTTGACGAAGATGTTCTCCAGATCGCCCGGGTCATCGACCGGCTCGGCCGAGGACACAAGCTGCACGTCGTAATTCTGGTCGCCGACGAAGACCGAAACGACGCTGCGCCCGTTCAGGAAGGCCCGAAGCGCCTCGCCCAGCCCCGAGATGTCGATGCCCAGATCGGCGGCGCGGGTGCGGTCGACCTCGACGAACAGCTCGGGCTGGGTGCGCTCGAAATCGAGCCGGACCTCGCCGAAGGCGCCGTCATCCTGCATCCGCTCGACCAGCGCCTGGGCGGTCTCGGCCAGCCGGTCGTAGCTTTCGCCGGTCAGCGCCACGCTGATGCCGCTGCCCGCGCCGCGAATGCCCAGCGAATTGGGCTGGATCGAAAAGGCGCGCACCCCGATCACGCCGCGCAGCCGGGCGTTGATATCGGTCACGATCTCGTCCTGGCTGCGCGCGCGCGCCTCCCAGGGGGCAAGCGTGAAGACCATGAACCCGCGGCTGTCCGACCCGCCCGAGCCCGCGATCGAGAAAATGTTGACGATCTCGCCATTGTCGCGCAGCGGCGCGATGGCGTCCTCGATGGCGGCCATCTTGGACTGGGTATAGTCCAGCGACACGCCCTGCGGCGCCTGGATGCGCAAAAGCGCGACCGACCGGTCCTCCTTGGGCGTCAGCTCCTGCCGGACGCCGCCCGCCACAAGGACGGCGGTCGCGGCGAAAAGCCCCGCGCCCAGCACGACCACGACGGGCATGGCCAGCGCCCAGCCAAGGGTCCGGCGATACAGCCCGCCCAGCGCAGCGCCGATCCGCGCGCCAAGGCCCCGCTCGGTCCCGGGCGCGCGGGCCAGCATCCGGCTGGCCAGCACCGGGCACAGCGTCAGCGCCACCACCGAGGAAATCGCCACCGCCATTGCCAGCGTGAAGCCGAATTCGCGGAACAGGCCGCCCGCCTGCCCCGGCAGGAACGACAGCGGCACGAAGACCGCGGCCAGCGTCGCCGTAGTGGTGACGACGGCAAAGAAGACCTGCTTGGTGCCCAGCACGGCGGCGGCACGCGGCCCCATCCCCTCGGCCCGGCGGCGGACGATGTTTTCCAGCACCACGATGGCGTCGTCGACCACCATGCCGGTCGCCAGCACCAGCGCCAGCAAGGTCAGAATGTTGACCGAGAAGCCCACCAGATAGATCGCGGCCAGCGTGCCGATCAACGAGACCGGCATGGTCAAGGCCGGGATCAGCGTGGCGCGCAGGTCGCGCAGGAACAGGAAGATCACCAGAACCACGATGGCGACCGCCAGCCCCAGCGTGTTCAGCACCTCGGCGATGGCGCCCTTGATGAAGACCGCATCGTCCGAGGTGACGAAGATCGAGATGTCGTCGGGCAGGCTGCGGTCCAGCTCGGCCACGGTGCGGCGCACCTCGCGCGAGATGTCGAGCGTGTTGCTGCCCGCCTGCCGGATCACCCCCATGCCGATCCCGGTCCGGCCATTGGCGCGCAGCACCGAGGTATTGGGCTCGGGGCCCAGATCGACCCGCGCCACGTCGCGCAGGAAGACGTTGGGGGCGATCCGCAGATCCTCGAAGGCCTCGGCCGACACGACCATGGCGGTGGTGCGCACGCTGAGGCTTTGCCGCCCGCCCTCCAGATCGCCCGCGGCGGCATTGAAGCCCGCATCGGACAGCGCCTCGGCCAGATCGGCCAGCGTCAGCCCGCGGCTGGCCAGCCGGGCCTGATCGACATCGACCCGGAAGATCGGCGCCCGGTCGCCATAGACCTGCACATCGGCCACGCCCGGCAGCGACACGATCCGGTCCTCGATCCGGTCCTCGACGATCTCGGTCAGCGCCTCGGCCGAGCGCCGGGACGAGGTCACCGCGACCCGCAGCACCGGCTGGGCATCGGCATCGGCCTTGACCACGCGCGGATCGTCGGCCTCGTCGGGCAGGTCGCGCTGGATCCGGGCGACGGCATCGCGGGTGTCGCTCGCGGCCACGTCGATATCGACGTTTTCGGCGAATTCCAGCGTCACCCGGCTGCGCCCGAAGCGCGAATTCGATTCGATCGAGCGGATGCCCGACACCCGGCCGACCGCCCCCTCGATCCGGCTGGTGATTTCCTGGTCGATGGTCTCGGGGGCGGCGCCGGTGAACTCGGTGGTGACGGTGACGACCGGGCGGTCGACATTGGGCAGCTCGCGGATCTCGACCCCGAAGAGCGCGGCCAGCCCCGCCAGGACGATCAGCGCGCTGACCACCAGCGCCAGGATCGGGCGGCGGACGAACAGCGACGTGCCGCCGGATTCCGCCTCGCGCATCGCCTCTTGCAGCATGGCGTCGCCTCCCTAGCCCGCATCGCCCGGCGGGCGCGGCAGGCCAAGCCCCGCCTGCGGCCCGACGATGCGCAGTTCGGCGCCCTCGCGCAGCGTCTGCAACCCCTCGACCACCACCGGCTCGCCGACCGTCAGATCGGCCTCGACCAGCACGCTGTCGGCGTTGCGCTGGCGGATCGCCACCGGCACCCGCGCCGCGCGCCCGTCGCGCACCGCCCAGACATAGGCGCCCGCGCTGGACCATTGCACCGACAGCGGATCGACCACGGGAAGCGGTTCGCCTTCGAAACTCAGCGTCACCTCGAAGGACATGCCCCCGCGCAGAAGATCGTCGGTATTGTCAAGTTCGCCCTGCACCCGCAGCGTGCGACTGGCCGCGTCGACCGCGTTGTCGACGGCATGGACCCGGCCCTCCAGCGTCAGACCGGGCATGCCCAGCGGCCGCGCGGTCAGCGGCAGCCCCTCCCTGATCTGGCCCACCACCCGTTCGGGGACGTGAAAATCGATCAGGATGCGGCTGCGGTCGGCGATGGTCGCCAGCGCGTCCTGGCTGGACACCCGGTCGCCCACCGCGATGTCGAGAACCCCCGCCCAGCCCGCGAAGGGCGCGCGCACAGTGCGTTCGGACAGATCGAATTCGGCCTGGCGCAGTTCCAGCTCGGCGGTGCGAAGCGCCAGATCGGCCTCGCGCCGCCGCACCTCGGTCACGGCCCCCGTGGTTTCCAGCCGGGTCACCCGGTCGGCCTCGTCGCGGGCGTCTTCCAGAACCAGCCGCGCACGGTCGAGCGCGATCCGCTCGGCCTCGTCGTCCAGCCGCACGATCAGAGCGCCCGCCGCCACCCGTTCGCCGTCGCGGATGCCGATCTCGACCACCTCGCCCGCGACCTTGGACCGCACCGTCACCGCGCGCAACGCCCGGCCGTCGCCGATGGCGGCCACCCGGTCCTGGATGCGGCCCTCGCCGACCTCGGACACGGTGACAGCGGCGGGGCCGCCCGGCCGGGCACCCGACCCCGCGGTCCCGGCAGGCGCGGCCGGATCGAGCCCGATCAGCGCGGACACGCCCAGACGGTCAAGCACCGGCCGCGCCCCGGGCACGAAGGCGATCCAGAGCGCGAGCGTCCCTGCCAGGAGCAGGACGGAGAACCCGATTTGCCGTACCATGCACCTTCCCGTGGAAGCGGTCCTGAGACGATCCTAATCGCTCCTGCGCAAGATAGGGAGCTATTGCGCGATTAACAGACGCGACAACGCCTTGCCGGGTCCGCTTTCGCCGCAGCACGTCATCTGCCCCGCAACCGTCGCGCAACCGTCGCGCGACAGCCGTGCGACCGGATGCCCCCTGCGGCAGCGCGTCCCGCGACCGCAAAGACAGGCCATTGTCACGGAATTTTCTTGCAGCGACTCACGAAAAGCCCCATATGGCACGGCGCGACGTTACCTCTATCGACCACTGTCTTCGCTCAAGCGGCCGTCAGTACCTCGATCGATCCCTGACGAGCCGAGCCGCTGCACTTCCGCGAGCGGCACCACATGAGGAGACACACGGGATGGCTACCGGCACCGTGAAATGGTTCAACAGCACCAAAGGCTTCGGCTTCATCGCCCCGGACGGCGGCAAGAAGGACGTGTTCGTGCACATCTCGGCCGTGGAACGCTCGGGCCTGACCGGCCTGCAGGACGGCCAGAAGGTCTCGTTCGAGATCGAAGCCGGCCGCGACGGCCGTGAATCGGCTGTCAAGCTGGTCGCTCTCTAAGACCGCAGACACACGACGGGCCGGACGCGCCTTTCGCGCAGCCCGGCCCGATTGCCGTTGATCCACCGCCCCTGCCGGGTGGTGAGATCCGGTGTTTTTACGATCAGATCATCGCCCAGTCGGTAAAGCGCCAGGTCGGCGGCGTTTCCCGTTCGTCCCGGGGCTTCGGGGCGCGGCGTTCGCGTTTGCGGGTCATTTTCGTCTCCCTTGCTATGGTTTTTGCGGTCGCGACAGATCCTCAACGCGGCCCGGCGCGATCCCGTTGCCCGGACGAAGTCACAGCGGCTCACAATTCTGTCAGCCCCGCCCTGTGCCCCCCGCTCCCGGCTGCGGACCGGACGATCCTGCCCCCTCCGCGTCAACGCATGGTCAATCCCGCCCCGCCCCCCCGCCGTTGACCGGATTCCCGTCCCGGTGTAGGCCGAGGCGACCGGCCGCATGCGGCCGCAGACGGGGGAGACAGGGATGGAACCGGGACGACGCCTTGCCGGGCTGCTGGCCACGGCCGCCGCCGCGATCTGGACCGCCGGGGCCGCGCTGGCGCAGGATTACACCTTCAAGCTGCACCATTTCCTGCCCGCGACCTCGCCCACCCAGACCGAGACGCTGGCCCCCTGGGCGCGCGCGGTCGAGGCCCGCTCGGGCGGCAGGGTCAAGATCGAGATCTATCCCTCGATGACGCTGGGCGGACGCCCGCCCGAGCTGGTCACCCAGGCCCGCGACGGGGTCGTGGACCTGATCTGGGTGGTGAACGGCTACACCCCGGGGCTTTTCCCCCGGACCGAGGTGATGGAGCTGCCGAACGTCTATGTGAACGATCCGGGCGCGGCCAATCTGGCGCTGGCCGATCTGTTCGAGTCCGACCTCAAGGACGACTACAAGGGCCTTGAGGTGATGTTCCTGCATGTCCATGCCGGCAACGGCATCGCGCTGCGAGGCCCCGAGGTGCATGCCCCCGCCGATCTGGCGGGCCGCAAGATGCGCATTCCGTCGCGCACCGGCGCCTGGGTGCTTGAGGCGCTGGGCGCGGTGCCGGTGGCGATGCCGGTGCCCGAGCTGCCGCAGGCGCTGCAGAAGGGTGTGGTCGATGGCGCGCTGGTGCCCTTCGAGATCGTGCCCGCGCTGAAGCTGCAGGACCAGACCGACCGGCTGATCGAGGGCGACCGCAACACCCGCTTCGGCACCACCACCTTCCAGCTTTCGATGAACAAGGCGCGCTGGGACAGCCTGCCGCCCGAGATCCAGACCGCGTTCCGCGAGGCCTCGGGGCCCGAATGGCTGGCCGAGCTGGGCCGGATCTGGCGTGCCACCGAAGAGACCGGTGTTGCCCTCACCACTGCTGCGGGCAAGGCCCATCAGGTGCTGAGCCCCGCCGAAACCGAAGCCTTCCGCACCGCGCTCGAGCCCGTTGTCGAGCGCTGGATCGAGGATGCCGACAGCCGCGGCATCGACGGCGCGGGTCTGGTCGCCCGCGCCCGCGCCGCAGTGGCGGCCCATGCCAGCCGATGAGGCTGCGGCGCGCGCTGGCCGCCGCGGCCGAGATCTGGGCGATCCTCGGCGGGCTGGTGCTGGCGGGCGTGGTCGGGCTGAACCTCGCCTCGATCCTCGGCGGCCTGCTCGGCCACCCGGTCCCGGGCGATTTCGAGCTGACCGAGATCGGCACCGCCATCGCCGTCTTCGCCTTCCTGCCCTGGTGCCAGCTGACCCGCGCCAATGTCACCGCCGATGTCTTCACCATGGGCGCCTCGCGGATCTGGTCCGCACGGATGAGCCTGACCGGATCGCTCGCCGCCCTGACTGTCGCCGGGGTGCTCTTGTGGCGCATGAGCCTCGGACTCGGCGATCAGCGCGCCTATGGCTACACGACGGCGATCCTGCAGATCCCGCTTTGGCCCTGTTTCCTGCCGGTGCTGGTGTCGCTGGCGCTGCTGGCGCTGGCCGCGGTGGCGACGCTGACCGAGGACGCCGCCACCGCGCGCGGGAGGCGGAATGCCTGACCCGATGATGCTGGGCCTGATCGGGCTTGGCGCGCTGGTCCTGCTGATCGCGGCGCGGATGCCCATCGCCCATGCGATGATCCTGGTGGGCGGCGCGGGTATCGCCGCGCTGAACGGTCCGGCGCTTTTGCTCAATCAGCTCAAGACGCTGGCCTGGGGCCAGTTCTCGATCTACGATCTATCGGTCGTGCCGCTCTTCGTGCTGATGGGCGCGCTTGCCGGGCGGGCGGGACTGTCGGCCGCGCTGTTCCGGGCGGGCGCGGCCTGGCTGGGCTGGATGCGCGGCGGCACCGCGATGGCTGCCATTGCCGCCTGCGCGGGCTTCGGCGCGGTCTGCGGCTCGTCGCTCGCCACCGCCTCGACCATGGGCAAGGTCGCCCTGCCCGAGTTGCGGCGGCAGAACTATTCGGGCGCGCTGGCCACCGGCACTCTGGCGGCGGGCGGCACGCTCGGCATCCTGATCCCGCCCTCGGTGGTGCTGATCCTCTATGCGATCCTGGTCGAGGCCAACGTGGTCACCATGTTCATGGCGGCGCTGCTGCCCGGCGCGCTGGCGGTGCTGCTGTTCCTGCTGACCATCGCGGGCTATGTCGCGCTCTGCCCCGGCGCCGGGCCCGCCCATGCCCCGGCCGGGCGGGCCGAGTTCCGCGCCGCGACCCTGGGCGTGCTGCCGGTTCTGGGCATCTTCGCGCTGGTTCTGGGCGGCATCTATCTGGGGCTTTACAACCCGACGCCGGGCGCCGCCATGGGCGTCGCGCTGGTCTGGGCCTATGGCACGTTCCGGGGACGTCTGCGCCTTGCCGCGCTGCGCGCCTCGGTGCTGGAAACCGCCGCGACCTCGGGCATGATCTACCTGATCCTGCTGGGCGCCGAGCTGATGAAGATCTTCATGGCCCGCGCGGGCCTGCCCCAGGCGGGGGCCGAGTGGATCGCGGGCGCCGGGCTTGCGCCGCTCGCGGTGCTGGTCCTTCTGCTGGCCGCGCTGATCGTGCTGGGCTGCCTGATGGACAGCCTGTCGATGATCCTGCTGGTGGTCCCGTTCTTCTGGCCGGTGCTGGTCGAGGTCAATGGCGGGCTTTACCAGATGGCCGAGGGCGCGGGCTTCGGCATGGGCACCGAGGACTTGAAGATCTGGTTCGGCGTCCTCGCCCTGATCGTCGTGGAACTGGGGCTGATCACCCCGCCGGTCGGCATGAATGTCTTCGTGATCTCGTCGCTCGCCCGCGACGTGCCGATGGCCGAAACCTTCCGGGGCGTGCTGCCCTTCTTCCTGGCCGAGCTTTTCCGCGTGGGCCTCTTGCTGGCCTTCCCGGCGCTGGTGCTGTGGCTGCCGCGCGTCCTTGGCGGCTGAGCGGATCAGTCCAGCGTATCAGTCCAGCGTCTTGCGGAACCGCGTCAGCGCCGCCAGCGCCAGCACCAGCACGAAAAGCCCCAGCACCAGGAACGACCCCGAAACCGTGGCAAGCCCTGCCCCCTTCAGCATCACCGCCCGGATCAGCCGCAGGAAATGGGTCAGCGGAAAGATCTCTCCCAGCGCCTGCGCCCAGCCCGGCATGCCGCGATAGGGAAACATGAAGCCCGACAGCATCAGCGAGGGCAGGAAGAAGAAAAAGGTGATCTGCATCGCCTGCATCTGGGTCCGGGCCACCGTCGAGATCAGATAGCCGAGGATCACCAGCGCCATCACGAAGACGAAGACCCCCGCGAGGATCAGGGTCAGACTGCCGACGAAGGGCACGCCGAAGACCAGCCTTGACGCCGCCAGCACCACCACGACCTGCACCGCCCCCACGCCGAGATAGGGTACGATCTTGCCCAGCATGACCTCAAGCGGCGTCGCAGGCATCGACAGCAGGTTCTCCATGGTGCCGCGCTCGGTCTCGCGGGTCAGCGCCATCGCGGTCATCATCACCATGGTCAGCTGCAGGATCACCCCCAGAAGCGCCGGCACGATGTTGTATTGCGTGACCCCCTCGGGGTTGTAGCGGCGATGCACGACGACCGACAGCCCGGGCGCGGGCGCCGCCACCCCGGCTTCGCGCGACAGCGCCTGCCCCGCCACCGTGCCCAGGGTCGAGATCGCGCCAGAGGCGACCGAGGGGTCGGTCGCGTCCGCGTCGATCAGGATCGAGGGGCTTTCGCCCCGCATCACCCGGCGCCCGAAATCCGACGGGATCGTCACCACGAAGGACACGTCGCCCCGCGCGATCATCCGCTCGGCCTCGGCCGCGGTCGCGTCGGGCGCGACGAAGCGGTAATAGCCGGTCAGTTCCAGCGCCGAGACCATCGCCCGGGTGAACCGGTCCTGGGTCGGCGCGACAAGCGCGGCGGGCAGCTCCTTGGGGTCGGTGTTGATGGCAAAGCCGAACAGCATCAGCTGGACCAGCGGGATCCCCAGCATCATGCCGAAGGTCAGCCGGTCGCGGCGCATCTGGATCGTCTCCTTGGCCAGCAGCGCCATGAGACGCCCGAAGGACAGCACCCGCCCGATCATGCGGTATCCCTCGCCTCGCCCATCAGCTTGATGAAAACGTCCTCGAGGCTGGTCTCGGCCGGGTCGATCCGCGCGCCCATCTCGGCCGCCACCGGGGCGACCGCCCGGCGCAACCGGTCGGGATCGCGGCCCACGACATGCAGCGTCGCACCGAAATGGGCGACCTGCTCGACGCCCTCGGCGCCGTCAAGCGCGCGCGCCGCCTCTGCGGTCCGCCCGCCGGTCAGCACCAGCGTCGAAAGCCCCGCGCCCGCCACCACCTCGGCCACCGTGCCATGCGCGACCAGCCTGCCATACGAGATATAGGCGATGCGGTGGCAGCGCTCGGCCTCGTCCATGTAATGGGTCGAGACCAGCACCGTCAGCCCTTCGGCCGCGCGGGCATGGATCTCGTCCCAGAATTCGCGCCGGGCCTTGGGGTCGACCCCGGCGGTGGGCTCGTCCAGCAGCAACAGGTCGGGCTTGTGCATGAGGCAGGCCGCCAGCGCCAATCGCTGCTTCCAGCCGCCCGACAGCGCCCCGGCCAACTGGCCCCGGCGCGAGGTCAGCCCCAGATCGGCCAGCGTGTCGCGCACGGCGCGGGCCACCGGGCGCATACCGTAAAGCCCGGCGACAAAGCGCAGGTTCTCTTCGATGGTGAGGTCTTCGTAGAAGGAGAACCGCTGGGTCATGTAGCCGACCCGGCGCTTGATCGCCCGGCGTTCGCGACGGATGTCATGGCCCAGCACCCGGCCCTCGCCGCCATCGGGTTCCAGAAGCCCGCACATCATCCGGATCGTGGTGGTCTTGCCCGACCCGTTCGGCCCCAGAAACCCCGCGATCTCGCCGCGTGCGACCGACAGCGTCACCCGGTCCACCACCACCCGGCCGCCGAACCGCTTGGTCAGACCGGTGACGGCGATCGCAGGTTCGGTCATCTGCCGGGCTCCGCCAGCCGCACATCGACGATCTGGCCGGGCTTCAGCCCCCCGGCCCCCGGTTCGGCCCCCGGTTCGGCCTCAGGTTCGGTCCCCTGCTCAGGCCGCGCCTCGACCAGATAGACCAGCTTCTGGCGGCTCTCGAGCGAGTAGATCACCGGCGGCGTGAACTCGGCGGCCTCGGAGATATAGGTGATGCGGGCCGACAGGCCCGGCGCGCAGCCGTCGCAGCCGACCGCCAGCCGGTCGCCCACCGCCACCGATGACAGCGCGGGTTCGGGGATATAAAGCCGCAGCTTGACGGCGCCCTCGCCCAGAACCGACAGCACCGGCGCCGAGGGTCCGGCGATCTCGCCCGCCGTGCCGATCACGTCGAAGACGGTCACCGGCTGGTCGAGGCTCAGCGTCCGCTTGTCCAGGGCCCAGCTGGCCCTGTCGCGGGCGGCGCGAGCGCCAAGCACCGCAGCCTCGGCCTCGGCGATGGCCTGCGGGCGGGCGGGCAGCCGCGCGACCGCCAGATCGGCCTCGACCTGGGCCACGCGGGCATGGGCGACCTCGGCCGCGGTGATCGCGTCGTCGCGGTCGGCCTCGTTGGCAACGCCCCGGGCGGCCAGCCGGGTCATCCGTTCGCGCTGTCGCTCGGCCTCGGCGGCCTCGGCCCGGGCCGAGGCCAGCGTCGCCTCGATCACGCGGATCTCTTCGGGGCGCTTTCCCTCGCGCAGGTCGGCCAGATGGCTTTCGGCCTGGGCCTCGGCGGCGGCAGCCTCGGTCAGCGCGATCTCGGCATCGCGGCGTTCCATCCGCGCCAGCACCGCGCCCGCCGGGACCCGGTCGCCGCGCGCCACGGCGACGGAAACGATCTGCGCGGTCTCGACCGGGGCGACCAGGGTGAACTCGCCCTCGACATAGCCGGTCGCCAGCGGCGGCGGCACACAGGCCGGGAGCAGCGCGGACAGGACGGGAAGTGCGCAGAGAAACCCGATCATCGGCGGTGACTTTCGATCATGGCGGAAAGGTTCGCGGCCAGCAGCCCGGCGATGGCCTCGGCCTCGTCCGGCCCGACGGCGGCCCAGTCCAGCCGCCGGGCGATCACCGGCTGGGCGATGCGGAAATAGACAGCCTGGCCGATGGCGGCGAACACCGCCAGCTTGACCGCATCGCTTTCGGCCGGTTGCCCTGTCGCCCGCCCCCAGAGCGCGCAAAGCGCGCGGTGGCGGGGTTCCAGCACCGAGGCATAGATCACGTCGGCGGCCTCGCCCGGGTCGGTCAGCTCGCGCAGCATGAAGGCCACCGCATCCGCAGCCGCCGGGTCCGCGACGATGAAGCGGACAAAGCGGCGCAGCGCGGCGTCCAGCAGCGCCTGCGCCGCTTCGGGCGTCTCGGGCAACTCCCCGGCCCCGCCAAGCGGCCCGATGGCGCTGCCGATCCGCTGGGCCACGGCCTCGGCACAAGCCCGGCGCAGCCCGGCCTTGCCGCCGAAATGATAGGCGATGGAGGCGACATTCGTTCCGGCCCGCGCGGCGATCTCGCGGGTCGAGGTCGAGGCAAAACCGCGATGGCCGAACAGATGGAGGGCGGCCCCGATCAGGGTCTCGGGCGTGCTGCGGGGGGCGGGATCGTCGGACATGGCCGGACATTAATCAAACGATTGACCAAATTCAATCGTTTGATTGACCCCGGCCCGCAGCCCCTCAGACCGGCGCCAGCAAGGCGTTCTGGTCGACGAGGAAGCGTTCCGACATGGCCAGACAGGCGCCGCCCAGGGCGCGCGCATCGGGGCCGACGGTGCCCGCCATGATCGCCGGCGGCCGGATGCCCGTCGTGTCGATCCGACCGAAGGCCACGCGCACCTCCTCGACCAGCCGGGCCCGGACCGAGGACGGCATCCAGCCGTCGATCAGCGCCGCGCCGATATCGAGCACCGATCCGGTGGCGGCGATGGCCACCGCGATGGCCTGCGCGGCCAGCAGGATCCATTCCTGCAGGATGATCTCGTCGATCGCCCAGGCGTCGGGCGAGGTCCAAAGCGCCTCGGCATCCTCGTTGTTCTCGGCCAGCATCCGTTCCAGCGTCGCCAGCGAGGCCACGTCGATAAGCTGCGCGCTTTTGCGGCTTTCGGACTGAACCGGCATCGAGCCCAGCGCCCCGGCATTGCCGGTGCTGCCGGTGAACAGGCTGCCATTGAGCACGATGCCGCCGCCGATGAAATAGCCGATGAAGAAATGGACGAAATCGGGCGGCACCTCGGCGCTGCCCAGCACAAGCTCGGCACCGCAGGCGGCCGAGGCATCGTTCTGCAGATAGACCGGAAATTCGACCCGCTCGGCCAGTTCGGTCCGCACATCGCGCACCCGCCAGGCATCCATGTCCGCGCGCGGCGCCCCGATCGACTGGATCCAGTCCCACATCTGGAACGGAATCGCGATGCCCAGACCCGAGATCCGGTCCGCATGGGACTGCGGCAACTGCCCCATGATCTCGTCCATCCCGGCCAGCGCGAACCGCAGCACCGAATCGGGCGTCGGATAGGCATGGCGCGCGCCGACCCGGGCCAGCACATCGCCCAGGAAATCGGTCAGCACCAGTTGCAGGCTGCGCCGCCCGACCTTGAGCCCGAAGAAGAAGGCCCCGTCCGCCGCCAGCCCGATCGGGACCGAGGGCTGGCCCACCTTGCCGCGCACCGGCTCGCTGCGCACCAGCAGCCCGTCGGCCTCGAGCGCCCGCATGATCACCGAAACGGTCTGCGCCGACAGCCCGGTCATGCGCGCGATCTGTGCCTTGGGCAACGGTCCGGTCCGGCGCAGGATGGTCAGCACAAGCCGTTCGTTATGCGCCCGCATCCCGCTTTGATTGGTCCCGCGGACCATGGGCCGTTGCAGCAGCGCAAGCTTGTTCACAGGCGTCTCCATCCCAAAACCGCCGCGAAAATGCCTATGGCATGCCAGCTTGTCAATAAATAATTCATGTAGTCTTATTTATTGACAAAAGCCCTCCGACTGCCGCCAAATTCCCTCGACCCGGAACCGGAAGACCGGCCGAGTCGCTGCTTTGGGAGGGAAGACAATGCCACGACCCGCCAGAAGGCCGGGCCTGGCGCTGGGGGCGATTGCCCTTGCGCTTCTGGGCTCCGGGGCGGCCGCAGCCGATCCCGTCGGGGCCTGCCTGATCACCAAGACCGACACCAACCCGTTCTTCGTCAAGATGCGCGAGGGCGCGGCCGCCAAGGCCCGCGAACTGGGCATCGACCTCGACAGCTATGCCGGCAAGGTGGACGGCGACAACGAGACCCAGGTCGCGGCCATCGAGACCTGCATCGCCAATGGGGTCAAGGGCATCCTGCTGACAGCGTCGAACACCTCGGCCATCGTGCCCGCGGTGCGGCAGGCGCGCGATGCGGGCATTCTGGTGATCGCGCTCGACACGCCGCTCGACCCGATCGAGGCGGCGGACATGACCTTCGCCACCGACAATTTCAAGGCGGGCGAGCTGATCGGCCAATGGGCGCGCGCCCGGCTTGGCGCCGAGGCGGACACCGCCCGGATCGCGCTTCTGGATCTCGACATCAGCCAGCCCACGGTGGGCGTGCTGCGCGACCAGGGCTTCCTGCAGGGCTTCGGCATCGACATTGCCGATCCGAAGAAATGGGGCGACGAAAGCGACCCGCGGATCGTCGGACACGATGTCACCCAGGGCAATCAGGAGGGCGGACGGCGCGCGATGGAAAACCTGCTGGCGACCGATCCGTCGCTGAGCCTTGTCTACACCATCAACGAACCGGCCGCCGCCGGAGCCTTCGAGGCGCTGAAGGCGGTCGGCCGCGACGGCGCCGTCACCATCGTCTCGGTCGATGGCGGCTGCCCCGGCGTCGAGAACGTCAAGGCGGGCGTGATCGGCGCCACCTCGCAGCAATACCCGCTGCTGATGGCCTCGAAGGGCATCGAGGCCATCGCCGCCTTCGCGCGGGACGGCACCCGCCCCGAGGCCACCGAGGGCAAGAGCTTCTTCGACACAGGGGTCACCCTCGTCACGGACGCGCCGGTCGAGGGGGTCGAGTCGATCTCGGCCGAAGAGGCGCTCGGCCTCTGCTGGGGCTGACCGCCCCCCTCCCCGCCCGGGCGGGGAGGCACCAACCGCCCTGCCGGAGCCGGACCGCTCCAGGGGAAGGAGGAACCATGTCGTCGCAAGCCGAGCCGACAGAGGATTTCGAGGGCATCGCGGCCCGCGCCCCGAACCGGCATGCGGCCTTCCAGCCGCATCGCAAGGGCGCGATGGGGCGCGCGCACGACCTCTTGCATGCCACCCCGGCGCTGGTGCCGATGATCGTGCTGATCGCCGCCGTCGCGGTCTTCGGGCTGGTGCTGGGGGGCAAGTTCTTCTCGCCCTTCGCGCTGACGCTGATCCTGCAGCAGGTGCAGATCGTGGGCGTGCTGGCCGCGGCGCAAAGCCTGATCGTGCTGACGGCGGGCATCGACCTGTCGGTGGGCGCGACCGCGGTCTTCTGCTCGGTCATCATGGGCAAGCTCGTCTTCGACGTCGGCCTGCCCGCGCCCCTGGCGGTGCTGGCCGGGCTGATCGCCGGCACCGCCATCGGCGGGCTGAACGGCTGGCTGGTCAGCCGGGTCCGCCTGCCGCCCTTCATCGTGACGCTCGGGATGTGGCAGATCGTGCTGGCCGCGACCTATCTCTCTTCCGGCAACGAAACCATCCGTGCCCAGGATATCGAGGCGACCGCGCCCTTCCTGCAATTCCTCGGCGGCAAGCTGCAACTGGGCGGCGCCACCCTGACCTTCGGCGTGATCCTGATGCTGCTGCTGGTGCTGGTCCTGGCCTATGCGCTGCGCTCGACCGCCTGGGGGCGGCACGTCTACGCCGTCGGCGACGATCCCGAGGCGGCGGCGCTGGCCGGGGTCGACGTGCACCGGACGCTGATGTCGGTCTACCTGCTGGTGGGCCTCATCTGCGCGCTGGCGGGCTGGGTGATGATCGGGCGGTTCGGATCGGTCTCGCCCTCGGCCACCACCGGCGTGATCGGCAACATCCAGTCGATCACCGCCGTGGTGATCGGGGGGATTTCGCTCTTCGGCGGGCGCGGCTCGATCCTCGGGGCGTTCTTCGGCGCGCTGATCGTCGGCGTGTTCGAACTTGGGCTCAGGATGGCCGGGGCCAACCCGCAATGGACCTTCCTGCTGATCGGCGCGCTCATCATCGGCGCGGTGGCGGTGGACCAATGGATCAGAAAGGTGTCGGCATGACGGACCCGGTTCTTTCCGCCCGCGGACTGGTCAAGCGCTATGGCCGCGTCACCGCGCTCGACCGCTGCGACTTCGACCTGATGCCGGGCGAGATCCTGGCGGTGATCGGCGATAACGGCGCGGGCAAGTCGACGCTGATCAAGGCGATCTCGGGCGCGGTGATCCCCGACGCGGGCGAGATCCGGCTGGAGGGTCGGCCCGTCCGCTTTGCCTCGCCTATCGAGGCGCGGCAGGCGGGCATCGAGACGGTCTACCAGACGCTGGCGATGTCGCCCGCGCTGTCGATCGCCGACAACATGTTCATGGGCCGCGAGCTGCGCTGTTCCGGCATCATGGGCACCCTCTTCCGCAGGCTCGACCGCCGGGCGATGGAGGCCTTCGCCCGCGAAAAGCTGAACGATCTGGGGCTGATGACCATCCAGAACATCGCCCAGCCGGTCGAGACCCTGTCGGGCGGCCAGCGTCAGGGGGTGGCGGTCGCGCGGGCCGCGGCCTTCGGGTCCCGGCTGATCATTCTGGACGAGCCGACCGCGGCGCTCGGGGTGAAGGAAAGCCGCCGGGTGCTGGACCTGATCCTCGATGTGCGCGCGCGGGGCTTGCCGATCATCCTGATCAGTCACAACATGCCCCATGTCTTCGAGGTTGCGGACCGGATTCACATCCACCGGCTGGGGCGGCGGCTGTGCACGATCCGCCCGGCCGATCATTCCATGTCGGATGCGGTGGCCTTCATGACCGGGGCGCGTACCCCGCCCGACGTGATGGAGGCGGCATGAGCGCCCCGCCCGACCTGCAGGCGCTGGCCGCCCGGGTTCTGGCCGCCCCGCCCCGCCGCACGCGACGGCTGGTGGCGCTGGCCGGGCCGCCCGGCAGCGGCAAGAGCACCCTCGCCCGGCGGCTGTCCGGGCAGCTGGCCGAAATGGGCCATGCCGCGCCGGTGGTGCCGATGGACGGCTTCCATCTCGACAACCGGCTGCTGTCCGCGCGGGGCCTTCTCGCGCGCAAGGGCGCGCCCGAAAGCTTCGACGTGGCCGGGCTTCTCAGGCTGGTCGACGCGCTGGCGGCGGGCGGCGAGGTGATCCATCCGGTCTTCGACCGTGCCCGCGACAGTGCCATCGCCGGGGCCGGGGCGGTGGCCGAGACCGACCGGACCGCGATCCTCGAGGGCAATTACCTGCTGTTCGATGCCCCGCCCTGGCGCGCGCTGGCCGGGTTCTGGGATGTCTCGGTCTTCCTGGCCGTCCCCGAGGAAGACCTGTTGAGCCGCCTCACGACCCGCTGGCTCGACCACGGGCTGGCCCCCGAGGCGGCGCGCGACCGGGCCGAGCGCAACGACATGGCCAATGCCCGTCTGGTGGCCGCGCGGCGTCTTCCGGCCGATCTGGCGCTCGGGACGGCCGAGCCCCTGCCCGGCACAAGGACGCCCGCGTGAAACGATCCGAAATCAACGCGATCCTTGCGGACAGCCAGGCCTTCATCCGGTCCTTCGGCCTGCCCTTGCCGCCCTTCGCCGACTGGCGCCCCGACAGGATCGCCGCGCCCGAGGCCGCCGAGATCCGCAGCCGGGGCCTTGGCTGGGACATCACCGATTACGGTCAGGGCCGGTTCGCGACGCTGGGGCTTGTGCTTTTCACCGCGCGAAACGGGCGGCACGCCGATCTCGCCCGGGGGCGCGGCATGGTCTATGCCGAGAAGATCATGATCTCGCGGGTGGGCCAGCTCTCGCCCATGCACCGGCACCGGCTGAAGACCGAGGACATCATCAATCGCGGCGGCGGCACGCTGGTGCTGCAGCTTCACGCCGCCGATGCCGAGGGCGACATCGACCCTGACGCCGATCTGCGGGTGATGTCCGACGGGATCGCGCAGGACCTGCCGCCCGGCGGCCTGCTGCGGCTGGCGCCGGGCAGCAGCGTGACCCTGTCCCCCGACATCTGGCATGCCTTCTGGGCCGAAGGCGAAGACGTCCTGCTGGCCGAGGTCTCGACGGTCAATGACGACCGCACCGACAATGTCTTCGCCGACCCGATCGGACGCTTTCCCGAGATCGAGGAAGACGTGCCCGCGACCCGGCTGCTGGTGTCGGACTACGCCTGATCCGCATCCCCGGACAAGACCGCCGACAAGCCCCCCGGACAAGACAAAGGCGCCCGGATCGCCGGACGCCTTGCGGTCTCATGGCCGGGACCGGCGCTACTCGGCCGGCTGCAACCCCGGGGCACGGCCCGTGGCCGGAAGCGCCGCCGGGCGCGGATCGCCGGGCAGGCCCGGATGCGGCACGGGCACCGCGGCCGGCGCCTCGACCGGCGCCTCGACCGGCGCGGCAAAGGGGGTGGTCCGCCGGTCCCGGCGGGACGCCTCGCCCAGCACAGCCGCGACCAGCATCGCGGCCACACCCAGCGGCGGCAGCAGCCAGGGCAACAGCGCCAGATCGGGACGCCCGTCCATCAGCACCTGGAAGCTCAGCGACACCACCGTACCGAAGGAGAACACCAGAAGCCCCTGCCGCCCCATCAGCCGCAGCGGCGCGGCCAGCGCGCTGCCTGCGATCCGGGTGACCCAGGGCAGGCAGGACAGCACATAGAACAGCGCCAGCACATGCAGCATCCGCGGCAGCGAGACATAGGTCTTGTCGAAGCCCACCAGATGGAAGGGCAGCCCCGCCTCGCCCGCCTGACGCATAATCGCGTTCAGCCGCTCGCCCAGCGCCGGAACCTGCGCCCAGACCAGCACGAAGCCCAGGAACCCGGCGGCCGCCCAGAACAGCCAGCGCCGCCGCGCGACAAGGCGTTCGCCACGCCGCATCTGGATGCCGGTCAACAGGCCCAGCACGAAGATGATCTGCCAGGACAGCGGGTTGAAGAACCAGCCGCCGGGATTGGGATAGTTCGGCAGGTCGATCCGCCACATGCCTGCCACGAACCACATCGCGATCGAGATCGACACCATCAGAAGCGGCGCCCGCATGCCGATCAGGATCGCGAGCGGCGCGAACAGCAGCAGCACCGAATAGGCCGGCAGGATGTTCACATAGCCGAACTGGTGGGTCAGCAGCGGAATGCCGATCAGCGCCTCTCCGGTATTCTCGAAGACCTGGCGCAGGTTGATCTTGGTCAGCAGGTCCGGCACGTCGAACGCCATCGCGCCCCAGGCGAAGATGGCGATGGCCCAGGCGCTCAGCAGCACATGCACGATGTAAAGCGTCCAGGACCGGCCCCAGATCGGCCGGATCGCGGCCCAAAGCCCGTTCAGCCGGATCTGCGGCGCGGCGAAGCGGCCCGAATAGGCCATCCCCGCGGCGATGCCCGACATCACGAAGAACGCCTCGGCCGCGTCGGAAAAGCCGAAATTCCGGATCGTCCAGTTTTCATAGGGGTTGCCGGGCACATGGTCGATGAAGATCATCACCAGCGCGAGGCCGCGGAAGGCGTCGATCCGCGGATCGCGCGGTCGCTTCTTCGGCACGGAAACCGTGTCAGGCCGCTGCATCCAGAGCCTCCTTGCGGGCGTCCTCGGCGATCCAGCGGCGGACACAGTCGCGGTAGGCCCGGATGACCGGGGCCGCGTCGGCTTCCTGCGGAACGGCGAAGAGCGTGTGGGTCAGGGGGCGCGAGGTCCAGGCGATCAGAAGCGGCGCGATCAGCATCGGCAGGCAGACCGGCAGCATCCAGACCGTCAGGCCGGGCGCGATCCGGGTGACGAGCGCCAGCGCCGCCGCCCCGGTCAGCGAGATCCAGAGCCCGGCGCGCAGCCCCTGCAGGACGGTCAGCTTGCCCTCGCCGCGCTGGTTCGCGGGCCAGCCGCCATCGCTGCCCGACAGCACCTGCAGCACCGCGCGCGACTGGTACATCAGCATCACCGGCGCCAGAAGCGAGCTGAGCAGGATTTCGGTCAGCACCGAGGCCGAGGCCCGCACTCCGCCCCCGAAGCCCCGCGCCCGGCGCGTGACGATCGCGCCTGCGAGGATCGACAGCTTGGGCAGAAGCAGCAGCCCGCAGATGCCGATCACCAGGGTGATGATCTCTTTCGTGCGGTCGGACGGGAAGACCGGGAACAGCTGATAGGGTTCGGGGAAGTAGTCGGGCGCCGGCGCGAAGACCGTGGCCAGCAGCGAGGCAATGAGGAACGCCCCCCACAGAAGCGAGACGAGATAGGCGAAGATCCCCTGCACGAAGACGAAGCGGCTCCAGACCGCAAGCCCCGGCGCCAGCAAGAGACGCATGTGCTGGAGGTTGCCCTGGCACCAGCGGCGGTCGCGCTTGGCATAGGCGAGGATGTTGTCGGGGCCCTCCTCGAACGAGCCCTCGATGGTCTCGTCGAGCTTCACGCGCCATCCGGCCCGCGCCAGCAGAGCCGCCTCGACATAGTCATGGCTGAGGATATGACCGCCGAAGGGGGGCTTGCCCTCCAGCGCGGGCAGGCCGCAGCTTTCGGCGAAGGCGCGGACCCGCACCATGGCGTTATGGCCCCAGAACGGCCCGGTATTGCCCTGCAGCCGCGCCAGCCCCCGGGCGAAGACCGGCGAATGGAAGCTGGCCGAGAACTGCATCGCCCGCCCGAACAGCGAGCCTGCACCGATGATCTTCGGCAGCGTCTGCAACAGGCCCAGCCTGGGATCGGCCTGCATCCGCGCGATCATCCGGCGGACGGTCACCCCCTCCATCAGGCTGTCGGCATCGAGGATCAGGGCAAACTCGTAGGCGCCGCCCGAGCTTTGGATGAAGTCCTCGATATTGCCCGCCTTGCGCCCGCGATTGTCGGTCCGGCGGCGGTAGAAGATGCGCCCGGCCCCGCCGGTCTCGGCCAGAAGCCGGGCGAAGGCGTCGCGCTCGCGCGCCGCGTTGACCGGATCGCGGGTGTCCGAGAGGACGGCGATGTCGCAGCGCAGCCCCGCGGCCTGGATCGACCCGTCCATCGCGGCGATCCGGGCGAAGGTCGTCACCGGGTCCTCGTTGCAGATCGGGACCAGCACCACCGTCGGTTCGTGCGGCAGCCGCAGTTGCGGCTCGGGCGCGCGGCGCAGATGGCCGAGCAGGCCGATAAAGGCCCCCGCCGCGCCCCAGGCCAGCCAGGCCGTGGTGATGAAGATCAGCGTCGTGCGCGCCACATCCCAGGCATCGACGCCATCCTGCGTGGAGGCCTCTGCCAGAAGCGACGCGGCCACGGTCGCGGCTGCAAGGGAAAAGCCGATCGCGAGCCCGCGAAGCACGCGGGTCCGGAGGCCGGACGCAAGGATGCGGGACATCTGGTCCGCCGTCAGCCCAGCTGCAGCGGCCGCATCAGACGGGCCAGCCAGATCGGCAGGCGCAGCTCGCGCCGCGCCTCCAGCACCTGCTGGGGCATGTCCATCGGAGCGACCGGCGGGGCCCAATGCGGGCCTTCTACCGCAATCGCGTTCTGCGCATCGAGGGTGGAATCTGCACTCATTCGTTGATCCATTGGTAGAGCCAGGTTTCAGTCAAGGTCTGCCCGTACCCCGTTATTTCGGCCTTAAGTTCAACCAGAGCGCCCGTGTCGGCCGTTATATCGACGACGAGACGCCAGGTATCAGACCCCGGAATTCGGCTGAAGACGGGCTTCTCCATTCGTCCCGTGCTTGCGTATACATCAGCCTTAACGTCCGCATCGTCGGGAAGTTCCCCGAGCGTTCCCCCCTCGAAATCGACCACGAATTTCCGCAGTCCGGGACCGCTGGCGGCGCCTGCGACACCGCCCCGTCCCACAAGCGTCCGCACCACATGGGCGCGTTCCCCGACCGCACCGGGAGGGTTGGTTCCCCAGTGCAGGCGGTAATCGTATTCCATCGTGTCGCCCTTGCGCGCCTTCTCTTCGGGCACCCAGAAGGCGACGATGTTGTCGTTGGCCTCGAGATCCGAGGGGATCTCGACCAGCCGCACCGTCCCGCGGCCCCAGTTGCCCACCGGCTCGACCATCATCGAGGGGCGGCGCTCGTAATGGGCGCCGGCATCGAGATAGTCGTCGAAGTTCCGGTTGCGCTGGATCAGCCCGAAGCTTTCCGGGTCGCGGGCGGCCAGATAGGAACTGGCCAGCCGGGGCGGGTTATTCAAGGGCCGCACGAAGGTGCCGCCTTCGCTGGTGTTCAGGATCAGCATCTCGCTGTCATGCACCCGGTGGCGGAAATCGTCGAAATCGCCGCGATCGTTGTCGCCCAGCAGGAACATCGAGGTCAGCGGCGCGATGCCCAGCTGATCGACATCCTCGCGCATGAAGAGGCGCGCGGTCACGTCCATCACCGTGGTCGCGCCGGGGGTGATGATGAACCGGTAGGCGCCGGTCAGCGACTTGCTGTCGAGCGCGGCATAGATCGTGATCGAGGTCGCACCGGGCGCCGGGCGTTCCAGCCAGAAGGTGCTGAAGCGCGGGAATTCCTCGGTCTTGCCCGACGCGGTGTTGACGGCAAGCCCGCGCGCGCTCAGCCCGTAGACATTGGCCCGGCCGAGGGCGCGGAAATAGCTGGCGCCCTGGAACACCACGACCTCGTCGAAGGTGTCGGCGCGGTTGAAGGGCGCATGCAGCCGGAAGCCCGCGACGCCCGGCATCTCGAAATCGGGCGGGATCAGATCGGCGGCCTTGCCGTCATACTGGAAATCGGCCCCCGAGAAATGCAGCGGCTGGGCGATACCCTCGACCAGTTCGAAGATCTCGACCGGCTCCTTGTACAGCCAGCCCGGATGGAAGGCGTGCAGCTGGAAATACGACCCGTCCCCGGCCCAGCGCGCGTGATCGGGCCGGAAGCGGATCGACCGGTAGGCATCGTAATCGAGCCCCGACAGCGGCCCCTCGGGCAGCGAGGCGGCCTTGTGGGCCTCCTTTGCCCGGGCCTGCATCTGGTCGCTCAACACGTCAAAGGAGAACGGGACCGGTTCGGGCACCGGCTCGGGCGCGGCTTCGGGGACCGGCGGGGGCGCCTCGGGTTCGGGCTCGGGCGGCGCCTCCTGCGCCGCAGCGAAACGCGGAAGACCGAAGGCAACGGACGCAGCAGAGCCAGCCAGCGCCGCCAGCAGGCGACGACGGGACGGTCCGAAACGTCCGGAACGGACCGCAGTACTGGAACTGACTGGAAACATTAATGGACCCCTTAACCAAGGCTCGTCATTCTTGATTGCCACCTTACTCTCCGTTTGTCCCGACCCGCCGCACCACGGGGGTGCTGCGTGGCAGAATCATGCCGGAAAAAACCGATGCTTACGCAGAATCTGGAGCATCTGACAACGGCTGCAATTCCCCCGCACGGCGGCAAGCGGATTTCCAGTCATCGCCATACGCCGGATGCGCAAGACTCTGCCATAGCGCGAAAATAATAAGCACACAATTGCCGACTTCAATGCGCCGGAACGCCGCCGCCGTCCGGGACCGAAAGGCCCCGCCACGAGCCGCAGCACCGGCCTCGGGCCGCGAGGCGCGCGCCCCCGGTCACGGCAAGGCCGCAGTCGTGGCCGGAACCGGGTCGGCAGCGGCAATCTGGCGCAGCAATGCGGTCTCGAGCCCGGGCGTATAGCGCCGCCCGCGCACGAAGGCTTCGGCCTCGGCGCGGTCGAACGTGCCCGCCAAAACAGGCAGCGCGTCGGTGGCGGTCGCGTTCGGGGCCGGCGCGGCGGACGGCCCGGCCGGGGCGCCCGCGGACAGCCGCGCCCGCGCCAGCGCGACCAGCAGACGTTCGATCCGCGAGCCCGCCGGATCGAGCGATGCGACCGCCGCCGACACGGCGGCATCGTCGGCCCCCATCAGCGCCTTCAACGCAGGCGCGACATGGAACCGGCCCGGCGCATCGGGTTCAAGCCGCAGCGCCTGCGCGACCAGCGCCAGCCCCTCGTCCCAGCGCCCCTCATGGGCGGCCAGCCCCGAGCCCACCAGCGCGAGGCTCGGCGGATGGTGCGGGTACAGCTCCAGAAGGCGCGCGGCATGGGCCTGAAACGCCTCCGTGTCGCGCCCCGGACCCTCAAGCGCCAGCCCCGCGGCCGCGTGCAGGGTCATCAGCCCCTGGGGCGCCAGCCGCAGCGCCTGCGAGGTCGCCCGGGCCGCATCGCCCCAGGCCGACGCCACCGCCCCCGGACCGGACCGCAGGTTGCGCCCGAACCGCGCCTCGTCCAGCCGCAGCAGCGCCAGCGCCGCCCAGGCCTCGCCATAGCGGGGATGGCTGTCGACGACCCGCCCCAGACAACTGCTCAGCGCCGCATGCGAGGGCGCGGCCGGGGCCGCAAGATAGCGGTGAATGCCCATCAGGCAGGACAGGTCGGGCAGGTCCGACTCGGCATAGCGCTGGGGCGGCGCGCGCATCAGCTCGGGGCTCACGCGATGCGCCGCCCCCAGCCGCCGCACGATCTGCCCCAGCACCGTGCGTTCGGTCTCCTGCAGCGCGCCCGCCGAGTCGCCGACCCGCTGGAAGGTGGTCCAGACCGTGCGGCGGCCGGGAAACGAGATCAGCTCGAGCTGGGCCAGCAGCGTGTCGCGGCGCCACATCAGCCGCCCCCGCAGCAGATAGTCGGCGGTCTCGGCCGCCCGCGCGGCATCGCGCGGCGCGCTGGTCGCGATCCAGGGATGGGCGGCAAGGTCGGTGGCGATCTCGGCCCCGAAGCCGTAGGCCAGATCCTCGATCCCGGCGAGCCGTCCCTCGGCCCGGAACGGCAGCACCGCGACCCGCAGCACCCGATAGGGCGCCTCCTCGATCGGGCGCGCCGCAGCGGCAAAGACCCGCTCCTGCGCGTGGCGGACATGGGCCTGCCACAGCATCGGCACGATCACGATCAGCATCGCCAGCCCGGCCAGAGCCACGAGGCGGCGCGGCCAGGGCGACGGCGGCGGCCCGGATTCGCCCGGCCCGGGCCGAAGCGTCGGGCGGCAGCTGCCCCTCGGGATCTCGATCACCGGCAGTTCGGGATCGGCCAGCGCATAGAACCGCGCCAGCGCCTCGCGCAGCCGCCCGATCTCGGTCCGCACGATGCTGTCGCGGCCGGGGTCGAAGCGCTGGTCGCGGTCGAACACCTCGACCGCGATGGCATGGGGTTTGATATCCTCGCCATGGCCCGAAAGCTCGCGGTCGATCAGGTAATCCAGCAGGCGCGCGCGGCGCGGGCTGCGCCCGAGCACTCCGGCGGCACGGATGGCCGCCACCGCCTCAAGCACCGCCTCATGGCGCAATGGCACCACGGCTCCGCCCTCCCGGGAAGGGTATGTCATGGCTGGCGATCCGCGGCTGTCTGAGGGTCCAAAAACACGGCAACTCGGCTAAGGCAAAACTGGGGCCTGCCGCACCGGCGCCCCGGTCCGGCCCGATGGCAGGGGGTGCCGACGCAGCCGAACCGGCATCAGCAAAGCACAGGACGGGACCTCGGCAAAGACGCGTCATGCGCTGCGCCGTCCGATAAGCGGAACAAGGCGCAAAAGCGCAACGCTGACCGGCAGCGACCTGCCGGACGAGCCCCGAGGGGCTTGATCTGCCAAAATTCTGTGGGTGATCTGGTGGAGCCGAGGGGGATCGAACCCCTGACCTCGTCATTGCGAACGACGCGCTCTCCCAACTGAGCTACGGCCCCGGTGAGCGGTCATTTGCAGTATGCCGCCGGGGATGTCAAGCGGTCTGCCCCACGTGATGGCGCACAAATTTCACGATCTCCTCGGCGGGCCGCGCCCCGGCCTGCCGCGCGACCTCGCGGCCCCGGTGAAACAGGATCAGAAGCGGAATGCCGCGCACATCGTAACGGTCCGACGCCCCCGGATGGGCCTCGGTGTCGAGCTTGGCCAGCCGCGCCTCGGGCAGCAGCATCCGCGCCGCGGCCGAGAATTGCGGCGCCATCATCCGGCAGGGCCCGCACCAGGCGGCCCAGAAATCGACCAGCAACGGCAGATCGTCCTTGCGGCTTTTCTCGAGCGTGGCGAGGTCGATCTCGTGTACCCGCCCGTCGGCCAGCCGGGTGCCGCAAACGCCGCATCTGGGCGCCGCGTCCAGCCGGTCGGCGGGCAGTCGGTTGGCGGTTCCGCAGGCATGGCAGGTCAGTTTCAGCGCATCGGCCATCGGGCGAGCCTCCGAGACATTCCGTGTTGTGAATATATCGGGACGCCCCCGTTCCGTTCAAGGGGAATCGCCCGGGCGCCGGGTCCGCAACCGGCTTTACCCCTCCGGGCGACGGGCTAGGATCAGCCCATGCGGCGGCAGCGGGAGACCCTTGGATGAAATCGCTTCGGCTCTGGCAGGTCGTCCGCCTGTCGCGCAGGCTCTGGGTGCGCAGCAGCCTGATCGCGGTGCTCGGGATCGTCGCGGCCGGGGCGGCGGCGCTGCTGGGGCCGGTCATCCCGCAAGAACTTGCGGACAGGCTGGGCGAGAATGCGGTGATGCCGGTGCTCGATGTGCTGGCCTCGTCGATGCTGGCGGTCACGACCTTCTCGCTGTCGATCATGGTCACGACGCACCGCCAGGCCTCAAGCCAGGTCACGCCGCGCTCGCACCGACTGCTGCTGGAGGACACCACGACCCAGACCGTGCTGGCGACCTTCATCGGCGCCTTCATCTTCGCGCTGGTCTCGATCATCCTGTTCCGGGCGGGCGCCTATACCGGCGCCGCGCCCTTCGTGCTGTTTGCCTTCACCGTGCTGGTGGTGGCGCTGGTGGTGGTGGCGATCCTGCGCTGGATCGACCATCTGTCACGGCTCGGCAGCATGGACGAGACCATCGCCCAGGCGACCCTTCGCGCCCGCGAGACGCTGACCGCGGCCCGCACCGCCCCGAGCCTGCTGGCCACCCCCCTGCCCGACGGAGAAACCCCGCCCGACGGCGCCGAGGCCGTGCCCGCGCCGCGGGGCGGTTATGTCCAGCTTGTCGACATGGCGGCGCTGTCCGAGCAGGCTGAAAGGGCCGGGGCCGAAATCTGGATCAACGCCGTGCCCGGCAGCTTTCTCGTCACCGGTCGGGCGCTGGCCCATGTCCATCCGCCGGGCGCGCTCGACGCCGCCCGCATTGCCACAGCCTTCGAGATCGAGGCGGTGCGCAGCTTCGAACAGGATGCGCGCTTCGCGCTGATCGTGCTGTCCGAGATTGCCTCGCGCGCACTGTCGCCCGGGATCAACGACCCGGGCACTGCCATCGACATTCTCGGGCGGCTGGAACGGCTTCTGGCCGAATGCCCGGCCGCGGGCGACGAGATCCGCTACCCGAGGCTTCACGCCCCGGCGCTCCGCGCCGACGATCTGGTCGAGGACGCCTTCGCCGCCATCGCCCGCGACGGCGCCCCGATGCGCGAGGTGGCGCTGCGGCTCATGCATGCGCTGAACACGCTGCGCCAGGGCGACGATCCCGCCCTGGCCCGCGCCGCCGCGGCGATGACCCGCCGGGCGTTGACCCATGCCGAGGCCGCGCTGGTGATCGACGAGGACAAGGCCGCGCTAAGGCGCTTGGCGGGGCTCTAGGTGTTCAGTCCCGGCACCGGTCGCGACGACCTGTGTTCCGGAGGGACAATCCCGTTCTGAAACCAGTCGCCGCACCCCCGACGCCGGGACCCGCAGTGGCCGGAACGGTCTGCCTTTCATGGGCCCCCGCCACGCTCACCGTCCCCTGAAACAGCCTTTGAGGCAACGCGCGGTGGATGACAGCTCCGAGCCCTTTTCGACAAATGATGCGCCTTGGAAACACTGGACCTTGGTGCGCGAGTCAAGTATTCGATTTTCGTGATGAGAAGAAAATAAAGCTGTGAAAGTTCAGAAAACCTAATTTGAAGGGCAATCATGGGTGACGCCGAACCTGTTGTTAGAGCGGTTATTGATCGGGAATGCCTTCCGAAGATGTTTCCTACTCACCGGCATGACCCAGAATTTTGGGAGCATCTCGGACGAGCAATCGCTTCGTTTGGCTTCTTGGAAGACACGCTCAGGAAAGCCTTTTTCTCATTCACAGGAACAACGCCCGTTGCGCCGGAAGACACCGCAAGGGCGGTTGAGCAGTGGGGAAAGAGGCTTGAAAGAGTAATGACTATGCAACTTTGGAACTTGGCGAATGAGTTCGAAGCTGCGGCAACTGCCAACCCAAGCAATTCGACAGAGAACATATGCGATCTTGTCGCTGACATTAAGAAGGCATCAGAACTACGGAATATCCTTTGTCACGGAAGTTGGATGTTGCCTGATAATGAAGGGAAGTCGCTTCCACGCTTTTCGAAAAAAGATCGGGCGTCCGGCGAAATCGTCCAGTTTGCTGACAAGATTGGTATCGAATACTTGTCGCAGGTTCAGGCGCATGTGGCCGACTTAATCTGTTCCGTGGTCGATACCGTTACACACATGGGCTATCAGTTTCCGGGCGTTGCCGGGCCAGGCAAGCCAATCTGGCAGAGTGACAAGCGCTAAACGCAATTGAACCGAACTGAGCCGACGGCAGTTTTGTCCGCCCTGCCGACGCTCGCGCCCGTCTCGACGGAAGGCCGCTTCGCCGCAGGCTGCCGGTCCGGAGACGATGCTTCTGAGGGACCTGGCGGATCGACCCCGTGAAAGGCCGCGCATGACAACGGCCCCGGGCAGAGGCCGGGGCCGTGTACGTGATGCGCGCTGGCCTATTCGGCCGCGTCGGCGAGCTCTTCGACCGGCGGGCAGGTGCAGATCAGGTTGCGGTCGCCATAGGCGTTGTCGACCCGCCCGACCGGCGGCCAGTACTTGTCGACACGGAACGCCCCCGGCGGGAAGCAGCCCCGCTCGCGCGAATAGGGGCGGTCCCAGTCGGCGACCAGATCCTCGACCGTATGCGGCGCCTTCTTCAGCGGGTTGTTGCCCTTCTCGATCCGGCCCTCGGCGATCTCGCGGATCTCGTCGCGGATCGCCAGCATCGCGGTGACGAAGCGGTCGAGCTCGGCCTTGGTTTCGGACTCGGTCGGCTCGATCATCAGCGTGCCCGCCACCGGCCAGCTCATGGTCGGCGCATGGAAGCCGCAATCGATCAGCCGCTTGGCGATATCGTCGACGGTGACCCCGGCCGTGTCCACGAAATCGCGGGTATCGACGATGCACTCATGCGCGACCCGGCCGTTCCGGCCCTTGAAGAGCACGTCATAGGCGCCCTCAAGCCGCTTCGCGATGTAATTGGCGTTCAGGATCGCGACCTTGGTGGCCTGGGTCAGCCCGGCGCCCCCCATCAGCAGCACATAGGCATAGCTGATCGGCAGGATCGAGGCCGACCCGTGCATCGCGCCGCTGACCGCACCGGTCCCGCCGGTCGCGGGATCGGCGGGCAGGTAGGGTGCCAGATGCGCCTTGACGCCGATCGGCCCCATGCCCGGCCCGCCGCCGCCATGCGGGATGCAGAAGGTCTTGTGCAGGTTCAGGTGGCTGACATCCGACCCGATCTCGCCGGGTTTCACGAGGCCCACCAGCGCGTTCAGGTTGGCCCCGTCCAGATAGACCTGCCCGCCATGGGCATGGGTGATCTCGCAGACCTCGCGCACGGTCTCCTCGAAGACGCCATGGGTCGAGGGATAGGTGATCATGCAGGCCGCCAGATCGCCGCCCGCAGCTTGGGCCTTGGCGCGGAAATCTTCAAGGTCGATATCGCCGTTCTCGGCCGACTTGACCGCCACGACCTTCATCCCCGCCATCTGCGCCGAGGCCGGGTTGGTCCCGTGCGCCGAGGTCGGGATCAGGCAGATCCGCCGGTGCCCCTCGCCCCGCGCCCGGTGATAGGCGGCGATGGTCATCAGCCCCGCATATTCGCCCGCCGCGCCCGAATTGGGCTGGAAGGACATCGCGTCATAGCCGGTGATCCGGCACAGCTTGTCGGCCAGATCGTCCAGCATCTCGGCAAAGCCCCGGACCTGATCGGCCGGCGCCAGCGGGTGGATGTTGGAGAACTCGGGCCAGGTGATCGGCATCATCTCGACCGCGGCGTTCAGCTTCATGGTGCAGGACCCCAGCGGGATCATCGCCCGGTCCAGTGCCAGATCGCGGTCGGCCAGACGGCGCATGTAGCGCATCATCTCGGTCTCGGCCCGGTTCATCTGGAAGACCGGATGGGTCAGGAAATCGCTCTCGCGGATCATGCCCTCGGGGAAGCGGTATTCGCCGTCGCCGCCCTTGTCCTTGCGTTCGATCCCGAAGGCGCGCCAGAGCGCCTCGATGGACGCAGGCCGGGTGGTCTCGTCCAGCGCGATGCCGAGCTTGGTCGTGCCGATCCGGCGCAGGTTGATCTTCTCGGCCAGGGCCGCCTTGTAGATCACGCCCTGCATCGGGCCGACATCGACGGTGAAGGTGTCGAAGAATTCGGCCGGTTCGACGGTGAACCCCGCCTCCTGCAACCCACGCGCGGTGCGCACCGCCTTGCGGTGGATGCGCTGGGCGATGGCACTCAGTCCCTTGGGACCGTGGAAGACGGCATAGAAGCCCGCCATCACCGCCAGCAGTGCCTGGGCGGTGCAGACATTCGAGGTCGCCTTCTCGCGGCGGATATGCTGCTCGCGGGTCTGGAGCGCCAGACGATAGGCCTTGTTGCCGCGCGCATCGACCGAGACGCCGACAATCCGGCCCGGCATCGCCCGCTTGTAGGCGCCGCGGCAGGCCATATAGGCCGCATGCGGGCCGCCAAAGCCCATCGGCACGCCGAAGCGCTGGGTGGAGCCCACGGCGATGTCGGCCCCCATCGCCCCCGGCTCCTTCAGCACGACCAGCGCCATCGGGTCGGCCACGACGATGCCCAGCGCCTCGGCCGCGTGCAGATCGGCGATCGGGCCGGTGAAGTCGTGGATATGGCCGTAGGTGCCGGGATACTGGAAGAGCCCGGCAAAGACCTTTTCGGGGTCCAGATCGGTGAAGGGGTCGCCGACGATCACCTCGATCCCAAGCGGCTCGGCCCGGGTCCGGATCACCGCGATGTTCTGCGGATGGCAGTCGCGGTCGACGAAGATCGCGGACGCCTTCGATTTCGCCACCCGCTGCGCCATGGTCATCGCCTCGGCGCAGGCGGTGGCCTCGTCCAGGAGCGACGCATTGGCAATCTCAAGCCCGGTGAGGTCCGACACCATCGTCTGGTAGTTCAGCAGCGCCTCGAGCCGACCCTGGCTGATTTCCGGCTGATAGGGCGTGTAGGCCGTGTACCAGGCGGGGTTTTCCAGGATGTTGCGCTGGATCGCGGGCGGCGTGACGGTGCCGTAATAGCCCTGCCCGATCAGCGTGGTGAAGGCGCGGTTCTTCTTCGCGATCTGGCGCATCGCCCACAGCATCTCGCGTTCGGACTTGGGCTTGCCGAAATCGAGCGGCTCGGCCTGAAGGATGCTGTCGGGCACGGTCTCTCCGATCAGCTCTTCGAGGCTTCGCAGCCCCAGCACCTCCAGCATCTCGGTCATTTCCTCCGGAGAGGGGCCGATATGGCGGCGGTTCGCGAAATCGTAGGGCAGGTAGGTGCTGGGGGTATAAGGCATGAGTGTCCCGAAATCAGTCGATGAAGGCCTGATAGGCGGCTTCGTCCATGAACTCGTCGAGCGCCGAAAGGTCCTCGATCTTCATCTTGAAGAACCAGCCGTCGCCGGTCGGGTCCTCGTTCACCTTGGCGGGCGTCTCGGTCAGGGCCTGGTTGACCTCGACGATCTCGCCATCCAGGGGCGCGAGGATGTCAGAGGCCGCCTTGACGCTTTCGATCACCACCACCTCGTCATCCTTCGAGACGGTCGTGCCCTCTTCGGGCAGATCGACGAAGACCACGTCGCCCAGCTGTTCGGCGGCATGATCGGTGATGCCCACGACGACGAGATCGTCCTCGACGCGGAGCCATTCGTGCTGTTCGGTGAATTTCATCGCTAGTGTCCCTCAGCGCTTGTAGGTCGACGGGCGGAACGGCAGGCGCACGATTTCGGCCGGCAGGCGTTTGCCGCGCACCTCGCCCCAGAGTTTGGCCCCTTCCAGGGCAAGATCAACGGGCACGTAGGCCATCGAGACCGGCACCCCGACCGACGGGCCGAACCCGCCCGAGGTCACCGTGCCGACCGGATCGCCGCCGGTCTCTGCGGCGAAAAGCGCGGTGCCCTCGCGCATCGGCGCCCGGCCTTCGGGGCGCAGCCCCACCCGCTGGCGCGCCGCGCCGGTGGCCAGCTCGGCAAGGATGCGCGCGGCGCCGGGAAAACCGCCTTCGCGCGCGCCGCCGGTGCGGCGCGCCTTCTGGATCGCCCAGGCCAGATCGGCCTCGACCGGCGAGGTCCCGGTGTCGATGTCATGGCCGTAAAGGCAGAGCCCGGCCTCCAGCCTGAGGCTGTCGCGGGCGCCGAGCCCGATCGCCTCGACCGCCTCATGCGCCAGAAGCTGCCGGGCCAGCGCCTCGGCACGCTCGGCCGGCACCGAGATCTCGAACCCGTCCTCGCCGGTATAGCCCGAGCGCGACACCCAGAGCGGGCCATCAGCCGTGTCGATGATCGCCACATCCATGAAGCGCATGTCGGACACGCCGGGCGCCACGGTCTCCAGCACGGCGGCGGCCTCGGGCCCCTGCAGCGCCAGCAGCGCGCGGTCGGTCAGCTCGACGATGTCGCAATCGCAGCCGATAGCGGCGTGCAGATGGGCAAGATCCTCGGCCTTGCAGGCGGCGTTCACCACCAGGAACAGATCGTCGCAGCGTCGTGCCACCATCAGGTCGTCCAGAATGCCGCCCGCGTCATTGGTGAACATCGCATAGCGCTGGCGGCCGAGCTTCAGCCCGACCAGATCCACCGGCACCAGATGTTCCAGCGCGATGGCCGCATGCTCGACCATGCCCGATTTCGGGCGCAGGCTGACCTGGCCCATATGGCTGACATCGAACAGCCCCGCGCGCACCCGGCAATGCAGGTGTTCCTTCATCACGCCAAGGCCGTATTGCACGGGCATCTCGTAACCCGCGAAGGGCACCATCTTCGCGCCCAGTTCCAGATGCAGATCGTAAAGCGCGGTGCGCAGCAAGCCCGACATGGCAACCCATTCCCCTGGCCGGATGCGTGCATGCATCGCGGCATCGCGGACGCCCCCCATGGACGTCCCCTCCGATGCCCCCTCTGTCCCTTCGCCTGAGATCGCTATCCCTTCGGCGGACGCCTCGCGCGCCTCTCTCCAGAGTCCGTGTCCGTCCGCGGTCCTTGCTGCCTGAGAGTTTACCGGGGCGGTTGCTCCTTCGGCACCGGCGACAAGCGCCGGATTCTCCCGGGGACGGATGCCGCGAGACGTAGATCATGCGTCGTTTTCCGGCAAGGGCCGTTCTGGCGGACCCTGTCCGAAAGCGGCTGGACGACGAAAGAAAAGGGGCCCGGCAGGGGCCCCTCGCGCAAACTTCCGGAAGGTCTCGTGACCGAAGCCGGTCGAATTTTCCGCGACCGGTGCCCGGACGGGCGCGCCTAGCCCGGTTTCTTCTGCAGAAGCGGCAACAGATCGCCCATTTCGGGGCCTTTGGCCCGGCCGGTCACGGCCTTGCGCAGCGGCATGAAAAGCCCCTTGCCCTTGCGGCCCGACTGCGCCTTCACCTCGGCCGTCCAGGCGCCCCAGGTCGCGTCGTCATAGGGCGGCTCGGGCAGCAGCGCGAACGCCTCGGTCACGAAGGCGCGGTCTTCCTCGTCGACCAGCGGTTCGGCGCCGTTGCGGCACAGCGCCCACCAGCCCGGCAGGTCGCGCCGGGTGACGATGTTCTCGCGCATCACCTGCCAGAACCGTTCGGCCAGATCGTCCGGCACGCCCACCGCCGCGATCTCGTCCTTCACCGCCGCGAAGGGCAGCCCGTGCAGATGCCGGGCGGTCAGCGGGAACAGGTCGTGTTCGTCGAATTTCGTCGGCGCCGCGCCGAAGGTACCGATATCGAAGCCCTCGATCAGCTCGTCGAGGCTGCCCGCCAGTTCGACCGGCTGCGACGAGCCCAGCCGCGCCATCAGCGACAAAAGCGCCATCGGCTCGATCCCCTGTTCGCGCAGATCGCGCAGCGACAGATGCCCCAGCCGCTTGGACAGCGCCTCGCCCTGGGCGCCTGTCAGCAGCGAATGGTGGGCAAAGCGCGGCGCGGTGCCGCCGACCGCCCCGATGATCTGGATCTGGGTCGCGGTGTTGGTGACGTGATCCGACCCGCGCACGATATAGGTCACGCCCATGTCGACATCGTCGACCACCGAGGCGAAGGTATACAGCACCTGCCCGTCGCCGCGGATCAGCACCGGGTCCGAGACGCTGGCCGCGTCGATCGAGATGTCACCGAGAATTCCGTCGGTCCAGTCGATCCGCTCGCGGTCGAGCAGGAAACGCCAATGCCCGGGACGCTCGGCCCGAAGCGCGGCCTTCTCGTCCTCGGACAGCTCCAGCGCGGCACGGTCATAGACCGGCGGCTTGCCCATGTTCAGCTGCTTCTTGCGCTTCAGATCCAGCTCGGTCGGGGTCTCGAAACATTCGTAAAGCCGCCCCGAGGCGCGCAGCTCGGCGGCAACCTCCGCATAGCGGTCGAGCCGCGCCGATTGCTGTTCTTCGCGGTCCCAACTGAAGCCCAGCCATTCGAGGTCCTCGCGGATGCCGTCGATATATTCCTGCTTGGACCGTTCGGGGTCAGTATCGTCGAAGCGCAGGATGAAGGTGCCGCCGGCCTTGCGGGCGATCATGTAGTTGAACAACGCGGTGCGCAGGTTGCCCACATGGATGTAGCCGGTGGGCGACGGCGCGAAACGGGTGACGGTGGTCATGGGCATTCTCCTTGCGCGCCCGCTCTTCCACACCGACGCCGTTTTGTCCATATCGGGCCCATGACAGACCCGATCCGCCACGGCCTTCCGCCCTCGCTCGACGACATTGCCGACATCGCCGCGGCCGCCCGCGACGCTTTGCCCGAACCGTTCCGCGGCCCCGCCCGCGCGGTGGCGATCCGGGTCGAGGATCTGGCCCCCGACGAGATGCTGGACGAGCTTGACATCGACAGCCCGTTCGAGCTGACCGGGCTTTACGACGGCATCCCGCTGACCGAGAAATCGGTGATGGACCAGCCCGACCGGCCCGACACGATCTGGCTGTTCCGCCGCGCCATCCTCGACGAATGGGTCGAGCGCGAGGAGGTGACCCTGACCGAACTGGTCACCCATGTGCTGATCCACGAGATCGCGCATCATTTCGGCTGGTCCGACGACGACATCGCCTCGATCGACCCCTGGTGGGAATGATCCGCCCCGGTGCCTCCTTGCCGCAGGGCGCGCCCGCCCGCGATCCTGTCCACGGCTCGCGCCGTCGTGACATGACCGTGACATGGTCGTGACATGGCTAGGCGGCGGATCGCGCCTATCCTTCCCCGCAGGGAAGATCCGGCCGCGTGCCGGACCAGCAGAGGGAGACCCGCGATGACCGAGATGACCCGCCGCCACGCGCTTCTGGCCGGGGCCGCGCTGCCGCTTTGCGCGGCCGCCGCCCCGCCGGCCCGGGCCGCCGCCCCGATGATGGGCCCGGCCCGGCCGCCCTTCAACCGGTTCACGCTGGGCGCGTTCGAAGTGACGACGATCCTTGCCGGAACCCGCACCGTGCCCGACCCGCAGACGATCTTCGGACTGAATGTCGAACCCGAACGATTCGCCGCCGTGTCCGAGGCGGCGATGATCCCGGCCGACAGGGCGCAGTTCTTCTTTACCCCGACCGTGGTCAATACCGGATCCGAGCTGATCCTCTTCGATACCGGGCTTGCGCCCCAGGGCACCGTCGCCGCGCTGGCGGCCGCGGGCTACACTCCCGACCAGATCGACACCGTTGTCATCACCCATATGCATGGCGACCATATCGGCGGGCTGATGGAGGACGGGGCCGAGACCTTTTCCAAGGCCCGCTACGTCACCGGCGCGGTCGAGTTCGACGCCTGGGACATGTCGGGCGACGAAGGCTTCGAGGCCAAGGTGCGGCCGCTGGCCGACAAGACGCGCTTTCTCGACGATGACGGCGAGGCCGCGCAGGGTGTCACCGCCGTCGCGGCCTTCGGCCATACGCCGGGGCACATGGCTTACCGGCTGGAAAGCGAGGGCAAGGCGCTGCTGATCGGCGCCGATTTCGCCAATCACTATGTCTGGTCGCTGGCCCATCCCGACTGGGAGGTGCGCTATGACCGCGACAAGGCGGCGGCGGCGGCCACCCGCCGGCGGCTTCTGGACATGCTGGCGGCCGAACGGATGCCCTTCATCGGCTATCACATGCCGTTCCCGGCGCTGGGCTATGTCGAGGCGTTGGCCGACGGCTATCGCTATATGCCCGCCAGCTATCAGATGATGCTGGACTAGGTGTTCCATCCCGGATGATCACATGGCCCCCCGTCGGTCTGCCCTGTTCATGGCAAGATCGCTTCTGCGCGAGGTCCGGGATGGAGGGCGGAGGTGCCGATCTCTCTTCACAAGCAGGCGACGACGACACCCAGTATCCGGGCGGCGATCCAGGCGCGCTGCAACCGGACAGCACGCGTTTGATCTGCTCTGCACGGACCTTGGCATCGAACATCGCCTCGCGCTTCCGATGCGGCCGCAGGCGAACGGCATGGCCGAGCGGTTCAACGGCCGGATAGGGGGCGTGCTCCAGAGCCATCGCTTCCACAGCGGCGAGGACCTCGAGAAAACTATCCTGCGCTGCGTGCACCTCTGCAACAGCCAGCTGCCGCAATCGGCCCTGAAGGCCAGAACACCGGTCGACGCCCTCAAGGACTGGCAAGGTCAACGGCCCGAACGCTTCAGGAAGCGGGTCTGCAATCACGCGGGATGTGACAGCTGGGCGGCAGGCAGAAGGTCGTTGCGGCCCGGACGGCCGAGGTGCCCGGAAACGGGCTTGGCCTCGCGCGGCGGGGGTGGCACTCTCGCGGCGCGAATGCCAAGGACCATCCCACCCATGCACGATATCCTGACCGTCACGCTCAACCCGACCGTGGACCTGTCGACTTCGGTCGCCCATGTCGTGCCCGGCGACAAGCTGCGCTGTGCCCCGCCGGTGACCGATCCGGGCGGCGGCGGCATCAACGTGTCGCGCGCGATCCGGCTTCTGGGCGGCGAAAGCCGCGCGCTGGTGGCGCTGGGCGGCCATAACGGCGACAAGCTGCGGGCGCTGCTGGAACATGAGGGCATCCGGCTCATTCCGCTGGTGGCGCCGGGCGAGACCCGGATGAGCCTTGCCGTCACCGACAGCACCTCGGGCGAGCAGTTCCGCTTCGTGCTGCCGGGGCCGATCTGGAACGAGGCCGGGCTGAAGGCCACGCTGGCGGCGGTGACGACGGCGGTGCCCGAGGCGGGCTATGTCGTGATCTCGGGCAGCCTGCCCCGCGGCCTGCCCGAGGATTTCACCGAACGGGTCTGCGCCAAGATCGGGTCACGCGGCGCGCGCGTCCTCGCCGACACCTCGGGCCCGGCCCTGACCCGGCTGGCCGAGGCGCGGGATGCGGTGCCCTATGTGCTGCGCATGGACGGGCTCGAGGCCGAGGAGCTGGCCGGGCGCGCCCTGCCCGACCGCAAGGACAGCGCCGATTTCGCCTCGGAACTGGTGGCGCGGGGCGTGGCCTCGATCGTGGTGATCGCGCGGGGCGCGGAGGGCAACGTGCTGGCGGCCGAGGGGCTGAGGCTGCATGTGGCGGCGGCCAAGGTGCCGGTGCGCTCGCTGGTGGGGGCGGGCGACAGCTTCGTCGGCGCCTTCGTGCTGGCGCTGGCGCGCGGCGCCGAGCTGGCCCGCGCGCTGCAATGGGGTGCTGCGGCCGCCAGCGCGGCGGTGATGACCGATGCCACCGCGCTGTGCACCCGCGAGGATACCGAGGCGCTTCTCGACCGCTGCCCCGTCACCGAGATCTGAGCGCCGCCGGGCGCCGCGCGGTCAGGCGATCAGCTTGCCGGCGACCTCGACCAGCCGCCGGGCCTGATGAGCAACCGCGGCCTTGCCGGCGTCGTCGAATTCTCCCGCCTTGGCGGAATATCCATAGGGATTGCCCCCGGCCGCTGTGACGGTGTCGTCGGTGAAGCCCGGCGGCACCAGGATCGAGCCCCAATGCATGAAGGTCGGGTACAGCGTCAGCAGCGTCCCTTCCTGACCGCCATGCAGGTTCATCGCGCTGGAGGTGGCGGTCACGGCCTTGTTGGCCAGCTTGCCCTGTTGCCAGACCGGCCCGAGCGTGTCGATGAAGGCGCGCAACTGGCTGGCCGCGACACCGAACCGGGTGGGCGTCGAGAAGAAGAAGGCGTCGGCCCAGGCCAGGTCCTCGGGCGTGGCCTCGGGAATATGGGCCATCTTCTCGGCCTGGGCGGCCCAGGCCTCCTGCCCCTTGACGACCTCTTCGGGCGCGGTCTCGGCCACCCGACGAAGGCGCACTTCGGCCCCCGCGGCGGCAGCGGCCTCGGCGGCGGCCTCGGCGATCTGGTGGTTGGTTCCGTAGGTCGAATAGAAGATCACGGCGACTTTGGGTTGGGCCATGGCGGGTCCCTCCGGTCAGGTTGCAGTCAGGTGGTTCTGCGTCCTGAGATATGGGGCGGGCGCCTTGGGTCCAGTCGCCACAGGCGCAGGGCATCCGCGCGGCGCGGCACGGAACGACCGGGCGCGATTTTTCTGCGAAAAATCGGGGTCCCGTTCAGGACGGGTCGCGCCAGCGGTTGACGATGGGATAGCGCCGGTCGAGCCAGAATGCCCGCGGCGTCAGACGGGCTCCGGGAGCCGACTGGAAACGTTTGTATTCGCTGATGTAAAGCAGATGCTCCACCCGCTTCACCGTCTCTTCGTCAAACCCTTCCGCGACGAGATCCGATACCGACAGGTCCTCGTCGACCAGCGCCTCGAGGATCCGGTCGAGCACCGGATAGGGCGGCAGGCTGTCCTCGTCCTTCTGATCGGCCCGCAGTTCCGCCGAGGGCGGCTTCTCGATCACCCGGGGCGGGATCACCTCGCCCGCCGGTCCCTTCATCCAGGGCCGGTGATGGGCGTTGCGCCAGCGGCAGGTCTCGAAGACGCGGGTCTTGTAGAGATCCTTGATCGGATTGTAGCCGCCAGCCATGTCGCCATAGATCGTGGCATAGCCGACCGCCACTTCCGACTTGTTGCCGGTGGTCAGGAGCATTGCGCCGAACTTGTTCGAGATCGCCATCAGGATCAGCCCGCGCAGCCTCGACTGCACGTTCTCTTCGGTGATGCCGGGCGCGGTGCCTTCGAAAAGCGGGCCGAGCGCCTCGCCGACGGCCGCCTGCGGCCCCGAGATCGGCACTTCGTCGAGCCGGCAGCCCAGCGCCGTCGCCACCGCCGCCGCATCCTCGAGCGACGCGGCCGAGGTGAACTCCGAAGGCAGCATCACGCAATGGACGTTCTCGGGCCCCAGCGCATCGGCCGCGATCGCCGCGACCAGCGCCGAGTCGATCCCGCCAGACAGCCCCAGCACCACCTTCGAGAACCCGCTTTTCACGACATAGGCGCCAAGCCCGGTCACCATCGCGCGGTAGTCCTGTTCCCAGGCATCGGGCAGCGGGGCAAGCGAGCCCGGCCCGGCGCGCCAGCCCTCGGGCGTGCGGCGAAACTCGACATGGGTCAGCGCCTCGTCCAGCACCGGCATCTGCAGCGCCAGCGCCCCGCCCGGGTTCAGCACGAACGACCCCCCATCGAAGACCTGGTCGTCCTGCCCGCCCACGAGGTTGAGATAGACCAGCGGCAGCCCGGTCTCGACGACGCGCGCGACCATGATGGTCTTCCGCTGGTCGAGCTTGCCGCGATGATAGGGCGAGCCGTTCGGCACCAGCAGGATCTCGGCCCCGGTCTCGGCCAGGGCCTCGGTCACGTCCTCGTACCAGGCATCCTCGCAGATCGGCGTGCCGATCCGCAGCGGCCCGATCCGGTAGGGGCCGCTGATCGGCCCGCTGCGATAGACACGCTTTTCGTCGAAGACCTCGTCATTGGGCAGATGATGCTTGAGGATGCGGGCCGCGATCCGGCCGCCCTCGCAGATGAGATAGGCGTTGTAGCGCCCCTCATCATCCGCGACCGGCGCCCCGATCCCAAGCGCAGGCCCGACGGCGCAATCGCGCGCCAGTGCCTCGAGATGGGCGGCCACATCGGCGAGGAAGGCGGGCTTCAGCACCAGATCCTGCACCTGATAGCCGGTCAGGAACATCTCGGGCAGCGCCACCATGTCGGCGCCCGCGTCGCGCCCGGCCGCCCAGGCGGCGCGTGCCTTGGCGGCATTCTCGGCCAGCGCCCCGACCGTCGGGTCGAGCTGGGCCAGGGTCAGGCGGAACCGGTCGTCGGCCATGAAAGTCCTCGTCGCGTCCTGTTCCGCCTCTTAGCAGACTGACGGCCAAGTGAAAGACATCGGGTGGTGAAAAGCGTTGTAAGCCCGCCGAGGCTCCACTAGGGTTTCCGCGCTTTCAAAGAGAACCGCGACACGGCAGGGCGATGGGGGCTCGGGTGCAGAAAACAGGCAGGATCACGGCGCGTCTGGCTTTGGTCGCGGCGCTGGCCGCGGGCGGAACCGCTCTGGCCCAGGACAGCGGCGATGTCGTCACCAAGCAATACGACAATGGCGGCATCTACGAGGGCACCTTCAAGAACGGCAAGCAGGACGGCACCGGCACCTACCGGCTGCCCAATGGCTACGAATATTCGGGCCAGTGGGTCGACGGCCGGATCGAGGGCACCGGCATCGCGCGGCTCGTGAACGGGTCGGTCTACGAGGGCCAGTTCAGGGACGGCAAGCCCGAGGGGACCGGCAAGATCACCTTCGCCGATGGCGGCACCTACGAGGGCGAATGGCAGGACGGCAAGATCACCGGCACCGGGGTCGCGGTCTATGCCAACGGGGTGCGCTACGAGGGCGAATTCCGCAACGCGGTCCATCACGGCATCGGCAAGATGACCAGCCCCAACGGCTATGTCTACGAGGGCACCTGGGTCAACGGCGTCAAGGACGGCAAGGGCAGGATCGCCTATCCGGGCGGGCGCGTCTATGAAGGCGAGATGTCCCAGAACCAGCGGTCCGGCAAGGGCACGCTGACCACCCCCGAGGGGCTGAGCTATTCCGGGTCCTGGAAGGATGGCGAGATGAACGGTCTCGGCACCCTGACCCAGCCCAACGGCGACATCTACGAGGGCCTCTTCGTCAATGGCGAGCGGCACGGCACCGGCAAGGTCACCTTCGCCAATGGCGACGTCTACGAGGGCGAGTACCGCAACGACAAGCGCCACGGCAAGGGCACGCTGACCGGCGCCGACGGCTATCGCTACGAGGGCGAATGGGTCGCGGGCCGGATCGAGGGGCTGGGCAAGCTGACCTATCCCGACGGCGCGGTCTACGAGGGTCAGTTCCGGGCCGATCTTCCCGACGGCACCGGCAAGGTCACCTATGCCGACGGCTCGACCTATGAGGGCGAATGGACCGGGGGCGTGATCGGCGGCGCGGGCAAGGCCACCTTCCCCAACGGGCTGGTCTACGAGGGCCAGTTCAAGGATGCCGCCTATGACGGCACGGGCACGATGACCCATGCCGGCGGCTACAGCTATACCGGCGACTGGATGGGCGGGCTGCGCCATGGCGAGGGCACCGCGACCTATGCCGACGGCTCGGTCTATTCGGGCAGCTTCGTCAAGGGCCAGCGCGAGGGTCAGGGCACGATCACCATGCCCGACGGGTTCAGCTATACCGGCGGCTGGAAGGCCGGAAAGTTCGACGGCCGCGGCCGCGCCACCTATGCCAATGGCGACATCTACGAGGGCATGTTCTCGGATGGCCGCTACGAGGGCGAGGGCGTGATGAAATACTCGGATGGCGAGATCCGCTCGGGCACCTGGACCAACGGGGTGCTGACGACGGCGCCCGCGGGCGCGGCAGACCGCCCCGAGGCGGCCAGCGCCCCGCCGCCCGCCGACTGAGCCCCCGCGCCTCCGAACGCCGAGCGCGGGCCACATCCCCCCGTCGAAGGTCAGCGAGGCGACCTTCTGCGGCTTGCGGTTGATCCGGCCGGGCATTGTTGCCGAAAGGCGGCCCGAGGCGTGACTTTCCCTTTCCCCTTTCCCCTCCAGGTTCAGGCCACGCGGACGCTTTCGGCGGTGCCGGAGCGTTGAGACGGCTGATGAATGAGCCATGTCGCGCCATTGGTCCGAGCGGCAATGGCGAATGACGCGGATGTGGATTTCGGCGGTTTGGCGGTCCGGATCGATCGCGGCGATGCGCTCTCCGAAGGAACTGGGGGCCGAGCCGGTTCAGCGCCACCGGTCCGAGCGAACCGGCGCGGGCATCTTTGCCTCGGCGCGACTTCGGGCGTGGTATCCTGTCCGCCGCGTCCGGAACGCCCTGCCACGGGACCGCGTGGCGCGCAGGGTTTCGTTGCGGGGCAAGCCGATATCCGCCATCTGTCCGGGAGCAGAGCCGAGCCGGCAGGGCAGTCCTCTGTCCATGGCCGGCCGTTTTTCCGGACCGGGATGATCGCCGTGGCGCCGCGCAGGATGATGGCGCTGTGACCGCGTCGAGTGCCGCAAGCGCCGTCCGCGGTCACGGTGCCGATATCCTCGGCCTGGGGGATCCGGTCGGGCAAGTCCGGCGATGAGGCGGATCGGAAAACGGTCCGGGGGATCGTTTTCCCGAGGAAGGGGGTGTCGTCTTCCCGGCCGGCTGTGCCGGGGCCGAGAGCGTCGGCGCGGATGTCCGAAGCGGCGGCATCCCTGGCCAGAGGCACCTTGCGCCATTGGCGGCGGGCCTGAACGCCATGCTTGCGGGCCTGCCCGTTCGGTTCATCGGGCTTACGCGGCCCGGCTGGGGCCCCGGTCCCGCTTCACCCGAGGAACTCGATCGCGGTGCTGTCCACCGGCAGGTTCGGCGGCCCCTCGGCGCGGCGCCATGCACCATTCACGCTCCTCCGGCAAGGCCCCGGGCCGGGCGCCCTCCTCCTCCGACGGCAACTCGTCCCGACCTCGGCCGATGACATGTTCAATTTTCAGAATTCACGCCGTAACGGAAATCTCCATGTCATATTCCATCGCTTTCCGCCGGGCGGACCGGGCTGCGGCCAGACCGCGCGGCGGGTCCCGCGAAAGACCCTTCCCCTGCGCGACCGAGCCGCTTATACTTCCGCCCATGGAACGCCACGGACATATTGCGATCATTACCGCGCAGCCTGCGCGGACGCTGTCCCTCGGCCTTCTTCTTCTCCTTAGCCGCCTCTGAGCGTGCCGGACAGGCGCGACCGCTCAGAGGGTATCTTCCGCGCCGCATTCCCCCGAAGGCTAAGGCTAAAGACAAGAGAGATTCTGCCATGACCGAGAGCTCGCACCAGGACCGCGTCCTGATTTTCGACACCACCCTGCGCGACGGCGAACAAAGCCCCGGCGCCACCATGACCCATGACGAAAAGCTGGAAATCGCGGCGATGCTCGACGAGATGGGCGTCGACATCATCGAGGCGGGCTTCCCGATTGCCTCGGAAGGCGATTTCGAGGCGGTGCGCGACATCGCGAAGAATTCGCGCAACGCAGTGATCTGCGGGCTGGCCCGCGCCCAGTTCCCCGATATCGACCGCGCCTGGGAAGCGGTCCAGCATGCCGCCCGGCCGCGCATCCACACCTTCATCGGCACCTCGCCCCTGCATCGCGACATCACCAAGCTGACGCAGGACGAGATGGTCGAGCGGATCGAGGCGACCGTGGCCCATGCCCGCAATCTCTGCGACAACGTGCAATGGTCGCCGATGGACGCGACCCGGACCGAGCACGATTACCTCTGCCGCGTGGTCGAGACCGCGATCAGGGCGGGCGCGACCACGATCAACATCCCCGACACCGTGGGCTATACCGCGCCGCGCGAAAGCGCGAAACTGATCGAGATGCTGCTGGAGCGCGTGCCCGGCGCCGATCAGATCGTCTTTGCCACGCACTGCCACAACGATCTGGGCATGGCGACGGCGAACGCGCTGGCGGCGGTCGAGGCGGGCGCCCGGCAGATCGAATGCACCATCAACGGGCTTGGCGAACGCGCGGGCAATACCGCACTGGAAGAGGTGGTGATGGCGCTGAAGGTGCGCAACGACATCATGCCCTTCCAGACCGGCATCGACACCACCCGGATCATGGGGCTGAGCCGCAAGGTCGCGACCGTCTCGGGCTTTCCGGTGCAGTTCAACAAGGCCATCGTCGGCAAGAACGCCTTCGCGCATGAATCCGGCATCCACCAGGATGGCGTGCTGAAGAATGCCGAGACCTTCGAGATCATGCGCCCCGCCGATATCGGGCTCAATGCCACCAACCTGGTGATGGGCAAGCATTCGGGCCGCGCCGCGCTGCGCTCGAAGATGAAGGAGCTGGGCTTCGATCTGGGCGACAACCAGCTGAAGGATGTCTTCGTGCGGTTCAAGGCGCTCGCCGACCGCAAGAAGGAGGTCTATGACGACGACCTGCTGGCGCTGATGCGCGACAGCGATCTGGATGCCGAGCATGACCGCATCCAGGTCAAGTTCCTGCGGGTGATCTGCGGCACCGAGGCGCCGCAATCGGCCGACCTGATCCTCTCGGTCGACGGGGTCGAGCACCGGGTCACGGCGCAGGGCGACGGGCCGGTCGACGCCACCTTCGCCGCGGTCAAGCAGCTGGTCGAGCATCACGCCCATCTGGAGCTTTACCAGGTGCATGCGGTGACCGGCGGCACCGACGCCCAGGCCACGGTCAGCGTGCGCCTGTCGGAGGACGGCAAGATCGCGACCGGCCAGGCCTCGGACACCGATACCGTGGTGGCCAGCGCCAAGGCCTATGTGAACGCCCTGAATCGGCTGATGGTCCGGCGCGAGAAGACCAAGCCCGAAGGGAACCTGGCCGCGATCTGATCCGCAGCCCCGCTGCCGGGGTGGCGCGCGCTGCGCCCTGCCCCGGTGGCTTTATGTTCGAAAACTGAGACTTTGAGCCGCACGAACGCGGGAATTTCCCATTACAAATGTTCGATAGGTGAAAGCGGCGGAAAGGCGCTTCCACCCCGTAGAATGCGCCCTTTACCGCCCCGCCGCCGACCGCCTATAACGTGGGCCGGTCCCGGTGGCTGACTCGCGGACCCTGACTTTCAATTGCGGGACCCCACGACATGGCAGGATTTGGCGGATTGTTCTCGTCGGACATGGCGATCGACCTCGGCACGGCGAACACGCTCGTCTATGTCAAGGGACGCGGCATCATCCTCAACGAGCCCTCGGTGGTGGCCTTCCACGTCAAGGACGGGCGCAAGCAGGTGCTGGCCGTCGGCGAGGACGCCAAGCTGATGCTGGGCCGCACACCCGGGTCCATCGAGGCGATCCGGCCGATGCGCGAAGGCGTGATCGCCGATTTCGACGTGGCCGAAGAGATGATCAAGTATTTCATCCGCAAGGTCCACAAGCGCACCACCTTCACCAAGCCCAAGATCATCGTCTGCGTCCCCCATGGCGCGACCCCGGTCGAGAAACGCGCGATCCGCCAGTCGGTGCTGTCGGCGGGCGCCCGCCGCGCCGGCCTGATCGCCGAGCCCATCGCCGCGGCCATCGGCGCGGGCATGCCGATCACCGATCCGACCGGGTCCATGGTCGTCGATATCGGCGGCGGCACCACCGAGGTCGCGGTGCTCAGCCTGGGCGACATCGTTTATGCGCGCTCGGTCCGCGTCGGCGGCGACCGGATGGATGACGGCATCATCAACTACCTGCGCCGCCAGCAGAACATCCTGATCGGCGAGGCCACGGCCGAACGCATCAAGACCTCGATCGGCTCGGCGCGGATGCCCGATGACGGACGCGGCGCGGTCATGCATATCCGGGGCCGCGACCTGTTGAACGGAGTGCCGAAAGAAATCGAGATCAACCAGGCCCAGATCGCCGAGGCGCTGGCCGAACCTGTTCAGCAGATCTGCGAGGCGGTGATGACCGCGCTTGAGGCGACGCCGCCCGATCTGGCGGCCGACATCGTCGACCGCGGCGTGATGCTGACGGGCGGCGGCGCGCTTCTGGGCGAGCTGGACCTTGCGCTGCGCGAGCAGACGGGGCTTGGAATTTCGGTCGCCGACGAGTCACTCAATTGTGTGGCGCTGGGGACCGGCAAAGCGCTGGAATACGAAAAACAGCTCCGGCATGTGATAGATTACGAGAGCTGAGCCCGGCCTGACACCGGCATGACACCGGCAGGCCGCGCGTGCCGCAAGCGAGGCTGACTTGGCCGCAGATCGCAACACCCAGATCGACTATGCCCGCCCGATCCGCCGCATCCTGATCGGCGGGACGGTTTTCGTCCTGATGGCGCTGTTCGTGCTGTGGCGGATCGACAGCCCCAGGGTCGAGCGCATGCGCGCCGCGCTGATCGACCGTGTGATCCCCGGTTTCGACTGGGCGATGGCGCCGATCACCAAGGGCGCCGAGCTGGTCGAGGGCTTTCAGTCCTATGCCCGTCTCGCCGAGCAGAACCAGGAGCTGCGCCGCGAGCTGCGGCAGATGAAGGCCTGGAAAGAGGCGGCGCTGCAGCTGGAACAGGAAAACGCCAAGCTTCTGGACCTGAACAATGTGCGGCTCGATCCAAGCCTGACCTATGTGACGGGCGTGGTGATGGCCGATAGCGGATCGCCCTTCCGCCAGTCGGTGCTGCTGAATGTGGGGGCGCGCGACGGCATTCTCGACGGCTGGGCCACCACCGACGGGCTGGGGCTTGTCGGCCGGATCTCGGGCGTGGGCGAGACCACGGCGCGGGTCATCCTGCTGACCGATTCCAACAGCCGCGTACCGGTCACGATCCAGCCCTCGGGCCAGCGCGCGATCCTGGCAGGCGACAACTCGACGGCGCCGGTGCTCGACTTCGTCGAGGACCCGGCCGTGGTGCGGCCCGGCGACCGGGTGGTGTCCTCGGGCGATGGCGGGGTGTTTCCGGCGGGGCTTCTGGTCGGCCATCTGGCGCTTGGGCGCGACCAGCGGCTGCGGGTGCGGCTGGCCGCCGAATACGACCGGCTGGAATTCCTGCGGGTGCTCAGAAGCCACGCCAACGAAGTGATCCGCGATCCCGGCGCACTGGTGATCCCGGCCCCGGTGGGGCCGCAGCCGATGCCCGCCCCGGCGGCCGATGCGGGCGGAGAGCCCGGCAATGGTTGACCCGACAACGCTGGACCGCTGGCTGTATCGGCTGATCTTCCTGGGCCTCGCGGTGCTGACGGTCTTCGTGATGATCCTGCCGCTGGAAACCCGCCCGGGCCGCCTGCCCGCCCCCGACTGGATGCTGTGCCTGACGCTGGCCTGGCTGCAGCGGCGCCCCGACTACCTGCCGCCCTGGCTGATCGCGGGCGTCTTCCTGATGCTCGACATGCTGCTGATGCGCCCGCCGGGGCTGATGACCGCCCTTGTGCTGGTCGGGTCCGAATTCATGCGCGCGCGCCAGCAGGTCTCGGTCGAGACGGCCTTCGGCCCGGAATGGCTGCTGACCGGGGGCACGATCTTCGCGATTTACCTGGCCGACGGGCTGGTTCTGGCGCTGTTCTCGGTACCCGAGGCCGATTTCGGGCGGCTGATATTCCTCGCGCTGGTGACGGCGCTGGTCTATCCGCTGGTCGCCCTGGCCTCGCGCTATGCGCTGGGGGTGTGCCGGGTCACGCCGGGCGATCTGGACCCGAGGGGGCTGAACCGATGAAGCGGTCGCAACGCGAGGCCGAGGAAAGCAGCCGCCGGATCGGCCGGCGGACGCTGGTGCTGGGCGGGGCCCAGGCGCTGTTTGCCGGGGTGCTGGCGCTGAGGATGCGGCAGTTGCAGGTGACCCAGGCCGACGAGTTCCGCCTGCTGGCCGAAGAGAACCGGATCAACATCCGCCTGATCCCGCCCGCGCGCGGCATCCTCTACGACCGCCAGGGCCATGTGATCGCCGAGAACGAGCAGAATTACCGGATCGTCATCGTGCGCGAGGATGCGGGCGATCCCGAACAGGCGCTGGCGCGGCTGACCCGGCTGGTGCGGCTGGACGACGAGACCGTCGAACGCGCGCTGAAGGAGATCCGCCGCCACAGCCCCTTCGTGCCGGTGACCATCGCCGACCGGATGCGCTGGGAAGAGGTTGCAGGCGTCGCGGTCAACGCGCCGGTCCTGCCCGGCATCACGCCCGAGGTCGGGCAGTCGCGGCACTATCCGATGGGGCCCGATTTCGCCCATGTGGTGGGCTATGTCGGGCCGGTGTCGGACTATGACCTGTCGAAGCTCGAGGACCCCGACCCGCTGTTGCAGATCCCGCGGTTCCAGATCGGCAAGACCGGGGTCGAGGCCAAGGAAGAAGAGCTGTTGCGCGGCAAGGCCGGCACCCGCCGGATCGAGGTCAATGCCGCGGGCCGGGTGATCCGCGAGCTGGACCGGATCGACGGCCAGCCGGGTTCGGACCTGCAGCTGACCATCGACGCCGGGCTGCAGAACTTCATGCAGGCCCGGCTGGGCGAGGAAAGCGCCGCCGCCGTGGTGCTGGACATCGAGCATGGCGACGTGCTGGGCATCGCCTCGTCGCCAAGCTTCGACCCGAACAAGTTCGTGCAGGGCATCTCGGTCGCCGATTACCGGGCGCTGACAGGCACGCCCTTCCGGCCGCTGTCGAACAAGGCGGTGCAGGGCGCCTATCCGCCGGGCTCGACCTTCAAGGTCGTGACCGCGCTGGCCGCGCTGGAAGCCGGGGTCATCACGCCCGAGGACACGGTCTGGTGCCCGGGCTACCTCAAGCTTGGCGAACGGCGGTTCCATTGCTGGAGCCGCGGCGGGCATGGCCATGTCAACCTGACCGAGAGCCTGCAGCAATCCTGCGACGTCTACTATTACGACGTCGGGCAACGCGTCGGCATCGACAATATCGCGGCGATGGCGCGCAAGCTGGGCCTTGGCGTACATCACGATCTGCCGATGTCGGCGGTGGCCGAGGGGCTGGCGCCGGACCGCGCCTGGAAGCGCGCGCGCTATGGCCAGGAGTGGCAGGTCGGCGACACGCTGAACGCCTCGATCGGCCAGGGCTACGTACTGGCGACGCCGCTGCAACTGGCGGTGATGTCGGCGCGGATCGCCAGCGGGCGGGCGGTGACGCCGCGGCTGGTGCGGTCGATCGACGGGGTCGAACAACCCTCGGGCGCGGGCGCGCCGCTGGACATTCATCCCGTGAACCTCGCCCGGATCCGCAAGGGCATGGATGCGGTGGTCAATTCGCGGCGCGGCACGGCGCATCGCTCGCGCGTCGTGGCCGAGGGCATGGCGATGGCGGGCAAGACCGGCACCAGCCAGGTGCGCAACATCACCGCCGCCGAGCGCGCGGCGGGCGTCTTCCGCAACGAGGATCTGCCCTGGGAGCGGCGCGACCATGCGCTGTTCGTGGCCTTCGCCCCGGTCGAGGCGCCCAAGGTCGCGGTCGCGGTCGTGGTCGAGCATGGCGGCGGCGGCTCGGCCGTGGCCGCGCCCATCGCCCGCGACATCACGCTGCGCGCGCTCTATGGCCGGGTGCCGCCGGGCGAGGCCTATCCCAGCGACCAGCGCTGGGAGGCCGAACGGCGCCTGAACGACTTGCCGCTGCGCGATCCCGGGTCGTTCGCGTCGGGCGGGAGGAGCCGGGCGTGAGCTATCTTGAATATAACGTCAAGCGCGTGCCGACCGGCCTGTCGAAGGTGCTGTATGTCAACTGGGCGCTGGTGCTGCTGCTGACGGCGGTGGCGGGCATCGGCTTCATGATGCTCTATTCGGTGGCGGGCGGGCGGCTGGAACCCTGGGCCGATCCGCAGATGAAGCGCTTTGCGCTGGGGATGACGGTGATGTTCGTCGTCGCCTTCGTGCCGATCTGGTTCTGGCGCAACATGGCGGCGCTGGCCTACGGGATTTCGGTCCTGCTGCTGGTCGCGGTCGATTTCTTCGGCACGGTCGGGATGGGCGCCCAGCGCTGGATCGATCTGGGGGTCTTCCGGCTGCAACCCTCCGAGCTGTCCAAGATCACGCTGGTGATGATGCTGGCCGCCTATTACGACTGGCTCGACATCCGCCATGTGTCGAAGCCGCAATTCGTGGCCTTGCCGCTTCTGCTGATCCTGTTGCCGACGGCGCTGGTGCTGAAGCAACCCGATCTGGGCACAGCACTTCTGCTGATCGCGGGGGGCGGGATCATCATGTTTCTGGCGGGGGTGCACTGGGCCTATTTCGCGGTGGTGGTCGCGGGGGGCGTGGGGCTCGTCTCGGCGGTCTTCGCCAGCCGGGGCACACCCTGGCAATTGCTGAAGGACTATCAGTTCCGCCGGATCGACACCTTCCTCGACCCGTCCTCGGACCCGCTGGGAGCGGGCTATCACATCACCCAGTCGAAGATCGCGCTGGGATCGGGCGGCTGGGCGGGCCGAGGCTTCATGCAGGGCACGCAGTCGCGGCTGAACTTCCTGCCCGAGAAGCATACCGATTTCATCTTCACCACGCTGGCCGAGGAGTTCGGCTTTATCGGCGGGATTTCCCTGCTGGCGCTTTATGTGCTGATCATCGTCTTCTGCATCTCGTCGGCGATGCAGACCAGGGACCGGTTCTCGTCGCTGCTGACGCTGGGGATCGCGGCGACCTTCTTCCTGTTCTTCGCGGTCAACATGTCGATGGTGATGGGGCTGGCCCCGGTCGTGGGGGTGCCCTTGCCGCTGGTGTCCTATGGCGGATCGGCGATGCTGGTGCTGCTGGCGGCCTTCGGGCTGGTGCAGAGCGCACATATCCACCGGCCGCGGGGGCGCTGATGCCGAAGATCCTGTTCTCGGCACCGCCCGGGCTTTGGGCCGAGTATCGCGCGCCGCTGGCCCGCGCCTTCGAGGAGGCCGGGATCGCGGCCGAGGTGACGACCGAGACCGGCGATCCGGCGGCCATCGACTATGTGGTCTTCGCGCCGAGGGGCGGGATTTCGGATTTCACACCCTTTACCGGGGCCAAGGCGGTCCTGAGCCTCTGGGCCGGGGTCGAGACCGTGGTCGGCAACCCGACCCTGACCCAGCCGCTCTGCCGGATGGTCGATGCGGGCCTCGAGGAGGGCATGGTCGAATGGGTGACGGGCCATGTGCTGCGCCATCATCTGGGGATCGACCGCCACATTCGCGCGACCGCGCCGCACTGGGACAAGCACGTGCCGCCGCTGGCGCGCGACCGGATGGTCGCGGTGCTGGGCCTGGGCGAGCTGGGCCGGGCCTGTGCCGAGGCGCTGGCCGCGCTGAGGTTCCGGGTGCTGGGCTGGAGCCGCACGGCGCGGTCCGTAGTAGGGGTCGAGTGCCATCACGGCGCGGAGGGGCTGCGCCCGGTGCTGGAGCGGGCCGAGATCCTGGTGCTTCTGTTGCCCCGGACGCCCGAGACCGAGGGGCTGATCGACGCCGAGCGGCTGTCCTGGCTGCCCGAGGGGGCGGTTCTGCTCAATCCCGGGCGGGGGGCGCTTCTGGACGAGGCGGCGGTTCTGGCGGCGCTCGATGCCGGGCGGCTGGGCCATGCCACGCTGGACGTCTTCCGGGTCGAGCCGCTGCCGCCCGATCATCCGTTCTGGAGCCATCCGCGGGTCACGGTGACGCCCCATGTGGCCGCGGAAACCCGCCCTGCCTCGGCCGCGCGGGTGATCGCCGAGAATGTGCGCCGCGCGGAGGCGGGCGAGCCGCTTCTGTTCCGGGTCGACCGGGCGCGGGGGTATTGAGGGGCGTCAGGCCCGGGCGCTCCCGCCCCCGGCCTGCACAGGGCTTGCGCCCTGCTGGTCCGGCCTTGGGCCCGGCCGCGCGCTGGACGCGCGCGGCGCCTCCGGCGGGGGTATTTTCGCCAAGAAGAAGAGGCGGTTCGGCGCAGGCGGCCTAACGCAGGCGGGGGGCGCAGGCGGCCTAACGCAGTCGGCCTAACGCAGGCGGGGGGGCGCGTCGGGATCGGCGAGCGGGGTCAGGGTTTCGGGCGCGGGCTGGGGCAGCTCGATCCGGAGGCCGAGACGCGAGAGCCGGGCGGCCATCGGTGCCTGGGACGCGAAGAAGGCCAGATCGAGCGCGCCGCTGTCGAGGCCGCTGAAGCGGACGGCCTCGGAGACCGCGCGGGCGAGCGCGGGTTCGGCGCCCTCGGCCGGGTCGAGGAAGGCCAGAAGCAGCGTCGTCTCGCCCGCGGGGTGGCGGAGCCCGGCGAGCCAGGCGCAGGCGGCGAGCCCGGCCGCATCGGCGAGGCAGGTGTCGAGCGCGGCCAGAAGCGGCGCGGGCAGATCGCCCGGCGGGGTCAGCGCCTCGGGGACGAGGTCGAGCGGCTCGGGCGGCGCGGCCAGCATCCCGGCCCACCACTCGACCGCTGCGGCGGGCAGAAGCTCGCCCGCCCCGGTGCCGAGATCGACGCCGAGGCCGAGGCCGGTCCCGGCCAGCATCGCAGCCAGCGTCCGGCCCGGCATCGCCGCATAGGGCGAGGGCGTGCCGGTGAAATCGGTCAGCCTGCCCTCGTCGGCGAAGGCCAGCACGACGCGGCCCTCGTCGAGATCGAAGATGCGGGGCGCGATCCGGTCGTCCTCGGCGTCGCGGTCGAGCAGGAGCACCAGTTCGCTGGCGGCAAGGCGGCCGTAATAGGCCAGCCGCGGCCCCGGGTCGTCGGGCGCAGCGGTCATCGCGGCATGGGCGCGGTCGAGGGCCGCGGCGCGGCTGCGCGGCTGGGGGGCGGAAGTGTCGGCGGTCATGCGAGAACCTCGGCGACGCGCTGGCGGAGGGCGGGGATCAGCTCGGCCTCGTACCAGGGGTTGCGGTTGAGCCAGGCGGTATTGCGCCAGGAGGGATGTGGCAAGGGAAAGACTTGCGGCGCATGGGCGCGCCAGCCCGCGACGGTGGCGGTCACGCCCGGCCGGGCCGCGCGGCCGAGATGCCAGCGCTGGGCATAGCCGCCGATCAGCAGGGTCAGCGGCACCGGACCCAGCGCCGCGAGGACGGCGCGGTGCCAGGTCTTGGCGCAGAGCGGGGGCGGCGGCAGGTCGGCGCCCGCGCCGTCATAGCCCGGGAAACAGAAGGCCATCGGCAGCACCGCGACCCGGGAGAGGTCGTAGAAGGTTTCGGGGCCGATTCCCATCCAGGCGCGGAGCCGGTCGCCGGAGGGATCGAGGAAGGGCCGCCCGGCTTTGTGCACCCGAAGCCCCGGCGCCTGTCCGCAGACCAGCACCCGCGGGGCCGGGCCGAACCAGGGGACCGGGCGCGGCGCATGGGCGGTGGCGGTCGCGGCAAAGCGCCCGGCGCAGAGCCGGCAGGCCGCGATGCGGCCGCGCAGATCGTCGAGGGCGGCGGTCATGGGCCGGACCTAGGGCGAAACGGGCGGCCGCGCAATCGCGCTCGTGCCGGCTCCGCCCCGGGGCGCGGGTTCGGTCTTTGTGCCCCGGACGGGTCGGCGGGACTGCGTTTGAGGCGCGGCCGGGCAACGGCCGGGCGCGCCGTCGGCAGCGTGTCTGCGGGGCATCTGCCGAAGGGCGGGGGGGGGGACGGATCGGGGCACATTGCCCCCTGCGCGGCACCCGGCGGTCTTTGGCCGGGGACCAGCGGGCATATGACCGCAGGGCAGGTTGCCCATCGGAAAGGGTTCGATTAAGCCACGGCAAACGGAACGGAAGGGAATGACGGGGGAATGTACCGAGTCTGGAATTTCGTGACGGCCTATTCGCTGTTGCTGATCGGAGGCGCCGTCACGGCACTGGTCTGGGTCAATCTGCACCCGAATTCGTATCATGATTTCGTCGAATACGTTCTGATCGACGATTTTTTCATCGGTCATGCGCATGAGGTCGAGGGCCATGTCACCCGGACCCTGACCGTGCATTATCTGGTCAACGACCTGCTGATGGCCTTTTTCTTCGCCATCGCCGCCAAGGAGGTCTGGGAGGCGATCATCCTCCGGAACGGCTCGTTGCGGGGGCGGAAAGCCGCAACGCCGCTTTTCGCGACGCTGGGCGGAATGCTTGGCCCGATCGCGGTCTATCTGGGGCTGGCGGCGATCCTCGGCTCGACCACCTTCGATGCGGTGCATCGCGGCTGGGCGATCCCGACGGCGACCGATATCGCCTTTTCCTATCTGGTCGGCCGGATCGTCTTCGGGGCCGGGCATCCGGCGGTGCGGTTCCTGCTGCTGCTGGCGATCGCCGACGATGCGGCCGGACTGATCATCCTTGCGGTCTTCTATCCGTCGGGCGACCTGCAGCCCTTGTGGCTTCTGCTGTCGGGCGGGGCGGCGCTGGCGGTGTTCGTACTGTTCAACTGGCTGCCGCGGCGGCTGGACCGGGGCCGGCAGATGCGGCCGGTCTCGAGCTGGGTGCGGCGTTATCTGAACGTCTGGCCCTATGCGCTGGCCGGGGCGGCAAGCTGGTTCGGCTTTCAGGAGGCAGGCCTGCACCCGGCGCTGGGGCTGTTGCCGGTGGTGCCCGCGATCCCGCATGCGGATCGCGCCTTCGGCATCTTCTCCGAGGCCGAGCAGTACCTGACCGACCTGCTGAACCATATCGAGCACAATCTGAAGGTGCCGGTCGAGATCGTCCTGTTCTTTTTCGGGCTCTGCAATGCGGGGGTCGAGTTCTCGTCGATCGGGGTGCCGACCTGGCTGGTCTTCCTCGGGTTGCTGATCGGCAAGCCGGTGGGGGTGCTGGTCTTCGGCTGGATTGCCGCGCGGGGGCTGCGGCTGGGCCTGCCGCAGGGCATGCGCACCGCCGATCTGCTGGTGGTCGGCTGCGTCGCGGCCATCGGCTTTACGGTGTCGCTGTTCATCGCGTCGGTCGCCTTCAACTCGGGCATCACGCTCGACGGCATCGACGTGCAGGAAGCCGCCAAGATGGGCGCCCTCTTCAGTTTCGCCGCCGCCCTGATGGCCATCGGCGCGGGCAAGCTGATGCGTGTGCAGAAGCGCGACTGACCGCTTCGGCAGCCGGGATCGTCCCCGGCTGCCGGAAATATTCTGGCCCTGATCGTCCTTTACGCTTCGATCTGGAAACAATTCTGGACCGTCGCCCCCTTTGGGCGCGCGGCCTATCGGGGCATGCTGGAGTTCATCGAGGTCAGCAAAGGCCACTGGACCGGCAAGCAGCGCAAGGTGATCCTTGAGCGCGTCTCGTTCCGCGTCGAACTGGGCCACTCGCTGGGCGTGCTGGCTCCGAATGGCACCGGAAAGATCACGCTGATCAACATGATGGCGGGGATCGAGAAGCCCGACGAAGGGCGGATCAAGCGCGATTGCCGGATCTCGTTTCCGCTGGGCTTCATGGGCGGCGTGGTCAACCGCCACAGCGGCACCGAGAACGCCCGTTATATCGTCCGGCTGTCCGGGCTCGACCCCGACTATGTCGAGGCGTTCTCGCGCCGGCTGTGCGGGATCGGCGAATATTACGACATGCCGGTCGGCACCTATAGCCAGGGCATGCGGGCGCGGTTCCCCTATTCGCTGATGCTGGCGCTCGACTTCGACATCGACCTGATCGACGAGGGCATGCCCGCGACCACCGATGTCGAGTTCAACCGCCGCGCCGGGGCGATCCTGCGCGAGCGGCTGGAAACCGCCACGGTCGTGAGTGTCTCGCACCAACCTCGGACGCTTGAGAAGTTCTGCCGCTCGGCCGCGGTGCTGAGGGATGGCCAGTTGCATCTGTTCGATAGCCTGAAAGAGGCAAGATCCCTTTGTGACCACCAAAGCCAAGGCTAGGACGTTCAACACCCGTACCGCCGAGGCCGTGCTGGCCGCGGCAGCACGCGCCCGCGCCGCCCGGAGCGAACGGGCATCGGCGGGATCTGCCGCCCCGGCTCTGGAGGCCCCTGTCCCCGCCCGTGCCCCTGCCCCCGTCCCCGCCCCTTCCCCCGTCCCTGCCTTCGCCGACAGAATCCCGCTTGGGGAGATCGAGCAGATCCGCCGCGAAGGGCTGTCCGGCAGGGAATTGCGCATGGCCCGCCGCATCGCGCAAAAGCAGGGCCTGTCGATCACCTCGGATTTCGACGCCATCCGGCAGCGTCGCAGCCGCGGGATCGACCGGTTCAGCCGCAACTCCGTGCTGAATTTCGGCGAGGCCCGGCCCATCGCGCCCGGGGCGCCCGGGGCCAACGACCCTGCCGCTCGGGCGGGTGCCACGCCCGGCCCCGCCATGGCCCCCGGCGCGCAGGCCGCCCCTGCCGCTCCTGCCCCGGCACCGGGTCCTGCCGCGCTGACTTCGCCCGCCGCCGAACGCGCCCGCGCGGTCAGCGACATCCAGCGCGACATCGCCCACCGGCGCCGCCGGGCGTTGACCATGCTGACGGCGCGGCTGTCGGTTTTCGTGGTCCTGCCCACCGCGCTGGCGGGCTATTACGTCTTCGCGGTGGCGACGCCGATGGAGGCCACGCCGCCGGAATTCGTGATCCAGCAGGCCAACTCGCCCAGCGGCGGCGGGCCGGGCAGCCTGTTCCAGGGCGGCAGCCTCGCGATGCAGCAGGATTCGATCGCAGTCCAAAGCGATCTGCAATCGCGCGATGCGATGCTGCGCCTCGACGAGGATCAGGGGATTCGCGCGCATTTCAGCCAATCCTCGATCGACCCGACCGAGGGCATCCTCAACAAGGAGGTTCTGGCCGCCGACCCGCAGGTCTCGGCCGCATTCTCGAAGGCGCTGATTTCCTATGCCGAGGACCGGATCGACGGCCTGACCCAGCGCCTGCGCGAGAATCAGATGGCGGGCGCCCGGCAAAGCCAGGATACGGCCGAAGCGCGCGTGGCCGAGGCTCAGAACCGGGTGCTGCCACTGCAGGAAAAGCTGGGCGTGATCGACCCTGCCGGCGAAACCGCCGCGCTGATGGGCCAGATCAATACCTTCGAGATCGAACTCCGGCACAAGCGGCTGGAATTGCAGCAGCTTCTGGACAATGCCACGCCCAATGCCGCGCGCGTCTCGGGCGTCGAGGGCGACATCCGCCGACTGGATGCCATGGTGCGCGAGCTGCGCGCGGTACTGACCGAGGGCAGTTCCAGCGGCGGCTCGCTGGCCCGGGTCTCGGCCGAGTTGCGGATCGCCGAGGCCGATCCGGGCAACCGCCAGCTGTTGCTGCAGCAGACGCTGGAACAGCTTGAAACCGCCCGGATCGAGGCCAACCGTCAGGTCCGCTACCTGTCGCTCGGGGTCAGTCCGGTCGCGCCCGACAAGGCGGCCTATCCGCGCGCCGTCGAAAATACCGCGCTTGCCCTTTTGATCTTCGGCGGCATTTACCTCATGATCTCGCTGACCCTGTCCATCCTTCGCGAACAAGTATCAGCCTGACATGAAACATATCGAGATCGGCGGCCTGCCCGTCGGAAATACCCGCCCGCTGACAGTGATCGCGGGTCCCTGCCAGCTGGAAAGCCTGGACCACGCCCTGATGATCGGCCGTGCCATGAAGGACGCCTGCGCGGCGGCCGGTGCGGGCTATATCTTCAAGGCCAGCTTCGACAAGGCCAACCGCACCTCGCTGTCGGGACGCCGCGGCGTCGGCATCGACAAGGGGCTCGAGATCCTGGCCGAACTGCGCCGCCAGCTGGAGGTGCCGGTGCTGACCGATGTCCATGCCGCCGAGCAATGCGCGCCTGCGGCCGAATCGGTCGACGTGCTGCAGATCCCCGCCTTTCTCTGCCGCCAGACCGACCTTCTGCTGGCTGCGGGCGAAACCGGGGCTGCGGTCAACGTCAAGAAGGGCCAGTTCCTGGCGCCCTGGGACATGGCCAATGCGGTGGCCAAGATCGAATCGACCGGCAACCGGCGGATCCTGCTGACCGAGCGCGGCGTGTCCTTCGGCTACAACACGCTGGTTGCCGACATGCGCAGCCTGCCGATCATGGCGCGGCTGGGTTATCCGGTGGTGATGGACGCGACTCATTCGGTGCAGCAGCCGGGCGGCCAGGGCGGGTCGAGCGGCGGCCAGCGCGAATTCGCCCCGGTGATGGCGCGCGCGGCGGTGGCCGTGGGCGTTGCCGCGGTCTTCATCGAGACCCACGAGGCGCCCGACCGCGCGCCTTCGGACGGTCCCAACATGATTCCGCTGGCCGAGATGCCCGGCCTGGTGGAGACGCTGATGGGCTTCGACCGACTGGCCAAGGCGCATCCTCTATCGGTCTGAGATCGTGGCGGCCCGGGCGCATTTTTTCGCCAGATTGGGCTTGAAGCCCGTCCGGGCATCCCGTATCTACGCCTCCACCGTTGGGGCGTAGCCAAGTGGTAAGGCACCGGTTTTTGGTACCGCGCACCGTAGGTTCGAATCCTACCGCCCCAGCCATATCCCGTTTTTCGCGGATCTGGTCTGATCGGCCGCATCTTGGCTAGCGGCGGTGGCCGTTGCTTCTGCCAACGAATCGAAGGCTTGCGGGACCGTGGCGGCCCCTTGCCCGTCCAACCGGGTGCCGGCCGATCACGCGAGGTTCCGTGGCTGCCGCGTCTCGCGGACCGACGGGCACTTAAGCGGGACCGCCGGACTGCGATGCCCTAGATCGTCGAACCGGCCGGACGAAGACCCCGGCTCTTCCGGCACATTGAGCAGGTCGATCTGGCCGGATGCACGCTCCGGCGCCCAGGGCCATGCATCCCGGATCTCCAAGGGGATCGATGTCGGACACCGGCAGGGGGGCGGGTCTCGAGGCCGTTTGCCGCAACACGGCCGGGACAAGCGACAGACCCACAGCGCCCGGGCGCGGGAATGATCGCAGCGCATCCCGGAGATTTAAGGGTGCTTCAATATGTCGTCTCTATGCATCCTGCAGAGACAGACGCGGAGGCGAAGATGTGGTTCAATCGGCGTTCAAGGTCCAGTGGGCCGAAGTCCGTTAACAAAGCTGACGCAATCGTTCAGATTGTCGAACGGACCCAGGCCGTGATCCACTTCACCCCCGAGGGGGTGATCCTGGAAGCAAATGACATGTTCTTGCGTGCTCTTGGCTACACCGCCGCAGAGGTGATCGGCCAACACCACAGTATGTTTGTCCAGAAAAAGTACCGCCAGACACAGGCGTACCAGGATTTCTGGAACCGTCTGCGCGCCGGAGAATTCTTCACGGACGAGTTTCCGAGGATTACCAAGGATGACGAGGTGATCTGGATTGCCGCGACCTATGCCCCGGTCTTTGACGAAGCGGGGACGGTCGTTCAGATCACGAAAATCGCCACTGAAATCACACGGCAACGCGAGGCCATCCGCGCGATCTCGAAGGGACTCCAGGCGCTGAGCAATGGCGATCTGACATATCGCGTCGAGTTGTCTGCCCAGGACCGCATGAAGGAAGTGGCCGACAGCTTTAACGCGGCCTCGGAAAACATGGCCAATTTGATCCGGCAAGTCAAAGGCGTGGCCAACACCATCGACGGAATGTCCCAGAAAGTGTCCGGAAATGCCGACGAGCTGTCTCGCCGCACCGAAACGCAGGCGGCCACTTTGGAACAGACCGCTGCGGCGGTGGACCAACTGAACCACACCGCCCGGAAAGCGGCGGATTATGCGTCCGAAGTCGGCCGCGAAGCGCAGGACACCCGGAAAGCGGCCGGAGACAGCAGCAAGGTCGTCGAAGATGTGACCGCAGCGATGCAGAGGATTGAGGACTCCTCGAAGTCGATTTCCCAGATCGTGTCTGTGATCGACGACATCGCGTTTCAGACGAACCTCTTGGCATTGAATGCCGGGGTCGAGGCCGCCCGTGCGGGGGAGGCCGGACGCGGTTTTGCGGTGGTTGCGTCCGAAGTGCGGCAACTGGCGCAACGATCGGCAGATTCCGCAAAGGAAATCAAATCCCTGATCGTTCAAAGCAGCGAGTATGTGCGCGACGGAGCGACTCTGGTGAGCAAGGCCAGCGGGGATCTTGGCGGAATTTTCCGCAGCGTCGACCGGATCAGCGAACGTATCAGGGAGGTGGTAAGCGGTCTTCAGGAGCAGACGATAACGCTCACGGAGATCAACACGGCGATTTCGCATCTTGATACGGTGACGCAACAAAATGCGGCCATGGTCAGCGAAACGGCCGGCGTGACAATGGAACTATCGAAGAACAGCACATCCCTGTCGGATGGCATCTCGATCTTCACGGTTGCACCTGCGGGCGCCACTTTGCACTGAATTGCCCTGGCACAGGCGTTCCGTCCCGGACGATCGCAAAGCCCCCCGGAGCTCTGCGCTCGTCATGGCAAGATCGATCCTGCGCGAGGTTCGGGGCAGAGGGCGCGCATAACGATCTGTCCTGGCCAAGAGGCGAGGACGACGCCCGGTGTCACATCCCGTGTGATTGTAGACCCCCGCTTCCTGAGGAGTTCGGGCCGTTGACGTCGCCAGTCCTTGAGGGCGTCGGCGGGTGTTCTGGCCTTCAGGGCTGGTCGCATTGACGACTTGCGTCAAAGTTAGGGAGCAAAGCGTCTACAAATCTAGGGGCACCTCATACCGCCCGAAAGGGCAGAAGGGTGTGCCGCTGCCGGACATGCCGCCGTCACACCCCGAGTTCCTTGCCGCCTATGCCAAAGCCGCTGGCCTGTCGGAACCGCCGCTGCCGTCAGCTCGTACCGGCTCAATTGCCGCCGGGATCGCTGCCTTCCCGCACCTCCGCATCCGATCTGGCAGGACGCTCGCCGTCTGTTGCTGGGATGATCGCTCAAGGGGCTTCCGTCCAGATCTGGGCGCATCCCTGCGTCGATCCTCGCGGAGTGAAGAGTATCGTTCGATTTTCCTTGACGGCGCCGCCATGTGGCGCGATGAATATCGGACGACATTCTGCGGGAGCTTCAAGCATGGATTTCTGGAACGAAACTTGGAAGGCGGAGGCGGTCGCCAAGGCGGCGGGACTGCCCAAGGAAAAGCTGCAACTCTGGCTCGGCCGCAATCACGTGCTCGGGCAGGGCATGGGCGGCGGCGGCGAAAAGGGGCGGCACCGCAGGTTCGAGTTCCGCAACGTGATGGAGATCGCCATTGCCCGGGCTCTGGTCGATCAAGGGCACCGCCCTGCGGATGCCTTCAAGGCCGCCGCCGTCTTCGCCTATTCGGCCGTGCAGCACCCCGGCACCCCCGGGCTGCCGCTCGACCCCGTTGGGGGCGACACCTTCATGGCGGTGGCCGGTGACAAGGTGACGATCAACTACCTGCCCACCGGTCGCGGGGCGATGGCCGACTTCCTGGCCGACCTGACCGGCCCCGAGGGCAACGAGCGCGATCTGGAAGCCTTCACGATGGTCAACGCCTCGGCCGTGTTTCGTGCCGTCTGCCGCGAACTGACTCTCGATGCCTCCGCGATCCTGCGGGAGGTCAAAAATCAATAGGGAGAACGGATTGATGGCTCGAAAACCCGCCAACTTCACCCAGACCGACGTGACCCGAGTGCTCAAAGCTTACCGTAACGCCGAAATCCCGGTGGATCGGTGCGAGATCGACCCGCGCACGGGCAAGATCGTCGTCTTCGTGAACACCGCAGAAGACATCGTTTCGAGCCCCTGGGACACTGCCACCGCATGAAAAACCGGAAGCAATATCCGGGCGCGACGTCCTATCAAGACCACAACGGCAAGCGCCGCTGGCGTTTTCGCAAGGGGGCGTTCTCGGCCGAACTGGGGGCCGCGTACGGTTCCGAAGAATTCATCCGCCGATAGGAGGCTGCCCTTGAAGGGCACCGCACCCGCGGCCTGATCGGCGCGGGGCGTACCGTTCCCGGATCGGTCTCGGCTCGGGCAAGCAACGCTCGGCCTAAGGTCTCGGGAACGCGATGCGGAAATGGTGCGATGAGGCGGGGCTGGACGTCCGCACTTCGCACGGCCTCCGCAAAGCCTGCGCCCGCCGCCTGGCCGAAGCCGGGGCGACGCCCCACGAAATCGCCGCTGTCGCCGGCCACAAGACCCTGGCTCTGGCGCAACTCTACACTGAAGCGGCTGGCCGCGAGGGGCTGGCCGATGCCGCGTTCGAAAAACTGATCGCCCGAACGAATGGGGAACAGAACGTGGTGAACCTTCACGAAAGGTTCGCCAAAGGCGACACCAACACATTGGAGGGAAAGGAAAAACCGTGACAAGTGGTGATCCCGGCAGGACTCGAACCTGCAACCTATCCCTTAGGAGGGGACAGATCCGGTCGCAAAATAAAAGAAACTGCACAAAAAAAGCAGTCCCTAGGCAAGCGTGTTCCCCGTTTGTACAGACAAAATCCGCTTGCACAGGTTCAGCGAACCAAAGAGCAATCCCCAAACGCCCGTGAAGCCTCGGGCGATCATCCCCGAACGCGTCGCCTCGACCCGGAGATGGCGACGAAGTTCTGAGCCGACAGCAGACAACGTCCGAGTTCCTCCGGAGCGGTTCTTCACCGCACCATAGGGCCGAGTCACCAGGTTCCGGGAAGTCTAGGGCGTAGGCCAAACGTTCGCGGCACCTCGGATCAGAGACGGAGATTGCGCACACTGGACCCGCGGAAAGAACATGCCAGCACCCCGGCGGGCAGCGCCTCTGACCCAAGTCGATATAGGCGGATCCGGCACCGAAAAGCGACTTCCACGGTGCCTGCGAGAGGCAAAGGGATTTGACTTTGCTACATTGGTCGGACATGGCACACACATCGCTGGATCAACGCACAGCATCGGTAGTGTCGGCCTGCAGTTGAGCTCGCTACAACTTGTGATAACATCAACATTTCGTACACCAATAAACTTGCGAAGGGGCGGGTTCACAGCGTGGCAATTCAGAGAATACGAGATCCGATACATAACCTTATAGAGTTCGACACCCGCAACGAACTTGAAAGAGTAGCTTGGACACTTCTACAAAGCCGCCCCTTTCAACGACTCCGACGCGTAAAGCAACTCGGCTTTTCCGAGCTTGTCTATCCAGGCGCCACTCATACGAGATTCGCACATAGCATCGGCGTCTTTCACACCGCCAGAGAATTGATGGAAATCGTGCAGGCGAAGACTCAGGAAAAACAGGAGTCGAGAGAGAAAATCGCTCTAGCTGCCGCTTTGGTCCACGACGTTGGACACGGACCTTTCAGCCATGCATTTGAAACCGTTGGTGAACGCCTTGGATTGAGGCTGGCGGACCATGAAGTGATGAGCGATGAACTCATTCGCAACGGCGAGATTGCGGAAATTCTAAACAGAGAAGTAATGTCTGGATTTGCAGCTAACGTAGCGAATATGATTAAGAAGGAAGGAAAAATAACGCTACACAACTCCGTGGTGTCTAGTCAGTTTGATGCAGATCGCCTGGATTACATGCAGCGCGACAGAATGATGACCGGAAGCAAACATTCGGCTATTGACCTGACGTGGTTATTAGCCAATCTAGAGATTGGCGAAGTTGAAACTGGGGTCGACGATGCAGCAGTGGGGCACGTTCCAACTTTTGTAATCGGCCCGAAAGCCATTCAGGCAGCGGAGGCCTATGTTCTCGGATTGTTTCAGCTCTACCCGACCATTTACTTTCACAAGACAACGCGCGGAGCGGAGAAACTTTTCGCCGAGATTTTGGTTCGGCTGGTCATGCTGGTTAAGGATGGCGAACCGGGCAAAACTGGGCTTCCGTCCAATCATCCATTGATCAAGTTCGCCAACGCCCCTGAGAGCCTTGATACGGCTTTGGCTCTCGACGACACTGTCGTGTGGGGAGCGCTGCAGCTACTGCAAGATGCAGACGACCGCCTCTTGGCCCAGTTCGCTGAACGCCTGCTGAATCGCAAGCTTTTCAAGTGCTTCGATGTGCGGGCTATGATCACCCACCGCGTCGACCCACAGAATCGACAAGAACGACAAGATGTAGAGAAAATCGAAAGATGTTGCGCATCAGTGACTCTGAAGCTACAAGAGTGGCAAGAGAAGCAACGCGGCGACGTGCCTCGCGTCATCACGGATGAGGCTAAGCGGAAGCCCTACCAGGCGGGCGGTGCGAACGGTGGTCAGAGCGAACAGATCAACGTCAGAACCGACGGGGGCGAATTGATCGATATCCGGCAACGCTCTGAGATTGTTAGAGCATTGAGCGTCTATAGGTTAAGTCGCGCGTACTATGATCAATCTGACAGAGAAGCTCAGGAGGTCATTAGCGATATGATTGAGGGGGAGATCGGCTGATGGCAGCTTTGAAGATCGAAGAGGTCAAAAAGATCATCTGTGATGCGGGCGGCAAGATTGTGGGCCGGACCCGCCTTCAAAAAGTTGCATACTTGCTTAACGCCACGGGTCTAGATGACAGCTTCAGATTTGCTTACAAGCATTACGGACCTTTCAGCGAGGACCTTGCGTCGTCCGCGAAGCTGGGCGCTCTATTCGGTAGTTTGGAGGAGCGCCAAGCCAGTGCCTCATGGGGCGGAACTTACTCAACCTACACAGCCGAAGCGGTGCAGGACGGAAGTCAAAATGAAGCAAGAACCTCTCTCGCCTCTGTCGCCGCAGAAGCAGACTCTATTGTTTTGGAGCTAGCGGCAACCGCTGTCTTTCTTTTTTATGAAGGCTATGGAGATCCTTGGGAGGAGACCGCCCAACGCAAACCTGAAAAAGCGACGGGTGATAGATTATTGAACGCGCGAAACCTTCTGAAAGAGCTCGCGGCCGTTGATGTGCCTAAGCCAATCCCTGAGGCGCTTTACGGCTAAGATTGTCTTTCAGTGCAGCGGACCTGGACTGGAATAATCCCAATTAACTTAGGGCTTTAGCACATACGATCGCCCATTTGAGCCGTCGGCAAAGCCATCGAATTTTTGGCGCCGCTTTTAATTTCATCTCGCCGCTGCGAATAAACTCGGCAGCAAGCACCTCGCACCCTTCCTTGCCCTCAACTGCCCGAATAGTTCTGATCTAGTCGGTGCAGGGGCAGGTCGCGAGTCGCTTAGTTTGTCAAGTTCACGAGTCTTGACGAGAAACAACGCATGCCTGTCAGTTGGGGTGACCCCAGCTACGAGAGAGCCGCGCGCATCTGCCCGCCAGTATCGACCCCATGCGCCACTTGGCGCACCATGAGGAAAACGTTACCCGTCGTTTTGGCCCAGAGGCGTCCGATCCGGTCTTTCTCGCGCGCTTCCGGAGCGCCGACTAGGCTCCAGACTCATTAATCCTCAAAGCCAGAAGATGACGGTTGCGGCGAGGGCGATAGCGGAAAGGAAGGTCTTCGCGCATCTGTCGTAGCGGGTTGCGATGCGGCGCCAGTCCTTCAGGCGGCCGAACATGATCTCGATCCGGTTGCGCCGCTTGTA
>NZ_SOEB01000014.1 GCF_004365965.1 Rhodovulum visakhapatnamense
GATTTTGGTCGTAAAGCCACCTCGAGAACGGCCGAAACCCTGTCGTGGAGTCCCCCTTTAGCGCCCGCTGCCTGATGGTGGGCGCGGATCACGGTGCTGTCGATCATCTGCAGGGCGCTTGGCACGGCTCCGCTCTGGTTCAGGGCCTCCATGATGTCCTCCCAGAGCCCGGCCAACGTCCAGCGCCGGAATTGCCGATAGACGCTCGACCATTTGCCGAACTCCCCGGGAAGATCGCGCCATGGCGCCCCGGTTCGGGCAATCCAGAAAATCCCATCAAGAACGAGGCGGTGGTTGGTGGGTTTGCGCCCGTTCGGGGCGCGGACGGCGAGGATGAAGCGCTCAAAGAACGCCCATTCCTCGTCCGACATAAGGTCTCGTGCCAAGCTGGTCTCCATCGCAGATGCCAGTTTGAATCATGCTCAAAGCCTGATGTGAATCCCTTTTGTCAACACGACCTAAGAAGGCTGACGAAGAGGGGCGCCTAATTTGGAAGCAGGATGAAGAAACTGGCCGATGGAAGCCCTACGTTCGCGAGTTTGCGAAAGAGATACCGACAAGACCATATCCAACGATCCTGTTGGATGTAAAAACGACACGACAAGCCAAAGCCCACATCACTGCGCTAGAGCTTTATAACGTTGACTTTGATACAATTAAGCCAGAGCAGTTGATTGAGCGTATCTTTGAGATTTGCACTGATCCCGGTGACATTGTTCTGGATTTCTTCGCCGGTTCCGGCACTACGGCAGCTGTTGCGCTCAAGATGGGCCGCCGGTGGATCGCGGTCGAACAGATGGACTATATCCAAGACCTGACCGCGACCCGGCTGAAAAAGGTGATCGAAGGCGAACAGGGCGGGATTTCCAAGGCGGTGGAATGGCAGGGCGGCGGATCGTTCGTTTATGCCGAACTTGTCTCTTGCAACGCCACCTTTGCGGACCGGATCGGCGCGGCGGATACGTCCGAGGCGCTGCAAACCATCTACGCCGACATGCGGGCCACCGGGTATCTGCGCTATGACGTGGACCTGTCGGACTTCGACACCGACGATTTCGCCGCCCTGCCGCTGGAGGATCAGAAGCGCGTTCTGATGGACTGTCTCGACGCAAACCACCTCTACGTCAATTTCGGCAGCCTGGGCGACGAGGCCCACGCCGACATTGCCGAGGAAGATCACCGCCTGACTCGCGCCTTCTATGGGGTCGAGGGATGAGCCAGAGCCTCAACCAAGAATTCGACGCGCTGGAAAAATACGGCGCGCTCAAGGCAGACCTTCCGGCGGACATCACCGACAATCTTGCCGGAAAGATCGTGCTACGGCCCTATCAGGTCCGGGCGCTGCAACGGTATCTGTTCTATATCGAGAAATACGAAGCACGTCCCAGCCCTACGCAGCTCCTGTTCCACATGGCCACTGGCAGCGGCAAGACGGTGCTGATGGCGGCGCTGATCCTGGACCTGTACCGGCGCGGCTATCGCAACTTCCTGTTCTTCGTGAACTCCGCCCAGATCATCGAGAAGACCAAGGACAACTTCCTCAACCCGGTCTCTGCCAAATACCTGTTCGCCCCGCAAATCCGCATTGACGACAAGCTGGTGGAGGTGCGCGCCGTGGACACGTTCGACGCAGCCAGCGGCGAGGCGATCAACATTCACTTCACCACCATTCAAGGGCTGCACCGCCGCATGACCGAGCCGCGCGAGAATGCAGTCACGATGGAGGATTTCCGCGATTACAAGGTGGTCATGATCTCGGACGAGGCGCACCACCTGAACGCGGAGACGAAAAAGACGCTGACCCGAAACGAAGCCGAGGAAAAAGCGAGCTGGGAAAGCACTGTGAACGGGATTTTCGCCCAGCACCCGCAGAACATGCTTTTGGAATTCACGGCGACCGTGGATTTGGAACACGATGCGATCCGCGCGAAGTATCAGGACAAGATTCTCTACGACTATTCGCTGCGCCAGTTTCGGGAGGATGGGTATTCCAAGGACATCGAGTTGCGCCAAGCGGACCTGCCGCCGGTGGAGCGGATGCTGCAAGCCGTGGTCCTCAGCCAATACCGCCGCAAGGTGGCCGAGGCGCATGGGCTGCATTGCAAGCCGGTGATCCTGATGAAATCCAAAACGATCGCTGCCTCATCGGACAACGAGGCGGCGTTCACCGAGCTTGTGGAAGGCCTGACCGGGGAGCGGATTGAGGCTTTGCGTGCGGCCTCTCAGGGCGACGACACGCTGTCCCGCGCGTTCGCTTTCATCCTTGATGAGCGGGGCATGACCGCCGACGATTTCGCGCGGGAGCTGCAAGGCGATTTTGCGCTCGACAAGGTTGTGAACGTCAACAACCCCAAGGATTTGGAACAACGGCAGATCGAGCTGAACACGCTGGAAAGCCGGACCAACGAGATTCGTGTGATCTTCGCCGTGGACAAGCTGAACGAGGGGTGGGACGTGCTCAACCTGTTCGACATCGTGCGGCTCTACGACACCCGCGACGGGCGCGAGAACAAGGTCGGCAAGACCACGATGGCCGAGGCGCAGTTGATCGGGCGCGGTGCGCGCTATTTCCCCTTCACGGCCCCGGAGAAGCCCGATGCGGCCCCGGAGAAGCGCAAGTATGACAGCGCCGTGGACCATCCGTTGCGGGTGCTGGAGGAGCTGCACTACCACTGTTCGCACAACCCGAAATACATTCAGGACATCCGCAACGCCCTGCGCGAAACCGGAATGCTGGACGACACGGCGCGCACCGTCACTCTGCGTCTGAAAGAGAGCTTCAAGGCGTCGGATTTCTACAAGTCCGAGTTGGTCTGGGTGAACGAGCGAGTGAAGAACACGCGCGAAGGTGTGGACGGGCTAGAAGCCTACAAGGTCGAAAGCCGCTTCACCTATCCGACCCTCATGACCGGCAGGATCACGGAAAGCTCTGCCTTCGGCGGGGGAAAGGATCAGAAGCAATCAGCGCAGGGCGAACCCGTGGCGCGGGATTTCAAGTTGGCCGAGTTCGCCGCGCCGATCCTGCGCTTCGCGCTCGACGCCAACGAGTTCTTCCACTTCGCCAATCTGCGAGCATATTTCCCCCAGCTCAGCGGAATTGCCGAGTTCATCGCGTCAGAGAATTACCTTGGCAGTGCAAACGTGTCCGTCCGTGGACTGCCCGACGATCTCGACAACCTAACGGCTCGCCAGAAACTCGATATTGCGCACTTCGTGCTTCACCAGATCGAAGCGGGCATCAAGCGCGAGAGCGTCGAGTTCTTGGGGAGCAAGGATTTCAAGCCCTACCCGATCAAAGACCGCTTCATTGACAAGACCCTCAAGCTGAGCAAAGAGGGAGAAACGGGGCGGAGCTGGTCCGAAAGCAACATTCCTGGGCTGGATCAGATCGACCTGTCGGCCAAGGAATGGCACGTCTACGATGACAACTACGGCACCGATCAGGAAAAGCATTTCATAAAATACCTAAACGATCACGCTAAGAGTCTCAGCGAGCGATATGAAGAATTCTATCTGCTGCGGAATGAGAAAGTCGTGAAGCTCTATGCGTTCGACAACGGCCAAGCATTTGAGCCGGATTTCCTTCTCTTTCTTCGCCGGAGGGGTGACGACAAGAGCACAATCCACCAGCTATTCATCGAACCAAAGGGCGACCATCTGAAACAGGTGGACGGCTGGAAAGAGGCGTTCCTGAACCAAATCAATGCCGAAGGCAGGATTGAGACGGTGTTTCAGGGAAAGGATTACGCTGTCTATGGGCTTCCGTTCTATAACGAACAGGGGCAAAGCAATGCCGATTTCAGGGCCAGCTTCGACCACTTTCTTGAGAAATAGAGCCCCAAGGATGAGTAACCCGCGCTGCGCCCTGAAAACGAAAGACAGATAGTCGAGGCCGAACGGCGAAAACCTTACGAGTTCGCGGGGCTTTCCTCGCTGAGTATCCTGTAGACGCTCGCCCTGCCGATGCCCACGCGGCGCGCAATCTCGGTCCCGCCTACGCCCTCGCGGTGCAACTTCAAGACCTCATCCGCCTTCGCCCGTGCCGTGGGCTTGCGGCCCTTGTATTTCCCCGCGGCCTTGGCCTTGGCGATGCCCTCCCGCTGGCGCTCCAGCATGATCTCCCGCTCAAACTGAGCGATGCCGCCAAGGACGGTGAGAAGCAGCCGCCCCGTGGGTGTCCCGGTGTCCAGGTTCAGGTCCAGCACCCGCAGCGCAGCGCCGCGTTCGGTCAGGGTGTCGAGGATGTCCAGAAGGTGGGCCACCGACCGGGCCAGCCGGTCCAGCTTGGTGACAACCAGCGTGTCACCCTCGCGGACATAGGCTAGCGCCTCGGCCAGCTTCGCCCGCTCCTTCACGTCCACCGATGAGACCTGTTCCACGAACAGCCGTTCGCACCCGGCAGCCCTCAAGTCCCGCTCCTGCCCCTCCAGGCCCGCTGTCTGGTCCAGCGTCGAGGTGCGCGCATATCCCACAAGCATCGTCTCGCCTCCTGCGTCTCGGAATGTGTCTTACAAGATCTTAGACGTGATAGGCTGAGCTGTCTTAGAATGTCAAGGCCACTCCATTGGGACAGATTTCCGGGCAGCCCAAGACGACTCGCTAGGGCAAGCCCTGTGAGACAGAAGGAGGCAGCGCGAGCGTGGCGCGAAGGTGGTCCGGTGCGAGTGTCGCGCGGGAGTTCCGGGGGCTGGTGGGTCGGCTTCAGAGACCGGGGGCGCGGTGCATGGGCGACATGCCCGGCCAGCTACACCGAGAACGCCACCCCCCACGGGGGGACGCGCGGAGCATCAACCGTCGAGTTCGGGGCCTGAGATTTTTCTACGATTTTCGAATGGGCTTTCCAGTGGTGCGCTTGACCGCATAGAAAGCGAAGTCGGCAGAAACGGAGATTGACAGTGTTCTTCACGAAGACGGCAAAGGCTATCGCTTGGTTGATGGTCGTGCTTGGCGGCTCTCACGCAGTTCTCGGCTTCGCAATGGCGATCTTGGGAGATCAAGCAATGGCACCTAGGTATCTTGGGACAGACACCACCGGCGAGGCAATTGACGAGGGCCTAAAGGTGCTCTTGATCGGCGCTGTGGTGGGCATGTTGGCGGAGATCAGCGGTTCCATAGCGGCAATCGCGCCCCAGGATGCAGAAGAGGAATAACCTCCAGCCTTGTTATTCCTTCCAGAACGTTTCGGAGTGGAATAAACCGGCGACAGAAAAGTTGAAGGAGCGAAGATGTTTTTTACGAGGGTCGGGCGGATTGTCGCATGGATTGGAGCCGTTGTGGGCTTCCTCATCGTGATCCAAGGATACGAAGTTCAAATAAATCAAACAGCGTCGGTGGCTGCAAATATACTTCCCATAGACACAGCACAAAAAGCGTCTGCACAGGCAAAGGCGTTCATCAGCCAAGGATATGTCGTGCTTTTTTGCGCCCTTGTCTTGGGCATCTTGACCGAAATCAGCAGGTCAGTTGCCCGACGCAGCGAAGACCTCTTGCCAGAAGCTAAGGAAAGCCAGTAGTTTCAAGCACACAAATCCACCACGTCCGGCACACACGCCGGGCAGCCGGGTTGAAGCGCATGTCGCGCAAAGCGTTGATATAAAGGCGCTTGAGGCCAGTGAGACCACGTTAGGTTTGGTCCCGCCAGCCCTACCGCCGGAGCCAAAATATCTCAATAATATCAGAGATATAGGCAACAGGTCGCTTCCGGTGGCCTTTAGCCTTTTGGTCTGAATCGCCACGGAGTCTCCACCGTGAGCACGATTCATTGACCGTCAGCGCGCTTCGTTTCCCGTCCTGCCCCGAACGCGGCAGGCCGCAACGGCGACGCACTCCGCATAGGTTGTGGACTAAAGTCGCCTCCGCCCTCCGCCGGAGCTTCAGTGCAGGGCCGACCGCGTCACTCAGATTCAAGCGCATCCTTTCGCCCATGGAAATGCTGAGGCGGGGATCGACCACGAAATTTCGTCAAAAACATCAGACAGTTCTGCAAGAATACGCAGACTGCGGGGCTCCGAACTCAGGGAGGGCCAGCCCGCCCGGGACAGACTCCCCCCAAAGCGGGACAAACTGGCCCGATTTGGGAGGAACTTTCGCCGGAGCGACATTTACCCGGTCTTAGCTGCAGCCGCTCGTCGCACCGCAGGTGTTGCACTTCATGCAGGTGCCGTTCCGGACCAGCGTGTAGTTGCCGCATTCGCCGCAAGGATCGCCCTCGTAGCCCTGCATCTTGGCCTTGACGCGGGCATCCATCGGCACCGTGCCCGTGGCAAGCGCCGTGGCCGCGCCAGAGGCCGGACCCGCTGCGGGCAGCGCGACCGCCGTGTCGATGCTGCTGGCGAAGGCGACCGCCCCCATGCCGCCCTGCAGCACCACCAGTTCCTGCGGCAGGCGCTTGCGCAGATAGCCGGTCGAGCTGATCTGCTTGAGCACCTCCAGCGACTTCGACGCGGCGCTGTCCGAGACCGGGGCGACATTCGCCTTGCCCTCTTCATGGCCGCTGCCCAGTTCCTCGAAGGCGGCGCCGGTCGGCTTGACATGGGCCAGATCGGTCCGGTCGAGATAGCTGACCGCCAGTTCGCGGAAGATGTAGTCGAGGATCGAGGTCGCGTTCTTGATCGAGTCGTTGCCCTGCACGATGCCCGCGGGCTCGAACCGGGTGAAGGTGAAGGCCTCGACGAATTCCTCGAGCGGTACGCCGTATTGCAGGCCCACGGACACAGCGATGGCGAAGTTGTTCATCATCGCCCGGAAACCCGCGCCTTCCTTGTGCATGTCGATGAAGATCTCGCCCAGCGTCCCGTCCTGATATTCGCCGGTGCGCAGATAGACCTTGTGGCCGCCGATGATCGCCTTCTGGGTATAGCCCTTGCGCCGGGTCGGAAGCTTTTCGCGGTGGCTGCGGACGATTTCCTTGACCACCACCTTCTCGACGATCTTCTCGGCGATGACCTGCGCCTTCTCGGCCGGGGTGCCGGTCGCGAGGATCTCTTCGGCCTCCTCGTCATCCTCGACGAGCGCCGAGGCCAGCGGCTGGCTGAGCTTGGACCCGTCGCGGTAAAGCGCATTGGCCTTCACCCCCAGCGACCAGCTGAGTTCATAGGCCGACAGGCAATCCTCGATGGTGGCATCGTTGGGCATGTTGATCGTCTTCGAGATCGCGCCCGAGATGAAGCTTTGCGCGGCCGCCATCATCTTGATGTGGCTGTCGACGCTGAGGAAGCGCTTGCCCTTCTTGCCGCAGGGATTGGCGCAGTCGAAGACCCGGTAATGCTCGGGCTTGAGATGCGGCGCGCCTTCCAGCGTCATCGTCCCGCAGACATGGTCGTTCGCGGCCTCGATATCGGCCCGGCTGAAGCCCAGATGGCGCAACAGGTCGAAGCCCGGATCGGCCATCTTGGCGGCGGGGATGCCCAGCACGCGGGTGCAGAATTCCTCGCCCAGGGTCCACTGGTTGAAGACGAAGCGGATGTCGAAGGCCGAGGGCAGCGCCGCCTCGATCTTGTCGATCTCGGCCTGACCGAAGCCATGGCCGATCAGCGAGGTGTGGTTGATGCCGGGGCAGTTGCCCAGCGTGCCATGGCCCACCGCATGGCCGATGATTTCTTCGATCTGGGCCGGGCCGTAGCCCAGCGCCTCGAGCGCGGCCGGGACAGACCGGTTGATGATCTTGAAATAGCCGCCGCCCGCGAGCTTCTTGAACTTGACCAGCGCAAAATCGGGCTCGATGCCGGTGGTGTCGCAATCCATCACCAGACCGATGGTCCCGGTCGGCGCGATCACCGAAACCTGCGCGTTGCGGAAACCATGTTTCTCGCCCAGCGCCAGCGCCTCGTCCCAGGCCGACATCGCCATCTCGACCAGGCGTTCGTCGGGGCAGTTGGCGTGATCGAGCGGCACCGGCGGCACGGCGAGCCCGTCATAGCCCTTGGCCTTGCCCCAGGCGGCGTTGCGGTGGTTGCGGATCACCCGCAGCATGGAGGCGGCATTGCGCTTGTGGCCCGGGAAGGCGCCCAGCTCGCCCGCGATCTCGGCCGAGGTGGCATAGGCGATGCCGGTCAGAACGGCGGTCAGCGCGCCGCACAGCGCCCGGCCCTCGTCGCTGTCATAGCCGAGCCCCATGGTCATCAGAAGCCCGCCGATATTGGCATAGCCAAGCCCCAGCGTGCGGAAATCGTAGGACAGGCGCGCGATTTCCTTCGAGGGGAACTGCGCCATCATCACCGAAATTTCCAGCGTCAGCGTCCAGAGCCGGGTGGCATGGGCATAATCCTCGGCCTGGAACGCGCCGTCGCCCCAGAAGGTCAGCAGGTTCATCGAGGCGAGGTTGCAGGCCGTGTCGTCGAGGAACATGTATTCCGAGCACGGATTCGAGGCGCGGATCTCGCCATCGGCCGGGCAGGTGTGCCAGGCGTTGATGGTGTCGTGGAACTGGATGCCCGGATCGGCGCAGGACCAGGCGGCGTGGCCCACCTGGCTCCACAACTCGCGGGCCTTGACGGTCTTGGCGACTGTGCCGTCGGTCCGCCGGACCAGTTCCCAATCTGCATCCTCGCGGACCGCCTTCAGGAAGGCGTCGGTCACGCGGACGGAGTTGTTGGAATTCTGGCCCGACACCGTGGCATAGGCCTCGCTGTCCCAATCGGTGTCGTAGGTGGGGAACTCGATCGAGGAATACCCCTGGCGCGCATAATCGAGCACGCGCTTGACATAGGCTTCGGGCAGCATCGCCTTCTTGGCGGCCCGGATCGCGGCCTTCAGGCCGTCATTCCTGCCCGGGTCGAAGGCCGCGTCGGCATTGCCGTCCCAAACGCGGATCGCATCGAAGATCGCGTTCAGGTGCTTTTCATGGGTCTTGGAGCCCGCCACGAGGCTCGCGACCTTCTGTTCCTCGATGACCTTCCAGTTGATGAAGGACTCGATATCTGGGTGATCCATGTCGCAGATCACCATCTTCGCTGCTCGACGGGTCGTACCGCCCGACTTGATTGCGCCCGCGGCCCGGTCGCCGATCCGAAGAAAGCCCATCAGACCCGAGGACTTGCCCCCGCCCGACAGCGCCTCGCCCTCGGCGCGGAGCGACGAGAAGTTGGTGCCGGTGCCCGAGCCGTACTTGAACAGCCGCGCCTCGCGGACCCAGAGGTCCATGATGCCGCCCTCGTTCACCAGATCGTCCTTGATCGACTGGATGAAGCAGGCATGGGGCTGCGGGTGTTCATAGGCCGAGCCCGACTTGGTCAGCTTGCCCGACTTGTAGTCGACATAGTAATGCCCCTGCCCCGGACCGTCGATGCCATAGGCCCAGTGCAGCCCGGTATTGAACCATTGCGGGCTGTTGGGCGCGGCCATCTGGGTCGCCAGCATGTAGCGCATCTCGTCGTAATAGGCGCGGGCGTCTTCCTCGGTGGTGAAATAGCCGCCCTTCCAGCCCCAATAGGTCCAGGCGCCCGCCATCCGGTCGAAGACCTGCCGCGCCGAGGTCTCGCCGCCGAAGCGCGCATCCTCGGGCAGGGCTTCCAGCTCGTCCGTATCGGGCACGGATCGCCACAGGAAGGCGGGAACGCCCTCTTCGGGCACCGGGGTCCGTCGCGCCGGAACGCCGGCCTTGCGGAAGTACTTCTGGGCGATCACGTCGCTTGCGACCTGGCTCCAGCCCGCGGGGACCTCCACCTCGTCGAGCCGGAACACCACCTTGCCATCGGGATTGCGAATCTCCGACGTCGTCGACACGAACTCGAGCGCGCCGTAGGCGCCGGTCTCTTCGGTGGTGAATTTGCGTTCGATCTTCATGGATCTGCCCCGTATCCCGTATTTTTCTGTCCCGGCGCCGCGAAAGCGTCCCGGGCCCGTCTGCCGTCAGGCAAACGCATGGCCTCACCGGCGGTCTTGCCGCCGGATCCGGCATGCGCGCCGCAGCCCGTGTTCTGTGCCCTTGGTCCTGTCCCGCCGAGGCGCTGTTCCCGACCCTCGGTCGAGCCACTAGATCTAGTGTTGCCTCACCCAGCCCATACAAATTGACGGAAAATTAGGGGATTGGTCAACGCGATTCTTGCGCCCAAGGCCAAGTTTTTGGGGTTGACTGAACGGCTGACCACAAGGGCTTGAGTCATCCACAGCTTGTGGAAAACAGAATGGGGATGGAAAACCGCGCCAGAAGAAGGGCTTGCACGCGAAGGTTGAGATTCGTCCCCCGCGTTGACGAATATGAGCAGAACCTGCGGCGAAAAAGCCGAATACGCTCAAAAGGTTAACAAAGTGGGTTATGGTCGGGGCGGCGGGATTCGAACCCACGGCCTACGGCACCCAAAGCCGTCGCGCTACCAGGCTGCGCTACGCCCCGTGGCCGCCTCCATAGCGCCCAGGCCGCCCCAAGGAAAGAGGCTTGGGTCCTAGTCGCAGGGCCAGGCGGCGTCTGGCCCGAAGGCGGGATGGCGCAGCTCGGTGCCGGGCGCGATGCCCAGCCGCCCGGCCAGCCCGCCATTGATCTCGAGCACCGCCAGAATGCCCGGCCCGCCGTCGATGGGCCTCCGGTCCAGCGGCACCGCGTCGGCATGGACCTTCTTCACCCGACCCGCCCCGTCGAGGAAGATCATGTCGAGCGGGATCAGCGTGTTCTCCATCCAGAAGGCGACGGGCTGCGGATCGGGATAGACGAAAAGCATCCCCGCCGATCCGGCCAGATGCGTCCGGTTCATCAGGCCAAGCGCCCGCTCGGCCTCGTCATCGGCGATCTCGACCGTGAACCGCGCCGTGCCCCAGTCGCCGCGCAGATCGACCCGGGTCTCGGCGCAATCGGCGGCACGCGCCGCCCCCGCAACCGCCCAGACCAGAAGACCGGCCGCCGCCGCCCGGACCGCTATCTTGCGAAGGCCCCGTCCGGACCGAGCGCGCTTTCCCATGGACCCACCGATATTGCGAGGCGGCCGCGCTGGCCTTCGGTGACCCGCACCGCGATGGCCTCGCCCGGCTGCAGATCGGCCAGTCCCGACCGCCGCAGCACCTCGATATGAATGAACACATCGTCGTCGCGGCCGAAGACATTGGCAAAACCGAAGCCCTTGGCCTTGTCGAACCATTTAACGCGTGCGGGTTCCAGCGGCAATGCCGCGACCTGTTCGGCCGTCAGATGCATCGCATCCTCGAGCGCGGGCGCCCCGGCGGCAACGGGCGGCTCGATCTTCAGAACCTCTGTCGCCTGTAGCCCGCGGGCCGTCCGGTTCACGACCAGAACGATGCCCGCCCCGTCCGAAACCGAATTCTGTCCGAAGTTCCGCAGCACATTCGCGTGCAGCAGGATATCGGGGCCGCCTTCGTCGGACACGACAAAGCCGAACCCCTTTGACGGATCGAACCACTTAACACGCCCTTCGACGCGCAACGCCGTGTCGCTGTCCTTGTCCATACGTCCGGTCCCGGTCGTCTTTGATGCCTCAGGCGCCTGGACGCTGGCCAGACGCACTCCCCAAAAAGAGTTCGACGCCCCATCGTCCCGCCGCGCGTTGCCCGGACCGCCTCCGGGCAATCAAGGGTAGAGTCTGGCGATCTTCCACTCAGCGTCAAGTGTATCTCTGCACCAGCGAAACCGGTCGTGCAGGCGGAAGGCCCCGTCGGCCCAGAATTCTATCTCGAGAGGCCTCAGCCTGAAGCCTCCCCAGAAGGGCGGCCGTTGCGGCGACACGCCGCGCCTGGCGGTGACAAGCGCCACCTCGGCCATCAATTCGCGCCGCGACGCCAAGGGTCGCGACTGCTGCGACGCCCAGGCTCCAAGTCGGCTTTGCAGAGCACGAGAGGCATAATAGGCATCGGCTTTTTCGCCTTCTTCCTTCTCGGTCACGCCACGGACCCGGATCTGGCGCCGCAATGATTTCCAGTGTAACACGAATGCCGCTTTATTCGTTAGGGCAATTTCGCCCGCCTTTACACTATCGTAATTGGTGTAGAACAGGAAAGCGTCGTCCTCGATCTCCTTCAACAGCACCATCCGCGCATTCGGCAATCCCTGCGCGTCGACCGTGGCCAGCGCGATCGCATTCGGATCGTTCGGTTCGGTCTTTTCGGCTTCGGCCAGCCAGGCGCGCGCGATCGCGAAGGGATCGTCGCCCACAAATAGTCCGTCCCTGTCGCTCATGGCCTGCGTCCTCCTGGTTGACCCTGTGGCACTTGATGGGTTCGTGCATTTGCCCTACACCGGCGGCAAATTTTTGAACAGATGGTCGAGGGGACCTCGGATGTCGACAAAGCTGATGGAGGGCAAGCGGGGCCTGATCATGGGACTCGCCAACGACAAGTCCATCGCCTGGGGGATCGCGCGGCAATGCGCGGACGCCGGCGCTGAGCTGGCTTTTTCCTATCAGGGCGAAGCACTTAAGAAGCGCGTGATGCCGCTGGCCGAGAGCCTGGGCAGCGATATGGTGCTGGAATGCGACGTCGCCAGCGAAGAGTCGCTCGACGCCCTCTTCGCCGCGCTCGAGGCGCGCTGGGGCCGGCTCGATTTCATCGTCCATGCCATCGGTTTCTCGGACAAGAACGAGCTGCGCGGCCGCTATGTCGACACGTCCCGGTCGAACTTCCTGATGTCGATGGACATCTCGGTCTACTCCTTCACCGCCGCCGTCCAGCGCGCCGCGCGCCTGATGACCGAAGGCGGTTCGGCGCTGACGCTGACCTATTACGGGGCCGAGCGGGTGATGCCTCACTATAACGTGATGGGCGTCGCAAAAGCCGCTCTCGAAGCCTCGGTCCGCTACATGGCCGAAGACCTCGGCAAGGATGGAATTCGCGTCAATGCCATTTCCGCCGGACCGATCAAGACGCTGGCCGCCAGCGGCATTGGCGATTTCCGCTATATCTTGAAATGGAATGAACTGAATTCGCCGCTTCGGCGCAATGTGACCCAGGACGAGGTCGGAAAATCGGCGCTTTATCTTCTGTCGGATCTCGGCAGCGCGGTCACCGGCGAGGTGCACCATGTCGATGCCGGCTATCACAGCGTCGGCATGAAAGCGGTCGACGCCCCCGATATCGACGCGGTCACCGGACGCAAGGACGGCTGAGCGGTCCGCGCCCGCCCGCGGCAGCGCTTGACGCGGGCGCGCGCGACCTGCCATTCGTCGAAGGCACGCACAGGAGACACCGATGGCCCCCGACCGTCTGCCCCATGAAAAAGGCTTTCACGTCAGCTGGGATCAGCTGCACCGCGATGCGCGGGCGCTGGCCTGGAGGCTCGACGGACAGGGGCCCGACAACGGCGCCTGGCGCGCGGTGGTCGGGATCACCCGGGGCGGCATGGCCCCGGCGATGATCGTCTCGCGCGAACTCGACATCCGCCTGGTCGACACGATCTCGGTCAAGTCCTACAACCACCAGTCCCAGAGCGCGCCGGTCATCATCAAGATGCCCGACCGCGATCTGGTGGGCGACGGCACCGGGGTGCTGATCGTCGACGATCTGGTCGATACCGGCCGGACGCTCGAGGTGGTCCGCGCGACCATGCCCAAGGCCCATGTCGCCACGGTCTATGCCAAGCCGATGGGCCGGCCGCAGGTCGACACCTATATCACCGAGGTCAGCCAGGACACCTGGATCTTCTTCCCCTGGGACATGGCGCTGCAATACGTCAAACCCTACCGCGCGGGCGAATAGCCGCCGCGATGCCCGCCCGCCAGCCACCGCGCGGCGGCACCGCCGCCACCTTCGCCCCGCCGATCATGGAGGCCCGGCGCTGGCTTGACGGGATCGAGTTTCCGCCCGACCGGCCGCTTCTCGATGTCAGCCAGGCCGCGCCGATGGACCCGCCGCCCGCGGCGCTGCGGCAGGCCATCGCCGAGGCCGCGCTGAACGATCCGGGCGCGCATCTTTACGGCCCCGTGCTGGGCCTGCCCGAGCTGCGCGCCGAAATCGCCGACCAGTGGTCCTCGGCCTATGGCGGCGCGATCCGGCCCGAACAGGTGGCCATCACCCAGGGCTGCAACCAGGCCTTCTGCGCGGCCGTCTCGGCCATCGCCGCCGCCGGGGACGAGGTGATCCTGCCCACGCCCTGGTATTTCAATCACAAGATGTGGCTCGACATGGCCGGCGTGCGGGCGGTGCCGCTCTCGACCGGGGCCAACCTGCTGCCCGAGGTCCAGCGCACCGCGGCCCTGATCACGCCGCGCACCCGCGCCATCGTGCTGGTCACGCCCAACAACCCGACCGGGCTCGAATATCCGGCGGGGCTCGTGGCCGAGGTCCTGGCGCTTTGCCGCAATCACGGGATCGCCCTGATCCTCGACGAGACCTATCGCGATTTCGACGGGCGCGACGGCGCCCCGCACCGGCTGTTCGCCGATCCCGACTGGGGCGACACGCTGATCCAGCTTTACTCCTTCTCCAAGGCCTACCGGCTGACCGGGCATCGCGTGGGCGCGCTGGTGGCCGCCGAACCGATCGTGGCCGAGGTCGGGAAATTCCTCGACACGGTGGCGATCTGCGCCAACCAGCTTGGCCAGCGCGCGGCACTTTGGGGGCTGTGCAACCTCGCCGCCTGGAAGGCCGACGAACGGGCCGAGATCCTCGCCCGCCGCACAGCCGTCGAAACCGGCTTCGCCGCCCTGCCGGGCTGGGATCTGATGGGCGCGGGCGCCTTCTTCGCCTGGGTGCGCCACCCCTTCGCCATCGACTCGACGACGCTCGCCCGGCGTCTCGTGGCCGAGGCGGGCGTGCTCCTGCTGCCCGGGTCGATGTTCCTGCCCGAGGCCGATCCGGGCAGCCGCGACCAGCTGCGGATCGCCTTTGCCAATATCGGCCGTCCGGGCCTTCGGACGCTGTTCGAGCGGCTTGCGGCCTTCCGCCCCTGACGCTTGCGGGGGGCCGCGCAAAGACCTACACAGCAGCGAACCCAGATCCGGCAGGGAGGCGGCCCGATGTCCAAGTCCAAAGGCAAGCAATTCTCGAAGACGCTCGTCTGGCTGATGCTGATCTTCGTGGTGCTGGGCCTCGGCGGGTTCGGGGTCAGTAATTTCGGCGGCCGGGTCGAAGCCATCGGCAGCGTCGGCGACACGAAGATCAGCACCGACACCTATGCCCGCGCGCTGCAGCGCGAATTGCGCGCCCGCGCGGCGGCAACCGGCGGCCAGACCATGAGCATCGCCGAGGCCCAGTCGACCGGGCTGGTCGATGCCATCCGCGCCCAGGTGATCTCGAATGCCGCGCTCGACAACGAGATGGCCCGGATCGGCGTGTCGGTCGGCGACGATCAGGTCGCCCGCGAGGTGATGCGGATCGACGCCTTCAAGGGCCCCGATGGCAGCTTCGACCGCGAGGCCTATCGCTACACCCTGTCGCAGAACGGCCTGACCGAGGCGCAGTTCGAAACCTCGCTCCGCGACGAGGCCGCGCGCTCGCTGCTGCAGACGGCCGTCGTTGCCGGGCTGAACCCGCCCAAGACCTATGTCGACACGCTGTACACCTTCATCGCCGAACGGCGCAGCGTCAGCCTGATCCACCTGACCGCCGAGGATCTCGACGCGCCGGTGCCCGACCCGACCGGGGACGATCTGACCGCCCAGTACGAAGCGACCCCCGCTGCCTACACCGCCCCGATGACGCGCAAGATCACCTATGCCTGGCTCACCCCCGAGATGATGGCGGACCGGATCGAGCCCGACGAAGAGTTGCTGCATCAGCTTTATCAGGAACATATCGACGAGTTCGTGCAGCCCGAGAAACGTCTTGTCGAACGGCTGGTCTTTGCCGACATGACCGAGGCCCAAGCCGCCTGGGACAAGATCGCCTCGGGCGAAGAGAGCTTCGACGACGCGGTGGCGGCGCGGGGCCTCTCGATCGACGATATCGACCTTGGCGACGTCTCCGAGGTGCAGATCGGCGGCGCGGCCGGACAGGCGGTCTTTGCGCTGACCGAACCCGGTCTTGCCGGGCCGGTGATGTCGGATCTCGGGCCCGCGATCTTCCGGGTGAACGCGATCCTCGCCAAGCAGGAAATCCCCTTCGAGGAGGCGCGCGAAACCCTCGCCCCCGAGGCGGTGCACGACCGCGCGGTTCGGATGATCGCCGACAAGATGTCGGACTTCGACGACCTGCTGGCGGCGGGCGCGACGCTTGAGGATCTGGCACGCGAAACCGACATGGAGCTGGGCGAGATCGACTATACCGCCAATAGCGACCAGGGCATCGCCGCCTATCAGGACTTCCGCGAGGCCGCCAATGCGGCGGTCGAGGGCGATTTCCCCGAAGTGAAGGAACTGGACGACGGCGGCATCTTCGCGCTGCGGCTCGACGGGGAAACCCCGCCCACCCTGCGTCCGCTCGACGCCGTGCGCGACCAGGTCGCCGAGGATTGGCGCGCGGCCGAAACCGCGCGCGAGCTTGCCGCCAAGGCCGAGGCGCTGAAGGCGCGGGTCGAGAATGGCGAGGACATGGCCGCGCTCGGGCCCGAAGTGACGTCGGAAAGCGCCCTGTCGCGCGGCGGGCTGATGCCCCAGCCGCTGTCCGATGCGCTGTTTGCGCTGGGGGCCGAGGGCGACACCGCCGTCGTGCCCTCGGGCGACGAGGTCTGGCTGATCCGGCTCGACGCCATCCTGCCGCCCGACGGCAACGATCCGGGCGCCGAGGCGCTGCGCCAAAGCATCGCCTCGCAGGCCAGCCAGGGGATCGCCCAGGACCTTTACAGCTCGTTCGCCCAGGCGGTGATCAACGCCGCCGGGCTGTCGCTCGACCAGGCGGCGATCAACGCCGTCCATGCCCAGTTCCGGTAAGCGCCCATGTCGAAGATCATTCCCGAGTTCGCCGCCTTCGAGGCAGGTTACGAGGCCGGTCGCGCCCAGGTCGTCTATGCCCGGCTGGCCGCCGATCTCGATACACCGGTCTCGCTGATGCTGAAACTCGCGGGCGCCCGGACCGACAGCTTCATGCTGGAATCGGTCACGGGCGGCGAGGTGCGCGGCCGCTATTCGGTGGTCGGCCTCAAGCCCGACCTGATCTGGGAGTGTCGGGGCGAGACCAGCCGCGTCAACCGGATGGCGCGTTTCGATCCCGACGCCTTCGAGCCGATGGAGGGCCATCCGCTGGCCAGCCTGCGCCGGATCCTGGCTGAAAGCGCCATCGACATGCCCGAGGACCTGCCCTCGATCGCGGCGGGGCTTTACGGCTATCTCGGCTATGACATGATCCGGCTGGTCGAGCGGCTGCCGAACGTTAATCCCGACCCGCTGGGCCTGCCCGATGCGCTGATGCTGAGGCCCTCGGTCGTGGCGGTGCTGGACGGGGTCAAGGGCGAGGTGACGGTGGTTTCGCCCGCCCGGCCCGAACCCGGGCTGTCGGCCCGCGCCGCCTATGCCCAGGCCGCCGAGCGGGTGATGGACGCGCTCCGCGATCTCGACCGGGCGGTGCCCGCCGAGACCCGCGATTTCGGCGAGGCCCGCGAGATCGGCGAGCCGGTCTCGAACTTCACCCGCGAAAGCTACATGGCCGCGGTCGAGACCGCGAAGGACTATATCCGCGCGGGCGACATCTTCCAGGTCGTCCCGGCCCAGCGCTGGACCCAGGACTTTCCGCTGCCGCCCTTCGCGCTTTATCGCAGCCTGCGGCGCACCAACCCTTCGCCCTTCATGTTCTTCTTCAATTTCGGCGGTTTCCAGGTCGTGGGCGCCAGCCCCGAGATCCTGGTGCGGCTGCGCGGCGGCGAGGTCACGATCCGGCCCATCGCCGGCACCCGCCCGCGCGGCGCCACGCCCGCCGAGGACCGCGCGCTCGAGGCCGACCTGCTCTGCGACCAGAAGGAACTGGCCGAGCATCTGATGCTGCTCGATCTGGGACGCAACGATGTGGGCCGGGTCGCGAAGATCGGCACCGTCCATCCGACCGAGAAATTCATCATCGAGCGCTATTCCCACGTCATGCATATCGTCTCGAACGTGGTGGGCGAGATCGCCGAGGGCGAGGATGCGCTGTCGGCCCTGCTGGCGGGGCTGCCTGCGGGCACGGTCTCGGGCGCGCCCAAGGTCCGCGCGATGGAGATCATCGACGAGCTCGAACCCGAAAAGCGCGGCGTCTATGGCGGCGGCGTGGGCTATTTCGCGGCCGGTGGGGACATGGACATGTGCATCGCGCTGCGCACGGCCGTCCTCAAGGACGAAAAGCTGTACATTCAGGCAGGCGGCGGCGTCGTCTACGATTCCGACCCGGCCGCCGAATGGCAGGAAACCGTCAACAAGTCGAACGCGCTCCGCGCTGCCGCCGCCGAGGCCGCCCGCTTCGTGCGCCGCGGCAACGGCTGAGCCGCTCCCGCGCCCCGGCGGGCGCGGGCCATGTCGTTTTCAGTAATCGCGTTCGTAGAAGATCCCGATGCCGGTATCGCCCTCGGCGCCGACATGGCCCTTGACGGTCACATAAGGCGACACGTCGAGATTGAGGTTGATCTCGCTCTCGCCGTCCGGATTGACGATCACCTGCGAATAGACGTTGTCCGACAGGTACTTGCCCGCACTCAACTCGGTGCCGCCCTCTTCGGTCGAATTCACGTCCAGATCGTCGAGCCCGGTCGCGCTGCGCAGCGTGCCCAGAATCCCCTGCCCGCCCCGGCCCATCAGCGTGGCCACCGCCGAGGCCAGCTCGGCCGCCTGCAAGGGCGACAGCGTATCGAGCCCACGGCCGAACAGGATCCGCGAGATCACCTCTTCCTGCGGCAGATCGGGGTCCGACTGGAACGAGATATCGGGGGAACTGGCGCGCCCGTCGACGAGGATTCGCGCGGTCACGTCGCCCGACTGGGTCGCCGCCACGAAATGCAGCTGCGGATCGAACGGGCCGGACAGCGTCACCTGCCCCTCGTCCAGCGTGAAACGCTGGGCCAGGATGTCGAGCCGCCCGCGGATCAGCTGGAACTGGCCCGTGGCCGCGACATCGGCGGTGGTCCCGCCCAGAACCAGCCGCCCGCCCAGCTCGGCATCGAGCCCCCGGCCCCGCACGAAGACCTGCGAGGGCGCCGACACCGTCAGGTCCAGCGGATAGGGCCGTCCGCCCCCGCCGCCGCTGTCGGTCTCGACCAGTCCGGCGCGCACCCGCGTCGCCTGCACCGCCGCCGGGGCGCCCCGATGCACGAGATCGGGCAGCTCGCCGCCGCCGCCAAGCCCGGTCGAGGGCACGGTTATCTCGGTCCGCCCCAGATCCAGCCGCCCGGCGATCCGCGCGCCGCCGGTCAGCGGGCCGGTGACCGTCACGGTGCCATCGACGCTGGTTTCATAAAGCGCCGGGTCCTGCAGGCGCGCCTGCGTCAGCCGGATGGCCAGTTCGGCCGGGAAGGCCCCGGACAGCGCGATCGGCCCCGCGACGGAGACCTGCCCGCCGCCCAACCGTCCGCCAAGGTCCAGCCGCGCGCGTCCGCCCGACAAATCCACCCGACCGCCGATATCGGTCAGCGCCGCGCCCAGCGTCGGCGCCGACAGCCGCGCGCCCGAGGTCGTGGCCCGGCCCGACAGCGCCGACAGCCCCGGCGGGCCTTTCAGCGTCAGATCGTAGGCCGCCACCCCGTCAAGGCTGCGGGGTTCGATGAACGGATTGGCCAGCGACAGCGGCGCCCGGCCGTTCAGGCTCAGATCGGCCGACGAGGCATCCCGGGCCAACGTGCCCGCAACGGCCGCGGTTGTACCGCTCGGCCCGGTCGCGTCGAGTTTCAGGCGCCAGTTGGCCCCGTCGGGCCGGGCCGTGCCCTTCAGCGCGACCGGCCCCGGGAAGCCCTCGACCAGCAGCGCCAGATCGGACAGCCGTGCCGCCAGATCGAGCGTGCCGTCGCCCGCGCTGTCCTCGGCCTTGACGGTGAGCCGTGGCGTCGCGATGTCGACCCGCCCGACCGAGATCGCGCCGCCCTTGCGCGCGCCTTCGGCCTCGATGGTGGTCTTGCCGCCGATCACCCGGTCGATCTGGGCCAGACCGATGGCCAGCCCCTGCGCCTCGGCGCTCAGCGCGGCCTCGAAATCGCCCTTGACCGCGCCCTGCCCGGTCAGCGTCGCGTCCACCGATCCCGACAGCCGCCGTCCGGCAAGCCCCGAAAAGACCGACAGCTTCGGCGCGTTCAGCGTCACTTTGCCTTCGGCGGGCAGCGCCGGGTCGCCGGGGGTCAGCGCGCCCTGGGCGGCAATCTCGGCCCCGGCCGCCCGGGCCTCGAACCGGTCGAGCCTGAGCCGCCCGCCCGATTCCCAGCCGAAGGCGGTGTCCAGCGTGCCCGCCCCGGTCAGCTTCGGATCGACCAGCGCCAGATCGGGCACCTGCCCGGTCAGGGTCAGCCCGCCCGAGGCGGTCGACAGATCGCCTTTGCCCTCAAGACGGATGCCCGGAGTTTCAACCTGCAGCGCCTTCAGCGCGGTCCCCTCGGGCCCCCGCGCCGCCGCCACCTGCACCTGTCCCTTCCCGGCCAGAAGCGGATCGAGCCGGGGCGTGCCGGTCTTGAGATCGGTGGTTTCGGCCGCGAGCGTCAGATCGAAGATCCCGTCCAGCAGCCGGTAGCGCCCGGTCAGATCGGCCCGGGCCGCGCCGCCCAGCGCCCGGCCCGCCAGCGCCGCAAAGCGCGACAGGTCGTCCAGCGCCGCGCCGATCTCGCCGTCGAAGGGCAGCCCGTCGGCGGCGGCGCCCAGCGTACCCTTGGCCGTCAGCCGCGCATCGCCCGCCGCGATTGCCAGATCGCTCAGCGAAAACGGCGTCCCGGCCTGCCAGAAGAGGCGCGCGCGGCCCTCGGCCGTCGCGCCCAGCGCGCGCGCCAGCGCAGGGTCGGCATGGCTCAGCCCGGTGGCGCGGAAGGCGATGTCAGCGTCCAGCGCCGGAGCCTCGGGCCGGATCGTGCCGGTGCCGGTCAGATCGGCATGGCCAAGCTTCAGCGGGCCGCTGGTCAGCCCGTCCAAAGCGATGTCGGCCTGCCAGGCCTCGCCGGTCGCGGCATCGAATTTGGCCTCCAGCGACACGCCCTCGACCGTGGTGTCCAGCCCCGAGACCGGCAGCACCACGGGCCCCGACAGCCGCCCTGACAGATCGACCTTTTCCGGCAGGCCAGTCGGGGCCAGCGCCAGCGTGCCGCCCAGCTGCAAGGCCCCGGTCGCGACTTCGAGCCGCGAGATGTCAAGCCGGCGGTCGGCGCCGCGCGTGCCCTCGACCGCCAGCTCGGACGAGTCGCCGAAGAAGGGGCGCAGCCGCTCGGCCACCAGCGGGCCGAGATCGCCCGCAAGGGTCGCGGCAAAGGCCCGGGCCTCGGGCGCATCCTCGGGCGCGGCGATGGTCAGTCTGCCCGCGACCCGGGGCTCGCCCTCGGTCGCCAGCGCCAGATCGGCCGCGAAATCGCTGAGCGGCCCGTCGCCCTCGACCGTCAGCGCCAGCGGCGGCGCGCCCGGCAGACCCGCCAGGCTCGACACGATGCCGCCCGCGCCTTCGGTCAGCGACAGGTCCAGCGACAGGGTCTGGCTGTCATTGGCATAGGCGGCCTTCAGCGCGAAGGCGCCATCGGCATCGCTGCGGGTGGCGGTGATATCGGCCTCGCCCGCGCCGCCCGCGAGGCTCAGCGCCCCGTCCAGCGCCATCTCGGCCTCCTGGCCGATCAGCGCCTCGCCCAGCACCAGCCGGGGCGTCCTGACCCGGCCGATGTCGATCGAGACCGGCAGGTCCGGCAGCGCGAAGGGCGTGGCCTCGGATTGCTCGACGCTGGCACCCTCGCCCTTGGGCAGGCGCGGCAGCAGGATCTCGTCGGCCGACAGTTCCTCGACCTTGATCTCGCCCCGCAGAAGCGCCGCCCGCGACCAGTCGAGCACGGCCCCGCGCACGGTCAGCCACACGCCATCCTCGTCGGCGATGGTCAGCTCTTTCAGGGTCGCCCGCGAGGACAGCGCGCCCTCGAATCCCTCGATCCGGATCTCGCGCCCGGCCGAGGACAGCTTGTCCTCGAGAAAGCGCACCAGAACGCCGCGGTCGTCCTCCTGCGCGGCCAGCGGCAGCGCGGTGAGAAGAAGCAGAAGAAAACCGAGAAACGCGCGCATCAGAAGGCCTGCCCGATACCGATATAGAACTGAACCCCGTCGCCGGTATCGCCGTCGACCGGCGCCGCGATGTCGAAGCGGATCGGGCCGATCCCGGTGTCATAGCGCAGCCCGAGCCCCGCGCCCGAATGCCAGTCGCCGTCCGACACCCACGAGTCGGGCCCGACGAAGCCCGCATCGTAGAAGGCCACCATCTGGATCGCGCGGGTGACGCCGATCCGCGCCTCGCCCGACAGCCCGACGAAGGACCGCCCGCCGATCCGGTCGCCATTCGGCAGATCGACCGCGAGCGACTGATAGGGCTGGCCGCGCACCGTGCCGCCGCCGCCCGAAAAGAACAAAAGCGCGGGCGGGACGCCATCGCTCGACGCGCCGACCACGGACCCGATCTGCGCCCGCCCGGCCAGCACGACCCGGGACCCGAGCGGCTGGTAGATCCGCGCATCGGCCTTGATCAGCGCGCCGCTTTCGGCCGCGCCGCCCACTGCCAGAAGCGGGGTCACGCTGCCGTCGAGATAAAACCCGTCATGGGCGTCGAGCGCATCGTCGCGGCGGTCCCAGGTCAGGCTGACGGGAAAGGTCAGATGGGTCAGTTGCCGGTCGCCGAGATCGTCGCTGACATCGGAATAGCGCAACAGCACCCCGGCCTCGCCGCTCAGATGCGGCGTGAAGATCCGGGTCAGGCCGCCGCCCACCCGGGCGTTGGTCTCGGTATAATCGGGCTCGTCCAGATCCTCGACGGCGCCCAGCAGGTAAAGCCCGGTATCGGCGTAGATCACCGCCGGGCGGTCGAAGCGGGCCGACAGCGACAGGTCCTCGCCGCCGCCCTCCTGCCCGCCGATCCCCGCGATCTCGAAATCGAAGCGCAGCCGCTCGGCCCCGCCCAGAAGGTTTCGATGCATCCAGTAGCCCGAGACCGTCGCGCCCTCGAGCGACGAGAGCTCGATCCCGAAGCCCAGGCGGCGTTTCTTCTGGTCGACCACCTCCAGCCCGATATCCATGCTGTTGCCGGGTCCGAGCGTCTCGGCCTCGGTCAGGCGCACCGACCGGAAAGCGCCGGTCCGGCGCAGCCGCTCGGCGCTTCGGTCCAGCGCCTCGGGATCGAAGGGTTCGCCCATCGGCAGCCCGGCAATGGCCCGAAGCCGCTCTTCGCGGACCCGCGAGCCCGAGGCGATCACGAGATCGCCGAACCGGACCGCAGGCCCGGGATCGAGCCGCACCCGGGCGGCCAGCGTTGCCCCCGGGTGATTGGCGATCAGGCTTTGTCCCGCGACCCGGGCCCTGGCATGACCGGCGGTACGCCAGCCATCGACCCCGGCCTCGGCCGCAGCGCGAATGGTGCCCGCCTCGGCGGGCCGCCCCGGGGCAAACCCCTCGGGCAGGTCGGTGCCGGGGGCCAGCGGGTCGATCTGGGCTTCGGAGAAGGCGAAAGGCCGCCCGGTCGCCACCCGGATCTCGACCCGGCCGATCCGGGCGGGCACCGACAGGGGCGACAGATCGGCCGCCTCGCGCCCGTCGAGGGTGACATGGACCTCGGGACCGTAATAGCCGCGCGCATAGAGCACGCCGACAAGACGGGCGTAATCTGCCCGGGCGGCGGCAAAGATGTCCTGCGCGCTGGCATCGGGTTCGCTGGCCGCCTGCAGCGACAGAGCCGAGTTCTCAAGCGCCTGCCGCACCGCGTCGGGTGCGCCGGGCGCGCTCAGCACGGCTTGGGTCGCGGCGGCCGGTCGCGGGGCGACAGACAGCAGGATCGCCGTCAGGACGGCGAACGAGGGAATGCAACGCGAGTCGATCAAATCCGGCCCCTTTTCCCGGCATACTTAGCCAAGACGGCGGCAGGGGAAACCCCGGGGGCCGGATTTTGCCGCGAAAGGGCGTGCCGCCGCCGCGCCTGGCGCGGGGGCACGGGCGCCCGCGTCAGTCGGGCGCGTTCTCGATGCCGAAGGCGCGGCTCAGCATCAGCCGGTAGCCGACGACGATGGTCGCCACCAGCAGCGCCAGCTCGATCGCGTAGACGAAGAAATAGGGCGTGGCCGCGCCGAACATGTCGCCGATGGGCGAATGCAGCACCGCATCGCGGAAGACGCCGCCCAGCGCGATCCCGGCACCGGCCGAGGTCGCCTGCACCGCGCCCCAGGCCCCGAGCGCCAGCCCGACCTGGGCCTTCGGCGCCGAGCGCATGGTGGCCGTCAGCGTGCCATGGCTGAACAGCCCCGCCCCGAAACCCGCCAGCATCGTGCCCAGCACGAAGATCGGTTCGGATTGCAGCGTCGCCGAGAAGGTGATCGCGGCGAAGGCAGGCAGGCCCACCAGCGCGCCCCAACCGGCCATCGCCATCGGGTCATAGCCCCGCGACAGCACCCGAGAGGCCCAGGCGAAGCCGACCAGCGTGCCACCCGCGACCGAGGCGGTCAGCTTGGTGGTCGCCGCCACCGACATGTCCAGAACCTGACCCCCGAAGGGTTCCAGCAGAACGTCCGACAGGCCGAAGCCCAGCGTGCCGAGCCCGATCACCCACAAGAGCCTGCGGGCGTTGGGGCCGCGCGTGAACAGCCCCCAGGCCTCGCGAAAGCTGGGTTCCGGCTCGCTTTCGGGGCGCGGCCTGGCGCGGGTACGGTCGCGCGCCTCCATCTTCCACAGCGCGATGACGTTGAAGACCATAGTCGCGACGGCCGCGCCCTGGATCACCTTGATCAGCTTGGCGTGGTAGAAGTCCTCCAGCCACATCCCGAACAGCAGGGCACTGACGATCATGCCGACCAGCAGCATGACATACATCAGTCCGACGACATTGGGCTGGTCCTCGCGCGGCGCGAGGTCGGTCGCCAGCGCCAGCCCCACGGTCTGCACCGTGTGCACGCCCGCGCCGACCAGCAGGAACGAGATGGCGGCACTGAGAATACCAATCCATTCCGGCGCACCGGCCGCACTTTCCTGCCCCGACAACACGATCAGCGCGAAGGGCATGATGGCGAAGCCACCCCATTGCAGCAACGTGCCCTTCCAGATGTAGGGCACCCGCCGCCAGCCCAGCGCCGAGCGGTGCGTATCGGACTTGAAGCCGATCAGCGCGCGGAAGGGTGCGAACAGAAGCGGCAGGGAAATCATGATGCCGACGATCGATGCCGGGACTTCGAGCTCGACGATCATCACCCGGTTCAGGGTGCCGACCAGCAGCACCATCGCCATGCCGACAGAGACCTGGAACATCGACAGCCGCAACAGGCGGCTGAGCGGCAGGTCTTCGCTGGCGGCATCTGCAAAGGGGAGGAATCGGGGGCCGACCGTGGCGATACGGTTTACCGCCATCTTGCTCAGTCGATTCATGCGGTCACACTCCACACGCGGCCCGACACAGGGGGCCCGTGTCCTATTGCCCGCTGGGGCGCGTTTCCAGTAGGGCCGGGGCGTCGCCGCCCCGAAGGCACGAAGGCCGAGGCTGAAACCCCGGCCCTCGCAAATTCCTGTCTCGAGCCGAAAGGCTTACGAGAGCAGCGTGGTGGCGTTGGTGACCAGCGACGCGGCTTCGAACGAGCCGGCGTAGTAGTCGCCCATCCAGCCGGTGGTCAGAACCAGCATCAGGTGCACCAGGAAGGAAGCGATGGCGCAGGCAACCAGGAAGAGCGGGATACCAACGGTGGGCTTCACGACGAGCCACATTTTCGCGTTGTTCATGATCTATATCCTCTCTCTAGATTAGCCGAGCCACGGGGTGGCGATGGCAGCCAGGAAGTGGGCGAACAGCGCGATCGCGCCGAACACGCGGGTGCCGTCGATGAGTTGCTTGTGCACTTCTTCGGCTTCGGCAAGGGTCAGGCCGGTCGGCCAGACTTTGTCCATATCGTCAGTCATATTGTCGTCTCCCCAATATGGTTTTCGACTGTGGTACGTGCAGAGCCTGCACGCAGGCGTCGACAACGCAGACCGGAGATATCCTTCGCGATTTCTCGCTGGGCTACCCGACCCGGCATCGTCACAAGCAAACGATGTCACAAGCGATTGACGTTGGCAATGTCAACGCAGCCTGACATGGCCCCAGAATCGTGCGACATATCGAACCCTCTTGACAGCACGTCGCAGCCCCTGCGGCGCCCCGTCCTGCGACCGTCAGGACCCTTGAATTTTCCACACGCAGGTGGGGTAATATCAAAGCGCCCAACTGCAATTCGCCGTACTCGTCGGGCCCGGACCGAAGCTCTGCTCCTGTCGTCGACGATCGCGGACGCAACAACCTGGAGGATCCATGAAATATTTCTGGGACGACTGGATGCCGAAGCTTTCCAGCAAGCAACGCCTGCTCACCGACGTCGAGACCGACGGCGAAAGCACCACCACGCCCTTCTCGGACGCGCTTGGCTTCAAATGCCTGTCCGAGGACAACACCTCGAAAACCGAACTGATGACCAACAACCCGACCCCGCTGTCGCGTCAGATGAACTGGCCGCTGCTGGGCGGCATGGGCGAAGGCCATGTCGAGCTGAAGACTGCGGATCCGACCCCGCTGTCGTCGCGCATGGGCTGGCCGCTCCTGTCCAAACGCGCTCATTACGCGGTGGCCGAGAAGTAATTCGGCCCCCGTTCGGCGCAGATGCGCCCGCGCGATCCCCCGCGCGGGCGTTTTTTGTTGCCCGGCCCCCCCCGGTGCCCCCCCCCTCTGCCCCCCTTTTTGCCCGTCGCTCCTGCCCCCCCCTGCCCAGCGGTCCGACCCGGGCTGTCCGCTCGCCCGCCGGGCGTCCGCGCGGGCCTGTGCCGCGCCGCAGCAGGATGGCCGCGTTTTGCCCGACTCTTGCCCGGACGCCGCCCGGTTTCTGCGATCTGGTGAGACCCGCCGGACGCGCGCGTGTCCCGGCGCCCAGCCCATGCCGCGAAAGGAGCCCGACGATGGCCAACCCCACCTCTTCCCACCCGCGTCCGGTGTCGCCGAAGGGCGACTCGGCCCGGCCGCTTCCCGAACCCACCAAAGGCGCGGTGTTCAAGGACTGGGCCAGCATCTGACCCGACAGAAAGAAGGGGCCGGTTCCAGCGGAACCGACCCCTTCCTTTTTCCGCCGCGCGCCAATGTGGCACCGCGGCGAGTACGGTCTGCGACTCGACCGGCGACTCAGCCGACCAGTTCGAGACCCGAGAAGAAATAGGCGATCTCTTCCTTGGCGGTGTCCGCACCGTCCGACCCGTGGACCGAGTTCTCGCCGATCGACAGGGCGAATTCCTTGCGGATGGTGCCCTCGGCGGCTTCGGCCGGGTTGGTCGCGCCCATCACTTCGCGATTCTTGGCAATCGCGTCCTCGCCTTCCAGCACCTGCACGACGATCGGCTCGGAGGCCATGAACTCGCAGAGTTCGTCGTAGAAGGGCCGCTCCTTGTGCACCGCGTAGAAGACGCCGGCCTGGGCCTTGGTCAGGTGAATGCGCTTCTGCGCCACGATGCGCAGGCCCGCGGCTTCGAGCTTGGCGTTGATCGCGCCGGTCAGGTTGCGGCGGGTCGCGTCGGGCTTGATGATCGAGAAGGTGCGTTGAATCGCCATGTCTTGCGTCCTCTTGGGCGCCGCCCGGGGACGGCGGGGAAAAATCGCGGCCCTGCTAGCACGCGCCCCGGCCCTTGAAAACAGGCTTTCGCCGCAGTCGCGGGCGAGCCGCGCGGGAACCGGCCCCGCCCGCTCACGTTGGGGTGCGTGTTCGCGCGCCTCTGTGAAAAGGGCTTTTCATGACCGTGATTGTAGATTTCCTGAACACCGTACTCTGGGGCTATGTCCTGATCTGGGGGCTGATCGGAGCCGGGCTTTACCTGACCATCCGCCTCGGCGGGCTCCAGTTCCGCCACTTCCCCGAATTCATCCGCGTCGTCGTCAGCTCCAGCGAGTCGGACCGCAGCGGTATCACCCCGCTGCAGGCCCTGACCGTCAGCCTCGCCAGCCGGGTCGGCACCGGCAATCTCGCGGGCGTCGCGGTCGCGATCTATCTGGGCGGGCCGGGCGCGGTCTTCTGGATGTGGATGGTGGCGCTGGTCGGCATGGCCACGGCCTATGCCGAATCGACGCTTGCCCAGCTTTACAAGGTGCGCAACGCCGACCGCCAGTATCGTGGCGGCCCGGCCTATTACATCTGGCACGGGCTCAATGCCAAATGGCTGGGCTATGTGTTCTGCTTCTTCTTCCTCTGTTCCTTCGGGCTGATCTTCAACGCGGTCCAGTCGAATTCCATCGCCGACGCCGCCGACGGCGCTTTCGGCATCCCGAAACTCGCGACCGGCATCGCCATCGGCGCGCTGACGGGCGTGGTGATCTTCGGCGGCATCCGCTCGATTGCCAGCGTCGCCGAACGGGTCGTGCCGATCATGGCCGGGATCTACCTGCTGGTCGCGGCCTATGTGCTGGTCGTGCACGCGACCGAGATCCCGGGCCTTCTGGCGCTGATCGTCAAAAGCGCCTTCGGCATCGACCAGGCCGTGGGCGGATTCGCCGGGGGCTTTGCGGCGGCTGCGCTGAACGGCGTCAAGCGCGGGCTGTTCTCGAACGAGGCCGGCATGGGCTCGGCCCCGCATATCGCGGCCGTCGCCGTGCCCGACCCGCATCACCCGTCGAGCCAAGGCATGGTGCAGGGGCTTGGCGTCTTCATCGACACGCTGCTGATCTGTACCGCGACCGCGCTGATGATCCTGCTGTCGGGCGTGGTCGATTACGGCCCCGACGGAATCACCGGAACCGAGCTGACCCAGAACGCGCTGTCGGCCCATATCGGCGCCTTCGGCCCGCCCTTCATCGCGGTGGCGATTCTTTTCTTCGCCTTCACCTCGATCATCGGCAACTACGCCTATTCCGAAAACGTGATGGAGTTTCTCGGGCTTGGCCGCGGTGTGCCGCTGGCGATCCTGAAGGCCGCACAGGTCGGCATGGTGATCTGGGGCGCGGTGCAGCCGGTGACCAAGGTCTTCAACTTCGCCGATGCCTCGATGGCGACCATGGCCACCATCAACCTGGTCGCGCTGATTCTGCTGTCGGGCACGGTGATCCGGCTGACGAAGGACTATTTCGAACAGCGCAAGATCCGGGCCGAGCCCTATTTCCGGCTGTCGAAGCATCCCGAGATCGACCCGAAGGGAATCGACCGCACGATCTGGAACGAGGATGTTGCCGCCGAGCGGGGCGCCTGACCCGGTTGTCCCCGACCCGGCTTTTCCTGACCCGGCTTTCCCCGGGGCCCGCACCCTGTTAAAGCCGGGCCATGCTGCGCATCGACGATCTTCGCTATTCCATCGAGGGGCGCCCTTTGTTCGAGGGCGCCTCTGCCGTCATTCCCGATGGCCACAAGGTCGGCCTGATCGGCCGGAACGGGGCCGGGAAGACCACGCTCTTCCGGCTGATCCGTGGCGAGCTGACGCTCGATTCGGGTGCGATCGCCTTCCCGCGCCACGCCCGGATCGGCGGCGTCGCGCAAGAGGTGCCCTCGTCCGAGACCTCGTTGCTGGACACGGTGCTGGCCGCCGATACCGAACGCGCGAGCCTCATGGCCGAGGCCGAGACCGCGACCGACCCCCACCGCATCGCCGAAATCCAGACCCGTCTGGCCGATATCGACGCCTGGTCGGCCGAGGCGCGGGCCGCCTCGATCCTGAGGGGGCTCGGGTTCACCGAAGCCCAGCAACACATGCCCTGTTCGGACTTTTCGGGCGGCTGGCGGATGCGGGTCGCGCTGGCGGGTGTGCTGTTCGCGCGCCCCGACCTGCTGCTTCTGGACGAGCCGACCAACTATCTGGACCTCGAAGGCGCGCTCTGGCTTGAAAGCTATCTGGCGCGCTACCCCCATACGGTAATCCTGATCTCGCACGACCGCGGGCTTCTGAACCGTGCGGTCGGCCATATCCTGCATCTCGAAAACCGCAAGCTCACGCTGTACGCGGGCGGCTACGACGCCTTCGCCCGGGCGCGTGCCGAACAGCGCGCAGTGCAGGCCGCCGAGGCCAAGAAACAGGACCTGCGGCGCGCGCATCTGCAAAGCTTCGTCGACCGCTTCCGCTACAAGGCCTCGAAGGCCAAGCAGGCCCAGGCCCGCATCAAGATGCTGGAGCGGATGACCCCCATCGCCGCGCCCGAGGATCTGGCGCGCGTGGTCTTCACCTTCCCCCAGCCCGACGAGCTGTCGCCGCCCATCGTGGCGCTGGAAGGGGCCGCGGTCGGCTATGACGGCACGCCCGTCCTGCAACGCCTGTCGCTGAGAATCGACCAGGACGACCGGATCGCGCTTCTGGGCCGGAACGGCGAGGGCAAGTCGACATTTTCCAAGCTGCTGGCGGGCAAGCTCGACAAGCTCTCGGGCCGGATGACCACGGCCAACCGGCTGAGAATCGGCTATTTCGCCCAGCATCAGGTGGACGAGCTGCATCTGGACGAAACCCCTCTGGACCACCTGCGCCGCGAACGCCCCGACGAGGCGCCCGCGAAGCTGCGCGCGCGCCTGGCCGGATTCGGTCTGGGCGCCGACCAGGCGGAAACCGAGGTCGGCCGGCTTTCGGGCGGGCAGAAGGCGCGGCTGTCGCTGCTTTTGGCCACGCTCGACGCGCCGCATCTGCTGATCCTCGACGAGCCCACCAACCACCTCGACATCGAAAGCCGCGAGGCGCTGTCCGAGGCGCTGAACGACTATTCGGGCGCGGTGATCCTCGTCAGCCACGACATGCACCTGCTGTCGATGGTGGCCGACCGGCTCTGGCTGGTGCAGGGCGGCCGGGTCACGCCCTACGAGGACGACCTCGACGCCTATCGCCGGATGCTGCTGGGCACCGACCTGCCCGAAAAGGTCGCGGGCACCGACCGGCCCGCGCGGCCCGAAGCGCCCAAACGCGCCTCGCGGGACGAGATCCTGACGCTGCGCGCCGAGGTCCGCAAATGCGAGCAACGGGTCGAGAAACTGGACGAGATGCGCAGTCGCTTGCAGGAAAAGCTGGCCGATCCCGAGCTTTACGACCCCGCCCGCACCGACGAGCGGATCCTCTGGCAGAAGAAATTCGCCGAGGCCGAAGAGGCGATGGAGCGGGCCGAGGCCTTGTGGATGGCCGCGCTGGAAAAGCTCGAATCGGCCGAGACCTGAGCGATGGATCTGGGCTTTCACGTCAGCGCCTTCATCACCCTCTTCGTGATCGTCGATCCGATCGGGCTGGCGCCGGTCTTCGTGGCGCTGACCCAGGGCATGGGCACCCGCCAGCGCCGCGCCATCGGCCTGCGCGCCGCCGCCATCGCGGTCGGGCTGCTGACGCTGTTCGGGATCTTCGGGGAAAAGGTGCTGGCCTTTGCCGGGATCTCGATGCCCGCCTTCCGCATCGCGGGCGGCATCCTGCTGTTCCTGACCGCGCTCGAGATGCTGTTCGAGCGGCGCAGCAAGAAGCGCGAGGACCGCGCCCATGAAGAGCTGCCCGACCCGTCGGTCTTTCCGCTGGCAACCCCGCTGATGGCCGGGCCGGGCGCGATGGCGACGATGATCCTTCTGAACGGACAGATCGACCGCGCGCCGCTGGACATGCTGCTGATCCATCTGTCGATGATTGCGGTGATCGGGATCTGTGTCGCGCTGTTCCTGGCGGCAAGTCTTCTGGAACGGGCGCTGGGCCATACCGGCATCGTCGTCGTCTCGCGGCTGCTGGGAATGCTGCTGGCCGCCCTCTCGGTGCAGTTCATCCTCGACGGGCTCAGGGATTTCGGCCTTGCCCCGGCCTGAGACCCTTCGAGTTTCGCACCCCGCCGCCTATATCGGTCCTATCCCCGGGAAAGGAGTGTCATGACCGGCGACGATTTCGGACGGCTGATCTATCTTGTCCTGCTGGCCACGGTCATCGCGGGCTATTTCCTGCTGTCGCACCGTCGGCGGCTTGGTCAGGTCGCCCAGCAGGCAGCGATCTGGGGGCTGATCTTCATCGGCGTGATCGCGGGATTCGGGCTTTGGTCCGACATCCGCAACGACGTGGCCCCGCGCCAGACCGTCTTTGCCGAAGAGAACCGGATCGAGGTGCCCCGCGCGCCCGATGGCCATTACTACATGACCCTGCGGATCAACGATGTCCCGATCCGCTTTGTCGTCGATACCGGCGCGACCGATGTGGTGCTGACCCGCGACGATGCCGAACGGGTGGGGATCGACCCGCGCAGCCTGCAATTCTTCGGCGAGGCCCACACCGCCAATGGCGCGGTCCGCACCGCGCCGGTCCGGCTCGATGTGGTCGAGCTGGGGCCGGTCACCGACCGCAACCTGCGCGCCTTCGTCAATTCCGGCGAAATGCGCGAATCGCTTCTGGGCATGGCCTATCTCAACCGGTTCGAGCGGATCGAAGTCGTCCGCGACCGGATGATCCTGACGCGCTGAACCGCTCGCCCCCGCCGTCGCGGCCCGCTAGGTTGGGCGCAAACAGCGAGGAGGCGCCCCCGATGACAGACCCGACCCAAGGCCCCGGACCCGACAGCGACCGGATCGCAGAGATCGCGGCGAACCAGCCGCCCTTCGCCCGGCTTTTGGGGCTGACCGTGGTCTCGGCCGCGCCCGACCGGGTCCTGGCCGAGCTTCTGGTGACCGACGATCTGACCAACCGCAACGGTACGCTGCATGGTGGCGCAATCATGGCGGTTGCCGACAACCTGGGCGGCACCGCGACCTTCCTGAACCTCGATCTCGAGGCGGGCGAAGGCACCTCGACCATCGAGAGCAAGACGAACTTCTTCCGCACCGTGGCGCTTGGCGACACCGCGCGCTGCGAGACCGTGCCGCTCCATCGCGGGCGCAGCACCATGGTCTGGCAGACGACCATCACCCGGGGCGATGGGACCCTTGCCGCGAATGTGATCCAGACCCAGATGGTGCTGCGCCCGCGCGGCTAACTCCGGGCTCTCCCCGCATCGAAGCGCTCGAACGCCGCCCGCATCCGCGCCGGGTCGGCGGGGCGGCCGGTGAACAGCTCGAAGGCCCGCACCGCCTGGAACAGCGCCATGCCCGCCCCCGGCAGCACCCGGCATCCGGCCCGGCGCGCGGCCGCCAGAAGCGGGGTTTCGAGCGGCACATAGACGATATCGGCCACCCAGATCTCGGGGCACAGCAGATCGGGCGCGACCGCCATCCCCGGATGCCCGGCCATGCCCATCGGCGTTGCGTTGACGATCCCGTCTGGCCGGTCGTCCCGGATCAGCGCCGCCGGATCGGCGATGGCCCGGACAGCACACCCGCCGCCCGGGTCGGACAGCCGGTCCGCCAGAGCCTCTGCCCGATCCGGCTGGCTGTCATGGATCGACAGCCGCGCCACGCCCGAGCGCGCCAGGGCGTGGCCGACCGCGCCCCCGGCACCGCCCGCGCCGATCAGCAGGACATGCCCGCGCGGCGCGTCCGCCAGACCGCGCCTCAGGCTTTCGGCAAAGCCCCAAAGGTCGGTGTTATGGCCGATCCGCTGCCCGTCGCGCAGAAGTACGGTATTGACGGCCCCGACTGCACGCGCGTCTTTCGATACCTCGTCGAGAAGGCCGGTCACCTCGGTCTTGAACGGATGGGTCACGTTCAGCCCGTCGAAGCCCGCCGCCTCGGCCGCGGCAAGCATCCCGGCCAGATCGAGCCCCCGCCGCGGCGGCGCGTCCATGTCGAGCACGCGATAAAGCAGCGTCAGCCCCTGCGCCCGCGCCTCTGCCATATGCATGGCGGGGCTGCGCGAGCGCGCGATGCCCCGGCCGATCAGGCCAAGAAGGATCGGCACCCCATCCCCGGAAATCCCAGACGTCACGGCGCCCTCCCAAGCCCGGCCGCGTCGGGCCAGACTGGCGGGGGCAGGCAGCCCCGTCAAGCCGGACGGCTCAGCCGCCGCTTTCGGCCTTCTTCTGCCAGCGCCCCGAGTCCTCGGACCAGTATTGCGCCGCCAGCCCCGCCCCCGAGATCAGGCGCCACTGGCCCCGCGCCCGCTCGACCGCCGCCGGATCGGTGCCGTCGAACAGGATGCAGACCCGGTCCAGCGCCCGGGTCTCGTCGGGGGTGACCTCGGCGCCGTCGACCGCCATCAGGCAGCGCGCGCCGTTCGGCAGGGCCGCCTCGGCGGTCAGCAGCACCGGCTGGTCGGCATCGAACCCGGTCCCGGCCATGCCGTGCGGCAGAAAGCCGTCGCCCAGCCACAGCCGGTCGTCGAGCCAGGCCAGCCGGTCGCGGTCGGTGCCGCGCACCACCACCCGCATCCCGTGCTTCAGCGCCTTGTCCAGAAGCACCGGCAGGGTGTCCTCCAGCGGACCGCGGGTCAGATGATAGAACAGCGCCTGTCCCATGAGCCCCGGTCAGCGCCGCGCGAGGGGGTTGTAGGTGCCGAAGGTCCAGATATGTCCCTCGGGGTCGGCGACCGAAAAGCTGGTGCCGCCATGGCTCTGCTCGGCCAGCGGCATGACGATCCGGGCGCCCGCCTCGACCGCGCGCCCGTGCAGATCGGTCGCATCGGGCACCACCGCATAGATCGTCGTCGTCTCGCGCCCGCCGATCTCGCCCGGGTCGGCCAGATGCGGATCGAGACCGCCCCGTCCGGCAGGGCCGAACATCATCAGCCCCTCCCCCAGCCGAAGCTCGGCATGGATAAGGTTGCCCTCGTCGTCGCGATAGACGGCCTGCTCTTCCAGGCCCAGAACGCCCACCAGAAACAGCAGCGCCGCCTCGGGGTCGCGGTAGCGGGTCGCAGGAATGATCATCGGGCTGTCCCTCCCTCTCTGCGACCCGATCCTAGCACCGGTCTCTCAGTTCTCGAAACGGTCGGCCACCAGCCGGTCGAGCGCCAAAACGCCCCACCCCGTCGCCCCCTTGGGCGCCAGCGCGGTTTCCTCCTGGACCATGGCGACGCCGGCGATGTCGAGATGGATCCAGGGCGTGCCCGCGGCAACGAAGCGCTGCAGGAACTGCGCCGCGGTGATCGAGCCCGCGGGCCGGCCGGCCGAGTTCTTGATGTCGGCCAGACGCGACTTGATCAGCTTGTCGTAGGATTCGCCCAGCGGCATCCTCCAGGCGCCCTCGCCCTCGGCGGCGGCCGCCTTCAGGAAATCGGCGCAGAACCCGTCATCGTTGGAATAGACGCCCGCATTGGCAGTGCCGAGCGCGACGATGATGGCCCCGGTGAGGGTGGCAAGATCGATCACGCCCGCGGGCTTGAACCGGTCCTGCGTGTACCAGAGCACATCGGCCAGCACGAGCCGGCCCTCGGCATCGGTGTTGATGACCTCGATCGTGTCGCCCTTCATCGAGCGCACGATGTCGCCCGGACGCTGGGCGCGGCCGTCGGGCATGTTCTCGACCAGCCCGACCACGCCGACGACATTGGCCTTCGCCTTGCGCAGCGCGAGTGTGCGCATCACGCCCGCGACCACCGCCGCACCGCCCATGTCCATGGTCATCTCTTCCATGCCCTGGGCGGGCTTGATCGAGATGCCGCCGGTGTCGAAGACCACGCCCTTGCCCACCAGCGCCAGCGGTGCCTGATCGGCCCCGCCGCCATTCCAGCGCATCACGACGACCTTCGAGGGGCTCTCGGACCCCTGCCCCACCGCCAGCAGCGCCCGCAGGCCCAGGGCCTTCAGTTCGTCCTCCTCGATGATCTCGACATCGAGCCCAAGCTCCTGCATCGCGGCCAGCCGCCCCGCGAAATCGTCGGTGGTCAGCACGTTGGCGGGCTCGTTCACCAGATCGCGGGTAAAGAAGACGCCCTCGGCCAGCGCCGCCATCGGCCCGGCTGCGGCCGCGGTCTCTTCGGGCTTGGCGACCATCACCTTGACCGCTCCCGGCACCACCGGCTCGGCGGTGCGGTGCGCATCGAAGCTGTAGGCGCGCAGCGCAAAGCCGAAGGCGATGTCGGCCGCGCGCGGATGGCTGCCCGCCAGCAACAGCACGTCGGCCTTGCCCTGCCGCTTGGCCAGCTCGGCCCCCGCCCGCCGGGCATCGGCCTGGCTGGCCTTGCGGTCCAGCCGCACCACATCGACCGCCTCGGCGGCAAGCCCGGCGGGCCAGGCCAGCGTCACGATCTCGGCCGGTTTCATCCCGGCGAAGGCCTCGCTGTCGGTGAACCGCGCCAGCGCGCCCTTGGTCAGGCGGTTGACCCGCCGCGCGCCGGGATCGAGCTTGCCCTCGGCATCGACAAGGACCGCGATCCGGCCCGCGGCACCCGCGACCGCCTCGAGATCGGTTTCGGCAAAGGCAATGGCGACGGGGGTGCTCATCTGCGGCTCCTGATCTGGTATACCTGTCGGCCCCTACCTAATCCGGCACCCCCCGCTTGACCAGATAGCAGTTTTCCCCCCAAGACGATTGGACTAGTCTGCCGCCCGATCATGGACCTGCCGGGGATATTTGTGCCCAGATTCGACCGATACTTACTGGCGCAGCTGACGGTCCTGTTCGGCTTTTTCGCGCTCGTGCTGGTCTCGGTCTACTGGGTCAACCGGGGCGTGTCGCTGTTCAACGAGATCATCGGGGACGGGCAGTCGGCCCTGGTGTTTCTGGAATTCGCGGCCCTCACCCTGCCGAACGTGATCCGGCTGGTGCTGCCGATCGCGGCCTTCGCGGCCACCGTCTATGTGGTCAACCGGCTGACCAACGAAAGCGAGATGGTGGTGATGCAGGCGCTTGGCTGCAGCCCCTGGCGTCTGGCGCGGCCGGTCGCGCTGTTCGGCTTGCTGGTGGCGGTCCCGATCTGCATCATGACCCATTTCCTGGTCCCCGCCAGCCGCGCCCAGCTCGACCTGCGCCAGGCCGAGATCTCGCGCGATTTCACCGCGCGGTTCCTGTCGGCGGGGCAGTTCCTGCACCCGGCCAGCGGCATTACCGTCTTCATCCGCGAAATCGCCCGGTCGGGCGAACTGAAACAGATCTATCTGTCGGACGCGACCGATCCTGCGACCCGGGTCACCTATACAGCGAACCGCGCGTTTCTGGTGCAAAGCGAGGATGGCCCCAAGCTGGTCATGGTCGACGGCATGGCCCAGTGGCTGCGCGAGGAAGACCGGCGGCTCTCGACCGCCACCTTCGACGATTTCGCCTATGACATCTCGGGCCTGATCGGCAGCGCCCGGATCCGCCGCCCGTCGCTGGACGAGATGTCGACCCGCGACCTGCTGTTTCCCAGCCCCGAACTGATCGAAGCCGCGGGCAAGCCGCGGGCGCTCTTTCTCTATGAGGGCCACGCCCGCACCGCCCAGGCCTTGCTGGCCGTGGCCGGTGCGCTGATCGGCTATGGGGCGCTCATGGCTGGCGGTTTCTCGCGCTTCGGGCTCGGCCGCCAGATCGGGCTGGCCATCGCCCTGCTGATCGCGGTCAACTTCCTCAGCAACTTGGCTGCGGGCGTGGCGCAAAGCGATGCGGCGCTCTGGCCCGTGACCTACGCCCCGCCGCTGATCGGGATCGCGCTGGGGCTGGGGCTGATCTGGCTGTCGGCGATGCGCCGCCGCCGTCCCCGTCCGGCCCGGGAGCGCGCCGCATGACCCTGCATTTCTACATCGCCCGCAAGTTCACGCTCTATCTGCTGGCCATACTGGGTATCTTCGGCGCCATCATGGTGCTGATCGACATGGTCGAGGAGCTGCGCGACTTCGACACCGGAACCCTGGGCATCGGCGGCGCGCTGCATCTGTCCCTTCTGAAGGTGCCGGGCGATCTTTACACGATCCTGCCGCTGATCGCGGTGATGGCGACGGTCGCGCTGTTTCTGGCGCTGGCACGCAGCTCGGAACTGGTCGTCGCGCGTGCCTCGGGGCGCTCGGCGCTGCGCAGCCTGACCGCGCCGGTCGTGGTGGCGCTTGTCTATGGCGTCATCGCGGTCGCGATCTTCAACCCGATCATCGCCGCCACCTCGCGCCAGTATGACTCGGTCTCTTCGCGCCACAAGGGGCGCGAGGCCAGCGTGCTGTCGGTCAGCTCGGAAGGGCTCTGGCTCCGGCAGGGCTCGCTTTCGGGCCAGACCGTGATCCGCGCCGCGCGCGCCGATGCCCAGGCCACCCGGTTCTACGACGTGACCTTCCTGTCGCTCGATGCCAAGGGCGCCCCGGTCTGGCGGATCGAGGCCGCCGAGGCCCGGCTGCGGCCCCAGGGCTGGGACATCCGCGACGCCAAGCGCTGGGGCTTCGGCCCCGAGATCGACAATCCCGAAGCCCGGGCGGCGGTCTCGCCGCAGCTGGTGCTGCCCTCCGACCTGACGCTCGAGAACATCCGCGACAGCTTTGCCCGCCCCGCCGCCGTCGCGATCTGGGATCTGCCCGCCTTCATCGCGGGGCTCGACCGGGCGGGCTTTTCCGCCCTGCCCCAGCGGGTCTGGTTCCAGATGGAACTGGCCATGCCGCTGGTGATGGCGGCCATGGTCCTGCTGGGCGCGGCCTTCACCATGCGCCATGTCCGCTTCGGCCGCACCGGCATGATGGCGATGCTGGCGCTGGGGCTTGGACTGGGGCTGTTCTTCCTGCGCAACTTCGCGCAGGTATTGGGAGAGAACGGCCAGATTCCCGTGGCGCTCGCGGCCTGGAGCCCGCCGCTGGCGGGGATCTTGCTGTCGCTCGGACTGCTGCTGCATCTGGAGGACGGCTGATGCGGGCCCTTCTTGCCTTCGCCCTGACCACCGCCCTGACGACGGGCGCAGCCACGCTGCCCGGCCGGCTTTTCGCCGAAGAGACCGCGCGCCCGGCCGCGACCCTGGTCGCCGACCGGATCTCGGTCGGCGATCTGCGCGAGCTGGTGGCCGAGGGCAATGTCGAGGTCTTCTATGGCAAGACCCGGCTCGAGGCCGCGCGGATCGTCTATGACCGCGACGGCGAGACCCTGGCCATCGAGGGGCCGATCACCCTGACCTCGGGGCCCGACACCGTCTTTCTGGCCGACAGCGCAGAGCTTTCGGCCGACATGACCGAAGGCATCCTGCGCTCGGCCCGGATGGTGCTGGACCAGCAGCTGCAGATCGCGGCGGCCGATATCCAGCGGGTGGCGGGGCGCTACAACCGGCTGGGCGAAACCGTCGCCTCGACCTGCAAGGTCTGCGTGAACGGCGAGGTGCCGCTCTGGCAGATCCGGGCCAGCCGCATCATCCATGACGAACAGGAAGGCCAGATCTATTTCGACCATGCCCGGCTCGAGGTCGCGGGCGTGCCGGTCTTCTATCTGCCGCATCTGCGTGTGCCCGACCCCTCGCGCAAGCGCGCGACCGGCTTCCTGACCCCCTCGACCCGGATCACCGACCAGCTCGGTACCGGCATCAAGATCCCCTATTTCATCGAACTCGGCCCCTCGCAGGACCTGACGCTGACCCCCTATCTCTCGGGCAGCCAGACGCGCACCCTGGAACTGCGCTACCGCCGCGCCTTCACCCGGGGCGAGATCGAGCTGAACGGCGCCATCTCGCGCGACGACATCCTCGAGGGCGAGACCCGGCATTACCTCTTTGCCGAAGGCCGTTTCGATCTGCCCCGGGACCTCAAGCTCGACTTCGACATCGAGACCGTCTCAGACCGCGCCTATCTGCTGGATTACGGCTATTCCGAACAGGACCGGCTGGAAAGCTCGGTCGAGATCAGCCGCGCCCGCCGCGACGAGCTGATCCGGGCCGAGATCGGCTATCTCGAATCCCTGCGCGATTCCGAAAGCAATGCCACGATCCCCTCGATCGTGGGCGAGGCCGAGTATGTGCGCCGGTTCGAACCCGCAATGCTGGGCGGCCTGGCCCGGCTCGAATTTTCGGCGGACATGCTGCACCGACGGTCGACCGAAGAGACCGACGGGCCGGATTTCGATGCCTATGGCGACGGCATGGATCTGGGCCGCGTGACCATCGGGGCCGACTGGCGCCGCGACTGGACGCTTCGGAACGGGATGGTTCTGGCCACGCTGGGCGCGGTCACGCTCGACCATTACGAAATCGGGGACGACGACACCTATGGCGGCAGCCAGAACCGGCTGACCCCCGGCGCGGCGGTCGAGCTGCGCTGGCCGATGGTCAAAAGCGCGGCCGATGGCAGCTCGCAGATCCTCGAACCCGTGGTCCAGCTGGCCTGGAGCCGCGACGACGACAGCGACATCCCGAACGAGGACGGCGTGCTGGTCGAATTCGACGAGGGCAACCTCTTCTCGATGTCGCGCTTTTCCGGCGATGACGCCCGCGAAACCGGGCTGCGCGCCAATTTCGGTCTGGGCTGGACCCGCTATGCCCCCAGCGGATGGGCGCTTGGCCTGACCGTCGGGCGGATCTGGCGCTTCGAGGATGACGACCAGTTCGCCAGCGGCTCGGGGCTCGAGGGCGACATGTCGGACTGGCTGACAGCGATCAAGCTCGATTTCGGCACGGCGGTCAGCCTGACCAACCGCGCCGTTTTCGACGACTCGTTCGACTTCACCAAGAACGATCTCAGGATCGACTGGGAAAAGGACGGGATCGACATCGGGTCGAGCCTGCTCTGGGTCGAGGCCAACCCGTCGGAAGAGCGGCTTGACGACCGGTCGGAATGGCTGGTCGACGCCGCCTACGACTTTCACCGCAACTGGACCGGCAAGGCCAACTGGCGCTACGATTTCGTCGCCGACGAGGCCGCCAAGGCCGGGCTGGGGCTCGAATACAGCAATGAGTGCGTGAGCGTGGATCTTTCCCTCTCGCGCCGCTTCACCTCGTCCACTAATGTGAACCCGTCCACCGATTTCGATCTGACGGTCTCTCTGGCCGGGTTCGGATCGCGGGGAAAGAGCGGCGGCGCACGGCGGTGCATGCGCTGATGAGGCAGACGAAGAACGGAGGACAGGCATGATCGGACGCGTTGGCCTTGCGGCTGCGGCCGTGGCAATTCTGGTGCTGAGCGGTGCCGATGGCAGCATGGCGCAGCAGGGAGGCCCCTTCGCCCCGCGGCTGTTCGTCAACGACAAGGCGATCACCAATTACGAGATGGATCAGCGGATCCAGTTCCTGCGGCTGCTCGGCAATCCGCCCGATATCGAGAAGGTCGCGCTGGATGGCCTGATCGACGACCGGCTGCGACTGGACGAGGCCGAACGGCTGGGGATCACGGTCAGCGACGAACAGCTGAAGGAAGGCATGGAAGAATTCGCCGCGCGCGGGGATCTCGATGTCGACCAGTTCGTGGTGTTGATCGGCCAGGCCGGCGTGTCCGAGGAGAGCTTCCGCGATTTCGTCAAGTCCGGGCTGGCCTGGCGCGAGGTCGTGCGCGCGAAATACGGGCCGCGGACCCAGGTCACCGATGCCGAGATCGACCGCGCGGTGCAATCGGCCGCCGGGGGCGGCCCGGCGGCGACAGCCGGAACCCAGGTGCTGCTGTCGGAAATCGTGCTGCGGGCCGACACGCCCGATTACCGGCGCGATGCACTGGCGCTGGCGCGCCAGCTGACCGGATCCATCGACAGCGCCGATGCCTTCGCCGCCGCGGCGCGCAAGTATTCGGTGTCGCGCTCGCGCGATCAGGGCGGGCGCATGGGCTGGATGCCGCTCTCGAAGCTGCCGCCCTCGGTCGCCGGTCAGGTGCTGGCGCTGGGGCCGGGCAAGGTGTCGGAACCGATCGAGATGGACAATGCCATCGTTCTTTTCCAGCTGCGCTCGATCCGCGAGGACCGGGCCGAGGGGCCGAAGACCGCCGCTGTCGATTATGCCAAGTTCATCATCCCCGGCGGCACGCTGGCCCAGGCGATGAAGGTGCGGATGCGGGCCGATACCTGCGACGATCTGTACGGCGTGGCGCGCGGCCTGCCGCCCGAGCGGCTGGTGCGCGAAACCCGCCAGGTGGCCGATCTGCCCCCGGACGTGGCGCAGGAACTGGCCAAGCTCGACGATAACGAGGTGTCCTATGCGCTGGGCAATGCCCGGGCCGCGGTGGTGCTGATGCTTTGCGGCCGCACGCCCGATCTGGGCGAGGACGGCGCGATCGACCGCGAGGCGGTGCGACGGCAGCTGTTCGGCCAGCGGCTGGCCGGCTATGCCGACAGCTATCTTGCCGAGCTGAAGGCCGACGCCATCATCCGCGAGCCATGACCGGCCTGCCCATCGCGCTGAGCTGCGGCGAGCCGGCCGGGATCGGCCCCGAGATCGCGGCCCGCGCCTGGCAGAGCCTTGGCGCGCGCCTGCCCTTCTTCTGGATCGGCGACCCCCGGCACCTGCCCGAGGGCACCCCCCATGCAGAGATCCACGCGCCCGCCGAGGCGATGCATGTGGCCGCGACCGCGCTGCCGGTGCTGCGCCTGCCCTTCCCGGCCCCGGCCGTTCCCGGCCGTCCGGACCCCGCCAATGCTGCGGGCGTGATCGAGGCCATCGCCCGCGGCGTCGCGCTGGTGCAGGAGGGGAAGGCCGCGGCGCTGTGTACCGCGCCGATCCACAAGAAGGCTTTGCAGGACGGGGCAGGTTTTCCGCATCCCGGCCATACCGAGTTTCTGGCCCATCTGGCCGGGGTCGATCGGGTGGTGATGATGCTGGCGGCCCCCGCCCTGAAGGTGGTGCCGGTGACGATCCATATTCCGCTGGCCGAGGTGCCGCAGGCGCTGACCGCCGAACTGCTGGAGAATAGCCTCAGGGTCACCGAGGCCGCGCTGATCCGGGATTTCGGGATCGACAGCCCGCGTCTGGCGGTCGCAGGCCTCAACCCCCATGCCGGCGAGGGCGGGGCAATGGGCGGCGAGGAACTTGCGCTGATCGGCCCGGTGCTGGACCGGCTTCGGGCCGAGGGGATGCGGATTGCGGGGCCGCTTTCGGCCGACACGATGTTTCACCCGCAGGCGCGGGCGCGCTATGACGTGGCGGTGGCGATGTATCACGATCAGGCGCTGATCCCGATCAAGACGCTGGATTTCGCGGGCGGCGTGAACGTGACGCTGGGCCTGCCCTTCATCCGCACCTCGCCCGATCACGGCACCGCCTTCGACATCGCGGGCAGCGGTCAGGCCGATCCGTCGAGCCTGATCGCCGCGCTGAAACTGGCGCGCGAGATGGCGCTGGCGCGCGCGGCGGGACGGCGCTAGGCCATGTGGCCCGCGCCGGGGGTGTGCCACCCCCGGACCCCCGGCGGGTATTTTCGCCAAGAAGAAGAAAGGGCGCTGGCATGAGCACGATCGACGGGTTGCCGCCGCTGCGCGAGGTGATCGCAGCGCATGGGCTGTCGGCGAAAAAGGCGCTGGGACAGAACTTTCTGCTGGATCTGAACCTGACGGCGAAGATCGCGCGGGTGGCGGGCGATCTTGCCGGGGCCGACGTGCTGGAGGTGGGTCCCGGCCCCGGCGGGCTGACCCGGGGGCTGTTGGCGGAAGGAGCGCGACGCGTGCTGGCGGTCGAGAAGGACACCCGCTGTCTGGCCGCGCTGGCCGAGATCGCGGCGGCCTATCCGGGGCGGCTCGAGGTGGTGAATGGCGATGCGCTGGCGCTCGATCCGCTGGCGCATCTGACGCCCCCGGTGAAGATCGTGGCAAACCTGCCCTATAATGTCGGCACCGAGCTTCTGGTGCGCTGGCTGACGCCCGCCACCTGGCCGCCGGTCTGGTCGAGCCTGACGCTGATGTTCCAGAAGGAGGTGGCCGAGCGGATCGTGGCCGAGCCGGGCAGCAAGGCCTATGGGCGGCTCGCGATCCTGGCGCAATGGCGCACGGATGTACGGATCGCCCTGAAGCTGCCGCCCGAGGCCTTCACGCCGCCGCCCAAGGTGGCCTCGGCCGTGGTGCATCTGACCGCCCTGCCCGCGCCCCGCTTCGAGGCGGATCCGGCGGTGCTGGAACGGGTGGTGGCGGCGGCCTTCGGGCAACGCCGGAAGATGCTGAGGGCCAGTCTCAAGGGGCTCGCGCCCGGGATCGAGGATCTGTTGCACTCCGTCGGGATCGCGCCCACCGACCGTGCCGAGCAACTGCCGCTGGAGGCGTTCTGTGCCCTGGCGCGGGCCGTGGCCGGCGCGCGCGGCTGACGCGGCCACCGGACCGCCGAGGAAGTACCGGACATGAAAACGGCGGCGCATGGCGCCGCCGGTCATTCGCAAGATCAGCCGAAGCTTGCGCCGATCACTCGGCCGCGGGGGCCTCGCGCTGCGGGTTGGCGGAGGATTGGCCGTCATTCGCAGCCGTGCCGCCGCGCCGTTTCCCGGTGCCGGATTTGGGGGCGTCGGGCTGGTCGTCGCCCTGACCCGAGTCGCCCTGACCCGAGTCGCCTTGAGCCGACTCGCCGCGCTCTGCGGCGCCTCCGGCTTCGTCACCCCGCGGCTTGACTGCGCGGGGTTTGCGCGGGCGGCGCGGCTTCGGGGCGGGCTTTTCCTCGGGGGTCTCGACCAAGGTGCTTTCCTGACCGTCGTCATCCCCGACGATGTCGATCACGTCGGTGCCGCTGTCCGACGCCACCTTCGGCGCGGGCGCGAACTCTTCGGGCTCGTCATTGCCCTGAGAGGCTTCCTGCATGTCGTCGCGGTCGCGCGGACGCGGTTGCTGGGCATCCTGCTGTTCCCGGCGGGCGTCCTGCTCGCGCTGGGCCTCGCCAAGCAGCCGCGCGTAATGCTCGGCATGCTGCTGAAAGTTCTCGGCAGCGACCCGGTCGTTCCCCAGATGGGCGTCCCGCGCCAACTGGTTATACTTGTCGATGATCTGCTGCGGCGTGCCGCGCACCTTCCCCTCGGGACCCGAACTGTCGAAGACCCGATTGACGATATTGCCGATCGAGCGCGACCGGTTCGACTTGGAGCGCGAACGTGACTTGGACGGTCTCATGCGTGTTCTTGTTTCCAGCCTAGTGGTGGTGTCTTGGGACAGGGCCGCGCGTCGAAATGCGCGGGTCCAAAACGAGCCCCTGTCGACCCTTTTTTGGCTTGTCTTGCGCGAGGGGCGCCTACCCGGCACCCGGCCAACGCTGCGTGCAGTAAACACGGGCCACAGACGCTGGCAAGAGGTAAATACACCAATTGCGGCCATTTGGCGAGGGCCACGCGCGGCACGCAACGTTTTGACGTTACGTCCCCGGCGCCGCGACGCGTGCCTCGACAACCCGGTCTCTATCATCGAGATCGGGCCGGATCGCGACGGTTTCAAGGCCGGCCCCGGCAAAGATCGCGGAAACCGCGCGGGCCTGGGTCGGGCCGATCTCGACCAGAAGCCGTCCGCCCGGGGTCAGACGGGCGGGGGCTGCGCGGGCGATGGCGCGGTAGGCCGACAGCCCGTCGCCGCCATCGGTCAGGGCGCCGCGCGGCTCGAAGGCCAGATCGGGGGCAAGGCCCGGCATCTCGGCCTCGGCGATATAGGGCGGATTCGAGACGACAAGATCGAACCGCCCCTCGACCGCCGCGTCCCAATCCGACAGCACGAAGCGCGCGCCGTCGCATCCCAGCCGGTCCGCGTTCTCGCGCGCCACGGCCAGCGCCGGGGCCGAGATGTCGGTGCCGGTCCCGGCTGTGCCGGGCCGGTCCAGCAGCAGTGTCAGAAGGATGCAGCCCGACCCGGTGCCAAGGTCCAACACATTGGAAAACGGGGCGGAAAGGGCGGCCTCGATCAGCGTCTCGGTTTCCGGCCGGGGGTCCAGCACATCGCGGCTGACGCGGAAATCGCGCCCCCAGAAGCCGCGCAGGCCGACGATATGCGACACCGGCTCGCGGGCGGCGCGGCGGTCGAGCGCGGCGGCAAGACGGGCCTCCGCCGCCGGCGACACGGGCTCGGGCAGAACCAGAGTCAGCCGCCCGGGCGCGATTTCCAGCGCATGGGCCAGAAGGCGCCGGGCGTCGCGCTGCGGATCGGGGATACCGGCCGCGCGCAGCCGCGCCACGGCGCCCGCCAACAGGACCGACCCGGTGGGCGCGGTCATCCCTCCATCTCGGCCAGCATCGTGGCCTGGTCGTCGGCGATCAGCGCGTCGATCACTTCGTCGAGATCGCCCGCCAGGACCTGGTCCAGCCGGTAGAGCGTGAGGTTGATCCGGTGGTCGGTCATCCGGCCCTGCGGAAAGTTGTAGGTGCGGATCCGTTCCGACCGGTCGCCCGAGCCGACCTGCGCCTTGCGGGCCGCGGCGCGTTCGTCTGCGGCTTTCTGACGCTCCAGGTCGAACAGCCGCGCGCGCAGCACCGCCATGGCGATGGCCCGGTTCTGGTGCTGCGATTTCTCCGACGAGGTAACGACCAGCCCGGTCGGCAGGTGGGTGATGCGCACGGCCGAGTCGGTGGTGTTGACGTGCTGGCCGCCCGCCCCCGAGGCGCGCATCGTGTCGATCCGGATGTCACCCGCCGGAATGTCGATATCGACCTCCTGCGCCTCGGGCAGCACGGCGACCGTCGCAGCCGAGGTATGGATGCGGCCACCAGATTCGGTCGCGGGAACCCGCTGGACCCGGTGCACGCCGGATTCGTATTTGAGGCGCGCGAACACGCCCTCGCCCTGCACGGTGGCGGTCACTTCCTTGATCCCGCCCAGTTCGGTCTGGCTTTCCTCAAGGATCTCGAAACGCCAGCCCTTGGTCTCGGCATAGCGCTGATACATCCGCAGCAGGTCGCCCGCGAAAAGCGCGGCCTCCTCGCCCCCCGTTCCGGGCCGGATCTCGACGATGGCGGGGCGGGCATCGGCCGCGTCCTTGGGCAGAAGCGCGATCCTCAGTGCCTGTTCCATCTCGGGCAGGCGGGCGCGCAGGTCGGGCAGCTCTTCCTCGGCCAGCGCACGCATCTCGGGGTCTTTCAGCATCGCCTCGGCGGTGTCGATATCCGACAGCAGCCCGCGATAGGCCTCGATCTCGGCCACCACGGGTTTCAGCTCGGCATATTCGCGGCCGACCTGGGCGAAATCGCCGGATGCACCTTCGGCCAGCCGGGCTTCGAGATAGCCGAACCGGCGCGAGATCTGTTCGAGTTTGTCTAGCGGGACCATGGCGCTCTGTCGCGCGAAAGCCGGGGGACGGTCAAGAGGCAGGCGGGGCCAGCCGGGCCTCCAGCGCGGCCTGCCAGTCGGCCAGCCGCTTCGCGTTCACGCCAAGGTCGGAATGGCCGTAGCGCGAACGGGAAAACGCGGCCCAGGTCGCCCCGCCCTCGACCGGCAGGATGCGGACCGAGATGTAATCGGGAAAGCCCCAGAGCGCCGAGCGCTGGACATAGGTCATGAAGAAAGCGCCGGGCGCGCCCGCAAGGCGGGACGTGCGCGGCTGGGCCAGCGCCACGGCGTCGAAAGCTTCGGCCAGCGCCTCGGGCGTGACCGGATAGACCGGGGCGGCGCGGTCCCCGCCTTCGGGACGGACGAGCGCCGCATTGGGCGTCGCGGGTTTCGCGGCGGTCAGCGGGTCGACATGCCAGGTCTCGGGATCGTCGGGGACGGTGCGGAACCAGACCGCGCCGCCCGCCGCGGCAAGCCCCAGAACCAGCAGGACAAGGGGAAGGATCTTCATGCGCCGTCCTCGGCATCGGGGCGCCGGGTCCAGCCCCAGAGGCAGATCAGTTCGACCGCCACATGCGCCCCGGCAATGGCGGTGACGCCGGTCGGATCGTAGGGCGGCGAGACCTCGACCACATCGCCCCCCACCATGTCGATCCCGCGCAGCCCCCGCAGGATCGACGCCGCCTGCGCGCTGCTCAGCCCGCCCCAGACGGGTGTGCCGGTGCCCGGCGCGAAGGCCGGATCGAGCGCGTCGATGTCGAAGCTGAGATAGGCCGGGGCCTCGCCCACGATCTCGCGCACCCGGGCGGCGGTGGCGGCGGGTCCGTGTTCATGCACGAAGGGCGCGTCCAGCACGGTGATCCCCATCGTATCGGGGTTGTCGGTGCGGATGCCGATCTGGACCGACCGCGCCGGGTCGATCAGCCCCGCCTTGACCGCCTTGCCGAACATCGTGCCGTGGTCGATCCGGGCCATGTCGTCATCGGCCCAAGTGTCGGTATGGGCGTCGAACTGCACCAGCGCCAGCGGCCCGTGCTTGGCCGCATGGGCGCGCAGCAGGGCCAGCGACACCGAATGATCGCCGCCCAGCGCGATGCAGGCCGCGCCCGCCTTCAGGATGCCCGCGACATGGGCCTCGGCCCGGGCCGGAAACTCGGCCACGCTGGCATAGTCGAAGGCCATGTCGCCGTAATCGACGATGTCGAAGGCGTCGAACGGGTTGTAGCCCCAGCCATAGGGAACGTCGAAGGCCTGCAGCGTGCTGGCCTCGCGGATCGCGCGCGGCCCGAAGCGGGTGCCGGGCCGGTTCGTGACCGCCTGATCGAAGGGAATGCCGGTGATGGCCAGATCGACGCCCGCAAGATCCTTGGTCAGGCTGCGGCGCAGGAACGATGTCACCCCCGCAAAGGCGTTCTCGTAGGCAAGCCCCCGGTGCCCCTTGCGGGTGATCGCCCCGTCCACCTCGGATTTCGCGTCTTCCAGTGCCATCGCATGCCCCCTCCTGCACCCCGCGCAGGATAGCGCGCGGGTTCCCTTTCGCCAGCCCCGGCTTTACACCCCGGCCTGTCTTTGTCCAACTCCTGCCGATGCCAGATTGCGAGGCCCAGATGACCGAGGATTCCGACCGCCTGATCCGTGACCCCAAGGGCGGCCTGCCGCGCCTTCTGGAAATCATGCGGCGCCTGCGCGACCCGAGGACCGGCTGCCCCTGGGATATCGAACAGGATTTCCGCTCGATCGCGCCCTATACGATCGAAGAGGCCTATGAGGTCGCCGACGCCATCGAGCGCGAGGCCTGGGACGAGCTGGAGGGCGAACTGGGCGATCTGCTGCTGCAATCGGTCTATCACGCGCAGATGGGGGCCGAGGCGGGGCTGTTCGACTTTCACTCGGTCGCCGACCGGGTCTCGGACAAGATGGTGGCGCGGCACCCGCATGTCTTCGGCAGCGAGGATCGCGACAAGTCGGCCGAACAGCAGACCCGCGACTGGGAGACGATCAAGGCGGCCGAGCGCGCCGGCAAAGAGGCCAGGGGCGTGCTTGACGATGTGGCGCTGGCGCTGCCCGCGCTGACCCGGGCGGTCAAGCTGCAAAAGCGCGCGGCGCGGGTCGGCTTCGACTGGCCCGAGACGGCGCAGGTTCTCGACAAGATCGTCGAGGAGGCGCAGGAACTGGCCGAGGCCCGCGACCGGCTGACCGAGGCCGAGGTGTTCGAGGAATTCGGCGATCTTCTGTTCGTGGTGGCCAATCTCGCCCGCCACCTGAAGATCGAGCCCGAAGAGGCGCTGCGCGCCGCCAATGCGAAATTCACCCGCCGGTTCAACGGGATCGAGGCCCGGCTCGCGGCCATGGGCAAACGCCCCGAGGACTCGGACCTGGCCGAGATGGACGCGCTTTGGGATGCGGTGAAGGCCGAGGAAAAGGCCAGGGCCGGGCGCTGACGCCCGAGACCCGTTCACGCCGGATCAAGCGGATGTGAGCGGGCGCCCCCTGCGGCACCTTGACCCGACAAAAATTGTCGGATTTAACCCTGACCGGAACGCACCAGACCGGACAGGAGACCCCATGACCTTGCGCATTGCCCTTGCGGCCACCGCCGCGGCGGCCACGCTGGCCCCGACTGCCCAGGCCGATGTGAACATCTATTCCTATCGCCAGCCCGAGCTGATCCAGCCGATCCTCGACGCCTTCACCGAGGATACCGGCATCGCCACCAATATCGCTTTTCTCAACAAGGGCATGGTCGAGCGGCTTCAGGCCGAGGGCTCGCGCAGCCCGGCCGATATCATCCTGACGGTCGATGTCGCGCGGCTGGCCGAGGCGGTCGATGCGGGCGTGACCCAGGCCGTCGACAGCGACACCCTGGTCGAGAAGATCCCGGCCGCCTTCCGCGACGCCGACAATCACTGGTTCGGGGTCACCACCCGCGCCCGGATCGTCTATGCCGCCAAGGACCGGGTCGATCCCTCGGAAATCACCACCTACGAGGATCTGGCCGACCCGAAATGGAAGGGCCGGATCTGCACCCGCTCGGGCACCCATGCCTATACGCTGGCGCTGGTGGCAGCGATGATCCACCACCATGGCGAAGAGGCCGCGAAGACCTGGCTTGAAGGCGTCAAGGCCAACCTCGCGCGCAAACCCCAGGGCAACGACCGGGCGCAGGTCAAGGCGATCTGGGCCGGCGAATGCGACATCTCGCTGGGCAACACCTATTACATGGGCCAGATGCTGAACGACCCCGAGCAGGAGGCCTGGGCACAATCGGTCAATGTGCTGTTCCCGGTCTTCGAGCACGGCGGCACCCATGTGAACATCTCGGGCATCGCCATGACCAAGGCCGCGCCGAACCGCGAGGACGCGCTGAGATTCATGGAATACCTCACCTCGGACCATGCCCAGGAGATCTATGCCGAGGTCAATTACGAATACCCGGTCGTGCCCGGCACCGGCCCCTCGGATCTGGTGAAAAGCTGGGGCAGCTTCACCGCCGATGACGTGAACCTCATCGCCCTGTCGCGCGACCGTGCGGCGGCGCTGCGGCTGGTCGAGGAAGTCGATTTCGACGGCTGAGCCGATTTCGGGCAGGGCCTCCACCGGACAGGGCCACTGACCCGAAAGGCGGGCGCGCTGGACATCCCGGCGCGCCCGCGCCACGTTGCGGGGCCAGCTTCCCCGGAGACCCCGCATGCCCCGCAAGATCATCATCGACACCGATCCCGGCCAGGACGACGCCGTCGCCATCCTGCTGGCGCTGGCCAGCCCCGACGAGATCGAGGTTCTGGGCATCACCGCCGTCGCCGGAAACGTGCCGCTGGCCCTGACCCAGAAGAATGCCCGCATGGTCTGCGAACTGGCCGGACGGCCCGATATCCGGGTCTTCGCGGGCTGCGACCGGCCGTTGGCGGGCGCGCTTGTCACCGCCGAGCATGTCCATGGCAAGACCGGGCTCGACGGCCCCGCCCTGCCCGACCCGACCATGCCGCTGCAGGATGCCCATGCCGTCGCTTTCCTGATCGAGACGCTGCGCGCCGCCCCCGAGGGCGAGGTCACGCTTTGCCCGCTGGGGCCCTTGACCAACATCGCGACGGCCCTGCGCGAGGCCCCCGAGATCGCGCCGAAGATCCGCGAGATCGTGCTGATGGGCGGCGCCTATTTCGAGGTCGGCAACATCACCCCCACGGCCGAGTTCAACATCTTCGTCGACCCCGAGGCCGCGTCCATCGTCTTTGCCTCGGGCGTGCCGCTGACCGTCATGCCGCTGGACGTGACCCACAAGGCGCTGGTCACGAAGCCGCGCAACGACGCGTTCCGGGCGCTTGGAACTGCTGCGGGCGAGGCCGTCGCCGCGATGACCGACTTCTTCGAGCGCTACGACCGCGAGAAATACGGATCCGAGGGCGCCCCCCTGCACGATCCGTGCGTCACCGCCTATTTGATCCGGCCCGGCCTGTTCCGCGGCCGCCATGTCAATGTCGAGATCGAGACCGAGGGTCGCTTCACCCGAGGCATGACCGTCGCCGACTGGTGGGGCGTCTCGGGCCGCACCCCCAATGCGACTTTCATGGGCGATATCGACGCAGACGGTTTTTTCGGCCTGCTGACGGAAAGACTTGCCCGACTTAAATGAAGGAATTTCAGAATAACAAGAACATGGCCGGTGAAACGCCCCGAATTCAACTTAAAATCGAAATTGATCCCGCCGAGGTTGCAAACCCTCTCCAAAACCTGAATCTCACGCAACACAAAAGCTAACTGTTTGAAAAGGAGATCATTCGAGCGTCTTGCCCCGGGGGGTGGGGGCGAATCCACCGAAATCCGCTGCTCCGATGCCGCAATAGAGTCCCCGAGATACACGCGTGCACCGTCCGAACGGACAGGTCCAGGATGTCTTCCAGAACAGGCCCGCAGCCTCGCATCCGTGACGCCATGGCGACCTCGCTCGCCTCGGAAAGCCGCGTAGGTACATGAATATGATCGAAAAAGCAGTAAACGCCCGGCGCGACACGTACATCCGACCCGCACCGGCCTTTTCACATCGCACCAAACAAAAATCATGCCGACAAAAAAAGGTACTTTGTCAGTCAATAATGTGTTAACGGTTACGCCGACGGGCGCGTTTCATCGCATTAATGGGGTTGGCCTGTCGGTTCATGAACGGGGGAAAGTTATGAAAACACTTCTTGCGACGACTGCAATTGGCGCAATGATGACCGTCGGCGCGCAGGCCGCGACGATGAGCGGCTCGACCGGCGGCACGTTCACTGCCGTGGTGGATGGGTACAACGTCGATGGGTCCGGCCCGACCGCTGTCTGGCCGCTTGACAACGACTGGAGCGAGTGCAGTTTGTTCTTTGGCTGCTCGACGCAAACGACCGGCAAAAGCACTCTGACGATCGAAGACTATGGCTTCAACTCGAACGTGACGACGCCGGGCGCGGTCACCGTCGGGCAAATCTCCTGGCACAATGCGGCATCTCAAGCCCAAGGGGACGGCTCTTTGTGGGGGGGGAATCAATACCCCGGCACTGATCCGAAATTCACGCTCAACGCCGACATGAGCATCGACTACGCCCAGCCGACCGATCTGCCGGCGACCAGCCAATCTCTGTCTTTCTCGGTCAGGAACACGGACAACCCGACGGGCGACAAGATTTCCAGCCTGATCTTCAATAACCTGAACTATGGCTCCGTCCTGCCGCTCGATCTGGGCGAAGGCCTGACCGTCACGGGCTATTCGTTCGAACTGGTCGATGGCACCTACAGCACGTTCAATGCGGCGACAGGCAAATGGACGCTGCAAGAGGACCGTTCGGCCACCTTGCGCATCGTCGCCAACGTCGATGTCGCGCCGGTGCCGCTGCCGGCGGCGGGGCTGATGCTGCTGGGCGGGCTCGGCGGTCTGGCCGCGGTCGGCCGTCGCAAGAAGCAGTCCTGAGACCGCGCGCAACCGCGGCCCTCACGGCACCTGACAGATCGGAAGGCCCCCGGCACCACCCCGGGGGCCTTGCCTGTTCCAGGGGACATGACCCTCTGGCCCCGCTGGAAAGCCCCGGCGTCCGGCCTATCTCGGCGGCATGACCCTTTCGATCCGCTTCGACAATTCCTATGCCCGCCTGCCGGACCGGTTTTTCAGCCGTCAGGCCCCCGAACCGGTGCGCGCGCCGCGGCTGCTGGCGCTGAACCGGCCGCTGGCCGAGGCGCTGGGGCTCGACCCCGAGGCGCTGGCCGCACCCGAGGGCGTCGAGACGCTGGCGGGCAACCGCCTGCCCGAGGGCGCCGAGCCGCTGGCCCAGGCCTATGCCGGGCACCAGTTCGGCGGTTTCGTGCCGCAACTGGGCGATGGCCGCGCGATCCTTCTGGGCGAGGTGGTGGCGCCTGACGGCACCCGGCACGACCTTCAGCTGAAGGGCGCGGGCCGCACCCCCTATTCGCGGATGGGCGACGGGCGCGCCTGGCTGGGCCCGGTGCTGCGCGAATACCTGGTGTCCGAGGCGATGCACGCGCTCGGCATTCCGACGACCCGGGCGCTGGCCGCCGTCGCGACCGGCGAGGACGTGATCCGCGAAACCCGCCAGCCCGGCGCCGTGCTGACCCGGGTCGCGGCCAGCCATGTGCGCGTCGGCACCTTTCAATATTTCGCGGTGCGCAAGGATACCGACGCGCTCGAGGCGCTGGCGCGCCACGTGATGGCCCGCCATTACCCCGAGACCGAAACCGTGCTGGACATGCTGGGCGCGGTGCTGGCCGCCCAGGCCCGGCTGGTGGCGCAATGGATGGGGGTGGGCTTCATCCACGGGGTGATGAACACCGACAATACCTCGGTCGCGGGCGAGACCATCGACTATGGTCCCTGCGCCTTCCTGGACGGCTATCACCCGGACACGGTCTTCAGCTCCATCGACCAGTTCGGGCGCTATGCCTACGGGCGGCAGGCCGATATCGCGGTCTGGAACCTGGCGCAGTTGGCCACCTCGCTGCTGCCGCTGATCGACCCCGACCGCGAGCGCGCCATCGAGGCCGCGACCGCAGCCCTGCACGGCTTTCCCGATCTCTTCAAGGCGGCCTGGCTCGATGTCTTCCGCCCCAAGATCGGGCTTGGCACCGCCGAGGACGGGGATGCCGAGCTGATCCACGGGCTGCTGGACCTGATGGCCGCCGAACGGGCCGATTTCACCAACACCTTCCGCGATCTGGCCGAGGGCCTCTCGCCCGGCAGGCTCCGCGACCGCGCGGGGATCGAGGCCTGGACCGGGCGCTGGCAGGCCCGGCTCGACCGCGAGGGCACCGCCGCCAGCGCGGCCCAGACCCGGATGCGCGCCGCCAACCCCGCCTATATTCCCCGCAACCACCGGATCGAGGCGGCGATCGCGGCCGCCCGCGCGGGCGATCTGGCCCCGTTCGAGCGGCTGCATCGGGTGCTGGCCCATCCCTTCGATCCCCAGGACGAGGCCCGTGCCTTCCGCGCCCCGCCCGCCCCCGGCGAAGAGGTCCGCCAGACCTTCTGCGGCACCTGACGCCGCCCCCTGACGGGGCGTTTCCGCTTTGCCCCGTGCCGGGATCGGGCTAGCCATGGTTCCCGACTGCGTCCCCTCAACGACCCCTGGACCCCGGCATGCCGCCTCTTCAACTCGCCTCCCTGCTGATCGTGCTGGCCGCACTGTTCGGCACCATCAACTATTTCGTGCTGCGCCTGCCGCAGGCCATCGGCATCCTGCTGGTCGCGCTCATCGTCTCGCTGGCCGCGATGGCGCTCGATGCGCTGGTGCCGGGGCTCGGGATCGGCACCGGGTTGCGCGACCTGGTGCTGGGGATCGACTTTTCCGACGCGCTGCTGGAAGGCATGCTGGGCCTGTTGCTGTTCGCGGGCGCGCTGCATGTCAAGGTCGAGGACCTGCGCGCCCAGGCGCTGAGCGTCTTCGTGATGGCAACCATCGGCGTCGCGCTGTCGGTCGCGGTGGTGGGCGTGGGCTTTTCCTGGCTGACCGGCATGCCGCTTCTGGTGGCGCTGGTCTTCGGTGCCGTCGTCTCGCCGACCGACCCGGTAGCGGTGCTGGGGGTGTTGCGCGCGGCCAAGCTCAGCCGGTCGCTGGAAACCACCATCGCGGGCGAGAGCCTCTTCAACGACGGGGTGGCCTATGTGGTCTTCCTGATCCTGATCGGGCTGGCCTTCCCGGCGGCCCATGCCACCCATGGTGCGGCGGGAGACGGAAACGCGGTCGTTGCCGCGGCGATGCTGTTCCTGCGCGAGGCGGTGGGCGGCGCGCTGCTGGGCGGCGTGCTGGGCTGGCTGACCTTCCGGGTGATGCGCCGGATCGACGACTATGCGCTTGAGGTGCTGATCACCCTGGCGCTGGCCTTCGGAGGCTACGAACTGGCGGTGGCGGCCGGGGTCTCGGCACCGATCATGGCGGTGGTGGCCGGGCTGATGATCGGCCATGTCGGCATGAAATACGGCATGTCGGACGAGACCCGGAAATATGTCGATGCCTTCTGGAAGATGATCGACGAGATCCTCAACGCGGTCCTGTTCCTGCTGATCGGCATCGAGGTCTTCGCGGTCGCCTTCGACCTTGACGGGATCGAGACGCTGGTCGCGGCGGTGGCGCTGTCGCTGGCGGCAAGGCTCGTGTCGGTCGCGGTGCCGGTCTTGCTGATCGGGCGCCGCCAGGGCTTTGAACGCGGCACCATCCCGATCATGACCTGGGGCGGGCTCAAGGGCGGGATCTCGGTCGCGCTGGCGCTGAGCCTGCCCGAAAGCGAGTGGAAACCGCTGATCCTGACCGCAACCTATGTCATCGTGGTCTTCTCGATCCTGGTGCAGGGGCTGTCGGTCGGCGCGCTCGCCCGCCGCTTCAGCCGCGAACCCAAACTGGTCTAGCCATGCCCCCCGTCCCGCCCCACCCTCTGGCCGCCTTCGACATCGGCCCCGACGGCACCGCACGGCCGATCGCCGAAGCCTGGCCCGCCGCCGCCCCCGGCCCCGGTGCCGCCTGGCGGTGGCTGCATTTCGCGCTGGCCGATCCGGCGCTGGCCGACTGGACCGAGGCGCATCTGCCCGCCGTCGCGGCCGAGGCCATTCTGCAGACCGAAACCCGTCCGCGCTGCACCCCGCTCGAGGGCGGGCTCATCGTCAACCTGCGCGGCGTCAACCTCAATGCCGGCGCCGAACCCTAGGACATGGTCTCGCTGAGGATCTGGGTCGCGCCGGGGCTGGTGGTCAGCGTGCGCCGCAGCAAGGTCTTCGCGCTTGACGATCTGCGCCGCGCCGCCGCGGCCGGGACCGCGCCAACCAGCCCCGGCGCCTTCCTCGCCGAGATCGCCGAGGGCCTGACCGACCGGTTCGAGGCGGTATCGGTCCAGCTCGAGGACCTGACCGACGAGCTTGAGGAGGCGATCCTCGAACGCGAGGACGAGGATCGCGCCGTCGATCTCGCGCCGCTTCGGCGCAAGGCAATCCGGTTGCGCCGCCACGCCGGGCCGCAGCGCGAGGCGCTGGGGCGGCTGTCCGAGGGGCAGAGCGCGCTGATCGACGCCGAGGCACGCATCCTTCTGGGCGAAAGCGCCAACCGCGCCGCGCGCACGGTCGAGGAGCTTGACGCCGTGGCCGCCCGGCTGGTGGCGCTGCATGATCATCTGGAAGGCCTGCGCGGCACGGTGATGGCGCGGAACGGCTATGTGCTGTCGGTGGTGGCGGCGATCTTCCTGCCGCTCGGGTTTCTGACCGGGCTGTTCGGAGTGAACGTCGCGGGCATGCCGGGCACCGCCAACCCCTGGGCCTTCGCGCTGCTCTCGGCGGCCAATGTGGTCCTGGCGCTTGGGCTTCTGGCGCTGTTCCGGCTGTTGCGCTGGCTGTAAGCCCAGGCCCCGTCCGGCGGGCCGGACAAACGGCGATTTCACTTTCCTCTGGCGCTTCAGGCCGATAATCGGGACCGACACCCTTTCCTGAGGACGCCCGAAAAATGGACAACATGCGCGGCATCATGCTGATGATTGCGGCAATGGCCGCCTTTGCCGTCGAGGACATGTTCGTCAAGAAGGTGGCCGCGACGCTGCCGATCGGGCAGATCCTCACGCTTCTGGGGCTGGGCGGCGGCATCGTCTTCGCGCTGATGGCGCTGCGGCGCGGCCAGCGGCTCTGGTCGCGGGCGCTTCTGAGCCGACCGGTCCTCTTGCGCAATTTCGGCGAGATCGTCGGCACGCTCTGCTATGTCACCGCCATCGCGCTGACGCCGCTGGCCTCGGCCTCGGCCATCCTGCAGGCGACGCCCCTGGCCGTCACGCTGGGCGCCGCCCTCTTCATGGGCGCGCAGGTCGGCCGGCGGCGCTGGACCGCGATCTCGGTCGGCTTTCTCGGGGTTCTTCTCGTCGTGCGCCCCGGGCTCGACGGTTTCGAGCCCGCCTCGATCTTCGCGGTGATCGCGGTCTTCGGGCTGGCGTTGCGCGATCTCGCGACCCGGGCCACGCCGCGCAATGTGGGCTCGCTGCAGCTATCGGCCTATGGCTTCTTCATGCTGGTGCCGGTGGGGCTGGTGATGATGGGGCTCGGCCAGGCCCCCGTGGCGATCGACCGCGCCGATGCGATCTCGCTGTTCGGCGCCTTGGTAATGGGGGTCGCGGGCTATTACGCGATCGTCGAGGGCATGCGCGTCGGCGATGTCGCCGTGGTGACCCCGTTCCGCTATACCCGGCTGATCTTCGCCCTCGTCATCGCCATGCTGGCCTTCGGCGAGCGGCCCGACGCGCTGACGCTGGTGGGCGCGGCGGTCATCATCACCTCGGGGCTCTATACCCTCTGGCGCGAACGCACCCTTTCCCTTCGCCGCGCCGGACGCTAGAACTCGGCCCGAGTTTTTCTTCGTGCATTAGAAAGGGACTGCCCCCCCATGAGCACCATCATCGACATCATCGGCCGCGAGATCCTCGACAGCCGCGGCAACCCCACCGTCGAGGTCGACGTGATCCTCGAGGACGGCACCATGGGCCGGGCCGCCGTGCCCTCGGGCGCCTCGACCGGCGCCCATGAGGCCGTCGAACGTCGCGATGGCGACAAGTCCCGCTACATGGGCAAGGGTGTTCTGGACGCCGTTGCCGCCGTCAATGGCGAGATCGCCGAGGCGCTGGTGGGCTTCGACGCGACCGAGCAGGTCGCCATCGACGCCACCATGATCGAGCTCGACGGCACCGAGAACAAGGGCCGCCTCGGCGCCAACGCCATTCTCGGCGTGTCGCTGGCCGCCGCCAAGGCCGCCGCCGATTACACCGCCCAGCCGCTGTACCGCTACGTGGGCGGCACCTCGGCCCGCCTCCTGCCGGTGCCGATGATGAACATCATCAATGGCGGCGAACATGCCGACAACCCGATCGACATCCAGGAATTCATGATCATGCCGGTCAGCGCGGAGACGATCCGCGACGCCGTGCGCATGGGCTCGGAAGTCTTCCACACCCTCAAGAAGGAACTGGCCGCCGCGGGCCACAACACCGCCATCGGCGACGAGGGCGGCTTTGCGCCCGCGCTGAACTCGACCCGCGATGCGCTCGACTTCATCCTGAAGAGCATCGAGAAGGCGGGCTACAAACCCGGCGAGGATATCTATCTCGCGCTCGACTGCGCCTCGACCGAGTATTTCGAGAACGGCAAATACGAGATGAAGGGCGAGGGCCTCAGCCTGACCGCCGCCGAGAATGTGGACTACCTGTCGAAGCTTTGCGCCGACTATCCGATCATCTCGATCGAGGATGGCTGTGCCGAGGATGACTGGGACGGCTGGAAGCTGCTGACCGACGCGCTGGGCGGCAAGGTGCAGCTGGTGGGCGACGATCTTTTCGTGACCAACCCGAAACGGCTGGCCGATGGCATCAAGGCCGGGGTCGCCAACTCGATGCTGGTCAAGGTCAACCAGATCGGGTCGCTGACCGAGACGCTGAAGGCCGTCGATATGGCCCATCGCGCGCGCTACACCAACGTCATGTCGCACCGCTCGGGCGAGACCGAGGACGCCACCATCGCCGATCTGGCGGTCGCCACCAATTGCGGCCAGATCAAGACCGGCTCGCTGTCGCGCTCGGACCGGCTGGCGAAATACAACCAGCTGATCCGCATCGAGGAAATGCTGGGAGAGACCGCCGAATATGCCGGGACCTCGATCCTGCGCGGCTGATCCCGACAGCCCAATGACAAAAGAAAGGCGCGGCCCCCGGGGCACGCGCCTTTTTCCTGTCCGGCGTCTGCCAATTGGCCGCAGCCGGTCCCGCGACCTGCCGTCGCAGTTCCGGCTTGCATGCCCCCGTCTACATCAGTATACCAACTTGTAGACCCCGTAGGCCGAATCGCGGCTCATCAGAGCTTCGATAAGGGCTTTGCCATCGTCTGTCGGCTGGCCCAGATCGTCCAGCCATCCGCGGCCGCGGGCAACCTGATCTGCGGGGGTGCGGGAAAGCCCCATGCAGAAGAGGGTAAACCCCAGAATTCGCGACACAATATCGTCGTTGGAAAGGTTCTCGCGCCGCTCGGGCGCATCGGTGTCTTCGGTCATGCTCATCCTTGTGTCCCCTTGCATGGCGACAACAGGAAAACGCCGCCGACCCCCTGACGGGATCGCCGTTTCAGATCTTGCAGCAGGCGGAAGATTTTCCGCGCGTTTTCCGTTGCCTATGGGACGTGCTCCTAGCACCTTTCTTATTCGGTTTCATGTCCCCTTCTCGGGGTCCACAGGTATGACCGGCGCCCGCTGGCCGAAATCCGCCGCCCGCCCGCCGGCGGCAAACCGGCTTCCCCCACAGACCCCGCCCCGCTAGGCTGATGCCATGACTGCGGACGAGATCATCGCGACGCTCCGGCTTGCCCCGCATCCCGAAGGGGGCTGGTATCGCCAGACCTGGGTGGCCGAGGCCGCGCCCGGCACCCGGCCCCCCGGAACCGCGATCTACTACCTGCTGGCCGAGGGCCAGCGCAGCCACTGGCACCGGGTCGATGCCGACGAGATCTGGCTGTATCACGCGGGCGATCCGCTGGAACTGACCGTGTCGGCGACCGACGCAGGACCGGCCGCGCCGATGATCCTTGGGGCGGATCTGGCCCAAGGCGCGCGGCCCCAGGGCCTCGTTCCCGCCGGTCACTGGCAGGCCGCGCGGCCGCTGGGCGCCTGGACGCTCGTCAGCTGCACGGTCAGCCCGGGTTTTCGCTTCGAGGGGTTCGAGATGGCCCCGCCCGGCTTCGACATCCCCCGCGCCTGATCCTCAGGGCATCGAGATCCGTCCGCCCGAGACCGGCCGGTCAACCCCGGTCGTGCCGGGGCAGCAGGTCGGCAGGCCGCGCGCCACCCGCACCGCGAGATAGGCGAAGGCCTGCGCCTCGAGCATGTCGCCATCGAGCCCCAGCGCCTCGACCGGCTCCACCGAAAGCCCCGTCCGCGCGGAGATCATCCGCATCAGGACCGGGTTCCGCCGTCCGCCGCCGGTGACCAGCAGCCGCGCGGGCCGCACCGGGCAAAGCGCGATCCCGGCCGCGACCGAGGCCGCGACGACGGCGGCAAGCGTGGCGGCGGCATCGGCATCATTCAGCCCCGCGACCCGATCCAACAGCCCGGAAAAGGCGTTCCGGTCCAGCGACTTGGGCGGCGGCGCGCGGAAATAGGGCTGCTCCAGCAACCAGGCCAGCACCGCCTCGTCCACGCGCCCCCCTGCGGCCAGCGCGCCGTCGCGATCGCAGCTCTGGCCCAGCCGCGTCTGCATCAGATCGTCGATGGGCGCATTGGCGGGGCCGGTGTCGAAGGCCAGCAGCGCGCCCTCGTCCTCGGGGCGTGCGCGGCCGGGATCGACCCAGGTCAGGTTGCCGACGCCGCCCAGATTGAGGAAGGCGACCGGCGCCGCCAGCCCGGCCCGGCGCGCGCAGGCGAAATGGTAGAAAGGCGCCAGCGGCGCCCCCTGCCCGCCCGCGGCGACATCGGCACTGCGGAAATCCCAGACCACCGGCAGGCCCAGCGCGCGCGCCAGCGCCGCGCCATCGCCCGCCTGATGGGTGCCGCGCCCGCCCGGATCATGGGCCAGCGTCTGGCCATGCACCCCCGCCAGATCGGCGCCCGGGATCCGCGCCATGACCTCGGCATGGGCGGCCTCGACCACGGCCGCCGCCGCGGCCACGCCCGGATCGCCCGGCCAGCCCCCAAGGGCTGCCGCCAGCACCGCCCGTTCTTCGGGGGAATAGGGCCGGTAGGCGGAGGGGCCGAAGCCGAAGACGGTCTTGCCATCGGTCTCGATCAGGGCCGCGTCGACCCCGTCGAGCGACGTGCCCGACATGGTCCCCAGCACCCGCACCGTCCCGCTGTCGATCATGGTCTTTCCCTCCCGGCCTGCCGCCGATATATCACGGCGGAACTTTAACCCAAGGGACAAGAGGCAATGACCTATCACCCGAAATCGGACTTCCTGCGCGTGATGATCGAGCGCGGCTTTCTGGCCGACTGCACCGATTATCAGGGCCTGGACGAGGCTCTGATTGCGGGAGTGGTCCCGGCCTATATCGGCTTCGATGCGACGGCCAAGTCGTTGCATGTGGGCGGCCTGATCCAGATCATGATGCTGCGCTGGCTGCAGAAGACCGGCCACAAGCCGCTGGTCCTGATGGGGGGCGGTACCACCAAGGTGGGCGATCCGTCCTTCCGGGCCGACGAACGCCCGCTGCTGACACCCGACCAGATCGAGGCGAACATCGCGGGCATCCGGCAGGTCTTTGCCAAATACGTCAGTTTCGGCGACGGGCCGACCGATGCGTTGATGCTGAACAACGCCGAATGGCTGGACGGGCTGAACTACCTCGATTTCCTGCGCGATGTGGGGCGGCATTTCTCGGTCAACCGGATGCTGTCCTTCGAGTCGGTCAAGTCGCGGCTCGACCGGGAACAGTCGCTGTCCTTCCTCGAATTCAATTACATGATCCTGCAGGCCTACGACTTCATGGAGCTGAACCGCCGCTATGGCTGCGGCCTGCAGATGGGCGGGTCGGACCAGTGGGGCAACATCGTCAACGGCATCGACCTGACGCGGCGGATCATCGACCGCGAAGTCTACGGCCTGACCTCGCCGCTGCTGACCACCTCGGACGGCAAGAAGATGGGCAAGAGCCAGTCGGGCGCGGTCTGGCTGAATGCCGACATGCTGAGCCCCTACGAGTTCTGGCAATTCTGGCGCAACACCACCGATGCCGATGTCGGGCGGTTCCTGAAGCTTTACACCGAACTTCCCCTCGGGGAATGCGAACGCCTGGGGGCGCTGGAAGGCAACGCCATCAACGACGCCAAGATCGTGCTTGCGAACGAGGTCACGGCGCTGGCCCATGGCCGTGCGGCGGCCGAGGCGGCCGAGGCGACCGCGCGCGAGGTCTTCGAGAAGGGCGGCGTGGGCGAGGATCTGCCGACGGTCGCGCTGAGCGCGGACGAACTCGCCGGAGGCATTTCGGTCGTGCAGCTCATCACCCGGGCGGGCCTTGCGAAATCGGGCAAGGAAGCCAAACGGCTGATCGCCGAGGGCGGCGCCCGTCTGAACGATGAACCGCTGTCCGATGCCGGGCTGATGGTCGATGCCGCGATGCTGGCCGAGCCGATCAAGCTGTCGGCGGGCAGGAAGCGTCACGCGCTGGTGCGGCTCGGCGACTGAGCCTGAACCGGACCCGAAAAAGGCGCCGCGCGGGGACTGTCCGCGCGGCGTTTTTTTCTTGCCCGATCAGCCGCGGCGCCGCAGCAGTCCGAAGCCCGCCAGCGCGCTGAGGATCAGCACGCCGCCTGCCGGAAGCGGCACCGGCGCCGGCTGGGCGATGGCGGCGATGTCGTCATAACCATAGGTCGCATCGGCGAAGTTGAAGATCTCGAACCCGGTCAGCGCGACCGAGAAGCTGTCGGCCCCGTTCTCGAAGCTCAGCCCGAGGATCGAGCCCGTGAGCGTCGCGCTCAGCATGTCGAAAGTGTAGTCGAGCGCCGAGAACTGGTCCTGCCCCTCGCCGCCGTCGAACAGCGCCCCCGCACCGCCGAAGATGTCCGAGAAGCCGCCGATCAGATCGAAGGCATCGTCGCCTGCGCCGAACTCGGCCCCGCCGACGACGCTGCTGCCCTCGAAGCTGACGAAGACATCGTTGCCCGCGCGCAGCTGCAGCGCCAGCCCCGTCGGGTCGGCCGCGCCATCGCGCGTACTCATCAGCGTACCCGCATTGTAGACCGCGATATCCTGGGTCACGGCCTCGTCGGTCTCGACCGCGACGGTGCCCGAGATCAGCCCGAAGTTGTCGATGACCCCCGTCCCGGTGCCCGGGTCGAAGTCGATGGCGGCATCGACGGTCGAGCGGATCACCCCGGTCGCCTCGTTGCGGATATAGCCTGAATCGATGTCGATGGCGTCCTGCGGATCGTCGCTGTCGCCGGGGGTCTGGATATTGGCGATGAGCCCCGAATTGACGATGGTCGCGTTCTCGCCGACCTGAATGGCGTCGTCGAAGCCCTCGATCGTGCCCTTGTTGGTGATGTCGGCACCGTTGCCGGTCTCGATCCCCTCATTGCCGGTCGAGCGGATCACCGCCCCGGCCGTGTTGACCAGCGTCAGGCCGTTGCCGCCTTCGTCATCGTCGTCGGGCCCGGCCTTGACCGCCTTGCCGGGGGTTTCGATCAGCCCGGTATTGGTCAGGCTCAGCCCGTCATGGCCTTCGGTGTCGACACCGTCATCGGCCGCGCGGATCGTGCCGTCATTGTTCAGGGTCAGATCGTCGCCCGCCACGACCGCGTCGTCGCTGCCCTCGATGGTGCCGCTGTTCAGCAGCGTGTTGCCGTCGCCCTTGATCTTGACGGCATCCGTGTCGGCCGCCGCGGGCGCGACCGAGGCCCCGTCCTGGACATAGACGGTCAGATCGTCCGAGCCGTCCGAAAAGCCGTCGGTATCGGCGCCGGTGCAGAACACGACATCGCCCGCTCCGGGATTGTCCGGCGCACAGTCGGCCAAGGCCAGCCCCGGCCCCGCCAGCACGCCCATCGTCGTCAGAAGAAGAATCCGTTTCATTGGCAGCCCCCCGGCATGAACTCAAATGCCTTCCCGCTACCCGGCAGAGTTAACAAATCCGTGACAGCCCGGCGAGCCGGAGGCCGGATTTGGGCTCTCGGCCGCAAAAAGGGCGGAGCCCGCAGGCCCCGCCCCGATTTTTGCACGCCGAAGAAGAGCTTAGTCGGTCACGCTCACCTTGACCATGCGGTCGGGCTGTCCCGTGACCTCGCCGTTCCGGCCCGAGCCGCGCTTGATCGCGTCGACCACGTCCATGCCCTTGGTCACCCGGCCGACGACCGTGTACTGACCGTTCAGATGCGGCGCCGGGGCGAACATGATGAAGAACTGCGAATTGGCCGAATCCGGGTTGGCCGAGCGCGCCATGCCGACCGTGCCCCTGTCGAACGGCACGTCCGAGAATTCGGCCTTGAGGTCGGGGCGGGTCGACCCGCCGGTGCCCGCGCGCCGCATGTCCATGCCGAGCTTGCCGAATTCGACATCGCCGGTCTGCGCCATGAAACCGTCGATCACCCGGTGGAAGACGACATCGTCATAGGCGCCCTCGCGGGCCAGCTCGGCGATGCGCTGGACATGACCGGGCGCCACATCGTCCAGCAGCTCGACATGGACGGTGCCGTTCGCCCCCTCTCCCGCCACCTGGATGTCGAGACCGGTCGCCAGCGCCGGTCCCGCCAGGGTGCAGAGAAGCGCGACCAGAAGGTTACGCATCGGCGGCGACCTTGACGCTGATCATGCGGTCGGGATTGGCCGGCGGCTCGCCCCGGACAATGGCGTCGACATGCTCCATCCCCTCGATCACCCGGCCATAAACGGTGTACTGGCCGTTGAGGAAATGGTTGTCGGCGAAGTTGATGAAGAACTGCGAATTGGCCGAGTTCGGGTTCGAGGACCGCGCCGCGCCCAGCGTGCCCCGGTCATGGGGCAGCTTGGAAAACTCGGCGGGCAGGTCGGGCAGGTCGGACCCTCCGGTCCCGGCCCGGCCGGGGTTGTAGTCCTTTTCGGCATTGCCATGCGCAACATCGCCGGTCTGGGCCATGAAGCCCTCGATCACGCGGTGGAACACGACATTGTCATAGTCCCCGGCGCGCGCAAGCGCCTTCATCCGCTCGACATGCTTCGGGGCAACCTCGGGCAGAAGCGCGATCACGACGCGGCCCCCCTTCAGCTCCATGATGATGGTGTTCTCGGGGTCCTTGATCTCGGTCATCGCCGGTTCCTCCTCGGGATCTCTGTCGGGCCGAGACACTAGTGCGGCGGAAAGGCGATGAAAAGAGGCGCCGACGGGACCGGCCATTGACCTTTCCGGCACTTCGGGCGAATTAACGCCAACGTGAGCCCTTCGGGAGGACGACACATGCCCTGGAAGACCCTCGACGACATGGACCTTGCCGGCAAGGTGGTCCTGGTCCGGGTGGACATCAACGTACCGGTCGAGGATGGCCGGGTGACCGACGCGACGCGGATCGAGCGGATCAAGCCGACCGTGGACGACATCCTGAAGGCGGGCGGCAAGCCCGTGCTGCTGGCCCATTTCGGCCGGCCCAAGGGCAAGGTCGTGCCCGAGATGAGCCTCAAGATCACCCTGCCCGCGCTGGAAGAGGCGTTCGGCCGCGGCGTGATCTTTGCCGACGACTGCATCGGGCTGCCGGCCAAGCAGGCCGTCGCCGCGCTCAGCGAGGGCGACATCCTGCTGCTGGAAAACACCCGTTTCCACGAGGGCGAGGAAAAGAACGACCCGGCGCTGGCTGCCGCGATGGCCGCGCTTGGCGACATCTACGTGAACGACGCCTTCTCGGCCGCGCACCGGGCGCATGCCTCGACCGAGGGCATCGCCAAGCTGCTGCCCTCCTGCGCGGGACGGCTGATGGAGGCCGAGCTGACTGCGCTGGAAGGCGCTCTTGGCAACCCGGCCCGGCCGCTGGTGGCGGTCGTGGGGGGCGCCAAGGTCTCGACCAAGCTCGATCTTCTGGGCAATCTCGTCGGCAAGGTCGATTTCCTGGTGATCGGCGGCGGCATGGCCAATACCTTCCTGGCCGCCCAGGGCATCAATGTCGGCAAGTCGCTGTGCGAACATGACATGGCCGGCACTGCGCGCGACATCAAGGACAAGGCCGATGCCGCGGGCTGCCGGATCGTGCTGCCGGTCGACGTGGTGGTCGCGCGCGAATTCCGCGCGGGCGCGGTGAACGAGACCGTTGCGGCCGATGCCTGCCCTGCCGATGCGATGATCCTCGATGCCGGCCCGAAATCGGTCGAGCTGATCGAGGAGGTCTTCGCCAAGTGCAAGACGCTGATCTGGAACGGCCCGCTCGGCGCCTTCGAGATCGACCCGTTCGATGCCGCCACCAACGCGGCGGCGGCCAAGGCGGCCGAGCTGACCGAAGCCGGGCTGCTGGTGTCGGTCGCGGGCGGCGGCGACACGGTCGCGGCGCTGAACGGCGCAGGCGCGGCCGAAAAGTTCAGCTATATCTCGACCGCGGGCGGTGCCTTCCTCGAATGGATGGAAGGCAAGACCCTGCCGGGCGTGGCCGCGCTTCAGGACTGAGCCGGGTCAGCCCGGCCTGTCCGCCCTGACCCATGAACGGCGGCCCGCCCGGGCCGCCGTCATTGTGATGGGCGGCCCCGACTTTTCGATTCACAAGCCGATTCGCTTGCCCTAGACTGCGGCGGACCGCGCCTGTCGCGCGGCAAGCAGGGGCAGGGTCATGACCGCGGCGCGTCTGCGCCCCGCCTGGGGGGCGCTCGTCTATATCGGGATCAGTTTCTCGCTGGCGATGTATTTCACTTTCGCCGCGGTGCAGGGCGATTACGGGCTGTTCCGCCGGATCCAGATCGAGGCCGATGCCGCCGCGCTCGAAGCCCAGAAGGCCGCGCTCGAGGCCGAACTCGAGGCCGTCTCGAACAAGACCCGGCGGCTGTCGGACGGCTATCTCGACCTCGACCTTCTCGACGAACGCGCCCGCAGCGTGCTGGGCCTGATCCGCGCCGACGAAATCGTCGTGCGCTGAGCGGCCGCGCGCCACATCCCCACAGCTTTCCGTCTCTGGCCGAAACCGGCCTGCCCGGCCGCGACCGGCAAAAAGCCCTCGCAATCCTGGAATCGCTCTGATATATTTTCGTTTAACGTTAAACCATTTCTGCGCATGGGAGGCGCCGCCCGATGGCCACGCGAAAACCGCCCGCGAAACCGAACACCTCCAAGGAAGAATTGCTGACCTTCTACCGCGAGATGCTGCTGATCCGGCGCTTCGAGGAGAAGGCCGGCCAGCTTTACGGCATGGGGCTGATCGGCGGGTTCTGCCACCTCTATATCGGCCAGGAAGCGGTCGTCGTCGGGCTTGAGGCCGCGGCAGAAGAGGGCGACAAGCGCGTCACCTCGTATCGCGACCACGGCCATATGCTGGCCTGCGGCATGGACCCCAAGGGGGTGATGGCCGAATTGACGGGCCGCGAGGGCGGTTATTCCAAGGGCAAGGGCGGCTCGATGCACATGTTCTCGAAGGAGCGCCATTTCTATGGCGGCCACGGGATCGTGGGCGCCCAGGTGCCGATCGGCGCGGGGCTGGCCTTCTCGGACAAGTACAAGGGCAACGGCCGGGTGACATTCGCCTATTTCGGCGACGGCGCCGCCAACCAGGGCCAGGTCGCGGAAACCTACAACATGGCCCAGCTCTGGTCGCTGCCGGTGATCTTCGTGATCGAGAACAACCAGTATGCCATGGGCACCTCGGTCAAGCGCTCGACCATGAGCCCCGATTTCTGGGAACGCGGCGCCTCCTACGGCATCGCGGGCGAGGCGGTCGACGGCATGGACGTGCTGGCGGTCAAGGCCGCGGGCGAGAAGGCCGTCGCCCACTGCCGCGCGGGCAAGGGCCCCTATATCCTGGAAATCATGACCTACCGCTATCGCGGCCACTCGATGTCTGACCCCGCGAAGTACCGCTCGCGCGAGGAGGTGCAGAAGATCCGCGAGGAACGCGACGCCATCGAGCATGTGCGCGAGCTGATCCTGCAGGGCAAGCACGCGACCGAGGACGAGCTGAAGGAGATCGACAAGGAGATCAAGGCCGTCGTGAACGAGGCCGCCGAGTTCGCCAAGGAAAGCCCCGAACCCGCTCTCGACGAGCTTTACACCGACATCTACGCCGACACGGCGCCGCAGAACGCCTGAGCGAGGAGAGACAGACATGGCAACGGAAATCCTGATGCCCGCGCTTTCCCCGACGATGGAAGAGGGCACTCTGGCGAAATGGCTGGTCAAGGAGGGCGACACCGTCTCGGCGGGCGACATCCTGGCCGAGATCGAGACCGACAAGGCGACGATGGAATTCGAGGCCGTCGACGAGGGCCTGATCGGCAAGATCCTGATCGAGGCCGGCACCGAAGGCGTGAAGGTCAACACCCCCATCGCCGTGCTGGTCGAAGAGGGCGAAGATGCCGACGCCGCCGTCAAGGCGGCGCAGGAGGCCGCGCCCGCGGCCGACGCGGACGGCAAGGCGGCCTCCGGCGGAGGCTCCGCGCCGTCCGCCCCCGCCGAACCGAAACGCGCCCGGCCGGTGGCCGAACCCGAGATCCCCGAAGGCACGAAGATGAAATCGACCACGGTCCGCGAGGCGCTGCGCGATGCCATGGCCGAAGAGATGCGCCGCGACGGCGACGTCTTCCTGATGGGCGAGGAGGTCGCCGAATACCAAGGCGCCTACAAGATCAGCCAGGGGCTGCTTGACGAATTCGGCTCCAGGCGGGTGATCGACACCCCGATCACCGAACATGGCTTTGCCGGTCTCGGCGTCGGCGCGGCCTTCGGCGGCCTGCGCCCCATCGTCGAGTTCATGACCTTCAACTTCGCCATGCAGGCCGTCGACCAGATCATCAACTCGGCCGCCAAGACGCTGTACATGTCGGGCGGCCAGATGGGCTGCCCCATCGTTTTCCGCGGCCCGAACGGCGCCGCCGCCCGGGTCGCCGCCCAGCACAGCCAGGACTATGCCGCCTGGTATGCCCATATCCCCGGCCTCAAGGTGGTCCAGCCCTATTCGGCCGCCGATGCCAAGGGCCTGCTGAAAACCGCGATCCGCGACCCGAACCCGGTGATCTTCCTTGAAAACGAGATCCTCTACGGCCGCAGCTTCGAGGTTCCGGTGCTCGACGATTTCACCATCCCCTTCGGCAAGGCCCGGATCTGGCGCGAGGGCAAGGATGTGACGCTGGTCAGCTTCGGCATCGGCATGGCCCATACGCTCGAGGCCGCCGATGCGCTGGCCAAGGAAGGCATCGAGGCCGAGGTGATCGACCTGCGCACGCTGCGCCCGCTCGACACCGCGACGGTGATCGAAAGCGTCAAGAAGACCAACCGCTGCGTCACCGTCGAGGAAGGTTTCCCGGTCTGCTCGATCGGCAACCACATCTCGGCGGTGCTGATGCAGGAAGCCTTCGACTGGCTCGACGCGCCGGTGATCAACTGCACCGGCAAGGACGTGCCGATGCCCTATGCGGCGAACCTGGAAAAGCTGGCGCTGGTGACCGCGAAAGAGGTCGTCGAAGCCGCCCGCGCTGTGACCTACCGCTGAGGAGACCGGCATGCCCACCGAAATCCTGATGCCCGCCCTCTCTCCGACCATGGAGGAAGGCACGCTCGCGAAATGGCTGGTCAAGGAAGGCGACACCGTCGCTTCCGGCGACCTCATCGCCGAGATCGAGACCGACAAGGCCACGATGGAATTCGAGGCCGTCGACGACGGCCGGATCGGCAAGCTGCTGGTCGCGGCCGGAACCGAGGGCGTGAAGGTCAACACCCCCATCGCCATCCTGCTGGAGGACGGCGAAAGCGAGGACGACATCGACAACAACGCGTCCCCGTCGAAACCGGCCCCGGAGGCTGCGCCCGCAGCCGACGCGGGCGGCAAGGCGGCCCCCGACAGGGGCCCCGCGCCGGCCGCCGCCCCGCCCGCGCCCGGCGCCACCGATGGCCAACGGATCTTCGCCTCGCCGCTCGCGCGCCGGATCGCGGCCGAGAAGGGTCTCGACCTGACCGCGATCGCGGGCTCGGGCCCACGCGGGCGTATCGTCAAAGCCGATGTCGAGGCCGCGACCGCCCCCGCCGCGAAACCCGCGACGGCCGAGGCGCCCCAGACCTCCGCCCCCCCGCAGGCCGCCGCCGCCCAGGCCGCCGGGCTATCGCCGGACGCGGTCGCGCGGATGTATGAAGGGCGCGCCTACGAGGTCGTCCCCCTCGACGGCATGCGCAAGACCATCGCCGCCCGCCTGACCGAGGCCAAGCAGACCATCCCGCATTTCTACCTGCGCCGCGACATCCGGCTCGACGCGCTGCTCGACTTCCGCAGCACGCTCAATGCACAGTTGGGCCCCCGAGGCGTCAAGCTTTCGGTCAACGACTTTATCATCAAGGCCTGCGCGCTGGCGCTCCAGCAGGTGCCCAGGGCCAATGCAGTCTGGGCCGGCGACCGCATCCTGCAACTGAAACCCTCCGATGTGGCGGTCGCGGTCGCCATCGAGGGCGGGCTCTTCACGCCCGTCCTGAAGGATGCCGAGACCAAGTCGCTCAGCCAGCTTTCGAAAGAGATGAAAGATCTGGCGACCCGCGCCCGCGACCGCAAGCTCGCGCCGCAGGAGTATCAGGGCGGCAGCTTCGCGATTTCCAATCTCGGGATGTTCGGGATCGACAATTTCGACGCGGTGATCAACCCGCCCCATGGCGCGATTCTCGCGGTCGGCGCGGGCGTGAAGAAACCCGTCGTCAACGAGGCCGGAGAGATCGAGGTCGCGACCGTCATGTCGGTCACGCTCAGCGTCGATCACCGGGTGATCGACGGGGCGCTTGGCGCCGAGTTGCTGCAGGCGATCCGGGACAATCTGGAAAACCCGCTCGCCATGCTGGCCTGAGCCCGCCCCCGGCCCTGCAGGATCGCCGGTCCTGCAGGGCCGGGGCCTTATCCCGTCAACGGCTTGCTCAACTCGACCCAGATCGGGCGGTGATCGCTCGGGCGCTGGGTTCGCGCGGCGCCGGACCCGTCCAGTTCCGCCTCATAGGCGTCATGGGCGATCCCGGCTGCCTGTACCCAGGGCGCAAGCCCCGGCGAGATCGCGAAATGATCCAGCAAAAGCGGCCGGTCGGGCACCTCGTCGACGAAATCGTCGAAGCGCGCGGTGAACAGCGCCGCAGGCGGCACATGGGCCAGCAGCGGATGGCGGAAGATCAGCTCGGGCGTGAAGGTGGACCCCAGCACGATATCGGCCACGTTATGGGTCAGATAGCTCCGCTCGAAGAAATCCGTCCCCGGCCCGTCGTTCCAGTCTCCGGTGACCACGATCCGCGCCGCCGGGTCGTCCGTCACCAGCGTGTCGAGATAGGCACGCAGCCGGAAGCCCTCGGCCGAAATGCGCCTGCGCGCCAGCAAGGCCGCCACCACGAATTCCTGCCGCCGCACCGGATCGCGCCAGAGCGCCTCGCCGCCATGGACATATTTCGACTTGGTGTGCAGCACGACGACCCGGACCGGCGCGCCGCCCACCGGGTCGATATCGACCACCAGCGGCAGCCGGGTAAAGTCATAGCCCTGCAACAGCATGTCGCCATTGACGTCCGCCGCCCAGGGCTCGGTCAGCGCCAAGGTCGCGGCATCGCGCGCCCGCTCGACCGCGCGCACCAGCCCGTCCCGGCGGCGCAGCACGTAAAGCTTCTGCGCGCCCCCGTCGGAACCGATCAGCGCCTCAAAGCGCAGCCCGTCGGCATCCGACAGAAACTCGTCGAGAAACAACGCCATCTCGGCCTCGGCGCTGGGGCCTTCCTGCAGACACAGAAGATCGGGCGCCAGCGCGTCGATCACTGCGGCGGCCTTGCGGGCACAGGTCCGCGCCTCGTCCGCCGACAGCTCGTTCGAGCCCCAGCGCGGCCGGGCATTGCCCGAAAACCACTTGTTCATCCATTCGAGATTCCAGTCGACGATTTTCACGCCCGCCTCCCCTGCGACCGATGACCCAAGGGAAGCCTAGCACAGCCGCGCGACTTGCGGGTGACGCGATCAGAACCGGTCGAGCAGGCGCCGGAGGTAGTCGAGTTCGAGATCGGGGCGGTTCTGTTCGCCCGAGCGGCGGCGGATCTCGTCCAGCAGATCGCGGGCGCGGCGGTAGACATCCTCGCCCTGCAGCATGCTGTCCTCGGTGCCGACCTGCCCGGTCGAGCCCGGCGCGCGGCCCAGCGGGTCGCGGCGTTCGCCGCCGGCATCGGCCCGGCCCATGCCCTGACCGTCCTCGCCGCCCTCCTGCCGGTTCTGGGCCAGCGCGTCGCCCAGATTGCGCATGCCCTCGCGGAGCGCCTCCATCGCCTCGGCCTGATCGTCCAGCGCCCCGGCCAGATCGTTGTCGCGCAGCGCCCGCTCGGCCTCGTCCATCGCCCGGCCGGCGCGGTCCAGCGCCTCGCGCGTGGCCTCGCTCTCGGGCGAGGCGCCAAGACCGGGCAGGCCCTGCTGCTGGCGTTCCAGTTCGCGGCGCAGCGCGTCCTGACGGTCGGCGAGGCCTTGCGCTCCGCCCTGCCCCTGGCCCGGCTCGCCTTCGCCCTGCCCTTGCTGACCTTGACCCTGCTGGCCCTCGCCCTGCTGGCCGCCGGGGTTGAACTGGTCCTGCAGGTCGCGGAAGGCATCGTCGGACAGGCCCTGCTGGTCGCGCAGCGTTTCTGCCAGCCCCTCCATCGCCTGCTGGCCCGGAGACGACCCGCCCGGACCTTGCGTGACCTGCATGTTCTCCATCATCTGCTGGAGCATCTGCAAAAGCTGCTGGGCCTCGTCCATCCGGCCCTCTTCCATCAGCTGCTGCAGCCGGTCCAGCATCTGCTGAAGCTGATCGCCGGTGATTTCCTGCGTCTCGCCATTCCGGGCCTGCTCCTGACCGTTCTCCTGCTGCTGCTGGGCCAGCTGGCGCATGTAGTCCTGCATCGCCTCGCGCAGCTCGTCCATCAGTTGGGCGATCTCAGCGTCGCTGGCGCCGTTCTTCATCGCCTCGGCCAGCCGTTCCTGCGCACGGCGCAGCCGTTCGGCGGCGTCCGACAGGTCGCCCTGCTCGATCAGCACGGCGATGTCCCAAAGCGCCTTGGCCAGTTCGGTCTGGGTCTCGGCGGTCAGCGCGGCGGCCGAAGCCTCGAGCCGCCGGATCGCCACGCGAAGCTGCAGATAGGCGCTTTCGTTGCGGAAGATCTCGTCGGGCCGGTAGCTGACCGCGCGCAGGATCTGCGCGACTTCGGGGGCGTTCGCCCGCGCCCAAAGCAGCGCCTGGCGCTGTTCGATCACCGCGCGCGCCAGCGGATCGAAGAACCTCCGCCCGGGCAGCACCATCTCGACGGGGGCCGACACGCCCCGCTGGCCCAGCGCATCCTCGGCCGCCAGCTCGATCCGGACCGGGAGCCCCGCCCAGGGGTGTTCGGACAGGTTCTCGACCAGGGTTTCGGTGAATTGCCGCCGGTCGCCGGAAATCGGCATCGGCAGATCCAGCACCAGCGGCTCGCGCGGGTCGGGATCGGCGGCCAGGCCATAGCGGCGGTCGGCGCGGGCCAGATCGAGCGTGATCGTCGCCTCGCCCCGGGTCACGCCGTAATCGTCGCTGGCCGAGAAGGGTTGCTTCATCTCGCCATCGGCCGCGACGTCCAGATCGCCGGTCAGCCGGATTTCCGGGCGGATATCGCGGCTCAGCACGATCTGCCAGGCGCGGCCGCCGGGGCCGTCGATTTCGACGCGGCCGTCCTTCACCACCTCGAAGCTTTGCGCCATGGCGTCGGTGCCCTCGGGCGGCGGGGCCTCGGCCCCCTCTTCGCGGCCCGAGACGGTTTCGGTCACGCCAAGCGCGCCCACCGCGCCGTAAAGCCTTAAGGTAATCCGGCTGCCCTGAGGCACGGCCAGTGCGTCATCGGTGATGTCGTTCAGATAAAGGCTGGGTTTTCCGGTATAGGCCGGGGGCTCGATCCAGCCCTCCCATGTCGGTCCGGCGGCAAGCGCCGGGCCGCCTTGCCCCAGATCGGCGACACTGGCCACGCGCAGGAAGGACCCGAAGACCAGCGCCACGGTAAAGGCGATCAGCGCCACATGGCGCAGACCGTAGGGGTCGCGCGACGAAAGCCGCAGATCGGGGGGAACCGCGCGCGCGTGTTGCACCCGCCGGGCCATGCGCGCGATATGGGCGCGCCAGACCGCCTCGGAGGCGGGATCGCCCGCGCCGATGGCCTGACTGTCGGAAAGGGCCGAGATGGGCCGCCCAGGCAGCGTCCGGTCGAGCCGGTCAAGCGCCTCGGCCCGGCTTGGCCGCTGAAAGCCGCGGACGCCGTAGACGACCGTCGCCAGAAGCACGGCCAGCAGCGCGCCCCCCAGCCCCAGCGCGGTCCCGCGGGTCAGCAGGTCATGCAGCCCGAAGGCAAGGGCCGATGCGATCAGCAGAAGAAGGCTCGCCAGCGGCCAGAAGGCCCGGCACAGACGCTCGGCCAAAAGGCCCGCCCAGGTCAGGCGCAGCGGCCAGCGCAGGTGGGTGAGGGCGTCGTCGGGGATCGGCGTGCGCTCGGTCATGCTCCCATCCGGCGGCGGACCCGGGCGGGGTGCCGGGTCACAACCATTCCGGGATGGTATCGCGGTTTATGATCTCGTCAAAGGACGGCCTCTGGCGAATGACGGCGAAGTGATCCCCGCTGACCAGCACCTCGGGCACCAGCGGGCGCGTGTTGTATTCCGACGCCATCACCGCGCCGTAGGCCCCGGCCGAACGGAAGGCCACCAGATCGCCCTCGGCCAGCGGCGGCAGATCGCGCGCCTTGGCGAAGGTGTCGCCGGTCTCGCAGACCGGGCCCACGACGTCATGGGGGGCATAGTCCGTTCCCGCGGCGGGTTCCCTCAGCGGCACGATGTCATGATACGCGCCATACATCGAGGGCCGGACCAGATCGTTCATCGCCGCATCGAGGATCAGGAAGGTCCGCCCCTCGCCCTCTTTCACATAGATCACCCGGCTGACCAGAACGCCCGCATTCCCGGCAATGAGCCGTCCGGGCTCGATCTCGATCTCGACCTCCAGATCGCCCAGCACGCGCTTGACCATGGCGCCATATTCGACCGGCAGCGGCGGCGCCGCGTTCGAGCGTTCGTAGGGAATGCCAAGCCCCCCGCCCAGATCCAGCCGGCGGATGTCGTGGCCCTCGGCGCGCAGCACCTTCGTCAGCTCGGCCACCTTGCCATAGGCCTGCTCGAAGGGCTCGAGCTGGGTCAACTGGCTGCCGATATGCACGTCGATCCCCAGCACCCGAAGCCCCGGCATCGCGGCGGCGCGGGCATAGACGTCTTTTGCGCGGGCGATCGGGATGCCGAACTTGTTCTCGGACTTGCCGGTCGCGATCTTCTCATGGGTTTTCGCATCGACATCGGGGTTCACCCGGACCGCGATGGGCGCGACCCGCCCCATCGACCGCGCGACCTCGTCCAGCGCCGCCATCTCGGGTTCCGATTCCACGTTGAACTGGCGGATGCCGCCCTCCAGCGCCAGCCGCATTTCCTCGCGGGTCTTGCCGACGCCGGAAAAGACGATCCGCTCGCCCGGCACGCCCGCCGCGCGCGCCTTGCGGTATTCGCCGCCCGACACGACGTCGATGCCCGCGCCGAGATCGCCCATCAGCTTGAGCACGGCCATGTTGGAATTGGCCTTCATCGCATAGCAGACCAGATGGTCGGTGCCCGCCAGCGCCTCGTCGAAAAGCCGGAAATGGCGGGTCAGCGTCGCCACGGAATAGCAATAGAAGGGCGTGCCCACCGTTGCCGCGATGTCGGCCAGCGACACGTCCTCGGCATGGAGCACACCGCTCCGGTAGAGGAAATGGTCCATTGGGGTCTCCGGGGGGCTCAGGCGGCTTTCGAGGGCCGCGAGCGCAGGAAGATGTAAAGCGGCAGGCCGCAGGACAGGCCGATGCCGAAGGTCAGCGGGATGCAGATCAGCCCAAGCGCGTCGCGGCGCCGGGCGCTGTCGATCAGGATCCACAGCGTCAGCGCGATGGCGCTGATCGTCAGGTCCCAGGTCAGGCCGGTGGCGCTGTCATTGACATACCAGGCGTCGATCATGCCGCCCCAGTCCCAGTCATTGGCGAGGATCCAGCGCATGAAGTAGAACATCGGGTGGATCGCGCCCCAGATCGCCAGCGCGAGAAAGAGATAGCGCAGGTATTTCATGGCCGGTTGCCTCCGACGACGCCCATTTCCGCGGTGCCGCTGACCGAAAAGCCGGTCCCGGCTTCGGATTTGGGCGGTTCGGGCGGGCCGTCGAGCCCGCAGCCCGCAAGCGTCAGGGCCAGCACCGTCGCCAGGGCCGCACTGCCCCCAGGCCGAAACAACCGATCAGAAGCCAATTCCCACTCCTCCCGTACCAAGGATCAGCCGCACCGGGGCGCCGCGCGGACGCAGCCCGACCGAGGCGCCATCGGTGCCCACCGTAACAGCCGTGCTGCCGGTGTCCACGACCCTGGCCGAGGCGCGGGCCCCGCCCGGTCCGGCGCCGACCGCGACGCGGCCCGCCGACACCCCGCCGCTGACATCGCCCGCATTCGACACCGCGACCCCGCCATGCGGCCGGGCACACCCCGCCAGCGCCAGAAGCGCAAGGCACGCGGCAAATGTCGCGCCGCGTCTCATCCCAGCCGCTCGGTCCAGCGGGCGATCTGGGCACGGACCTGTTCGGGTGCGGTGCCGCCATAGCTCATCCGGCTGGCCACCGAATTATGCACGCCCAGCACGCCGAACACGTCCTCGCGGATGCCCTCATGCACCGACTGCATCTCGGCGAGGGAAAGGTCGGGCAGGTCGCAGCCCTTCGTCTCGGCCATGGCGACGAGGGTGCCGGTGACGTGATGGGCCTCGCGGAACGGAAGGCCCAGTTCGCGCACCAGCCAGTCCGCGAGATCGGTCGCGGTCGAGAAGCCGCTGGCGGCGGCCGCTTCCAGCGCCGGGCGGTTCGCGGTCATGTCGCGCACCATGCCCTCCATCGCGGCCAAGGCCAGCATCAGCGTGTCGGCCGCGTCGAAGACCTGTTCCTTGTCTTCCTGCATGTCCTTGGAATAGGCCAAGGGCAGGCCCTTCATCACCGTCATCAGCGCGACATTGGCACCGAAGATCCGGCCGATCTTGGCCCGGATCAGCTCGGCCGCGTCGGGGTTCTTCTTCTGCGGCATGATCGACGATCCGGTCGAGAACCGGTCGCTGAGCGCCACGAAGCGGAACTGCGCCGAGGACCAGATCACCAGCTCTTCGGCGAAGCGCGACAGATGCATCGCGCAGATCGAGGCCGCGCCCAGGAATTCCAGCGCGAAGTCGCGGTCGCTGACCGCGTCGAGCGAATTGGCCATCGGCCGGTCGAAGCCCAGCGCCTGTGCGGTCATGTGCCGGTCGATCGGGAACGAGGTGCCCGCCAGCGCCGCGGCCCCCAGCGGGCTTTCGTTCATCCGCGCGCGCGCATCGCCGAATCGCGACAGGTCGCGGGCGAACATCTCGACATAGGCCATCATGTGATGGCCCCAGGTCACCGGCTGGGCCGTCTGCAGATGGGTGAAGCCCGGCATCACCCAGTCCGCGCCCGCCTCAGCCTGCGCCAGCAGCGCCCGGATCAGCGCCCGAAGCCCGTCCATGGCGGCGTCGATCTGGTCGCGCACCCACAGCCGGAAATCGGTCGCCACCTGGTCGTTCCGGGACCGCGCGGTGTGCAGCCGCCCAGCCGGTTCGCCGATGATCTCTTTCAGCCGGGCCTCGACATTCATGTGAATGTCCTCGAGCGCGGTCGAGAACGCAAAGGACCCGGCCTCGATCTCTGACAAGACCGTGAGCAGGCCTTCCCGGATCGCCTCGGCATCCTTAACCGTGAGGATACCGGTTTCCGCCAGCATGGCGGCATGGGCGCGCGAGCCTGCGATATCCTGCGGGGCAAGGCGCTTGTCGAACGAGATCGAGGCGTTTATCGCCTCCATGATCGCGTCCGGCCCGTTGGCGAAACGTCCGCCCCACATGGCGTTGGAACGGGTCTGGGTCTGGTCTTTGGTCATCGGCTGGCCCCCTTCGGAGGGAAACATGGTCTTAAGGTCGCTCGTCCTCTACATCGCCCTCGGGCTCTGTGCAAACGCGGCTCCTGCCGCCGACATCGCCACGCTCGAAGCGATGCGCGAGGGCACCATGAAGAAACTGGTGTTCCACGCCGAACCGCAGGCGGTGCCCGATGCCGTTCTTCTGGACGAGACCGATGCCGAACGCAGCCTCGGCGAATATCGCGGCCGCTGGGTGGTGCTGAACTTCTGGGGCACCTGGTGCCCGCCCTGCCTGGCCGAAATGCCGACGCTCGAGGCGCTGGCCGCGACGGCGGACAGCGACCGGCTTGCCGTGGTGACCGTGGCCACCGGGCGCAACCCGCCCCAGGCCATCGACCGGTGGTTCTCCGAACAGCAGATCGCGCATCTGCCGAAATGGCGCGACCAGTCCTCCTGGCTGGCGCGCTCGATGGGCATCCTGGCGCTGCCGGTGACCGTGATCCTCGACCCCGAGGGCCGCGAGGTCGGCCGCATGATGGGCGAGGCCGACTGGAACGGCCCCGAGGCCAGGGCGCTTCTGGGCAGTCTGGCCGAAGGGTCCTGACCGCTCAGCCCAGCGCCGCCACCTCGGCATGGCGCGGGCAGGTCACGACATGGTCGTTGACCATGCCCACCGCCTGCATGAAGGCATAGGTGATGGTCGGCCCGCAGAACTTGAAGCCGTCCGCCTTCAGCGCCTTCGACATCGCCTGCGACCGCGGTGTCTGGGCCGGGACCTCGGCCAGGCTGGCGAAGTTGTTCTGCAACGGCGCACCGTCGACATGGCGCCACAGATAGTCCGAAAACCCCTCGCGCGCCTCGATCTCGCACCAGGCGCGTGCATTGCCGATGGTCGCCTCGATCTTGCCGCGATGCCGCACGATGCCCGGATCGGTCAGCAGCCGCGCGACCTCGGCCTCGCCCCAGCCCGCGATAATCTCGGGATCGAAGCCCGCAAAGGCGGCCCGGAACCCCTCGCGCTTGCGCAGAATCGTCAGCCAGGACAGCCCGGCCTGGAACCCGTCGAGGATCAGCTTTTCGAACAGCGCGCGCGAGTCGCGCTCGGGCACGCCCCATTCCGTGTCATGATACGCCACGTAAATGGGCTCGCTTCCACACCAACCGCACCTTTCCGCCATAGAATTTTCCTTTTCATGTCGAGAGTTGCCAAAGACTACCCGGATTTCCTAAATTTGGAACCAAAAGCGAACCTTCACCTGACCTTAACCGTTCTCGCGCCATGAGAACGGAGAGCGAAGCGGAGGTCAGAATGCCGGACGGCAGCTATGAAAAAGGCGTTGCCGCGCCCCGAGGGTCGGACAGTCCGCTGTCCGCAGCCGTCGCGGAACGGGACCGGAACGTCATCGCGATGGTGCAGGACGCGCTGGACCGGCGCGATGTGGTGCTGGCCTTTCAGCCCGTCGTCCAAAGCATGGAAAACGGCAGGATCGCCTTCTACGAAGGTCTGATCCGCGTCATCGACCGCAGCGGCCGGACCATTCCGGCGGGCGAATTCATCGAGACGGTGGAAACCACCGAACTCGGCCGCCTGCTGGATTGCGCCGCACTTGAACTGGGGCTGGCAGCCCTGGCCGATTGCCCCGACCTGCGGCTTGCGATCAACATGTCCGCCCGCTCGATCGGATATCCGCGCTGGACGCGCACCCTCAACCGCGCGATCGAGGACGACGCCACGCTCGCCGAACGGCTGATCCTGGAAATCACCGAAAGCTCGGCCATGGTGATGCCGGATCTGGTCACCGTCTTCATGCGCGACCTGCAGGCCAAGGGCATCGCCTTCGCGCTGGACGATTTCGGCGCGGGCTATACCGCGATCCGCTATCTGCGCGATTTCTACTTCGACATCCTCAAGATCGACGGCCAGTTCATTCGCGGCATCGCCGACGATCCGGACAATCAGGTGCTGACCTCGGCGCTGATCGCCATCGCCCAGCATTTCGACATGTTCACCGTGGCCGAGAATGTCGAAACCGCGCGCGACGCCGCCTGGCTGGCCTCGGCCGGTATCGACTGCATGCAGGGCTATGCCTTCGGCGCCCCGACCATCGTCCCGCCCTGGCGAAGCGGCAACCGCGAGCGCCGAAGCGCCTGACCGCCGCTCCGCGCCCGGGCAGATCCCGCGCCCGCCGACCTGCGACCTGAGCCCGGTGCGCCGCGGGCCGAACGGCCAGACCGGCGCGCCAATCATGGGCCGGACGGCGCGCACGGCCCGAGGGATCAGGCCGTGTCCAAGCCGTCCCGCGTCCGATTCCGTCCGCTCGACCGCCCCCGCAGTTTTCTGCCCCGCACGGCGCCCGGGCACCAAGTCCCGGGCCGGTTTTCCGCGATCCGTCCCCTCCGCGCGTCCCGGCCCTCCGGCAGGGCCGATGCTGCGGCGCGCCGCCGCGCGGGTTCCGGCCTGAACGCGTGAGGCGAGCCGCTGGCGGGGGGTGCAATTCTGCGCGTGCATCCCCTATAGTCGCGCCGTCAGGCACCCAGGGGAGAAGGACCTACCCATGACCAATGTCGTCATCGTTTCTGCCGCCCGTACCGCGGTCGGCAGCTTCAACGGCGCGTTCGCTACCGTTCCGGCCCACGAGCTCGGCAAGACGATGCTCGAAGCGCTCGTCGCGCGGGCCGGTATCGACAAATCGGAGGTTTCCGAGACGATTCTCGGCCAGGTGCTGACCGCGGGTCAGGGCCAGAACCCCGCCCGTCAGGCCCATGTCAATGCGGGCTTCCCGGTCGAGGCGGCGGCCTGGTCGATCAACCAGGTCTGCGGCTCGGGCCTGCGCTCGGTCGCGCTGGCCGCGCAACACATCCTGCTGGGCGATGCCGCCATCGTCGCCGCCGGCGGGCAGGAGAACATGACGCTCAGCCCCCACGTCGCGCATCTGCGCGCGGGCCACAAGATGGGCGACGTCAAGTTCATCGATTCGATGATCAAGGACGGGCTGTGGGACGCCTTCAACGGCTATCACATGGGCCAGACCGCCGAGAACGTGGCCGAACAATGGCAGATCAGCCGCGAGATGCAGGACGAATTCGCCCTGGCCAGCCAGAACAAGGCCGAGGCCGCGCAGAAGGACGGCAAGTTCGCGGACGAGATCGTGCCGGTGACGGTCCCGGGCCGCAAGGGCGACACCATCGTCGAGGCCGACGAGTACATCCGCCACGGCGCCACGATCGAGTCGATGCAGAAGCTGCGCCCGGCCTTCGCCAAGGACGGCTCGGTCACCGCGGGCAATGCCAGCGGCATCAATGACGGCGCCGCGGGCGTCCTGTTGATGTCGGCCGACGAGGCCGAGAAGCGCGGGCTGGAACCGCTGGCGCGGATCGCCTCCTATGCGACCGCCGGTCTCGATCCCTCGATCATGGGCACCGGTCCGATCCCGGCCTCGCGCAAGGCGCTGGAGAAAGCCGGCTGGAAGGTCGAGGATCTCGATCTGGTCGAGGCCAACGAGGCCTTCGCCGCCCAGGCCTGCGCGGTCAACAAGGACATGGGCTGGGACCCGGCCATCGTGAACGTGAACGGCGGCGCCATCGCCATCGGCCACCCGATCGGCGCCTCGGGCGCGCGGATCCTCAACACCCTGCTCTTCGAAATGAAGCGCCGGGACGCCAGGAAGGGCCTTGCGACCCTCTGCATCGGCGGCGGCATGGGCGTCGCCATGTGCCTGGAACGCGCCTGATCGCGACGAAATGACAAAGGGCGCGCAACATTCTTGCGCGTCCTGCGTTCATTTCATAACAGGATTACAAGAACAAACCCCCATCTGGAGGAATCATGGCACGAGTTGCATTGGTCACGGGCGGCACGCGCGGCATCGGCGAGGCGATCAGCAAGGCTCTCAAGGCCGCGGGCTATAGCGTGGCGGCCACCTATGGCGGCAATGACGAGGCGGCGAAGAAATTCACCGACGAGACCGGGATCGCCACCTACAAGTGGTCGGTGGCCGATTACGCGGCCTCGAAGGACGGGCTGGCAAAGGTCGAGGCCGATCTGGGCCCGATCGACGTGGTGGTCGCCAATGCCGGCATCACCCGCGACGCGCCCTTCCACAAGATGACCCCCGACCAATGGCAGGAGGTGATCGACACCAACCTGACCGGCGTCTTCAACACCGTGCATCCGGTCTGGCCCGGCATGCGCGAGCGCAAGTTCGGCCGGGTGATCGTGATCAGCTCGATCAACGGGCAGAAGGGCCAGTTCGGCCAGGTGAACTATGCCGCGACCAAGGCGGGCGATCTCGGCATCGTCAAGTCGCTGGCCCAGGAAGGCGCGCGGTTCGGCATCACGGCCAACGCGATCTGCCCGGGCTACATCGCCACCGAAATGGTGATGGCGGTGCCCGAAAAGGTGCGCGAGGCGATCATCTCGCAGATCCCGACCGGCCGCCTCGGCGAGCCCGAGGAAATCGCGCGCTGCGTGGTCTTCCTGGCCTCCGACGATGCGACCTTCGTCAACGGCTCGACGATCTCGGCCAACGGCGCGCAGTTCTTCGTCTGATCCCGCCCGCGGGCGATCCGGGGCGGCCCTGACGGGCCGCCCCTTTCCGTTTCCGGGTCCGCTGCCGCGGACGCGCTGCGCGCCGGGTATTTGTGCCAAGAAGAAACAGACGGGGTCTTCTTCTTGGCAAAAATACCCCTGACGCAACGTCGGCCCCCGGCGCAATGCTCTGGCCGGAGCGCACCGGCCCGGATAAGCCTTCGGTCATGACCCGCACCCGTGCCACCGCCACCGGATTCGTCGCCGTCCTGCTCTGGGCGTTGCTTGCGCTGTTCACCGTGGGCTCGGCCCCGGTGCCGCCCTTGCAGCTGAACGCGCTCTGCTTTGCCATCGGCGGCACGCTGGGGCTCGTCTGGGTGATCGTCCGGGGCGAGGCGGGGCTGCTGCGGCGGATTTCCTGGAAGGTCTATGCCTTCGGCACGGCAGGGCTTTTCGGCTATCACGCGCTTTACTTCTCGGCGCTGCGGCTGGCGCCCGCGGCCGAGGCCGGGCTGATCGCCTATCTCTGGCCGCTTCTGATCGTGCTGATGTCGGGGCTTTTGCCCGGCGAGCGGCTGCGTGCGCCCCATGTGCTGGGCGCGCTGGCCGCCTTCGCGGGCGCGGCGCTGATCGTGGCCGGGGGCGCGATCGGCGGGTTCGACGCCGCCGCCCTGCCCGGCTACGGGCTTGCGCTGCTTTGTGCGCTGACCTGGTCAAGCTATTCGGTGCTGTCGCGGCGGCTGGGCACCGTCCCGACCGCCAGCGTCGCCGTCTTCTGCCTGGCTACCGCCGCCCTGTCGCTGCCGCTGCATCTGGCGCTGGAACAGACCGTCTGGCCAGAGACCGCGCTAGGCTGGGGCAGTGTCCTGGCTCTGGGGCTCGGCCCGGTGGGGCTGGCCTTCTATGTCTGGGATATCGGGGTCAAGCGGGGCGACATCCAGCTTCTGGGAGTGGCCAGCTATGCCGCGCCGCTGTTGTCGACCCTGGTCCTGGTCGGCGCCGGGGTTGCGGTCCCGACGCCCACCCTGTTCGCGGCGGCGATCCTGATCACCGGCGGCGCGGCCCTGGCCGCGCGCGCCAGCCGCCGGGCGGCCGATCAGGCCTGAGACAAACGTTCGATCTGTTCCTTGAGCTTCAGCTTCTGTTTCTTGAGTTCTGCGACCTGAAGAGTGTCGGAGGCCGGGGTCTGCTGGGCCCGTTCGACCTGATCAGAGAGAGCCTTGTGTTTCTTGCGCAGTTCTTGCAGATGCGAACTCAGATTCATGGCCGGTGCTCCTCTCTAGCTGTCATGAAACGCTTACAGTGCAGCACGAAATCCGAGTCGTGTCACCTCCTTGAAATAAAAGAGTTCGTGCATAACTGGCGACGTCAACCGGGCCAGGACAATGCAGCCCCATCCCGCAGAATGGCCGCGACGTCCGGGGTATAACTGTCGCCGTCGTCCAGATGCGCGGCGCCCTCGTGCAGGGTCAGCGGCGCATGCAACCGGAACGGTCCCTGCCGCCCCTTCCGTGCTCGCAAAAGGACAAGCTTGGCGGCCCGACCATCTCTAGGGGCGAGCGGCAGAAGCTCTACACACCCTAGCAGCGGGCAAAGCGCCGCCAGCATGTCGGGCAGCCGCTCGGCGCGCTGGATGGCGGTCAGCCGCCCGCCGGGACGCAGCCGCCGCGCCGCCGCCGCGATCCACTCTGCCAGCGGCGTGGCCTCGCCCATCGCGGTTTCGCGCCCCGGATCGGGGGCGGCGCTGCCGCGGTCGCGCCGGAAATAGGGGGGATTCAAGATCGCGTGATCGAAGCTTTGCGCCTTCACCCCGGGCGGCAGCGCTGCCAGATCGGCCTCGACCACCTCCAGCGGCAGCCCGGTCCCGGACGCGTTCCGCCGGGCAAGGGCGGCATAGGCGGGCTGCAGTTCCACCCCGGTCATCGCAAGTCCCGGCACCCGTGCCGCCAGGCACAGGCTGGCCACGCCCGCGCCGCAGCCGAGTTCCAGCACGCTCTGGCCCGGCTCGGCGGGCGTCGCCGCGGCCAGCAGCACCGCGTCGATCCCGGCACGGTAGCCCGCGGTCGGCTGCCACAGATGCAACCGTCCGCCCAGAAATCCGTCCTGCCGCAGCGCCGTCACCGGGTCAGCTTTCGTCGCCGCAAGGGATGCCGTTGTCCCTCAGGACCGCGCGGGCGCGAAACAGGTCGCGGTCGGCCACCATGATCCGGCGCGGCAAAACGCCTAGCGAGCCCTCCAGCACGCTCATGTGGACATCCATATGAAAGCAGTCTATCTCCTCGCCCTGAAGAAGCGCCGAGACAAAGGCCACGAGTGTCGGGTCATTGGTGCGAACGAGTTCTTTCATGACAGCGAATTAAGGGCACAGCCGCCCCGTTGTCGAGCAAGAGACGAGGCCGCCATGGGCTTGGACCACGCCGTTACCAAACCGCACGAACGTCTGGCCGCAGTGCTGTCCGAAGAGATGGCCGCCGTCGACCGTCTGATCCGCGAGCGGATGACCTCGGAATACGCGCCCCGCATCGACGAGGTCGCGGCGCATCTGGTCGGCGCGGGCGGCAAGCGGCTGCGGCCGATGCTGACCATCGCCGCGGCGCGGATGTGCGGCTATGACGGCCCCTATCACATCTATCTGGCCAGCACGGTCGAGTTCATCCATACCGCGACGCTTCTGCATGACGACGTGGTCGACGAAAGCGGTCAGCGCCGGGGACGGCCCACCGCCAACCTGCTGTGGGACAACAAGTCTTCGGTTCTGGTCGGCGATTATCTTTTCGCCCGCTCGTTCCAGCTGATGGTGGCGCCGGGCAATCTGCAGGTGCTCGACATCCTGTCGAACGCGGCCGCGGTGATCGCCGAGGGCGAGGTGCTGCAACTGACCGCGGCGCGGGATCTGTCGACCACCGAAGAGATTTATCTGAAGGTCGTGCGCGGCAAGACCGCAGCCCTGTTCGCGGCGGCGACCGAGGTCGGCGGCGTGATCGCGGGCATGCCCGAGGAACAGGTCAAGGCGCTTTACACCTATGGCGACGCGCTGGGCGTGGGCTTCCAGATCGTCGACGACCTGCTGGATGTGGCGGGCGACGCGGCCTCGACCGGCAAGAATATCGGCGACGATTTCCGCGAACGGAAGCTGACGCTGCCGATCATCAAGACCATCGCCGCCGCCGATGCCGAAGAGCGCGCCTTCTGGGCGCGCACCATCGAGAAGGGCGACCAGCGCGAGGGCGATCTGGAGCATGCGCTGGGGCTGATGGCGAAACACGGCGCCATCGAGGCGACCCGGCAGGAGGCGCTGGCCTGGACCGCGCGCGCCAAGGAGGCGCTGAGCCTGCTGCCCGAACACGAGATCCGCGACATGCTGTCGGATCTGGCCGATTACGTGGTGGCCCGGATCAGCTGACCGGCCCGGACAGGGCTTGAAGATACGGCGCGCGCTGGTCCAGCCCGCGCCGTTTTTCATTTTCGCGATCTGTCAGCCCGAACCGGCGAGGGCGGCACCTGCCTCGGGGGCGGGCCGGAAACCGGCGCGCAAGGTCTGCCGCTACAACGAATATGGCGCCCCGGCCTCGGCCCACCAGTCGGGCCGGGTCTCGCGCAGCAGGGCGGCGGCGCGCTCGGCGGCGGCACGATCCGCGTAGATCCCGAAACAGGTCGCGCCCGACCCCGACATCCGCGCCAGAAGGCAGCCGGGGGTCGCCGCGATCGCGGCCAGAACCGCGTCGATCACCGGCGCCTCGGCCCGGGCGGGGGGTTCCAGATCGTTGCGCTGGCCCGCAAGCCAGTCCGCCAGATCGGCGGCCGAGGCCCAGCCCGGAAGCTCGGGCATCGGCGCGTTGTTCTTGCGGACGAGGCCCTTGAAGACTGCAGGCGTCGGCACCTCGACGCCGGGATTGACCAGCAGAAGACCGAACTCGGGCAAGGCGGGCGCGGGCAGGATCTCTTCGCCGACCCCGCGCATCCGCACCGGCCCCGGCGCCAGACAGACCGGCACATCGGCGCCCAGCGACAGCACCGCCTCGGGCCCGGGCAGATCGCGGCCCCAAAGCGCGGCCAGGCCGCGCAGCGCCGCCGCCGCGTCGGAGGACCCGCCGCCGATGCCCGCCGCCGCCGGCAGCCGCTTGTCGAGCCGGACCCGCGCCCCCTGCCCCGGACCGAACAGCGCCGCCGCCTTCAGCACCAGATTGCGCCCGTCCACCGGCACGCCGTCGGCGCGCGGGCCGCTGACCGAAAGGCTGAGCTCTTCGGCCCGCTCCAGCGTCAGCCGGTCGCCGATATCGGCGAAGACCACCAGACTGTCGAGCAGGTGATAACCGTCGGCCCGCTGTCCGGTGACATGCAGGGTCAGGTTGATCTTGGCGGGCGCGAAGGCCTCAACCGTCATTGGCAGCCCGAAGCGGCGGTGCGCCCTCGTCCTTCAGGACCTTGTCGAGCCCGACCGCAAGCTTCTTGCGGATGCGCTCGGCCTCGGCTTCTTCGGGGTCGAACGAAAGCGCCCGATGCCACTGGAACTGCGCCTCGACCTTGCGGCCCACCGCCCAGTAGACATCGCCCAGATGGTCGTTGACGACAGGGTCGACCGGCATCAGGGCAGCCGCGCGCTCCATATGGGGCACCGCCTCCTGATAGCGGCCAAGCTTGTAAAGCCCCCAGCCCAGGCTGTCGGTGATATAGCCGTCATCGGGCCGGGCCGCGACCGCGCGCTCGATCATCGACATGGCCTCGTCGAGATTGGTGTTCATCTCGACATAGGAATAGCCCAGATAGTTCAGCACCTGAGGCTGGTCGGGCTCAAGCTCCAGCGCCTTGCGGAAATCGGCCTCGGCCTCGGGCCACTGGTCCAATCGTTCATGCGAGATGCCCCGGGCGTAATAGACGATCCATTGCCCGCGCGCCGGTTCGTCGAACAGCGCGATGGCCGCGTCATAGGCCTTGAGCGCGTCGCCGAAGCGTTCCTGGCTGCGCAGCGCGTCACCCAGCGTGACATGGACGATGGCCACATCCGGATAGGTCGCCGCCAAACCGCGCAGGGTCTCGATGGCGCCGTCGACATCGCCCGCATGGCGCATCGACTCGGCGCGGCCGAGCTCGGCGGCGTAGAAGGCCGGATCGTCCTTCGGCACGGCGGCATAGGCCTCGGTCGCCAGCTCGTAACGGTCCTGCGCCTCGAGAAGACCGGCCGACAGCAGGATCGCATCGGCATTCTTCGGCGCAAGGAACTGGGCCAGCCGGGCGTAAAGCAGGGTATAGCCGTCCAGCGCATCGCCGTTCAGCGCGCTGGCGACGGTAAAGAACACCTCGGCCGCGCCTTGGGCCGCGCCGTCGATCACGTCGAAGGGCAGTGCGTCGCCCCTGGCCAGACGGGCGCGAAGAGCGGCGACGCCCGGATCGACCTCGGTGCCGAAGGCGGCGTCGATCAGTTCGATGGCGTCGTCATTGCGTTCAAGCTGGCTCAGCACCTCGGCATGGGCCAGAACGCCGCGCCGCGTGGCGCGCAGCGGCCCCTCGGCCTCGCCCGAAAAGATGGTGTCGGCGCCTTCGAAATCGCCGACCGCCGCCAGCGCCAGCGCCTTGTGATACAGCCCGAAGGCCTTGATGCCCGACTGCGCCGAGGCCGCGTCGAAGGCCGCCAGCGCGTCGGTCATGCGGCCCTGTCCGAACTCGGCCCAGGCGCGGATCAGCCCGTCGACCAGCGGCGCGGTCTGCCGCCCGGCATCGAGATCGGCGATCACCCGGTCGAACTGGCCCTGCTTCATCTGGTCGGCCATCAGCACCAGATTGGCCAACTGGTCGGGATTGCCCAGCGTCTCGATCCGGCGGGCGATGGGCACCGCCTTTTCGACCTCGCCCAGTCCCACAAGCGCGGTCATGGCGTTTTCCAGCAGCCGCGGGTTCGAGGGATCACTGGCCAGCGCCTCGGTGTAATAGACCGCAGCGGCACGGTGGTCGCTGAGAAAGCTCGCCTGGCGGGCGGCCAGATACGGACCGGACACGCCCAGATCGGCCCGGGCGGGGGCCGCCGTGTTCAGCGCGGCAAGCCCCAGAATGGCCAGGGCGGCAAGGCGCGGCAGCGATTTGGCCAAGAATGCACTCCTGTTCGTTTGGACGGCAGGGTAGAGCCGCGAACCGTCCAAGGCAATGGACCGGCGCCAGGGCGAGGCGCAAAGGCCGCTGCCGTCGCGCGGATGTGACAGTCACGGCCCCCTGCGGGCGCCCGGCCCGAAAAACCGGCGGCGCAGAAGCCATCCGACCCCTGCGCCGCGCGTTGCCGCCGGGGCCGCCGGGGCCGCGTCGGTCCCCGGAAAAATTCTCACATATTGGGGTAGTTCGGCCCGTCGCCGCCCTGTGGCGTGACCCAGGTGATGTTCTGGCTCGGGTCCTTGATGTCGCAGGTCTTGCAATGCACGCAGTTCTGGAAATTGACCACGAAGCGCGGGTCCTGCCCCTCGTCGACCACCTCGTAGACCCCGGCCGGGCAATAGCGCTGCGCGGGTTCGGCGAATTGCGGCAGGTTGACCTGCACCGGGATCGCGGGATCGGCCAGCCGCAGGTGGCAGGGCTGGCTTTCCTCGTGATTGGTAAAGGAGAAGGCCACGTTGGTCAGCCGGTCGAAGCTGATCTTGCCGTCGGGTTTCGGGTAGTCGATCTTGGGGAAATCGGCGGCCTTGCCGGTCGCTTCGGCATCGGTCTTGTCGTGATGGATGGTACCCAGCGGGTTCCAGCCGGTCAGATGCGCGACCCACATGTCGAACCCGCCCAGCATCGTCGCGAGGAAGCCGCCATATCTCGACCAGAGCGGCTTGACGTTGCGCACCTTCTTCAGGTCCCTGGCGATGTCGCCCGCATGCAGCGCGTCGTCATAGTCGGCAAGCACATCGCCCGCGCGCCCCGCCTTGATCGCGGCGACCGCCGCCTTGGCGGCCTCGATCCCCGACATCATGGCATTGTGGTTGCCCTTGATCCGCGGCACGTTCACCAGCCCGGCCGAACAGCCCAGAAGCACGCCCCCGGGGAAGGCCGCCTGCGGGATCGACTGATAGCCGCCCTCCGAGATCGCCCGCGCGCCATAGGCCACGCGCTTGCCGCCGTCCAGCAGCTCGGCCACCATCGGGTGGTGCTTGAAGCGCTGGAATTCCATGTAGGGGAAAAGATGCGGGTTCCGGTAGTTCAGGTGCACCACGAAGCCGATGAAGATCTGGTTGTTCTCGGCGTGATAGATGAAGGACCCGCCGCCGCCATTGCCGTTGAGCGGCCAGCCCATGGTGTGGGTGACGGTGCCTTCCCTGTGCTTCTTGGGGTCGATTTCCCAGACCTCTTTCATGCCGAGCCCGTATTTCTGCGGGTCGCGGCCCTTCGAAAGGTCGAATTTCGCGATGATCTGCTTGGCGAGCGAACCGCGCACGCCCTCGGCGATGAAGACATACTTGCCGTGCAGTTCCATCCCCGGCTCGTAATTCGGCCCGGGCGTACCGTCGGCCTGACGCCCGAACTCGCCCGCGACGACGCCCTTGACCGCGCCGTCCTCGCCCCAGACCAGTTCCGAACAGGCCATGCCGGGGAAGATCTCGACCCCCAGCGCCTCGGCCTGTTCGGCCAGCCAGCGGCAGACATTGCCCATCGAGACGATGTACTTGCCGTGGTTCGACATCAAGGGCGGCATCAGCCAGTTGGGAAAGCGCAGGCTGCCGCTTTTGCCGAGAAAGACGAAATTGTCCTCCTTGACCGGCACCGAGACCGGCGCGCCGCGCTCCTTCCAGTCGGGAAACAGTGCCTTCAGCCCGATCGGGTCGAGCACCGCGCCCGACAGGATATGCGCGCCGACCTCCGACCCTTTCTCGAGCACGACGACCGACAGATCGGGATCGAGTTCCTTCAGGCGGATCGCCGCCGAAAGCCCCGAGGGGCCGGCTCCCACGATCACCACGTCGTATTCCATCGATTCCCGTTCGATCTCGGCCATGCGATTACCCTTCTCGGCCGGCGCACCGGCCGCCCTGGCTGAATGCAGTCCGCAAACCGTTAACTCAGCCGGGCCGTCAATTCAATTGTTCGGCAACATCATTTCGCGGCGGCGCGGCATAAGAAAATGAATAGTCTCTCCGGCCGCCGCGATGCCTGCGCGGGGCTCTGCCCAAGCGCGGATCTTTCGCCTATTGCAATTGCTCCCGCACTCCGGTCAGGGTAGACCGACCTACTCGTGAAAGCGGACCCGCGGGGTCTGCATTCCGTTCTGTGAACTGTCCGAAGAGTCCTATGGAAAAGATACCCATGACCCGCGCGGGCTACACCGCGCTCGACGAAGAACTCAAGACGCTGAAAAGCGTCGAGCGTCCCGCCGTGATCCGGGCCATCGCCGAAGCGCGCGAACATGGCGACCTGTCCGAGAACGCCGAATACCACGCCGCGCGCGAAAAGCAGAGCTTCATCGAGGGCCGCATCAAGGAGCTTGAGGGCCTGCTGTCGCGGGCCGACGTGATCGACACGTCCAAGCTGTCCGGCGCGATCAAGTTCGGCGCGACGGTGACGCTGGTCGACGAGGACAGCGACGAAGAGAAGACCTACCAGATCGTCGGCGAGGCCGAGGCCGATATCGAGAGGGGCCTTCTGAACGTCAAGTCGCCTCTGGCCCGCGCGCTGATCGGCAAGGAAGAGGGTGACAGCGTCGAGGTGCGCACGCCGGGCGGCGAGCGCAGCTACGAAGTTCTGAGCATCCGCTACATCTGACATTACCGGACGGGGCCGCTGGCATGGCGGAGAGGGACAAGGACAAGCCGTTCGATCTGGCCCCCGTTGCGGGACAGGGCCGCGAGGGCGGCCTGTCGCGGATCGAGATCGCCGCCGGCGTCCTGAGCGTCGCCTGGCTGGGGCTGTCGGGCGCGCTGCTGGCCAGCGCGGACGGCGTTGCCGGGACCGGGGGCGGCGCGCTTGGCACGGCGGTCACGGTGCTGGCGCTGGCGCTGCCGGTCGGGCTGATCTGGGTGGTGGCGCAAGGCGCGCGCTCGGCGCGGCTGCTGCGTCAGGAAGCCGCGCGTCTGCAGGCGACGGTCGACTCGCTTCGCCAGGCCTATCTGGCGCAGCAGCAGGGCGCGGGCATGGATGTCCGCCCCTCGATGGAAAAGCGGATCGACGATCTGGCCCGCGCCCAGCGCGAAACCCAGGACGCGATCGCGACCTTCGCCACCCGGCGCGACCGGGCCGCCGAGATCGCCGATGTCCAGGGGCCGCAGGCCCTGTCGACCAAGGCCCATCCCGGCCCTTCGGCCCCCCGCACAGCGCCCGCCGCCTCTCCGTCGAAGACCCCGCCGGACGACCAGCCGCGTCTTGCCCTTGGCTCGGTGCCCGAGGACACGGTCCGGCCGCTGACCGTCGAGGAATTCATCCGGGCGCTGAACTTCCCCGAGGACACCTCGGACCGCGCCGGGTTCCGCGCGCTGCGCCGGGCGCTCGAGGATCGCACCGCGTCCAAGCTGGTGCGCTCGGCCCAGGACATCCTGACCCTTCTCAGCGAAGAGGGGATCTACATGGACGATCTGCATCCCGACCGGGCGCGTCCCGAGATCTGGCGCCGATTCGCGCAGGGCGAGCGCGGTCTGCCGGTCTCGGCCTTGGGCGGCGTGCGCGACCGGTCCTGTCTGGCGCTGACCGCCGCGCGCATGAAGAAGGACCCGATCTTCCGCGACGTGGCGCACCATTTCCTGCGCCAGTTCGACCGGGTTCTGGTCGAATTCGAGGCCGCCGCCAGCGATCAGGAGCTCAACGACCTGGCCGAGACCCGCACCGCGCGCGCCTTCATGCTGCTGGGCCGCGTCACCGGCATGTTCGGCTGAGCGACGCCTTCGCCCCGGCGCGCAACGCCTCGGGGTCGCTTGCCCCGAGAATCCAGGCCTCTTCGGCCAGTTCGGCGCCGGGCGGCACGTCCAGCAGCGCCGCGAGCCTGCCCGCGCCGCTGGCCGCCAGCACCGCCTCTGCCATCAGCCGCATCTGCCACTCGTCGAGGATCTGTCCGGGCCGGGCCGCCAGCGCCTCGGCCACCTCCGGGCCGATCATCGCGGGATAGATCTCGGCGAGGGTGAGGGGCGCCCCGGTCGCTCCGGTCGCTCCGGTCGGCTCGAACGGCCAGACCGCCAGATCGGTCCCGAACCGCCCGGCCAGCCGGTGCAGCATCGGCAGCCCGACCAGCACCTGCGAGCCGACCGCCCCCGCCCCGTAAAGCTGCCAGACGCTCTTGACGGCCCGCCCCGGCCCGCCACGATCGCGCAGCAGCCTCTCGACCCGGCGGTGCCGTGCAAAGGCGCTGTCGGCCGGGCGCGTGGTCGTCAGATCCGCCAGCCGCGCGGCGCGGGCCGCCGGACAGCCCCAGAAGGGGCCGCCTCCGGGCAGGGCGGCATTGATCGCATCGGCCAGCTCGAAGCGGCTGTTGCGGTTGTCCGGGCGGTCCTCCAGCCGGTCCGCGACCCAGGCCCAGACCGCGCGGGCCGAGGCGGTGCCGGTCAGCGCCCGGGCGAAACCCGCCGGATAGCCGAAGGCGAAATCGGCCCCCAGAAGCGCCCGGCGCCCCGCGCGGAGCTCGCCGTCCAGAAGATCGACAAGCGCCGCTTCGGCCGAGGCGCGGGTGCGAAAATAGGCCGTAGCGGTCGTCCAGCCCCGGCGCGCCACCGCGATCCAGATCGCATCGGCCGAGGGACGGGCCGGCGAGGGGCCGGACCGGGCCGACCAGTCGGCCATGATGACCGTATCCACCATGCTCATCCCAGCGCCGCCTCGGCCGCCGCCAGATCCTCGGGTGTGTTGACGTTGAAGAACGGATCGGGGCCGGGCACGGTCGCGAAATCGGCCAGCGCCGCGCCGCGCGCCGCGCCGAAGACGCCAAGCTTGCGCAGCCCGCCCGCGACCTCGGCGGCAAGCTCGTCGCGAAGCCCCACGGGCCAGAGCGCCGCAGTCGGATGGCGCCGCCCGCCGCTGGCCGCCATCGCAAGCCCGGTGCCCGCGGTCTCGGCCGCCAGCAGCAGGCGCGGCACCAGATCGCTGGGCAGGAAGGGCGTGTCGATGGCCGCGGTCACCAGCCAGTCGGCCCCATGCGCCGCGGCCCAGTCGAGCCCGGCCAGAACGCCCAGCAGCGGCCCCAGATCGCCCGGCGGCGGATCGGGCAGCACCGGCACGCCCGGACCAAGCCCGGCCGTCGCGTACGCCCCGGCCGGGCCGTTCGCGCTGAGCGCCAGCCGTTCGACCTGAGGCTCCAGCCTCTCGGCCACCCGCGCCAGAAGCGTCTGCCCGCCAAGCCCGATCAACGCCTTGTCGCGGCCTCCAAGCCGCCGCCCCTGCCCGCCCGCGAGGATCGTTCCGAAGATCCGCATGCCGCCTCCGGTTTGCGATTGCATCCTGTCCCGCCGGGCCTTACGCCCATCGGGACCTCTTCAGCCTAGTCCCCCGCCATGCCTGCCTCCACCCGGAACTCTGCCTATCTGACCGGCCTGCGCCAAGGCGCGCCGTTCCTTCTGATCCTGGTGCCCTTCGCGCTTCTCTTCGGGGTGGTGGCGACCGAGGCCGGGTTCTCGCTGCCAGAGGTGATGGGGTTTTCGATGGTGGTGCTGGCGGGGGCTGCGCAATTCTCGGCGGTGCAACTGATGGCCGAGAACGCGCATACGCTGGTGGTGATCGCCACGGCGCTGGCGGTCAACATGCGGATGGCAATGTACTCGGCCTCGCTGACGCCCTATCTGGGCGCGGCCCCGCTCTGGCAGCGGGCGCTGGTCGCCTATGGCCTCTTCGACCAGACCTACGCGGTCGCGCATGCCCGCTTTGAGGCGCGCCCCGAGATGACTGTGGCCGAGCGGATCGCCTTCTTTGCGGGCGCGGTCACGCCGATGCTGCCCGCCTGGTACGGCATGACCCTGGTCGGCGCGGTCGCGGGGCGCAGCATCCCGCCCCAATTCGCGCTCGACTTCGCGCTGCCGATCACCTTTCTGGCGATGGTCGCGCCCGCGCTTCGGACCCCGGCCCATGTCGCGGCGGCCGGCACTTCGGTCGCGCTGGCGCTGGTCTTTGCCGGGCTGCCCTTCAATCTGGGGCTGATGATCGCGGCGGTGGCGGCGATGGCCGTGGGCGCCGAGATCGAACGCCGGATGGGAGCGCGCTAGATGAGCTGGAGCACGGCAGGGACCTGGGCGATCATCGTCACGCTCGGGATCGGCACCTTCCTGATGCGGTTTTCCTTCCTCGGTGCGATGGGCGGGCGGCGGCTGCCCGACTGGCTGCTGCGGCACCTGCGCTATACGCCGGTGGCGGTGCTGCCCGCGCTGGTCGCGCCCGCCGTGGTCTGGCCGCCCGCAACCGGCGGCGACCCCGATCCGGCGCGGCTGGCCGCGGCGGTCGTCACCGTGGCCGTCGGCTGGTGGCGCAAATCCGTGCTGGCCGCCATCGGCGCGGGCGCGGTCACGCTTTACGCGCTTTTGTTCCTGTTGGGCTAAGGCAAACTGGGCTGAGGCGGCGGGCCTGCCGCCGCCCCTTTCCCGAGGCCAGGCCTACTGGCCCTCGACGATGCCCTGGACCAGTTCGTCGAACCGGGCGCGCTGTTGTTCGCGCAGCAGGTCCTCGTGTTCGTCGGGATCGTCGTCGTAATATTCGCGCGTGGTGACGCCCGGCAGCTTGGCGAAGGCCGACATCACCGCCTTGGGGCGGACGGTATGGGGGATGCTGTCGAAGCCCGGAAGCTGGTTCAGCACATCGCTGGTCGACCGGGCGCACATCGCCTTCGGCACAGCGCCATAACCCTCGACCAGCCGCAGCGCGCGCTCGGCCACCTCGGGCGAGACCTGCACCGTCTGGGCGACGACGTGATAGGTCACGCGGGCATGGTAGTCGATGTAGAACTCCAGCATCTTCGGGGTGATGCCATAATGCACGTCATTGCGTTCGGGGGCGGCACGGTGCCACCAGCTTCCGGCCGGATCGAAGATCACCCGTTCGCTGCCATTGATCATCAGCGCCGAATGCGCGCCCGAACCGGACCGGTTGTTGATCATGGTGTAAAGCGTGATCGAGGGCGGCGCGGCGTCCCGGTACTTGGCCCGGGCGACGGCTTCGTCGGGGGCCCAGGTGGATTCGGCGCCGCAGCCCAGCAGGAACAGCGGCAGAAGGCAGGCAATCAGGAAACGGAACATTTGGCAGACCGGAAATGGGCGGCGGCGGGCCGGAACGGCCGGACGGCGCGGCAGGAGGACGGAGAGAGGGCGGGGGCATGCGCGCGGCACGGCGGAACGGACAGGCGCGTCGCGCCGGTTCGGAAAGCTGCCATGCCTGCGGTATCCCCTGCCTGTTCGCTGGCGGCACCCTAGTCGAAGCCCCGGGCGCTGTCACCTTGCCGCCGCCCGCGATGCCGCGATGCAGCGCGGGGCGTGGCATTCCGCCCACGCCTGCGCTTCCCGGCGCGGGGTCAGGCTGTGCCGACCCTGTGAATGGCTCCGAGTGTCCTGGACGCCCTCATGCCTCAGTTTCTGCTGCCGCTCGAACTCGAGGGGCGACGGCATTCCGGTCCGCGCGTGCTTGCGCTTCGGGTTGTAGACATCCCGATGTCGTCGAACACGTCCTGCCGCGCTTCTTGGCGGGTCCGGTAGGTTCGGCGCCCGATCCTCTCCGCTTGAGCAGGTTGAAGAAGTTTCCGGCGACGGCGTTATCGTGGCAATTGCCGCGCCGGCTCGTGGAATGCTCCAAGTTGTGGGCTTTCAGGAAAGCGTCCCAGTCCAGGCTCGTGAACTGGCTTGCCTGATCCGCGTGGATCAGCCCCTCGGCCTTCGGCTTCCTGCGCCACGTGGCCATGAGCAGAGCCTGAAGCACGACGTCGGTCTCTGGCGTGACTGCATGGACCATCCGACCACGCGGCGTGAGGACAGATCGATCACCACCGCCAGGCAGGCGACGCCCTCCTGCGTCCGGATGGAGGTGATATCGGTCACCCGGACCTTGTCCGGCGCCTCCACGTCGAACCGGCGATTGAGGGTGGTGTCGACCACGACCGAGGGCTTGCCGCCATACGTCCCGGGGCGGCGCTTGGCGCCGATCTGAGCCGTGATCCCGGCCAGCCGGGTCAGGCGCGCAACGCGGTTCAGGCCGACATCTTCGCCCCGTTCAAGAAGATCGTCGTGCAGCTTGCGGTGCCCATGGACCTTGCCGCTTTCGGCCCAGGCTTCCTTCAGCAGGTCGGTCTGGCGGGCGTCTTCCTCGGCACGCTTGCCCAACGGCGCCTTAACCCAGCATAGAAGCCGCCCGGCCGGATGCGCAGACAACGGCACATCGCCCGGACGGAGAACTGTCCGCGATGCCCGGCCACGAACGCGTATCTCACGTTGCATCCCTGGCGAAATACGCGGTGGCCTTTTTCAGGATGTCACGCTCCTGAGACCCGGCCAGTTCCGTCTTCAGGCGCCGTATCGCGGTGTCCTTCTCCGCCTCTGCCGATGACCCTTCGCGAACGTCTCCTTCCAGGCGCAGAGCGAATACGGGCTGCCCCCGAGACGCTCGGACACGTCCCTGACCGGGCAGCCCCGCTCGGTGATCTGCGCGACCGCGTCCCGCTTGAACGCATCGCTGAACTTGCTGCAGCTCGTCATGGCCTCCTGGCCTCGAAATCAGCGAAGAAGACGCCAACGATACTCGGGGCTATTCACACCGAAACAGCCAGGCGCCGTCCGACCGGCGGCGCCGGGTCGCGCGGCCGGTGAGGTACAGGTGGTTCAGATGGCCGACCGCCTCGGCCAGCGCCAGCCCGTATTCGCCCGAACCGATCTCGCGGCGGTACAGCACCGGAAAGCAGTCGCAGGCGGAGCGTTCCTCGCCCAGCGCCTCGATCAGCCGGTTTAGCGCGCCGTGATGGTTCTCGATCAGTTGCACCAGACGGGTCGGCAGGCCGGTGAAAGGCAGCTTGTGACCCGGCAGGACCAGATGATCCTCGCGCGCATGGGTGGCGAAACGGGTGCAGCTTTCCAGCCAGCCCGCGACCGGATCGTTCAGCGGCTCGGTCGCGTAGACCCCGAGATTGGGCGAGATCGAGGGCAAAAGCTGGTCGCCTCCGATCACCAGCGCGTCGTCGCGGCTCCAGAGCGTGACGTGATCGGGCGCATGCCCGTCGCCCAGCCGCACGTCCCAGTCGCGCCCGCCCGCAGAGATCCGGTCGCCCTCGGCGAGCGCCCGGAAGCCCAGCGGCATCGGCGCCACCACATCGGCGAAGTTGAAGGGGCGTTCAGCCGCGCGTTCGGCCAGAACTGCGGCGTCCATCCCGGCGCCGCGATAGAACTCGAGCGTCTCGGGCCGGGGCAACGGCTGTTCGTCAAGCGTCAGCATCCGCGCGAACAGCCAGGCAGTGCGGCTGGTCCAGAGCTCGGCGCCATGGGCCGACTGGAACCAGCCCGCCAGCCCCACATGGTCGGGGTGGTGATGGGTCAGGATCACCCGCCGGACCGGGCGCCCGCCCAGCGGTCCGGCCAGAAGCGTCTGCCAGATCGCGCGGGTGCGCTCGGTGTCGAGCCCGGTATCGACCAGCGTCCAGCCCGGGCCATCGTCCAGCGCGAAGACGTTCACATGCTTGAGCGGCGGCGGCAGCGGCAGGCGCAGCCACAGCACGCCCTCGGCGATCTCGACCGCCGCGCCATCGTCGGGCGGAACCTCGAAGGGGGTGCGGATCGGGGCCAGGCTACCGTCCATCATGCGCCGAGATCGGCGTCGGACAGGGCGTACAGGTCGTCCGCCCCGGCCCGCGCCGCCGCCAGAGCCGAGACATGTTCGGGCAAGAGCCGCCGGATGAAGACGCGGGCCAGCGCGCTGCGCGGCCCCGAGCCGCCCTCGGCCAGCGCCGCCGCCAGGTGCAGCTGCGCGCCCAGCACCCGCGCCCAGGCGCGCAGGAACGGCACCGCCCCGGCAAAGCGGTCGGTCATCTCGCGGGCCAGCATCCATTCGGTGGTGTCGCGCAGCGCCTCGGCCGCGGTCCAGACCTCGACCGCAAGATCGGGGAAGACGCCGCGCGCCGCCTCGGCGGTCTGCTCGACCTCTTCGAGAAGCCGCCAGGCGACATCGCCGCCATCGGCCAGCTTGCGGCCCACCAGATCCATCGCCTGGATGCCGTTGGTGCCCTCGTAGATCGCGGTCACCCGCACGTCGCGCAGATATTGCGCGGCGCCGGTCTCTTCGATGAAGCCCATGCCGCCATGAACCTGCACGCCCTGCTGGGCGACCTCCATGCCGACCTCGGTGCCCCAGGCCTTGGCGATCGGGGTCAGGAAGGCCGCGCGCGCCGTCCAGTCGGCCTCGCCCGTCGCGGTGCCCATATCGGCCGCGACCGCGCAGGACAGCGCGATGGCCCGCGCGGCGAAGATCTCGGCCTTCATCCCCGCCAGCATCCGCCGCACATCGGCATGGCCGAGGATGCCGCCATCGCCCAGGGGCGTCGGACCCTGCCGCCGGTCGGCGGCATAGGCCAGCGCCTGCTGGAACGCGGCCTCGGCCACGCCCACGCCCTGCACGCCGACGCCGAGGCGCGCGTTGTTCATCATCGTGAACATCGCAGCCATGCCCTTGTTGGGCTCGCCCACCATCCAGCCGGTGGCGCCGTCGAACTCCATCACCGCGGTCGGGCTGCCATGCAACCCCAGCTTGTGTTCGAGGCTGACCACCTTGACGCGGTTCGCCACACCCGGCCGACCTTCGGCATCGGGCAGGTTGCGCGGCACCAGGAAAAGGCTGATCCCGCGCGTCCCTGCGGGGGCATCAGGCAGGCGCGCCAGCACCAGATGCACGACGTTCTCCATGAAATCGGCATCGCCCCAGGTGATGTAGATCTTCTGGCCGGTCACCGCATAAGTGCCGTCCCCATTGGGCACCGCCCGGGTCTTCAAGGCACCCACATCCGACCCCGCCTGCGGCTCGGTCAGGTTCATCGTGCCCGACCAGTCGCCCGCGATCAGTTTCGGCAGGTAAAGCGCCCGGATCTCGTCGCTGGCATGATGGCTGAGCGCCTCGATCTGGCCCTGGGTCAGCAACGGGTTCAGCTGCAACGACAGGCAGGCGCCGCTCATCATGTCGTTGACCGCAGTCGAAAGCGCGGTCGGCAGCCCCATCCCGCCATGCTCGGCGGGCGCCGACAGCGCCACCCAACCGCCCTCGGCAATGGCGCGATAGCCTTCGGCATAGCCCGGCGAGGTGCGCACCACGCCGTTTTCCAGCCGCGCCGGATGCAGGTCGCCCGGCCGTTGCAGCGGCGCCAGCACATCGTCGCAAAGCCGCCCCGCGCCATCGAGGATCGCCCGGGTCACATCGGGCGTGGCCTCGGAAAATCGGTCGGTCGCCACAACCTCGTCCAGCCCGACCACATGGTCGAGAATGAACTGGAATTCCGCCACAGGAGCACGATATGCCATGCAAGCCTCCATTGCCGCCGCTTGTCGGGGTCGTTCGGCGGATTTATCTGACCGCTCGTTTCGCGGGCAGAAGGTAACGGAACGCCCCGCCCCATCAAGCGCAAACGCAACGTAAGGGAACGTCCCATGAGCGCCGAATCGCTGACACCCGATGCCGACGGGCTGGCCCGCGCCGCCGCATTGCTGGCCGCAGGCAAGCTGGTGGCGCTGCCCACCGAGACGGTCTACGGGCTGGGCGCGGATGCCCGCGACGACCGCGCGGTGGCGCGGATCTTCGAGGCCAAGGGGCGGCCGCGCTTCAACCCGCTGATCGTGCATCTGCCCGATCTTGGCGCCGCCGCGCGGCTGGCCAGTTTCCCGGACCCGGCGCTGCGGCTGGCCGAGGCGTTCTGGCCCGGCGCACTGACGCTGGTGCTGCCGCTTTTGCCCGGGTCCGGGCTGTCGCCGCTGGTCAGCGCGGGCCTGCCCACCGTGGCGGTGCGCGTGCCCGATCATCCGGTCGCCCAGGGGCTGCTGCGGGCCTTCGGCGGGCCGGTCGCGGCGCCGTCCGCCAACCCCTCGGGCGCGGTCAGCCCGACCCGGCCCGAGCATGTGATCGAGGGGCTCGGGTCGCGGATCGCGGCGGTGGTCGATGGCGGCGCCTGCCCGGTCGGGGTGGAATCGACCATCCTCGGTTTCGACGCGGACGGCGGGCCGGTTCTTCTGCGGCCGGGCGGGCTGCCCGCCGAGGCGCTGGAAGACTGCCTTGGCATGGCGATCGCCGCGCGGGCCGAAGGGGCCGCGATCACCGCGCCGGGTCAGTTGGGGTCGCATTACGCGCCCGGAGCGCGGGTCGTGCTGGAGGCCGAGGTGCCGCCGCCGGGGGCGCTCTGGCTGGGCTTCGGGCCGGGCTGTGCGGGGGCCGCGCTGAACCTGTCGGCCTCGGGCGATCTGGTCGAGGCGGCGGCCGCGCTGTTCCATGCGCTGCGCCGGCTCGACGCCCGCGCCGCGCCGGGCCAGACCATTGCCGTCGCGCCGGTCCCCGACCACGGGCTCGGCCGGGCGATCAACGACCGGCTGCGCCGCGCGGCCGCGCCCCGGCCCTGAACCGGATTCTTCGGGCGACTTTCAGGCGCGCCCGGCGGCGGGCAATCTTTCAGGCGCGCCCGGCGGCGGGCAATCTTTCAGGCGCGCCCGGCGGCGGGCAGTCTTTCAGGCGCGCCCGGCGGCGGGCGACAACAACAGCGGGTCGATGCCCATCAGCCGCATGGCGCGTTCCCATTTGCTGCCATCGGCACCGTCGAAGACCAGCGCCGGGTCGGCATCGCAGGTCAGCCAGCCGTTCTGCCGGATCTCGTCCTCGAGCTGCCCCGGCCCCCAGCCCGCATAGCCCAGCGCCAGAAGCGAACTGGACGGGCCGCCGCCCTGGGCGATGTCCTCGAGGATATCGAGCGTCGCGGTCATCCCGAACCGGGCATCGACCCGAAGCGTGTTGTCGCGGTCGGTGCGATACTCGCCCGAATGCAGAACGAAGCCCCGCGAATGTTCGACCGGCCCGCCAAAATGCACCCGGATGTCGCGCGCGCCGGGGCTGCGGGGGATGTCGAGCTGGTCGAGAAGATCCGAAAACGAAATCTCGCTGAGCGGCTTGTTGACGATCAGGCCCATCGCGCCCTCGTCGGAATGGGCGCAGAGATAGACCACGCTTCTTTCGAAGCGGGGATCGCCCATGCCGGGCATCGCAATCAGAAGCTTGCCTCCAAGCTGCATTCTGCCCTGTCCTGTCGCCTGCTCGGTTCAAGCATGTGCCCGAGCCGGGCAGGACGCAAGGGCACGGTTCCGCAATTGTGGCGTTCTCTCGCCGCTTTGTGATTCCGCGCCGGGGACAGAGCGCCTATCTTGGGCGCCATGGCAAGAAATCTGTTCGTTCCGATCGCCGCCGCCCTGATCCTTGCGGCCCAGGCCCTGACCTCCCCCGCCCGGGCAGAGACCGCCCTGCCCCCGGACAGCGTGGTCAGCGGCGAGATCCTGCCCGGCTGGCAGACCGACCGCGGCACCTACATGGCCGCGCTGCATCTGACCCTCGCGCCGGGCTGGAAGACCTACTGGCGCGCGCCGGGCGATGCGGGCATCCCGCCCCGGTTCGACTGGCACGGGTCGAAGAATGTCGCGGCGGTGCGGCTGCACTGGCCGCGGCCCACCGTGTTCTCGTCGAACGGGATGCGCACCATCGGCTATGTCGACGATCTGGTCCTGCCGATCGAGGTGACGCCCGGCGAGCCCGGGCGCCCGATGGAGATCCGGGCGCGGATCGACCTGGGGGTCTGCCACGACATCTGCATGCCGATGGAGCTCAGGCTCGACGAACGGTTGCCGGGTGAAAGCCGTGCCGCGCCGATCCGGGCCGCGCTGGCAGCCCAGCCGCTTGATGCGCGCGCGGCCCGTGTCGGACGGGTGGCCTGCGAGGTCGAGCCGATCGCGGACGGGCTTCGGCTGACCGCGCGGATCGAGGTGCCGCCGCTGGGCGGCGACGAAACCGCGGTGTTCGAACTGCCCGACCCCTCGATCTGGGTCGCCGAGACCGAGATGAACCGCGAGGGTAGTTTGTTGGTCGCGCGATCGGACATCGTGCCCGCGGACGGGACGCCCTTCGCGCTCGACCGCTCTTTGGTGCGGATCACGCTTCTGGGCCAGGACCGCGCGGTCGACATTCAGGGCTGCGGCGGGGCGCGCTGAGCGCCCGGCCCTCTCAGGCCCCTCTCAGGACTTGCGGCCCTCGACCAGCGCGACGGCGATGGCCAGCGCCAGGATCAAAGCGCTTCCGCAGACGAACAGAATAAACGCCGCAAGCGGCGCCGGAAGGGCGGCCAGCGGCGGCACCAGCGCCAGCCAGATCCCCGGCAGCCCGCCCCCCAGCAGTTCGGGCAAAAGCGTCCCCGAGAATACCCCGGCCATCCCGAACGCGGCCCGCGCCGGGACCGGCATCGCCCGACGCCCGCGCCCGCCCAGCGCCCGGCGCAGGGCGCCGACCTGCCGCCCGAGATCCTGCTGCATCGCCAGCAGGGACGGCACCACCAGCAGCACCAGCCCGACCCCGAAGCCAAGCCCGTAGACCAGCGTGATGACCGTCGGCTTGAGGAACTGGGCCTGCTGCGAGGTCTCGAACAGAAGCGGCGCGAGCCCCAGCACCGTGGTCAGCGTCGTCAGCACCACCGGCCGCAGCCGGTCGGCGGTCGCATCGACGATGGCGGGCACCAGCCCGCGCCGGTCGGCATATTCGTCGACCGTACTGACCAGCACGATGGAATCGTTGATGATGATCCCGGTCATGCCGATCAGCCCGACGACGGTGAACATCGACAGCGGCACATCCCATTGCGCGTGGCCCCAGATCGCGCCGACCAGCCCGAAGGGAATGATCGCCATCACCACGACCGGCCGGGTCCAGCTGGAGAAGATCCAGGCCAGAATCAGGTAGATCCCGACAAGGCACAGCCCGAAGCCCAGCCGCGCATCGGCAAGAAAGTCCTTTTCCTGTTCCGACAGCCCGCCCAGCCGCCAGGAGACGCCCAGATCGCGCTCGATCGCGGGCAGGATCGCGTCTTTCAGCCGGGTCGAGATTTCGGCGGCGCGCGCCGGGTCGTCCTCGGACAGATCGCCGGTGACCGTGACCACCCGCAGCCCGTTTTCGCGCCGGACCGAGGAAAACCCGGTGCGGCGCTCGACCGTGACCAGATCGGCCAGCGGCAGATAGACGCCCTCGGGGCTGCGCACCTGCATCCGGTCGAGGAAATCGGCGGTCAACTCGGCCTCGGGCAGCTCGACCCGGATCGTGGCCGAACGCGGCCCCTCGGGATAGGTCGCGGCCTCGATCCCGTTGATGCGGTGGCGCAGCACCCGGCCCAGATCCTCGATCGTGAAGCCCAGCGCCGCACCCTGGGCGGTCAGATCCAAGACCGCCTCTTCCTTGTCATAGGCCAGGCTGTCTTCCAGCGCCGAGACCTCGCCAAAGCGCGCAAGCTCGGCCTTCAGCCGTTCGGCCGCGGCCTTCAGCACCCGCGCCTCGGCGCCGAAAAACTGGACATCGAGCGCATCGCCCCCCGGCCCGGCCCGCCAGCTGCGGAAACTGAGGCTTTCCACCTTGGGATGGGGCCGCACCTCGTCCTGAAGCGCGCGCACGAAGTCGAAGGAGGAATAGGGCCGGGCATCGGCGTCGATCAGTTCAAGCGAAATCGCCCCCAGAAGGTCCGGGTCCTTGATCTCGGCCCCGGCCAGCCCGCGCCCGGCATTGCCGCCCATCTCGGCCAGCGCATAGGTCACGGGGTCGCTGCCATATTCCGCCGCATAGCGCGCCCCGACCGCCTCGGCCGCGCGCTGCAGCTCGGCCATCATCGCGGCGGTATCGGCCCGGTCGGCGCCGGAAAGCATCATGAAATTGCCGGTGACCGACCGCTCTTCGGGGGCGTTGAAGAACCGCCAGGGCACATCGCCCCGGATCACCGCCGCCACCTGCACCGCCAGCAGCAGCAGGCAGCCCGCCATCACCGGATAGCGGCCCCGGATCACCAGCCGCATCAGGCGGCGGAACGGGCCTTCGCGGAACCGCCGGAACCCCCGGTTGAACTGGCGCGACGGCCAGTCATACCAATGCTCCTTGGCCGAATGGGCCAGCGCATGGACCATGTGATTGGGCAGGATCAGGAAGCATTCCACCAACGAGGCGGTCAGCACCGCGATCACGGTGAAGGGAATATCGGCGATCAGATGCCCCATGCGCCCGCCGATCACCACCAGCGCATAGAAGGCGACGATGGTGGTCAGCGTCGCCGAAAAGACCGGCGCGGCCATCCGGCGGGCGGCGTTCTCGGCGGCCAGCACCGGCGGCTCGCCCAGATGGCGGGCGCGGAAATCGGCATGCTCGCCCACCACGATGGCATCGTCGACCACGATCCCGAGGGTGATGATCAGCGCGAAAAGCGAGATCATGTTGATCGTCAGCCCGGCCGCGAACATCAGCGCGGCGGTGGCCAGCATGGCGACCGGAATGCCCGCCGCCACCCAGAAGGCGGTGCGCGCGTTCAGAAACAGGAACAACAGCCCCAGCACCAGCCCGAGCCCCATCAGCCCGTTGCCGAGCAGGATGTCGAGCCGCCCGGCGATATAATCGGCCTGGGTCTGGATCAGGTCGATGCGCACGCCCTCGGGCAGCGACGGCGTCATCCCGGCCACGACGGCGCGCACCACGGCCTCCATCTCGATGGCGTCGCCCCGGTCCGAGCGGTCGACCCGGAGCGAAATCGCCGGGTCGGGGCCGACGAAATAGGCGCGGTCGCGGTCGGCGCCCTCGACCCGGATCTCGGCCAGATCGCCCACGGTCAGCTTGGAGCCGTCCGGATAGGAGCGCAGGACGATGCCGGCGATGCTGGCCGCGCTGCGCTTCTCGATCCCGGTCCGGACCCTCGTATTGCCGCCCGAGACATCGCCCGCGGGCGCGGTCTCGGCCTCGGCGGCCAAAACGGCAGCGATCTCGGCCATGGTGATGTCATGGCGCATGAGCTCGATCGAGGGCACCTCGACCAGCGTCTCGGGCGCGGCGAGGCCGCGGATCGTGCTGCGGGTGATGCCCGCGGCGAACAGCCGGTCGACCAGCTCGTCGGCCAGCCGCCCGATCTGGTCCACCGCGACCGGGCCGGTGATCACCACATCGGTCACCCGGTCGCGCCAGGCGCCGCGCGTCACCTCGGGCTCTTCGGCCTCTTCGGGCAGGTCGGTTTCGGCATCGACCGCGGCCTGCACGTCGTTGGTGGCCCGCGCCATGTCCCAGCCGGGCTCGAAATCGAGGGTGATGGTGGCCAAGCCCTCGACCGATTGCGACGCGGTCTCTTCCACCCCCTCGACCGCGCGGAGTTCCGGTTCCAGCAGTTGCACGATCCCGGCATCGACCTCTTCGGGCCCCGCGCCCTCCCAGATCACCGAGACCGAGACCGTCTCGACGATCACGTCGGGAAAGAACTGCGCCCGCATCCGCGGCGCGGCAAAGAGACCGGCCACGATCAGCAGCAGCAACAGCAGGTTCGCCGCCGTCCGGTGGCGGGTGAAATAGGACAGAAGCCCGCCCGCGGCGCTGGCAACCCGGCCCGGCACCGGCCTAGCCCCCCATCCGGGTTTCAAGCCGTTCGACCAGTTGCGCGGGCACACGCGGCTGGTCGAGCTGGGCGCGGATCCGGGCGCGCGCCTCCTGCGGCAGGGCCGGGCTGGTCTCGACGAAGGTGATCAGCGCGGCGCGGCGTTCGGGGCTGAGCTCGACCGTCGCCTCTGTCGCGTCGTCCGGTTCGGCGGCGGCGTCGGGGCGCAGCGGGCGCACCCTGATGCCCGCCCCCAGAAGCGGCGAGCGTTCGGCCACCGCCTCGCGGCCCGCAAGCCCGGGCGCGCGCAGGAGCACCCGGTCGCCCTGACGGTGCAGCAGCGTGACCGGCACCGCCTCCAGCCGGTCTTCGGCGTCCAGCACCAGAATCTCGTTCGCCGCGTCCAGCGCGGTGGCGGGCAGGACCGCGACATCCTCCAGCGCGGGTTCCTCGACCCGGAGCGTCACGAAATCGCCCGGCCGGAAGCCCGGCGCGTCGTCGAGCCGGGCATAGACCAGCCGCCCGACCTGGCCATCTGGCACCGCCCCGCTTTCGCGCGACAGCACCCCCCGCGCGGTCAGGTTGGCGCCGTAGACATCGAGCGTCACCGTCACCGGCAGCGGCCGCAACGCGCCCCTCTCGTCCAGCAGGCGGCTGAACTCGGCGGTCGAGACCCGCACCCCGGCCTCCAGCGCCGAGACGTCGATCAGGTCGGCCACCCGTTCATTGGCCCCGACCAGCCCGCCCTCGACCAGGCTCACATCGATCAGCGTGCCGGAAAAGGCCGCGCGCAGTTCGGTATCGGCCAGTGCCCGTTCGGCATCGCCCAGCGCGATCCGGGCCCGGGCCAGCGCGGTCAAGGCCGTTTCAAGCCCGATCTCGGCCTGGGCCAGCGCCTGGCGGCGGGACACCACCGCCTGATCGGCGGCGGCGGCCGTCAGCTCTGCCTCTTCGACCGCGGCATCGGTGCCGACACCGCGCCCGCGCAGATCCTTCTGGCGACCCAACGCCTTCTGCCGCAACCCGGCCTGCAGCTCGGTCGCGGTCAGTTCGTCATGAGCCAGATCGAGGCGCCGCCTGGCATCGCGCAGATCGGCCTCGGCCTGGCTCAGATCGGCCCGCGCCAGATCCCGGGCCGAGGTCGCATCGGCCGGATCGACCCGCAGCAGCAGATCGCCCGCCGCGACCCGCCCGCCCTCCTCGAAAGCGGGATGCAGATAGACCACCCGGCCGCTGGCCTCGGCCCGAAGCTCGAGGCTGCGGCGCGAGCGGATCTCGCCGAAGGCGGTCAGCTCGGGCGTCACGGTCCGGGGGCGGAGCGGGACGACATTGACCGAGAAGACCCGCTCGGCCACGGGCGGCGCCTTGGGCCGGTCGGACCGGCGCGCGTCGATGGCTGACCGCAGCGTCGCCGCCGCATAGGCCAGCAGCCCAAGCGTCAGGGCCAGCAGGAACAGCCCCGTGAGGCTGCGGCGGAGGAAACGCATCGAACCGTCCTTTCCCGTCGCATCGGGTCGCAAGGCCGCCTGCCACGGCGCCCGACAGAAACGCCCGGGCGGCCGCAACGGGGCACACATTCACTATGGCGAATATACCTATTTCCGTCGGCGGTGTTCGTCGAGTCGCGGAAAGATCTCGACGAAATTGCAGGGAGGGTGGCGATAGTCGAGCTGATGCACCAGAATTTCGTCCCAGGCATCCTTGCAGGCGCCGGTACTGCCCGGCAGCGCGAAGAGATACGTGCCCTGGGCGACGCCGCCGGTGGCCCGGCTTTGCACCGCAGACGTGCCGATCTTGCCGAAGGACACCAGGGTGAAGAGCGTCGCGAAGGCCTCGATCTCCTTCTCGTAGACGTCGCGATGGGCCTCGACGGTCACGTCGCGCCCGGTCAGCCCGGTGCCCCCGGTCGAGATCACCACGTCGATTTCGGGATCGGCACACCAGGCGCGCAGCTGGTCCGCGATCTCGGCGCGCTCGTCCTTCAGGATCTTGCGATCGGCCAGAATATGCCCCGCCGCCTCGATCCGGTCGGCCAGCGTCTGGCCAGACCGGTCCTCGGCCAGCCCGCGCGTGTCCGACACGGTCAGGACCGCGATCCTGACCGGGACGAACTCCCTGGTCCCGTCGATACCTGCCATGCCTACCCCTTTTGCAGAACCGCCAGCCGCACCGCCAGCGCCGTGAAGATCGCCGCCGAAACGACGCCAAGTGCGCGCTCGACCGCGCGCGAGCCGCTCAGGACCTGCCGCGCCCGCCCGGCGAAGACCCCGACCGCGCCGTTGACGATGAAGCCCCCGAGCGACAGCACAGCCCCCAGGATCAGGAATTGCGCCAGCACCGCGCCGCGCTCGGCCACCACGAATTGAGGCAGAAAGGCCAGCACGAAGAGGATCACCTTGGGATTGGTGAGGTTCACCGCCAGCGCCTCGCGGAAGGCCCGGCGGGGGGTGACCGCGGGCAGGCCCGGCGCCAGCGCCCCGTGCCGGAGCGCCCCCCAGGCCAGCCAAAGCAGATAGGCGACGCCCGCCCAGCGGATCGCCTCGAACGAGCCCGGGACCGCCGCCACCACGGCGCCGAGCCCAAGCCCCGCCAGCGTGACATGGACGAAACAGCCCAGCGCGATCCCGAGATCGGCCGCCAGCGCCGCGCGCGGGCCGCCGCGCAGCCCCTGCCCCAGACAGAACATCATGTCGGCCCCGGGCGTCAGGTTCAGGGCCAGCGCCGCCGGCACGAAGGCCGCCAGCGTCAGGGGATCGACCGGCCCCATCATCCGCCCCTCAGCCGCGCCTGCAGCATCAGCAGATCGTGCCAGGCATCGCGCTTGGCATGGGGATTGCGCAGCAGATAGGCCGGGTGAAACATCGGCAGCGCGGGCCGGCCCAGCGCCTCGACCCAGTGGCCGCGCAGCCGGGTGATGCCCTTCCGGCCCAGAAGCGCGCCGCAGGAATGGTTGCCCATCAGCACGAGGATGTCGGGATCGGCAAGCGCCACATGGCGTTCGAGGAAGGGCAGCATCATCGCCACCTCCTGCGCCTCGGGATCGCGATTCTGCGGCGGGCGCCAGGGCAGGACATTGGTGATGTAAAGCGCGCGCTCGGCCGCAGGATCGGCGCGCCCCAGCCCGATCTGCGCGAACATCAGGTCCAGAAGCTGCCCGGCGCGGCCCACGAAGGGCTTGCCCTGCAGGTCCTCGTCCCGGCCCGGCGCCTCGCCGATCACCATCACCCGCGCTTTCGGATGGCCGTCGGAAAAGACGAGGTTCCGCGCGCCCTTCTTCAGCTCGCATGCCTCATAGGCGGCCATCGCCGCCGCCAGCCCTTCCAGATCCTGCGCCGCGGCCGCCGCCGCGCGCGCCAGCGCCACCGGGTCGACCGCCGCGGGCCGGGTCGCGGGCGCGACGGCGGCTGCCACGGGCCTGGGCGCCGGGGCGGGCCGGACTTCCTCATAGCGGTTCACCGGGCTCTCGCCGATGGCCTCGGTCGCGCCGAGTTCCACCTGCCAGGCCAGAAGCGCCAGAGCGTCCTGCGGGGTCAATGCGGGTTCCATGGCGCCTAGGCTATGCCGCCGCAGGGGGCTTCGGCAATGCCTCCCTTGCCCGCGCGGCCCCCCGTTTCTATAAGCGGGCCACTCAGGTCGGAGGCCCCATGGAATTTCGCGCGCGTCACCTGCTTGGCATCGAACATCTCAGCCCCTGGGATGTTCGCATCATCCTCGATCTGGCCGAAACCTATGTCGACCTCAGCCGCGGCGCGACCAAGCACGCCGATGTGCTGGCGGGGCTGACCCAGATCAACATGTTCTTCGAAGCCTCGACCCGGACCCAGTCGAGTTTCGAGATCGCGGGCAAGCGGCTTGGCGCCGACGTGATGAACATGGCGATGCAGGCCAGTTCGATCAAAAAGGGCGAGACCCTGATCGACACGGCGCTGACGCTGAACGCCATGCATCCCGATCTGCTGGTGGTGCGCCACCCGCATTCGGGCGCGGTCGACCTGCTGGCGCAGAAGGTCAATTGCGCGGTGCTGAACGCGGGCGACGGGCGGCACGAACACCCGACCCAGGCGCTGCTGGACGGGCTGACGATCCGCCGCGCCAAGGGCCGGCTGCAGCGGCTGACGGTCGCGATCTGCGGCGACATCGCCCATAGCCGGGTGGCGCGCTCGAACATCCTGTTGCTGGGCAAGATGGAAAACCGGGTGCGGCTGATCGGGCCGCCGACGCTGATCCCGTCCGGGGCCGCCGATATGGGGGTCGAGGTCTATGACGACATGAAAGAGGGCCTCGAGGGCGCCGATGTGGTGATGATGCTGAGGCTGCAGAAAGAGCGGATGGATGGCGGCTTCATCCCCTCGGAGCGCGAATATTACCACCGCTTCGGGCTCGATGCCGAAAAGCTGGCCTATGCCAAGGACGACGCCATCGTGATGCATCCGGGGCCGATGAACCGGGGCGTCGAGATCGACGGGACGCTGGCCGACGACATCAACCGGTCTGTCATTCAGGACCAGGTCGAGATGGGGGTCGCGGTCCGGATGGCCTGCATGGATCTGCTGGCACGCAACCTGCGCGCGGCCCGCGCCGCCGGGGAGGGCACCTATGTTTGATCCCAAGGCCGAGACGCCGCTGGAAGAGGGCGAGACCGTGCGGCTGCGCTTTCAGGGCGACCGTGCCGCTTATATCAAGGCCCATGTGGTGATCGCGGTCCTTGCCGGGATCGGTGCGACGGGTCTGCTGGCGCTGACCGGCAACCCCTACCCCTGGGCCGGGATCGTGGCGGCGGTGCTGGCCATCGGGGTGCGCGGCGCCTTCCTGATGGGCGACGAGATGGGCGCAAGCTGGACCCTGACCGACCGCGCCCTTCTGGGCCCGGGCGGGCGGCGCGTGCGTCTGTCCAGCATCGCGAAGGTCCGGGTGATCGGCGCGGCGACGCAGGTGATCACGCTGGGCGGCGACAAGCATCTGATCAAGTTCCTCGCCGATCCGGCCGGGGTGAAGGCCCGGATCGACGCGGCAAGAACCGCCCCCGGAGGGGCCGAGGCATGAGAACCGTCTTTTCCAACGCCCGCCTGATCGACCCCGAGGCCGGCACCGACGCCCCCGGCTGGATGCTGACGGGCGGCGGCACGATCCTCGATCAGGGGCGTGACGCGCCGCCCGATTGCGACCGGGTGATCGACTGCAAGGGCGCCTGTCTTGCCCCCGGCATCGTCGATATCGGGGTGAAGATCTGCGAGCCGGGCGAGCGCCACAAGGAAAGCTTCCGCAGCGCGGGGCTTGCCGCCGCCGCGGGCGGCGTCACCACCATGGTCACCCGGCCCGACACCCTGCCCGCCATCGACACGCCCGAGGTGCTGGAATTCGTCACCCGCCGCGCGCGCGAGGCGAGCCCGGTCCGGATCAAGCCGATGGCCGCCCTGACCAAGGGCCGCGAGGGCCGCGAGATGGTCGAGATCGGCTTTCTGCTGGATGCAGGCGCCGTGGCCTTCACCGATGGCGATCATGTGGTGACCGACACCAAGGTGCTGAGCCGGGCGATGACCTATGCCCGGTCGCTGGGCGCGCTGGTGATGGCGCATCCGCAGGACCCCGGGCTGTCGGGCGGCGCCGCCGCGACCTCGGGCAAGTTCGCCTCGCTGCGCGGCCTGCCCTCGGTGCCCGCGCTCGCCGAGCGGATGGGCTTCGACCGCGACATGGCGTTGGTCGAGCTGACCGGCGTGCGCTACCATGCCGACCAGATCACCACCGCCCGCGCCCTGCCCGCGCTGGACCGCGCCAAGGCCAATGGCCGCGACGTGACCGCGGGCGTCTCGATCCATCACCTGACGCTGAACGAATTCGACGTCGGCGATTACCGCACCTTCTTCAAGGTCAAGCCGCCGCTTCGGGCCGAAACCGACCGGCTGGCGCTGGTCGAGGCCGTGGCCTCGGGACTGATCGACGTGATCTCGTCGATGCACACGCCGCAGGACGAGGAATCGAAGCGCCTGCCCTATGAAGAGGCCGCCTCGGGCGCGGTCGGGCTGGAGACCCTCCTGCCGGCCGCGATGCGGCTGGTGCATGCGGGCGCGATCTCCCTGCCCCAGCTGTGGCGCGCGCTGGCGCTGAACCCGTCGCGGCGGCTTGGCCTGTCGACCGGACGGCTCGCCAGGGGCGCCCCGGCCGATCTGGTGCTGTTCGATCCCGACGCGCCCTTCGTGCTGGACCGCTTTGCGCTGAAATCGAAATCGAAGAACACGCCTTTCGACGGCGCCCGGATGCAAGGCCGCGTGCTGGGCACCTGGGTCGCCGGGACCCGCGTCTACGACGGAGACTGACCCGATGCCGATGCTCGACACTTCCGTTCTTCTGCTGGCGCTGTTCGGGGTCGGCGGCTACCTGCTGGGGGCGGTGCCCTTCGGCCTCGTCATGGCCCGGCTTTTCGGGCTGGGGGATCTGCGCAAGATCGGGTCGGGCAATATCGGCGCGACCAACGTGCTGCGGACCGGCAACAAGCTGGCCGCCTTCCTGACGCTGGTGCTGGATGCGGGCAAGGGCGGGATCGCGGTGCTGATCGCGCGGGCGCTGGCGGGCGAGGACGCGGCCCAGATCGCGGGCGGCGCGGCCTTCCTGGGCCACCTCTTCCCGGTCTATCTGGGCTTCAAGGGCGGCAAGGGGGTCGCGACCTTCCTCGGCACGATCCTGGCGCTGGCCTGGCCCGTGGGGATCGCCGCCTGCGCCACCTGGGCCGCGGTCGCGGCGGCGCTGCGCTATTCCTCGCTCTCGGCGCTGGCCGCGGCGGCGCTTACGCCGGTCTGGGCCATCGTGCTGAACCGCGCCGAGGTCGTCTTGTTGACGGCGGTGCTGGCGGTCCTGATCTTCATCCGCCATCATGCCAACATTCGCCGCCTTCTGGCCGGGACCGAACCGAAGATCGGCCGCAAGACCGGCTGAGGCCCGCGCCGAGGCGCAGGCCTTTCCGGGTTCGGACTTTGGGCTCAGACCTGTTCCAGCTCGATCAGCGTGCCGTTGAAGTCCTTGGGATGCAGGAACAGCACGGGCTTGCCATGGGCGCCGATCTTCGGCTCGCCCGAGCCCAGAACCCGCGCGCCCTGCGCCTTCAGCCGGTCGCGGGCGGCCAGGATATCCTCGACCTCGTAGCAGATATGATGGATGCCGCCCGAGGGATTCTTGTCGAGGAAGCCCTGGATCGGGCTCGCCTCGCCCAGCGGGTAAAGCAGTTCGATCTTGGTGTTGGGCAGTTCGATGAAGACCACGGTCACGCCGTGATCGGGCTCGTCCTGCGGCGTTCCGACCTTGGCCCCCAGGGTATCGGCATATTGCGCCGAGGCGGCCTCGAGATCGGGCACGGCGATGGCGACATGATTGAGACGGCCGATCATCCTTTGTCCTCCTGATGATGTGCGGCCGGTTTATCCGCCCTGCCGCAGCGCGGCGCAAGCCCCTGCGGACGGCGCGAGCCTTTGGCAGGGCCGCAGCGTCCGCCATCCCCGGCCGTGCCGGGCTGCACGGGCCCCCCTTATGGAAGACAGGCATGCCCAAGCCTCCATGGTCATGCCCAAGTGTCCGGTCGAAATGGGGGCCAGTTCACCAATGAAACGGTCGATTTTTCTACTACGGTTTTTGTCGGGTTCCTCGCGCCTCGCTCATACGCGCTTGCATCTCTGGCCGGAAGCAACGCAAGGCCTCTGTCAAACACGATAAGCGCCGAAGCCCGGTCCCCGGGGACGTCGGCACCAATGCCGGGAGATCAACTTCGCTCCGCAAGCCTTTGCTTAAATATCAGTTATCGAAACCTCTCCCCTAGGGGATGAGGGACTTGAACCCCCAACCAAGGCGTTATGAGCGCCCTGCTCTGACCATTGAGCTAATCCCCCCAGGAGCGGTCGTCCGGTACAGCAATTTAGCTGTGACGCCAAGAGTGTTCGACCATTCGATCCGACTTTCCGGCCAATTCGGTCTACCGGCGCGTCGGACGACCAGGACACTTGCCGACCTACCGGCCTCGGCACCTGTTCTTAACTGGGTGGATCATCCAAACCGTCCGCGCCCCCCCCTGCGAACAAGGGCTCGCCCCCCGACGACGGCGTCACGACCGCCCTGCCTTGGCCGGTGAGCCGCAGGTCCGAACCCGCGGGGGCTTCGGCCTCCCGGAGAGAGGAGGCAAGACGAAACCGCGTTGCCGACGGTTTCCGGCCGCGGATCGAGGCCGGCGCGCGCGGCCGTGACGTTGTCTTGCCACGCTTACCAGCGCAGCGACCTAGGCGTTCCCGCGCCCGATGCAGAGCGCGCGAAGGCATGGGCGACGGGCGAGCGTCTCTATGTCGCGAAAGACAAACCTTGCCGCCGTTGCGGTGGTGTCCATCGCCAGCCAGGAGACGACATTTTCTTCGACTGCGAGCGTACGAGGAGGGACGCGGCCAAGGCAAGAACGGAGACCCGGCCAGAGGTTTGGCGGCTTGTCCAAACCGACGGCGACGTTTAAACGTCGAACCGTGGCCCCTTAGCTCAGCTGGATAGAGCATCCGCCTTCTAAGCGGACGGCCGAGGGTTCGAGTCCTTCAGGGGCCGCCAATTGCATCACTATGTCGATAGTCAGGGCATTTGTCCTTTCGGGTCACGATGTGCCCCTTGGGTGCCGTTTTGCCCAGGCTCGGTTTGCCCGCCGCTAGAGGGCAAACACCTCATTTGCACCCGCAGCGCGGGTGCGCCGCTTCATGAAAACCTAGAGGTCTGATCAGCGCCTGTCTCGCCGTGGTGTCACGTTCGGCCAGCGGTACGCGAGGCTGCGTCTTGTGGTAGTTAGCTAAGTGGCTGCGGTCAGGCACTTTGCACTAGAAATCTGCTCCTGTGGGATGAATTCGGACCAGGATTGCGGTGGACGTGCCTTGCCTCAGACCGCTATTCATTGTGTTCAGACTGTTAGCGGTGATGATTCAATGACTTCCCTCCGACCAAATCTCGTTAAACGTATAGAGCGGCTACCCAAGCCGACGAACGTAGCCGGGGCGATGCAGCCGCTATTCGAGGCAGTCAGCAATGCTATTCACTCAACACAAGAGCGATACGGAGATCGGGTCGCGGCTGACGGGCGGGTTGTTGTGACGGTGAATACCAATCGCAATAAAGACGACGTCTGGGCAACCGTCGAAGACAACGGATACGGATTGACGGACAAAAACTGGGAAGCATTCACCACGACTGATACTGACAACAAAATTGAAGCCGGTGGCAAAGGTGTTGGTCGCCTGATCTGGCTGGATTGCTTCCAAGACATCCGTATTAGCTCGGTGTATGTGAACGGTGACGGAGGGCGTCATCGGCGTTCATTTAAGTTCCGGCTGGCGCTCGAAGACCAAATCGAAGACCTCACAGTGGAGGGGGTCGAAGATTCGACGGACAGCACATTCCACGTCAAGTTTTCTAACCTCCGCAACAACGGCTACCTGTCAAATTTCCCGGGCCGCGGTAGCTTCGTCTTTCAGCATCTTACTTCTCATTTCCTCCCAGCGTTTATCGGCGGTCGCAGCCCGCAGGTCACCGTCCATGTTGGAGACGAAACGCGGGAATATCCAAGCGCGATTTCCGAGATCGTACATCGAGACGAAACGCCGGAGCCGATTGAGACTGAAGATTACGGTTTCCTCCACCTAACTCTGATGGAATGCGACAAAATCGCCAGCTCTGATCTTAAAGGCAGGCACTTTGTCCACTTCATTGCGCACGATAGGACTGTCCACTCACAGTGCATCGACGGCAAGCTCGGGCTTGCCTACTTTGGCGAAGCAAATGACCGAGTATTTCACGCAATTCTGACCGGAGATTATCTGGATCAGAACGTCAATCAGGAGCGTACGGCATTCGTTTTCGAGGATGTTATCATTGATCGAATGATAAACGACGTCTGTTTTGCGAAGATTGAGGGTTTTCTGTCAGAACCACTGGCCAAGCTGAAAGGCGAACAAAGAGGCACCATCGAGACCATCACAGCCACCTACCCATCAGTGGCCTTTGGGGATCTTGAAGAGTTACAGGACAGGGTGCCGTCGGGCGAGCTAAAGGCCGACGCCATCTATGGTCATCTTGCACGTGAGCGGTTCCGCCGGGATGAGCGGCAAGCTGAAAAGATCCGGGGTGTGCTAAGCCGCTTGAAGGAAGGCGGTGTCGACATTGGCACATTTAGCGAAGCAATCGCGGACGCCAGCGAGGCAATAGAGAACGCGGAGCAGAGGAGCCTCGCCGAATACATCGTGCGCCGGAAAGTGGTCCTCGATTTCATCGAGATATTGCTTGAGAAAGTCCGGGACGACACGCGAGACAGCTCATATCAGCGTGAAGACATCCTTCACTCATTCATCTGCCCCCTCCGGATCAAGACGATTGAAGGCGGTGGAAGCAAGGTCGAGCCTGCAGCGTCTCACGACCTCTGGATCGTAGATGAGCGCCTAACATTCGCCCAATATTTCAGCTCGGACGTAGAGTTTCGCAAGCTCTCAGAAGCGCTTGAAAGTGACGAGCGCCCTGACGTCCTGATTTTCGACTACGTACACGGCCTGCGGCAGACTGAAGAACCGTCGAAGGTTTTGTTGGTTGAGTTTAAACGCCCAGGGCGGACGAGTTACGCTGACGACGAGAATCCCCAGTTTCAGGTTGAGCGTTACGTCAAGCAGCTACAATCCGGGGGGCTATCTGACGTTCGGGGACGTCCAATTTCGCTCGACAACAATACGATCTTCTACTGCTACATAGTGGCAGATATCGTGGGGAAGATGGACACTTGGACGTACTCCTGGCAGCGCACGGCTGACGGACGCGGCAGGATATACCGACCTAACAGCGGATTCCACGGTTCCATAGAGCTCTTGGGCTGGGATCAGTTGATCGGCGACGCCCGCGCGCGCAATCAAGCCTTCTTCGATAAGGCAGGCATCTCGGGCGAGAGCTTCTTCAGCAAAGGGTAGCGGCAGTCAGAGTTCTGAGGTACCGCTTGCATGCGTGCCGGAAGCTTACCGCCGATTGGGATTCACGTCTCATTGGGCGTATGGGAAATCAGGCGCCTCTCTGATCTCGTTGGGGAAGCCTTTGCGCGCTAGCGATTTAACAAAAAACCACTTTCTGCCCCTCTCATCTCGCCTTAGGCTCAGGACCCATTGATCTGCTTGAAACCGCTACGGCTGAATGATTCAAGCTCCCGGACTGACGGTGGGTGATGATGAGCAACCTTTTCTGGCTGACCGACGAGCAGATGGAGCGGTTGAAGCCGTTCTTTCCGAAGAGCCATGGCAAGCCGCGGGTCGATGATCGGCGCGTGTTGAGCGGAATAATCTTCATCAATCGCAATGGGTTGCGCTGGTGCGATGCGCCTCG
>NZ_SOEB01000015.1 GCF_004365965.1 Rhodovulum visakhapatnamense
GAGGAGGCGACCGCGGCCAGCACCACGCTCAAGCAGGAGGCATCGACGCTGCAGCAACTGGTGGCACGGTTCCGTCTTCGGAACGCGGCGCCCGGCCGGCCGGCGGCGCGGCCGGCCCCTTCCGCCCGCCCCGAAGCTGCGCCCGCCGCGGGCGAGCCTCGCAAGCGCGCGGTCAACGACGCAGGATGGCAAGACTTCTGACGCTTCAGAACCGGCATCCGGACAGCCCGAGCCAGCGCCGCATGGACAGCGCCGCAGGCTGGCCCCCATTCCCCGGTGGTTGCCCCTGTTCAACCGGCATCCGGCCGAAACCCTGCCCCGGGGACGTGGCCCGGGCGCCTCGTGGGCTCGCGGCAGGTCGTACCGCTTTTCGCCGCCTTGCGCCTGACCGACAGGACCCAAGCGGAACGGATAAGGTCGCGCGCGGACAGACCACCAACCGGTCGGCTCGACGCAGCGGAACCCTTCCAGCCAGGGGGGCCTCCGGCCGCCCGTCGGGCCTACGTGGGAACACTGGCCGCAGGTCCTGGCAACAGAGCCCGGCCCGGCTCCGCCCGCCCTGCAACCGAAGCAGAAGCAGAAGCAGAAGCAGAAGCAGTCTGGACCCGTACAGAGTAGCTCCGGCAAGGCCGTCGTTGCGCATTCCGGCTGCCTGGCAAGGACGGGCTGAGGCCTGGGACGGCGAGCGCCAGGTGTCGCCCCAAAGAACCTCGGCCGTCCTCGCGAGGACGCGCGCTGCACGTTCCGTCCTGAGGGCCCGGCGGCCGGGCAGGTCGGCCCCGCCGAAAGCCGGATCGCGTCTCTGGCCGCACCCGAACCGGGCTCAGCCCGCCAGCACCTTGCGGAACCGGGCCAGCACCACCGCCAGCGCCACTCCCGCCATCGCCGCCATGCGCAAAAGCTCGCCCGTCACCAGCGCAAGGCCCGCATCGCGGTAAAGGACCGATTGCGCGAAGGCCACGAAATGCGGCGCCGGGCTGACGATGCCGACCGCGACCTGCATCCATGCGGGCATCGATTCCATCGGCGTCATGCCGCCTGACAGCAGCAGCATGACGATGATGACCGGAATGACCAGAAGTCCGAACTGCCCCATGTTGCGCGTGAAGGTGGCCAGCAACAGGCCGATGCTGCCCACCGAGATCGCATAGACCGCAGCGCCCAGCGCATAGAGCCCCAGCGAGTCCGTCACCGGCACCCCGAGCCCCCAATGGATCACCGCCACAAGGCTGGAAATCGAGGCCAGCAGGATAACCAGACCGGTGGCCAGGATCTTCGACAGCACGATTTCGTGCGGGCGGACCGGCATCACCAGCACATGCTCGATGGTGCCCTGCTCGCGCTCGCGGATCATCGCGGCGCCCGAGAGGATCAGGGTCAGGATCGTCACGTTGTTCATCAGTTGCATGACCGAGGTGAACCAGGTTGCGGTCAGGTTCGGGTTGAAGCGGTTGCGAAACACCACATCGACCGGGTCCGAGGCGCCGCCGCCGGGATCGGCATAGCGCTGCAGTTCGTCGGCCAGAAGCCGCTGCAGGAAGGCCGCACCGTTGCCCGCCTGCGCCATGGCGGTGGCATCGACCAGCACCATCAGCGCGGGCGCCTGCCCCGCACGCAGATCGCGCTCGAACCCGGGCGGGATCGACAGCACCAGCACATAGCGGCCCTCGTCCTGGGCGCGCGCCGCCTCGGCGGGGCTCAGCACTTCCGGTTCGGCGAAAAGCGGCGGCCGGATCGCGTCGGTCAGCCGGTGCGACAGCGGGCTGCGATCCTCGTCGACCACGGCCACCGCCAGATCGCGGATCTCGGTCGAGGCCGCGTTCGACACCAGCCAGGTCGCCGCGGTGAAGACATAGATGATCAAGACCACCATGACCCGGTCGCGACGGATCGCGCTCAGTTCTTTCAGGGTCAGACGCAGGGTGTTCAGCAGGCTCCGCATGAGATCACGCCTCCTGCTTGCGCAATCCGAGGATCGCGAGCGCCACATAGGCCAGACAGAACGCCGCCAGAACCGCCGCCGATGGCGCGACCTCGGCCCAGCCGAAGCCCTTGAGGAAGGTGCCCGAGGTCACCTGCTGATACCAGGCCGAGGGAAAGCCCTGCCCCACCGCCCGTCCCATCGGGTCGAGCGACGAGACCGGCAGGATCAGGCCCGAGAAATTCACCGTCGGAATGATCGCCAGAACGGCCGTGGCGAAGACCGCCGCGACCTGGCTTCGGGTGAAGGACGAAATCAGCTGCCCGAAGCCCGTGGTGGCGAAGACATACAGGAAGGACACCGCCGCCAGCGCCCCGAGACTGCCGGTGAAGGGCACCCCGAAGACGCCGCGCCCGACCGCGAAGAGCATCCAGAAGCTGACCCAGGCGATGGCCAGATAGGGCAGCTGCTTGCCCAGCAGGAATTCGGCGCGCGCGACCGGGGTCGCGCGAAAATTGGCGATGGTGCCGGTTTCCTTCTCGCGCACCACGCTGATCGCCGACATGATCGACGGGATCAGCATCAGGATCACCATCATCATCGAGGGCACCATGGCATGGGCGCTCTTGAAGGACTGGTTGAAGAGAAAGCGGGTCTCGATATTGACACCGGCTTGCCCCGCGCCCGACGCGGCGGCGTAATCCGACAGCACGCCCAGCGCATAGCTGCGCGCGGTTTCGGCCCGGAACGGCATCGCCCCGTCGATCCAGACCGAAACCTCGGGCCGGTCGCCCCGGGTCAGGTCGCGGCCGAAGCCGTCGGGAATGTCCAGCGCCACCGCCAGATCGCCCCGCCCCATCCGGGCGCGAAGGTCCGCGATGCCGGTCAGCGGCGGGGTTTCCGCGAATTGCCGGATCGCGGTGAACTGGTCGGCCAGCGCGCGGCTGTCGGGGGTGCGGTCCTGATCGTGGACGGCAAAGCTCAGCCGGTCGACATCGAAGGAGATGCCGTAGCCCATGGTCAGCAGCAGGATCACCGGCCCCGCGAGGGCGAAGAAGACCCGGATCGGATCGCGCGTCAGTTCCAGCGTCTCGCGCCAGCACTGCGCCCAGAGCCGGGTCATCCCGGCAAGCCGCGGCGCGGTCCCGGACGCCCCCGCCACGGGAAGGGCCGCGGGCTCGGCGGCCGGGGCCGGGTCGGGCGGCAGCTCGGCCTCGAGGCACGAGATGAACGCCGACTCGAGGCTGTCGGCCCCGTGCCGGGCCACGATCTCGGCGGGGGCGCCCACCTCCAGCACGCGGCCCGCATGCATCAGCGAGATCCGGTCGCAGCGTTCGGCCTCGTTCATGAAATGGGTCGAGACGAAGATCGTCACGCCCTTGTCGCGCGACAGCGACAGAAGCTTGTGCCAGAACCCGTCGCGGGCCACCGGATCGACCCCCGAGGTCGGCTCGTCGAGGATCAGCACCTGCGGGTCGTGCAGCACCGCCACGGCCAGCTGCAGCCGCTGGCGCTGGCCCAGAGGCAGGTCCCAGGGCATGCGGTCGGCCAGCGGCGCCAGGTCGAATTCGTCCAGCACCTCGTCGACCCGCGCCTGACGCCGGTCGCGCGGCAGGTGATAAAGATCGGCATGCAGCGCGAGGTTCTGCCGGACCGTCAGCTCGGAATACAGCGAGAAGCCCTGGGACATGTAGCCGATGCGCATCCGGCTTTCGATATCCGAGGCGCGCAGCGGCTGGCCGAAAAGTTCGGCCTCGCCCTCGCTTGGATCAAGAAGCCCGGTCAGCATCTTCATCGTGGTGGACTTGCCGCAGCCGTTCGACCCGAGAAAGCCGAAGATCTCTCCCTCGGGAATGGTAAAGCTGACGTCATCGACGGCGGTGAAATCGCCGAAGCGCCGGGTCAGGTGGCGGGCCTCGATGGCGGTGCGGCCCCGGCTTGCGTTCTGCGGACGGATCACCAGCGGCGGGGCGGCCGGGCGGTCTGGCAGCAGCCGCACGAAGGCCTCCTCGAGCGTCGCGGCCCCGGCCCGGGCCTTCAGCTCGGCCGGGCTGCCCGAGGCGATCACCCGGCCCGCATCCATCGCCGCGAGCCAGTCGAACCGGTCGGCCTCTTCCATATAGGCGGTCGCGACCAGCACGCTCATCCCCGGCATGCCGGCGCGCACCCGGTCGATCAGGTCCCAGAACTGGCGCCGCGACAGCGGGTCGACCCCGGTCGTGGGCTCGTCGAGGATCAGCAATTCGGGATCGTGGATCAGCGCCGAACAGAGGCTCAGCTTTTGCTTCATCCCGCCCGAGAGCTTGCCCGCCGGACGGTCGGGAAAGGGCGCAAGCCCGGTTGCCTCCAGCAGCATGTCGATCCGGCGGGCGCGGTCGGCCGCACCCTGCCCGAAGAGACGGCCGAAGAAATCGAGAGTCTCGCGGACCGACAGCGTGGGGTAGAGGTTCCGCCCCAAACCCTGCGGCATGTAGGCCAGCCGGGGCGCGATCTCGCGCCGGGCGGCGGGGTCGGCCATGTCGCGGCCAAGGGTCGAAACCCGCCCCTCCTGCAGGCGCCGGACCCCGGCGATCAGCCCCAGAAGCGTCGACTTGCCGACCCCGTCGGGGCCGATCAGCCCGGCCATGCACCCCGGGGGCACGGTCAGCTCGATACCGTCCAGCGCCGCCTTGCCGCCATAGCGGTGGGTCAGCCCGGCGATCTCTGCGGCCGCCCGCTGCGGGCCGGACGGAGGGGGGAACACCGGCGCCATGGCCTAGTCCGGCACGTTGGCCTGAAGGCTTTCGGGGACCTGAAGGGTCTCGGGCCAGGGCCGGTCAGGATCCGTGCGCACGAATCCTTGCCCGCGAACGCCTGTCTTGACCTTGTCCTCGAACTTCACCAGCAGCTCGCGCGGGATGGTCAGCTTGACCCGGAACACCAGATCCTCGCGCTCGGACAGGGTTTCCACGCTTTTCGGCGTGAACTGGCTTTCGGGCGAGACGAAGGTGACCCGCGCCGGCACGATGTAATCGGGGATCGGGTCGAGGATCAGCCGCGCCTCGTCATTGGCCGAAATCAAGCCGACGACCGGCGCGGGCAGGTAGATGTTCATGTAGACATCGGTCAGGTCCAGCAGGGTGACGACCGGCGTGCCCGCGGCCACCACCTCGCCCGGCTCGTGCAGCCGGTAAAGCACCCGGCCGCGGATCGGGGCGAGGATCGTCAGATCGTCCAGCGCGATCTGCAGGCGTTCGACCTCGGCATTGCTCGAGGCGATCAGCGCCTCGGCATCGCTGACCTGCGCCCGGGCCGAGGCCAGCGTCGCCTCGGCCGAGGTCAGGGCGTTGCGCGCATCGTCGAAGCTGCTGTCGCTGGCATGACCGTCCTCATGCAGCCGCGCCACCCGGTCGCGATTGGTCCGCGCAACGTCCAGCGCGCTTTGCGCCTGCATGACGCTGGCCTTTGCCACTTCCCTTGCGGCCTCTGCGCGCAGCACCGCCGCCTTCGCCCCCAAAAGCTGGGCCTGGGCGTCGCGGTCGTCGATCCGGGCGATCACCTGTCCCGCCTCGACGGTGCTGCCCTCATCGACCAGAACCTCGGCGATCCGGCCTGCATATTTGGTCGCGACCTCGACGCTTTGCGCCTCGATCCGGCCGTTCGAACTGGCGATCCCCTGCGTGTCGTCGCCGCCGAAAAGCCCCTGCCAGAAGGCCGCGAACCCGCCATCTGCCAGGGCCGGTCGGGCGCCGGGCGGCAGCGCGAGGCTCAGCCCCACCGCCAGCAGGACCGCGCCCCTGCGGGCGCACCGTCTCGGAAATCGGGGGAAGATCGGTCTGTCGGTCATGGGGTCACCTTCGCGCGGCCGCCGCTGGCCCGGACGGGTGGACGCAAGGGGCCCACAGGCACGGGCGGCACCGGCCGCATGTCGCCTTTCAGGGTGGTGTCGCATGGCGGGCGGCCGGGGGCAAGGGATCACCTTGCGGCCGGTTGCGGCCCGCCCTCAGACCATGTCGTCGGGCTTCAGCGGCAGGTCGTCCCTCAGCGGCACGGTCTGCCGCTCGATCATCCGGCGGACGCGCGGCTTGCCCGCCCCCCGATTGAGCGCCCGCAGACGATCGGTCACCTCGGCATCGGCCATGGTGCGGCGTTCGTGATGGCGCAGGTATTCGGCCCAGGTCGCGACGTGATAGCTTTCGGCCCAGACCGTCGGGCGTTCGAGATCCCTCAGCAGCACCCATTGCCGGGCGCCGTCGCGAATGCGGATCCGGCGCCGTTCGGTCATCGCGGCCAGAAACGCGGTCACGTCCTCGGGCGCTATATCGTATTCGACGGTGATCGCGATCGGCCCCGAGCGGGCGCGCAGATCGACGCCCAGCCGCGGCTCGACAAAGCGGCCCAGCGGCGCCAGATCGTCCGTGCCGAAATTCGGCAGCGGCAGGCGCAGCCCCACCAGCGCGCCCAGAACCAGCACCGCAGCCGCCGCCCACAGCGCCTCGGCCAGGCCCGCCCGGCCCGCCACATGCCCCCAGAGGAAACTGCCCGTCGCCATGCCGCCGAAGGTGCAGGTCTGGTAAAGCGACAGCGCCCGTCCGACCACCCAGCGCGGGGTCGAAAGCTGCACCGACACGTTGAACAGCGACAGCGACAGCACCCAGGAGGCGCCCGCAGGCAGAAGCAACAGCCCCGAGATCCAGAGATCGCGCGACAGAGACAGCCCCACCAGCGCCGCCCCGAAGCCCAGAAAGCCCGCCCGGACGATGGTTTCATTGGCAAAGCGGTCGCGCAGTCGCGCCCCCGAGACCGCGCCGCCGATGGCGCCCGCGCCGAAACAGCCCAGCAGCAGGCCATAGGCGAAGGCGCCCCCGCCCAGCATGTCGCGCGCGACGATGGGCAAAAGCGCCAGCAGCCCGACCGCCGCCACCCCGAACAGAAATCCGCGAAACAGAACGCGCAAAAGCACCGGCGACATCGAGACATAGCGCAGCCCCGCCGCCACCGCCGGTCCCAGCGCCTCGCGCGGCAGCCGCCGCTCGGGCAGGGCCGGGCGCCAGAGATAAAGCGACAGCCAGAGCGGCAGATAGCTTGCGGCATTCACCGCGAAGGCCGCCGCCGCGCCGCCCGCGGCGACGATCAGCCCGCCGACGGCCGGGCCCACGCTGCGCATCAGGTTGAACCCCATGCTGTTCAGCGCGACCGCCGCCGGAAGATCAGAGCGCGGCACGATATCGCCGACCGAGGCCTGCCAGGACGGGTTGTAAAGCGCCATTCCGAAGCCGATCAGGAAGGTGAACCCCAGAAGCAGCCAGGGGGTCAGCCCGCCGGCGAAGGCCGCCGCCGCCAGGGCCGCCGAGACGACCAGCATGAAGGTCTGCGCGCCCAGCATGATGCGGCGGCGGTTGAAATTGTCCGCCAGCGCCCCGGCGATCAGCGAGACCAGCATGATCGGCAGGGTGTTCGAGGCCTGCACCATCGCCACCATGACCGGCGAATGGGTCAGTTCGGTCATCATCCAGCCTGCGCCGACCGTCTGCACCAGCCCCCCGAAATTCGACACGTTGGAGGCCAGCCACAGATTGCGGAAAGTCGCCTTGCGGAACGGCGCGAGCGACGAGGGGCGGACGGGAACTGGGTCGGGCACGGGGCGGCTTTCGGGACGGTCGATCTCAAAGGGATAGGTCGCAGTCGCCAACCGGCAAGGAAGCCCGGAACGGTCCGCCCCCCTGCGGCCGGTCCCTGCCGGTGTGGCGGGGCGCGGCCGGACCCGGCACCAAAGGCGCTACTTTTCCAGCGGCGGGCGCGCCGCGAACCAGTCGGCCAGCGCCGCGCGCTCGCTGTCGGTCAGACGCGCGGCGATCCCGGTCATCGGCGCCAGCACCTCGGGCGCCTTCCCTTCGGCAAAATAGTCCAGCCGATCCTGCAGATACCCGGCGCGCTGCCCGTCGAGCCGCGGGATCAGCCCGATCGCCCCGGTCGGTGCCGCGCCGTGACAGCTGAGGCAGGCGGGGACCCCTCGGCCCGGATCGCCGTCGCGCGCCAGAGCTCCTGCCTCGGCCAGCTGATAGTCAGGCGGCGGACGGCGCTCGGGGTCGGACCCCGAGGGGCTGGCGCGGGCAGTTCCGAAGACTGCAGCCAGCGCCCCGACCTCGGCCTCGGTCAGTTCGTGGGCGGCCTGTTGCATCGTCGTGACCGGCCGCAGTCCGGAATCGAACAGGGCCATCTGATGGGCGATATAGGCGGGCGCTTGCAGGGTCAGATTGGGCGACAGATCCCGGTCGGCGCCCAGGGCAGGCCCGGGATCGTGGCAGGCGGTGCAGCTCTGGGCCTGGGCAATCGCCGTTTCGGTCGCCTGTTCGAGCCCCGGGGCCGCGGCGGCATCGGGCGACAGCGGATCGCCGGCCGGCAGCCCGGCCAGATAGGCCGCGACGGCGCTGCGGTCGGCGGGGCTCAGCGCGCGGGCGATGGCGGGCATCGGGTTCCAGCCGTCGCGGTCGGGCCCCCGCCCGGAAGCGAACCCGTCGAGACGACGTTTCAGGAAGGCAGCCCCCTGCCCGGCCAGCCGCGGCACGCCCAGCCCGGCCTTTTCGGTGCCGGTTCCGTGGCAAAGACCGCAGGCGGGCAGCGCCCGGGCAAAGTCGCCATTCCGCACAAGCGCCGTCCCGCGTTCGGCATCGGCCTCGGTGCCGGCCGAGGGCGGCACGCCAAGGGTCCGGTCGGGAAGCCCCGCGAAATGCTCGGCCAGCGCGTCGATCTGCGGCCCCGACAGGCTGGTGGCCACGGTCGCCATGATCCCGCTTTGACGGGCGCCGCTGGCATAGTCGCGCAACCGCGCGGCGATGGTGTCGGCATCGAGAATGGCCAGGTTGGGCGCCTGCCCGCCGGTTGGCGCGCCGGTGCCGTCGGTTCCGTGGCAGGCCACGCAATAGCGCAAAGGCGTGTCGCCCAGCCCGATCGGGCGCCAGCCGGTCGAGGGCGCGGAATACAGATAGTCTGCGAGCGGATCGGCGCGGGCATGCAGCTTCAGTTCCATCGCCGCGCCCCGGCGGTCCCAGGCCATCGCGGGCAGTGCGGCCTCTGCGGCCCCCCGGGAGGCCTCGGTGGCGTCGTGATAGGCATCGGGCGTCATGCCGGGCAACTGGCGCAGAAAGGCGACCACCGCCCAGATCTCGCCGAAATTGCCATCGGCGGGCCAGCTTGGCATCGCGGTGAAGCGGACCCCGTCGCGCAGGATCACGTAAAGCTCGGTCTCGGAAAATTCGCCCACCACGGCGGGCAGGCTTTGCGGGCGGGGCCGCATCGACAGCGCGACCGGGCTTTGCCCCAGCCCCGGGCCGCCATGGCAGGAGGAACAGACCTGGTCGTAGTGCTGCGCGCCCAGCGCGATCAGCCCGGGATCGTCCAGATCGGGCACGTCCAGACCCGCCTCGGTCAGCTGGCGGGCGCTTCGTTCGACCGAGGCGCGAAAGGTCTCATGCAGCAGGGCGGCGGTGGCGGCGGCATGGGGCGGGCGGGCCGAGACGGGGACCAGCCCGGCCTTGAGGACCGCGGCGGCCCCCAGAACCAGCACCACGGCAACAGCGCCGAGTCCGATCAGAAGGCGGGGGCGGGTCAGGCGCGGACGGGACAAGGGCGGGTCTCCTCTCAGCGGCCCCGCCGACCCCGGCGGGTGCCAGCCCGACAACGCAAGCGCGCCGCCCGGGTTCCGTCCGACCTTGCGCCCTCCGGATTTGCGCCCGGATGGGGGGCCTGCGACCTCTCCGCGCGCCGACGCCGGGAACCGGATCGCCCCCTTCGGGCTTGTCCCGCAATGGACCCGCAGATCGCCCCCACCGCACATCGCCCCGCCATGCCCCACCAGAACCCTCCGCTGCGCCTTGCCATCATCGGTCTCGGACCGCGCGGTCTGGGGGCGCTGGAAGCACTGGCCGCGCGGCTGGCCGACACTGGTACACCCGTCGCCATCGACGTCTTCGAACCCGGCCCCTGGCCCGGCGCCGGGCCGAATTTCGATCCCGGCCAAAGCCCCTTGATGCTTCTGAACATCCCGATCCGGGCCATCGACATCGACCCGCCCGCGCCAGTTCCGCGCCGGATCGCGTCTTTCGCCGCCTGGCTGATGTCGCCCCCCGATGGCGAGCGGTTTCCGGCCCGGGCCGAGCTTGGCGCCTATATGGCGGCGCGGTTCCGCGCGCTGACGGCCAGCCTGCCCGAGGGCACCGCGCTGACCCGCCATGAAACCGCCATCCGCCGGATCGAGGCCAGCGAGGCGGGCTGGCGGCTTGACGGCGCGGGGGCACGTTTCGGCCCCTATGACGAGGTGCTGCTGGCGCCCGGCCAGCCCGCCACCCGGCCCGACCCGCAACTGGCACGCTGGCAGGACCATGCCCGGCGCTGCGGCGCCGAGCTTCTGCCTGCCTATCCTGCCGACCGCCTGCTCGAGGCCGCCGAGGGCTGGGCCGGCAAGGCAGTGGCGCTTCGCGGGCTCGGGCTCTCGACGCTGGATGCGGTGCGGCTTCTGACGCTGGGCCTCGGCGGCCGGTTCGAGGACGGCCGGTACATCGCCTCGGGCCGCGAGCCCGCGCGCCTCCTGCCCTTTTCGCTGAACGGCTTGCCGCCCTGGCCGAAACCGGCGAGCGAAGCCATCGACGCGCGCATGGCCCCCCTGCCCGCCGAGACCCGCGCCTTCGAGGCGGCCTTGAGCCGGGCCCTGGCCCAGCCGCCCGAGGCCGCGCTGGTCACCCTGTGCACCCCGCTCGCACGGGCCGCCCGGCGGGTGCTGGCGGCCACCGGCGCAGGGCCCGGTGGCGTCGAAGAGTGGCTGACCGCAGAACGCAGCGCCCCGGCCTCGCAGGAGGACCCGGACCCGACCGTGCCCTTGCGGGACGGGCTTGCCATGGCGCGCGGGACCCGCCCGCCCGCGCCGGGCTATGCCATCGGGCAGATCTGGCGGCACTGGCAGAATGCGCTGCGCCGGGGCGTGAACCCGGGCTCGGCCGCGCCGGGAACGGCCGAGGCGCTGATCGGCTTCGACGAGGGGCTGAAACGCTATTCCTACGGGCCGCCCGCTGCCACGATTGAAGAGCTTGCGATCCTGATCGAGACCGGGATCGTCGATTTGCGCATTGTGGACGACCCCGACATCCTGCTGACCGACAGCGGCTGGCAACTGGTCGAGGGGGACGAGGGCGCCCGGGCCGATGTTATGGTCGACGCGGTGCTGCCTTCGCCCGCCCTTCAGGGCATCGAGGCGCCGGTCATCGCCGCGCTGCGGGACGAAGGCCGGATCGTGCCGGTGGCCAAGGGTCAGGGGGCGCGCATCCGCCCCGACGGCCAGGTGATCGGGGCCGACGGGCGGGTGCAGCCGGGGCTGGCGCTGCTGGGCCGGGCCGCGCTGGGCAGCGTGATCGCGGTCGACTCGATCCATGACTGTTTCGGCGCCTCGGCCGACCGCTGGGCCGAGGGCGTGTTGACCCGTGCAGCGCTCAGCGCTGCGCCTGCCGCCAGTCCGGGTTGATCCAGGGGCCGCGAGTGTCGGCGGGCAGGCGGCGGCCGAGGATGTGATCTGCCGCCTTCTCGCCCACCATGATCGAGGGCGCATTCAGATTGCCGTTCGGGATGCGCGGAAAGACCGAGCTGTCGGCCAGCCTCAGCCCCTCGACCCCGATCACCCGGAGGTCGGGATCGACCACCGCCATCGGATCGTCCCGGGCGCCCATCCGGGCGGTGCCGCAGGGATGATAGGCGCTTTCGACATGCTCGCGGATGAACCCGTTCAGCGCGTCGTCGGACTGCACCGCGGCGCCGGGCTGGATCTCGTGGCTGACGAAGGGCGCGAAGGCCTCCTGCGCGAAGATCTCGCGCGTGAGCCGGATGCAGGTCCGGAAATCGGCCCAGTCCTTCTCGTGGCTCATGTAGTTGAACAGGATCTTCGGCGGCTCGTTCGGGTTGGCCGAGCGCAGCGTGACCGCGCCGCGCGAGGGGCTGCGCATCGGGCCGACATGGGCCTGAAATCCATGCCCCTCGGCCGCCGCCTGCCCGTCATAACGCACCGCGATCGGCAGGAAATGATACTGGATGTCGGGATAGTCGACGCCTTCGCCCGACCGCAGGAAGGCCGCGCTTTCGAACTGGTTCGACGCGCCGGGGCCGCCCCTGGTCAAGAGCCATTGCAGCCCCACCCAGGCCTTGCCGGGAAGGTTCCAGTACTTGAAAAGACTGATCGGCTGGCTGGCCGCCATCTGCAGATAGAGTTCAAGATGGTCCTGCAGGTTCTGCCCCACGCCTGGACGGTCGGCCACGACCCCGATGCCATGGTCCGCCAGATGCGCGGCCGGGCCGATGCCCGACAGCATCAGCAGCTTCGGCGAATTGATCGAGGACGCTGCCAGGATCACCTCGGCCCCGGCGCGGACGACTTCCGTAAAGCCGTCGCGGTCGATCTCGACGCCCGTGGCGCGGCCGTTCTCGATGACGACGCGGCGGGCAAACCCCCGGATCAGATCGCAATTGGGCCGCTTCAGCGCAGGCCGCAGATAGGCGCGCGCGGCGGACCAGCGCTCGCCCTTCCAGACGGTCATGTCATAGGGGCCGAAGCCCTCCTGCTGGTGGCCGTTATAGTCGTCGGTCACGGGATAGCCCGCCTGCCGCCCGGCCTCGACGAAGGCCTGCACCAGCGGGTTGTCGCGCCGCCCCCGGGTGACATGCAGCGGCCCGCCCTGCCCGCGCCAGGCCGGATCGCCGCCATGCCCGCCCGCGTGCCAGTCTTCCATCCGCCGGAAATAGGGCAGCACATCCGCATAGCCCCAGCCCGCCGCACCCTGGTCGCGCCAGTGATCGTAGTCGCGGGCATGGCCGCGCACATAGACCATGCCGTTGATCGAGGAAGACCCGCCGATCACCTTGCCGCGCGGGGTCGCGAGGCGCCGCCCGCCCAGATGCGGCTCGGGCTCGGTCCGGAAGCCCCAGTCGTAACGGGGCATGTTCATCGGATAGCTGAGCGCGCCCGGCATCCGGATCAGCGGCCCGGCATCGGACCCGCCATGTTCGATCACCAGAACCGACTTTCCGGCCTCGGCGAGACGGTACGCGATGGCGCAACCGGCGCTGCCCGCGCCGACGATGACGTAATCGGCCTGCATCAGTAGGGGGCCTCCACGTCGCCCATGCGCACATAGACGGATTTGAGCTGGCTGTAATGTTCGATCGCGGCCTTCGCGTTCTCGCGGCCGACCCCCGACATCCCGACGCCGCCGAAGGGCATCTCGACCGGCGCATCGTTGTAGGAATTGATGAAGCAGGTGCCCGCCTTCAGCGCCCCGATCACCCGGTGCGCCCGCGAGATGTCGCGGGTGAAGACCCCCGCCGCAAGACCGAATTCGGTGGCATTGGCGCGCGCGACGGCCTCGGCCTCGTCCTCGAAATCGAGGACCGCCATCACCGGGCCGAAGATCTCTTCGCGGGCGATGGTCATGCCGTCGGTGACATCGGCAAAGACCGTGGGGGCCAGGAAAAAGCCGTCGCGCGCGACGCGGCGGCCCCCGGTGACAAGCCGGGCGCCCTCCTCGACGCCCTTGGCGATATAGCCCTCGACGATCCGCATCTGGGCCTCGCTGACCATCGGGCCGAAATTGGTGGCCTCGTCCAGCGGGTCGCCCATCACGACACCCTTCAGCCGTTCGGTCAGGCGGGCGAGGAAGGCCTGTTTGACGCTTTTCTGCACGAAGACCCGGGTGCCGTTGGAACAGATCTGGCCCGAGGAGTAGAAATTCGCGAGGATGGCGCCGCTGACGGCGTTGTCGAGATCGGCATCCTCGAAGATCAGCAGGGGCGACTTGCCGCCCAGTTCCATCGTGACGTGTTTCATGTCGGCGGCGGCGGCGGCATAGACCTTCCGCCCCGTGGGAACCGACCCCGTCAGCGACACCTTGGCGACGCGCGGATCGGAAATCAGCGCCTGCCCGGCCTCGCCCGCGCCCTGCACGACATTGAAAAGCCCGGCGGGCGCGCCCGCCTCGGTCAGGATCTCGGCCAGTTTCAGCGCGCAAAGCGGCGTCACCTCGGACGGCTTGAAGACCATGGCATTGCCGCAGGCGAGCGCCGGGGCCGCCTTCCAGGCCGCGATCTGGGTCGGGTAGTTCCAGGCGCCGATGCCGACGCAGACGCCCAGCGGCTCGCGCATCGTATAGGCCCAGTCGCCGCCCAGCGGGATATGCTCGCCCGTCAGGCTGCCCGCAAGCCCGCCGAAATATTCCAGCGCGTCGGCGGCCGATGCGGCATCGGCGATCAGCGTCTCCTGCAGGGGCTTGCCGGTGTCGCAGGTTTCCAGAACCGACATCTCGCGGTTCCGCTCGCGCAGGATCTGGGCGGCGCGGATGAGCACGCGGCCGCGCTCGCGCCCCGAAAGGCGGGCCCAATCGGTCTGGGCGCGCGCGGCGGCGGTCAGCGCCCTGTCGATCACGGCGGGCGTCGCCGCATGAACGGTCGCGATCCGCGCTCCGGTCGCAGCATAGATCACCGGGATCGGCGTGCCGTCGGTATCTTCGAGATAGGCACCGTCCACATAGTGGCTGGCGGTGGGTTGGGTCTCATAGATCATCGTCATTCTCCGGTCATTCGCCGCGCGGGTAGCGCGCCCGGCCTTCGACCTCGTTCAGGTCCATGTGATTGCGCATGAAGCGGTCGCTGGCCCGCTGCAACGGCTGGTAGTCCCAGGGGAAATAGGCCCCGTTCCGCAGCGCCTCGTAGACGACCCCGCGCCGGGCCTGGCTTTTGCGGACCTCGGCATCGAACCGGTTAAGATCCCAGCGCGCGTCGACCTCGGCCCGCAGCCGGGCAAGGGTGTCGGCATGGGCGGGATCGGCGGCAAGGTCGGTCAGCTCCTGCGGGTCGGCCTTTAGATCGAAAAGCTGATCGGGATCGAGCGCGCAGCGGGTCAGCTTGTGGCGCCCGTCGCGCAGCGCCACCAGCGGCGCATAGGACGCCTCGGCCGCGTATTCCATCGGCACCGGGCCGCGCGGCCCACCGCCCGCGACCGGCAGCAGCGACTGGCCTTCGGTCCAGGGGGCAACCTCGTCCATCGAGATCCCGGCCAGATCGCAGAGCGTCGGGCAGACATCGAGGGTCGAGACGGGCGTGTCGATCCGCCCCGGTGCGACGCCCGGTGCCGCGATCATCAGCGGCACCCGCGACGACCCCTCGTAGAAGGTCATCTTGAACCACAGCCCGCGCTCGCCCAGCATGTCGCCATGGTCCGACACGAACAGGATCGCGGCCTCCTGATCGGTCGCCTGAAGAATGTCGAGGAAGGCGCCGATCTTTTCGTCGAGATAGGAGATATTTGCGAAATAGGCCCGGCGCGACCGCCGGATGTCGTCCTCGGCGATGTCGAAGCTGCGCCAGTCGTTGGCGTCGAAGATCCGTTTCGAATGCGGGTCCTGATCGTCGTAAGGGATCGCCGGAACCTCGGGCAGCAGGTGGTCGCAGTCCTCGTAGAGGTCCCAGAACTTTTTGCGGGCCACGTAGGGATCGTGGGGATGGGTGAAGCTGACGGTCAGGCACCAGGGCCGGTCATCCTTGCGGCGCGCCAGATCGTAAAGCTTCTGCGCGGCGGCATGGGCGACCTCGTCGTCATATTCCATCTGGTTGGTGATCTCGGCCACGCCCGCGCCGGTCACGGACCCCATGTTGTGATACCACCAGTCGATCCGCTCGCCGGGCCTGCGGTAATCGGGCGTCCAGCCGAAATCGGCGGGGTAGATGTCGGTGGTCAGCCGTTCCTCGAAACCGTGCAGCTGATCGGGGCCGACGAAATGCATCTTGCCGCCGAGGCAGGTATGATAGCCCGCCCGGCGCAGGTGATGGGCGAAGGTCGGCAGGTCCGAGGGAAACTCGGCCGCGTTGTCATAGACGCCGGTGACCGAAGGCAACTGCCCCGACATGAAACTGGCCCGGCCCGGCGCGCAAAGCGGCGAGGCGGTGTAGCAGGTGGAAAACCGCGCCGACCGGGCGGCCAGCCGTTTCAGGTTGGGCGCGTGAAGCCAGTGGGCCGGGCCGTCGGGAAAGAGCGTCCCGTTCAGCTGATCGACCATCAGGATCAGAAGATTGGGTCGGGTCATGGCAGGGCCTTCAGTTCGGCGTCGAGTGCCGCAAGGACATGGGCAGAGGCGCTGTCTTCGGCCTCGTCGCGGGGGAAATGCACGAATCGCAAGTAAAGCCCGTCGATCAGCGCCGCGAGCCTGCGGGCAATCTCGGGGGCGCGGGGGCCCGCCAGCGGGCGCAGGTCGTGAACGAGGTTCGCATGCAGCCGCCGGTGATAGACCCCCAGCAGCCGCCGCGCCTCGTCCGACCGGTGCGCCAGCACGTAGAAGTTCAGCCAGGCCGCGATCACGTCATGGCGAAAGCTCGTCTCGCTGAAGCTGGCGCGGATCGTGCCGTCGAGCCGGGCGCGGGGCGAGTCGGCCTCTTTCAGAGCCGCCCGCACCTCGGCGCCGTAGACGGCGAGGATATGCCGCATCGCGGCCAGGAACAGCCGGTCCTTGTCGCCGAAATAGTGGAACGCCAGCGCCGACGAAACCCCGGCCCGCCTGGCGATCTGGCCCACCGTCACGCTGAGCGACCCGGTTGCGCCAAGTTCCTGAATCGTCGCGTCGATCAGTTGTGCCTTGCGCTCGGGTTGGGCGGTCATCTGGGGCGTTTCCTGAAAAAGTGGTTGCAAACCGGAGATAATCAGGCACTGTTTGACTGGTCAATCAATAAATCTGCACCTCAAGTCGATCAGGGAATTGCCATGAAACTGACTTCTGCCGTCTCTGCCCTGGCCATGCTGGCCGCGGGCACGGCATTCGCCGATTGCGATACCGTCGTGATGTCCGATGTCGGCTGGACCGACATCACCACCACCACCGCCACGGCCCGCCATGTGCTGGAAGGGCTGGGCTACAAGGTCGACGTCAAGGTGCTGTCGGTACCGGTGACCTTCGCCTCGCTCGACAGCGACGACGTGGACGTGTTCCTCGGCAACTGGATGCCGGCGCAGGCGGGCGCCATCGGCCCCTATCTCGAAAGCGGCGAGATCGAGGACATCAACGTCAACCTCGAAGGCACCAAATACACGCTGGCCACGCCCACCTATGCCTGGGAGGCCGGGCTGAAAAGCTATGCCGACATCGCCAAGTTCGCCGATGAGCTGGACAACAAGATCTACGGGATCGAGCCCGGCAACGAGGGCAACGCCTATCTCGTGAGCCTGACCGAGGAAAACGCTTTCGGGCTGGGCGACTTCAAGATCGTCGAAAGTTCCGAACAGGGCATGCTGGCCCAGGTCGCGCGCTTCTACCGCAAGGAAGAACCGGTCGTGTTTCTCGGCTGGGAACCGCACCCGATGAACGCCAATTTCGACCTGAAATACCTGCCCGGCGGCGAGGATTTCTTCGGCGGCGAGGGCGTCGTGCATACCGTGACCCGCAAGGGCTATTCGGCGGAATGCCCGAACCTTGGCACACTTTTCGCCAACATGGATTTCAGCCTTGCCATGGAAAACAAGATCATGGGCGAAATCCTCGACGACGGCGCCGACCCGGCCGAGGCGACCGAAGCCTGGCTGAAAGAAAACCCGCAGGTTCTCGACACCTGGCTTGCCGGTGTGACCACCAGGGACGGCGGCGACGGCCTGGCCGCGGTCAGGCAAAGCCTCGGGCTCTGACCCCGACCGGACCGCCCGCCCGGCGCAAGCGGTCCCCGGCGGCGGTCCCGCCGCCCTGCCCCTTTCCAAACCGTCAATGCAGGAGGGAATGCCGCCGTGGAGTGGCTGACCGATCACAAGATTCCCGTGGGCCGTGTCGCCGGCACGATCTTCGACTGGCTCAGGGACAATGCCGAGGTCGTGCTGGACGCCATCGCCGCAATCATGGAGGCGATGATCGACGCGATCCTCTGGGTGCTGCAGACGCCGCATCCGGCGTTGGTCACGCTGGGCTTCGTCGCGCTGACCTATGCGCTGCAGCGCAGCTGGAAGACCTGCCTCGCGGTGGCCCTGGGCTTTCTGTTCATTCTCAACCAGGGCTATTGGGAAGAGACCACCGAAAGCCTGACGCTGGTGCTGTCGGCCTGCGTGGTCTGCATGGCGATCGGGGTGCCGATCGGCATCGGCGCGGCGCACCGGCCGCAGCTTTACACCTATCTGCGGCCGATCCTCGATCTGATGCAGACCCTGCCGACCTTCGTCTATCTGATCCCGGCCATCGTCTTCTTCGGCATCGGCATGGTGCCGGGGCTGATCGCGACGGTCATTTTCGTGCTGCCCGCCCCGATCCGGCTGACCTATCTGGGGGTTTCCTCGACGCCGAAGGCCCTGCTGGAAGCCGCGACCGCCTTCGGCGCCACAAGTCGGCAGACGCTCTTCAAGGTCGAGTTGCCCTATGCCTTTCCGCAGATCATGGCGGGGCTCAACCAGACCATCATGCTGTCGCTGTCGATGGTGGTGGTCGCAGCCCTGGTCGGCGCCGACGGGCTGGGCGTGCCGGTGGTGCGCGCGCTCAATCAGGTCAACACCGCGCTCGGCTTCGAATCCGGCTTCGTGATCGTCGTGGTGGCAATCATGCTTGACCGCATCCTGCATGTGGGGGCGCGCAAATGACAGCGACCGCGCTTCGTATCGAAAACGTCTCGATCGTCTTCGGCGCCCATCCCAACCGCGCCCTGCCGCTGATGGACCAGGGCAAGACCCGGGCCGAGGTGCAGGCCGCGACAGCCCAGGTGCTGGGGGTGCACGATTGCAGCCTGACCGTCGAGACCGGCGAGATCCTGGTGCTGATGGGTCTTTCGGGGTCCGGCAAGTCGACGCTTCTGCGCGCGGTGAACGGGCTGAACCCCGTCGTGCGCGGCAAGGTCGAGGTCAATGACGGCACCGGCATGGTCGACGTGACCCATGCCGATGCCGCCACCCTGCGCCGCATCCGCATGCATCACGTCGCGATGGTATTCCAGCAATTCGGCCTGCTGCCCTGGCGCACGGTGCGCGAGAATGTGGGGCTCGGGCTCGAACTGTCGGGTGTCGGCCGCCGCGAGGCACGCGAGCGGATCGACGACCAGCTGTCTCTGGTCGGATTGGCCGACTGGGGCGACCGCCGCGTGGGCGAGCTGTCGGGCGGCATGCAGCAGCGGGTGGGCCTTGCCCGCGCCTTCGTCACCCAGGCGCCGATCCTGCTGATGGACGAACCCTTCTCGGCGCTCGACCCGCTGATCCGGGCCAAGCTGCAGGACGAGTTGCTGGAGCTGCAGCAGCGGCTGAAGCGCACGATCCTTTTCGTCAGCCACGATCTCGACGAGGCGTTCAAGCTCGGCAACCACATCTCGATCATGGAGGGCGGACGCATCGTCCAGACCGGCGCCCCGCCCGAGATCTTCCGCGACCCGAAGAACGACTATGTCGCCGATTTCGTCCAGCACATGAACCCGCTGGGCGTGCTGCGGGCGCGCGATCTGATGCAGCCCGCAACCGGCAGCCCCGAGGTCACCATCGAGGCAGACGCCCTGATCCGCGACGGCATGGACCGGTTGATCGGCGCCACCGCCCCCGTCGGCGTGGTCGAGGACGGCCGCCTGATCGGCCAGATCGGCAAGGACGACGTGCTGCGCGGGCTCTGTCGGCCCGCCGCCTAGCGCCTACCCGGACCGGACCGCCCGGGCCATGCCACAGGCGGTTCCGTCGGGAAAACGGCCGCCCGGCCCGGGTTCCCTCTCCCGCGCTCATTTTTTCGCACTTTTTTCGGAACCGGGCGCGCCGGACCCGCGTTTGCTTGTCACAGGTGGCGCGCCGCGGGGCGGAAACCGGCCTGCGGGGATCGTGACGAGACCCCGCGGGCCTGACTATTCCCGGCTTGCCCGGGGCGGTTCCGGACCGGCCCCGGTATGGTGCGTTTCCGGGGAGTGCGGCCGGACCGGTCGCGCTTGCGCGCGGTGCCAAATCTCGCGTCTTTCCCCGATCACCGACAGCCCCGAAGGTTCGGGCCCGCGGGCTCGTGCGCAAGCAACCAGAGGAGACCGTCCATGCAATTCAAGACCCGCCTGCTGACCCTATCCGTCGCCGCCTTCGCGCTTGGCGCGGGCATGGCTCAGGCCGACACCTGGCGCTATGCCTTCGAAGAGGCGCTCGACGAGGTGCAGGGCATCTATGCCCAGAAGTTCAAGGAAGAGATCGAGGCCAATACCGACCACGAGATCCAGCTTTTCCCCTATGGCACGCTCGGCGAATCCGCCGACATCATGGAACAGGCGCAGGACGGCATCCTGCAATTCGTCGACCAGTCGCCGGGCTTCACCGGCTCGCTGATCCCCGAGGCGCAGGTCTTCTTCGTGCCCTACCTGCTGCCGCAGGAGCCCGAAACGCTGGCCAGCTTCTTCGAGAATTCGAAGGCCATCAACGAGATGTTCCCCAAGCTCTATGCCGATCAGGGCCTGGAACTTCTGACCATGTTCCCCGAAGGCGAGGTGGCGATCACGACCAAGGAGCCGTTCAAGACGCCCGAGGATCTGGACGAGGTCAAGATCCGCACCATGACCAACCCGCTTCTGGTGGAAAGCTACAAGGCCTTCGGCGCGACGCCGACGCCGCTGCCCTGGGGCGAGGTTTATGGCGCGCTGCAGACCAACATCATCCAGGGCCAGGAAAACCCGATGTTCTTCATCGAGTCGACGAAGATGTACGAGGTCACCGATTACGTGACCCGGATCGGGCACAACAACTTCACGACCGCGGTGATGGCCAACAAGGACTTCTTCGAGGACCTGTCGGATGAGGACCGGCAGGCGATCCGCGACGCGGCCGATGCCGCCTTCGCCCATATCATCGATTATCAGAAGGGCCTGACCGAAGCCTCGGTCGAGAAGATCAGGGAGGCCAAGCCTTCGATGACCTTCACCACGCTGTCCGAGGAAGAACGCCAGCCCTTCAAGGACGCGGCCGGCGAGGTCGAGGCCAAGTTCCTCGAGATGACCGGCGACAGCGGCAAGGAGATCCTCGATCAGATGAAAGAGGACCTGAAGACCGCCGAGGACGCCACCCAGAGCTGATCCGACGGTCACCGAAGCGCGCGGGCCGCATCCCGCGCGCTCTGGCCATTTCCCCGCCTCTTGCCCGCCCCGCACCCGGCACCCGCCCGCAGGGAGGAACGGAAGGAAGCTGCCCTTGTCCTCGGACCAATCGCTTCGCGCCCAGGCCAGCCCTGCTCAGGGCCCCACGCAGGCCCAGTCCCAGACCGACACCACCGCCGCCGACGACCCCGACGAGGTGGCTTATGTCTCAAGCCTTCCCGGGGTTCTGGGGACGATCGACGCGGCCATCGCGCGGGTCGAATCCGCGCTGCTGGCCGCGGGCGTCCTGCTGATGGCGCTGAACACGGTCGCCAATGTGGTCGGCCGCTACCTGTTTCAGTCGAGCCTTTTCTTCACCGAGGAACTGAACCGCATCCTGATCGTGGTGATCACCTTCGCGGGCATCAGCTATGCCGCGCGCCAGGGCCGCCATATCCGGATGTCGGCCATCTACGATTCGCTGCCCTCGCGGGCGCGCAAGATCCTGATGATCGTCATCGCGCTGACGACAGCGGTGCTGATGTTCGGCCTGTGCTGGTTCGCGGCGGCCTATCTTCTGACCCAGGCGGGGCGCGGCCGGGTTCTGCCCGCCCTGCAGATCCCGGTCTGGACGACGCTGGTGATCGTGCCGGTGGGCCTGTTCATGACCGGAATGCAATACCTTCTGACGGCGGTGAAGAACGCGATCTCGCGCGACGTCTACCTCTCGACGGCGGTTCTGGAAGGCTATGACGACGACGAGACGGAGGTCTGAGCGATGGCGGCTGCAATCTTCTCGATCATGATCGTGCTGCTTCTGCTGGGCTTTCCGATGATGATCCCGCTGATCGCGGGGGCGCTTGTGGGCTTCGTGACCCTCTTCGGCGGTCTCGGCCAGCTCGAGACCATGATCCAGCAGATGATGGCGGGCATCCGCCCGGCCTCGCTGATCGCGGTGCCGATGTTCATCTTCGCCGCCGACATCATGACCCGCGGGCAATCCGCGGGGCGGCTGATCGACATGGTGATGGCCTTCGTCGGCCATCTGAAGGGCGGGCTCGCGATCTCGACCGCCGCCGCCTGCACCATGTTCGGCGCGGTCTCGGGCTCGACCCAGGCCACCGTCGTGGCCATCGGCGGCCCGCTGCGGCCCCGGATGCAGAGGGCGGGCTATGGCGACAGCTTCATCCTGGCCCTCATCGTCAATGCCTCGGACATCGCCTTCCTGATCCCGCCCTCGATCGGGATGATCATCTATGGCGTGGTCTCGAACACCTCGATTGCCGAGCTCTTCATCGCGGGCATCGGGCCGGGGCTGCTGATCCTCGTGCTGTTCGCGATCTATTCCTGGGCCTATGCGGTCCGGAACGGGGTCCCGACCGAACCCCGCGCCAGCTGGGGCGAGCGTCTGCGCGCGGTCCGGGCCGCGCTCTGGCCGCTGGGCTTTCCGGCGATCATCATCGGCGGCATCTATGGCGGCATCTTCAGCCCGACCGAGGCGGCCGCGGCCTGCGTGCTTTACGCCCTGATCCTCGAAACCCTCGTCTTCCGCGAGATGGGCCTGCGCGACATCTACCGCACCGCCAAGTCGACCGGGCTGATCACCGCGGTCGTGTTCATCCTGGTGGCGGCGGGGGCGGCCTTTTCCTGGGTGATCTCCTTCGCCCAGATCCCGCAGGCCATCCTGTCGGCCGCGGGCATCGACCAGATGGGGCAGATCGGGGTGCTGTTCGCGATCTCGATCGCCTTCTTCATCGGCTGCATGTTCGTCGATCCGATCGTGGTGATCCTGATCCTGGTGCCGATCTTCGCGCCGGTCGTCGCCGATGTCGGGCTCGACCCGGTGCTGGTCGGCACGCTGATCACGCTGCAAGTCGCCATCGGCTCGGCCACGCCGCCCTTCGGCTGCGATATCTTCACCGCCATCGCCGTCTTCAAGCGGCCCTACATGGAGGTGATCCGGGGCACGCCGCCCTTCATCCTGATCCTGCTCGGCGTCTCGGTGGCGCTGATCTTCTTCCCCCAGATCGCGCTGTTCCTCCGCGATCTCGCCTTCCCCGGCGAGGCCGGGTGAGGGCCGAAAGGAGACCGGTTTGTTCAACTCGATCCTCGTTCCCTATGACGGCTCGGCCGGGGCCGAACGCGCGCTGCGCCAGGCGGTCGCGCTGGCCAGGCTCTGCGACGCCCAGCTGTCGGTGCTGACCGTCTTCCGGCACCATTCGATGCTGGAAGCCTCGCTGTCGATGGTCCGCAAGGACGAGCCGGGGCCGCTGGACGACGCCATGCGCGGCTATGCCCGAGAGGTGGCGGACTATGCCAAGCGGCTGGCGCGCGAGGCCGGGGCCGAGGGCACCCGCGCCTTCATCAAGGCCGGACCGCCCGCCCGCACCATCATCCGCTTCGCCCGCGAACACGGGAACGACCTGATCGTGATCGGCAGCCGGGGCCTCGGCTCGGTCGAGAACTACCTGCTGGGCAGCGTCTCGCACAAGGTCACGGGGCTCGCCGACTGCCCGGTTCTGGTGGTCTGAGCCGCAGCGCTCAGAGCCCGAGGCACAGCCGGTAGCTTTGGGCGAAATGCTCGCGCACATAGGTGATCGGCGCCTCATGGAGCCAGGTCTGCCGCTCCATCACCAGCACCGGATCGGCTGGCGCACAGCCCAGCGCCGCAGCCGCCGCCTGCCCGGCCGGTTCGGCATGACACGCGATCCCGCCATGGGTATAGGGCGCCTCGCGCACCAGCCATTCGTTGGGGCTGACGGCCGCCAGATCGGCCGAGGCGATACCGGGGACGGTTCTCAGCACCACCCAGCGCTGCTCGAACATGTGGGCTTCCCCGTCGGCCAGATGCAGGCTTTCAAGATACAGCGTCGCTTCCGCCTCGGGCAGTTTCAGCCGGGCGCGCACCTCTTCGGGCGCGGGGCCGGTTGCGCGCGCCAGAAGCCGGTAGCCATAGACCTGCCCGCGCGCCTCGACCTCGCGCCGGATCTGGGGGATTTCCAGCGTCGCCTTGCGCTGCGGCGCCTCGATCACCCGGGTTCCGGCCTTGCGGCGCCGGTCGAGGAAGCCCTCCTCGGCCAGATCGCGCAAGGCCCGGTTCACCGTCGCCCGGGCACAGCCGAATTCCGCCGCGATGTCGGCCTCGTTCGGGATCAGCTCGCCCGGCGGATAGGTCCGGTCGCGGATCCGCAGCATGATGGTGTCGCGGATCGACTGCCACGAGGCGGCGCGCTCTCCGGCCATGGCTAGAGCCCGTCCCGGAGGCGGCGCATCGCGGCCGCATATCCCGCCACGATCTCGTCGCGCCGGACATGCCGCCCGCCCCGCACCACATGGCGCCCGGCCGACCAGACATCGCTGACGGCGCGGTCGTCGCGCGCGAAGATCCAGGTATCGAGCAGCAGATCGCCCTGCCGCCCGATGCCGTCGGGTCCCATGTCGCCCAGCGCCAGCAGATCGGCCCAGTTGCCGACCGCAAGCCCGCCGCTTGCGCGCCCGGCCGCCTGCGCCCCGCCCTCGGCCGCGCCCTGAAACAGCACCCGCCCGGTCGAGCGGTCCCCGGTCGCCAGCGCCGCGCGGGTGCGGTCGCGCAGCCGCTGCGAATAGTCGAGCGTGCGCAGCTCTTCGCTCAGCGAGATCCGGATATTGCTGTCCGAGCCGACGCCGAAGCGCCCGCCCGCCTGCACCCAGCGCACCCCGTCGAAGATGCCGTCGCCAAGGCTCGATTCGGTGATCGGGCAAAGCCCGGCGACAGCACCGGTCGCGGCCAGCGCCAGCGTCTCGGCAGGCTTCATCTGCGTTGCGTGGATCGGGCACCAACGGGCATCGACCGGGGCATTTTCCAGCAGCCATTCGACCGGACGCCGACCGGTCGCGGCCAGCACCTCGTCGACCTCGGCCTGCTGCTCGGAGATATGGATATGGATCGGTCCCTCGGGTGCCAGCGCCTGGGCCGCGGCGAGCCCCACGGCATCGACCGCGCGCAGGGAATGCGGCGCGACGCCCATCCGGCAATCGGGGGAAAGACCCGCGACATGGACCGCCGCCGCCTCGTGCAACCGTGCGAACCGGTCGGGGTCGTTGCCAAACCGGTCCTGCCCCGCGACCAGCGCGCGGCGGTCGAGCCCGCCATAGGTATAAAGCACCGGCAGCAGCGTCAGCCCGATGCCCGAGACCGCCGCCGCCGCCGCGATCCGGCCCGACATTTCGGCCAGATCGGCATAGGGCGCGCCGCCCGGGCCATGATGCAGGTAGTGGAACTCGACATTGGTGGCATAGCCCGCCTCCAGCATCTCCATCTGCACGAAGGCGGCGATCGCCTCGACATCCTCGGGACCGAGCCGGTCGAGAAAGCGGTACATCAGCCGCCGCCAGGTCCAGAAACTGTCGCGCGGATCGGGGCCGCGGGATTCTGTCAGCCCCGCCATCGCCCGCTGAAAGGCATGGCTGTGCAGGTTCGCGGGGGCGGGCAGAAGCGTCTCGACACCGGTTGCACCGGGCGGACAGGGCACGTTTTCACGCACTCCCGCAATTTTTCCGCCGCTTTCCACGGCAATTTCAACGTTCTCCGCCCAGGAATTCATCACAAGCGCATGCCGCGCCCAGACCCTCTGCATCGCCTGACCCTCCGAGTTTGACTTGATTATTATGTGCAGACATATAATCTCGAATCAAGGAGGAGCCGACAACATGACAGATCTCACCCTTGCCAATGCGACCATCCTGCCACTCGGCGAGGATGCGCCGAGGCGGATCGAGCGGGGTTGGCTGAGGATCGAGGGCGGCCGCATCGCGGCGCTGGGCGACGGCCCGGCCCCGGACGGTGGCCCCATCGAGGATCTGGGCGGCCGGCTGGTCACGCCCGCGCTGGTCGATTGCCACACCCATCTGGTCTATGGCGGCAGCCGCGCCCGCGAATTCGAGATGCGGCTGGAAGGTGCCAGCTATGAGGACATCGCGCGGGCGGGCGGCGGGATTCTCGCGACCGTCACCGCGACCCGCGCCGCCTCCGAGGACGATCTGGTCGCCTCGGCCCTGCCCCGGCTCGACTGCCTGCTGGCCGAGGGCGCTGGCACCATCGAGGTCAAGTCGGGCTACGGGCTGACCGTCGCGGACGAGCTGAAGATGCTGCGCGCGGCGCGGCGGCTGGGCCGCGAGCGCCCGGTCCGCATCGTCACCAGCTGGCTCGCGGCCCACGCCCTGCCGCCCGAATACAAGGGCCGCGCCGAGGCCTATATCGACGAGGTCGCCATTGCCGGGCTGCGCGCGGCCCATGCCGAGGGGCTGGTCGATGCGGTCGACGGCTTCTGCGAGGGCATCGCCTTCTCGGTGGCGCAGATGGCGCGGATCTTCGATGTCGCGGACGAGCTGAGCCTGCCGGTCAAGCTGCATGCCGAGCAGCTGTCGCATCTGGGCGGCAGCCTGCTGGTGGCCGAACGCGGCGGTCTGTCGGCCGATCATGTCGAACATGCCGATGCGGCCGATGCCGCGGCGCTGGCCCGGGCGGGCGCGGCCGCGGTGCTGCTGCCCGGTGCCTTCTACACCCTGCGCGAGACGCAGATGCCGCCCGTCGCCGCCTTCCGCGAGGCGGGCACCGCGATGGCGCTGGCGACCGACTGCAACCCCGGCACCTCGCCGCTGACCTCGCTTCTGCTGACCATGAACATGGCCGCGACGCTGTTCCGGCTGACCCCGGACGAATGCCTGCGCGGCGTCACCGCGAACGGCGCCCGGGCGCTGGGGCTGACCGATTGCGGCCGACTGGCGCCGGGCCTGCGCGCCGATCTTGCCGTCTGGGACATCGCCGAACCGGCCGAACTGACCTACCGGATCGGCTTCAACCCGCTTCACGCCCGTTATTTCGAGGGATGCAAATGCTGACTCTGACGCCGGGCGAGACCACGCTCGCCCAACTGGAAACGCTCTGGCGCGAGGAAGCGCCCGCGCGGCTGGCCGAGACCACCGGCCCCGCCATCGCCGCCTCGGCCGCCCGCATCGCCGCCGCCGCCCAAGGCGATCAGGCCGTCTACGGGGTCAATACCGGCTTCGGCAAGCTTGCCTCGGTCCGCATTCCGCCCGAGGACACCGCCACGCTGCAGCGCAACCTGATCCTGTCGCATTGCTGCGGCGTCGGCGCGCCCCTCGACAGCGCCACCGCCCGGCTGGTGATGGCGCTGAAACTGCTCAGCCTCGGCCGCGGCGCCTCGGGCGTGCGCCCCGAGATCGTCGCGCTGATCGAGGCGATGCTCGAGAAGGGCGTGACCCCCGCGATCCCGGAACAGGGCTCGGTCGGGGCCTCGGGCGATCTGGCGCCGCTGGCGCATATGGCCGCCGTCATGATCGGCGCGGGCGAGGCCATCTATCAGGGCGAGACCCTACCCGGGGCCGAGGCGCTGGCCCGCGCGGGGCTGACCCCCGTCACGCTGGGCGCCAAGGAGGGGCTGGCGCTGATCAACGGCACCCAGGTCTCGACCGCGCTAGCGCTGACCGGCTGGTTCCGTGCCATGGCCTGCCTGCGCGCCGCCATCGTCACCGGCGCGATGTCGACCGACGCCATCATGGGCTCGACCGCGCCGACCCGCGCCGAGATCCACACCCTGCGCGGCCATCGCGGCCAGATCGACGTCGCGGCCGCGATGCGGGGGCTGCTGAAGGGCAGCGAGATCCGCGAAAGCCACCGCGAGGACGATGCCCGGGTGCAGGACCCCTACTGCATCCGCTGCCAGCCGCAGGTGACGGGCGCGGCGCTCGATCTGCTGCGCTTTGCCGGGCAGACGCTTGAAACCGAGGCCAATGCGGTGACCGACAACCCGCTGGTGCTGTCGGACGGGTCCATCGTCTCGGGCGGCAATTTCCATGCCGAACCCGTGGCCTTCGCCGCCGACCAGATCGCGCTTGCCGTGGCCGAGATCGGCGCCATCGCCCAGCGCCGGGTCGCGCTGATGGTCGACCCCGCGCTCAGCTTCGGCCTGCCGCCCTTCCTGACGCCCGAACCGGGGCTGAACAGCGGGCTGATGATCGCCGAGGTCACCACCGCCGCGCTGATGAGCGAGAACAAGCATCTGGCCGCGCCCTGCTCGGTCGACAGCACCCCCACCAGCGCCAATCAGGAGGACCATGTCAGCATGGCCGCCCATGCCGCGCGGCGTCTGGGCGGGATGACCCGCAACCTCGCCGTGATCCTCGGCGTCGAGGCGCTTTGCGCGGGCCAGGGCATCGAGTTCCGCGCGCCGCTGGCAACCTCCCAGCCGCTGAAACGCGCGCTGGCCGCGATCCGCGCCGAGGTGGCCACGATGGGCGAGGACCGCTACCTCGCGCCCGACCTCGCCCGGGCGCAGGCGCTGATCGAAACCGGCAGCCTCGTCGCCGCCGCAGGACTGGAGATGCCCGCATGAGCCCCGTCGACGTGACCCGGGGCGACAGCCCCGTCATCCTCGGACTGCCCCATACCGGCACCCATGTGCCCGAGGACATCCTTGCCCGGCTGAATGACCGGGGCCGTGAGCTGACCGATACCGACTGGCATGTGCATGAGCTTTACGACGGGCTCCTGCCCGGCGCGACGACGGTGCGCGCCACCTTCCACCGCTACGTGATCGACGCGAACCGCTCGCCCGAGAATGAAAGCCTCTACCCCGGGCAGAACACCACCGGTCTGGTGCCGCTGACCGATTTCGACGGCGAACCGATCTGGGACACCGCCCCCGACGCGGCCGAGACCGCCCGGCGGCTGGCCGCGTTCCACGCCCCGTATCACGCCGCCCTTGCCGCCGAGATCGCGCGGGTCCGCGCCCGCCATGGCGTCGCGATCCTCTATGACTGCCACTCGATCCGCTCGGTCATTCCCTATCTCTTCGAGGGCACCCTGCCCGATTTCAACATCGGCACCGCCAATGGCACGACCTGCGCGCCCGCCATTGCCGAAGCCGCCGCAGGCGTCTGCGCCAGGGCCGAGGGCTATACCCATGTGCTGAACGGACGCTTCAAGGGTGGCTGGACCACGCGCCATTACGGGCGGCCCGAAACCGGGGTGCATGCGATCCAGATGGAACTGACGCAATCGTGTCACCTGACCACCGAGGCCGCGCCCTTCGCGCTCGACCCCGACAAGGCCGCGCGGTTGCGCCCGCATCTGGCCGCGATCCTCGCCCGGATCGAGGCGCTGGCGCCGGAGCTGTCCTCGTGAAGCCGCTGGAAGGTCTGCGCATCCTCGATCTGACCCGGGTCCTTGCAGGCCCCTTCGCGACCGCGATCCTTGCCGATCTGGGCGCCGAGGTGATCAAGATCGAGCCGCCCCGGGGCGACGAATACCGCCATATCGGCCCGTTCCGCGAAGGCGAATCCGCGCTGTTCTCGCTGACCAATCGCGGCAAGCACTCGGTGGTTCTGGACCTCAAGGCGCCCGAGGGGCAGGCGCTGGCGCGCCAGCTTGCCACCGGGTGCGACGTGGTGGTCGAGAATTTCCGCCCCGGCGTCGCCGCGCGGCTGGGGCTTGGCGCCGAGGATCTGCGCCGCGACAATCCCGGCCTCGTCCATTGCGCGATTTCGGGCTTCGGGCAGTCGGGCCCCGCGGCGGACCTGCCCGCCTATGACATCGTCGTGCAGGCGATGTCGGGCTGGATGGACGCGACCGGCGAGGAAGACGGCGCGCCGCTGAAGGTAGGCGAGGCGCTCGGCGATGTCGCGGCGGGGCTTTACGCCGTCATCGCGATCCTGGCAGCCCTTGTCGGCCGGGGCCGCAGCGGCAAGGGCGCGACGCTCGATGTCGCGATGCTCGATTGTCTGGTGGCGATGCTGCCGACCAGCCATGCGCTTCATCTTTACGCGAAGGCCCCGGTGGCCCGCGTCGGCAACCGCCACCCGTTCTCGACCCCGTTCGGCGCCTTCCGCACCGCAGATGGCCATGTGGTCATCGCCGTTCTCAGCCCGCGCCAGTTCGCGGGTCTCTGCGCCGCGATCGGAAGACCCGAGGCGGCCGAGGATCCGCGCTTTGCCACCGACGAACTGCGCACCGCGCATGAGCCCGAGATCCGCGCCATGATCGAGGCCTGGACCGGCCCCCGCCCCGCCGCCGATGCGGTCGCGGCGCTGTCGGCTGCCAAGGTGCCCGCCGCGCCGATCCTGACGCTGGCCGATCAGCTCGGCTCGGATCATGCCGCCGCGCGCGGGCTGGTAAGCGAGCTGCCCCATCCCCGGCTGGGCAAGGCCCCGGTGGTGGGCCAGCCGGTCCGCTTCGATGGCCAGGCGCCGCTGGCCGAAACCGGCGCGCCCGCACTGGGCAGCGGCACCCGCGCGGTGCTGGAAGGGCTCGGGCTCGATCGGGACCAGATCGCGGGGCTCGTGGCCGCCGGAATTGTCAGGGAGTATGAGGATGCGTGAGTTCGACCATCTGCTGAGCGCCGAGGAATGCCAGTTCCTCGACATGCTGGAGAGGTTCGCCGCCGAGGTGCTGACCCCGCAGGCGGCCGAAACCGACCGCACGGGCGCCTTTGTCCATGCCCAGCTGGCGGCCCTGGCCGAGACCGGCATGATGGGCGCGAACCTGCCCGAGCGCTGGGGCGGTTCAGACATCTCGGCGCATGCGCTGTTCGAGGCGGTCGCGGCGGTCGCGGGCGGCTGCGGCTCGACCGTCTCGGCGCTGACCGCGCATTTCCTCGCGACCGACAGCCTGTTGCTGGGCGGCGATGACGCGATCCGCGCGCGCTTCCTGCCGGCGGCGGCCGAGGGCCGGATGCTGGGCGCCTTCGGGCTGACCGAACCCAATGCGGGCTCGGACCCGGCCGACATGCGCACCCGCGCCACAAGGGACGGCGAGAGCTGGCATATCAAGGGCCGGAAATGCTTCATCTCGAATGGCGGCGTTGCCGATTTCGTCGTCGTCTTCTGCGTGACCGACCCTGAGGCGGGCCATCGCGGGATCTCGGCCTTCGTGGTCGAGAAGGGCACGCCGGGTCTCGTGCCCGGCCGGGTCGAGCAGACCATGGGTCTGAAGGGCGGCCATGTCTGGGAGCTCGATCTCGACGTGACCGTGCCCGATGCCAACCGCGTCGGCCCCGAGGGCTCGGGTTTCAAGACCGCGATGAAGGTGCTCGACAATGGCCGGACCGAGGTCGCGGCCATGGCCGTGGGCATCGCCCGGGCGGCCCTGTCCGAGGCCCGCGACTGGGCCAAATCCCGCATCATCGGCGGCGAGCCGCTCGCCAATCGGCAGGGCATCCAGTGGATGCTGGCCGACATGGCGACCGAACTGTCCGCAGCCGAGCTTCTGGGCCATGAGGCCGCGCGGCAGCGGCAGGCGGGGCTGCGCTTCACCACCGCCGCCTCGAAGGCCAAGCTCTACGCTTCCGAGGCCGCGGGCCGGATCGCCGATACCGCGCTCCAGATCCATGGCGGCTACGGCTACACCCACGATTTCCCGCTCGAACGCCATGCCCGCGACCTGCGCATCATGCGCATCTATGAGGGCTCGTCCGAGATCCAGCGCAACATCATTGCCGGCCGTCTTCTGGCCTGAGCTTCCGAAAGGACCCGATCCATGACCGATCCGCGCCACAACACCCGTGACATCTTCCCGCCGACGGGCCCCGAGATCACCGCGAAAAGCTGGCAGACCGAGGCGCCGATGCGGATGCTGATGAACAACCTGCATCCCGACGTGGCCGAGAACCCGCATGAGCTGGTCGTCTATGGCGGCATCGGCCGCGCGGCACGCACCTGGCAGGATTTCGACCTGATGGTCGAGACGCTGAAAACGCTTGAAGGCGACCAGACCATGCTGGTGCAGTCGGGCAAGCCCGTGGGCGTCTTCCGCACCTATCGCGACGCCCCGCGCGTGCTGATCGCCAATTCGAACCTCGTGCCGCACTGGGCCACCTGGGAGCATTTCAACGAGCTCGACCGCAAGGGCCTGGCGATGTACGGCCAGATGACCGCCGGGTCCTGGATCTATATCGGCGCGCAGGGCATCGTGCAGGGCACCTACGAGACCTTCGCCGAGGCCGGGCGTCAGCATTATGACGGCAATCTCAGGGGCAAGTGGATCCTGACCGGCGGCCTTGGCGGCATGGGCGGCGCGCAGCCGCTGGCCGCGGTGATGGCGGGCGCCTGCTGCCTGGCCGTCGAATGCGACGAGGATCATGCCGATTTCCGCATCCGCACCCGTTATTGCGACGAGAAGACCCACAGCCTCGACGAGGCGCTGGCGATGATCGGGCGCTGGACCGAGGCCGGAGAGGCCAAGTCGGTCGCGCTGATCGGCAATGCCGCCGATGTCTTCCCCGAGATCCTGCGCCGGATGCAGGCGGGCGAGCCGCTGCCGAACGGGCGGCCCGACATCGTCACCGACCAGACCTCGGCCCATGACCCGTTCCACGGCTATCTGCCGAAAGGCTGGACCGTGGCCGAATGGCGCGCCCGGCAGGAGAGCGATCCCAAGGGCGTCGCGACGGCCGCCCGGGCCAGCATGAAGGACCATGTCGCGGCGATGGTGGGCTTCTGGAATGCGGGCATCCCGACCCTCGATTACGGCAACAACATCCGCCAGATGGCGCTGGAAGAGGGGCTCGAGGATGCCTTCGCCTTCCCGGGCTTCGTGCCGGCCTATATCCGGCCGCTGTTCTGCCGGGGCGTGGGCCCGTTCCGCTGGGCCGCCCTGTCGGGCGATCCCGAGGATATCTACAAGACCGATGCGAAGATGAAGGAGCTGTTCCCCGAGAATGCCGGGCTGAATCGCTGGCTTGACATGGCGCGCGAACGGATCGCCTTCCAGGGCCTGCCCGCGCGGATCATGTGGATTGGGCTGGGCGACCGCCACCGGGCCGGGCTTGCGATCAACGAGATGGTGCGTAACGGCGAGCTGAAAGCCCCCGTCGTGATCGGCCGCGACCATCTGGACAGCGGCTCTGTCGCCTCGCCCAACCGCGAGACCGAGGCGATGAAGGACGGGTCCGACGCGGTCAGCGACTGGCCTCTCCTGAATGCGCTTCTGAACACCGCCTCGGGCGCGACCTGGGTGTCGCTGCACCATGGCGGCGGCGTCGGCATGGGGTTCAGCCAGCATGCGGGCATGGTGATCTGCTGCGATGGCACGGAAGAGGCCGACCGCAGGCTTGAACGCGTGCTTTGGAACGACCCCGCAACCGGCGTCATGCGCCATGCCGATGCGGGCTACGAAATCGCGATAGACTGCGCGCGCGAGCACGGGCTGACCCTGCCGGGCATCCTCAAATGAGGCTGATCCGCCGCAGCGATCTGACGCCCGCGCCCTGGAAGAACGGGGGCGGGCTGACCTGGGAACTGGCGGCCTTCCCCGAAGGCGCGGGCTTTCCGGACATGCTGTGGCGGATGAGCCTGGCCGAGGTCGCCTCTGACGGCCCGTTCTCGGCCTTTCCCGGCATCGACCGCACCCTGACGGTGCTGGCGGGCCGGGGCATGCGCCTCGATTTCGGCGGGGGCAGCGTGGACCTGAGCGAAGACTCGGGCCCGCTGTCCTTCCCGGGCGAGGCGCCGGTGACGGCCCGGCTGGGCGCCGGATCGATCCTCGATTTCAACGTCATGACCCGGCGCGGCCGGGCCGCGCATGCGGTTATTGCCGTTTCGGCAGGCGTTCCGGCCCCGCCGGACACGCGGGCGTTGATCGCACGGCAAAAGCCCGTGGCGGTCGCCGGTTTTGCCCTTGCACCCGGCGAGGCGCTCATGTCCGATCCGGGACGGGACCTGGGCGGCACTGCCGGAGACGGGCCGATGCTTGCCATCTGCCTGCGCATGACGCCATGAACCGCCCGGTGCCGGTCGATCCGGCGCCGGGCCAGACCTTTCCGGCGCCCTCGGGGCGGGACGCCGGCCAACACGACCAGCCCCGCCAACAGGAGAGAAACATGACGCTTCGTCTTTCGCTGAAATCCGCGCTTTTCGGGCTCAGCGCCCTGACTCTGACCGCTTCCGGCGCGCTGGCCGACCAGCTGTCCGACATCAAGGCCGCGGGCAAGATCGTCGCCGCGACCGAGATGCACTATGCCCCCTTCGACATGCTGGAGAAGGGCGAATATGTGGGCTTCGACCGCGACCTCTTCGACGAGATCGCCAAGGAGCTGGGCGTCACCCCCGAATATCAGGACCTGCCCTGGACTTCGATCCTGCCGGGCCTCGAGGTCAGCAAGTTCGACTTCGTTCTGGCCCCGGTGACGATGACGGCCGAGCGCGCCGAGCGCTACGCCTTCACCCTGCCGATCTCGGATTCCACCGTGGCCTTCGTGCAGCGCACCGGCGGCGACATGACCGCGCCCGAAGATGCCAAGGGCAAGACCGTCGGCGTGCAGAAGGGCACCGCCCAGCAGGCCCAGCTCGAGGCCTATGGCGAAAAGATCGGCGGCATCAAGATCAAGGAATACGGCACTCCCGACGAGGCCTATGCCGACCTGATGACCGGCCGTCTCGACGCGGTGGCGGGCTCGGCGCCGCTGCTCGACTATCTCGCCAAGACCCGGCCCGAACAGTTCTCGGTCGTCAAGCCGCCCTTCGGCAAGCCCACCTATTTCGCCTGGGTCGCGCGCAAGGGCGAGGGCGACACGCTGGTCGCTGCGATCAACGAGGCGCTGATCAAGATCCAGGATGACGGCCGGATGGCCGCGCTGCAGGAGAAATGGTTCGGCGCCGCGACCGAGCTGCCGCAGGAAATGCCCGAGCTCTGACGCGACCGATGCGGGCCGGATCGCCTCCGGCCCGCCCACAAGCCAGGGAGCGGGCCGTCCGTGTTTTCCTTTCAGACCATCGTCGAAAACCTGCCGACGCTTTTGGGCGCCGCGCGCTACACGCTGCTGATATCGGTCCTGGGCTGTGCACAGGGGCTGATCCTCGGCGCGCTTCTGTGCGCGGCGGCGCTGTCGAAACGGACCGCGCTGCGGCGGGCCGCCGGGCTTTACGTCAGCTTCTTTCGCGGCGTACCGCTGCTGATCCAGCTGCTCGTGGCCTATTACCTGCTGCCGGTCGTCGGCATCAACGTGCCGCCTCTGGCCGCTGCCGTGCTGACCGTCGGTCTGTGCGCTGCCGCTTACCTCTCCGAGGTGCTGCGCGGCTCGATCAACGCCATTCCGAAGGGCCAGGCCGAGGCCGCGCTGGCCATCGGCATGAGCCCGGGCGATCTCTGGGTCCGGGTCTTGTTGCCGCAGGCGCTCAAGATCGGCCTGCCCGCCATCGTCAACGAGCTGATCCTGCTGGTGAAGGCCAGTTCGCTGGTGACCGTCGTCGGCATCGTCGAGATCACCCGGATGAGCCAGTCGATCGCCTCCTCGACCTATCGCTATCTCGAGATCTACCTCGCCGCCGCCTTCCTTTATCTCGCGATCAACCTGGTGATCGCCGCGGCCGGGCGGCTTCTGGAACGGAGGCTGACGGTCTGATGCTGGAGATGCTGCACCGCTACGGCCCCGACCTGCTGACCGGCTTCGGGCTGACGCTTCTGACCTGGGTGCTGGGCACCGTGGGCGGGCTCGTGCTGGGGTTCTTCCTCGAAATGGCCCGACGCTTCGGGCCTCGGTTCTGGATCGGCTGGCCGATCCGGGCCTATGTCGAATTCATCCGCGGCACGCCCTTCCTCGTCCAGCTTTTCGTGCTGTACTATGGCGGGCCGCTGATCGGGCTGAGGCTCGACGCGCTGCCCGCGGGCGTGCTTGGGCTGTCGCTTTACGGCGCCGCCTATTTCACCGAGATCCTGCGCGCGGGCTTCGATGCCGTGCCCAAGGGCCAGATCGAGGCCGCCCGTGCCATCGGCCTGCCCGGGCGCACCATCGTCTGGCGCATCATGCTGCCGGTGATGATGGTCTCGGCCCTGCCCGCGCTGGTGAATTTCGCGATCATCCTGACCAAGGAAACCGTCATCCTGTCGATGATCACCGTGCCCGAGATCATGTTCCAGACCCAGACCATGATGAGCGAGACCTTCGCCTTCGTGCTGCCGATCCTGATCCTCGCGCTGTTCTTCTGGGGCTTCGTCGAGGTCATCTCGCGGTTCGGCCGCCGCCTCGAACGCCGCTTCACCCACTATCTTCTCGAAGAAAGCTGACCGATGTCCCTCGAGCCCACCGCCACCTCTCCTGCTTCGGCGCATCTGCGCGCGGTCAACAAGTTCTATGGCGACTTCCAGGCCCTGAAGGACATCACGCTCGACATCCCGCCCGGCAAGGTGACCTGCCTGATCGGGCCGTCCGGCTCGGGCAAGTCGACGCTTTTGCGCTGCATCAACTTCCTTGAGGAATATGACAGCGGCGAGGTCCGCATCGACGACCGGCTGATCGGCTACGAGACCCCCGGAGGCAAGCGGATGTCCGGGCGGCGCCTGCGCGAGATGCGGTGCGACATCGGCATGGTGTTCCAGCAGTTCAACCTCTGGCCGCACATGACCGCGCTGCAGAACGTGGCCGAGGGGCTGGAACGGGTGCGCGGGCTGAAGCGCGCCGAGGCGACCGCGCGCGCGCGCGAGGCACTGGCCAAGGTCGGGCTGGCCGACAAGGAAGCCAACCATCCCAGCCGGCTGTCGGGCGGCCAGCAGCAGCGCGTGGCCATCGCCCGCGCCATCGCCATGCAGCCCCGGATCATGCTGTTCGACGAACCGACCAGCGCGCTCGACCCCGAGCTTGTGGGCGAGGTTCTGGCGGTGATGAAGCAGCTTGCCGCCGAGGGCATGACCATGGTCGTCGTCACCCACGAGATGGGCTTTGCCGCCCATGTCGCCGACCGGGTGGTGTTCATGGAGCGCGGCGAGCTGGTCGCAGCAGGCGCCCCGCGCGAGATCTTCCAGCACCCGACCGATCAGCGGCTGGCAAGCTTCCTGCAGGGCTACCGCGAACGGAACTCTCTGGATTTCTAGGGGCAGAGGCGCCGGGACGGCGGCGCCTCAGAGGAAGACCATCTGGGTTTCCAGCATGTCGCCAAGGGCGTGGCCGGTCACTCCCAGAAAGAAGAGTCCGTTCTCCTCGCCCAGATCGAGATAGCTGCCGACCGGCGTCGCGGTGATCCGTGCCCCAAGATCGGCGGCATCGAAACGGCCCAATCCGCTGATCCCCTGCTGGATATGCAGCCGGTCGGCGGGGCCGAAATCGGCAATGGTGTCGCCCCCGGAGGCCCCGCGAAACTCGAAGATATCGGCGCCGGGACCGCCGATCAGCAGGTCGCGCCCGGCGCCACCGTTCAGCCGGTCGTCGCCGAAGCCCCCCGACAGCAGGTCGTCGCCGCGCCCGCCATGGATCCAGTCATTGCCCGCCCCGCCATGGATCTGGTCGTTGCCGCGCCCGAAGTCGTCGATGGCGGCCACGAAATCGTCGCCCGCGCCCGGATCGACCCAGTCATTGCCGGACCCGGCCATGATCTGGTCGCTGCCATTGCCGCCGTAAATGACGTCGCGATCGGCCCCGCCGTCGATCGCATCATCGCCGTTTCCCGCCTCGATCCGGTCCTCGCCCGCACCGCCCTCCAGCGTGTCGTCGCCCAGATTGCCGCTGAGCGTGTCGCGCCCGTCGCCGCCGACCAGCCGGTCTTTGCCATTGTCGCCGGTCAGCCGGTCGTCGCCCGCGCCCCCCTCCAGCCGATCGTCGCCGTCCCAGCCGCGCAGCACATCGTTGCCCGCATCGCCGTCAAGCCGGTCATCGCCATAGGAACTCTCCAGCGTGTCGTTGCCCGCGCCCCCGAAAAGCACATCGCCTGCGGCAAGCTTGCCCGCGCGGAAGGCGGCCCAGTCGCTGATGCCCGGGTCACGCTGCGACCCGAAGCGGGTATCGAGCACGTCGTCGCCGTCGCCGCCGCTCAGCAGGTTGGACCCGGCCCCGCCGACCAGAAGATCGTTGCCGCCGCCCCCGAACAGAACATCGTCACCGTCGCCGCCATAAAGCACGTCATCGTCGTCCCCGCCGACCAGGGTGTCGTCGCCTCCCATCCCGCAGATCCGGTCGCGGTCGCCATTGCCGAACAGCGCATCAGCGCCCCAGCCACCGGTGATCGTGTCATCGCCGTCGTTCATCCAGGCAAAGTACGCCGGGAAATAGGCGTTGGGGATCACGTGGAAATTGTTGGGCCCGTCGTAACCCACGCTGAATGCCCCGGTTTCGGCAAGCTGGACGGGCGCCGTGGGCAAGGACCGGCCGATGGCGCGGAATTCGGCCGCAAGCTCGGCCAGAAGATAGGGATGGTCCTTGTCGGATCGGAAATATGCCATGGTCTGCCCTTCGGCCCGGATGTTGCGCGAAAAGGCCCCCGCCCCCGCTGACGACCCGGGCGGCAGATGTCGTCAATAAAGCTTGCCGTTTGATTAAGGCCGCTGCCGCGATGCAGCAAGGAATGCGGCGAATTCTTGAAAACCATGCCCGAAGCGGGACCTCGCCGCGCCGGAACGATGCCTGAGCCATGTCTCGCCCCCATCCCGACCAGGAATGGGACCGGCGCGGTCAAAGCGGTCCGGGCCGGTCGCCCTCAGCGTCAGTCGGCGGTCCCGTCGCCTTGGGGGCGCGGGCGGCGCATCGGCGGGTCGGTCTGCGGCTTGCCCGACCAGGGCTGCGGATATTCCAGCCAGCGCTGGATGAAGCCCCAGGACTGCCGGTAGCCGTCATGGGGCAAGGTGCAGGCCGAACAGTCCTTGCGGGTCAGCCCGTTGGCATCGGTGTAGACCTGATACGGCCCGGGGCATTCATAGGCGATCAGCGGGCAGTAGCAGAACAGGCAGTTGAACTCGCGCTCGACGCCCGGATGGCAGGGCAGGAACGGGCATTGGGTATTGGTGAAGCCCTTGAAGGCCTCGTTCGAGGTCAGATCCTTGGGTTGCACGGCGCAACTCCTTCCGGTCGGCACCCCTGGCCGGGCCCGCCCCGGGCCGGTCAGGGACAAGGTGAAGGCCGCGCCCCATATCGCAGGCGAACCGCGGCCGCTGGCCCCGAGGGCATCTGCGGGCCGACAGGCAGGGGGCGCATGGCACATGCGCCCGGCCTCCGGACCCGCCGCCCGGGGGCGGTTCGGCGCGCTGGCAGGTCTCCTGGCTTGCGGGTCTCGGCCGATCCGCCCGCCTTCCCGGCCGGGCGGATGCCGGGGCCGGTGGCGGCTCGGGGCGGGGGCTCGCCGCTGACAGTTGCGGGGGCAGCGCCGGACTTGCACCGGCTTCCCTTTTCACTCCCTTGCGGGAGCACCAGAACGCCTCTCATCAATGGGGACCGCGCCCGCCACTGTCAATGCGTCCCCCGGGGGCCCGACGCGCCGTGGCTCTTGCCAGCCCCCCCGGCACGGCGCTATCCCGTGACGATGAGGTCCCTTTCCCCAGACGCCAGATGACCCAGCGAGAGGGCTTCACGCTCGGCTGCGCGACCGTTCTGCCCGGCACCCGCCGCACGGTAGACCTGCCCGTGTCGGTGCTTTCGGACCACACCCCCGTCACCATGTCGGCCCATGTCGTGCATGGCCGCCGCCCCGGCCCCGCGATGTTCGTGACCGCGGGCGTGCATGGCGACGAGGTGATCGGGGTCGAGATCGTCCGGCGGCTTCTGAGCCTGCCCGCGCTTGGCGCGCTGCGCGGCACGCTGATCGCCATTCCCATCGTCAACGCCTTCGGCTTTCTCAACCTGTCGCGCTACCTGCCCGACCGGCGCGACCTCAACCGCTGCTTTCCCGGGTCGTCGGGCGGCTCGATGGCCTCGCGGCTGGCGCATCTTCTGGTCGACGAGGTGGTCGCGCGCTGCGAAATCGGCATCGACCTGCATTCGGCCGCGGTCCATCGCACGAACCTGCCGCAGGTCCGCGTGGTGCCGGACGATCCCGAGCTGGCCCGGCTGGCGCGGGTCTTCGCCGCGCCGGTGGTGCTGACCTCCGAGGCACGGCATGGCTCGCTGCGCGAGACGGCAGCGCGGATGGGCGTGCAGATGCTGCTGTACGAAGGCGGCGAGGGGCTGCGCTTCGACGAGGTGGCGGTCAGGGCCGGGCTGTCGGGCGTACTGCGGGTGATGTTCGACCGGGGCATGATCCCGGCCAAGGGCGTGCCGAAGGCGCGGCGCGCGCCGCTCGACTGCCGGGTGTCGCGCTGGCTCAGGGCGCCGCAGGGCGGGCTCTTGCGCACCTACCGGTCCGAAGGGGACGTCGTCGAGGCGGGCGATCTGCTGGCGATGGTCTCGGACCCGTTCGGCGAGATCGAGGCCGAGATCCGCGCCTCGGAACCCGGCATCATCGTCGGCCGCGCCATCCTGCCGGTGGTGAACGAGGGCAACGCGGTCTTTCATCTGGCCGCGATCGCGGCCGCCGACCGGGCCGAGGACCGGATCGGCACCTGGGCCAGCGAGGTCGCGGCCGAGCCGCTGTTTGACGAGGACGAAATCCTCTAGCCCGAGGGCATCGGGCCGTCAGGCCGCCTGGCGGCGGCGGACCACCGCCTCGAGCGCCGGATAGCGCAGCCCCAGCGTGACGCCGCGCGCGACATAGGACAGCAAAAGCGCCAGCCAGAGCCCGTGATTGCCGAAAAGCGGCAACAGCAGGGCCACGGCGGCGGCATAGATCGCGGCCGAGATCACCATCATGTTGCGCATGTCCGCGGTCCGGGTGGCGCCGATGAAGATGCCGTCAAGCATCCAGGCGCCGATGCCCGCGACCGGGACGGCCACCATGTAGGGCAGGAACACCCGCGCCTCGGCCCGCACCTCGGGCGCGGTGGTCATCAGATCCACCAGGACCCCGCCCCATCCGGCGAAGACCGCGGCCAGAACCACGACCGACAGCAGGCCCCAGAGGCTGGTCAGCACCGCGCTCCGGCGCAGCGCCAGCACAGATCCCGCGCCCATCGCCTGACCGACCAGCGATTCGGCGGCAAAGGCGAACCCGTCCAGCGCATAGGAGGTGATGTTCAGGAACTGCAGCAGCACCTGATTGGCCGCCAGCGACACGTCGCCGAAGCCCGCCCCGAGGAAGAGGAAGGACAGCACGATCCCCTGCAGCAGCAGCGACCGGATCAGGATGTCGCTATTCACCCCGGCGATATGGCGCAGCCGCACCCGGTCGAACACCCGCGCCCAGTCCCGCCAGGCGGTGCCGCGAAACGCGTCGCGGCAGAACCAGAGCCCCAGCGCCAGGCCAGACCATTCGGCCAGGAAGGTGGCCAGCGCCACCCCCGGCACTCCCCAGCCCAGCGCCAGCACGAAAAGCAGGTCGAGCCCGACATTGAGCCCGTTCATCCAGAGCTGGATCGCCAGAACCGCGCGGGTGCGCTCCTGCCCGATCAGCCAGCCGTTGATGCCGTAAAGCGCGATGGTGGCCGGGGCCGACCAGATCCGGATCGCCATGTACTGGCGCGCCATGTGCTCGACCTCGGCGCTGGCGGGGGCAAGGCCCAGCGCGGCGGCGATCAGCGGCATCTGCAAGGCCATCAGGGCAAGCCCCGCGACCAGCCCGATCATCAGCGCGCGCGACAGCATCGCGGCCACCTCGGCCGCATCGCCCGCGCCCCGCGCCTGGGCAGTCAGTCCGGTCGTGCCCATGCGCAGAAACCCGAACACCCAGTAGACCGAGGCCAGCGCCACCGCGCCCACGCCGACCGCGCCGATCGGGGCCGCCGCGCCGATCTGACCGACCACGGCGGTGTCGACCGCACCGAGGATCGGAACGGTCAGGTTCGACAGCACGATGGGCAGCGCGATGGCCAGAACCCGGCGATGGCCGAGATCAGCGAGCGCGTCCCGGTCCGGGCGGAGCACCGCCTCAGCCATCGCGCGGCGGCATCAGGAAATGGCCGGTCGCCTGCGCAAAAATCCGGGCGCGGTTGTCCTGCCAGGCCTCGACATGGACACTGGCATACCGCCGCCCCGACCGGTTGACGCGGGCCCTTGCATAGGCGTCGCGCGGCAGGCCGGGCCGCAGGTAATCGACGGTGAAGTCGATGGTCTTGGGCAGCCGCGGCAGGGTTTCGGGGGTCAGCGTCGCGGCATCGAGCATCCCGCGTTCGAGATCGTCCCAGATCATCGCCCAGGACAGCCCGACAATGGCCGTGACCTCTAGAAAGGCGGCGGTCGCGCCGCCATGCAGCGCCGGCAGTTCGGGATTGCCGATCAGGGCCTCGTGAAATCCCAGAACGCCGGTCAGCTCGTCGCCGCGCCGGTCGAACGAGATCCCGAGGAAACGCGCATAGGGCAGCCCGTCGACCAGCGCAGACAGCGCCGCGTCGCGCCGCTGCTTGACGATCTGAACGGGTTCGGGCGCGGCGCGGCTCATTCGGCGCCTCCATCGGCGGTGAAGGTACCGGTCGCGGTCGCCACCGGATGGCCGCGGTCGTCATCGGTCGCGGTCGCCCGCACGAAGGCCACCGAGCGGGTCACATGATAGCATTCCGCCCGCGCCACCAGCCGCTGACCCGGGGTCGCGGCGCGCATGTAGTCGATCCGCAACGAAATCGTCGCCGTATGCGCCGGCCCTTCGGGATGGCTGAGAACGGCGGTGCCGCCGCAGGTGTCCAGAAGCGCCGAAACCGCGCCGCCATGGATCACCCCGTTGCGCGGGTCGCCCACCAGACGCGAATCGTAGGGCATCGACAGTTCGGCCCGGCCCTCGCCCAGCTGATCGATCCGCATTGCCAGCGCATGGGCATGGGGGATCTGCTCGATGAACCGCCGCGCCACATCCGCCTTTGCCCCTGCCGCCATATCTTCGGCGGCGTCCCGCGCCGCTTCCGGCGCCGCGTCCGAGCTGGTGTCGCTCACCTCTGTCTCCTCTGGTCAACGCTCCGGTTATTGGGTCTGCCCCCCTGCCCTGCAAGTGTAAAAATCCGCAGGCTGTCGCCAATTGGCGACACCTGTCCGGCAGGACGACCGCGCGGTGGAAGCCCTGACCCGGATTGCCCGCATTTTCCGGGACTTCGCAGTCGTTCCGGCGCAATTCCGGGCAGTGACGGCCTGCGCCGCCGGTTCTGGACGGCACCATTCGTTCCGATTTTCGGAACCCCCGGAGGGCACCTGACGCTGCGGAACCGCCATTTTCGGCGGTGCGTCAAAAAACAAGCCTTATGAGGCATATAACCGAATTGATCCGCGCCCCGGATTTGCCTTAGCTAGTAGCACGGAAGTGGCTGGTAGTTTTAGGCGATGGCGGACGAACGTCTGAGTTTCAAGGAGATGTGCGCCCGGTTCGATGTGACCCCGCGCACGTTGCGGTACTACGAATACATCGAACTGCTGAGCCCCACCAAGGATGGACGCGCCCGCTTCTATGGTCCGCGGGAAGTGGCGCGCATGACTCTGATCCTCCGAGCACGCCGGTTCGGCTTCAGCCTCGAGGAAATCCGGCAATGGCTGCTGATCTATGACGAGCAGGGCAGCGAGGCGCAGATGGCCGCGCTGGTCCAGATGGCCGACCGCCAGCTCGGCGTTCTCAGCGAACAGCGCGACCAGCTCGACAGCTCGATCGAAGAGCTGCGATCCTTGCGCGACGCCGCATCCGCCGGCAAGATCTGACCTCTCTTCCCGTCTCGACATTTTGCGACGCAGCGTTACGTTTACGTAAACGTCAGCAGGCCTTGTCTTGCCGTCCGAAAGGGCGCAGGTCAGAGTTCTGAGTGACGTATCCGGACGACCAATGACCGACGAGTTAATGACTATTCGCCAGATGTGCGATGCTTTCGAAGTGACCGCGCGCACGTTGCGGTTTTACGAGTCCAAGGAGTTGATCTCCCCCCTGCGCGAGGGCCAGCGGCGGCTTTACGGTCGGCGCGACCGGGCCAGGCTCAAGCTGATCCTGCGCGGCAAGCGCTTCGGCTTCAGCCTCGAGGAGATCCGGCAGATGCTGGACCTCTACGATCTGGACGACGGACAGGAGACGCAATTCCGTCGCACCTGCGAGCTGGCCCGGGAACGGCTGGCGGTCATGGAACGGCAACGTCTGGAACTGGACGACGCCATATCGGAACTGAAAGGCCAGATCTCCTGGGGAGAGAGGAAGCTGGCCGATTTCGACAAGAGGAAACCCGCCGCCGAGTGACCGTTGCGGTTGGGATGACGTTCAAGGGAGGAACGCATGCCGATCTACACTCCACCGACCGAGGACATGCAGTATCTGCTGCATGACGTGCTGAAGATCAGCGCGTCCGACATCCCCGGTTATGCCGAGCTTGACCCCGATTTCACCGGGGCGATCCTGGGCGAGGCCGGCAAGCTTGCCGCCGAAGTTCTGGCGCCGCTGAACGCGACCGGCGACGCCGAAGGCTGCCACTGGGACAATGGCGTGGTGCGCACGCCCAAGGGCTTCAAGGACGCCTATGACCAGATCTGCGCGGGCGGCTGGATCGGGCTCGACATGCCCGAAGAGGTCGGTGGCCAGAACATTCCCTACCTGATCAACTCGGCGGTGGGCGAGATGTTCGTTTCGGCCAACATGGCCTTCAACATGTATCAGGGGCTGAGCCACGGCGCGATGTCGGCGATCCTCGCGCATGGCTCGGACCAGCAGAAGGCGACCTATGTGCCCAAGATGGTCGCGGGCACCTGGTCGGGCACGATGAACCTGACCGAGCCGCAATGCGGCACCGATCTGGGTCTGATCCGCACCAGGGCCGAGCCGCAGGGCGACGGCAGCTATGCGATCACCGGCACCAAGATCTGGATCTCGGCGGGCGAACACGATCTGACCGAGAACATCGTCCATCTGGTGCTGGCGCGCATCCCCGGCGGGCCCGAGGGCATCAAGGGCATCTCGCTCTTCATCGTGCCGAAATTCCTGCCCGACGAGGACGGCAACCCGGGCCGGCGCAACGCCCTTATGTGCGGCGGGCTGGAACACAAGATGGGCATCCATGCCAACGCCACCTGCGTGATGAACTACGACGGCGCGACCGGCTTTCTCGTCGGCGAGGAACACAAGGGCATGCGCGCCATGTTCACCATGATGAACGAGGCCCGCCTGGGCGTGGGCCTTCAGGGCTATGCGCAAGGGGCGGTCGCGTATCAAAACGCGCTGGCCTTCGCGCAGGAACGGCTGCAGGGCCGGGCGCTGGGCGATCCGTCCAACCCCGAAGGCCCGGCCGACCCGATCCTCGTGCACCCCGACGTGCGGCGCAACCTGATGGATCAGAAGAGCTTCCTCGAGGGCGCCCGGGCCCTGACTTTCTGGGGCGCGCAGATGATCGACCGCGCCCACCGGATGCAGGACCCTGACGCCGAGGCGATGATCTCGCTGCTGACCCCGGTCATCAAGGGCTTCCTGACCGACAAGGGATTCGAGACGACGGTGCTGGCGCAGCAGACCTATGGCGGCACCGGCTTCACCCGCGCGGCGGGCGCCGAGCAGTTCGTGCGCGACGCCCGGATCACCATGATCTACGAAGGCACCAACGGGGTGCAGTCGCTGGATCTGGTCGGCCGCAAGATCGGGCAGAATGGCGGCAAGGCGCTGATGGCCTTCTTCGACATGGTGAAGACCTTCGCCAAGGAGCACGAAGCCGACGAGGCGCTGAAAGAGGGCTTCCTCGATCCGTTGAAGACGGCCTCGAAGGACCTGCAGGCGGCGGCGATGTATTTCATGGCCGAAGGCATGAAATCCCCGGCCAACGCGCTCGCGGGAAGCTACGACTTCATGCATCTCTTCGGCCATGTCTGCTTGGGTCTCATGTGGTCGAAGATGGCCGTGGCCTCGCAGGCGGCGCTGGCCGCGGGCCATGGCCCGCGCGCCTTCCACGAGGCGAAGCTGGCAACCGGGCGCTATTACATGGCGCGGCAATTGCCCGCCACCGCCCTGCATCTCGCGCGCATCCGCAGCGGGGCAGAGCCGGTCATGGCGCTCGACGCGGCGAATTTCTGAACGGTGCGGCCCCTCGGGGCCGTCCCCCCCGCATCATCGGACACGGATCATCGGATCACGGACATGCAGACGCGTCCTTGCCCGCGCCTTACCGTCCTGCCCTGCCCGAACGACAGCTGCCGGGCGGCCGGCGGTGCGTCTTGGGTATTTTCGCCAAGCAGAAGAGCCAGGGTCAGCCCCCCATCCCCGCGGCGCCCCCGGGCGGTGCCGGGCGGAAGCCGCGGGATGGAGGGCCTTCTCCTTGGGCGGTCATCGGCTCCCCAGCCTGTACCGCGCGCCCAGACTGCCCGAAGCCTCCCTAACGTAGGGTTATCCATAACGGCGTTTCGGGCTTCTTCTTGGAAAAAATACCCATGACCCGACAGGACGAACAGGCGCGGCGCCAGGACGGCCCGCGCCCTCAGGACAGGAAGGACGCTCGGAAAATGACGGTCAAGCTCTACTGCTTCGGGGAAAGCGGCAATGCCTACAAGGCGGCCCTGACCCTGACCCTCGCCGGGATCGACTGGACGCCCGTCTACGTCGATTTCTTCAATGGCGGCGCGCGGAGCCCCGAGTTTCTTGCGCTGAACCCGATGGGCGAGGTGCCCGTCATGGTGGCAGGCGATCTGGTTCTCAGCCAGTCGGGCGTGATGCAGGCCTGGGTCACCGAAACCACCGGCCGGTTCGGCGGGCGCGATGCAGCCGAGGCGCGCGAGGTGCTGCGCTGGATGTTCTGGGACAATCACAAGATGTCGGGCCAGGCCGGAAGCCTGCGCTTCATGATGAACTTCCTGCCCGAGGAGAAACGCCCGCATGAGGCGATCCGCTGGTTGTCCGGCCGGGTGACGGCGTCGTTGCAGACGCTCGAACGCGTCTTGCAGGACCGCGACTGGCTGGTGGGCGACGGCCCCACCACCGCCGATTTCGCCTGCTGCGGTTATCTGTTCTACCCCGAGCCCTTCGGCTTCGACCGCCGGGCCCTGCCCGCCATCGACGCCTGGCTCGGCCGGATCGAGGCGCTGCCCGGATGGAGACACCCCTATGACACGATGCCCGGCTCGCCCGCCGACCGGGCCTGAGAGTTCTATGAGGAGGACATATGACAGACGCTTTCATCTACGACGCGGTGCGCACCCCGCGGGGCAAGGGCCGCAAGGACGGCAGCCTGCACGAAGTGACCTCTCTGCGGCTGTCGGCCGTGGTTCTGGACGCGCTGAAGGACCGGAACGGGCTTGAGGGGCACGCGGTCGAGGACGTGATCTGGGGCAACGCGACCCAGGTCGGCGAACAGGGCGGCTGCCTTGCACGGAGCGCGGTGCTGGCCTCGGGGCTCGATGAATCGATCCCGGGGCTGTCGATCAACCGCTTCTGCGCCAGCGGGCTCGAGGCCGTGAACCTCGCCGCGAACCAGGTGAGGGCCGGCGCGGGCCGCGCCTATATCGCGGGCGGGGTCGAGATGATGGGCCGGGTCGCCATGGGCAGCGACGGGGCCGCCATCGCCGTCGATCCCAGCCTGGCGATGAAGACCTATTTCGTCCCGCAAGGCATCTCGGCCGACATCATTGCGACCGAATACGGATTCTCGCGCGACGATGTCGACGGGCTGGCTGTCGAAAGCCAGACGCGCGCGGCGCGGTCCTGGGAGGAAGACCGCTTTGCCCGCTCGATCGTGCCGGTGAAGGACGTGAACGGGCTGACCATCCTCGGGCGCGACGAATACATGCGCCCGGGCACCGACATGCAGACGCTGGGCGCGCTGAAGCCGTCGTTCAAGGACATGGGCGAAATGATGCCGGGTTTCGATCAGCTGGCGCTGATGAAATACCCCCATCTTGAACGGATCGAACATGTCCATCACGCGGGCAACTCGTCGGGCATCGTCGACGGCGCCGCGGGCATCCTGATCGGCAGCGCCGAGTTCGGTCAGGCGCACGGGCTGAAACCCCGCGCCCGGATCCGGGCCACCTGCAAGATCGGCACCGATCCGACCATCATGCTGACCGGTCCCGTGCCCGCCACCCAGAAGATCCTGACGGACGCGGGCATGCAGATTTCCGACATCGACCTGTTCGAAGTGAACGAGGCCTTCGCGGCGGTCGTGCTGCGTTTCATGCAGGCCTTCGATGTCGACCCGGGCGTCGTGAACCCCTGCGGCGGGGCCATCGCGCTGGGTCACCCGTTGGGCGCGACCGGGTCGATCATCCTCGGCACGCTGCTCGACGAGCTCGAGCGCACCGGCAAGGGCACCGGGCTTGCCACGCTTTGCGTGGCCTCCGGCATGGGTGCCGCAACCATCATCGAACGGGTCTGAGGGAGGCGAGAATGACCGAATTTCACTACGCGACCGATGCGGACGGCATCGCCACGATCACCTGGGATGTGCCCGGCAAAAGCATGAATGTGCTTAGCTTTACCGGCATCGAAGAGCTGAACGCCCATATCGACAGCGCGTTGGCCGACGAGGCGGTCAAGGGCATCGTGCTGACCTCGGGCAAGAAGGACTTCGCGGGCGGGATGGACCTGAATGTCATCGCCCGGATGAAACAGGAGGCGGGCGACGACCCGGCGCGCGGCCTTTTCGAGGGCCTCATGCAGCTGCATGGCCTGCTGCGGAAGATCGAGCGTGCGGGCATGGACGACCGCAACAAGGGCGGCAAGCCGATTGCCGCCGCCCTGCCCGGCACAGCGCTGGGGATCGGGCTTGAACTGCCGCTGGCCTGCCACCGGATCTTTGCCGCCGACAATCCCAAGGCCAAGATCGGCCTGCCCGAGATCATGGTCGGCATCTTCCCGGGCGGCGGCGGCACCACGCGGCTGGTGCGCAAGCTGGGTGCCATGGGGGCCTCGTCCTTCCTGCTGGAAGGCAAGCTGTCGGACCCGAAGAAGGCAAAAGCCGCTGGGCTGATCGACGAGGTGGCCGAGGACCCGGTGGCGGCCGCCCGCGCCTGGGTCTTGTCCGAACCGAACATTGTCAAGCCCTGGGACGAGAAGGGCTACAAGATGCCGGGCGGCGCGCCCTATCACCCGGCGGGCTTCATGACCTTCGTCGGCGCCTCGGCCATGGTGCATGGCAAGACCAAGGGGGTCTACCCGGCCGCCAAGGCGCTTCTGAGCGCGGTCTACGAGGGCGCGCTGGTGCCCTTCGACACGGCGCTGAAGATCGAAGCGCGCTGGTTCACCCATGTGCTGATGAACCCGTCTTCCTCGGCGATGATCAGGTCGCTCTTCATCAACAAGGAGGCACTGGAAAAGGGCGCGGTGCGGCCAGCGGGCGTGCCTGACCAGACGGTGAAGAAGCTCGGCATCCTCGGCGCGGGCATGATGGGCGCGGGCATTGCGCTGGTCTCGGCCCAGGCCGGGATCGAGGTGGTGCTGGTCGACCAGTCCCAGGAGGCCGCCGACAAGGGCCGCGCCTATACAGAATCCTACATGGACAAGGGCATCAAGCGCGGCAAGGCCAGCCCCGAGAAGAAGGCCGAGATCCTCGACCGCATCACCGCAACCACCGATTATGACGCGCTGAAAGGCGCCGATCTGATCGTCGAGGCGGTGTTCGAGGACCCGGGCATCAAGGCCGAGGTCACGAAGAAGGTGCAGGCCGCGGTGGGCCCGGATTGCATTATTGCAACCAACACCTCGACCCTGCCGATCACCGATCTGGCAAAGGCGGCGCACCGGCCCGAGGATTTCATCGGCATCCACTTCTTCAGCCCGGTCGAAAAGATGCTGCTGGTCGAGATCATCAAGGGCAAGGCCACGGGCGGCCGGGCCGTGGCCAAGGCGCTCGATTTCGTGCGCCAGATCCGCAAGACCCCCATCGTGGTCAACGATGCGCGTTTCTTCTACGCCAACCGCTGCATCATCCCCTATCTGAACGAAGGGATCCGCATGGTGGCCGAAGGCGTCTCGCCCGCACTGATCGAGAACGCGGCCCGGCTGGTGGGCATGCCGCTGGGGCCGCTGCAACTGGTCGACGAGACCTCGATCGATCTGGGCGTCAAGATCGCCAAGGCCACCCGGGCCGCGATGGGCGAGGCCTATCCCGATGGTGCCGTGGACGAAGTGATCTTCTGGCTGGCCGACGAGGGCCGCCTGGGCCGGAAGGCCAAGGCCGGCTTTTACGCCTATGACGAGGCGGGCAAGCGGACCGGGCTTTGGGACGGGCTTGCCGCCAAGTTCCCGCCCGCGGCGGATCAGCCGGATGTGCACGAGGTGCAGCACCGGCTGCTGTTCGCGCAGGTGCTGGAGGCGGTGCGGGCGCTGGAGGACGGCGTGCTTATGGACATCCGCGAAGGCGATGTCGGCGCGATCCTCGGCTGGGGCTTTGCGCCCTGGTCGGGCGGGCCGCTGTCCTGGCTCGACATGATGGGGGCCGCAAAAGCCGTTGCTCTCTGCGAGGACCTGGCCCAGCGTCACGGCGACCGCTTCGCCCCGCCCGCCTTGCTGCGCGAGATGGCAGAGGCGGGCGAGAGCTTCTATGCGCGCTTCGGACCCGACGCTCAGGCGGCGTGAATCAGAAGCGCGTCCAAGAGCGGAACGGTCTGCACCATCGGCAACCGGGGCGGAGAGGCCGCCCCGGCCTGCGCGCTTTCCAGTGCTGCGACGATGCGGCGGGCATCGTCCAGCGTAGGAATGACACCGCAGGCCAGCGCCTCGAAATGAAGCTCGCGCAGGCGGTCGATCGACAGCGTCTCGCCGACCTTGCGCGGCGGGCAATGCACCAGCGCCGCGCCATTGGCATAGACGATCTCGGGCGACTCGAACGCGATCGAGACCACCGGCACGGACGATCCCAGCAGCGGCGCCGTCCGCCGGATGCCCAGCACGCCGTCCAGAATGCTGGCCGGAAGACGAACGAACGGATCGCCGTAGATCTCTTCGGCGAGATCGGACTCGATCAGCAGGGTCTGTTCGGGCAGAAGCATCAGCGGCTGCGTGTTGTCGAGCACGCCTTCGGGCACGTCGAGAGGCCAAAGCGGCAGCGGGCAGGCCGAGGGACCGCGCCACAGAAAGCCGCGCTCGACCGACCGGATCGGCTGCGAGCCGCGGTCGAAGGTCAGCACCATGTCTCCGGGCACCAACGCCTCGACCGGGCGCCAGCCGTCGCGGGTCGCAAGCCGCGTGCCCGCGCTGAACCCGCAGGCGAGCCCGGCCAGCGACTGCGTGGCCAGATCCGCAGCCTCGGCCTCTTCGGGGACCGGTCGGCTGCCATGAAAGTTGATTCTGAATCCCATTGCGGTTACTCCCCCTTTCCGAGCGGCCCTGATGCCAAGGGTTCGGGCAGCGTCGGCACGCGGTCGACGCGGCGCCACTCTGCGGGCGCCGGTTGAATAATTCTAAATTACGATCCCGTCCCCAATTGGACCCGATCCCGACGGCTTTGTGGCACGGGCCACCGGTCCGGCGACCAATTCCGCCTGTCGTCGGCAACGTGTGACCGAACGGGAGCTTGGCCCGACCGGCACGACCGCTGTCAGCGCGCAAAAAACGCACGGCGACCCGACCTTCGAGACGCAGCCCCCTTCCCTCCGGCGGCGGCTCTGGCCAAGATCGGGCCGGGATATCGTATCGAGCGAGGGAGGTGGGCCATGGGATGGCTGTCCGATGAAACCGGTCTGGAAAAATGCGCGGCGAACTACGTGCCGCTGACGCCGCTGTCCTTTCTGAAACGCGCGGTGCGGGTCTTTCCCGACCGGGTGGCGCTGGTCTATGGCCAGCGCCGCTATACCTACCGGCAGTACCATGACCGGGTGACCCGGCTGGCCTCGGCACTGGCGGCGATGGGGGTGAAACCCGGCGACGTGGTGGCGACGCTGCTGCCCAACGTGCCCGCGCAGGCCGAGGCGACCTGGGCCGTGCCCGCCTGCGGGGCCGTGCTGAACACCATCAACATCCGGCTCGACCCCAATACCGTCAGCTACATCCTCGATCATGGCGGCGCCAGGGTGCTGCTGGTCGATCCGCAATTCCTGCCGCTCGCGGCCGATGCGCTGGAGGACATGGAGGGCGAGCGCCCCATCATCATCGAGGTCGGCGACGATCCCGAGGGCGTGCACGACTTCGGCGACTTTCCCGAATACGAAGACATCCTGGCCGAGGCCGATCCCGATTTCGACTGGATCCTGCCCGAGGACGAATGGGAAAGCCTCGCGCTGAACTATACCTCGGGCACCACCGGGCGGCCCAAGGGCGTCGTCTATCACCATCGCGGCGCCTATCTGAACGCGATGGGCCAGATCGTGAGCTGGCGTCTGGTGATGCACCCGACCTACCTGACCATCGTGCCGCTCTTTCACTGCAACGGCTGGTGCCACACCTGGATGATCGCGGCGCTCGGCGGCACTGTCGTCTGTTGCCGCGACATCACCGCCCGCGCCATCTACGATGCCATCGCCGACGAGGGCGTGACCCATTTCGGCGGCGCTCCCATCGTGATGAACATGCTGGTCAACGCGAAGGACGAGGATCGGCGCGCCTTCGACCACATTGTCGAGGTCTTTACCGCCGGCGCGCCGCCCGCCGCCGCGACGCTTGCCGCGATCGAGCCGCTGGGCTTCAACATCACCCATGTCTACGGGCTGACCGAAACCTATGGCCCCGCGACCGAATGCACCTGGCGAGCCGAGGAGTGGGACGCGCTGCCGACCGAGGAACGTGCCCGGATGAAGGCGCGTCAGGGCGTGGCCATGCCCTTCATGGAAGAGGTGACCGTTCTGGACCCGAAATCCATGGAGCAGGTGCCGATGGACGGGCAGCACCAGGGCGAGATCATGTTCCGCGGCAACGGGGTGATGAAGGGCTATCTGAAGAACCCCCGCGCCACCCGCGAGAGCTTTCAGGGCGGCTGGTTCCATTCGGGCGATCTGGCCCATCAGCACGAGGATGGCTATTTCGAGATCGCCGACCGCGCCAAGGACATCATCATCTCGGGCGGAGAAAACGTCAGCTCGGTCGAGGTCGAGGGCGTGTTGATGCACCATCCCGATGTGCTCTTGTGTGCGGTGGTTGCGAAGCCCGACGAAAAGTGGGGCGAGGTGCCCTGCGCCTTCGTCGAATTGAAGGACGGCCATTCGGTCGATGGCGACGCGCTGATCGCCTTCGCGCGCGAACGGCTGGCGGGCTTCAAGACCCCCAAGCGGGTGGTGTTTCAGGAGCTGCCCAAGACCTCGACCGGCAAGATCCAGAAATTCGAGCTGAGAAAGATCGCGAAGACGCTCTGAAGAGACCCGTCCCGCGGCGGCCACGCGCCGCAAGGGGACGTTGTGACATTGTGGGCGGCGGGCGGGTCGGCTATCGTCCGCCGACAAACCCAGCAGAACGTGCAGGCAAGACCGGCCGCCCATGACGGCGCTCAAGAAATTCCAACGCCTCGAAAGCCCCGGCCTCTGGCGCGAAAGCCCCGAGGCCCAGCGGCGTGACGTGATCCTGTCCTTCGGCGATGCCTCGCTGGTGGTGTCGGACAGCGCCGAACGGGTGCTGACGCACTGGTCGCTGGCCGCGCTCGAGCGGCTGAACCCCGGCCAGTCGCCCGCGCTGTATTCGCCGGGGGCCGATAGCGGCGAAACGCTCGAGATCGACGACGACCTGATGGTCGAGGCGCTTGAAACGGTGCGCCGGGCCATCGGCCGGGCGCGGCCGCGTCCGGGGCGGCTGCGGATCTGGATCGTCGCGGGGACGCTGGCGGGCCTTGCGGCGCTGGCGGCGTTCTGGCTGCCCGGGGCTTTGGTGCGCCAGACCGTGGCGGTCGCCCCGCCCGAGGTGCGCGCCGAGATCGGCCAGGCGTTGCTGGCCCGGATGGCCGACGCGGCCGGCACCCCCTGCGACCGGCCCGGCGGGCAGCGCGCGCTGGACCGGCTGGCCGCGCGGCTGCTGCCGGGCACGGCGCGGACGGTGAGGGTCTTGCCCGGCGGCCTGCCGCGTGCGCTGCATCTGCCCGGCGGGGTGATCCTGCTGAACCGGGCCCTGGTCGAGGATTACGAGGACGTCGCCGCCGTGGCGGGCTTCATCCTGGCCGAGGATGCGCGCGCCGCCCGCTCGGACCCGCTGGCCGATCTGCTGCGCGCCGCCGGACCCCTGGCCACCTTCCGCCTTCTGACCACCGGCACCCTGCCCGACGGAGCGTTGTCGGCCTATGCCCACCACGTGCTGGTGGCGCCCGAAGCCCCGCTGCCCGAGGCCGACCTGCTGGCGCGTTTCGCGGCTGCCGGTTTGCCCTCGACGCCTTACGCGCTGGCCCGGGACGTGACCGGCGAGAGCGTGCGGGGGCTGATCCGGAATGACCCGTTGCAGGGACGCGAGACCGATGCGCCAATCTCCGATGGCGACTGGCTGAGGCTGCAGGCAATCTGCGGCGGCTGACAGGGGGCTTGCCCGAAAGACGGTCTCAGCGCGCGGGGGACACGGGCGTATAGCCCGCCCGCCTCAAGACGCTTTGCGCGCGGCCATGGCTTTCGCGGTCGGCGAAGGGACCCGCGAAGATCACCGTGACCAGTTCTCCATCCGCCATCACCCGGCCCTGTCGTGCCGGCAGACCCAGACGGTGCAGATCGGCCACCGCATCGCCCGCCGCATCGGCCTCGGTGAAGGCGCCGACCTGAATGTACCGGCTGCCCGCCGAGGGCGGCACCGCGACGGGCGCAACCGCTTGGGGCGGCCGAAGCGCCGGATCGACCAGGCGTTGCGGCACACGCTCGGTCCAGACCGTCCGCATCTGGGCATCGCCCCAGTCGGTCCTGCGGCCGCGCAGCGGATTGAGCCGGTCGTCTTCCCAGACCGCGCGATAGCCCGGCAGCACCTGAAGCGGCACCGCGCCAACGGGGGCGGACTCGGCCCGGACCGGCGCGGCACCGGGACACCCGAGCCCCAGCGCCAGAACCGCGGCCCCGGCCAGACGATATCGCTGATACGGCATGGCACCCTCACCTTTTCGCAAAAAGCGTGACACCGCACCCGGAGGGTGTAAAGCCGAAAACCGCTACCGCGTGCCGAACATCCGGTCGCCCGCATCGCCGAGCCCGGGCATGATATAGCCCTGCTCGTTCAGCCGTTCGTCGATCGAGGCGGTGACGATCGGCACATCGGGATGCGCCTCCTTCATCCGGGCGACGCCCTCGGGCGCGGCCAGAAGACACATGAAGCGGATGTCGTTGGCGCCGGCCTTTTTCAAAAGCTCGACCGCCGCGGCCGAGGAATTGCCGGTGGCCAGCATCGGGTCGACCACGATCACCAGCCGGTCCTTCAGATCCTGCGGCACCTTGAAATAATACTGCACCGGCTCCAGCGTGGTCTCGTCGCGGTAAAGCCCGACAAAGCCGACCCGGGCCGAGGGCACCAGCTCCAGCACACCGTCCAGCAACCCGTTGCCCGCCCGCAGGATCGAGACCAGCACCAGCTTCTTGCCCTCCAGAACCGGCGCGTCCATCGTGCAGAGCGGGGTTTCGATCCGGCGGGTGGTCATTTCCAGCTCGCGGGTGATCTCGTAGGCCAAGAGCTGGCTGATCTCGCGCAGCAGCTGCCGGAACCCGGCGGTCGAGGTGTTCTTGTCGCGCATCAGCGTCAGCTTGTGCTGCACCAGCGGGTGGGTGACAACGGTCAGATGGTCATACATCGGCGGCCTCCAGGCGGGTCTTGAGCTTTGCGCGGGTTTCCGCATCGCAGAAGGCGGCGTCAAGGGCCACCCGGTTCATCGCGGCAAAATCGCTGTCTTCCCAGCCGAAGGTTTCGGCCAGCCGGGCATATTCGCGCCGCATCGTTGTGTGGAAGAAGGGCGGATCGTCGGTCGAAACGGTCAGCTTGACGCCCGCGCGCCTCAGCCGGTCGATCGGATGGGCCGCCAGCGACGGGTAAAGCCCCAGCGCCACGTTGGACCCCGGGCAGACCTCCAGCACCGTCCCCGTCTCGGCCAGATGCTCGACCAGCCCCGGGTCCTCGATGGCGCGCACGCCATGGCCGATGCGGTCGACCCGAAGATCCGACAGCGCCTCGCGCACCGAGGCCGGGCCGCTCCATTCGCCGGCATGGACCGTCAGCCCAAGACCGGCCTCGCGCGCCATGTCGAAGGCATAGGCGAAGTCGCGCAGCCGCCCGCGGCTCTCGTCCCCCGCCATGCCGAAGCCCACGACGAAATCGCCCGCTGTCTCGGCCGCACAGCGCGCGGCCTCGCGCGCCCGGTCGGGGCCCAGATGACGGATGCAGGTGACGGTGGCGCGCAGCAGGATGCCATCGCCCTCGGCGCGCTCCGCCGCCTCGCGGATCGCCTCAAGATGCTCGACCCAGGCCGACAGATCGCAGCCGCCGCAAAAGTCTGGCGACAGGAAGGTTTCAAGGTAGATCACGCCTTCGGCCGCCGCCTCTTCCAGCACGGCCGCGGTCAGGCGGGCATAGTCCTCGGGCGTTTTCAGGGTCGAACAGGCGGCTTCGTAGATATCGAGAAACTGTAAGAAATCCGCGTAATAATAGGTGCCCTCGGCATCGAAAATGCGGGAAATGTCCAAGTTATGCGCCCGGGCCAAGTCGCGGATCAGCGCCGGGGGCGCGGCGCCTTCCAGATGGTGATGCAATTCGATCTTGGGCAGGTCGGTCACAGGAAACTCCGTCCGGGGCCTTGGGAGGGAACGCCGAGATGCGCCGCCACGCTGGCGCCGATATCGGCAAAGGCGCAAAGACCGGCCGCCCGTGGCCCGACCCCGGCGCCGATGACCGGCACCCGTTCGCGGGTATGGTCGGTGCCGGTCCAGGTCGGATCGTTGCCATGATCGGCGGTGATCAGCACCAGATCGCCGGGCCGCATCCGCGCCAGAACGGGCGGCAGCGCCGCGTCGAACCATTCCAGCGCCCGGGCATAGCCCGCGACGTCGCGGCGGTGGCCGTAAAGGCTGTCGAACTCGACGAAATTGGCGAAGGTCAGGCTGCCCTCGGGCGCCTCGTCCATCAGGTCGACCCAATGGGCCATCAGCTCGGCATCGGGGCCGGTGCGGACCTCGTCGATGCCACGCATCGAGAAGATGTCACCGATCTTGCCGATGGCCTGCACCCGCCGCCCGGCCCCCTGAACCCAGTCGCACAGCGTCGGCGCGGGCGGCGTCATGGCATAGTCGTGCCGGCGCGGCGTCCGCACAAAGCCGGTTTCGGCCGTGCCGGTGAAGGGCCGCGCGATGACCCGGCCGATGCGCATCGCATGAAGCCGCGGCGCGATGCCCGCGCAAAGCGCATAAAGCCGGTCGAGCCCAAAGGCCTCTTCATGCGCCGCGATCTGAAAGACGCTGTCGGCCGAGGTGTAAAGGATCGGCCAGCCGGTCCGCAGATGTTCGGCGCCGAGCCGCTCGACGATCTCGGTGCCCGAGGCATGGCAATTGCCCAGCGTGCCGTCGGTGCCCGCGATCTGGCGGATCTCGGCCAGCAGATCCTCGGGGAAGGCGGGAAGCTCTCGCGGGAAATAGGTCCAGTCCCAGGGCACCGGCACCCCGGCCAGTTCCCAATGCCCCGAGGGCGTATCCTTGCCGCGCGACACCTCGGTCGCGGCGCCCCACAGCCCCTGCGGCGCGGCCCCAAGCCCCGGCGCAGTCCGCCCCGAGGCCAGACGACTGGCGGCCCCCAGACCCAGATTGTCGAGATTGTGCAATTTCAAAGGCCCGGAACGCCCGGTATCGGCGCGGCCCTCGGCACAGGCCTGTGCGATATGGACAAGTGTGTTCGCGCCGGTATCGGGCCGGTCCTCGTTGAAGAACCCGTCGGCATCGGGCGCCCCGCCGCAGCCGACGGAATCCATCACCACGAGGAAGGCCCGGCTCATCGCAGAACCCTCCGCTGCACCAGCGGCGGGATCTCGGGTGCGGTGTCGCCCAGGCGGAAGGCCGCCCGCACCCGCGCCGCGACCGCGTCGGCATCGGTGTCGCTGGCCGCGTGGACAATGGCCAGCGGCTCGCCCGGTGCGATCCGGTCGCCCAGCGCCGCCATCTCGGCCAGCCCGACCGCCGGGTTGATCCGGTCGCCCTCGCGCCGCCGCCCGCCGCCAAGCGTCACCACCGCAAGGCCCAGCGCCTCGCCGTCGATCGCCTGAACGATGCCGCCCTCGGGCGCCGTGATCTCGCAAAGCACCGGCGCGGCCGGCAGCCGGTCGGGCCAGCGCTCGACGAAATCGGCCGGGCCGCCGAGCTCGGCCACCATCTCGCCGAACTTGAGCGCGGCCTCGCCCGATTCCAGCGCATTCGCGATCCTCAGCGCGCCGTCGGCCGCATCATCGGCCAGACCGCCCAGCGCCAGTACCTCGCCGCCCAGCGCGCAGGTCAGATCCCAGAGCGCAGGCGTGACACCCGTGCCGGTCAGGGTCTCCATCACCTCGATCACCTCAAGCGCATTGCCCGCGGCGCCGACCAGCGGCTGGGACATGTCGGTGATCAGCGCGGCCGTCATGCAGCCCGCCCCCTGCGCCGTCGCGACCAGCGCGCGGGCCAGATCCTCGGCCTCTTCCATGTCCTTCATGAAGGCGCCCGACCCGACCTTTACGTCGAGAACCAGCGCCTCGAGCCCGGCAGCCAGTTTCTTGGACAGGATCGAGGCGGTGATCAGGTCGATGCTCTCGACCGTGCCCGAGACATCGCGGATCGCGTAAAGCCGCCGGTCTGCGGGGGCGATGTCGCCCGAGGCGCCGACGATGGCGCAGCCAACCTGCGCCGTGATCGCCCTGAGATCCGCGACCGACACCTCGCTGCGATAGCCGGGGATCGATTCGAGCTTGTCGAGCGTGCCGCCGGTATGACCGAGCCCGCGCCCCGAGATCATCGGCACGAAGGCGCCGCAGGCGGCGAGCGCGGGCGCCAGCGCCAGCGACACGCAATCGCCGATGCCGCCCGTCGAATGCTTGTCGAGCACCGGCCCCGGCAGGTCCCAGTCGAGCACCTTGCCGCTGTCGCGCATCGCCCGCGTCAGCCCGACCCTCTCGGGGGCGGTCAACCCGTTCAGCAGAACCGCCATGGCAAAGGCGCCCGCCTGGGCATCGGTCACGGCGCCGGTGGCGAGGCCCTCGGCGAACCAGAGCAGGTCCGCGTCGGTCAGGGCCTCGTCATCGCGAACCCGCGCGATGATGCTGCGGGCATCCATGTCAGTTGTCCATATGGGCGGGCGTGAAGGCCCCGGGCAGCAGGTCGGCCAGGGTTGCGACCCGGGTGGCGCCGCCGGTCGTGGCCAGCGTCACCCTGACCTCGGGCCCGGCGAACTCGGCCAGCTTCTGGCGACAGCCGCCGCAAGGCGGCACCGGATCGGGGCTGTCGGCAATCACCGCCACCTCGCGGATCTCGCGGCAGCCCGCAGCCACCATCGCGGCAATCGCACCGGCCTCGGCGCAGGTCCCTTCGGGATAGGCCGCGTTCTCGACATTGCAGCCGGTATAGACCTGCCCGTCCGCCCCCAGGATCGCCGCCCCGACCTTGAAGTTCGAATAGGGGGCATAGGCGTTTTCGCGCACCGCGCGGGCAGCGGTCAGTAGCGGCATGGGGTCCTCCCGTTTCCCGGACAATCTGCGGCGCCGGTGCGGCCGATGCAAGCCCACGCGAAATCGCGACGAATTGGCGCGGCGGGCGGGCGATTGCGCTAACATTCATTTGAGATGGAGTTTCTATCTTGCGCAACTTGAACTCCCTGCGTAACAGAATTGCGCCAGTTACGCGGAGGGAAGGAAAGTCATGTCATATGCCGAGGTCTACGAACGCTGGAAGGCGGACCCCAACGGCTTCTGGATGGAAGCCGCAGAGGCGATCGACTGGGTGGAAAAACCCTCCAAGGCGCTGTTCGACGAGAATGCGCCCCATTACGAATGGTTCAGCGACGGCATGGTCAACACCTGCTGGAACGCGGTCGACCGTCATGTGGAACAGGGCCGCGGCGAACAGGTCGCGATCATCTATGACAGCCCGATCACCCATACCAAGCGCGAAATCACCTATGTGGAACTGCGCAACCGCGTGGCGACGCTGGCGGGGGCGCTGCGCGACAAGGGCGTGACCAAGGGCGACCGGGTCATCATCTACATGCCGATGATCGTCGAGGCGCTGGAAGCGATGCTGGCCTGCGCGCGTCTGGGCGCGGTCCATTCGGTGGTGTTCGGCGGCTTCGCCGCGCACGAACTGGCCGTCCGGATCGACGACGCCAAGCCGAAATGCATCATGGCCGCCTCCTGCGGGATCGAGCCGGGCCGTCTGGTGCATTACAAGCCTCTGCTGGACGGCGCCATCGACCAGGCCACCCACAAGCCCGAATTCTGCGTGATCTACCAGCGCGAACAGGAAGTGGCGCAGCTGACCGAGGGTCGCGACGTCAACTGGCACGGCTTCCAGTACGGCGTTCAGCCCGCGGAATGCGTGCCGGTCGAGGGCAACCACCCGGCCTATATCCTTTATACCTCTGGCACCACCGGCCAGCCCAAGGGGGTGGTGCGTCCGACCGGCGGCCATCTGGTGGCGCTGAACTGGACGATGAAGAACATCTACAACCTCGAGCCGGGCGATGTGTTCTGGGCCGCCTCGGACGTGGGCTGGGTCGTGGGGCACAGCTATATTTGCTATGCGCCGCTGATCCACGGCAACACCACCATCGTCTTCGAGGGCAAGCCCGTGGGCACTCCCGATGCCGGCGTGTTCTGGCGGGTGGTCTCGGAACACAAGGTGAAGAGCTTCTTCACCGCCCCCACCGCCTTCCGCGCCATCAAGCGCGAGGACCCGAACGGCGAATATGTCAACAAATACGACCTGACCGGGCTGAAGGCGCTGTATCTCGCGGGCGAACGCGCCGATCCGGACACCATCAAATGGGCGCAGCGCATGCTGGGCGTCCCGGTGATCGACCACTGGTGGCAGACCGAAACCGGCTGGGCCATCGCGGGCAACCCGCTGGGGATCGAGAAGCTGCCGGTCAAGATCGGCTCGCCCTCGGTGCCGATGCCGGGCTATGACGTGCATATCCTCGACGAGGGCGGCCACGAAGTCGGCGCGAACACGCTGGGCGCCATCGCGATCAAGCTGCCGCTGCCTCCGGGTACGCTGCCAACGCTGTGGAACGCCCCCGAGCGGTTCGAGAAATCCTATCTCAGCCACTTCCCCGGCTACTACGAGACCGGCGATGCAGGCTACAAGGACGAGGACGGCTATCTTTACATCATGGCGCGGACCGATGACGTCATCAACGTCGCGGGCCACCGGCTGTCGACCGGCGCCATGGAGGAAGTGCTGGCGAGCCACCCGGATGTCGCCGAATGCGCGGTGATCGGCGTCGCCGACGAGCTGAAGGGGCAACTGCCGATGGGCTTCGTGTGCCTCAACGCGGGCTGCGGCCGCGACCATGGCGAGATCGTCCGCGAATGCGTGAGACTGGTGCGCGACCAGATCGGGCCGGTCGCGGCCTTCAAGCTCGCCTGCGTCGTCGACCGGCTGCCCAAGACCCGCTCGGGCAAGATCCTGCGCGGGACCATGGCCAAGATCGCCGACGGGCTGGACTTCAAGATGCCCGCGACCATCGACGACCCGGCGATCCTCGACGAGATCGCCGATGCGGTGAAGCGGCTGGGTTACCCGCAGGCGGCCTGAGAGGCGGTCCGCGGGCCCCGGCGTCGGGTCCCGGACTGAAAAAGCACCTGGATTAGAGCCGACGCAGAGACAATCTTGCGTCGGCTCGCGTTTTTTTTACCTTTTAGGCACTTTTTTTCCCGATCCTGGCCGGACCTGACGAATAGACAGGTTGGTGCTTGGCCGCAGGCGCGATAGTAAGATGAAAATGCAACCCATGCGAGTGTAGTGATGTTGCCGATCCCGGAACGCACCGCCAGTGGGACTGTCGGCGGGGACGAGGACTTCGGCCCGACCGGTCGGGGCATGCTCGCAGAGCCGAGTTTTGCCGGGCGCGGGGCACAGAAACGCGCGGCCATGCTGGGCCATGACATGCGGGCTGCAATCTCGGATATTCTCGGCGGGCTGGCGCTGGCAGAGCTGGGTCCGCTCGACGCCGATTCCCGGTTGCAGCTCAAGCGCGTCCAAAGCGCGGCCGAACAGCTTGCCCGGCTGACCGATGAAACCGTCGCACTGATGTCGGGCGACGAGGTCGACCGGGCCGAGGTGCCGGTCCACACCCAGTTGCACCCGTTCCTCGACCGGATCGCCAGCCGCTGGCGCGCCCATGCCGACGAGCACGGGCTGACCTTCGCACTCGACGCCGATGGCGACCTGCCCGGCATTGTCGGAACCGACCCCGCCGCGCTGGAACGGATACTGGCGAACGTGATCGGCAATGCGATGAAGTATTCCCAGGCAGGAACGGTGCGGCTGCGGGTTCATATGGGGCCGCAGGAATCGCTGTGCCTGCGGGTGCGCGATGCCGGCCCCGGCTTTTCCGAGGCGGCGCTGGCACGGCTTTTCGAATTCGCCGGACGGCCGGTCGAAAGCAGCCGCCCCGGCACCGGGCTGGGGCTTCATATCGTGCGGGATCTGGCACGGCGCGTGCGCGGTCAGCTTCAGGTCGTGAACCTGGCCGATGGCGGGGCCGAGGTTTCGGTCATCCTGCCGCGCGGCGCCTGGGCGCCGGGGGTGCATGCGCCGGGCGATCTGCATGACCTGCCCGATCTGTCCCGCTGCGACGTGCTGTTGGCCGAGGACAACCCCACGAACCAGCTTCTGATGCGGCAGATGCTGGAAACCCTTGGCGCGCGCTGCACGCTGGTCAAGGACGGCCAGGCCGCGGCCGAGCTTCTGGCCGCGCGCCGCTTCGACATCGCGCTGATCGACATCGAAATGCCGCGCCTGTCGGGCATCGACGTGATCCGGCGCCTGCGCACGTCCGAAGGCGACGGGCCCGGCACCGCGGTGCTGGCGGTGACGGCCTTCGTGCTGTCGGCCAATCGCGACCAGATCTATGCCGCCGGCGCCGACGGGATCCTCGCCAAGCCGATCCTCAGCCTCGACTCGTTCGGCGAAGCCATCCTGCGGGTGTTGCGCAAGCGGCCCTGCGGCTGCATGCTGGTTCCGTCCCATGACGTCGCGCCCTTCGACGCGCTGCATCTCGACCGGTTGCTGGCGCTGGCGGGGCCCGAGGACGGGCGCGAGCTTCTGACCCGGATGCGGGACGATCTCGAAACCGTGCGCGCCGGTCTGACCGAGGCCCTCGCCCAGGGCGACCGGGCCAAGCTGCGGTCGCAAACCCATGTGCTGATCTCGCTGGCGGGCGCAGTCGGCAATGGCGCCCTGCAGGCGATGGCCGAAAACCTCAATGCCGCCGCACGCCTGCCCGACGAGACCGAGATCGCGCGGCTCTGCCCAGGCACCATCACCAGCATCGATGACCTCTGCACCGCGCTCCGGGCCGAATTCGACAGCCGTTACAGCAAGGCAGGCGCATGAGTGTTCCCCCGCTTCTGATGATCGAGGACACACCGTCTCTGCAGATGATTTACGAGACGGTGCTGCGCAATGCCGGTTACAAGGTGGTCTCGGCCTCGACCGCGGAAGAGGGGCTGGCGGCGTTCCGCGAACTCAAGCCGCCGGTCGTGCTGCTGGACCTTATGCTGCCCGATCGTCCGGGGCAGGAGTTGTTGCAGGAATTCTTGTCCCTCGCGCCGGAAACCCGGGTGATCGTGGTCACCGCCAACGGCTCGATCAATCGCGCGGTCGAGGCGATGCGGGCCGGCGCCTATGAATTTCTGCTCAAGCCCTTCAACGAACAGCGCTTCCTGCATGCGGTCGAAACCGCGCTGGCCGAACGCGGCGCGGTCCGCGAACCGCCGACCCCCGCCCCGCCGGTCCGGACAACCCCGGAACCGCCGACGGGCTTTGTCGGCAGTTCGCCGCAGATGGTGGCGGTCTACGACCGGATCGCCTCGGTCGGCAGGTCCAAGGCCACGGTCTTCATCACCGGCGAAAGCGGCACCGGCAAGGAGATCTGCGCGCAAGCCGTGCATGCCGCCTCGGCGCGGGCCGACGGCCCCTTCGTACCGCTCAACTGCGCCGCAATCCCGCGCGATCTTCTGGAATCCGAGGTCTTCGGCCATCTCAAGGGCGCCTTCACCGGGGCGCTGGCCGACAAGCCTGGCGCGGCGGCGGTCGCCGACGGCGGGACGCTCTTCCTCGACGAGATCTGCGAAATGGACATGGGGCTGCAGACCAAGCTCCTGCGCTTCCTGCAGACCTCGACGGTGCAGCCGATCGGCGCCTCGCATCCCCGCAAGGTCAATGTCCGGATCGTCTGCGCGACGAACCGCGATCCGCTCGAGGAGGTCAAGCTCGGCCGGTTCCGCGAGGATCTCTACTACCGCCTGCACGTGGTGCCGATCCACCTGCCGCCGCTGCGCGATCGCGGCGAGGACGTCGTCGAGATCGCCCAGGCCGCACTCGAGAAGCTTTCGGCCGAGGAAGAGCGCAGCTTCGACAGGCTCGCGCCCGACGTCGCGGACCTGTTCCGGCGCCTGCCCTGGCCCGGCAACGTGCGTCAGTTGCTGAACGTGCTGCGCCATGCGGTGGTGCTGAACCAGGGCCCCGAGGTCACGCTCGACATGTTGCCGATCGCGCTGCAGCAAGAGCGCGGGCGTCTGGCGGGGCCGGGTTTCAGCCCGCAGCCGGCGACCGGCAGTACGACGCCGCCGGTCCAGGTCGAAGACCTGATCGGCCGTACGCTGGCCGAGATCGAGCAAGTGGTGATCGAAGGCACCATCGCACGGGAAGGCGGCTCGTTGCCGCGCGCGGCCAAGGTGCTCGACGTGTCGCCCTCGACGCTTTACCGAAAACGCGAGGCTTGGGCGCGCAAGGACCAGGTCGGCTGACCGGTCCGCGCCCCCGATTTTTCGCAGAAAAATCGCGCCTGCCCCGGCCGCCGGGTTCTAAAGAAACTGTTCGCGGATCAGCCGCTCTTCGAGCCCGTGGCCCGGATCGAACAGGATCCGGTGCGCAATGGCCGATTCCGACCGGATCTCGACCATGCTGACCACCCCCGCCCCACGGCTGTCGCCCTCGGCCATGACCGGGCGCTTGGCCGGTTGCAGAACTTCGATCTTCACTGTCGCCCGCTTGGGCAGCAACGCGCCACGCCAGCGCCGCGGCCGATAGGGTGCGACCGCCGTCAGGGCCAGCACATCCGATCCGATCGGCAGGATCGGACCGTGGGCCGAATAGTTGTAGGCCGTCGAGCCCGCCGGGGTCGCCACCAGAGCACCGTCGCAGACCAGTTCCTCGAGCCGCACCTTGCCATCGACCGAAATCCTAAGCTTGGCCGCCTGGGGTCCCGCGCGCAGAAGGCTGACCTCGTTGATCGCCAGCGCCTCCACCACCGCCCCGTCCGGCCGGGTCGCCCTCAGTCTGAGCGGGTTGAGGATCTCTTCGGCGGCCGCCTCCAGCCGCTCGATCAGACAATCCTCCTGAAACTCGTTCATCAGAAAGCCGATGGTGCCGCAATTCATGCCATAGACGGGCAGGTCATGCGCCTGCGTCGCATGCAGCGTCTGCAGCATGAAGCCGTCGCCGCCCAGCGCCACGATCACCTCGGCCGCCTCCGGCGCGGTCTGGCCGTAACGCGCGGTCAGCCGGTCCAGCGCGCCCTCGGCGCTCGCCGTTTCGCTTGCCAGAAAGGCGATCCTCGTCCTGCCGGCCATGTCCCTGTCCTTCGCGCGTTTCCGGCCAAGTCATTGCGCGCGCCGATCGGAAACGCAAGGCCCGGCTCCGCCCCGCGCCGGACCCCGGCCCCGGCCAAAACGGGCTTTTGCGATGCCCGGGCTTCCGATAGAACCACCGTCATCCGGCCCAGGCTGTTTCGAGGAGACCCAAGATGAATGCCCATCACCAAGACAGTGGCTTTTTCCAAGACGACCTTGCCACCCGCGACCCCGAAATCGCCAACGCCATCGGCCTGGAACTCGGCCGCCAGCGCGACGAGATCGAGCTGATCGCCTCGGAGAACATCGTCAGCCGCGCCGTGATGGAGGCCCAAGGCTCGGTGATGACCAACAAATATGCCGAAGGCTACCCGGGCAAGCGCTATTACGGCGGCTGCCAGTTCGTCGACATCGCCGAGACCCTGGCGATCGAGCGCGCCTGCAAGCTGTTCGACGTGGCCTTCGCCAATGTCCAGCCGAACTCGGGCAGCCAGGCCAACCAGGGCGTCTTCACCGCGCTTTTGAAACCCGGCGACACCATCCTCGGCATGAGCCTCGATGCGGGCGGCCACCTGACCCATGGCGCCGCCCCGAACCAGTCGGGCAAATGGTTCAACGCGGTCCAGTACGGCGTGCGCGAAAGCGATCTCGAGATCGACTACGACCAGATCGCGGCGCTGGCCAATGAGCACAAGCCCAAGCTGATCATCGCCGGCGGCTCGGCCATTCCGCGCATCATCGACTTCAAGCGTTTCCGCGAGATTGCCGACAGCGTGGGGGCTTATCTCATGGTCGACATGGCCCATTTCGCGGGTCTGGTGGCGGCGGGCCTGTATCCCTCGCCCTTCCCGCATGCCCATGTCGCCACCACCACGACACACAAGACCCTGCGCGGGCCGCGCGGCGGCATGATCCTGACGAATGACGAGGCGCTGGCCAAGAAGTTCAACTCGGCCATCTTCCCGGGCATCCAGGGCGGGCCGCTGATGCATGTGATCGCGGGCAAGGCCGTGGCCTTCGGCGAGGCGCTGCGCCCCGAGTTCAAGACCTATCAGGACCAGGTCATCAAGAACGCCAAGGCTCTTGGCGCGGCGCTGGTCGAGGGCGGGCTCAGCCTTGTGACGAACGGCACCGACAGCCACGTGCTGCTGGTCGACCTGCGGCCCAAGGGCGTGAAGGGCAACGCCACCGAAAAGGCCCTTGGCCGCGCCCATATCACCTGCAACAAGAACGGCATCCCCTTCGACACCGAAAAGCCCACGATCACCAGCGGCATCCGTCTGGGCAGCCCCGCCGGAACGACCCGCGGCTTCGGCGAGGAGGAATTCGCCCAGATCGGCCGCTGGATCACCGAGGTCGTGGACGGGCTCGCCGCCAATGGCGAAGAGGGTAACGCTGAGGTCGAGGCCCGGGTCAAGGCCGAGGTCGCGACGCTCTGCGTCCGCTTCCCGATCTATCCCGCGCTCTGAGCCTGCCGTCCAGACGCCTGCCGAAGGCGTTCTGGACGGACCCGCCCGGCGCGATGGTTCGCAGACAACGTCCGGCCGCCGGTCGAGCGGAACCGTGCGGATGCCCTGGCGCCCGGTCGTCAGGACGGGTTTGTCCGACACGTCTTCTGCTGCCGGCCTGATGCGGGTTGGCCGCTTGCAGGCCTTCGGAGGGTCCGTTGTTCTTGTCTTGACCAAAGGATCGGGGGCGACGGCTATGGCGGCCCCCTGAGGCCCGCTGTGGCCCTTCACCCGCCGCAAGTCTGTCAGGCGATCCGATCGGCCCCGGGAGCGGGACTACCGAAACCGGTGCGCAGGCCGGAGGAGCGGCGGCAAATCCATGCGCCGCACATGACACCCGAAACGGCGTCAGAAGCACGGTCGAATGGCACCGGGACCCGCCCGCCCGAAGGTCAGCCTCCCAGCCCCAGACGGTCCAGCAGGTCGCGCAGGTTCACGCGGTCCGCGTCGCTGTAATCGGCCGAGCGCGACTTGAAAAGCGTCGCCTGGCTGCGGTGGATCAGCCCGTCGGACAGAATTTTCAGGTGGTTGGCGCGCAGCGTCTCTCCGGTCGAGGTGATGTCGGCGATGGCCTCGGCGGTCAGGTTCTTGACCGTGCCCTCGGTCGCGCCCTGGCTGTCGACCAGCTGATAGTCGGCCACCCCCGCATCGCGCAGGAAGACCCGCACCAGGCGGTGATACTTGGTCGCGATCCGCAGCCGGTGTCCATGGGCCGCACGGAAGGCCGCCGCCGCCGCGTCGAGATCGTCGAGCGTGTCGACATCGGCCCAGCAGCGCGGCACCGCGATGATCAGATCGGCAAAGCCGAAGCCCATGGGTTCAAGCGCCAGCACGCGGTGTTCCCAGTCGGCAATCCTCTCCTGCACAAGATCGGACCCGGTCACGCCCAGATGGATGCGCCCCGAAGCCAGCTCGCGCGGGATCTCGCCCGCCGAGAGCAGCACCAGCTCGATCCCGTCGACACCCTCGACCGCCCCCGAATATTCGCGCTCGGACCCGGTGCGGGCGATGGCAATGCCGCGCTCGGCGAACCAGTCGAAGGTCTTTTCCATCAGCCGCCCCTTGGACGGCACCCCGAGTTTCAGCGTCATGCCAGCGCCTCCGTCAGCGACAGCACCAGTTCGGGCCGGACCACGCCGCCGACCGCGGGCACCTCGCGGCCGCGCCCCAGAATGCGGGTCAGCGCGTCATAGCGCCCGCCCGTGGCGACCGGCGGCAGCCCCGGCTTGCGCTCGGCGTAGAAGCCGAAGACGAAGCCGTCGTAATATTCCATCGTGGTCCGGCCATAGCTCGCCTCGAAATCCAGCAGATCGACGTCGATCCCCTGCCCCGCCAGCGCGTCGAGCCTCGCCTGCATCCGGTCGACCGCGGGGCCGATGGTCTTGAGGTCGACCGCAATGTCGCGCAGATGCGCCAGCGCATGGACCGAGGTCTCGCGGATCGACAACAGATCCTCCAGAAGTTCAGTCTCGCCGGTCGAAACCGGCGGCTCGGCCGCGTCCTGCACCAGCGCATGCAGCCTGTGGGCCACGTCGGCGCGCGAGCGCAGCCCGATTTCCGGCGCGGCCGCCTTCAGAACCGCCTCGACCCCATGCGCCTCGATCTCGGCCAGCAGGCGCTTGCGGCTTTCGGGCAGCGGGATGCGCCCCGCGAACCGTTCCAGCAGCGCGCGGAACCGGCGCGGCCGCCAGACATGCCGACGCAGCGCCGCCTTGCGCTTGTCGGTCGTGGAAAGCCCGTCGACGGCGGCAAGGATCAGCCCGATATCGCCGGTCGCGGCCCGCAGGTCGAGCGGCGAGAGCGCCTCGGAAAACAGCGCAAACACCTCGGCATCGGCCTCGGCCGGGCTGTCGCCGCCGAAAAGCTCGTAGCCGACCTGGATATATTCGTTGGGCCGGGACGGGTCGCGTTCCTGCCGCCGGAACACCTCGCCGCAATAGGTGTAGCGGGCCGGGTCGGCGGCGCTGTCCATATGCATCTGCACCACCGGCACGGTGAAATCGGGGCGCAGCATCTGTTCGCCCCGCAGCGCGTCCGAGGTCACATAGGCCCGCGCCCGGATGTCCTCGCCATAAAGGTCGAGCAGGGTCTCGGCCGGTTGCAGGATCGCGGTCTGAACCGGCTCGGCCCCCGCGCCCCGGAAGAACACATGCAGCCGTTCGGCCTGTGCGAGGATGCGGCCCTTGTCCTGCACCGCTCAGCCCTCGCCCTGGGCCAGCAGCCGCCGGACCTCGGCCACCAGATCCGCGCGCGCCGCCTCGAACTGGGCGGGCTGGGACTTCCATTCCTCGAGGCTGGCGCTTTCGGCGATCTTCGCGCCCAGCACCAGGTCCTTGATCTGCACGACGCCGCGCGCCGCCTCGTCGCTGCCCTGGATGATGGCGACGGGCGACTGGCGTTTGTCGGCGTATTTCAGCTGGTTGCCGAAGTTCTTCGGATTGCCCAGATAGACCTCGGCGCGGATGCCGGCACTGCGCAGCTCGCCCACCATGGTCTGATACTCGGCCATCCGGTCGCGATCCATCACGGTCACGATCACCGGCCCGTCCATTCCGGCCCCGGCGCGGCCCTTGGCGCGCAGCGCCGCCAGCAGCCGGTCGACGCCGATCGAGACGCCGGTCGCGGGCACTTCCTGCCCGGTGAAGCGCTTGACCAGATCGTCATAGCGCCCGCCGCCCGCAACGGACCCGAATTGCCGCGGCCGCCCCTTCTCGTCGAGGATCTCGAAAGTCAGCTCGGCCTCGAAGACCGGGCCGGTGTAATAGCCGAGGCCCCGCACGACGGAGGGGTCGAGGACGATCCGGTCGGGGCCATAGCCCTGAGAAGCCAACTGGTTGCTTATTTCCAGCAACTCAGCAACCCCCTCCAAACCCGTCTCCGATCCAGCAACAAGGTCGTTCAGATACTCGACCACCGCGTCGTTCCAAAGACCATACTCGGGCCAGCTAGTGAATTCTTTGCCGAGAACGTGCTGAAATCTGCGATCCGTCGCGTCGGAAGCGATCAGTAGCTTAGCACTACTATTTTTTTCGACGCGAGCGCTCCAACGCGTAAAGTCGTCTTTTACCCTTCGCTTTGCTGAAACGAAGCGCATCACGACTTCAGCCTGCGCATTCGAGAGCTTCGCGCCATCGGTGAAATCGCCCGAATCGTCCTTGCGGCCCTCGCCCAGAAGCGCGCGCACACCCGCCTCGCCCAGCCGGTCGAGCTTGTCGATGGCGCGCAGAACGATGCCGCGTTCGGCTTCGAATTTCGAGGGATCGGCAGGGTCGAGCACGCCCGCAACCTCCATCACCCCGTTCAGGACCTTGCGGTTGTTCACCCGGACCACGTAATCGCCGCGCGGGATGCCGACCGTTTCCAGAGCATCCGAGAGCATGGCGCAGATCTCGGCATCGGCGGCGATGCTCGCGGCACCCACCGTGTCGGCATCGCATTGATAGAACTGGCGGAACCGCCCCGGCCCCGGTTTTTCGTTGCGCCAGACCGGTCCCATGGCGTAGCGCCGGTAGGGGCTGGGCAGATCGTTGCGGAACTGCGCCGCGACCCGGGCCAGCGGCGCGGTCAGGTCGTAGCGGAGCGCGACCCAGTCGCTGTCCTCCTCCTGCCAGGCGAAGACGCCTTCGTTGGGACGGTCGACATCGGGCAGGAACTTGCCCAGCGCCTCGACAGTTTCGACGGCAGAGGTCTCAAGAGGATCGTAACCATAGCGGTGGTAGACCTCGGCGATACGGTCGAGCATCGCCTTTCGTTCCGTGACATCGATGCCGAAATAGTCGCGGAACCCCTTGGGCGTCTCGGCCCTGGGGCGGCGGGGTTTCTTGTCCTTGGCCATCGGTCTCTCGCCACTGCCTACGCGTCGCGCGGGGTCTAGCGGAAGGGGGGCCGGGGGGCAAGGTCGCGCAAGGTCCGGAGGACGCATGGATCGGGAACTGACGGCACTGGAAACGCGGCTGACCCGGCTGGGCACCGAGGTCGAGGGGCTGACACGCGCCATCGACCGACAGGCGAAAGAGATCGCCGGGTTTCAGCGCCTGGTCGCCGGAACGCTTGCACGCAGCGCGGCACGCGACCGGGCGGATGCGGGGTCGGAACGGCAACCGGCACAAGTGGCGCGCTGACCCCGCGGGCCCGCGCGGACGGCCGGTGGAGCGCCTTGGGTATTTGAGCCAAGAAGAAGGTCGCGAAGCGGGCGTCTTGCGGCGGGACGGGCGCGCCGCAGGCATCCCGGGCAACGCATGCGCCCCCTTTTGCGGACGGCACGGTTCCGGACCATCGGAGCGCACCGAGATCGGGGACGGTCTCGCCGCCCCGAAGTCCGGCCGACGGGCAAGGCGGGTTCAGACCTCTTCGACGGTGGCGACGCCTGGCAGGCTGCGCAGCGCGCCCTTGATCTGGGGATTGACCGGATAGCGGTCGTTCAACGCCATCCGGACCTCGCCGGGCAGGTCCGGCGCGATCAGGCAGAATTCAATGGGGCCGCGAGCGCGCGGGCCGCTTTCGGCTCGTGCCCGGTCCAGCAAGGCCGCGACCGCCTCGACCGCGGCTTCGGTTTCGACCACCACCTTGAGCCCGGTCGCCCCGGCATCGGCCACCACGGCATCGACCGGCTTCACCGACCGGCCCAGAAGCTTCAGTTGCTCGTTCTCCAGATTGGCCTCGACCTGGATCACCACATTCATGCCGGGTTCGAGACTGTCGCGCGCGACCTCGAGCACGTCCGAGAACAGCGTCACCTCGAAAAGACCCGTCGGGTCCGACATCTGGACGAAGGCAAAGCGGTTGCCCTTGGCCGATTTCCGTTCCTGCCGCCCGGCCACGGCGCCCGCCATCTGAACGAGGGCCGGCCCCGCCTTGGTCTTTTCCTCGACCTCGGCCCGGGTCATCACCTTCTTCCGGCGCAACGCGGGCATGTAGTCGTCAAGCGGGTGGCCAGAGAGGTAGAAACCGATGGCCTTCTGTTCCTCTGCAAGCCGTTCGTTCGGCAGCCAGTCGGTCACCGGGGCCAGCCGCGGCTCGGGCAGATCCTCGCCCGCCTCACCGAAAAGCGACACCTGCGCCGAGGCGCGCTGCTCGTGAATGGCCGCCGAATAGGCCACCAGCGCATCGAGGCTTTCGAAGACCCGGCGGCGGTTTCCGTCCAGCGCGTCGAACGCCCCGGCGCGGGCCAGCATTTCCAGAGGGCGCTTGCCCACATGCTTCATGTCGACCCGGCGGGCGAACTCGAAGAGCGAGCCGAAAGGTCGGCCGTCGCGGGCCTCGACGATCAACTTCATCGCCTCGATGCCCACGTTCTTGAGCGCCCCCAGCGCGTAGACCAGCCGTCCCTCCTGCACGTCGAAGGTGGGAAGCGAGCGGTTCACACAGGGTGCGACGATCTCGAGGTCAAGACCGCGGCGGACCTCTTCGGCATAGACCGCAAGCTTGTCGGTCAGATGGATATCGCAGTTCATGACGCCCGCCATGAACTCGACCGGGTGATTGGCCTTCAGCCAGGCGGTCTGGTAGCTGACGACGGCATAGGCTGCGGCGTGCGACTTGTTGAAGCCGTAATTGGCGAACTTTTCCAGAAGGTCGAAGACCTCGGTCGCCTTCTTGGCATCGACGCCGTTCTTCTTGGCGCCCTCGACGAATTTCGGGCGCTCGGCGTCCATTGCCTCCTTGATCTTCTTGCCCATGGCGCGGCGCAGAAGGTCGGCGCCGCCGAGGCTGTAGCCCGCCATCACCTGGGCGATCTGCATCACCTGTTCCTGATAGACGATGATGCCCTGGGTCTCGGCCAGGATGTGGTCGATCGTGGGATGGATCGATTCCAGCGGCTTCAGCCCGTGCTTCACCTCGCAATAGGTCGGGATGTTCTCCATCGGGCCGGGCCGGTACAGCGCCACCAGCGCCACGATGTCCTCGATGCAGGTGGGTTTCATGCGCCGCAGCGCGTCCATCATGCCCGAGCTTTCCACCTGGAACACCGCGACCGTATGGGCCGTCGCGTAAAGCTCGTAGGTCTTCGGGTCATCCAGCGGGATATGCCCGATGTCGTTCTCGGCTCCGGCCGCCGGCTGGTAAAGCTCGGCCCCGTCGGCTGCCCGGTGCAGCGGCCGGCCGCTGCCGAGGATCAGGTCGATGGCGTTCCGGATCACCGTCAGCGTCTTCAGCCCGAGAAAGTCGAACTTTACCAGACCGGCCTGTTCCACCCATTTCATGTTGAACTGGGTCGCGGGCATGTCGGACCGCGGGTCCTGGTAAAGCGGCACCAGATCGTCGAGCGGCCGGTCGCCGATCACCACCCCCGCCGCGTGGGTCGAGGCGTTCCGTAGAAGCCCCTCGACCTGCTGGCCATAGGTCAGCAGCCGGTCCACGACCTCTTCGTTCTTCGCCGCCTCGCGCAGCCGCGGCTCGTCGGTCAGGGCCTGCGCGATCGAGACCGGCTTCACGCCCTCGACCGGGATCAGCTTCGACAGCTTGTCGACCTGACCATAGGGCATCTGCAGCACCCGGCCCACGTCGCGCACCGCGGCCTTGGACAGGAGCGCGCCGAAGGTGATGATCTGGGCCACCTTCTCGCGGCCGTATTTTTCCTGCACGTAATGGATCACCTCCTCGCGGCGATCCATGCAGAAGTCGATGTCGAAGTCGGGCATCGAGACCCGTTCGGGGTTCAGGAAGCGTTCGAACAGCAGCGAATAGCGCAAGGGGTCGAGGTCGGTGATGGTCAGGGCATAGGCCACCAGCGAGCCCGCGCCCGACCCCCGCCCGGGACCCACCGGGATGCCGTGATCCTTGCCCCATTTGATGAAGTCGGCCACGATCAGGAAATAGCCCGGGAAACCCATCCCCTCGATGATCCCGAGCTCGAATTTCAGCCGCTTCTCGTACTCCTCGACCGGCGCGGCATGGGGAATGACCGCCAGCCGGGCCTCGAGCCCTTCCCAGGCCTGACGGCGCAGCTCCTCGACCTCGTCATCGGCAAAGCGCGGCAGGATGGGCTTGCGCTTTTCCGATTTCACCGCACAGCGGCGGGCGATCTCGACGGTGTTTTCCAGCGCCTCGGGCAGGTCGGCGAACAGCGCCGCCATCTCTTCGGGCGTCTTGAAATAATGCTGGGGCGTCAGGCGGCGGCGCGGCTCGGCCTGATCGACATAGGCGCCGTCGGCGATGCACAAAAGCGCGTCATGGGCCTCGTACATCTCGGATTTGGGGAAATAGACGTCATTGGTCGCGACCAGCGGCAAATCCATCGCATAGGCCATCTCGACATGGCCGCGCTCGGTCTCGCGCTCGGCCTCGGTCGGCTGGCCGCCCTCGCCCGGATGGCGTTGCAATTCGACATAAAGCCGTGTCGGAAAAGCCGCGGCCAGCCGGGTCACAAGCGCCTCGGCCTTCGCGCGCTGGCCCTCGCGAATGAGCCGCCCCACGGGGCCATCCGGCCCGCCTGTCAGGCAGATCAGCCCCTCGGCATGATCGATCAGCTGATCGGGCGCAACCTGAGGCAGCTCGCCCGATTTGCCCAGATAGAGGCAGGAATTCAGCTTCATCAGATTGCCATATCCGGCCTCGTCCTGCGCCAGCAGGACCACAGGCGCAGGCGCGCGCGGACGCTCGCCGGGGGCCGCCGGATCGTAGGCCAGATCGACCTGACAGCCCAGGATCGGCTGGATCCCCGCCCCCGTGGCATAGCTGGAAAACTCCAGCGCGCAGAACATGTTATTGGTGTCGGTCACGGCAACCGCGGGCATTCCCGCGGCCTTGCAGAGATCGGGCAGTTTCTTGACCCGCACCGCCCCCTCGAGCAGCGAGTATTCGGTATGCAGGCGAAGATGGATGAATCGGGGCGCGGCCATGGCCCCACCCTATCCAGAGCCGCCGCCGGGCGAAAGGCTCAGACCGGCTCCAGAAACTCGATTCGGTTGCCGAACGGGTCGTCGACATAGAACCGCCGCATCCCCGGCAACGCTCCGTCCCAGCGCGGCGCAAGGCCCGCGCGCTCCAGCCGGTCGGCAAGCGCCCCCAGCCCGCGCACCTCCAGCGCCGGATGCGCCTTGCGCGCGGCCGCAAAGGGCGTCTCGACTCCCAGATGCAACCGCAATTCGCCGCGCCGGAACCAGACCCCGCCGCGCGCCTCCAGCGCCTCTGGCTTCTGCTCTTCCTCCAGCCCCAGAAGCCCGCCGTAAAAGGCCCGCGCCTCCTCCTCGCGCCCCTCGGGCATCGCCAGCTGAACGTGATGCAGCGCGTGCGGATACATGTCGCCCCCGGTCCTTCTGCCAATTTCAGCATAGGGGCGCAGCCCCGCCCCTGCCAAGCCGCATTCCCCCAAAAGCAACGCCGCGTTCGCCCATTTTTTGGGCACCAGCCGCCGCCCCGCCGCATCTTCGCCCGGTTTTCCCTTGCCAAGCCCGGCACCGCCCGATCTGCTGAGCGACAGGACCAGACAGGGGCCGCTCCTTCTACGCCGCATCGAGGGAGCCCGGCCCGGGAACGACGGCGACAACCCGGTAAGGCGGCGGAATCACGGCATGGACATCGCCTTTCTTCTGAACGGAGAAAGAGTGGCTTTGACGGGTGTTGCGCCCACCGCGACGCTGCTCGACTGGCTGCGCGAGACACGCGGCCTCACCGGCACCAAGGAGGCCTGCCGCGAAGGCGATTGCGGCGCCTGCACGGTCATGGTGACCGATGCCGACGGCTCCCGCGCGCTCAATGCCTGCATCCTCTTCCTGCCGCAGATCCACGGCAAGGCGATCCGCACCGTCGAAGGTCTGGCAGCACCCGATGGCCGGCTGCATCCGGTGCAAGAAGCGCTGATCGACCATCACGGCAGCCAGTGCGGCTTTTGCACCCCGGGCTTCGCGGTCTCGATGGCGACGGCCCACAAGACGGGGGAAACCGATCTCGACAGCGCGCTCGCGGGCAATCTCTGCCGCTGCACCGGTTATGCCCCGATCCTGCGCGCGGCCGAGGCCGCCCGCCACGCCCCGGTCCCCGACTGGATCGAGGACGATGCCAGCTTCTTCTTGGCCGAAATACCCTCGGGGGGTGCCGATCCGCAGGATCGGCGGGGGGCGGACAGCCCCCCCGCCTTCCGCCCTGCCACCGCCGACGCGCTGGCCGCCTGGTATGACGCCCATCCCGATGCCACGCTGATCGCAGGCGCCACAGATGTCGGGCTCTGGGTCACCAAGGGCCTGCGCGACCTCGGCCTGGTCGCCTTCCTGTCGGGCTGCGAGGACCTGAAACGGATCGAGACGACCGAAACCGAGATCCGCATCGGCGCGGGCGTCACGATCGCGCGGCTTCTCGATCTGATGCGCGCCCACCACCCGCATTTCGCGCGGATGCTGACCCGCTTCGGCTCGGCCCAGGTCCGCGCCGCCGCGACGCTGGGCGGCAACATCGCCAACGGCTCGCCCATCGGCGACAGCCCGCCCGCGCTGATCGCGCTGGGTGCCACCCTGCACCTGCGCAAGGGCGACACCCGCCGCGCCCTGCCGCTCGAGGACTTCTTTCTCGAGTATCGCAAGCAGGACCGGGCGCCCGGCGAATTCGTCGAGGCGGTGACGGTCCCGCGCCAGCCCGACACCTTGCGCTGCTACAAGCTCTCGAAACGCCGCGATCAGGACATCTCGGCCGTGCTCGGCTGTTTCAACCTGACCCTGCGCGACGGCCGCATCGAAAGCGCCCGCATCGCCTTCGGCGGCATGGCCGGCATCCCGAAACGCGCCGGCGAAGTCGAGGCCGCGCTGATCGGACGGCCCTTCACCGAAACCACGCTCGAGGCCGCCCTGCCCGCCTTCGCGACCGATTTCCAGCCGATGTCCGACATGCGTGCCTCGGCCGGATACCGGCTGCAGGCCGCCCGGAACATGTTGATGCGGCTCTGGCACGAAAGCCGGAACGAGCCCGCCGATATCGCCGAGGTCGCCCCGTGAGCGTGACGCATCCCCTGCCCCATGACGCGGCGCGCCTGCATGTGACCGGCGAGGCGCGCTATCTCGACGATATCCCGGCCCCGGCAGGCACGCTGCACCTCGCCTTCGGCCTGTCCGAGGTCGCCCATGGCAGGGTTCTGACGATGGACCTCGCGCCGGTGCGCGCCGCCCCCGGGGTGGTGGCGGTGCTCGGGCCGGACGATCTCGACCCGATGCCCGACTGTTCGCCCTCGGCCCATGACGAGCCGCTGCTGGCACCCGGAGAGATCAGCTATTGCGGCCAGCCGCTGTTTCTGGTGATCGCCGACAGCCATCTTGCCGCCCGCAAGGCCGCGCGGCGCGCGGACGTGACCAGCGAGGACCGGCCCGCGATCCTGACGATCGACCAGGCGCTGGCCGCAAACAGCCGCTTCGAGGACGGGCCGCGGATCTGGGAACGGGGCGACGCGGCCGCGGCCATCGCGGGGGCTGCCCACCGGGTCGAGGGCGTGATCGAGATCGGCGGGCAGGAGCATTTCTACCTGGAAGGCCAGGCCGCGCTCGCCCTGCCGCAGGAGGGGGGCGACATGGTCATCCATGCCTCGACCCAGCACCCGTCCGAGATCCAGCACAAGGTCGCGGACGCGCTGGGCCTGCCGATGCATGCGGTCCGGGTCGAGGTGCGGCGCATGGGCGGGGCCTTTGGCGGCAAGGAAAGCCAGGGCAATGCGCTGGCCATCGCCTGCGCGCTGGCGGCGCGTGCGACCGGGCGGCCCTGCCGGATGCGCTATGACCGCGACGACGACATGGTCATCACCGGCAAGCGCCACGATTTCCGCATCCGCTATCGGGCGGGCACCGATGGCGAGGGCCGCCTCGAAGGCGTCGAGTTCGTCCAGTATACCCGCTGCGGCTGGGCGCAGGACCTGAGCCTGCCGGTCGCCGACCGGGCCATGCTGCATGCCGACAATGCCTATTTCCTGCCCGCCGTTCGGATCGAAAGCCACCGGCTGAAGACCCACACCCAGTCCGCAACCGCCTTTCGCGGCTTCGGCGGGCCGCAGGGAATGGTCGGCATCGAGCGGGTGATGGACCACATCGCCCATGCGCTGGCCCGCGATCCGCTGGAGGTGCGGCGGATCAACTACTATGACAGCGCCCCGGCCGGGGCTGGGGGGCTGTCTGCCCCCCGCCGATCCTCCGGATCGGCCCCCCCCGAGGGTATTTCCGCCAAGAAGAAGACGACCACGCCCTATGGGATGGAGGTCGAGGATTTCATGCTGCACGAGATGACGGCCGCACTGGCGGAGCGCGCCGATTATGCCGCGCGGCGGGCGGCGGTGGCCGAGTGGAACGCGCGGCATGCCGTGCTGAAGAAGGGGATCGCGCTGACGCCCGTGAAGTTCGGGATTTCCTTCACGCTGAGCCACCTGAACCAGGCGGGCGCGCTGGTGCATGTCTATCAGGACGGGTCGGTCCATCTGAACCATGGCGGCACCGAGATGGGTCAGGGGCTGTTCCAGAAGGTGGCGCAGGTCGCGGCCAGCGCTTTCGGCCTGCCGGTCGGGGCGGTGAAGATCACCGCCACCGATACCGGCAAGGTTCCCAATACCTCGGCCACCGCGGCCTCGTCGGGGTCCGACATGAACGGGATGGCGGTCAAGGCCGCCTGCGACGAGATCCGTGGCCGGATCGCCGCCCATCTGGCCGAGCTGCATCAGACCGAGCCCGCCGAGGTGCATTTCGCCGACGGCCGGGTCTTTGCCGGCGGCAACGAGATGAGCTTCGCCACGGCCGCGAAAAGCGCCTATGAGGGCCGGGTGAGCCTCAGCGCCACCGGGTTTTACCGCACACCGGGGCTGAGCTGGGACCGGATCGCGGGCACCGGCCGGCCGTTCTTCTATTTCGCCTATGGGGCGGCGGCGAGCGAGGTGGTGATCGACACGCTGACCGGCGAGAACCGGATCCTCAGGACCGACATCCTTCACGATGCGGGCGCAAGCCTGAACCCCGCGCTCGATATCGGCCAGATCGAGGGCGGCTTTGTGCAGGGCGCGGGCTGGCTGACCATGGAAGAGCTGGTCTGGGACGCCAAGGGGCGGCTGTCGACCCATGCGCCCTCGACCTACAAGATCCCGGCGGTCGGCGACCGGCCCGGCATCTTCAACGTGGCGCTCTGGGACGCGCCGAACCCGGCCGAGACGATCTACCGCTCGAAGGCGGTGGGCGAGCCGCCCTTCATGCTGGGCATTTCGGTCTTGATGGCGCTGTCCGACGCGGTCGCGGCCTGCGGCCCGGGCTATCCGGCGCTCGACGCCCCGGCGACGCCCGAACGCATCCTCGCCGCCATCGACAGGGTCCGGGCATGAGCCTCGATCGGGACGCGCTGGCGCGGGCGGTGGCGGCCGAGGGCCGCGTCGTCCGGGTCGTTGTAGCCGAGATCCGGGGGTCGGCCCCGCGCGAGGCGGGAACGGCGATGCTGGTCTGGGCAGAGGGGCAAGGCGGCACCATCGGCGGCGGCGCGCTGGAATTCGAGGCCGCGGCCGAGGCCCGCCGCCTGCTGCGGGACCGGTGCAGCGCGCGGGTCGCGCGGGTAGCCTTGGGTCCCGGGCTCGGGCAATGCTGCGGGGGGGCGGTGACGCTGGTCAGCGAGGTCTTCGATGCGGAGGCGGTCGCGGCCCTGACCGGAGAGGTCCATGCCCGCCGGGTCGAGGGCGACGGCCCGATGCCGCTGGCGGTGCGCCGGGCTCTGGCGGGCGTCCGGGGCGGGCTTGGCGCGCCGCCGGTCCTGCTGAAGGAGGGCTGGTTTCTGGAACCCGTGGCACCGCCCGCCCGGGCGCTCTGGATCTGGGGGGCGGGCCATGTCGGCCGCGCGCTGGTGGGGGTGCTGGCGCCGCTGCCGGGGCTGGCCATCACCTGGGTCGATACCGCGGCCGCACGGTTTCCCGATGTGCTTCCCGACGGGGTGGTGCCCCGGGCAGCACCCGATCCGGCCGCGCTGGTGCCCGAGGCGCCGACCGAGGCCCACCACCTGATCCTGACCTATTCGCACGCGCTCGACCTTGCGCTGTGCCATGCGCTGCTGGTCCGGGGCTTTGCCTCGGCAGGGCTGATCGGATCGGACAGCAAATGGGCGCGGTTCCGGGCTCGGCTTGGGCAGCTTGGGCACAGCCCTGCCGAAATCGCACGCATCTGCTGCCCGATTGGGCAGAAGTCCCTGGGGAAACACCCTCAAGCCATTGCGATTGGCGTCGCCGCCGCGCTACTAAGCGAGGGCGTAGACCGGATCGCAGCGAGGGACATCGCGGGGTGACAGCGCTTCTGAAAGTCGAGGGCCTGACCAAGGCCTATCCCGGCGTGGTCGCCAATGACCATGTGAGCTTCGAGATCGCCGAGGGCGAGGTGCATGCGCTTCTGGGCGAGAACGGCGCCGGGAAATCCACCCTCGTCAAGATGATCTACGGGCTGGTGCAGCCCGACAGCGGGCGGATGACCCTGCGCGGCGCGCCCTATGCGCCGCCCGAACCCAGCGCCGCGCGGCGCGCCGGGGTGGCGATGGTGTTTCAGCATTTCTCGCTGTTCGACGCGCTGAGCGTGGCCGAGAACATCGCGCTGGGCATGGAGACGCCACCGCCGATGCGCCGCCTTGCGGGCCAGATCCGCGAGGTCAGCGAAACCTACGGGCTGCCGCTGAACCCCGACCGCCTGGTCGGCGATCTTTCGGCGGGCGAACGCCAGCGGGTCGAGATCATCCGCTGTCTGCTGCAGGACCCGCGCGTCCTGATCATGGACGAACCGACCAGCGTGCTGACGCCGCAGGAGGTCGATATCCTGTTCGCGACGCTCAGGAAACTGGCGGCCGAGGGCACCGCGATCCTTTATATCTCGCACAAGCTCGAAGAGATCCGGGCGCTGTGCGACCGGGCGACGATCCTGCGGCTGGGCCGGGTCGTCGAAAGCTGCACCCCGCACGAGAAGACGGCGGCCGAACTGGCCGAGATGATGGTGGGCGCGAAGCTCGCCACCCCGTCGCGGGCGGGCAGCGCACCGGGCGCCCCGGTGCTGGAGGTCTCGGGGCTCAGCCTGCCTTCGGCCAATCCGTTCGGCACCAGCCTGCGCGACATCACCTTCACCGTCCGCGCGGGCGAGATCCTCGGGATCGGCGGGGTCGCGGGCAACGGGCAGGACGAATTGCTGGATGCGATTTCGGGCGAGGCGCCGGTCGCGCCCGACACGGTACGGCTGCACGGTCAGGCCATCGGCGCGCTGGGGCCGAGCCTGAGGCGCCGGATCGCCGTGCTGGCCGCGCCGGAAGAACGGCTTGGCCATGCCGCGGCGCCCGACATGAGCCTGACCGAAAACGCGATGCTGACCGCCGCGATCCGCCAGGGTCTGGCCACGCGCGGCTTTCTGAAATGGCCCGCCGCCCGCGCCTTCGCCGAAAAGGTGATCGACGCCTTCGACGTGCGCACCCCCGGCCCCGGCAATGCCGCGCGCTCGCTGTCGGGCGGCAACCTGCAGAAATTCGTCATCGGGCGCGAGGTGCTGCAACGCCCCGAGGTGCTGGTGGTGAACCAGCCGACCTGGGGCGTCGACGCCTCGGCGGCCGCCTCGATCCGGCAGTCGCTGCTGGATCTGGCCGAGGCCGGGACGGCCGTCGTCGTCATCAGCCAGGACCTGGACGAGCTGATGGAGATATCCGACCGCTTCGCCGCGCTGAACGAGGGCCGGTTGTCGGCCCCGCGCCCGGCCAAGGGGCTGAGCCTCGAGGAAATCGGCCTGATGATGGGCGGCGCCCACGGGATGGAGGTGGCACATGTGGCCGAGTGAGGAGACGGCCCTGTGATCCGTCTGGAAAAACGCCCCTCGCCGTCGCGCGCCTGGACCGCGGCGACGCCGGTTCTGGCGGTCGCACTGACCATGGTGGCGGGCGGCGTGCTATTCGCGATGCTGGGCAAGGACCCGGTCGCGGCGATCCGCATCATCTTCTGGGACCCATTGTTCAATGAACAGTTCGCCAGCTACTCGCGCCCGCAGCTTCTGGTGAAGGCCGGGCCGCTGATCCTGATCGCCATCGGGCTGAGCCTCGGGTTTCGCGCGGGCATCTGGAACATCGGCGCCGAGGGGCAATACATCATCGGCGCGCTTGCGGGCGCGGGCGTGGCGCTGGCCTTCTATCCGCTAGAGGCCTGGTTCGTCTTTCCGCTGATGGTGATCGCAGGCGGGCTTGGCGGCTGGGCCTGGGCAATGATCCCGGCGATCCTCAAGACCCGGTTCCGAACCAACGAGATCCTGGTGTCGCTTTTGCTGGTCTATGTGGCCGAGCAGATCCTGGCCGCGATGGCGCTGGGGACCATGCGCAACCCCGAGGGCGGCGGCTTTCCGGGCAGCCGCAACCTGCAGCAATACCCCGCCGCCGCCAATACCGAGCTGATCGCGAATAGCGGCATGCATTGGGGCGTGGTGGCGGCCTTCGTCTCGGTGATCGCGGCCTATGTCCTGCTGAACCGGCACATGCTGGGCTTTCAGATCCGGCTGACCGGGCAATCGCCCCGGGCCGCGCGCTTTGCCGGCGTCAATCCCAATGGGCTGATCGTCTTCTGCCTGGGCGCATCCGGCGCGCTGGCGGGACTGGCCGGGCTCTTCGAGGTCTCGGGCCCCGCGGGCCAGGTCTCGATCGACTTCAATCAGGGCTACGGCTTTACCGCGATCATCGTGGCGTTCCTCGGGCGGCTGAACCCCGTGGGCATCCTGCTGGCGGGGCTGCTGATGGCGCTGACCTATATCGGCGGCGAGCTTGCGCAATTCATGCTGAACCTGCCCGCCGCCGCGATCCAGGCGTTTCAGGGGATGCTGTTGTTCTTCCTTCTGGGGCTCGACGTGCTGACCAATTACCGGCTCCGCTGGGGCAAGAGGGAGATCGCCTGATGGACCTGTCCGCCATCGACCCCGTCATCCTGATCGCCTCGCTGATGGTGGCCTCGACCCCGATCCTGCTGGCCGCGACCGGCGAGCTGATCGTCGAGAAATCGGGTGTGCTGAACCTGGGCGTCGAAGGGATGATGATCACCGGCGCGATCTGCGGCTTTGCCGCCTCGGTACAGACCGGCAGCCCCGCGCTGGGGTTTCTGGCCGCAATGGTCGGCGGCGCGGCGCTGTCGATGATCTTCGGGCTGCTGACCCAGGTGCTGATGTCGAACCAGGTTGCGACGGGGCTGGCGCTGACGCTGTTCGGGCTGGGGCTGTCGGCGCTGATCGGTCAGGGCTATGCCGGGATGAAACCGCCGCCGACCCGGCCGCTCGACCTTGGGGTCCTGTCGGATCTGCCGGTGATCGGAAAGATCGTCTTTTCCCATGATGCGATGGTCTATGTCAGCCTCGCCCTCGTGGCGCTGGTCTGGGCCTTCCTGCGCTATACCCGCGCGGGCCTGATCCTGCGCGCGGTCGGCGAAAGCCACGAAGCCGCCCATGCGCTGGGCTACAAGGTGGTGCGCATCCGCCTGATGGCGATCGGCTTCGGCGGTGCGATGGCGGGCCTGGGGGGCGCCTATCTGAGCCTCATCCGCGTGCCGCAATGGACCGAGGGCATGACCGCGGGCGCGGGCTGGATCGCGCTGGCGCTGGTGGTCTTCGCCTCCTGGCGGCCCTGGCGACTGCTGCTCGGGGCCTACCTTTTCGGCGGCATCACCGTGCTGCAGCTGAACCTGCAGGCTGCCGGTGTCGCGGTTCCGGCAGAGTTCTTGTCGGCCACGCCCTATCTGGTAACCATTCTGGTACTCGTGCTGATGTCGGCCGACCGCAGCCGGGCCGCCCTGCATGCGCCGGCCGATCTGGGCAAGACCTTCCACGCCTCGAGCTAGAGGCGCGCGCAACCGACGGGGCCGCCACGCGCCCCGGATTCGTATCGGAGACAGAGACCCCATGAAACGCAGAACATTCCTTGCCACCAGTGCGCTGGCCCTCGGCCTTGCCGGAACCGCTTTCGCCCAGGACAAGGTCAAGGTCGGCTTCATCTATGTCGGCCCCGTCAACGATGGCGGCTGGAGCCAGCACCACCACGAATCCGCGATGGTGATGAAAGAGCATTTCGGCGATGCCATCGACCTGGTGGAACAGGAAAGCGTGCCCGAGGGCGCCGATACCGAACGCGCACTGACCCAGATGGCGCTGTCGGGCTGCGACATCGTCTTCGCGACCTCCTTCGGCTTCATGGACCCGACGATCAACGTGGCCAAGAAGTTCCCGAAGGTGAAGTTCGAACACGCCACCGGCTACAAGCGCGCCGAGAACGTCTCGACCTATTCGGCCCGGTTCTATGAAGGCCGCGCGGTGCAGGGCCTGCTGGCCGGCCGGATGACCCAGTCGAACGTGATCGGCTATATCGGGTCCTTCCCGATCCCCGAGGTGATCCGCGGCATCGACTCGGCCTTCATCCACGCCCGCAAGGTCAACCCCGACGTGCAGTTCAAGGTGGTCTGGGCCAATACCTGGTTCGACCCGGCCAAGGAGGCCGACGCGGCCACCGCGCTGATCAACCAGGGCGCCGACGTGATCCTGCAGCATACCGACTCGACAGCGCCCCATGCCGCCGCCGAGAAGGCGGGCAATGTCTATACCTTCGGTCAGGCCGCCGACATGGCCGAATACGCGCCGAAGCCCCGGATTTCCTCGATCATCGACAACTGGGCGCCCTATTACATCGAGCGCGTGCAGGCGGTCATCGACGGCACCTGGGAAAGCACCGACACCTGGGGCGGCATCGCCTCGGGCATGGTCAAGATCGGCGAGATTTCGGACGCGGTCCCGGCCGAAATCCGCGACGAGGCGCTGGCACTGGAAGAGTCGATCTCCAGCGGGGCTTATCACCCCTTCACCGGGCCGCTCAACAAGCAGGACGGCAGCGTCTGGCTGGCCGAGGGCGAAGTGGCCGACGACGGCACGCTTGCCGGTCTCAACTTCTACGTCGAAGGGCTGAGCGGCGAAGTCCCGAAATAACCCGGTCGTTCCCCGACAGGTCGACGGAAGGGCCCGTGCGCGGGCCCTTCGCATGTCGAGGCCCCTCCAGCGCCAGCCCCCTCGCCGTGCCCCGGGACCAATCCGACGCCTGTGACAACGGGCCTCGCATAATGTTTCAAAACCGCGTCCGAATCTGCTAGTTTCCCCAACGTAATTCATTTGTGGGGCCAGCCGTCCGGGGCGTCGAACCGGCGCGTTGGTCGGGATCTTCCCGCGCTTGCCCTCACCCCCAAAAAGGCATGTCCCGCGGGCGCCCGCCCGCAGACATGTGTGCTTTGTCCACGGACCGGGACCGCGGGCAACCGACCGAACTCTGAGGCGGCACTGCCTCCTGCGGCGCCGGTCCTCTGGCGGCCCGGAAGGGTGGTACCTGCCGGGCAGTCCGAGAGACATGCGCCCGCGCGCGGTTGCTGCATGACCGCGTGCACCCGCCGCCTCCGGAGCGGCGCGCGGCAGGGGTTTCCCTCTGCCGCGCGCTTGTGCTTATCTCGCGCCATGGATACGGATTTCATCGTCATCGGCGGCGGCATCGCCGGGGTATCGGTCGGGGCGCGGCTCGCACCTCTGGGCCGTGTCACGTTGCTCGAAACCGAAAAGGCGCTGGGCTATCATGCCTCGGGCCGCTCGGCCGCGCTGTTCGACGAATGCCTGGGCGCCCCCCCGATCGTCGCGCTGAACCGGGCCGGGCACAGCTATCACCAGACCGCCGATGGCGGCGTGCTGTCGCCCCGGGGGCTGATGGTCGTGGGCCGTGCCGAAGACGGCGCCGCCTTCGAGGCCGACCGCCGCCACATGGACCTGCGCGCGCTGACGCCCGACGAAGCACAAGAGATCGTGCCGATCCTCGATCCCGCCCGCGTCGCCTTCGCCGGGATCACCGACCGTGCCTGGGACATCGACACCGACCGGCTGCTGCAAGGCTTCGCCCGCCAGATCCGCAGCCAGGGCGGCCGGATCGAGACCGGGCGCCAGGTCACCGCCATCGTGCGGGTCGAAACCGGGTGGCAGGTCACCGCAGGCGGCGAGACCGTCGAGGGCCGCATCCTGATCAATGCCGCCGGCGCCTGGGTCGACGACGTCGCCCGGATGGCCGGGCTGGCCCCCTTGGGCTTTACCCCGATGCGCCGGTCGATGGCCCAGTTGCCTGCCCCTGCCGGGCAGGACCCGCGCCGCTGGCCGATGATCCTTGGCGCGGGCGAACGCTGGTACTGCAAGCCCGAGGCGGGCAAGCTTCTGGTGTCGCCCGCCGACGAAGACCCGATGGCGCCCCATGATGCCTTCGCCGACGACATGGTGCTGGCCGAGGGGCTGGCGCGCTACGAAGAGATGGTGACCGCACCGGTGACCCGGGTCGAAACCAGCTGGGCGGGCCTGCGCACCTTCGCGCCCGACCGCCTGCTGGTGATCGGCTTCGATCCGCGCGATCCGGCCTTCTTCTGGCATGCGGGCCAGGGCGGGGTCGGCATGCAGACCTCGCCCGCCGCCAGCGAACTGGCCGCCGACATCCTGGGCGGCCGCGCCTCGGAACTCCGGCGCATGCTCGAGGCCAGTTTCAGCCCGGCCCGGTTCTGCTGATGCCCCGGCGGCTGGACCTGCCCGACAGCGCCTCGGTCGCGACGCCGGGCATGGGCGGGCGGCTCAGCGCGCCCTCGGCCTTGCGCAACGCGGATGCGATCTGCGCGGTTCTTGAAACCCTGGCCCCGCCTCGCGGGCGCGTGCTGGAACTGGCCTCGGGCACCGGCGAACATGCGGTCCGCTTTGCAGCGCGCCTGCCCGGTCTCATCTGGCAGCCGACCGAGATCGACCCGGCGCGCCGCGCCTCGATCGACGCCTGGGCGGCCGAGGCGGCGCTGCCGAACCTGCGCCCGGCGATCGCGCTCGATGCCTGCCAGCCGGGCTGGGGCGCGACCCATGCCGGGCAGGACCTGATCTTCGTCAGCAACATCCTGCATCTTGTCAGCGCGGCCGAGGCTGAAACCCTGATCGCCGAGGCCGCCCGGGCGCTGGCGCCGAAGGGCGTGCTGGCGATCTACGGGCCCTTCCTGCGTGAGACCGGCTTCGCCAGCCCCGGGGATGCCGCCTTCCATGCCAGCCTGACCGCCCAGGACGCCCGGATCGGCTACAAGCCGGTGGCCACGGTGACCGGCTGGGGCGTTGCCGCCGGATTGTTGCCTGAGGCACAGATTTCCATGCCGGCCAATAATCTGACGATAATTTTTCGCCAGCCCCTGTGAACGCGCAACGAAACCTATAATTAGGGCAAGGTAAAACGCATCTCCGACTCAGCTTCGGACCAAAGGAGACCGATATGGACTGGACCGCCAAACGCGATGGAACCAAGGACCAGCTGCGCCGCCTGAACAAGGCCATTCCCGAGCAAACCAAGGCCTTCGGCGCGCTCGGCAAGGCCGTCAAGGAAGGCGGCGAGCTTGACTTCAAGACCAAGGAATTCATCGCGCTCGGTATCGCGGTCACCCAGCGCTGCCAGGCCTGCATCGTGCTGCACATGGAGGCCCTGGTGCGGGTCGGCGCGTCCCGCGAAGAGGTCGGCGACGTGCTGGCGATGGCGATCCAGATGGGCGGCGGGCCGGCCATGATGTACGCGGCCGAAGCGATGGAATGCTACGACCAGCTGACCGAGGAAAAGGCAGCGGCCGCCGAATAGGCCCAGGGGGCCGGGGCGCCTTAAGGCGCCCTGCCCCTGTTGCAGTTGCCGCAGGCCGCGGATGCGACTACCTCTTGGACACCGCGATCCAAGGAGTCCTCCGATGCGCCGCCCCATCCGTTCCGCCCTTGCCCTTTCGGGCTTCGCCCTTGCCCTTGCCGCCGGGTCCGCAGGCGCGGACACCCAGCGCGCGCCCATACTCTACGAGAAATGGGACGCCGACCGCAGCGGCACCATCAACCGCCATGAACTGCAAAGCCAGGCCCGCCACATCTTCGCGGCCTTCGATACCAATGGCGACGGCCATCTCGACGCGACCGAAGCCGCGGCCTTCGACCGCGCCCGCGGCCCCTTGGCCTATTTCCGCGGCGAAGAGGCCTATGAGCGCAAGGTCGTCGTCAAGGGCCAGAAGCTGATGCGCAACGACCTCGACGGCAACGGGCGCATCGAGCTTTCGGAATTCCGGATGGCAGCCAATGAATGGCTCGCGATGCACGATCGCGACGGCGACGGGCGGCTCACGCTTTGGGACGTGTCCGCCCGCTGACCGGTGGGGAAGGCGGGCGGCTCAGCCGTCCGCCCGGATCCGTGCATTCGTCGGGTCGTGGGGGCTGTCCTCGACCACCTCGGCGGTCCAGAGCGCGTCGAACATCCTGATGCTCAGCCGGGTGCCCGGCACCGCTAGCTCGGGCCGCACATAGCCCATGCCGATGGACTTGCCGAAGGCGACCGACCAGCCGCCCGAGGTCAGCCGCCCGACCCGGGTCTCGCCATCGTAAAGCGCCTCGCGGCCCCAGGGATCGGCATCCTCCGGCCCGTCGATCAGCAGCGTGACGCATTTCGAGCGGAGGCCCTTGGCCTCCATCGCCGCCTTGCCGTGGAAGTCCTTCGACAGATCGACGAAACGGTCGAGCCCGGCCTCGAGCGGCGTGGCGTCGCGCCCCAGTTCGGTGCCGAAGGCGCGATAGCTTTTCTCCTGCCGCAGCCAGTTCTGCGCCCGCGCCCCCACCGGCTTCAGCCCATGCGCGGCGCCTGCCTCCATCAGCCGGTCGAACAGGTGGTTCTGCATCTCGATCGGGTGATGCAACTCCCATCCCAGCTCGCCGGTATAGGCCACGCGAAGCGCGTTGACGGGGACCATACCCAGCTCGATCTGCCGCGCCGACAGCCAGGGGAAACGCTTGTTCGACAGCGCCGTCGCCGGATCGGCATCGCGGATCAGCCCGGCCAGGATCGCCCGCGCATTGGGTCCCGCCAGCGCGAAGACGCCATGGCGCGTGGTGACATCCTCGACGATCACCGGACCGAACTCGGCCGCCTTGTCCTCGGCCGCCTTCAGCAGGAAATCCTCGTCATAGGCGTGCCAAGCCCCGGCCGAGACCAGGTAATAGACATCCTCGGCCTGACGCACGATGGTGTATTCGGTCCTGACCGTGCCCGCGACGCTGAGGGCATAGGTCAGGTTGACCCGACCCACCTTCGGCAGCTTGTTGCAGGTGAACCAGTCCAGGAAAGCCGTCGCCCCGGGGCCGCGCACGACATGCTTGGCGAAGGCGGTGGCGTCGATCAGCCCGGCCGTCTCGCGGATCGCCCGCGCCTCGGCCTCGGCATATTGCCACCAGCCGCCGCGCCGGAAACTGCGCGCGGCATGGTCGTCAAAGCCCTCGGGGGCGAAATAGTTCGGCCGCTCCCAGCCATTCACCTGGCCAAACTGCGCGCCCAGCGCCTTCATCCGGTCATAGCAGGGCGCGGCTCTCAGCGGCCGGGCGGCCGGGCGTTCCTCGTCGGGATGGTGCAGGATATAGACATGCTCATAGGCCTCTTCGTTCTTGGCCACGGCATAATCGGTCGTCATCCAGGACCCGTAGCGCCGGGGGTCGAGCGCGCCCATGTCGATCTCGGCCTCGCCCTCGGTCATGAGCTGGGCAAGGTAATGGCCCGACCCGCCCGCGGCGGTGATCCCGAAGGAAAAACCCTCGGCCAGCCACATGTTCCTTAGCCCCGGCGCCGGCCCCAACAGCGGGTTGCCATCGGGCGTATAGCAGATCGGGCCGTTGAAATCGTCCTTCAGCCCCACCGTCTCCGAACTGGGCAGCCGGTGGATCATCGACATGTATTCCTCCTCGATCCGGTCCAGATCGAGCGGGAACAGATCGGCGCGGAAGCTGTCGGGGCAGCCATAGGCGAACCGCGCGGGCGCGTTCCGTTCATAGGGGCCGAGGATCCAGCCGCCGCGTTCCTCGCGCACATACCATTTGGCGTCGGCATCGCGCAGGACCGGGTGTTCGGGATTGCCGGCCTTGCGCCATGCGACCAGCTCCGGGTCGGGTTCGGTCACGATATATTGGTGCTCGACCGGAATCGCCGGGATCTTGAGGCCCAGGAGCCGCGCCGTGCGCTGCGCGTGGTTGCCGGTGGCGGTGACCACATGTTCGGCGGTGATGACGGTCTGTTCCTCGGTCGGCACGAGGTTGCCGCCCTTTTCGGCCATCTTCGTGACCGTCACCCGCCATTCGGACCCGGTCCAGTCGTAGGCGTTGACCTGCCATTTCCGCTCGATCACCGCGCCGAGCTGCCGCGCGCCCTTGGCCATGGCCTGGGTCACGTCGGCCGGATTGATGTAGCCGTCGGTCGGATGGTAGATCGCACCGATCAGATCGTCGCAGCGCATCAGCGGCCAACGCTCTTTCAGCTGCGCCGGGCTCAGCCATTCATAGGGCACGCCACAGGTCTCGGCCGTGGTGGCATAGAGCCTGTATTCGTCCATCCGCGCCTGGGTCTGCGCCATGCGCAGGTTGCCCACCACGCTGAAGCCGGGGTTCAGCCCGGTCTCGACCTCGAGCGTCTTGTAGAACTTGATCGAGTAGTCGTGGATATGGGTCGTCGCGAAGGACATGTTGAAATAGGGCAAAAGCCCCGCCGCATGCCAGGTCGAGCCCGAGGTCAGTTCGTCCCGCTCCAACAGCAGGGTGTCCCAGCCCGCCCTGGCCAGATGATATGCGATCGAAGTGCCGACGGCGCCACCGCCGACCACCAGGGCTTTGACATGAGTCTTCATCGGCCTTCACTCCTGCTTGCCGCTCGTTTCCCCCAGTTAGGCAGGATTCGGTCGGCGCGGCGGGGGCCATCCGACCCGAAATGGACGGAAACCGACGCGGGGCTGCGCGCGCTTACCGCAGGGCCGCGCCGAAATCGAAAAGGGTCACCACTATCTCGCGCGGGGTGCCCTCGTCGAAACGGTAGGGCACCTGCACCTCGCGGGTCAGCACCGGCTCGGGCAGGCTCTCGCCGGGATAGCCCTGCTCTTGCAGCAGGCCCAGGATGCCCGGCACGCCCTTGCGGTCGACGACCACCAGCACCCTGCCCTCCGGCTCGGCCAGTTGCCGGGTCGGGAAGGGCGGAAATGCCGCCCAGTCCGGCAGATGCAGCAGCAGGTTGCCGGTATAGTAATGCGGCCCCAGCAGCACCGGCCGGTCGGGCAGCGTTTCGGCCAGGGTCTCGGCCAGCAGATCGACCCGAAGCGAATCGCTTCCAGCGCCGCGCAGCCGGGTGTCGGCAATGGCCGCGAGGATCAGCAGCGCAAGGCCCGCCATGGCGCGCAGGAAATTGCGCCAGACGCGGGCCGGGGCGTTGCCGAAAACCGTCATCGCCAGCGGCGGCAGACCAAGGATGAAAAGCGGCATCAGCCAGCGCGACCGCACAAAACCGGTATCGGTCGCCACCACCCCGACCGCGGTCAGCGCCAACCCGATCAACGCCGCCCGCAGCAGAAGCTGCGCCTCGGGCGGGGTTTTCAGGCTGCGGCGTGCCGCGGCCCCGCCAAGCCCCAGGGCAAGACCGACGGCCAGCAGCATCGGAACAAGCTCGAGGAGGGTGGACTGCCCCAGATAGGCCAGCCCCGCAGGCCACATCGCCTGCGCAGGTCCGCCAGCGCCCGTGCGGAACTCCCACAGATCGGAGAAGGCCGCCAGCGGATCGGCCAGCATCGCGGCATAGGGCAGGATGGCCACGGCCAATGCCACAGCCGCCGTCAGCCAGAGCCGCCGGTCCCACAGGAGCGGACGGAGCGCAGCCATGCTGAGCCCCGCCAGAATCAGCGCGGGCGGCACGATCCAGAAATTCGGCTTGGCAAGCCCGCCCAGCCCGACCGCGAGGCCAAACAGCACAAAGCCGCGCGTGCCGGGGCGGCGCAGCAGCCACAGGAAGGCCGCGACCGTCAGCACCGTGGTAAAGGCCAGCGCGATGCTGTGCGACCCGGTCCGCTGGCACCACCAGGCAAGGTTCGGGATCAACCCGAGGGCAAGTGCGCCCGCCATCGCGGGCCGGGTTCCTGCGACGGGACGCAAGGCGAGGAAGGCCGTCGCATAAGTGCCGAACAGCAGAAGGTTCTTGGCCAGCACCAGACCCAGCGTGTTGACGCCGAAGAGGTCGAAAAAGACGGTCTGATACCAGTTGTAAAGCGGCGGCTGCGAGCCATAGGCGAAATGCCAGTCCCGCGACAGGACGACCATTTCGGCCTCGTCGCCTTCGAAACTGCCCCCCAGCCACAGCCGCAACCCGATCTGCGCGGCGAAATAGGCGGCGATCGCCAGAAGAAAGAGCGTGACGGTGCGGGCGTCTTTCGCGCGAGCGGCGGTCATGGCAAGGCGGGCGTTCTGGCAAGGACAAAGCGGAAGGGCATTTCTGCCCCGGACCGGCGGTATGGCAGGGTAAAGCTGCCCTCCTCCAGCACCTCCGGTTCTGTGCCCGGCGGCCATCCGGCCTGGGCGAGACCGGCCGCAAGGTCGCGGGGTACGGTCTCGCGCATCAGAAACAGCACCGGCCCGCCCGCAAAGCGGTGCGCCGCGAAGGGCAGATAGGGCGCGATGCGCCAATCCGGCTCGGCGGCGGCAAGGTTTCCGGCGGTGTAGAATTCCGCGATGACCGGCACGCCCTCGGCGCCCTCGATCCCGGCCAGGCGCCCGGGCAGGCCGGTGAAATCGACGTCGCGCCGCGCGCCCTCCTTGAAGCGGTCATAGGTCAGGCCCGCGCAGACCAGAACGGCAAAGACCGCCGCGGCAGCGAATATGCCCCGCCGCGCGACCGGGCCGATCCGGGGCGCAAGCGCCAGAAAAAGACCCGGCGCGGCGAGGAAGGCCAGAGGCAGCAGCCAGCGCGCCGTGACCGTGCCCGCCTGCGCAAGCCAGACGCCCAAGGCCATCAACACGGCCACGACCGCGCCCGCCCGCAGCAACAGCGCGGGCAGCGGCCCGACCGGGTCCGGTTCGGCCCGCCGCCGCCCGAAGGCCCAGGCCACCGCCGCCACCAGAAGCGGCAGCGCCAGAAGCGACAGCATGCCGCCCGGCAGCATCGCCAGCCCATCGGGCAGCACGGCGCGGGCGCTGTCGGTTTCAAGCCGAAGCTTGCCGACCGAGGAGAACGCAAGGTCGCGATTCTGCACCATCCAGCCATAGGGCGCCGCCAGAATGGCGGCGGCGATGGCGGGCACGACCAGCGCCCGGCGCGTCAGGATCCGGGCGCGGAACGGGGCCAACGTCAGCGCCGCCGTCAGCAAGCCAACCGGGACCAGGAAGAAATTGTATTTCGACAGCCCCCCAAGCCCGACGGCAATGCCCAGCGCGACCCAGGCGGCCCAGCTTCCGCCCCGCATCGCCCAGAGAAAGGCCGCCAGCGTCGCCGCCGAGACCGAGATCAGCATGTTGGAATGGGTGGTCGCCCGCTGCGCCTCCCAGGCGATGTCGGGCACGAAAAGCAGCGACAGCGCGCCCAGAGCCGCGACACCTGCGGGCAGCCACAGCCTGAACCCAAGGAAGACCAGAAGATAGGTCAGCCAAAGCAGCCCGTTCTTGAGCAGCGACAGCGCCAGCAAAGACCTGCCCAGAAGCTCGAAAAGTCCAAGCTGCAACCAGTTATAAAGCGGCAGTTGCGGTCCATAACCCAACTGAAAACCGGGGGTCATGACCAGCATTTCGGCTTCGTCGGTTTCAAAGGCGCCGCCCAGCGTCAGACGCAACACGACTTGCACTGCGAAATAGGCCGAGATCGCGAAAAGGAAAATAGCGGTCGCGGTTCTGCCACCTGTCCCGGACATCGCAGGCGCCTAGAGCATGCTGGGCACGACCAGATCCGGTGGCCGGTGCCCATCGGCGAAGGTCTTGATGTTGATGATGACCTTTTCGCCCATCTCGCTGCGCCCCTCGATCGTGGCGGACCCCATATGCGGCAGAAGAACCACATTGGGCAGCTCGCGCAGGCGCGGGTTGATCTCGTGCCCATGTTCGAAAACGTCAAGCCCGGCGCCCGCAATCTCGCCCGCGCGCAGCATCCGGGTCAGCGCGTTCTCGTCGATGACCTCGCCCCGCGAGGTGTTCACGATCACCGCGTCCTTCTTCATCAGCTTGAGCCGCCGCGCGTTCATCAGATGGAACGTCGAGGGCGTATGCGGACAATTCACGCTGATCACGTCCATCCGGCTGACCATCTGGTCGAGGCTGTCCCAGTAGGTCGCCTCGAACTCGGCCTCGATCTCGGGGCGCAGGCGCTTGCGGTTGTGATAGTGGATCTGCATGCCGAAGGCCCGCGCCCGCCGCGCGACCGCCTGCCCGATCCGTCCCATCCCGAGAATCCCCAGACGCCGGCCGCCGATCCGCCCGCCCATGAAGGCCGTGGGCGCCCAGCCGCGCCAGTCGCCCGCCTGCATCACATGCAGCCCCTCGGGGATGCGGCGGGTCACCGCCAGCATCAGCGCCAGCGTCATGTCGGCGGTATCCTCGGTCACCACGCCGGGCGTGTTCGACACCAGAATGCCGCGCTGGCGGGCGGTCTGCACATCCAGATGATCCACCCCGGCGCCGTAATTCGCGATCAGTTTCAGCCGGTCCCCGGCCTGGGCCAGCATCGACTGGTCGATCACGTCGGTCACGCAGGGCACCAGCACATCGGCGCGGCGCATCGCATCGACCAGCTGCTCGCGGGTGAGCTTGACATCGGCCTCGTTCAGCTCGACGTCGAAAAGTTCCTTCATCCGGGTCTCGACCGCCTCGGGCAACCGTCGCGTCACAACCACACTGAGACGTTGTGCGGGCATCCCAGAGCCTCCCTGCTTTTCATCCCTTGGCGTCAGTGGCAAACTGTCCGAGATCGGGGCGCGGCACAAGACCCCGAAACCAGCTGGCAGGACGTTATGCGGGCACGACTGCGCGAATGCGCATCTCTGGCGATTTCCTTTTTGTTTCTGATTGGCGTGCTCACCTCGACGGGTCCCGTCCTGGCCGAGGAACGCGGGCGGGTGACCAATCTGCCGCTGCCGCGCTATGTCTCGCTGAAGGCGGCCGAGGGCAATGTGCGGCGCGGCCCGAGCCTCAGCCACCGGATCGACTGGGTCTATACCCGGCGTGGCGTGCCGTTGCAGATCACGGCGGAATTCGGCCATTGGCGGCAGGTGCGCGACCGCGACGGCGCGGGCGGCTGGGTGCATTATTCGCTGCTGTCGGGCGTCCGCACGGTGATCGTCGATCAGGACATGCTTCCGCTTCTGCGCGCGCCCCGCCCCGAGTCCGAAGTGCTGGCGAAGGCCGAAGCCGGGGTGATCGCCCGGCTGGGAGAATGCAGTATAGACTGGTGCCGGATCAGCGCCGACGGCGCGGCGGGCTGGGTGCCCAAGGCCGCGATCTGGGGCGTGGACGCCGACGAGATCCGCGAGTGAGCTTGCCCCGCCATGCGCTCGGCTGGTAAGCGGGGGCCGCACCCCCTGTCGAGCCAGCCGCCATGCCCAAGATCTCCCGCCTTAACCTCTCTGCCGGGGTCGCCTCTGTCGCCACCGCGATCACGCTTGTTGCGCTGAAGCTCTGGGCGCTGGGCCAGACCGGGGCGCTGTCGATCGCGGCCTCGCTGGCCGACAGCGCGCTCGATCTGATGGTCTCGCTGGGCGCGCTGGCCGCGATTTTCTATGCCGCCCGACCGCCGGACGACGATCATGCCTTCGGCCACAGCGCAGCCGAGGATCTGGCTGCGCTGGGACAGGCGGTGTTCATCCTGGCCTCGGCCAGTATCATTGCTTTCGCGGCCATGACCCGGCTTCTGGAGGCAGATCCCGAACCGCTGTCGCAGGAAGGCCCGGGGATCGTGGTGATGGCGCTGTCGATCGCACTGACGGCGATGCTGGTGCTTTACCAGCGCTGGGTCGCGCGGCGGACCGGCAACCGCGTCGTGGCCGCCGACTCGCTGCATTATCTGGGCGATCTGCTGCCCAATATCGGGGCGATCTTCGCGCTTTGGGCCTCGGCCAATCTGGGGCTGGTGCGCATCGACGCGGTGGTCGCGCTGGCCGCGGCGGGGATGCTGGCGGTCGGCGCGCTGGGGATCGGCAAGGGGGCGTGGGATGCGCTGATGGACCGCGCCGCGCCGCCCGAAACCATCGCGCGGATCGAGGCGCTGGCCAAGGCCTGCACGGGCGTGCGGGGCTTTCACGACCTCAAGACCCGCCGGTCCGGCCCGCGCCTTTTCGTGAACCTGCATATCGAGCTTGATGGCGCGCAAAGCCTGAACGATGCCCATGCCATCGGCGCCCGGCTGAAACACGCGATCCTTGCAGAGTTTCCGGTCGCCGATGTGATCATCCATTTCGACCCGGTACGCTGAGCCCTCAGAGCCGAACAGCGCCACAGGCCGGGCAGTCTTCTCGGCGGTGGAGCGCGATGGTCCGGGTCTCGCCGTAAAGCGCGTCATAGATCAGCATCCGCCCGCCAAGCCCTTCGCCCGCGCCGGTCACGAACTTGATCGCCTCGACCGCCATCATCGCGCCCACGACGCCCGGAAGCGCGCCCACGACGCCCGCCTCGGCACAGGTCGGCGCAAGGCCCGGCGCCGGGGCCTCGGGGAAGATGCATTGATAGCAGGGCGTCCCATGCGCCGGGTCGTAAAGGCTGATCTGGCCTTCCCACTGGGCGATGGCCCCGGCGATCAGCGGCTTGCCCAGACGCGCGGCCATCCGGTTGACCAGATAGCGCGTTTCGAAATTGTCGGTGCCGTCCAGGATCAGATCGTAATCGGGAAAGAGTGCGGCGGCCGACTCTTCATCCAGACGACGCTTGTAGGGGCGTATGGTGACAAAGGGATTCTGAGCCAGAATGGCCTTTTGCGCGGAAAAGACCTTGGGCATGCCCAGCCGCGTATCGGTATGGATCACCTGACGCTGCAGGTTCGAAAGATCCACGTCGTCGGGATCGACGATGCCGATGGTGCCGACCCCCGCCGCCCCGAGATACAGCAAAGCGGGGGAGCCGAGCCCGCCGGCCCCGATCACCAGAACCCGCGCCTCTTTCAGCTTGCGCTGGCCCGGCCCGCCGATTTCGCGCAGCATGATGTGGCGGGCATAACGGTCCAGCTCGACCGGCCGCAGCGGGCCTTGGGGGGCCATCGGCACGACCTCGCGGGCCACGCGCCGCTTGAGCGCGCCCAGCACGCCGCGATAGGCCACGACCAAGAGCGCCAGGACCCCAAGCGCCGCCCACCCCTCGGGCGTGCCACCGATGGCTTGGCGCAGGGGATGGCCCGCGGGCATGGCGATCTGCAGGATCAGGACGCCCGCATAAAGCCCCCCGATCATGCCCCAGCGCCCCTGGCGCGAGATCCGAAGGATCATCCCCAGCGACCAGAGCACCAGCGCAATTCCCAGCACCAGCCCCATCAGCCGCGCCCCGTCGACCCGAACCCGCCCTCGCCGCGCACGGTCTCGTCCAGCGCCTCGACCACCTCGAAGGCCGCCTGCACCACCGGCGCCACGATCATCTGGGCGATCCGGTCGCCATGGCGGATGGTGTAGGGCTCGGCCCCGAAATTGACCAGCAGCACGCCAAGCGGCCCGCGATAGTCGCTGTCGATGGTGCCGGGCGTGTTCGGAAGCGTGATCCCGTGCTTCAGCGCCAGGCCCGAGCGCGGACGGATCTGCACCTCGAACCCAGCGGGAAAGGCCATCCGGAAGCCCGTGGCCACGATCCGGCGCTCCATCGGCGCCAGCGTCAGCCCGGCCTCGCGATCTTCGGGCGGCAGGTTCGCGCGAATGTCGGCTCCGGCCGAGCCCGGGGTCTGATAGGCGGGCAGCGGCAGGCTGCGATCGGCCCAGTCTTCCCAGACGATCTGCAGACGCGGGCTCATGCCAGCGCCTCGGCGATCCGGCGGGCAAGCCGCTGGGCGACCTCGTCCTTCGACAGACGCGGCCAGGTTTCGGCGCCCGAGGCGGTAATCAGCGTCACCTCGTTCTCGGCCCCCCCCATGATGCCGGTCGCGGGCGAGACGTCATTGGCAACGATCCAGTCGCAGCCCTTGCGCGCGCGCTTGGCCTCGGCATGGGCCACGACATCATGGGTTTCGGCGGCAAAGCCCACCACGAGACGCGGCCGGTCTTCGGCCCGCCGGGCGATGCGCGCCAGAATGTCGGGGTTTTCGGCGAAATCCAGAACCGGCGCCCGGCCCGAACCGTCCTTCTTCATCTTGCGGTCGGCCGCATTGGCGACATGCCAGTCGGCAACGGCGGCGGCGCAGACCGCGGCATCGGCCGGAAGGGCGGCCTCGACCGCGGCCAGCATCTCGCGCGCGGTCTCGACCCGCACCAGATCCACGCCCTCGGGCGGCGGCACCGAAGCCGGGCCGGTGACGAAGACGACCTGTGCCCCCAGCGCCATCAGCGCCCGGGCCAGCGCCGTGCCCTGTGCGCCCGACGAGCGGTTGGCGATGTAGCGGACCGGATCAATCGGTTCATGCGTCGGGCCCGAGGTCACGACGATGCGGCGCCCGGCAAGCGGCCCCGCCCCCAGCGCGGCCTCGATCGCGGAAAGGATCTCGGGCACTTCGGCCATCCGCCCCGGCCCGTATTCGCCGCAGGCCATGCCGCCCTCATTGGGCCCGACGACGCGGATCCCATCCGATTGCAGGGCAGTCAGATTGCGCCGGGTCGCGGGATGGGTCCACATCCGCACATTCATCGCGGGCGCGACCAGAACGGGCGTGTCGGTCGCCAGCAGCAGGGTCGAGGCCAGATCGTCGGCGAGCCCGCCCGCCATCTTTGCCATCAGGTTCGCGGTGGCGGGCGCCACCACCACCAGATCGGCCGAGCGCGAAAGCTGGATATGCCCCATCTCGGCCTCACGGGTCAGATCGAAGAGGTCGCGATGCACCGCCTCGCCCGCCAGTGCCGAGACCGACAGCGGCGTCACGAAGCGTTCGGCCGCCTGCGTCATCACCGGAGTGACCGCCGCGCCCCGCTCGCGCAAGCGGCGGATCAGATCGAGTGTCTTGTAGGCGGCGATGCCCCCCGCGACGATCAGAAGAATGCGTTTGCCGGAAACCATGCCGCCCGCCCGTCAACCTCTTGCCAGAACACCTTGGAAAGACAGTCTTAGGCCCCGGACGAGGCCGAGACAAGCACGCCCACCGGCCCTAGCCGCCAGTCAGCGCGGCGCAGGGGTCGCCGCGATCGGCCGCCCCCGTGACCAGCCAGTAATCATAGGGCGGCGAGCCCGTCGCGGCCCCCTCGAGCTGGCCGACAGAGATCAGCCGGGCGCCCTCGGCGACCCGGGCAAAGGCCGCGGGCAGGCCCCAGTCGGTGCGAGCATGGCCGTTGCCCGCGATCACCGCGACCGGGCCGCCGGTGTCGTCCAGCGCCTGACGCGCGGCCCGGGCCAGCGCGGCATCGCGCAGCCGCTGAGCCTCGACCATACCGGGCAGAAGATGTTCGGGCAAAGCGTTGCAATGGGCCTCGCGCTGATCGTTGATCCGTTGCTCGCCTTCGGCCTCGGGCAGCGGGTCGGTCAGGCCATAGGTCGCGGCATCGGCACCGAAGACGGCCGCCGCCCCATCGGTCACGGCCCGGCGGACCTCGTCGCGGGGCAGCGCCGCACCATAGATCCGCGCCTCGGGCGCGGCCGAGAAAATCGGAAAATACATCGCGAAATCAGGCCAGCCCGAGGCCTCCCAGCCCAGCGCCTGGCCCAGCGCCACACCGTCGAGCCGAAGCCCGGGCGTCACCTTTGCCGCCTGCTCGGGCGTCAGCATCTCGAAAACCAGCGCCCTGGGCGCCAGCGCCTTGACGGCTGCGGCCTGATTGGCGTGCTGGTCGGGGTTGTCATGGGTCTCGCCCAGCACCACCACATCGGCGGCAGGCAGCGAGGCGAAAGCCGCCGGGCCGATTTCCTCGGCGCCGACGGCATGGGCGGTCAGGGCCACGGCCAGCGCGGCGATTCGTGCAACATGTCTCACGCGAGGAAGTGAAGCACCTCGGGCGACTGGGCTTCAAGGCTCTTGCGCATCTTGCCGAAGGCCGCGGCCTCGAGCTGACGCACCCGTTCCTTCGACAGGCCAAGCTCGTTGCCAAGACTTTCAAGCGTCCGCGGGTCGTCGCGCAGCTTGCGTTCCTTGACGATGAAACGTTCGCGGTCGTTCAGCTGACCCATGGCATGGACGAGCCAGCCGCGCAGTTGCGCCCGGTCGCGCCCCTCCTCGACCAGTTCGGCTGCCTGCGCGCTGTCATCCTCGATGGTCTCGATCCATTCGCGCCCCTCCTCGTCGGTGGATTGCGAGGCGTTCAGCGAGAAGTCGGACCCCGAGAGCCGACCCTCCATCATCTCGACATCCTGCAAAGGCACGCCGACCTCGGAGGCGATCATCTGGCGCAACTGGTGCCGGTCAAGCGTCTCGCCCCGGCCCGCCGCCTCGCGTTCCAGCCGGGCCTGGACCCGGCGCATGTTGAAGAACAGCGATTTCTGGCTGGAAGTCGACCCGGTCCGCACCATCGACCAGTTCCGCATCACATAGTCCTGGATCGAGGCCTTGATCCACCAGACCGCATAGGTCGAAAAGCGCACGCCCCGGTCGGGGTCGAACTTGTCGGCGGCCTTCATCAGGCCAAGGCTCGCCTCCTGGATCAGGTCGTTCATCGGCGCGCCGTAGCGCTTGAATTTCGCCGCCATCGAGATCGCCAGCCGCATATAGGCCGTGATCAGGCGGTGAAGGGCTGCCTCGTCGCGTTCGTCGCGCCAGGCATAGGCAAGCTTCAGTTCGGTCTCGGCGTCCAGAAGCTCCGCCTTCATCGCCTGACGCGACAGCGTGTTCGCATCGAATCCATCAAATGCCATGCCAAATTCCCGTCAGACAGAGTTTTATCGTTTCCTAAACTATACTGCGCCGATCCGGTTCCGGATCACACAAGAGCTTGAGCGACTCGAAATATTCCCGCGATACTTGTGTGCAAATTCGCACATATTCATGGGTTTCACCTGGGCATCGCGCGCCGACATCGGAACGATCACGAAAATGCGCTTTCTCCGGACGCGCCCGGAGGCTAGGTCATGTTGACAAATGGCGGACCCAGAGACGGATCGACGTGATGTCAATGAAGCCGAGGAAGCTCTCAGCGGTCTTGTCGTAGCGGGTCG
>NZ_SOEB01000016.1 GCF_004365965.1 Rhodovulum visakhapatnamense
CGTGCGAAGACACCCATGTCGCCCCACCGCTTCCAGCGATTGTAGAGGGTCTTCGGCGGACCATACTCCCGTGGCGCATCGCACCAACGCAACCCGTTGCGATTGATGAAGATTATTCCGCTCAACACGCGCCGATCATCGACGCGCGGCTTACCATGGCTCTTCGGAAAGAAAGGCTTCAACCGCTCCATCTGCTCGTCGGTCAGCCAGAAAAGGTTGCTCATCATCACCCCCGTCAGTCCGGGAGTTTGAATCACGCAGGCCGGGCAGCCTCAAGCAAATCAATGGGTCCTGAGCCTAGGCCGGAAAGGATTTGTCGCACATCATTCGCGATCAAGGGGTCGATGTCGGAGCGGTCAGGGGACAGACCAAGCGGCTGCTTCACGGCATTGTAGAGCCCCTGTACGTCCTTCTTGGCAGGGAGCGGTAACCCCAGCTCGATGAGGATCGACCGGCACACGCTCTCGACCGTGCTGCACGCGGCGGTGACGGCATCCTCGGGGTCGGTCTGGCTACTGGCGAGGGCGCGGTCCAGATCGCGGCTCACCGTGTCGAAGTCGATCACCTCGGACAGCCCGGCAAGCTCCGCCAGGACAGGGACATTCTTGCCCGCCTCAACAAGCCGCATCCGCCCGCCCTGCTGCTGAACCTCAAAGCCGTCGAAGCGCAGCGCGCGGTTAAGATGATCGAGCACGGCGATATGGCGCTCGGGCTCATGGATAAAGTCGCGGGGGTCAGCGGCAGCCTCGATGATCCTCGGGAGTGCTTGATCGGCTTCGAAGCCATTGTTGAGATTGATAAGGCACTGCACCAATGACGGCACGCGGGAGCCATTCACCGTGAAGGCCACATTGCAGGCGCGCATGAATTTCTCGATCTTCGGCCCGCTGCGATAGATCCCGATGGGAGGCGTCGTGTCATGGCCCCCACCGCCGCTGATAATGTCGGCGATGGCGTCAATGCTCTGGGGCGATAGCGGGAAGGGCATGGCTATAGGTGATCCTTCGCCCAAAGAAGCGCATTGAAGGCGGCAAGCTTTGCATCGCTTTCAGTTGAATATGCCTTCCTACCAATCTGAGCGGCTCCCGATGCCCTTCTCAGGACACGCACTGACCATCCGGCGCCTGCCCGATACACCGTAAGATTGAACCCGTCTGTGTTGATGTAAAGGTTGCCTTGTCTGGATGTGCGCCATTTTCGAGAAGGCCATCCAGCACGGCGGCGTGCGGAATTTCTGAGACGCTTCTCCCGCTCCCGGGGCCGCTTGTAGTCCTCTTCCATGTGCTCAGCACAAACACAGCCGACTTGAAGCGAACCGGGATAGTCTGGATGCTCCATGATATGAGCATACCGGATTTCGGCGCTTTCACACATCTCGCAGAGTTGGCTGGGCTCTTCCAAGTCTTCAACCCCGACACAGGTCCAGCCTTTTTTCGGGACGCCTGCCTCTGACCATTTCCCTCGACGCGTGTGACTGTCCCGATCCATCGCCCAACCTACCCCGAAATCCATTTGAGTTCGGCTGCGTGGGGATCATAGCGATAGCTGGTTATTGTGCCGTCCCTGATCTTCTCCACAGCATCGTTTATGACAAAGAGAGGTACGAGGAACCATTCTCGCGGGACCACAGGCCGTCCAAAGCGATCCATGACCTCGATTTCGAGCCGTGCGGGTTCGAAAATCCGGTGGATCAGGTTTTCCAGCTTGGACCGGTTGATGTTGTAGAGCTCATATGTCGCAATCACCTCGACATTCGCCATCAAGAATGTCGGTTGCAAATGCGCGCCGGCGATCCGCTTTTCGACGCTCATATTGGTGACGCCGATCTTGTGCACCAGTTCCCGGTTTTCTGTGACGAGTGGATGATCTGACTTGCTGCGAAGCACATAAATGATCCCGCTGGCCTCATCGCCATCGATTGTCTGGTCCGAAAAAAGCGGGCCTGCCGATGGGTCAGTGATCCGGCGTCCGGCGTCGTCCTTGTTCAACGCGCGCTGGAGCGAGCGCATCAGCATGTTGCTCTCGGTGCCGTTGTCAAAAATGACCCGAAGGCGAGCATCCGTACGACCTTGCTCGTTCGTGATGGTCTCACCCTTTTCAGCAACATAGGCTTTCTGACCGCCGACGATGAAAAAGCGGCCCTTCTCGATCTCCGCTTTCATCTCGAAAGGGCGCGTTTCGCGCAAACCGGTGTCCAGTTCCTTTTGGACCATCTCGAACAATGGCTTGAACTTTGAGAAATCTTCGCATTTTTCACGGTTGGCGACCTCGTCGGCGGCCTTTTTCTCAGCGGTAGAGCGGACATGCTTCAATTCGGTAAGTGGGGATGCATCAACCGCCACACCCAGTTCCGCCAGAAGCGCGTCATCATCGAGCTCATCCGTGTCCGTCGCTACGAGCATCGGGCCCTCTGACAGAAGTTCGTGTTTGTCAAAGGGCGCGACGAGATCGCGGCATTCCTGCAAGTCGCGGATCCGATCGAGGCGCACTGCATAGAGACGTTCGAAGATATCGCGGTCTTCACCGTGCTGTGGCGGGCGACCGAATTCATCGACGAACCGAAGGATCTCTTCAAAGCCTGCGATGATGCGTTCTTCGCGTGGTGTGCGGCTGAGCTGCTTCTTGACCTCGACCTCGACACCAAGCTCAGCAAGAAGGGCATCATCCTCGTCGGTGAAACCCTTAGCCATTGGCAGCCTCCTGCTTCATGCGCGCGAGATAGGCCACGCCTTCGGCCATTTTCTTCTCCCACGGATCAGGCGATGTAATGGATGGCAGACGGCCTCGCTCCTGCTTGAACTTGACAGCACGCTTCGCCAGATCGCGCGCCTCGTCCGGTGACAGTTGCACCTTCTTCGCCGAGATCACGGCTTGAACCTGCCGAAGGCTATCCTCGCTCATCGTCTTTGCCAGGATCGAATAGGCTTCGCCGAAGGGGTTGATCCGGTCGATCAAGTCGATGTCGAGCTCACGCACATCCATGGCGAATTTGCGCACCCCGTCGATCAGCGCGGTGTTTCCCGTAGTCTGCGTGTGATCGCCATTCGACAGAGCGATCTCTTTCGCCTTCTGGGTCAGGTTCAGCGCGGCCACCGCATGCTGGCGCACGGCTTCCTGATCCTCGGCGTTGAGCTCCGGGAACTTTGCTCCGACGATCTTTCCCATTCGAACCTGCGTGAGTTCCTCGGGCACCAACTCCTCATCGAATAGGCCGCGCTCGATCGTGGTCTTGTCCTGGACGAAAGCGGTGATCACCTCGTTGAGGTCCTCCTGGCAGATGCGCTTGGCTTCCTTGCTCTTGGGTTCGACCAGGCCCTTGATCTCGATCTGGAATTGCCCACTGGCCTCGTTGAAGCCGACATTTTCCTTGCTCGGATCATAGCCGCCGTCCCCGTAATCGAACCCTTCGACAGGGCCGCTTTTCGCGGTTTTCGGCGTGAAGTTGAAACGCGGGGCCAGCACCTGCTCCATCAGCAGGCTGGCAGCGATCGCTTTCAACGTGTCGTTGACCGCCTCGGTTACGGCCTCAGCCGCGGCGTCGGGCTCCGCGATAAGGTTGGTGAAGCGCGCGCGCGTCTTGCCCTCGGCATCGCGGGTGGCGCGGCCGATGATCTGTACGATCTCCGTCAGGCTGGCGCGATAGCCGACTGTCAGGGCGTGCTCGCACCAGATCCAGTCGAACCCTTCCTTCGCCATCCCCAGGGCGATGATGATGTCGACATGGTCGCGATTGTTCTTCTGCGCGGGGTCCTTCAGCGCGGCGGAAACCTTGTCGCGCTTGGCCGGTTCGTCATCCACCAGATCGGCGATGCGCAGCACACGCCCTTCCGGCGTCTTGACCAACTGAAACCCCGTGGCGGGGTCGGTGCCCTGCCAGTCGCCCAGGGCGTCGATGATGTGCTCGACCTCGCGGTGCTTGTCCTTGGTGCTTTCGCGTGAGTTCACGTTCGGAATGTGCAGGATCGTCTTCTCGGTCGGGTCGAGCACCTTGAGGATGTCATCCGCATAGGACCCGGAATAGAAGAAATACCCGATGTCGAGCGACTTGAGGTATCTGTAGCCGTTCAGCTGTTCGTAATAGGTGTAGGTGACGGTGTCGAACTTCGCCTCGTCCTCGGGCGACAGAACGGCCTCGGCATCACCGCGGAAGTACGATCCGGTCATGGCGACCAGATGCACCTTGTCGCGGGCAACCAGCGCGCCCAGATGCGCGCCCAGCTTGTTGTCGGGGTTGGCCGAGACGTGGTGGAATTCGTCCACCGCGATCAGGCGATCATCAAAGGCCTCGATCCCGAACTTGTCGACGGCGAAACGGAAAGTGGCATGGGTGCAAACAAGCACCTTGTCGTCGCTCGCCAGGAACTTGCCGACGGCGCCGACCTTGCCGTCATCGCCACCGGGCGCGTTGCACAGGTTGCATTGCGGCTGGACGGTCCAGTCGGCCCAGAAGCCATACTTGCTGAGCGTCTCGTCGTTGAAGCTGGACCCGATGGATTTTTCCGGCACGACCACGATGGCCTGACGCAGGCCCTGATTGTGCAGCTTGTCGAGCGCGATGAACATCAGCGCGCGGCTCTTGCCCGAGGCAGGGGGTGACTTGATCAGCAGGTATTGCTCGCCGCGCTTTTCGTAGGCGCGTTCCTGCATCGCGCGCATGCCCAGCTCGTTCGACTTGGTCGAGCTGCCGTTGGCGGCGTATTTGACAGAGACGGAGGGGACACCTTTGGTCATTGCGAAATCCTGTACTCGTTCAAATAGCTGATGGCCCAAGCAGGCGGGCTTGGCCAACTGCGAAAGCCCTTCTGATGCCAGGTGACGCTGTCGGCACCGATCTTGTCATTCGCTTCCATGAAACCGACCAGGGCATCATGATCGTAGAGATAGAGATCGTCGCCATGAAGAAATGCGATGTGAATGCCCTTGCCGGTATATTTCCGGTCGATGACAAGCCGCCCCTTGAGCTGAATTTTCAGAAAGGTTTCGCCGTCGATATGCACGGCGATGAAATCCGCGCCCTGCCAGTCATCGGTCAGGCGGATACTGTTGAAGCCGTAATCGGCCAGTCGCCCGGCGACCTTCTGGAAGTTGTAGTTCTCTTTCTGCCGTGAGTTGAGATCGGCATAGGCGACGCGCTGAAGCTTCATGCGCTCACCTTCGTCGTCATCCGCGTATACATCTCGAACAGCTTTTCCAGCCGTTCGGTGTCGTTGCGGAAGCGGCGGCCGATGTAGATGCGTTCCAGCACCTCGTCGTTGTGGTCATGGGCGGCGCGCAGGTTTGCGGGCATTTTTTCGGGGTCGTAGAGGTCGGCGATGGTGGCGGGGAAATGCGCCTCGCGGGCCAGAAGGATGCCTTCCGCCGCCGCTGTCAGATCAGCGCGGTTCTTTTCGGTCAGTTTGGGGACGGGGAAGGTGTTCCAGCCGAGGGTGTTGGAATAGCGGAAATCGGTTTTCATCTTGCCGCAGACCGTGGCGATCCAGACCAGATGCAGGCGCGAGGCGATCAGCGCCATGTTCCAGAGCGGGGCGTCGTAGAGGGCGAAGGTTTCACTGGTCACTGTTGAGCGCGCATCAATGATGCCGTTCGGCAAATATGGGCGGTTTTCAGAAGACGTTCGAGGAACAGTGAGCGTCCAATTCTTTCCGATCCGCATTTCACGCATCTGATGGGCGCGACTTGCCATCTCGTTGGCGCTCTTGTCGCGGCTATTCAAGCGCATAATGCGCACGCCTTCTATGCGTTGGCGAATTGCTTCAATCGCCAACGCCTCTTGCAGATGATCGTTCTCAATCCACAAGCAATAGCGTTCCAATCCGCGAATGAACTCCGCAGAACCATAAATCCGGCGGATGAATTTGTTATGTTGGTCGGGGGTCAGACCAAGGGTCCGCACTTCGTCTGCACTCAGGAGCAGGTGCCCGCCGTCAACGGGCTTGTTCCCAAAGCTCATGTTGGCGGTGCCGTTCATCGGCCTACTGGCTTTGTCCACTATCACATTCGGAGCGGCCACCAGATAGGCATTGACGTTGTCCGCTTCCTTCACAACGGACCCACCATCATCTGCCAGCGTGAACAGCTTGCGCACTTGCCCCGCATGGTTGGAAATCGCCACAATCGCCACGGTCACGCCCGCGTTGTGGCTCGCAAGGTTCGCCCATTTGAAACTGGTATGGGCAAAGACAATCTCGTGCCCTGTCTTGAAAATCAGCGGCCATAGGATCGGCACCTGTTGCCCCTGACAGATCGAGTTGGTGGACACGAAGGCCGACACGGTGGGCGTGTGCAGCCCGTAATCGGCGGCCTTCATGAACCAGCCCGCGACATAGTCGAGTGACTTCCAGCTTTTCGTGCGCCCGTCGAAAATGCGCTGCAAATCCTCTTTCTGTTCGGTGCTTTGCCACGTTGACCCCAGATAGGGCGGGTTCCCGCAGATATAGGTCTCGCCCCCCTCATTGGCGAAGTCGATCTGTGCCTGATCCTCTGGCTGCATGAACAGGTCATCGGCCTGGAACTTCACCCCCGTCCCCGTGGGCGGGCAGACCGACAGCCAGTCCAGCCGCAGGGCGTTGCCGCAGGTGATCCAGTTCTGCGCATCCAGCGGCAGGAACTCGGCCAGCGCCTCTTTCTGGCCGCGATAGGTCACATCGCATTGGTATTCCGCGATGATCAGCGCCAGCCGCGCGATCTCCGCCGAGAAATCCCGCAGCTCGATCCCGCGATAGTTGGTCAGGGGAATGTCGGTGCGGCGCAGCGGCTCGCCCCGGCGCTTGTTGATCTCATACTCAAGGCTGCGCATTTCCTTGTAGGCGATGACAAGGAAGTTGCCCGACCCGCAGGCGGGGTCAAACACGCGGATCTTGGCCATGCGCGCGCGCAGATTGGCCAGCTTGCGCGCATTGTCGCCCGCTGCCTCCAGTTCCGCCCGCAGATCATCGAGGAAGAGCGGGTTCAGCACCTTCAGGATGTTCGGCACGGAGGTGTAGTGCATGCCGAGGACCGAGCGTTCCTCCTCATCCGCGACGGCCTGGATCATCGACCCGAAGATGTCGGGGTTGATCTGCGTCCAGTCGAGGCTGCCGATATGCGACAGGTAGCGCTGCGCGATCTTGGAAAAGCGCGGCACATCCGTGCTGCCCGAGAAGAGCCCGCCGTTCACATAGGGAAAGGCATCGGCCCAGCGGGGCAGCTTGGCCTCGGCGCGTTTCGGAATGGCGGTGTTCATCGCGCGGAAGATTTCGCCAATCACTTCGTGCGTGTTCGACCCGTCGCGGTTCGCCATCTGGTCGATGGTGGCGGTGAACAGGTTGTCGCTGACAAAGATGTCGGTGTCTTCGGCAAAGAAGCAGAAGATCAGCCGCGCCATGAAGTGGTTCATGTCATGGCGTTTTTCGGCGCTGCCCCAGTCGGGGTTGTCCTTGATCAGCTCGACATAGAGCCGGTTGAGGCGGCTGGTCGCGCGAATGTCAAAGGCGCTTTCGCGGATCTGCTTGACGGTGGAGATACCGGCGAGCGGCAGGAAGAAGCCGAAATGGTCGGGGAAATCGGTGTAGCGGCAGGCGATGGTCTCGCCGGTGGTGATGTCCTCGGCCTCGAGGTCGATACCATCCGTGGCCAGGATGAACTTCGCCTTGGCGCGGGTCGTGGCGGGGCTATCGCGAAGGGCGGTCAGGGTCGCCGCGATATCGCCCGGGGCGCAGGTTTTCAGGTGGATGTTGTTGGTCTGAAGGACGCCGCCGATATCGGACTTGTTCGACGCGCCGGTACGCAGCCGCTTGATGGTCGTGTCCTTGTTGCCGAAGGCCATGAGGAAGGCATAGGGAAACTCGGCCGCATCAAAAGGCTGCTCAGCGAGTTCGGAAACTGCTTGTTCAATCTCAACGGCGTTCATGCGGCGGTCCAGGGGTTGATCAGGTCGATCTCGCAGCCCTCGAAGTCAGGCGTGTTGCGCGTTGCGACGGAGGCACCACGGGAGTGGGCAATGGAGGCGATCTGGCAATCGGCCTGGGCGATCGGTCGCCCGGCAGCACGTCGTGATGCAGCGATGGTGGCATAGGACTGCGCAGCGTCGCTGTCGAAGGGCAGGATACGACCGGCGAGGTCTTCGCGCAGGATACGGTCGACGGCGTCAATCAGCGCGGCGCGGCGCTTGCCGTTCTCCATGATCGCGAGGCCGTAGCGCAGCTCTGCCTCCGATATCGAGGTCAGGTAGACGTTGAGCCCGTCCTGAGCGGACAGCCAGTGTTCAACCTTGGGCTCCGGGGCCGGGCGCAATAGCTCCGAGATGACATTCGTATCGAGGATGATCATGCGTCAGGCCTGGTCGAACATTGGCGGTTCGCGCATGGCTTCACGCTGCGGAAGGTCGAGATCAACGCCGCCCAGAGGCGCGACACGCGCGCGGATCGCCGCGGCGAGATCGTGGGTAGGCTTCGCTTCGCCGACGACGTGGCGCAGGATCTCGCGCGCCTCCTCTTCCATCGAGCGGCCATGTTCGGCCGCGCGGATGCGAAGGCGCCTCTTCACGTCATCGTCAAGGTTTCGGATGGTGATGCTTGCCATGATATCCTCCTGAGAGGAGTGTAATCATCGCAATCAATGCGATCAAGACTAATTGCCTGAATGCAGAGCCTCATAGCCCCGCCGCTTCTTCAATGCTGCGAGCTTCATCAACGCGGTGATCGCTTTGCCTTCATCAGGGTGCGTCTCGATCATCATCTGTCCCCGAAAGCCGATCCGACCCCACTCGCGCACGAGGCTAGCACGGCCGAAAAGATCGCGCTGTACGCTCAGCCGATAGAAGCGACGCATGTTGCGCGCCGGATCGATCCGGCGCATCTGCACGTCGGTCGGGAAGACATCGAGCTGGATCGGGCTATGGTACATGTAGTGATCAATTGAGGTTTCCTACACAATATCAGGTGGAAGTGTGCGCTTCCACCTCGATTTCCCCGCGAGGGGAAAGGGGGCTCACGCCCCCTTCTCGAACTTCATGACCGGGATACCCAGCTTCTTGGCCTTGTCGGCGAGGTTCTCCTGGATGCCATTGCCCGGGAAGACGAGGACACCCACCGGCAGCACATCGAGCATGGCGTCGTTGCGCTTGAAAGGAGCGGCCTTGGCGTGCTTGGTCCAGTCGGGCTTGAAGGCCACCTGCGTCACGCCCCGGGCCTCAGCCCATTTGGCGGCGATGAGCTCTGCGCCCTTCGGGCTTCCACCGTGCAGGAGGACCATGTCGGGATACTTGGTCCGGACCTGGTCGAGCTTGCCCCAGATCAGGCGGTGATCGTTGAAGTCGGTCCCGCCGGTGAGGGCAACTTTGGGCCCTACGGGCAACATCACTTCGGTCTCAGCCCGGCGCTTGGCGGCGAGGAAGTCGCGGCTGTCGATCAGGGCGGCGGTCATGTGCTGGCGGTTCACCATCGAGCCGGTGCGGGGCCGCCAGGTCGATCCCGTGTGATGGACAAACTCGGTGGCGGCGTGATCGCGCATCATGTCCATGCAGTTGCGCCGTTCGATCAGGGTCAGGCCTTCCGCCGTCAGGCGCTCGAGTTCCGTGGATTTCACCTCGGAGCCGTCCTGCTCGCGCTGAAGGCGGCGCTGCGCCTGCTCGTTCTCGTCGAGCGACCGCTCGATCCGGGCCGTGGCGCGGTGGAAGAGGTTGACCTGGCCCCAGAGCACCTCCTCGAGGTCGGGTTCCATGCGGGTGTCTTCCAGGGTCGCAACGAGGGCGTCGAAGATGTCGGCGACGGCGACCGCGAGGCGCTGCCCATCGGGCATCGGGCGCGGATCGGGCTCGTCAAAGGGGCGGTAGCCATAGAGCTGCAGCTCGTCGAGCGCATGGGCGGTCTGGGATGCAGTGTGGGCGGGTTCATACGCGTCGTCGTGGGTGTGGATCGTCATCGGTTCTTGCCTCCGGGCCTATCTCGTCCGCGCGTCATCCCGCGCGGCCTTCATGGGCTGCGAAAGCCGTCACGGGGGACGCCCCTTCACCCCCTTTCGGGGCCGGAACGCATGTGGAGGAGGGCGGGGGGCGGCTGATTTGTCTTTCGCGATGCAAAGGCGGGGCGAGCCCCGCCGGCGGAAATCAGTCGCCCCCCGTCCTTGAAGGGGCGGCACCTTTGACGGCCGCCTGCCCATCTCTTGAAGGCCGCTCGGGTGACGGGTGGATGAGATTGCCCGGAAAGAGGCAAAGCGACGATCCACAGCCATGACAGGGATCCGTACCCCCCTGCCCCGCACTCCCCGACTGACCCTTGCGCGATGCGGATCAGCCTGACAGGCGATGCCGATCCTCTGGCCCGATCTGCCCTGCCAGATGCTGGCGCAGCGCCTCTTTGCCGTACGCCCGGAGATCATCGTTGAAATCCCCGAGCCGCGGTTCCAGCACCCGCACGCGCACCCCGACCTCGGAGGCTCTAGCGCTCAACTTCTCTGCCGCGCGCTGCCCGGCCGGATCGCGATCGATCGCGATGTAGAGGCGCTTCAGCCCCTCCGGCAGCAGGACCGCCCCGAGGTGACCCGACGAGAGCGCCGCCCAGACGGGAAGGCCGGGCACTGCCTCGACAAGGGACAGCATGGTCTCGATGCCTTCACCGACCACGAGGATGTCGTCATGCGGAGTCAGCCTGACGGCATTGCCGAGAAGGTGACCCATGGCACGCCGCTGCGTCTCGACCCGCGCCTTTCCCTGTCCGTCAGGCGCGAGCCAAGTCCGATGCACACCCTGAAGGGCGCCAGCCCCATCGGTGACCGCGGCGATCATCGCCGGTCTGGGGATGCTCCGGGTCTGCCCTTCATCCCGATGCCAGCACTTCGGGTGGAAGCGCAGGGCGCTCATCACCCCGCCTTGGGTCAGGCCACGGGCCCGGAGGTAGGTGTCGGCAAGCGTGCCTGCGACCGGCGCCGAGGCTGCGAAGAGCCGCGCCGCCGCCGCTGGTGTACCACCGGGGGCCTTGGCCTTCTTCGGCACTGGTGCATCCGGGAGGACCGGCTGCGGACGGCCCAAATGCGCCCGGGCCTCGGCCAGAAGATCGGGAAAGCGGGAGATCCCGGTCCTCTCGCGGATGATGTCGAGAAGATCACCATGCTCGCCCGTGGCGCCGTCCGTGAACTTGCCGGCCGCGCCTGGCCCGGAAGCAGGCCCGGTCAGGCGCACGAAGAGCGACCGGCCGGGATTGTTCTGTAGGTCTCCAACGATCCAGTAGGACCCTTCCCGCCGTCCGGCGGGAAGGTAAGCGCGACACACGCTCTCTGCGTTTTCCGCAAGAGCGCGGATCACATCTTCGGTCTCGGAATACATGGCTCAACAACCTCCGCGCGCATGTAGTCCCGTCACGGGACAACGTGCAAGCAGACGATCAAGCACTGCGATGCCGGCTGAGTCCGTCGGGCAGAAGAGGCGCAGCTTCCAGCTGATGATCTCCGAGAAGAAGCCATCGGCCTTGAGTCGGTCTTTCGCCGCTTCCGTGAAGCCAGAGAGCTCGATCCGGTTCAAGCCCATGACGCGGGAGCGGTGCAACTCCATCCCTTCGGCCAGCCGCACCACGGTCTTGCCTTCGAGAACGAGGGCATGAACCTGTGCGGCTGTCAGCTGCGGCGCGTCAGCGGCCAACGTGGTCGCGACCCAAGACGGCGAGACCCGGCGACCGATGATGCGCTGACCGTCATCGGTCTGCAGCCGGTAGACGCGGGTTTCATCCTGCGGCAGTTGCTTCCAGATCGGCAGCAGCAGCCCCGCCACGATGTGCAGCGTGGTTTCCGTGAATTCCGGCACCTCGGCCAGCTCAGACGTCCAGGCTTCGGTGAATGCCGCGCGGTCGGCCTCGAGCCAGTTTGTGTCCTCCATGATTTTGGCCGGAACAGTGCTGGCCTCGGTGGGGCGGATCAACCGCAGGCGCGGCTCGATGGTGCCGTCGTCCATCATTAGGCTGGTGGCGGGCACCTGCACGGCAGACCGGCCCGAGCGGCTGTTGACCAGCAGGCGTGCCTTGGGGTCATCGAGCCAGTCGAGCGCATCCGCGAGCGAGGTCGGCGTGTTGCGACGCTTTTCGGCGATGGTCAGGAGCTGGGTCTCCGCGCCGGAGCCGGGATGGGTGTAAATCACCCGAGCATCTGTCACGCGGAAGCTCTCGGCGCGCAGCGTCTCGAGCCCGAGGTCATACACCCCGGCAGCGATGGCGCCCTCGATCCGCGCATCGAGAAGCTCTTCGAAGGCCGAGAAGAGCACAGCCTGCATGTCGATCGTCAGCGCCAGCAGGCGATTGAGGAAAGTCGTGATCGGCGGCAGGTCGTCCTTCAGCCCGTTGTCATCGGTCAGGCTGAGGCCGGTGGCATCCTCGAAGGCCGCGAGCGAGCAGCCCGCCACATCGCCGCGATAGATGCGGCGGTAGAGCTGGCGCAGGGCATCGCGGGCGTAAGGACTCTCGAGATTGTCCTCGGGCCGGAACAGCCCCTGCCCGCCGGTCTGGCGCTGACCGCGCGTGATCGCACCCAGCGTGTCGAGGCGGCGGGCGATGGTGGAGAGGAACCGCTTCTCCGCCTTCACATCGGTAGCAACGGGCCGGAACAGCGGCGGCTGCGCCTGATTGGTGCGGTTCGTCCGCCCCAAACCTTGGATGGCGGCATCGGCTTTCCAGCCGGGTTCCAACAGATAATGAACCCGCAGGCGCTGGTTTTTCGCGCCGAGGTCTGCGTGATAGCTGCGCCCCGTGCCGCCCGCGTCGGAAAAAATCAGGATGCGCTTCTGGTCATCCATGAAGGCGGCGGTTTCCGCGAGGTTGGCGGAGCCGGCACGGTTTTCCACGACAAGCCGCGCGGCAGGACCCTCGCCCTTCCTCACGATGCGCCGCGACCGGCCCGTAACCTCGGCCACGAGGTCGGTGCCGAAGCGCTGGACGATCTGGTCGAGAGCCCCCGGCACGGGCGGCAGCGAGGCCAGCTTCTCGATCAGCGCATCGCGCCTGCGGGCCGCTTCGCGGCATTCGACCGGCTGGCCATCGCGCACCACGGGCCGAGACGACAGGTTGCCATCGCTGTCGGTGAAGGGCTCGTAGAGCTGCACCGGGAAGGAATGGGCGAGGTAATCCAGCACATATTCCCGCGGGGTGATGTCGACCCGGATGTCGTTCCACTCCTCGGTTGGGATTTCCGACAGGCGGCGCTCCATCAGCGCTTCGCCGGTCGAGACGATCTGGATGACGGCTGTGTGGCCTGCCGCCAGATCGGCCTCGATACTCGCGATCAGCGTGGGGGTTTTCATGGAGGTCAGGAGATGGCCGAAGAAACGCTGCTTGGCGGATTCAAAAGCCGAGCGCGCTGCAGATTTGGCCTGCCGGTTCAGAGTACCGTTCTCAGCGGTGATATTGGCCGCCTCCATCGCAGCGGCGAGGTTGTTGTGGATGATGGCGAAGGCCCCGGCATAGGCATCGTAGATGCCGCGCTGCTCAGGCGTCAGCGCATGTTCCAGCATCTCGTATTCGACGCCGTCATAGGAGAGCGAACGGGCGGTGTAGAGGCCGAGAGACCGCAGGTCTCGGGCCAAGACCTCCATCGCGGCGACGCCGCCCGCCTCGATGGCCTCGACGAATTCGGCGCGGGTCGCGAATGGAAAGTCCTCCCCGCCCCAGAGCCCGAGGCGCTGCGCATAGGCGAGGTTGTGGACGGTCGTGGCCCCCGTGGCCGAGACATAGACCACACGGGCATTCGGCAGCTTGTGCTGCAGGCGCAGGCCCGCCCTGCCCTGCTGCGACGCCTCGGTGTCACCGCGCTCGCCCTTCGACCCGGCGGCATTCGCCATGGCATGGCTTTCATCGAACAGGATCACCCCGTCGAAATCCGCCCCGAGCCAGTCGACGATCTGGTCAACGCGGGATTTCTTGGCCCCTCGCTCCTCGGACCGCAGTGTGGCATAAGTGGTGAAGAGGATGCCCTCGCTCAGCGGGATGTCGCGGCCTTGCGCGAAGCGCGACAGGGGCGTGACGAGCAGGCGCTCCTGGCCGAGCGCTGACCAGTCGCGCTGCGCGTCCTCGAGAAGCTTGTCGCTCTTCGAGATCCAGAGCGCCTTGCGGCGGCCTTGGGCCCAGTTGTCGAGCACAATCCCAGCCGACTGGCGGCCCTTGCCCGCGCCCGTGCCATCGCCCAGAAAAAACCCGCGCCGAAAGCGGATGGCGTCAACAGCATCGTCCGGCGCGGCCGAAACCATGTCGCCGGTCTCATCGACGGTCCAGGATCCAGCGAGATACGCGCCGTGCGCCTCGCCCGCGTAGATCACGGTCTCCAGCTGCGCGTCGGAGAGCAGGCCGTCGCGCAGGACGGCGGCGGGGAGTTTCGGGCGGTAGGTGGGCTTCGGGGGCGCGACCGAGGCCATGGCGGCTGACTGCACCAGCTTGGTCGGGTGTGAGGCAGCGCCGGGGATGTCGATGGCTTGCAGACGGAAGGTCTCGTAGATCGCATCGGACAGACGCGCGGCGCCGAGGTCGTCCTCCGTCTCGCGTAGGGTGTATGCGAGGTCCTCGGCATCGGGCGTGGTGACATGCGCATCCGTCTTGGCCGACGCCGTTGACCGCTGGGGTCGAGCGGCAGGGCCGGAGGCACGGGAAGGAATTCCCCGGAAAGGGGAAGTGGTCGGGGAGCACGCGACTGCGCCCGCATCCATCTCGAGGCGTGGCGGGACCTCTGCTACAATCCGGGCGAGGAGCTGCGGCGCATCGACGGACATCGGCCGAGCCAGATCGGCGGTGATGTCGCCCCGCTCGCCGCCTCGGCATTTGTCGAAGACCGAGATCCGCGTCTCGAAGCTGGTGCCATGCTTGGCGAAAGCAGCGCCTGACACAGCGCCGGTGAATACCAGATGTGCGGTCTCGGTCAGGCGGGCGAAGGTCTCGGACCAGGCGGGCGCATCATGTGCGAAGCTTGCGCCCGTGATCGCGACCAGTCGCCCGCCGGGGGCCAGCCGGGCAAGCGCCGAGCGCAGATGGCGCGCCGTCGCCTCGGTCGTCCGGCCATCGACATGGGCCACGGCCGAGAAGGGCGGGTTCATCAGGATGACGCTCGGACGAACGCCCGCGTCCAGATGGTCGTCGATTTGCGCGGCATCAAAGGTGGTGACGGGTCGCTCCGGAAAGAGAAGGCGCAGGAGGTCGGCGCGGGTCTCGGCGAGTTCGTTCAGCGCGAGACTGCCGCCCGCGATCTCCGCGAGGATCGCCAGAAGGCCGGTCCCGGCCGAAGGCTCGAGGACGAGGTCACGGGGCGTGATCTGCGCCGCCGCCAAAGCCGCCAGTCCCATCGGCAGCGGGGTCGAGAATTGCTGGAAGCGCTCCATCTCCTCCGAGCGGCGGGTGTGCGTCGGCAAGAGACCCGCCACCTTGGCGAGGATCGGCAGCAGGGCAGCGGGCGATCCAGCCCGGCCCAGAAGCGCGCGGCCGAATTTCCGCAGGAAGAGGACCAGCGCCACCTCGCCCGCCTCATAGGCGAGCTTCCAGTCCCAGGCACCATCGGCATCGGAGCCGCCAAAGGCGCGCTCCATCTCGATCCGCAGACGCAGCGCGTCGATCTGAAACCCTTGCGCCAGATCGGGCTGCAGCGCCTCGGCCACGGCGAGGATCGCGGGCGCGGGATCGCGATATGGAACAGGAACGGGAGGCGCAACAGGCGCGAGATAGGTCATCGGGAAACTCCGGAATGAAGGACAGGGACCGGCCCGGGCACCCTCTCTCGGGCACCCTCAGGCCTGATCTTCCCCCGCCCATCTCTCCCTCTCGAACCGACGCGCCCCAGAGCTTCGGCTTGATTTTGTTCCTGTTATGTTCTATCTTGAAAGCCAAGCCAGCAAGGGAGTTTCCCGATGGACAGCACCACATACGCCCTGCCAGCGACACCGAAGCAGATCGCCTATGCGCGGTCGCTCGCGCAGCGCAACCAGACCCTCCTGCCCTGGGAAGTTCAGCAGGACCGCCGGTCCTTGAGCGCCTGGATCGAAGCGCAGGCCCAGCTGAAGCCGGTCTCCGAAATGGACCGACTGCCCACGTCCAAGCAGGTGGCCTTTGCGGAGAAGCTCGCGCGCATCAAGCGCCGCGCCGTCCCGGATGAATGCTTCCGCGACAAGGGGCTCATGTCGAAGTGGATTGACGGGAACAAGTGAGGACGTCGTTAGCGGGCCCCGGCCTTCCGGAGCTTCTGCCATACCGTGGCTTGGCAAACCGAGCGTAGTTGCCAACCTGTAGATTGGCCGATTGGACCTTCGGGACATCAGCCTCGGTCAAACTCCTGTCCGAAGGACCAAGGCCTGGTCGCGGCGGCACGCCGGGAGGTACACCGCTGCGACCTTCGGCAACCACCGCAAGTCGTAGCCGTCTCTCAACCCCGCGCCTTCAGATCTCCCACCACTTGGGGCTACTCCCTCAGGTCTTTGGAAATCTTGATATTGGAGCGTTCAAAACGCTGAAAGACTGCCCACACCAAAGAAACCAGTGGCCGCCTCTTTGAAAATATGTCACTTTAGGCATCATGGACGCCGCAAGGTCACAAAATCTGAAGAAGCTGCTCGATGCCGTGCCTGCCGGGTACCTGGTCGATGCCGCATGGCTCGTCTCCCAAGGCATCGCCTACGAGAGCTTCCGTGACTATGTGAAGCGTGGCTGGCTCGACCGCGTCACCCGAGGCGTCTTCCGTCGTCCGCTCCCCAGCACCGCTGCCACGCCGACATCGAACAGCATCGACTGGAAGACCTGCATCCTGTCCACGCAGCATATCATGGGTCATGACCTGCATGTCGGCGGCACCACGGCGCTCAGCGAACACGGGCATGCCCATTACCTGCACCTCGGCGAAAGCGCTCCTGTCTGGGTCTACGGGGACAACATCCCGAATTGGCTGACAAAACTGCCGATGGATGCCCAGATCAGAACGCGCCCCCGATCTTTGTTTGCCGACCCGAAACTGGGCTTGATCGAGGGCATGACGACCGGCCAACCATGGGACTGGGGTCTCACGATGTCGACGCCGGAGCGCGCGATCCTGGAGGCTATGGACGAACTGCCCGACCATGAAAGCTTCCACACGCTCGACATGGTCTTCGAGAGCTTGACGACCCTTCGCCCGAGACTGCTGTCAGACCTCCTGCAGTCCTGCAGCAAGATCAAGGTCAGGCGCCTGTTCTTCGTTTTCGCTGAGCGCCACGATCATCCCTGGCGCAACCGGATCGACCCGGAGGCCTTCGACCTCGGCAGCGGCGATCGAGCCTTGGTTCAAGGCGGCAAGATCCACCCGCGCTATCGGATCATGGTGCCGGAAGATTTCGTGAAACCGGAGGCCGACCGTGGCGCGTGAGACCTATGAAGCCCAAGTCGCGCTTCTGGTGCGCATCCTGCCCCATGTCGCGGGCGAAAACGTTTTCGCGCTCAAAGGCGGGACGGCCATCAACCTCTTTTACCGCGACATGCCGCGGTTGTCGGTCGATATCGACCTGACCTACCTGCCGATCAAGGAACGCGCCGAGAGCCTGGACGAGATCAATGCCGCGATGGATCGCATCGCGGCTGCCATCGAGGCCGGTATCCGCGGCGCGAAATCGCAGCGCATCCAAGGCGGCGGCGGCGGAGACACACGGCTGCTTGCACGCCTCGGCAATGCCGAGATCAAGATCGAAACCTCTCCTGTGACCCGAGGCGTGGTTCACGACCCGGAAATCCGGATCGTCTCGGGCGCCGTGGAGGACGCCTACGGCTATGCTGAAATACAGGTCGTCTCTTTCGAGGACCTGTTCGCAGGCAAGCTGCACGCTGCCCTGGATCGGCAGCACCCCCGCGACCTCTACGACGTCACGCTCCTTTACGAAAACGAGGGCCTGACGCAGGACCTCTTCCAGACCTTCCTGATCTATGTCGCCAGTTCGCCCCGGCCGGCGCATGAGCTTCTCGATCCGAATCTGATCGACCTCGAGCAACCCTACGCGCGGGAGTTCGAGGGAATGACCAGAACACCCGTTCCTCTCGACTCGCTTCTGGCGACGCGCCTCAGGCTGATCGCAGATGTACAATCGCGCCTCGACGACAAAGCGAGGCAGTTCCTTCTGACACTTCAAGACGGGGAACCAGACTTTGCGGCCATCGACCGGGCGCAGGCGGCTCACCTGCCCGCCGTGCAGTGGAAACTCCTGAACCTGAACAAGCTGAAGCGCGACAACCCCATAAAGCACGCCGCGCAGCGCGACGCCCTGGTGAAGCTTCTGGGCTGAACCATGTCCTGCATCGGCGAGACGGGGGCAGAGACGTCGCCGTCCTCAGCACGTCTATGGGAAGTCCAGAAGACCGGCGAACTCAGTCCGTCGTTGCAAGCCCTGTGTCGCGCTGAACTGACCGCATTTTCGCCTGACGAAAGGCCAAGCGCAGGGCTTCGGTCGGCAAAGGCGGTGAGTCGATCGCCTCAAAGAAGCGCTCATGGTCGATCTTCTTGAGATCAGTGTGGTCAGGACTTTCGATATCGGGTGTTGTCATCTTTACGATCCTCTGGTGCAATTGCGGTTTGGCAGATCAGCCGCCAGCCGCGATCGAGGCACGTGGATGGACCATCTCTCCGACCAATCGCGCCAGCCAGGTCGGGAACTGCGGCGCAGCCGATACCAGTTCTGTCTTTGCAGTCTCCGTGAGCTTGGATCGCAGGATTTGCATGGCCTTGGGAGCCTCATCCGGCCCGAGCCATGCCAGCGCACGGACGGCCTGGCCCGAGGTCTTGCTCCCAAGGGCCAACTGCCAACGCGGTGCATGACGCAGTTCGACTGCCTGCCGGCCAAGGTTCAGCACACGGCTTCGCCCCGAGGTGAGGTAAACCGACTTGACCGGCACCTGCGTGGTCAGGCCCAGAGCGTTTGCCGCGGCAGCACCGCTAGGCACGATCGTCTCGCCCCGCTGCACGGCGAGCGCTTCAATCGCCTGTTCAGCGGACGGACTGCGCGGACCAAAGCGTGTCTGGACGGGGCGCATGTAGATGCCGCGTCCTGAGCGGATCAACTCGCCGCGCGCAGCCAGACGCGACAGCGTTTGATCGACCGCCGCGCGCGAGCCGAGATGCAAAAGCCCCTTCGCTGCCAAGGGTACCCCCTCCGGCAACGTCGTTGCGACATTCATAATGCTCTCGGCCATGCGCTCCATGATCGCTCCTTTGTCAGAAACATACGCAGTTTTCTGACAGTTTTCAACCGTGCGCCCTTACCCGAAGCGACGCCCGGCTTCTGTGAAGGTGTACTCGTTGACGATGATCCCCTCCTCGATGGCCTCATCCGAGGTCAGGTGGTCGTATTCAGCCTCAAGCTGGCGGTAGAGCCAGCGGGCCAGATCGCGCAGCGCGTCGGTCACGATCTCCTCGGCATCCTCAGTCGGCGGCTGCCAGGTCGGGCTGTCGCGGGTGACGTCTACGGACATGGTGTATTCGTGGTAGTAGCGCCCGCGGTGGCTGACCTCAGCGGCGAGCTGATAGAAGTTCCGCCGCTGGATGGCCTGCAGTCGATCCGCGATGCCATGCAGCGTCGCGTCGGTCGGGGCGTAGTCCCGAATGCGGGCGGCGGCGCCCTTCACGTGGGACCAGTAACCTTCGAAGCAAGCGCCGTCGCCCTGGCTCCAGAAGCCGGAGAACCAGATGCAGGGCTTGGCCCGCGTGCCGCCGCCCATCAGCAGGACGGGCCTGGTCTTCAGGCGGACGCCAAGGATCTCGCAGACCCGCTCGAAATCCTCGTAGACCGCGTCCCACCAGTCATCGTGGGGTCCAAGCTCGCGATACCAGCTGCGCGCCTTCTCCTTGGCGGCATCCGAGAGTTCGGGGAACTGGTAGACGGTGGTGCAGATGATCTCAGGCATCGACGTCCTCCCCGTTGAGAGCGCCGGCCAGCCATTCTTGCGTGCTGGTCCAGCCGATGGATTTGCGTGCGCCGAGATCGATGACATGCGCGCCGCCGCCGAAGGCGTCGAGGCGCGGTCGGGAGCAGGTGTGGGCATACTGGAAGCCCCACAAGCCGGTGAGGTCGAGATCGTCCGCGAGGCGCATCACGAAGCGGATGACAGCTTCGACATCGCCGTGCTCGTCGTCATGGATCCAGAGGCTGCTACCTTCCGGCGCGTCCTGGCGCACGAGGTCGAAGCCTGCAACCTCCGGGTCCTCGACATCCTGATCGGCTTCGCGCAAGCTCTGGAATAGGGCGAGCGCGCGGGCGGCCTTGTCGGGGGTACCGACGTCGAGCAAGCACGAGAAATGGGTGAAGTTATCTGCCATTGGGACCTCCTGAATGGGGAAAACCCGGCCGGGCGGCCGGGCGTTGTGTTGGAATGAAGGGGTGGTTGGGGGTAATCAGCCGTTTGGCTGGTCGCCCGCCGCCTGTCGCGCGGCATGGGCGCAGAGCATCTGCTGGTAGAAGCGCTTGCGCGCCGTCCGGAAGCCGCGAACAGCCCGGGTGTCAGGATGAAGCGCCCGGACCGCCGCGCGCAGGACGGTGTATGGCGAGGCCGTCGCTGGCAGGCCGAGGCGCTGATAAGCCGTATCGGTCATGTCAGCTGACCTCGACCACGGGCGAGGCGAGATGCGGATCGACCAGCGCCTCGATCCGCTCGGCCCGGCCCATCCAAAGTTCAGGCCGGATGGCCTTCACCCAGTCTGCGAAACTCGGGATGAAGCCGAGATCTTCCTTCACATGCTGTTCGCCGACCCAGCGGGTCGGGATGACACGTCCGGTCGAGAGCGTGAGGGTCGGGCCGAAAATCGTTTCAGCCATGAAGATGCCCTCGGCATGGTGGCGCAGCGCCCGGTGCCGGAAGTCAGCTGTGATCTCCTTGCTTGCATCAAACCAGGAATGCACCGCGATGAAATCGTCGACCGTGCCGCCCCATTTCTTCACCGAAGACAGGGCGTGGTGATAGGGATGTGCCATCGCTCCCCCCTCAGAAATCATGGGTATGGAGTTCGGACGAGGTGAAGCGCTCGTTGAACTCAAGATGGATGCAGCGGGCTGCCGCGTCGAAGCAGAACTCTCCCCAGGCGCCGTCGTTGTTTTCCCAACCGCCATGGGTGTCGGAGAGGAAGTCGTAGGCCAGCTGCTCGACGACATCCTCCAGCGAGAGCTGCCGCATCTCCACCTCGGGGTCGTCCCAGGTGAGCGCCGCGTATTCGATCTCGGTCAAGGGGAACTCGACCGCGGTCTCTCCCGCCCAGGCGCCGATGCTTTCGATCTGGCCGCTGTCTCCAGCACCATCGAAGGTGACAGTGACATGGGTGATGCCGGCGGCCGTGAGGCCGTCGAAGAGGCGATCCTTGTTGCCGGGGCGCAGCGCTTCGATCCGAGCGGCACGCTCGGCATGGGCCGCGAAGATCTGCGCCATGTCGACGGTCGAGGGCGCCATCGGGGGCGCGAGGGTGGGTTCACTCAGGGTCATCGGGTGTCTCCGGTAAGGGGAAGGGATCGGAGCCGGGCCGGGCGATCTCTCTCCCCCGGACAAGCTCCAAATCCCCTCTGCCCTTCTCTGCCTCTCGGGCCTCACGCAGCGACCTGCAGCGCCCGGGCGGCGAAAGCGCGCCAAAGCGGGTCGACGAGACGCCCGTCCAGAAGATCGGCGCAGTGGCGCAACTGAGCCGCCAGATCGGGCTCGCCCCAGGCGGACGCGCGGCCGGCCTGCGCGCGCAGCTGGCTTGCCTCGGTCACGACGCCCCGCGCTTCGGCCGCGCTCATCACCGGGTGACACCACGCGACAGCGTGGTCTCTGGCGGCCCCAGCCAGCACAAGCCGCTCGTCGCGATCGAGGATCGCCAGAAGTTGTGGCGCGGCACCCGGGGCGATCCCCTCGGCATGGTTGATCGCGCCCTGCATGGCCCCGGCCAGCGTCACGAAGCGGGCGAGGACGAGGGGCGCGGCGCGGCCCGACATGAGATCAGCCGGCGCGCGGCGCGAAAGGGTCAGGACGAAGGGGTGACTGGGGTCAGCGTCGCTGGTCGGAAAACGCGGCGGGACGCCCCGCGCATAGGCGGTCGGGTGGATGGGCAATGGCAGGTCGAACATGGGGGAGATCTCCAACGGCGCGGGAAGCCGTTCTCCCCGCCTCATCCGTCAAAGAACAAACCGCCGCCCTCTTCCTCTAAGGGGAAATTGTCGGCACATTGCAATCCAAGAGCGCTTATGGTGGTTGCACCCAGACCACAAAGGATCGAGGTTATCTAAGTGTTAAAGAAACAGATTAGGACTTATCGTGTTAAGCCTTTCAGCCTTCCAGCTGTATTTGGCCTATGCTTGACAGTGGTGATTTCCCAACTCCCGCAGGCCGCTTTTGCCGACAATGACTGGGGATGTATTTCCCAAGACGCATTCTGGACGCGTGTCCAAGAAACCACCACAAGAGCAGCCAAATCCCACGAAATTACCCTAAGCGGGCGTCAGCATGATAGCGGCTACTCCCACGCAAACGATTTTTTTCAGTCGCTGCACATTTTTGAAGACGGAGCGTGGGTTATTTTCAATATGACTATACGAGAAGCAGAACCCTACGATGAAGTACTATATTGCCTGATCAGCCGAGGCACGAGCAGCGCTTTCCATCAGTTCTGATCGACGACCCCTTGGAAAGTTGGGGCACCCATGGGGGCGCCCCAAATCATGTCAGCCGACCCGGTCGAGAAGCTTCTTGGCGCGCCCCTCCATGTCGAGCCGGGCGTCCTGCTGGGTCTTGTCGCGCGCAAGCCGCGTGATGCCCTGCACGAAGTCGAAGATGCTTTCGGGCGGGCGGCCCTCTTCCATCAGCACCTTCTCGATGATCTTGCCGGATTCAGCCTTCGAGAAGCCCCGCTTGCGCAAGAAATCAGCGCGATCCTCGTCGCTGCGCGCCACGATCTGCTGCCGCGCAGCCTTGATGCCGTTCACGAAACCCTGCGGCGAGGAATTGGCGAACCGCGTCAGCGCCGGGGCCGCCTCGTGTGCGAAGCGCGAGGTCGCGTATTTCGAGTGGCGGATCTTGATCTCCTGGAAATCCTCGACGCCCCAGAGGTTGCGGTTCTGGCACACCGCCCGCAGGTAGAAGCTTGCCATCCCCAGGGTCTTCGCGCCCACCTCGGAGTTCCAGCAGTAGAAACCCCGGAAGTAGAGATCGGGGGAGCCGTCGGGCAGACGCCCCGCCTCGATCGGGTTGTGGTCGTCTACGAGGAACAGGAAGACGTCACGGTCCGAGGCATAGAGCGTGGTCGTGTCGCGGCTGATCTCGACATCGGGGTTGTAGACCCCGGTCGACCAGTCGAGCACCCCCGGCACCTTCCAGCGCGTGTCGCCCGTGCCGTTGCCCGCGATGCGCTGCACCGCCTCGACCAGTTCATGGTCATGGATGCGGCCATAGTCGGGGCCGGTGACGGCACGCAGTTCGGTGCGACCATCTTCAGTCTCGAAGGTCTTCACCTGCTCGGCGCGGTGGTTGGTCAGGCCGTATTGCAGGTTGATCCCCGCCAGCGGCGCGGGCAGCTGCCGCAGGTATGAGGCCGGCGCGCCGACGATGCTCGCAAGCTGGCCAAAAGCCCAATGCGTGGGCGCCACCGGCTCCTGCGCTTTCGGCAGCATCAGGTGCAACCGTTCGGGGTTATCGCGCGCTGCCTCGGCGCGGATGTCCGCCGTCTGCACCACACGGCTGCGGCTGCGCTCGGAGCGGCCCTTCACATTGGCCCAGAGATCGTCGAGCGACAGATACCGCTCGTCATCGGGCCGGTTGAACCATTCGGACGACACCCGCCCGTTCCGCTCACCCCGGCTCACATCCACTTTCCAGCCATCTGCACGCACCGGTGCGACCGGATCCAGAACTTCCACAACGCCCATCGGCGATCTCCCTCGACGGGCGCCGGAAGCCACTCTCCCAGCCCTCAACCCGTCAGCGCGCCAAGCGCAGCCCTCTAACTCTTTGAAAGGAAAGGAGGTGAAATATAGGGGCGAAGCCACCAACCATCCCGAGGGGTGCGAATCCCCTCCCGCCACACGGTGCAGCGTGGGGCGCGAAGCGAGCGGGTGAGGCCGACCGGGTGCTTCCGGAAGGCCATAAATCAGCAGAACCAGCTAACGCCGGGCGTGAGGGAACTTCCGATCCCGAGACCGGCCCGGCTAGCCAGTCCGCCATGGAGAGGGAAACCGAACCGATGGCCGAAGCCCCGTCAGGAGGTTCCCCACCGACTCGGAAGTGGGTGGGGCAGTCGAAAGACTTGTGGAGCGCCGACGCCCGATTGATGGGCGGGTGTCAGGGACGGCGGGGCAACCCGCCGTCAGCGTCCGGGAAGCCTCGGCCAGTGCCTATGTTCCGCTGAGCTTCGATCCCGGCGAGGCCTACCAGTTCGACTGGAGCCATGAGATCGTGATCCTCGATGGCGTGACGGTGACGGTCAAGGTGGCCCATGTCCGCCTGTGTCACAGCCGGATGCCGTTCGTGCGGGCCTATCCCCGCGAGACGCAGGAGATGGTGTTCGATGCCCATGACAGGGTGTTCGCCTTCTTCGGCGGCGCCTGCGCGCGGGGCATCTACGACAACATGAAGACAGCCGTGGACACGATCTTTGTCGGCAAGGACCGGGCCTACAATCGCCGGTTCGAACAGATGTGCGGGCACTATCTGGTGGAACCGGTCGCCTGCACACCGGCGTCGGGCTGGGAGAAGGGGCAGGTCGAGAACCAGGCGGGGGTTCTACGGCGGCGGTTCTTCGTGCCCCGCCCGAAGTTCAAATCCTTTGCCGAGCTGAATGCCTGGCTCGAGGACCGGTGCATCGCCTATGCCAAGGCGAACCGGCATCCCGACATTCCGGACAAGACGATCTGGGAGGTGTTCGAAGAGGAGCGGTCGGGCCTGGTGCCGTATGTCGGTCCGTTCGATGGATTCCACGCCGTCCCGGCGTCGGTGTCCAAGACCTGCCTCGTGCGCTTCGACAAGAACCGCTACTCGGTGGACGCCCGCGCGGTCGGGAGGCCCGTCGAGATCCGCGCCTATGCCGACCGCCTGGAATGCTGGCAAGACGGTCAGGTCGTGGCCCGCCATGATCGGGCCTTCGGTCGCGGCAAGACGATCTACGACCCGCTCCATTACATCCCGGTTCTGGCGCGCAAGCCAGGCGCCCTGCGCAACGGGGCGCCGTTCAAGGGCTGGGACCTGCCGCCAGCCCTGCACCGGGTTCAGCGCAAGCTCGAACGTCAGCCCGGCGGCGACCGGCAAATGGTCGACATTCTCGGGGCCGTGCTCACCGACGGGCTGGAGGCCGTCGAAGCCGCCTGCGCCGAGGCGTTGGAACAGGGCGTCCATTCCGCCGGTGTCGTTCTGAACATTCTGGCGCGCTACCGCGAACCGCCACCGCCGCTGACAATCACGACGCCGGATGTGCTGAAGCTGGACCGCGAGCCTGCCGCCAATTGCGACCGCTATGACAGCCTGAGGAGAACACGGAATGGAACGATCGCAGGTGCTGGACGCCATGGGTCAACTGAAGCTCTACGGCATGAGGACGGCTTATGACGAGATCATCGCCACGGCGGTCAAGCGACAGCACGAGCCGCAACAGATCATTGGCGACCTCCTGGCCGCCGAGATCAGTGAGAAGCAGGCGCGCTCGATCAAGTATCAGATGACCATCGCCAAGCTGCCGCTGGCCAAGGAGATCGAGGAGTTCGACTTCCAGGCGGCCGAGGTCAACGAGACCCTGATCCGGGATCTGGCCACCGGCGACTTCCTTGACCACCAGCGCAATCTCGTGCTGATCGGCGGCACCGGAACCGGAAAGACCCATCTCGCGGTCAGCATCGCCCGGGCCTGTATCCGAAACGGCCGCCGTGGACGGTTCTTCAACGTCGTCGACCTCGTGAACAAGCTCGACGCCGAAGCCCGGGCCGAACGGCAGGGCCGGACTGCGGACCTGATCTCCCGCCTCGACTTCCTGATCCTCGACGAACTCGGCTATCTCCCGTTCGCCCAGACCGGCGGCCAGCTCCTGTTCCACCTGATCAGCAAGCTCTACGAGCGCACCTCGATCATCGTCACGACCAATCTCGCCTTTGGCGAATGGCCCACCGTCTTCGGAGACGCGAAGATGACCACCGCGCTGCTCGACCGCCTGACGCATCACTGCGAGATCGTCGAAACCGGCAACGAAAGCTGGCGCTTCAAGAACCGAGCATAACGCAAACGGCACCCCGCTGGCCCGCCGCCGCTGCGTTACATGGGGACTACGCAGCGCCGGGCCAGCTTAGCTCCAGGGGGGTCAATTTTGATGGGGTGGATGCCCCCGCCCGACGGCATCGCGATGTGCCAGGATGGTGATGCTGAAGTCACCATAGAAAGAGGAGGCATCCATGAATGAGGTTAGCATCGTCGGCGTCGACCTGGCCAAGCAGGTCTTTCAGGTTCACGGCGCTGCGGCGGACGGGCGGGTGCTGTTCCGCAAGAAATTGTCACGCCCGCAGTTCGCGAAGTTCATGGCGGCCCTGCCTCGGTGCGTCGTGGCGATGGAGGCCTGCGGCACCGCGCATTACTGGGGCCGGGAGTTGGCCGGGCATGGGCATGACGTCCGGCTCATCCCGCCGGTCTATGTGAAGCCGTTCGTGAAGCGGCAGAAGAACGATGCGGCCGATGCGGAAGCCATCGCCGAGGCGGCCCTGCGCCCGACGATGCGCAGCGTGGCTGTGAAGACGGCCGGACAACAGGCGCGGGCGATGCTTTTCCGGACCCGCGATCTGCTCGTCGGACAGCGCACCCAGTTGATCAATGCACTCCGCGGCCATCTTGCAGAGCATGGCATCGTCCTGGCCAAGGGGCATCGGCAATATCGACCGTCTCGCCACGCGCCTCGAAGAAGAAGGCCTTCCCGATCTGGTCCGGGACCTGGGGCGGCTCTACCTCCACCGGATCGCCGGACTCAGCGACGAAATCGACAAGCTGGACGGGCGCATCGCGGCCGCCGCGAAGGAAAGCGATGTCGCGCGCAGCCTTCAGACGATGCCGGGGATCGGTCCGGTCTGTGCCATGGCGATTGCCACCTTCGCGCCCGACATGCGGGAATTCCGCCGCGCGCGCGATTTCTCGGCCTGGCTCGGGCTCGTTCCCCGGCAACATTCCAGCGGCGGCAAGCAGAAGCTCGGCCGCACCTCCAAGATGGGCCAACGCGACATCCGGCGCCTGCTGATAGTGGGGGCGATGTCCGTCGTGCATTGGCGAGGGCGCGATGGCGGCAGGCCCGGGTCGTGGCTCTCCCGCATGCTGGCCCGGAAACCGCGCATGCTGGTCGCGATCGCCCTGGCCAACAAGATGGCCCGGATGGTCTGGGCCATGCTCTCGCGCAACGAGGACTACCGGGATCCGGTCGGCGCGGTCTGCTGACCGCGGCCGCCGGAGCATCGGCGATGTGAGGAGGACGACGACCAGCATGGGCAAATGATCGACAAGATCCGGAACGGGAAAACCAGTGGCGTCCAACGAGCCCGAGCTCGCAATTTTGATCTGGACCCCGGTCCGCGCATCACCACACCGGCCCGCGGCATGTCACGGCCGCACCTCAGAGGCCTGAAACATGACCGCATCCGATCACATGCTCAGAAGGTCAGAAAGTCCTTGCATCGAAGGGGGCATCCAAACATGCATGCCGATCCACACATCCCATCCCGAGGAACTGGTGACCCGCGCCGCCGAACTGGGTCTTGCGGCCATTGCCATCACCGACCGCAATTCGGTGGCGGGCGTTGTGCGGGCGTTCTCCGCGCTCAAGGAACTGGCGCGGCTGCGAGATGAATCCCGGGCAAATGTCCAGGCCGCACAGGATGGCCCGGCCATCAGGTCGCAGCGCGTCACCGACCACTCCAGCCGCCAGGACGTACCCCATTTCACTGGCGCGACCGGGACGCCCAGTCTGTCCGCCACCGCCCTGCCGAAGCTGATCGCGGGCGCACGGCTGGCGCTGACCGACTCTGCGGTCGAATGGCTTGCGCTACCCACCGGTCTGATGGCCTGGTCCCGCCTGACCCGGCTCTTGTCGTTGGGCAAGCGCCGCGCTCCCAAGGGCGAATGCCACCTGCAACGGGCGGATCTGGCAGAATGGGGACAAGGCATGATCCTGATCGCCCTGTCGCCTGATCCGATGGAGGATGGCAACCCCAAGACCACCCGCAGCGATCTGCTGGCCGTTGCCCGCACTTTTCCCGGCCAGTGCTTCCTCGGGGCCGCCCCCCGCTATGATGGCCGCGATCAGGCCCGCCTCGACCAGCTGGCCATGCTGGCCCAAGGCGTGAACCTGCCGATGGTTGCCGTAGGCGACGTGCTGATGCACCGCGCCGCCCGTCGCCCGCTGGCCGATGTACTGACCTGCCTGCGCATCGGTTGCACCATCGACAACATCGGCGAGCACCGGCTTGCCAATGGCGAACGCCGTCTGAAATCCGGGGCCGAAATGGCGCGGCTCTTTGCCCGCCACCCCGCCGCCCTGCGCCGCACGGTGGAGATTGCCGACCGCTGTGTCTTCCGCCTGAACGACCTGCGCTACCAATACCCGGACGAGGCGCAGGATGGCGAACCGGCGCAAGACCGTCTGGAACGCCTGGCCCGGGCTGGGCTGCACTGGCGCTATCCGCCCGGACCGCCGCCCAAGATCGTCCATCGCGTGGAAAAGGAACTGACCCTGATCCGCGAGGTGGACTACGCGCCCTATTTCCTCACCGTGCATGACATCGTCCAGTTTGCGCGATCGAAGGGCATCCTGTGTCAAGGGCGGGGCTCGGCAGCCAATTCGGTGGTCTGTTACCTCCTGGGCATCACCGAGGTGCCCCCCGAAAGCATCACCCTGATCTTCGAACGGTTCATTTCCAAGGAGCGCGGCGAGCCACCGGACATCGACGTCGATTTCGAACACGAGCGGCGCGATGAGGTGATCCAGTGGATCTATGCCCGCTATGGCCGTGAGCGCGCCGGGCTGACCGCCACGGTGATCCATTTCCGCAGCCGCGCCGCCATCCGCGAGGTGGGCAAGGTCATGGGCCTCAGCCAGGATGTGATCGCCCGGCTTTCGGGTCAGATCTGGGGCTGGTCCTCCGCCGCGCCCGGCGAAGACCGCTTGCGCGACGCAGGCCTTTCCATCGAGGATCGCCGCGTGCAACTGGCCGTGCAACTGATCGGCGAGATCATCGGCTTTCCCCGCCACCTCAGCCAACACGTCGGGGGGTTTGTCATCACCAAGGGTCGATTGGACGAGCTTTGCCCGATCGAGAATGCGGCGATGGACGACCGCACCATCATCGAATGGGACAAGGACGACATCGACGCGCTCGGGCTTCTGAAGGTGGACATCCTTGCCCTCGGCATGCTGACCGCGATCCGCAAGGCCTTTGCCCTGCTGGCCGATCACCGTGGGAAAAAGCTGACGCTGGCCAGTGTCCCGCCTGAAGACCCGCCGATCTATGACATGCTCTGCCGCGCCGATGCCATCGGGGTGTTTCAGGTGGAAAGCCGGGCGCAGTTGAACTTCCTGCCCCGGATGCGGCCCCGCAAGTTCTACGATCTGGTCTGCGAGGTGGCCATCGTCCGCCCCGGCCCGATTCAGGGCGGCATGATACATCCCTTCATCAACCGCCGCAGGGGCCGCGAGAAGGTCGAAGACCTCGGCCCCGCGATGATGGAGGTGCTGGGCCGCACCTATGGCGTGCCGCTGTTTCAGGAGCAGGCGATGCAGATTGCCGTGGTCGCGGCAGGGTTTACGCCTGCGGAAGCTGACCGACTGCGTCGCAGCCTCGCTACCTTCAAACGCATGGGGACAATCGGCAGCTTCCGTGACCGTTTTGTCAGCGGAATGCTGTCGCGCGGCTATGATGCAGATTTCGCGGCGCGCTGTTTCGCCCAGATCGAGGGCTTCGGCAGCTATGGCTTTCCAGAATCTCACGCAGCCAGTTTCGCGCGGCTGGTCTATATCTCTGCCTGGCTGAAATGCCACCATCAGGCGGTCTTCACCTGCGCGCTGCTGAACTCCCAGCCAATGGGGTTCTATGCCCCGGCCCAACTGGTACGAGATGCCCGTGATCATGGTGTCGAAGTCCGTCCGATCTCGGTCAACCATTCACTCTGGGACTGCACGCTGGAGGCGCGCGCCGATGGTGGCTTGGCGCTGCGTCTTGGGTTCCGCCAGATCAAGGGCATGCGGGAGGAGGATGCGGGCTGGATCGCGGCCGCGCGCGGCAACGGCTATCCCGATGTGGAAAGCCTCTGGCGTCGGGCAGGCGTTCACCCCGACACGCTGGAACGCTTGGCCGAGGCCGATGCCTTTGTCGCTCTTGGCCTGACCCGCCGTGACGCGCTTTGGGCAGCCAAGGCGCTGAAAACACCGGCTCCGCTGCCGCTATTCGGGGCCGATGGCGAAGGCGGCGTTGAGCCGACCGTCGCGCTGCCGCAGATGACCTTGGGCCAGGAGGTGATCGAGGATTACCTCTCTCTGCACCTGTCCCTGCGCGCCCATCCGATGGAGCTCTTGCGCCCGCGCCTGCCCGAGAGCATTGCCCATTACCGGCTGGCACAGGCCAAGGGGCGCGTCACCGTTACCGGCCTTGTCATCACTCGCCAACGCCCCGGCACAGCGGCGGGCGTCATTTTCCTGACACTGGAGGATGAAACCGGCACAGCGAATATCATCGTCTGGAAACAGGTTTATGAGGCTTTCCGCAAGGCGGTGATCGCAGGCCGACTGGTCCGCGTCACCGGCCGCATTCAGCGCGATGGCCCCACCACCCACCTGATCGCCGAGCGGGTCGAGGATGTGTCGGAGCTGCTGGCCACGCTCGGCCGCCCGGTGATGATCGACGCCAATGACGGTCGCGCCGATGAAACGAAACGCCCGGTCGGGGGAAGCATCAGATCGACAGCGCGCCATCCCCGGGAGCAGGCGCGAAAGCTGTTTCCGAGCCGGGACTTTCACTGACGGGTTGCCCGAAGATGCACTGCTGGGCACGGTGTATGGAGTTCGGCTCAGGCTGGGCCCAGATCGGCCCCAAACTTGATTGCGCCCAAAAACTTGGCGTCCAACTCAGGCTCATCCCATTTACCTGCGACCGTCATCCAACGGTCAATAAGCGACATGAAGTCCGGATCATCGCAGCTCATCTGAAACGTGTAGAGGCGATTGACGATCTGGCGCATCAAATCCCGCATCGCGTCATCGTCGATATGCGACACCTCGGCCCAAGCGATCTTGCGGCCCTCGGCATCAAGCACGAACACATCCGAATAGTCGCCATTATGCGTGACCGGAACGACACCTGCATGCACGGCCTCAAGCCTTGTATTGCGCACGCACATCACGGCCATGATCTTGGCCAAGCTCGCAGCGATCCGCTCTTTGTCTTCGGGTTTCATGCGCGAAACGTAGCGGAAAGAGGGCGATGCAGCCAGTCGTTTGCAAGGACTGCAACAGTAGAAATCTGAGTGTCTGGATCGTGTTACCGCTCTTGCCGATGCGCCTCGTCGGATTTCCGATATTTTGCATCGAGAAACCGAAGCCCGGCGAGTTTCCCCCGCCGGGCCCGAGGGGGGAGACCCCGTTCCTCAGAACGGGATCTCGTCGTCGCGGTCGACCAGCTCGGGGTTTTCGTTCTCGGCCGACTTCGGCCGGCTCAGGAAGTCGACCTTCTCGGCGATGATCTCGCAGCCGTAGCGGTCGTTCCCCATGCTGTCGATCCACTTGGTGTAGTGGATGCGGCCGTGGACGAGGACCTTCATGCCCTTTTCGCAATGCTCCGCGACCGTCTTGCCGAGACCGTTGAAGCAGGTGATGCGGTGCCATTCGGTGTCCATGACCCGGTAGCCGTTCTCGTCGCGCAGGACGCGTCCTTCCGAGAGGCGGGGGCGGGAGGTGGCGAGGCTGAAGTTGGTGATCTTGGTGCCGCCTTGGGTGCTGCGGACTTCGGGTTTCTGGCCAATGTTGCCGGCGAGAATGACGATGTTCTGCATGGGTCAAGCTCCTGTGTGTCCTGTCTTCGGGACCGTCCCTTCGACAAGACCCGGAAAAAGCCCGTCGGGTGACGCGTGCACGGTGGACGGAACGGAAGCCGGAAACCCCCAGAGGACCGGGGTGGAGCGGGCAGCCCCAAAGGGGCAACTCGGCCCGGTCTGACGCGGGGTTGCGCGCGAGAGCCCGAACGGGATTAGGGGATTGTCAGTCGAAGGGATGGCTCAGAAGCCAGAGATGCGCAGGGAGCCCATGCCAGAACCTGTCACCCGGCCAATCGGGACTGCCTGACCCCAAGCCCAGCATCCCACTCGCGCCGAAAGTGCCGATCACCGGCTCCCGCCCCCTTGCCCCGCCAGCCGGAACGTGCGGCACCTGCCGCGACGGGCTATCGATACCGGGTCGGGACAAGGACCGCAGCCATGTCTGATTTCGATCTCGAGGCACTGTCGCTCGGAGAGCTGAAGAAAATGCAGAAGGACGTCGCCAAGGCGATTTCCACATTCGAGGATCGGCAGAAGGCGGAAGCCCGCGCCAAGGTGGAGGCCTTCGCCCGGGACCTGGGCTACTCCCTGGCCGAACTTGTCGGCACGGAGACGAAATCCTCCCGTGCGGCTGTCGCGGCGAAATACCGGCACCCTGAGAACCCGGCGCTGACTTGGTCGGGCCGGGGTCGCAAACTGCAGCGGTTCGTGGGGGCGTTGGAGGAAGGGACGACCGCAAGCGACCTAACCATAAGTTGAGGGTATGGGCGACGCGATCGGCCCTGAGCCGACCTTGGCGAAGAGATCGGACGCCGCATCGCAGCTTCACCAAAGAAGCCATTCATGGAGACCGCAGCATTTTGGGCGACCAGAGGTCCGCAGTGCGGGCTTTGCGAACCTAAACCCCATACCAGAGCCAGTTCAATCGCACCTTTCCGGAACCGAGTTTGGCAACGTCCAAACTCAAATTCCGAGGCCGAGCACGGGATAGAGCGACGCTACTAGCAAAGCCGCCATGGTGATGTTGAAGACCCTGAGCCGGGTGGAAGTCGACAGCCATTGCCGGACGACAGTCCCAAGCCATGCCCAGACCGAGATCGCCGGAAAGCAGACGAGTGCGAACGCACCGGCCACGATGGCGACCGACAGCATCGAGCGGTCGGGCGCGTAGAGCGTTATGGCAGACAGGCACATGGCCCAGGCCTTGGGGTTCACCCACTGGAAAGTGGCCGCTTGAAGAAAGGTCATCGGACGACTGTCCGCGCCCCGCTCCTCCACCGGGGCGGCCGTTGCGATCTTGAATGCGAGCCAGAGCAGGTAGCCAACGGAAACGACCTTCAGCACCAGGTTCAGCGCAGGCAATGCATCGAACAGAGCCATCAGCCCCACACCTACGAGGAGAGCCATGACCGACACGCCCCCGACGATGCCGAGCATGTGCGGCAGGGTCCGCCGAAAGCCGAAGTTCGCACCGGACGCCATCAGCATGAGGTTGTTCGGCCCCGGCGTGACGGTGGCAACAAATGCGAAGCCCAGAAGGGCGGTCAGGATAGCGAAACTCATGGGGCGTGCCTCCGATAGTGCTTGGGCGCAACAATAGCGGGAAGAGGTCGCAACATGTCGTCTAATGCTCTATCCTCAGACACAGATGCACAACGATTGATGCCTCATGGACGCTATAGACAAGAAAATATTGCGCGAGCTACGGCGTGACGGCCGGATGAGCAATGTCGCTCTGGCCGAACGTGTCGGCCTGTCTCCCTCGGCTTGCCTGAGACGAGTTCAGGAGCTGGAGCGAACCGGAGTGATCCTCGGCTACAGGGTCGTGACCAGCCCCGAGCGCATGGGGCGCGGGTTCGCCGCCTATGTCATGGTCGGCCTGTCCTCTCATACCAAGGCAGCACAGGAGGGCTTTGAGCGCGCCATGGCAATCGCGCCAGAAGTCGTCGAGTGCCATAACATAGCAGGGGCTTTCGAGTATCTCCTCCGCGTCGAGAGCGCCGATCTCTCGGAATACAAGCGCTTTCACACGGAGGTTTTGGGCACCCAATCCCATGTCCATGCAATCACGTCCTACATCGTGATGGGATCACCCAAAGACGAGCGCGCCACTTGATCGCAGCACACGAGAAGGGCGTTGGTCGTGGACCTGTATGCAGTTGCTGCCGAATGTCGTGGAAGGGCTCGGAACCGACCTCTGTCGCGTCGCAGCATACCCCGAATCGCGGGCACCTCGCGGCGTCGAGGTCGGAGCTGACCATCCGCGGCGGTGCGTGCTACCGGGACGCTTCGCGGACTACGATGAAGATCCCGCTGGCGATGATCACCAGCGCGCCCATAACGGTCGCTGGCGTGAGCAGATCTCCCCAGATCAGCCAGCCGAGGGCCGTCGCCCAGATCAGCGATGTGTAGTCGAACGGCGCGACCACCGCCGCCGGCGCCATCCGGAACGCCTGACTGATGAGCGCGATGCCGAGGCTCCCGCAGATCGCGATGACCAGGAACAACCACAGGTCCGCCGGCTGAACCGGCGTCCAGAGCCACAGCGCGACGGGCGCGGCGTAGACCATAGGGAACAGAACCACGTAGAGCATCATGGTCAGCAGGCCCTCGCCCGGGTCGAGCCAGCGCCCGCTGAGCATCATGAGCGCGTAAAGAAACGCCACGCCGACCGGCATCAGTGACGCAAGCTGGAATGTCGAGGCGCCCGGCTGGACGATGATCAGCACCCCGATGAAGCCGACCAGGACCGCGCTCCAGCGCCGCCATCCCACATGCTCTCCTAGCAGCGGGACGGAAAGTGCGGTAATGAAGATCGGGGCGGCAAAGACCAGCACCGTCGCCTCGGCCAGCGGCATGACGCTCAGGCTGGTGAAGTAGAGAGAGGCGGCCGCCACCATGATCAGCCCGCGCCACGCATGCAGCCCGAGGTTGCGTGTGCGCAACGCATGTGCCCCGTGCAGCGCCAGCACCGCGGCTAGGATGATCGGGATCGCGATCAGATTGCGAAGGAAGACGATGTGGACCGGGTGGTAGCGATCAGTGAGCACCTTGGCGATGGCGTCGTTCAGCACCAGGAACATGATACCGGCGCAGATCGTGAGGATCCCGCCGAGGGCATTCTCCTGCTCGATCCGCGTCCTGAGGCTCATCCCGTTTCCCCGCTTGGTCGTCGGCGGCGGATACCACACCGGGCGCGCGGATGCGACCGCCGGGAAATGTGGCAAGGTCAGGGTCGTCCTGCGTGGACGGCCCAGAGCCGACCTTGGCGAAGAGATCGGACGCCGCATCGCAGCTTCACCAAAGCAGCCATTCATGGAGACCGCAGCATTTTGGGCGACCCGAGGTCCGCAGTGCGGGACAAAGTGAGCTTTCGCTGCAAGTGCGCCAATGTCAGCAAAGCGCGCATTGCAACGTTGCCAATACATTGGTGGAGCATGTTCCACCGCGGCGCGCTAGTTGCGCTGCAGCGGTTTTGGAAACGCCTATCACCACCGCCTTTCCGCCCGTAGCGGAGTACACCAGCGAGGTCGGCGAGCGCGGCCGAAGAACTAGGAATGCTCTCGGATGGGTTTAGTATCGCCGAGATACTGGCCGAACATTTCACGCGAGAACAGGCGCGGACGTGTGAGATGTTACAACCACGTGCCTTCGGTTCTTTATGCGTGGAAACTTACAAACCTCTAAGCGGCTTAGATGCATCTTTCACGGATGCGCATAACGAAGCGCATCGACGATGACCCTGAAGGCCGGCAGGTTTTGCCGCCGACTGGGGTAGTAGATGTAGTACCCTGAGAAAAACGGCGACCATTCGTCCAGAACCTGGACCAGGTCTCCCGCCGCGATGTACTGCACAACCGTATCCTCGGGGATATAAGCGATGCCGTAACCGTTCAGCGCCGCATCGATCATCGCGTGCGAGGAATTGAAGGCGAGCTGGCCATCGACCCGGACGCGCAGATCCTGCCCATCCTTTTCGAACTCCCAGGCGTAGAGCCCGCCGGCCCTGAGGTGCCTGTGGTTGATGCAATTGTGCCCGATCAGCTCTTCCGGATGAACGGGCGCGGGATGTGTCTTCAGGTATCCGGGTGACGCGACCGCCACCAATCGCCAATCCGGACTGACCCTGACGGCAATCATGTCCTTTTCGACGCTCTCGCCAAGGCGGATACCAGCATCGAAACCCTCCTCCACGATGTTGCGAAAGCCGTTGTCGATGTTCAGCTCGAGTTTGATGTCCGGATAATCGACAAGCACAGGCCGCAGCTTCGGCCAGACGTAGCTCTGCAGTGCGTGATCGGACAGCGTGATCCTGATCGTCCCCGCGGGCTTGTCGCGAAACTCCGTCAGTGACGCAATCTCCGCCTCGATCTCTTCCACGCGCGGCGCCAATGCCTGTCGCAGGCGCTCTCCTGCCTCCGTGGGCGCGACGTTGCGCGTCGTGCGCGTCAGGAGCCGGATGCCCATTTGCGTCTCGAGGCGCTTGATGGTGTGGCTGAGCGTGGACTGGGCGATGCCGAGCTTGGCAGCGGCACGCGTGAAGCTTCGCTCCTCAGCAACGGCCAGGAACCACAACAGGTCGTTGAACTGTCCCCGCGCCATGCTCCGCTCCCATCATGCTGAACCACTTATGCTCCCTATCGATTAATGCAATCGTATTTGCACGTCTAATCCATTTGTTCGGCTACTGCTATTTATGCGTCATCGAAAGCCGGCTCTGCAGCCGGAAGCGAGGCGCAGAATGTCCACGACACGCACAGCAGAACCAGCCGATACGCGCTCCGCCTGGGGCGCGGTCATGTCGATGGCGCTCTGCGTCGCCGTTCTCATCGCCTCGGAGTTCATGCCCGTCAGCTTGCTGACCCCGATCGCAAGCGAGCTTGGCGTCAGCGAGGGACAGGCCGGTCAGGCGATTTCGATCTCCGGTCTCTTCGCCGTCATCACCAGCCTCACGATTGCCGGACTGACCCGAAGCGTGGACCGCAAGCAGGTGCAGTCCGCCTTCGCAGTCCTCCTGATCGTCTCGGCCCTGATTGTCGCCTCTGCGCCGACCTATCCCGTGCTGATGATCGGTCGCGCGTTGCTGGGCATCGCCATCGGCGGGTTCTGGTCGATGTCGACCGCCATTGTGATGCGGCTTCTCCCGGCGGAACAGGTGCCGCAAGGCTTGGCTGCGCTTAACGCGGGCAACGCAATCGCGGCGACCATATCGGCGCCGCTCGGTGCCTGGCTCGGCGACATCATCGGCTGGCGCGGAGCGTTCGCGCTGATCGTTCCGGTCGCAGTGCTCGCGCTGGTCTGGCAACGCATCCACATGCCGCCTCTGCCGCCCCGCGGCATCCGGCGCACCAATCCTCTCGGACTGCTTTTCCAGCCTCAGGTAGCGCTCGGCATGGCGTCGATCTTCCTGCTGTTCATGGGCCAGTTCGCGCTGTTCACTTATCTGCGGCCGTATCTCGAGGGAGTGGCGGGCTTCTCCGTTCCCATGCTCTCCGGCGGCTTCCTGGCCCTCGGGCTTGCGGGCCTCGCCGGCACCTGGGCGATCAGCCACCTGCTGCGAACCCGCCTCTATGGTCTGCTGGTCGCGATTCCAGCGGTCATGGCGGCGCTTGCGGTCCTGATGATCGCGTCGGCACCGCTGCCGGCCGGTGTCGGCGCACTGATTGTCCTTTGGGGGTTCTTCGGAACGGCGGCCCCTGTCGGCTGGGGCACCTGGCTTGCCCGGACGCTCGGCCCCGAAGCCGAGGCCGGCGGCGGGCTCCAGGTGGCGACCATCCAGCTGGCGATCATGGGCGGCGCAGCCACCGGCGGACTGCTCTTCGATGCACTCGGCTGGCAGTTCACCTTCGCCCTCTCGGCCACGCTTCTCGGTGGTTCGGCCCTTTGCGCCTTGCTCGCCTGGCTCCACCAGAGGAGTTCGAAATGAGACTTTCCGGCTTCTCGCCGCTCTGGCCTTTCCCGCCATCGCTCACGCCTAGAAGCGCGGACTGCCGCTCATCCGACCAACACCATCAAATGAAATCACCCGCTTGAAGGAGCAAACGACATGACCGAAGGAACTGTTCACACACCGAGAGACCTGCCTGACGCGAGCCGCCGGACCCTGCTGATGATGACCGGTGCGAGTCTCGCAACCGCAGGTCTTGTGTCACTGGGCACCTCGCCCGCTTGGGCGCAGGCCAGCGGCGAATGGGACAAGACGTTCCCCCGCAGCGAGGCCGTGACTTATGAGAAGGTCACCTTCACGAACCGCTACGGCATCACCCTGACCGGCGATCTTTACATGCCGTCCGACCGCGGGGACGCCGCGCTGCCGGGCCTGACCGTCGCCGGGCCGTTCGGCGCCGTCAAGGAGCAGTCGGCCGGTCTCTATGCCCAGACTATGGCCGAGCGCGGCTTCATCACGCTCGCATTCGATCCCTCCTTCGTGGGTGAAAGCGGCGGCGAGGCGCGCGACGTGGCCTCGCCCGACATCAACACCGAGGATTTCATGGCTGCGGTCGATTACCTTGGTCTGCACGATGCCGTGGACCGCGAGCGGATCGGCATTATCGGGATCTGCGGCTTCGGCGGCATGGCGCTGAACGCGGTGGCGGCCGACAAGCGTGTCAAGGCGGTGGCCACGACCAGCATGTACGACATGTCGCGCGTCATGGCGCGGGGCTATTATGACAGCCTGACGGACGAGCAGCGGGCCGAGAGCCTCGCGCAGATGAGCCGGCAGCGCTGGACGGATGCCGAGACCGGCGACCCCGCGATGGCCGGCGGTCTGCCCGACAGTCTTGACGGCATCGATGATCCCGTCATCCGCATGTACCATGCCTACTATAAGACGGATCGGGGCTATCACCCGCGCTCGGTCAACTCGAACGGCGGCTGGACGGTGACCAATCCGCTGTCCTTCATGAACATGCCGCTGCTGACCTATATCGCGGAAATCTCGCCGCGGCCCATGCTGGTGATCGCCGGCTCCGAGGCGCATTCGCGCTATTTCACCGAAGAAGCCTATGCAGCCGCGGCCGAGCCGAAAGAGCTGATGATCATCGATGGCGCCGACCACGTCGATCTCTACGATCAGCTGGACGTGATCCCCTTCGACCGACTGGCCGAGTTCTTTGGCGAGCATCTCGCGGCCTGAGCACGCGGGGCCCGCGCGCAAGCGCGGGCCCCTGCCCGCCAAATCCGCTGAACAGAGGATCGTCGCATGTGGAAATCAACATTGGGCGCTGCCGCTGTCGCGCTGGGATTGTCTGGAGCTGCCATGGCACAGGAACAGATTAGTATTTCGTCAGACTGGGGTGACGTGACCGCGATGCTTGCGGATAACGAAGCCGCCGAGGCCTTGCTGGAGATGCTGCCGCTGACCATCGACATGCGCGACCATCTTCGCCAGGAAAAGACAGGCTACCTGCCATCCGACTTGCCCGAACTGGCGCGCCAGCGCGACTTCTCGACGGGCACGCTTGGTCTGTGGAGCTCCAATCACTTCGTGATCTACTACAGCTCCGGCAGCGTCCCCGCTCCAGGCATCATCATTCTCGGACAGGTCACGGGCGATGTGTCGATCTTCGATCGCCCGGGCAACCTCACCGTCGAACTGACGCGCCTCGAATGAACCAGCGGCGACGCTGACCGCTCCACGATTACGCTGCAGTCCCGAACGGCGGTCTGCCGTCCCATGCCAAGCGCGGGCGCGCCTGTTCGGGCAAGACGGAAGTCGAGTTCAGCGGAGCGGAGTAGTCCGTACGACCGGGCTTCGCACTGCCAGTCCCGTGCGCGGGAGATGGCAGCTCTCGCTGCGAGCGCAACTGCATACAACTTCAACAACGGCGCGCTGCGAGCCACTCATTCCCTTGGTGGGGCCAGGAGTCAGCGCGCCATCCATCCTCGAAGGAGAAATCAATGACCGACAACATCACTGGAAAAGTCATCGTCATCACAGGCGCCTCGAGCGGCATGGGCGAAGCCGCGGCTCGGCATCTTGCGTCGAAGGGCGCTAGCGTCGTACTTGGCGCGCGGCGCGCAGATCGTCTTGAGGCGCTGGCGGCCGATATCGTCGCCGCCAGCGGTAAGGCAACGGTCGTCGTGAGCGACGTGACGAATCGGGCGGACGTGCAAGAGCTGGTCGATACGGCCGTCGAGACCTATGGACGGATCGACGTGCTCATCAACAATGCCGGCGTGATGCCGCTGTCCCCCCTCGAGCGCCTTAAGGTCGACGAATGGGACCAGATGATCGACGTCAATCTAAAGGGCGTGCTCTACGGCATCGCGGCCGCGCTCCCCTATATGAAGGAGCAAAAGGCGGGCCACATCATCAGCCTGTCGTCAGTCGCGGGACATAAGATCTTTGGCGGTTCTGCAGTCTATTCCGCGACGAAGTTCGGCGTGCGGGCCATCAGCGAGGGACTCCGTCAGGAGGTGAAACCCTACAACATCCGCACCACAATCATCTCACCTGGTGCGGTGAAGACCGAATTGCTGGACCACATCACCGAGCAGGATGTTCAGAAGGCCAACCAAGACTATGTCGGCCAAGTTGGCGTTCCGGCCGAGACGTTCGCTCGCTTGGTGGACTTCGCCATTAGCCAGCCGGAGGACGTTGACATCAACGAGATCCTCTTCCGGCCAACGGCTCAGGAACTCTGAGTAGCGGTTAAGCCAAAACGCCGGCGGATGCTCAGCTTTCTTAATTGGAATGGCCCCTCGGGGGCCATTTCTTTTCGTGATGTTCACTAGCCCCAGAAACGAGCTCGAGGTACCTCCCAACAATTCCCCCAAAGTCGCGTCTCAGAAGGTTCGACGTCAGGACTGGAGTGCCCCCGTTTCACCAAACCCTCCGCATGAGGGTTGGCTCTTAAACTAGTGATGATTTTAGTCGGATATCGCCGCCGAGTATCTTGACACGAAGCTACCCTGCTGCGGCGTCAGTGACCGGGTTCGGATGGACCTCCGCAAGCAATGGCAGCATTGGGCGCTTCGCACACAATCAGGCGCCGCCGCAGCATCCCTCGGAGAGGGCTCGGAGCCGACCTCTGTCGCGTCGCAGCATACCCCGAATCGCGGGCACCTCGCAGCGTCGAGGTCGGCCCGTTCCGGCCATTGACCACCGCCTCGCTCCGCCGCGGTGCGGTCCGTCATTCCCGCCGTTCGCTGCGCCTGCGAAGTCGAGCCTCGTGCGCGCTCGCGCGGCGTGCGCTCTTGAGGATATGGGCTTTGCGGTTGCGCCGGAAAGCGCCGTCCGGCACCATCTCGCCCACCGACGCCTCGCCCTTCTATCCTTACGCAAGCGAACGCTGGGTTGAAGAGGCTCCGGCATCTTCAGGCAGTGCACCTCGGGGGTCGCCGTGTCGGGGGCGTGACCGAGGTGCCGGACGGCGCTTTCCGGCGCAACAACGCGGCGAAATCCTTGGTCGCCCGGATATGAGCCTTCTGCGCCTTGTCGCCCATGCCGCGGATGCGCATATCCTCGATCATCCGCTCGCGCAGCGACGTCGTTTTCTGATCCTTCATGGGCTCCTCCTGTCTGACGATTGAGAAGGTCCCAATCGTCAGGCCAGCGGCCCCATCAGCGAAGCGTGAAGGTCAGATTGGCGCGATACGCCAGAAACAGGCGCCATTGCCGCGGAGCGGCTTCGTCCTTCCGCCCATAGCCTTGTTGTCCACCCCGGGCGTGTACCTCTGGCCGGTTGCGGGGGCGCCGCGCCCTGGAAGTTACTCTTGCCCAACCCTGCTCCAGAAACTCGCCTTTCAGCCGGGTCGATCTGCGAGACATCCCAGTCCTCCTTCGGCGTCGAGTTCTGCTTGTTGGCGTCCGCCTCGATCAGGCTGGCATCGACCGCCATGCGCTTGCCGCTGACCAAGCCTTCTTCGATGCACCGCGCCACGGTCGTCTCGAACACCGCACTTGAACCGTCATCATGTCGGCAGCCCTCGCGCTGACCACGGACCGAAGCACGAACCCGGGGAAGATCATTCTGGAAGATGGGCGCTCTCCCGCCAGCGACACCGGGGGCTCCACGATGGTCCGCATCACGGCCGACCATTTGGTTCGGCCAGCGGGTCATCATGTCAAAAGCGCGTTGACTTAGACCTCACCGTTACCGAAGCCCTGACCGGAGGTCGCCTCGACGAGGGCCTCATGGATCGCGGTGATCGCATCGTTCAGCCGATCCTCCGGTACAAGGAACTGCACATCCACGCCCCGTGCGATGGCGTGCACGCCAAGGCTGTCGATGCCGGCCTTGGCCAGCGCATGAAGGCCACGCTCCGGCACCCCGAGCCCAAGCAGGCCGCGTCCGACCGCACTGACCAGCGCGATCTTGCGGATGTCGATCTCGGCATTTTCGAACCGGCCCTCGACCGTGCGTTCCACCGCGCGCAGCGCCTTGAGTTGCGGATCGACGTAATGCGTGATGGTGTTCGCGTTCGACGCCTTGGAGACGATCCAGACATCGTTCTGCGTCAGCGCGTCCAGGATCGCGGCATCGTAGCCCTTCACGCCCACCATGTCCGGCTCGTGCACCGACAGCGCCGCCACGACGAGGCCCGTGACCATCTCGACGCGCGGCGCGTCCTCGACGTCCGACAGAATCAGCGTGCCGGGGTCCTCCACGTCGAACGCATTGGCCACGCGCAACGGGATCCCGGCCTGTCGCAGGATCTTGGCTGCACTCGGGTGCACAGCCTCCATCCCAAGGTTCGACATCTGGTCGGCCACGTCGTAATCGGTCTGCCCGATCTTTCGAGCCTTTCCAGTTCCGACGATCTTGGGGTCGGCGCTCGATAGATGGAATTCCTTGTGGATCACGGCCTCGCGTGCGCCAGTCAGGGCGGCGATATGGGCAAAGGTGACCTCGGAATAGCCGCGGTCGAATTCCCGCATCAGCCCTTCGCGGCACTGCGCGTAGCCGGTCACGATCGGCAGCTCGCGGTCGAAGTCGATGTCCGACAGGGCATCCGTGAGGCGCGCTTGCAGGTCCGGGTGGCTGTCGTCGCGCCAGCCCGACAGGTCCACAATGCGCGCATCCACGCCGCGGCGGTTCAGCATCAGCGTCACCACCTTGGCGGAATGCGCCTCGCCCAGCCCCGAGAGCAGTTCGCGGATGGTCAATAGCTGGTTGCCCAGCCGGAAATGTCCATAGGAGGTCAGGCGCTGCAGGTCGATCAGGCACGAGCGCGCGCCCTCGATCCGGTCGCGCAGGAACTCGTTGGCTTCCTGCCGATCCCCATCGTGGGAGAGCAGTCGGCCATGCACCTCCGCCATGCGCGCCGCCGTCCGATCCAGCGCCTCGCTCCATTTCATGTCCGACTCGGCCGAGGCGAAATGCCCGTAGACGCCCGGTTCGCCCGATTTCTTGCTCTCCAGCAGCAGGTCCGTGATCCCGCCGAAGGCAGAGACCACGAAGAGCCGTCCGTAGGGACCGCCCTCGCGATCGCCGCAGAAAAGCGTGTCCATCAATTCGTCGGCGCGGCTGATGGAGGTTCCGCCGATCTTTTCGACGGTATGTCCTTGTATCATGGTCTGGTTCTTCTCACTCGGCGGGGGCGTAGGAGCCGTCCTTGCGGTGCACTTCGCGACCCGTCACAGGTGGGTTGAAGCAGCATGCCATCACGAGGTCTTCATGGGCAACGAGCGTGTGCTTGTCATGCTGGTCGAGGGCATACATCACGCCGGGCCCGATCTCATGCGTCTCGCCCGTGGCGAGATCGGTGATCCGGCCAGCGCCGGAAATGCAATAGACGCTTTCGAAGTGGTGCTTGTAGTGAAAGGTGTGCTCGCTACCCGCCTTCAGAGTGGTGATGTGGAACGAAAAGCCCATCCCGTCATCGGCCAGCAGCATCCGCACGCTGGTCCACTGTGCGTCAGACACGGCGCGGTCGCTGGTCTTGAGGTCGTTGAAATCCCGGACGATCATGCTCTTACTCGGCGGCCTTGTGGGATTTCGAAGCGGCCTCGCCGACGGCGGCCTCGAGGATGTCGAGCCCTTCGTCTAGCACCGCGTCGGGCGTGGTGAGCGGGCCGAGGAACTTGACCACCTCGTCATTGGCACCCGAGGTCTCGATGATCAGCCCGCGCTCGAAAGCCTCCGCGCAGATCGCCGCGGCCAGATCGCCAGAGCCGACGTTGATGCCCCGCATCATGCCCCGGCCGCGCATCTCAGCCCCCGGCACCAGTTCGGCGATCCGCGACAGGCGGCCCTTCAGATGTGCGCCCTTGCGGCGGACCTCGGCGGCGAAGGTGTCGTCCTTCCAGAATTTTTCCAGCGTCACGCGCCCGGTAACGAAGGCATGGGTGTTGCCGCGGAAGGTGCCATTGTGCTCGGCCGGCTTCCAGATGTCATACTCGGGTTTTACCAAAAGCGCCGCGAAGGGCAGGCCGAAGCCCGACAGCGATTTCGCCTGCGTGATCATGTCGGGCTCGATCCCGGCCTCCTCGAAGGCGAAATACCGCCCCGTGCGGCCGCAGCCCGACTGGATGTCATCGACGATCAGCAGCGCGCCGAGCTTCTTCGCCAGCCGGGCGACGCCCTGCATCCACGCGTCCGAGGCCGCGTTCAGCCCGCCTTCGCCCTGCACCGGCTCGAAGATGAAGGCCGCCGGCGCGTCGAGGCCCGACGAGGAATTCCCGAACATGATCTCCAGGTGCGCTAGCGTGTCCACATCCGCGCCAAGTGACCCGTCGTAAGGCATGTGCGTAGCGCCGCAGAGCGGTCCGCCCCCCGCGCCCGCGCGCTTGCCTTCGTTCCCGGTCAGCGACAGCGCGCCCATTGTCATGCCGTGAAAGCCGTTCGTGAAGGACACGATGTTGCGCCGGCCCGTCACCTTGCGGGCAAGCTTCATTGCCGCCTCGACGGCATTGGTCCCCGTGGGCCCGGTCATCATCACCTTGTGGTCCATGCCGCGCGGCTCGAGGATGATCTCCTCGAACGCTTTCAGGAAGCGCGCCTTCTCGACGGTGTACATGTCCAGCCCGTGCGCGATGCCGCCGGCCTGGATGTGCGCGATCAGCGCCTGCATCATATCCGGGTCGTTGTGGCCGTAGTTGAGCGTCGAGCAGCCGGCGAGAAAGTCGATGTATTTACGCCCGTCGGTGTCGAACAGATGGCTGCCCTCGGCGCGTTCGAAAACCACGGGAAAGCTGCGGCAGTAGCTGCGCACCTGGGACTCGCGGCGCTCGAAGATGTCGTTTTGCATGGGGGATCTTTCTGCAGGAATGCCGGTCATTGGGCGGCTGTGCGGTCGATATCGCTGATGGTGACCATGTATTCGGTGGCTTGCCTGCCGCTAAAATGCGCGTCTTCCTCGTAATGCGGTTCGTGGTCCAGTTCGGCCTCCATCTTGTCGGCGAAGCTGTTGAACAGTGCCCAGCTCGCGTCGTTGTCGGCGGTGATGGTGGTCTTGAGCTTCGTGACCTCGGCGCAGGCAGGACGCTCGAACAGTTGGTCCAGCATCTTCTTGGCCACGCCGCGGCCGCGGGCGGTTTCGCCAACTGCGACCTGCCAGACGAACAGCGTGTCAGGCTCGTCCGGTGGAATGAAGGCCGAGATCCAGCCGACGATCACGCCGTCGAGTTCCGCGATCACACAGGTATCCGCGAAATGATCGCACTGCACGATGTTGCAGTACATGGAGTTTTCATCGAGCGGGCCGCTTTTGCGAATGAGTTCCCAGACATCGGCGCCGTCTTCGGACGTGGGCGCACGAAAGGTCAGCAGGGCGCGGGAGAGGGCGTCGGGCATGGTGCTCTCGATTCGTTGTTCCGAGGTCATCGTAGCCTTCACCGTGACGGTAGTTGAGTAAAAACACGACATCGCGGGGTTTTTTCGGCTTGCTGTCGAGCGCGCGACGAATGCTCGAGGCTGCGGCGCGTCGCCCTCGTTCTCGCGACGATCTGGCTGAGCGGCTGCGCGACGGCCCGTTCTGATGTCGGCAGACTCGGTGCCTGTCCGCCGGTCGTCGAGTATAGCAGGGAGTTCCAGGCGCAAGCGGCCGAGGCGCTCGCCCTACTGCCGGAAGGGTTAGCGATCGCCGAGATGCTGGTGGACTACGCTGTGATGCGAGTGCAGGCGCGTGTGCGCGAGTAGTTAGGTCCGCTTCGTCTCAAAAGCGACGCCCAAAAAAACGATCACTTCGGCTGCCGTTTGAGCGTAGACGAGGAAAGGTAACTTCTCTCTTGGAGAATCACTGTGCCATACAAACACATCATGGTGCCGATTGACCTCGAACACGCCGATCGAATGGGCAAGGCGATCGACACGGCCCGCGCCCTCGCGAGGCAGTTCGACGCAAAGCTGACCTTCGTCGGCGTCACCTCGGAAGTTCCCGGACCTTCCGCGCACAACCCTGCCGAATTCGAGAAGAAGATGGCGGCGTTTGCGCAAGAAAGCGGCGCCGACCTTCCAGCGGGGGCCAGTTCGAAAACCTATGTCGCGCATGATCCGACCGCGCATATCGACGGCATTCTCCTCGACGCCGTCAAGGAAATCGGCGCGGATCTTGTGGTGATGGCTTCACATATTCCGAACGTGATGAACGCCATCTGGCCCTCGCATGGTGGCAAAATGGCCTCGCATGCGGATGTATCTGTCTTCGTGGTTCGCTGACGCGACCCCGCCAAGGATAATAATAAAATGACTGAAGATATAAAGAACACCGAAATCGAAGCGGACGATCAGCCCGAGGTCGAGCCCATTCCCGAACCCGAGGGCGACACCGAGATCATCGAGACCGAATTCGAGATCGGACAGGACAATATCGCCAGTTCCTGGAAGCTGGAATTCGACATTCACCAGGTCGTGTTCACCGTCTCGGCCCTAGGGATCATGGCATTCACGTTCCTCACGATGGCCTACCAGACCGCGCTAGAGCCGGTCTTCTTGAACCTGCGCAATTGGCTGACCGGCAACCTCGACTGGTTCTTCCTGCTGTCGGGCAATATCTTCGTGCTGCTGTGCCTGTTCCTTATTGTCTCGCCGCTGGGAAAGGTGCGCCTCGGCGGTCCAGAGGCACAGCCCTCCTACGGGTATGTCGGCTGGTTCTCGATGCTGTTCGCGGCCGGCATGGGCATCGGGTTGATGTTTTACGGTGTTTCCGAACCCATGAGCCATTTCGGCACTGCCATGGGCGGGATCACCGTCGGAGAGGATGGCGTGCGCACCGACTGGGCGCCGCTGGGCGGGGCCGAGGGCGACGTCGCGGAGGCCGCGCGCCTCGGCATGGCCGCCACGATCTTCCACTGGGGCCTGCATCCCTGGGCGATTTATGCCGTCGTGGCGCTCGCCCTGTCGCTGTTCGCCTACAATAAGGGCCTGCCGCTCACACTACGCTCCTGTTTTTATCCGATCTTCGGAGAGCGGGTCTGGGGCTGGCCCGGCCATATCATCGACATTCTGGCCATCTTCTCCACGATCTTCGGTCTCGCGACCTCGCTGGGGATTGGCGCCCAGCAATCGGCGGCGGGCCTCAACTTTCTGTTCGGCACCTCGATCTCCAACCCGATGCTGGTCACTCTGATCATCGTCATCACCGCGATTGCGCTGGTGTCGGTGGTGGCCGGGCTTGACGCCGGGGTCAAGCGCCTGTCCGAAATCAACATGGCGCTGGCGGCGATCCTGCTGGTCTTTGTCATCGCATTCGGCCCGACCATGGCCATCGCGACCGGCTTCTTCACGAACCTCGCCGCCTACGGTGAATACCTGCCGGCCCTGTCGATGCCCTTCGGACGCGAAGATGCAAACTTTGCCTCGGGGTGGACGGCATTCTACTGGGCGTGGTGGATCAGCTGGTCGCCCTTCGTCGGCATGTTCATCGCGCGCGTCAGCCGGGGCCGCACGGTGCGCGAATTCCTGATTGCCGTGCTGATCGTTCCGACCATCCTGTCGGTGCTGTGGATGACCGCAATGGGCGGCACGGCGATCGGCCAGGTGGTCAACGACGGCTTCACCGGGGTGCAGGACGCAGCGCTGGAACTCAAGCTGTTCGAGATGCTGACACAGTTGCCGCTCACCGGGCTGACCTCGCTGGTCGGGATCGTCCTCGTCGTGGTGTTCTTCGTCACCTCCTCCGACTCCGGCTCGCTCGTGATCGACACCATCGCCGCGGGTGGCAAGGTTAACGCGCCGACCCCGCAGCGGGTTTTCTGGGCGAGCTTCGAGGGCCTCGTGGCCATCGCGTTGCTGCTTGGTGGCGGTCTGGCGGCCTTGCAGGCGATGGCTGTCTCCACCGGGTTGCCGTTCACCATCGTGCTGCTCGGCGCCTGTTACGCCATTGTGCGCGGCCTGATGAGCGAGCCGCGGTAAGACGTCCGGGGCGGCCGTTCGAGGCCGCCCCGACCGTGCCCCCACGCAAGCCAAGGTAGCGACGAATGGCGGCGGGCGACCGCGAGCCGACTATGCCAATGATGAAAGACCTGCACCGCACCATCCGCCTGCTCTACACGGGGCAAAGTCGGAACGCCCGGCGGTTCCGCTACGGTCTCATTGCGTTCGACGCGCTGTCCATCGTGTATTTCCTCGCGACCGCGGCGTTGCCGACGACGCCGACCATGACCGCGCTGAACACCGGGCTTGGCCTGCTCATCCTGCTCGATCTCGCGGCCCGCTTCTGGATTTCCGACAACCTGCGCCGCGAGCTTACGCGCATCTACACGCTGGCGGATATTGTCGTGGTGGCGTCCCTCCTGCTTGCACCGCTCCTCACCGAGAACCTCGCCTTCCTGCGCGTGCTGCGGGGTCTGCGGCTGATCCATGCCTACCACCTGCTGCGCGATCTGCGGCGCGAGAGCCTGTTCTTCCGCCGCCACGAGGACGCGATCCTTGCCGCGGTCAACCTGTTCGTCTTCATCTTCGTGACCACGTCGCTTGTCTTCGTGCTGGCTTTCGACGAAGCCGCCGGCATCGGCGGATATATCGACGCGCTCTATTTCACGGTTGCGACGCTGACCACCACCGGCTTTGGCGACATCACGATGACGACGCCGGGCGGCAAGCTTCTTTCGGTCTTCATCATGGTCGTGGGCGTGGCGCTTTTCGTGCAGCTTGCGCGCGCCATCTTTCAGCCGTCCAAGATCAAGTATAAGTGTCCGGAATGCGGACTGAACCGGCATGAACCGGATGCCATCCACTGCAAGCATTGCGGCGAGCCGCTGAAAATCGAGACGGAGGGCGAGACGGGAACCTGAGCGCTCCGTTCTCTCCCTATCACGGGCCGCAAGGCTGCTGCGCCCCGGAGGTGAAGGCCGGGGCCATGTGGAAGACCAGAAATGTCTGAAGAAGCCGATCTTGACCGCGACGAAAAAAAGCAGGTCGACGAATACTCGAATGTCCCTACCTCGGTCATCTTCGAGGCGATCCGGCGTGAGGGCGATCATGAACTGTCCCGCCCCTTGAGCGCGCTCTGGTGGTCGGGCGTCGCGGCGGGGCTTGCCATCAGCACCTCGGTGCTGGCGAAAGGGTTTCTCGCCTCGATCCTGCCCCATGCGGACTGGGCGGCAGGGATCACCAACCTTGGCTACACGGTCGGCTTCCTGATCGTCATTCTCGGGCGGATGCAGCTGTTCACCGAGAACACGATCACGCCGATCCTGCCGCTGTTTCTGGCGCCGACGCGATCGAATTTCGCGCAGACGGCGCGGCTCTGGGGGATCGTTTTCGCCGCCAATCTCGTGGGCTGTATGGCCGCGGCGCTGGTGTTGGTGCACGGGCATATCCTGCCCGAAGCGCGGTTCGAGGGGATCGTGTCGATCTCGCGCCACTATGCCGAGGCGAGCCCTTTCGAGCATTTCGCCTGGGGCATTCCGGCGGGGTTCCTGATCGCGGCGCTGGTCTGGATCCTGCCGCGGATGGAAAGCGCGGGCGAGGTGCTGATGATCGTGATCGTCACCTACATCATCGGGCTGGGCGGCATGTCGCACGTGGTGGCCGGGTCGACCGAGTTGTTCGTGCTGGTGGTGGGCGGCGAACTGGGACTCGCGCCCGCCGTCTTCGGCGGTATCCTTCCCGCGCTTGCGGGCAACGTGCTCGGCGGCACGGGCATCTTCGCGGCGCTGACCTACGCGCAGGTGCGCGAGGAGATCTGAGCGCCGTCAGTCCTGCTGGACCTCCTCCAGCCCCCGCGCCAGGACCGCGCCGAGGGCGGCGATGACGGCAAAGGCAAGCAGGACGGGCGCCGGGCCGAAGCGGTCGGCCGCGATCCCGAACAGCCCGCCCGCCAGAAGCGCTGCCCCGATCAGCGTGTTCGACAGCGCCGTATATCGGGCGCGGAAGGCGTCCTCGGCCATGTCGGTCAGGTGCAGCTTGCGGCCCGCGCGCACGCCCTCATAGGCGATCTGCGCCGCGAAGATCGCCGCTGCCGCACCAAACGCCCCGCCAAGCCCGCCAAGCGCGAGGCCGATGCCGCCGACGACGCCGAAGACCGCGGCCCCGAGCGCGCCCGCGGCCATCAGCGTCTGGCGGCTGGAGCGATCCGAGAGCCGCCCCCAGACGTAAGAGGCCAGCACCGAGGCGGCGGTCGAGGCCATGACCAGCGGCCCCAGCTGGTCGAGCGCGCTGCGCCCCGAGGTGGCCGACAGCATGACGATGAAGGGCGGGGCCAGCGCGGTGACGGCGAGTGCCGCCCGCGAGGCCACGAAGAGGCGCAACTGGCCGTCGGTCACGATCGGCTCGACCAGCGCGGCGAGGCTGCCGTCGTCATCCTCGGTGTCGGGTGTTTTATCGGGCTCGCGCAGCGTCATGAAGATGACCGAGGCCAGCAGGAACGCCGTCCCCGCCAGCGCGATGATCGCCGCCAGCGGGGCGACGGCCACCTCGAAGAGCCCCGCGGCCATCATGAGGCCCACGCCGAAGACCGACACCGACGCGACCGAGGCGGCCAGGCCCGTGACCGCCCCCCGCCGCCGCTTGGCAATGGTGCGCGCCAGCGCGTCCTTGTAGCTGACCGAGGCGGCCGAGCGCGCCACGGCAAGCACCGCGAGACAGACCACGATCGTGGCGCCCGCCACGGCCCCCGACAACAGCAGCGCGGCGGCCGCGATGCCGAGCGCCGCGATGCCCTGCACCGCGCTGCCCACGGCCCAGAAACGCTTGCGCTGCGGGCTGGCCTCGACCCGGCGGGCGAGCGCCAGTTGCGGCAGGAGCGCGCCCGCCTCGCGCACGGGCACCAGCAACCCGACCATCGCGCCCGGCGCCGACAGCGCCGTCAGCAACCAGGACAGAACCAGCTTGGGGTCGATCAGCGCGTCGGCCGTCTTGGTCAGCGTCAGCGACACGACGTGGACGACGCCGTTGCGCGCCTCGCCCTTCTCGATCTGCGCGGCCTTCGCGCCGGTGATCGTGCCGAAGGCCTTTTCGACCGGGTCGCTCATCGTGGCTCGAACTTTCCGACCGGAATCCGCAGGTAGCTGTGCCCGTCGGCCTCTGCCTCGGGCAGGCGCCCGCCCCGGATGTTCACCTGAAGCGCGGCCAGCATGCGCGTGGGCAAAGGCAAGGTCGCGTCGCGGGCATCGCGGATGGCGATGAATTCGGCCTTGCCGATCCCGTCCTTGACATGCCGGTTGCGCAGGCGGTGTTCGGCCACGGTCGCCATGTATTCAGGGGCTTGCCCTTCATCGGGGTAATCGTGGCCGATATAGAGCCGCGTGTCGCCCGGCAGATCCAGGATCGCGCGCAGCGAGGTCCACAGATCCTCGGTGCTGCCGCCGGGGAAATCGGCCCGGCTGGTGCCGCTTTCGGGCATCATGAACGTGTCATGGACGAAGGCCGCGTCGCCCGCGACATAGGTGATCGAGGCCAGCGTGTGACCGGGCGAGAACATCACGCGCACGGGGATCTCGCCCACCATGAACTCGTCGCCCTCGGCGAAGAGCCGGTCCCACTGGCTGCCGTCGGTGGGGAAATCGTCGCCAAGATGGTAAAGGCCCTTCCACAGCTTCTGGACGTCGGTGACCTTTTCGCCGATCGCCGTGGGCGCCCCGAGCTTCTGGGACAGATACGGTGCGGCCGAGAAATGATCGGCATGAGGGTGCGTGTCGAGCACCCAGACGACCTCCAGCCCTTCCGCCTCGACATAAGCAAGGATCTCGTCGGCGCTTTCGGTCGTGACGGCGCCGGCCTCGGGGTAGAAATTCCAGACGGGATCCACGATGGCGGCCTTCTTCGTCGCCGGGCAGTGGAAGACGTATTGCAAGCTGCCAGTGGGCCGGTCGAAGAAGGCGCGGACGATGGGGGACATGGGGAACTCCTGATTCAGCCGCTCAATGGGCAAGGACAAGCATCTGGAAGGCCATCATGGCCGAGAAGGCCAGCGTCACGGCGGTCGCCGCCGATCCGTGGCGGACCTTTTCCAAGGCATCGGGGTAAAGCTCCGAAAAGACCATCCAGATCATCGCACCCGCCGCAAGGCCAAGGCCAACGGGCAGAAAGGGTCGGAAGGTTTCGACGAACAGGTAGGCGGGCGCGGCCATGATCGGCTGCGGCAGGCTGGTGAAGATGGCCCAAAGCGCGGCCTTCCAGACCGGCGTGCCGCGCGGCACCAGCACCAGCGCGATGGCCAGCCCCTCGGGCACGTTGTGGAAGGCGATGGCCGTGGTGATGTAGGCGCCCAAGCCCTCGGAGCCGGCGAAAGACACGCCGACGCCGACGCCCTCGGCAAAGGAATGTGCCGTCATGATGCCGAGGATCAAGAGCGCCTTGGCCGCACCCGCACCCTGCAGGTCGGCCACCTCAATGTCGCCCGCGCCCGAAAGCAACCGGTCGGCCAGAACGATCGCGCCCAGCCCCGCAAGCACGCCCACCAGCGTCAGCGTGATGTCGAGCGACACGCCCTCGGCGATCAGGCTGTGGCTGGCGGCCAGCATCAGCCCGGCGGCGGCGGCGTTCGACCAGCCCACCGTCCGGTCGCTTACGCGTCTGACGAACAGGACAGGCAGCGCGCCGACGCCGGTCATGATCGCGGTCAGAAGCGCCGCCGCGACGACGATCCAAAGGGCTGTGTCCATGGTGCTTCTACAGAAATTCTTCGGTCCGACCCTTCGCCGCCCGCAATCCTTGCGCGGGCGGCGCGGGCCGGACGGTCAGTTGTTGGAGGCGTCGTCGTCTGCCGCGCTCCACGCCTCGGAGAGGGCGGTCCACGCGTCCGAAAAGCCGGTCTTCAGTTCGTCCCAGGCGCTGCTCGCGCCGGACGCAAGCGCGCCATAGCGCTCGCCGAGGCGGTTGCGCGCCTGCCGCAGGTCACGCAGCCGCGCTTCGGCGGTCTCGCGCGCGGCGTCGGACATCTCCGACCAGTTCTCGCGCAGGGCCTGCTCGCGCCGCTCGATCTCGGCATCGAGCCGGTTCAGCGCCTCGCGCGCCTCGGCCAGCGCCTGGTCGCGCTCCTGCTCGGAATAGGCCGCTATGGCGTCCATCGAGTCCGAGATTTCCGCGCGAACCTCGTCGGCGGTGGTCAGCGCGTCCGACTCCTGCGCGGCGGCGGGCATGGCGAGCAGAGCGGCGAGCCCCGCCGCCCGCAGGGTATCGCGGACGGTCATCGGCATGTCCTCACTTGAAGCGGGCCATGGCGCTGTCGAAGGCGCCCGAGATGCTGTCCCAGGCCTTGTCGAAGCCCGCCTTCATGTCGTCCCAGGCGTCGTCGCCGGCCTCGCGCAGCTCCTTCAGCTTCGCCTCGGCCTCGTCGCGCTGCGCGCGCGCCGCGTCGAGCTGCTTCTGCGCCTCGATCTTCGCGTCGGCTTCGGCCTCGTCGACCTGCGCCTTCATCTTGTCGATCTCGGCGTTCCACTGATCGATCTTCGCCTTGGCTTTTTCGATATACTGGTTCCGTTCGGACATCGGAGCGATTCCTTCCTGTTGAGGGGGTGTGCATGTGCACGCCATCGGACGTTAGCCGATTGCCTGCTGGTTGAATAGCGGGCCAAGTCCTGAGCAGACGCGTAAAACCACGGCACGAGGAGGCCGCACCATGACCGAGACCCCGAAACTTACACTGCCCGTCGTCGAGCTGGCCCGCGCGAATGACGAGTTCCGCAAGGTCCTGTGGACCGGCGAGCAGACGCAGCTGGTGCTGATGGCCATCCCCGAGGGCGGCGAGATCGGCGGCGAGGTGCACGAGGGGCATGACCAACTGCTCTACTTCGTCGCGGGCTCGGGCGTGGCCAAGATCGGCGAGACGGAAACCGAAATCGCCGATGGCGATGTCAGCATCGTGCCCTCGGGCGTTTTCCACAACTTCCGCAACACCGGGTCGGGGATGCTGAAGCTCTTCACCACCTACAGCCCGCCCGAGCACGAACCGGGCACCGAGCACGAGACCAAGGCCGACGCGGACGAGTAAGCGCATGAAGGTCGATACCGTCATCGTGGGCGCGGGCAGCGCCGGGCTTTCGGCCCTGCGCGAGGTGCGCCGCTATACCGACGATTTTCTGCTGGTGAACGACGGCCATTGGGGGACGACCTGCGCCGCCGTCGGCTGCATGCCGTCCAAGGCGCTGATCGAGGCGGCGAACGCGTTTCACCGGCGCGGCACGTTCGAGGCGTTCGGCATCCGGGGCGCACAGGGTCTGAGCGCGGACATTCCTGCGGTCCTGGCCCGCGTGCGCGCGATGCGCGACGGGTTCGTGAAGGGGCCGGAAGCGGTGCCGGGCAAGCTGGGCAAGCGCGCCGTCCCGGGGCGCGCGCGCCTGCTCGGCCCCGGGCGGTTGGAGGTGAACGGCGAGACGGTGGAGGCGTGCGCGATCATCCTCGCCCCCGGCAGCAGCCCGGTCGTGCCGGGGCCGTGGCGGGATTTCGGCGACCGTCTCCTGACCACGGACACGCTCTTCGAACAGGCCGACCTGCCGCGCCGCATCGCCGTGATCGGCATGGGCGCGATCGGGGTGGAGATCGCACAGGCGCTGGCGCGGCTGGGGCTGGAGGTCGCGGGCTTCGACGCCGTCGAGGCGCTGGCAGGCATCGACGACCCAGAGGTGCTGGCCGCCTTCCGCCCGCTGATAGAGGCCGAGCTTGCGCTCCATCTGGGCGCCCCGGCAGAGATCGAGGATACGGGCGGCACCCTCCGCGTGACCGGCGCAGGCGGGGCGTTCGAGGCCGACGCGGTGCTGGCCGCGATGGGCCGCAGGCCGAACATCGACGGTCTGGGGCTGGAGATGCTCGGCGTGCCGCTCGACGACGACGGGTTGCCCGAGGTCGATCCCGCGAGCCTGCGCATCGGCGATCTGCCCGTCTTCCTGGTCGGCGACGCGAACGGTTACCGCCCGCTCCTGCACGAGGCCGCCGACGAGGGGCATATCGCAGGCCGCATGGCCGCGCCGGACGCGGAAGGCGGGCTGTGCCGGCGCACGCCGCTTTTCATCACCTTCTCTTCGCCGCAGGTGGCGCGGGTCGGCCCGCCCTTGTCTGACCTGGACGAGGCGAGCGTCGCAACCGGCCGGGCGGATTTCTCGAAACAGGCCCGCGCCCGCATGGCACAGACAGCCGCCGGCCTCCTGCGCATCCACGCCGACCGAAAGACCGGCCGCCTGCTGGCCGCCGAGATGTGCGCGCCGGGGGCCGAACATCTGGCGCACCTGCTGGCCCTGGCGGTAGAGGCGGAGATGACCGTCGCCGACATGCTGGCGATGCCGTTCTACCATCCGGTCCTTGAGGAAGGGATGCGCAGCGCCTTGTGCGACCTCGCCAAGGACGTCGCAGGTGCGGGCGGATCGGATCTCTCCGACTGCAAGGCGATCGGCCATGATGCGCTCGACTGAGCCTGGTTCCGCCCGCTACGGCACAGGGATGATGCGCAGACATGGATGACCTCGAACTCTTTCAGCGGCTCGGAGTCGCGCTTGCAATCGGGCTGCTCCTGGGGCTCGAGCGGGGCTGGCACGGACGCGAGGAACCCGAGGGGGCGCGCATCGCGGGCCTCAGGACCTTTGCGCTGGCGGGCCTCCTCGGCGGGGTCAGCGGCTGGCTCGCATCGCTGACGGGGCCGGTCGTGCTCGCCTTCGCCTTTCTCGGCCTCGCGGGCCTGCTGGCGCTGAGCTACCGGGTGCGCCTGAAGGAAAACGACGATCTCGGCCTGACGACCGAAGTTGCGCTGCTGCTGACCTTTGGGCTGGGAGCAGCGGCGGTTCTGGGCGATCTGGCGCCGCCTGCCGCCGTCGCAGTGGTCGCCGCGCTCCTGCTGACCATGAAGCGGCGGCTGCACCTTTGGGTGGCGCGGCTCGAACGGCTCGAACTGGAGGCTCTTCTCAGGCTCGCGCTGATCTCGGTCGTCATCCTGCCGGTGTTACCGGATCAGGGATACGGGCCAGGCGCAGCGCTCAACCCCTACGAAATCTGGTGGGCGGTGGTCATCGTGGCCGGCCTGTCCTTTGTCGGCTACGCCGCGATCCGGCTTGGCGGGGCGGATCTGGGGGTCCTGCTGACGGGTCTGTTCGGCGGTCTTGCCTCGTCGACATCGACGACGGTCGCGCTGGCCCGGCTTGCCCGGACGCAGGCCGGTCTTGGCCCTGTCGCGGCCTCGGGCGCCGTCGTCGCGGGATCTGTGACGTTCCTGCGCATCCTCGTCCTCGCGGCGATCTTCCATCCACCCCTGATCGCGCCGCTTGCCATGCCGATGGGCGTCATGGCGGTGACCGGCCTCGGTGGCGCGGCGATCCTGAGTGTTCGCGACCGCGGCACAGACCGGGCATCGGATCTCGACGCCGTCGCCAATCCGCTCAACCTCGGGGCCGCACTGGCGTTCGGGGCGCTTCTGACCATCGTGCTGCTGGTGCTGCATTACCTTGAGGCATGGTATGGAAAGGCCGGCATCCAAGTCGCCGCCGCGCTGTCGGGCGTGACCGATGTCGATGCGATCACCATCTCGGTGTCGCGGCTTGCCGGAGGCGACCTTGCCGTAAACGCGGCCGCCACGGCGATCTTCATTGCCGCGACCGTCAATACCGCCATCAAGGCCGCGATCTCCATCGGAATGGGCGGCAAGGCCATGGGTCTGCACGTCGGTATCGTCTATGCGATTGTCGTGGCGGTTGGTATTCCCGCCTTGTGGTTCGCCGTCGGGGGAAGTTAAGCAGATAAACGTGGTCTATGCACGATTTCAACTGTATTCAGGACGAAAAGTATGACCTCGAGCCGTAACGCGACTTCGGCGGCCAAGCTTCCCGCTCATTTCGTTTGACCTTAGAAGCATTCCGGTCGCCTGCCATTTCAACGTTTAGCGCTGGTGGCGACGGCGCGAACTCAGAGTCGCTTCTCTTTAGGTAGAGCATCAACCTCCGCGGCCATCGGAAAAGTCGTTGGTTGCTTATCAGTGGACCCCGCTCCATGGCGCGTCTGGCCCGGCGAAGTTTTGAGAACGCATCATTCCTTTGACCGTGCGCGGTCACCTTGAATGGCCGCTCTTCGAAAACTCGGTTCGCAGCTTCGCACCCGCAGAGAAAGTCCGTTCTCCGCCCTGTGTACGTACCACGATCTGCGCAGATGGCACACAGACGTTCCTCTGATCGGCATCGCCGGTCACACGGTCGGCGATAGGCCCAGAGGCGCACCCGCGCCGCGCCCGGGCCCTCGGGAAGTGAGGCCGAAGCCTCACCCGAAGGGATCGTATTCCGAGACGATCACGACCTCGTCTCCGTCGATTTCATCGGCGGGGACAGCGCCGAAGGTTCCATCCCCTGCCTGGAAGACAACGATCGAGACCATGAGCGTGGCGGCGAGGGAAGCGGCGAAGGCGTGTGCATCTTTGCGGGACATCTGTTTGGCTCCTATCTTGGAGGCGGGGGACCATCCCCCGCGCGACAGGACCCCGCAGGCCCGAAGACTGGCTGACATCACCGGGTGCGTTCGGCTCGCCCGAATCTGCCCGGCGGCACGGGCTCGCCCGTAGTCCGACCCCTTTGCGGGTTGATCTCGAAGACGGGATTCGGGGCAAGGAAGGGAATGGCGAGCGGGGGATGGTGCCCCGACGTCAGGAGCCGGTTGTCCCGCTGATGCTTGGAACGCCGCCAGCCTCCCGGGCAGGCTCTTGGTTGAAGACCTCCGTCTTGGGGGATGGATCCTATGGCGCCCCGCGATATCGCGGGACGAGGTTCTTGGTCGGTGAGAGGCCCGGCCCTTCGGCAGACCCCTCACGCCTTGTCAGGGCTCAGGCGGCCAGGTCCGCGCCCCCTGCCCTTTCGCCGTCCTCGGCACCGACGATCTCGAGCCGCGCGTTGCGATAGCCCTCCCGCGCAATCCATAGCTCGGCCGCGGTGACGGACTCCGCCAGATGCAGCAATTCAGTGTTGCCCCCGAAGTCGAGGAGCACACGCACCTGCCCGGCCTTCGGTACCTCGGCCACTTCGAAGATCAGTCGGCTGTCCGCCGAATGACTGCGCATGATGGTGACGAGGATCACCCCGTCCGAGGAGAAGTTCCCTTCATGCAGCGTGAAGGAGGCCGGAGCGGTCCAGGTCGGATAGACCCGGGGCGGCTCCTTCTTCACGAGACGACCGACGCCGTTCGAACGCTCCCAGGCGGCAAGCTTCTTGGTGAAGCGTGCCGGCGGCTTGGGACTGCCGTCCGTGTAGCGAATGAGCGCCCCCAAAGGGGCTGTGTCGATGATGTTTGTTGCAGACATGATTCCTCATCCCGAATGCGAGTATCCGCATTCATCATATTGATATTGCTGTGTTTTGTGAGATAGAGGGGCGGGTTTCCCCGCCCCCCGGATGGCTCAGATCACTCTGCCGCCATCATCGACGCATCGCTGTCCGGCAAATCGACCGTCAGAAAGGCCGGGAGAGCGATGTCTTCGGGATCGCCCGCATCTTCCCCCTGCCGTTCTCCGACCGCCTCTCCGTCGAACGTCACCAGATCGGCCCGGCGCAGGACCTCGGGCAACCAACCGCTTCCCTTGAGAAGCCGTTCGGCTTCCGTCGCCATTTCGCCCTTCTTCAGATGGTCGAGAAGCTGCGCAGTCCCCTCGCCTTTCGCCTCACGCACGGTCTCGAGGATCCGGGCCTTGGGAACCCGGTTGAGATAGCCATCGACCGTCGGCTCCCAGCCTGCCTCAACCATGTCGAGATCGACCGCGCGCACCACGAGATCGGCATGGGCCATGCGGCGAGTCAGACCGCTGGCTGAAATACCTGCCCCATAGGGGTGCACCTTTTCATGAAGCGCGTTGATCCCAAAGCTGAGGCAATGCGCCAGCAGAGCCAGACGGCTGCCGTGGTCGAGGATCGTCAGATACTCCCAGAGCGCCGCATCGTCTCCGAGGGGCAGGTCGGCCTCCCAAGCCGCATGACGTTCGTCGACGAGCTTCGCCACGACGCTGTCCTTCAGATCGGGCGCCTGCGCCGACATGTAGACGTGACGCACCGAAGCCTCGAGACAGCTGCCGGTGGCAGATGAGGTGCGGAAGGTGTCCGTCACGAGCTTCAGGAGCAGGAGCGTCAGCGCGACGTCGGGCGAGCGCCCGATTGCTTCCCGAAGCGCGAGGGTCCGGTGGGCGGTCATTTCCATGACCAGACGCTCGGGCAGCGGCTTCAGCGCCCCGTCGTCTTCCTCGTCGGATGCGTCCGCGCCGATCGGGTGACCACCCGAGGTGATGACGGTACCCCCGGCGGAGGTGGCCGACGGGTTCCAGTTGGAAACACCGACATCACCCCCCTGCCCCATGGCATCCAAACCATCGCCCTCCTGGACCGCGGTCTCCTCGCGCGGCTCGTCTTCGGGCCGGACATAGCCGCGATAGATCGCAAGACTGCCGTCCCGATCCAGCGTCACGAATACGCCCGCGCGCGCAACCTCGGCCGGGTCGTAGTTCAGCGGCCGCTGTTCGAGCGCTTCCATCGCCATCTCGAGCTGACCGAGCCGGGCATCGATCTCTTCGGGGTACTCGTCCTGGTCGGCGCATTCTTCCTCCAGCGCCCGATACTCGGCGAGGAGCGAAGCGTGGGCCGCGCTTTCCTCGTCCGTCATCAGCGCGGGATCACCGGCCAGACGTCGCAGACCGTGGCTGTAGCCATAGGGCAGGTCGGTCGCCACCTCGATCCACTTCCAGCCCTCCGAGGCCAGCGCCTCGGCTTCGGCTTGAAGCTTCTCGGCGACCAGCTGGTCGAGCAGAGCAGGGTCCTCGAGCCAGCCACCGTCATCGCCCTGGAAAAGATCACGCAGGACGACACCACCCGCCGCCTCATAGGCATCGACACCGACGAAGACCGCACGACGATCCGAAGCCCGGACCGAGGTCTCCGTCAACATACGCCGGATGGCGTAGGGCTCCTTGTTCCAGGAGTTCTTCACCGCATCCCAGACCTGGACCTGACGCCCGTGGTCAGGGTTCACCGTGAACGCCATCAGCTGTTCCAGCGTCAAGCCATCCTCGGCATAGACCTCGAGCAGGGCAGGGGCCACGGACGCGAGTTTCAGGCGCTGCTTCACGATCTGCGGGGTCACGAAGAAGGCCGCGGCGATCGCTTCCTCGCCCTGACCCTTCTCGCGAAGAGCATGAAATGCGCGGAACTGGTCGAGCGGGTGCAAAGCCACACGCTGCATGTTCTCGGCCAGCGAGTCGTCCTCGGCCAGAATGTCGGACGCGGCATCCCGCACGATGCAGGGGATCGGGGCGGTTTTCGCCAGTCGCTTCTGCTTCACCAGAAGCGTCAGCGCCTGGAAGCGACGGCCACCGGCTGGGATTTCGAACATGCCGGTCTCGACACCATCGGCATCGACAACGGCCCGGACGTTCAGGCTCTGCAGGAGCCCGCGACGGGCAATGTCCTCGGCCAGTTCCTCGACCGAGACGCCAGCCTTTATGCGCCGCACGTTGGACTGGCTCAGCGCGAGCTTGTTGAAGGGAATGTCCCGCGAGGGGGACAGGGTGACTTTCTGGGCTGCTTTCGCCATCAGATCTTCTCCGCGACGGGCGTCGGAAGCCACTCTCCCGAACTCACTTCCCGTCACCCCTCAAACCCCCAACCTTTTTCTCTCTTCGGCTATCGACGCATCGCTGCGTGACTTAACAGCTGTAAAGTCGCGCCGAACTTGATGATCGCTCCAAGAGACTTAACAGCTGTTATGCAGCATTTCGCCGGGACATCAGCGCCATGACCATCGGTCCGCAGGAGAACTCGCCCGCCGCCGCCTTGGATGTCAGCGCACGGAGGTAGCCACCGGGCGATCGGATGTCCGCAAAGCGTTCCAGCATGGCGACGACAACGATCGATGCCTGCTCGGGGCCCATGAACCGTTGCGCTTCTTCCCAAGCGGACGCACTGATCCCCATGGCCGGCCGCACATGGCAAGCGGCATCGAAAAGCTGATGCCAGTGACGGATATCGCCCTGGTAGAAGGTTTTGAGCGATGGGCACCCCGCGATCACCAGATGGAGCGGAATCTTTGGCACGCGTCTTGTGTCCGCTTCTTCCACGTCAGCAAAAAGCGCATCCGTTTCAGGATCTGGCGCGCCGGCCGCCGCCCCGCCTTTGTCTAAGGCAGGTTCAAGATCTATAGATTCTTTATTTGAATTATGATGGTGACGCTCAAACTTGGCACCATTGGTGTTCATTTCTTCTGTTTCAAGACCGTCAATGACGTTGCGTGCGTGGTCGAGAAGGGCTTCGAGGTCCGCTCTAACTGCCGCAAGTTCCTCGATCGCAAGCTTGCGGCGGAGGGCGCGCGCAGTAAGGACAGCCTTGTCGCGAAGCTGATCCCAGAGGCCAAGGCCTGGCCGGATCTCCTCTCCAAACTCCGCAACGGCAGCGAGATCGCGCCGCATGAGGCTCACGACCTCCCGCAGTCGCCGCACACGGTCCTCGGCCTCACGCACGGCCTCTGCGGCCCGTGCAATCTCCTCGGCCCGGCAGTAGAGCGGCGAGAGATCAAAGCCAAAAGCCACGCGCTCTTCGCCATGCTTGCGGACATACCTCTTCCCGTTGGGGCTATCGCGGCGCATCAGCAAGCCTGCCTCGACCAGGCGGGCAATGTGCCTGCGCATCGTGGAGCAAGGCATACCGTTCAGCCGCTCGCAGATTGCCTTGTTGGACGGGAAGACAACCATCTCGGCGTTCCCGCCAAGCGCATCATCCGGAAAGAAGCTGAGAAGCCCCTGCAGAACAGTCAGATCGCGCTCGGAAATCCTAAAGGCGGCCTGCGCCTTGGACAGCTCGCGAAGGAGCTCCCACTTGTTGACGGGCTTGCCCGGAACAGACGCCTCAGGCTGCTCGACCACGCGCAGATGGGCGTGCGAGATCGGCCGCATAAACGGCGAAATCGGTGTGTACTCCATGATGTCATTCACGAAGGCAAAATTTCCCTGGCCCGCGAATCGCTTTGCGCTTGCGGGAAAGGGGCCAGATCGCTACATTCAGAGGTGCGAAAACTGAGTTTTGTAGCGGGCTGGTCCCGTGCGAAACCTAAGAAAGGTCTCGTGAAGCTTGCTTCTCGGGGCCTTTTTCTTTTCTGCCTGTCTCGTGCCTCCTTTTTGGTTGTTGCTCTTCCTCAGTCTTCCTTGCGCTTCCAGCGCTCGTGAAGCTCGGCGATCAGCTGCGGGGCCTTGCCCTCAAGCCAGCTGACAAAATCTCTATCCTCGGCCTTCAGCTCGAGCTTGAACTGTCGGCCGCGGCGCCCTGTCGCGATGGTTGCAGCCCCGACACCCGGAATGGCCACAATGGGTGCCCCTCGGGGACTTGATGGGCGGGTCGGCCGCTCTGCCTGCACCACTGCGGAGAGGACGGCCAGGAACGCGGCGTCCGACTTTTCGTCGGGACCACCAGAGTGAGAAGACCTGGCCTCAGCCGCCACTGCAGCGAGGTCCTCGCGGTCCACAGATGCATCGGCCATTGACTTCTTGAGCTCCTCCCAACGAGGCCGGCCGATACCTGGCGCAGCACCGATCGCTAGGACGAGGCTCTCGCCAACCGCGCGGACGACGCTTAACAGCTGCGACACACCAGCTTCGGTGAGGCCCAGAACCTCCGCCACACCCTTGTTGGTACGTTCCGCCTCTCCCAGATGATCGCCATTGAGCAAGGCCGCCGCAACCAACGCACGTTCGATGAAGCTAAGGTCACGTCGTTCTTGGTTCTCAAGCAGTTGATCACGAAGCGCCTGATCCCCGTCCATTTCAGTTACGATCGCACGGACCTTGATCCCGAGCTCTCGGCAGGCTTCAAGCCGACGACGCCCGTAGATCAGGCTGTAGCGATCACCTTCGAGAGGTCGTACGAGGATCGGCACCCGTTGGCCGCTTCTGGAGATCGATGCCTTCAGCCCAGCAATCTCGATTTGGAGACGGTCATCCAGCCTGCCCAAGGTCTCGACATGGTCAGGCTCGATCTCGAACACGCCGCCCCGCAGCCTGCGCCCCTCAAGAGCGTCGGGGGCATTACGCAAAGTCTGCAAGGGCAGTCCCAGTTTAGGCTTTCTTGCCATTGCGTCCCCACGTGCTCTGGATGATCGCGGCGATCTCATCGTTGACGGCATTCATGGACTCGATGGCGCGGTCGAAGGTTTGGCGCGTGAAGTCCTTCTTGTCCGCCTCATACAAGGTCTGCTTGGTCAGCCCGGCATCCGATATCGCCGTCGACTCGACCATGTGGTTGGTCAGCACCGAACGCCCGAAGAGCCCGCGGATGAAGGCGATCACCTCGGTCTGTGGGGCGTCGCCCACCTTGTAGCGGGTCGGCAGGAACCGGAGCCAATCGAACCGCAGGTTGGCGCCTGCATCGCGGATCACACCCAACAGGTCTGCCGTCATCCGCAGGAACTGCGACATCGACATGAGGTCGAGCATCTGTGGATGGACGGTAACCAGGACCCCCGAGGACGCGGAAAGGGCAGACATGGTCAGGAAGCCCAGTTGCGGAGGGCAGTCGATCACGACGACATCGTAGTCGCTTTCGACGCTGTCGAGTGCATCACGGACTCTCGCGAAGAAAGCGCGGGCGCCGCCACGCTGGATCGCGGCGGGGGTCTCATGTTCGAACTCCATGAGCTCGAGATTGCCCGGAATGAGATCCAGGCCTCGGATGTACGTCTTCCTGATGACCTCGGAAACCGGGACAGGGTCGTCATAACGGACTGCGTCGTATAGCGTCCCCCCTTCCATGAGGTCCAGTTCAGGCTGGATCCCATGCAAGGCGGACAACGACGCCTGCGGATCCAGATCAATGGACAGGACCCGATAACCCTTGAACGCAAGTCTCTGTGCAAGGTGTGCTGATGTGGTTGTCTTGCCGGACCCACCCTTGAAGTTCACAACGGAAATGACCTGCAGCTCGTCCCCTTTGCGCCGACCAGGCACATAGGTTCCCGGCTTCTTGGCATTGGCCTCGAGGCTGTGCCTGATCTCCCAGACATCGTCGAGGGTGTAGCGGCGATGGCTACCGGCCGTCGTCTCGACGTCCGTGATCTTGCCTTCCCGATGAAGTTTGCGAAGGTAGGTGTGATCGACACCGAGCAGCTCGGCCGCCTCACCGCTCGTCAAGCTGCGCATCACCTTTTTCGCGTCTGGTGGAAAGTGCGCTGCGCGTTGTGCATGCAGGTTCGAAGCCAAGAGTTCGGCGTAGTGGCCAATGGCGACGTCCAGGTCTTTGTCTATCTCGGTCATGCCCTGCTCGATCCGTGGGCGCGATTTTTATGTGACCGCGCGGTATTTTTCGAGACTATTGCCTGACCGATCAGATTCGCGCAAGCACTTTCTAAATCTGGTGTCAGCCACTGCGCGACGCACAAGAGTAGCCCAAGCAGCGGACAGGCTTGCCCATTCAACCAACATGATATACATTCCTGATCGTATATCCACTCAGGAGGTCACGATGCAGGTCGCGAAATGGGGCAACTCGCTTGCCGTCCGCCTGCCCGCGGAGCTTGTCCGGGAGCTTGGCCTCAAGGAAGGCGATCAGATCGATCTGGTGAAGGACGACGGCCAGGTCAGAGTCCGTCGTCTAGCGCGCGCGGATGAGGTGCTGACGGGTCTGCGCCGCTTCCGGGGCAAGCTGCCCGCTGCAGAGCGCCTGAGCCGCGACGCTGCGCATGAGCGCTGAGTTCGCGGACACGAATGTCGTTCTTTACCTGCTCGACGATGGCACGAAAGCCGATCGCGCCGAGGTTATCCTGGGGCAGGGGCCCCGGATCAGCGTTCAGGTCCTGAACGAGACGCTGGTGAACTGTCGCCGCAAGGCTGGCCTGAGCTGGGAGGAAGCAGAGGCGTTTCTTGAGGGCATTCGTGCCTTGTGCCCCGTCGAAGAGCTGACCCTTCAGACCCACGACGTCGGCCGCGCCTTGGCGGAACGCTACGGCTTCTCGATCTACGACGCCATGATAGTGGCCAGCGCTTTGGTTGCGGGCTGCACCACGCTGTGGAGCGAGGACATGCAAGATGGCCTGCTGGTCGAAGGCCAGCTTCGCATCATCAATCCCTTTACGTGAGCAGACAGTTTCTGAGCATGGGGCCGGTCAAAGCCTTGTAATCCTTCCATGTCGTGGAGGATTTGCAAGGTATCTCGACTACTCAAGCAGCCCCAGCCTCTCGGCCCGCTCCAGCAGCATCTTCACCGAGGAGGGTTGCCAGCTTGTCCGCCCGCGGGGCGTACGCTCGCGCATCGCTTCCAGTCGAGTGCAGATCGCCTGAAGTGTGATGTCGGGGTCCGCGCCCTTGATGGCGGCGACGATGGCGGGCAGGCGGTCGTCGGTCTCGCGGCGGCCCGCTCGGGCCAGCACAGTCTCAGGCAGGAAGCCGTCGCGGACATAAGCGTTGACGGCGCGCAAAAGCCGGCTCTGCGTCCACTGGCGCTCGCGGGGCAGGGGGCCGTTGACGATGCGCACCACATCTTCCCAGGCTAAGTCGGGCCGCAGGCGGCGCACATGGGGCACCCAGTCCTGGGCCGTCTCGTTCAGCCGCTCCATGTAGCCGTCCTGCCGCGCCAGCCGCACCTTGCGCAGCGCTGCCGGATCACGGGCGCGCAGGCCCGGATTGCCGCCAACCCGGCCTTTGGTTTTTGCGCTGGCCAGCCCGGCCTTGGTGCGTTCGCGGATCAAGGCGCGCTCAAACTCGGCGGCGGCACCCAGGACCTGCAGGGTGAACTTGCCCTGCGGCGAGGACGTGTCGATCGGGTCCATGAGCGAGCGGAAGAAGGCGCCCCTAGCTTCCAGCCGTTCAATCACCTCGAGGAGGTGCGACAGTGACCGCGCCAGACGGTCGATGCGCACCACGACCAGCGTATCGCCCTTCCCGATCCGCTCGAGCACGCGGGCCAGCACGGGCCGTGCGCGGTTGCCGCCCGAGGCCTGCTCCTCGTGGATCTCGACGCAGCCCGCGGATTTAAGGGCCTGCGACTGGGGCAGGGGGGTCTGATCCTCGGTCGAGACGCGCGCGTAGCCGATCAGGGGCATAAAATCAGGCCGTTTGCAGTTTCATATATCAGCAATAAACGACCGTTTGTAAACGGATGCAAGGACGCTCTTTGCGGTGCTGTCCATCGGAAAGCCCTTGGTTTCCTGAGGCTGACCACGGTCAGAGAGGTCTCGAAGACCACCGCGTGTGCGTGCTATATACAACTGTGTCGAGGCCCCCCAACAAAACCCTTTGGTAAAGTGCAAACTGCACGTATTTTGCACATATGAAAACTCAAGCATCCGTCTTGCATGATGATTTCAAGGTACCTCCCATTGCCGTTGGAGAGGTCGATGAGACGTCAGACGACGATCTGTGGTTCCTGCCCGGTCCGATCGAAGAGGAAACCGACGATCTGCCGCCTGGACCACGGGCGGAGCCCCACGAGATGGCGGTTCTCGACGACTGGCGGAGGGCCGAGGCGGGGCATGCCGCGCGCCTCGCCCGCGTCGCGGGTCGGCTTGGAGCGCTGGATGAACGGCTAAAGCGCGGACCAGAGGGGTGGCGGCACAGGCTGGCCCTGATCGAGGCAGGCGACCTGAGTTGGTTCGCCGGGGATCGAGTCGCGCCGGATAGGTTGGCACTGTGGATCTCCATGCGCCTTTCGGGAGTCCAAGACGACACAACAGCGCTGGCGCGGGTGGGGTGGGCGGTGCGGCGCCTGACGGGTGGGCCGGGGCCAGACGTCGACCTGTCTGCCTTCCTGGATCGCCGTGACCCCGTGCACATGGATGATGTGGCAGAACCATTCTCCGATCGAGCCGAGGGGTGGCTGGACCTTATGGCGCAAGCGGACGATCTGCACCCGATCACCCGCGCCTGCATGGGCTTTCACCTTTGGAACCTAGCAGGACTCGGGCAGCACAGTGACCGGATGGAAGCGGCGGTGACCGCCGCGCGCATCTCTGCCAGCGAAGGGAGGGGCGCAGTCTTTACGCCGCTGGCGATGGGCGGGGCAGGGGGCCTGCGCGCAGGTGGCTCACAGACGGTCCGTCTGGCGCGCTGGCTCGACGGGATGGAAACAGCAAGCCTGACCGCGATGCGGCACCTCGACGATATCGAAGCATGGTCAGCGCGGGCAGAAATCGAGATGTCACCGCTCTCGGGAAAGACACCGCGGGCGCTGCGCGCCGTACTGACCGAATGGCCCCTCGTCTCGGCCCCCATGGCCGAGACCATGACCGGCGCCAGTCGAGCGGCCGTGCAGCGCAACCTTGCCTGGATGGAAGCGCGGGGTCTGATCCGCGAGATGACAGGCCAGGGGCGATACCGGATGTGGCGCGCGACGAACTAGGGTCGCCGTATCAGGTGTCAGCCTTCGGGCAATATGATTGCATCGTCAACGAAGATGGCGCGCAATGAGCGAAGTCCTGTCCTTTCGAAACCGGGCGCCGTCTTATTGAGCTCAACAACGCTCAGCCCACGTGGATGAGCACTGGTCTTCCATCCTCACGCCATTCAGGCAAACCACCTTCCAGCCGCCGCGCGTTTAGACCGTGGCGGCGCAAAGTGGCGACGGCCTGATGGGCATAGACGCAGTATGGGCCGCGGCAATAGGCGACAATCTCGGCGTCATGCGCAAGTGTTGGGAGGATTTGCTCCAACTGCGCCAAGGTGGCGTTCCGCGCACCGGGGATGTGGCCCGCAGCGTATTCGTCGGAGGGCCGGACATCGAGAACAGTGACAGAGCCTTCCGCGAGCCGTGCGGCGAGGACCGCGCGACTGACCGGTTCGGGCGCGTCATAGCCGCCCGAGAGGCCCCGCAGGATGCGCTCGACTTGTGCCAGGTTACGTTCGGCCACGATGCGCAAAAGGTCCATGAGTTCCAGAGTCTTTGCGTCGGTGAGTCGGTAGATCACCGCCTTGCCATCGCGGCGGCTGGTGACGAGTGCGGCCCGGCGCAACTGTTGCAGGTGCTGCGAGCAGTTGGCGATGGTCAGGCCCGTCTTTTCCGCCAGCGCCTCCACGCCACGCTCTCCTTGCGCCAGTTGTTCCAGGAGCATCAGACGCGCCGGTGCCGACAAGGCGCGCGCGACAAGCGCGTATTCCTCCAGCAGGGCCAGCTTCGGGCTGATTGACAAGGCCAGTCTCCAGACGCTATATCATTCAAGCGATGCCTTGAATGATAGCGATTCCATCGCGCCCTACAAGGCCAAAGGCGAGCGATCCATGTCCGAGACCATCCTTGCCACTGAGGCGACCATCCGTCTTGCCATCTTTCTGGGTGTTCTGGCGGCAATGGCGCTTTGGGAAGTGGCAGCCCCCCGGCGCAGACGGGAGATCCCGCGGGTGATCCGCTGGACCAATAATCTTGCGCTCGTGGTGGTCGATACGGTCATCCTGCGGCTAACCTTTCCGATCCTCGCTGTCGGGCTTGCCGTCATGGCCGAGGACCGCGGTTGGGGCCTGTTCAACAATCTCGATGTGCCGGCCTGGGTCGCGATCATCGTTTCGATGCTGCTGCTCGATCTGGCGATCTACCTTCAGCATGTGATGTTCCATGCGGTGCCGGGGCTCTGGCGGCTGCACCGGATGCACCACGCCGATCTCGATTTCGATGCCACAACCGGCCTGCGGTTCCATCCTGTCGAGATCCTGATCTCGATGGGTATCAAGCTGGCGGTGGTCGCGGCGCTCGGCCCGCCCGCCGTCGCGGTGCTGCTCTTTGAGGTGGTCCTGAACGCCACCGCGCTGTTCAACCACGCCAATATCGACCTGCCACGCCCGGTGGACCGCGTGCTGCGCCTGTTCGTCGTGACGCCGGACATGCACCGCGTCCACCATTCCACCGACCCGCGCGAGACCAACTCGAACTACGGCTTCAACCTGCCGTGGTGGGACCGGCTGCTCGGGACCTACATCGCTCAGCCCGCCAAGGGGCACGAAGGGATGGAAATCGTTATCGAACAGTTTCGTACACAGCGTGATTTGTGGCTCGACCAGATGCTGGCTCAACCCCTTCGTGGACCAGCGAGCGGCTACGCCCTCGATCCAAATTCCGGGCTGAAGGATCCCGCAGAATGATTTTACGTCTGTCTTCGTCGGGAGTGCCGCGCTGATTGCGCCAGATCGAACTTACGCCTACAGTGGCGGCGTCTGGTGCCCGCCGCTTTTCGTGGCGGGATAATCGGGAACGCAGTGAAATCCTGCGACGTGCCCAACGCTGTAAGGTAGATGGGGCTGCATTTGCCACTGGTCGAATGACCGGGAAGGCGCAGCACCCGCGCGAAGCCAAGTCAGAAGACCGGCCAGACGAAACAGGACGCGCCGAAGGCCGGCGGCGCGCCCGTTTCGACGAAGGGGGACCGTCATGTCCGTTTCTGCCTCTCCGGTCGCGGCCGGAGCCTTCAGCGAAGGCGAGCGCGCTGCCGTCTATCGCGCTATCTTCTCGCGCCGCGACGTGCGCTCGCAGTTTACGGACACACCCGTGGACAAAGATGTTCTGATGCGCATTTTGACGGCTGCCCATCATGCGCCTTCGGTTGGGTTCATGCAGCCGTGGAACTTCATCATTGTCCGGGATGCCGGCGTGAGAGGTCGGGTTCAGGCCGCCTTTGCCGATGCAAACGCCGAAGCCGAAGCGATGTTCGGACCTGACCGCCGTCCGCTCTATTCCAGCCTGAAGCTTGAAGGCATCCTGCAAGCGCCGGTCAGCATCTGCGTCACTTGCGATCGCGCGCGTGGCGGCCCTGTTGTGCTTGGTCGCACCCACGCGCCCGAGATGGACCTTTATTCGACCGTCTGTGCTGTTCAGAACCTCTGGCTGGCGGCTCGGTCGGAAGGGATTGGTGTGGGTTGGGTCAGCATCTTTCGGTCGGGCGCGTTAAGCGAGATCCTTGGCCTGCCCGAAAGCGTTGTTCCCGTGGCCTGGCTTTGCCTCGGCTACGTAGAAGAGCTTTAAGACCAGCCCGAATTGGCGGCTAAGGGTTGGGCAAGCCGCCTGCCGCTGGAGCAGTTGATCTTTTGCGACACCTGGGGTCAGTGCGAGGGGGCACGGGATGTCCCGTCAGACGTGACGCCGCCTGCTTGGTAGTATCGCGGCAGGCCGCATGGTGCCCTGTGAAAGGATTGCCTTCCGTCATGCGCGACTGGCCTTTTCCCTTGCCGCCACGACGCTGATCACCACCCAGATCGCCAGGCGCAGCGCCATCGCACCCATCGTCCGCGCCTCGTATGCAGTCCCGTGCCAGACCTCCAAGAGAAACACTGCAAAGATCGCTCCGGTCGCGAGGGTGATGGCGATGGCAAGGCCGGGTGCCCAGCCAGTCCTAAACCAAAGCCCCAGACCCGCGATGATGTAGGCAAACCCTGCTAAGAAATTGAACCACAGAACGAACGGGACGACGGCCCCCATGTCGGCGCCACCAAAAAGGGCGCGGCCTCCAGAAACGATGGTCAGGAGACCGAAAACGATTGCGACAACGGCGACGGCCGTCAGGGGCTTTCTGCGGGCGGGCATGACCATCTCCTTGGTTCAGCTGTCCACGAGACGACCATCGCGCAGGTGGATCAGGCGGTCGAAACGGTCGAAGATCTTTTCATCATGCGTCACGGCGATGATGCAGGCCTTCTGGTCGCTGGCGAGCTTTCGCAGAAGGTCCATCACAAGCTGCGCCCGACCACTGTCCAACGCAGCCGTGGGTTCATCGGCCAGGATGATCCGGGGGCGGTTCGCAAGCGCGCGGGCAATGGCGACGCGTTGCGCTTCGCCCCCGGATAGCAGGGCCGGCTTCACCTTGGCCCGATGCCCGACTTCAAGGTAATCAAGCAGATCGCGTGCCCGTTCGCGGCCTCTTTCGGCAGGCCAGCCCGCAAGGTCCAGCACGACCGAGACGTTCTCTTCGGCGGTCAGGAAGGGCAACAGGTTGTGCGCCTGAAAGATAAAGCCGATCTTGTCCAGGCGCAGCCGTCGCAGATCGCTTCGGAGCCATTTGCCGTCGAACACCGCATCGCCATCCAGTTCGACCCGGCCCGCAGTCGGGGCAAGAATGCAGCCGATCACGTTCAGCAGCGTCGTCTTGCCCGAACCGGACGGGCCCAGCAGCGCGATGACTTCGCCGACATGTACCCGCAGATCCACGGACCGTAAGGCATCGACACGGGTTTCGCCTTCGCCATAATGCTTGGCGACGCCCCGCACATCGACCAGAATGTCGCCCGGTGCCATGGGTCAGCCCCCGAGCGCTGTGGCAGGGTCAACCTTCAGCGCCGCGCGGACACCAAGACCCGAGGCAACAAGGCAGACCATCAGGATGATGCCGGTCAGCACCAGCGCGTTGAACGGCTCAAGCACTACGCGTCGGGGAAAGCTGTCCTTGACCAGAAGGATCAGGGCCAGCCCGATCGCAAGGCCAGAGATGCCAAGGATCAGCGCCTGTTGCACGATCAGGCCCACGATGGTTCGATCCGGGGCGCCGATCAGCTTCAGGGTAGCGATCTGCTTCAGCTTCTCCATGGTCATGGTGTAGATGATGAGCGCGATCACCACGGCGCTGACAGACAGCAGGATCCCCAGGAACAGACCGATCTGGCGCCGCGCCCGGTCCACCACCGAGGCAAGCAGAAGCTGCTCCTGTTCACTTTGGCTGAGGGCGGAGAGGTGTTTCCATTGCCGAACCGTCGCGGTCAGAAGCGCCACATCGGCACCGGGCTGCAGCCGGGCAACAACGGCGGCCACCGTCGGTGGGCGCAGGCCGCCATCGCCCCGGGCCGCCTGCACCCGGGCAGCGGCCGGGTCCATCGCCGTCTGCAACGTCAATGCATCAGCCAAAGTCACATAGACCGCCGGATCACCGCCTGAGTTCATCGCATCCTCGACCAATCCCACGACGGTAAAGCGGTCGCGTCCCAGCCGGATGGTCTCTCCGGGCACCAGACCGGTCTTGCGGTCTGCCAGCAGTTCAAAGTGGCTTCTGCCCAGCCCCCGCCCTTCGGTAATGCGCTGCGGTCCGCCGGGACGACCGGGTTCAAAGCCGATGACATAGAGCCGCAAGGTCCCGCCGGCATGGCTGGCCTCGATCGTTTGGTAAGTGATGGCCCCGGCCTCGGCCACTCCGGGCATGCGGGCCACGGCGTCCCGGGTCGTGGCCGGGATGCTTGACGCTTCGGCAAAGGGGCCTTGAGTGCCAGCCTCGACCACCCAGACATCAGCGGCAGGGGCCTTCACGACGGCCAGGGCATCGGCGACAAGGCCGTTGTAGATGCCGATCATCGCAAGCACGACCGTCATTAGAAGCCCAAGTCCCAAACAGGTCAGGACAAAGCGGAAGAGGCCGTGGCGGATATCCTTGATGGCAAGGTTCATGGCGCAGCTCCGATGCGGGCAAGCCGACCTTCATCCACGCCTTGCAGCGGGACGGCCACGACCTGCGCAGCATCGGGCAACCCGCCCGTCACTTCCACCCGGCCCCGGTCGTCACGCGCGCCGAATGTCAGGTAGGCGCGCGAAAGCCTACTGTCCTGGACGATCCAGACCGTGCCGCGATACCCGTCGAAGCCGATAATCGCCACTTCAGGCACCATCAGGGCCGTGGCGCGTGTGGCAGTCAGGATGCGCACCTCGGCTTGTTCGCCCAGAAACATTTGCTGCGGGCAATCCGAGCAGGTCAGCCAGACGCGGCGTTCCTCATTCACCCGGTCGCTTTCCACTCCGATGCGGGTGATCGTGCCCGTGAATTCGCTGGCAGGCTGAGACCGCAGACGGATGGTGCCGGGCTGGCCAAGGGCCAGCTGACCAGCGCGTTCTTCGTCAATATAGGCCTGAATCCAAATCGTATCGGGGTCGATCAGGGTAAAGATCGGATCGCCTGACCGAACCACGGCCCCGGTTTCGGCCAGGCGTGTCACAACCAGCGCATCAAAGGGCGCGGTCAAGCGGTGACGGTCCAGCAGCGTCTGTTCAAGTTGCAGGGCAGCGACTGCATCCTGCCCTTGAGCGCGAATGACGGCGAGTTCCGCTTCGGCAACTTTCACGTCAGCACGAGCGACGTCTTCATCTCGCTGCGCCTCCTCCGCGCGCTGGATGGATGCGGCTTCCTGTCGGGTCAACTCGGCCTGCCGGCGGTTGGCCGCCTCGCGCTGCGCCAGGATTGCCGTGGCGCGGAGGACAGCCGCTTCGGCCTTGGCCTGATTGGCAGCGTTCGCCGCCACGGCGGCCTGGGCACGCGCGAGCCGCGCCTCCTGCTCATCCTGATTCAGCGCGGCCAGCGCTTGCCCCTGTGCCACGCGGTCACCTGCATCGACCGTAAGCGACATCAGTGTTCCGCTGGACTCAAATCCTACGCGCGCCAGTACCCTCGCCTCGACGGTTCCGAGCCCGTAGATGCGAAGGGCCACATCGGTTTCGGGCTGCACGACCGCCACCGTCAACGGATGCTCGGTCAGGTACATCGCTCCTGCACCGATGCTCAGGGCCGCCACCACCGCGATGATCCAGATGGTCCGCATCGATCAGCCTCCTTCCACCCCAAGCAGGTGCAGCTGGACATCCAGAAGGCGCAGCCCTTCGGCCTGCAGGCCAAAGTCGCGCGCGCCCAGTGACCAGCGGATCGCCACCCCCTGCACCAGGGAAGTCAGCAAGACCGCCACATCCGCCGCTGCAACGTCATCGCGCAGGGTATGGGACTGCTGGCCCAGCTCGACTTCGCGCATAAGATGGCCATGGAAAGCGGTCAGCCGCCCGTGGAATGCCGTGCGCAAGGCCGCGTTCTCGACATTCAGTTCGCGGGAAAACAGCAGCATGGGCATCGCGGGTGTTGCTGCGATCTGGTCCAGTTGCGCCCGGATCAGGGCCCTGATCCTGTCAACCGGCAGCTCACTCAGTGCCACAGCCGCATTCCAGGCATGGGTCAGCGTTTCGGCCACCTGGTCGGCCACGGCACTCCACATTGCAGCCTTTGTTGGAAAATGCCTGAACAGTGCAGCCTGCGTCACGCCGACTTCGTTGGCGACGGCGCCTGTCGTCACCCGGTCCGGGCCGATCTGGTCGGCCAAGGCTAGGATCGTTGCCACGATTTCAGCCTTGCGGAGATCTGACGTCTTGCGCATCGATTCATCCAAGAAAGTAAGTGATTAATCACTTACATAATCGGATGAAGGAGTCAACGTTCCAAGTCAGACGATCGGTCCCGCACCGGAAAGCGAGAACTCGACAGGATCGTTCCTGCCTCGTCGACCGTGAACCGGCAGGCGCGATTGATGTAGCGGAACGTCAGGCGCCAGCGTCCCGCGTCCGTCCCCACCCCGGCCTCGCAGATCGATGTCAGGGCACCGGTGCGCATCGACTCGCGAACGTCGGACTCGGTCAGTCCGAATGCTTCGGCGAGCAAGATTGCCGGGACGACAAAGCCTGCACCGTCACGTTCCACCTGCGTCATTGCGACACCACGAGGTTCTTTGGCAGCGGGGGCAGGGCGATATCGGCCAGTGTCGATCGGTCGAGATCCGTGAGAAAAGCTGCTTCCGCAGAACGCAGACGCGCCTTGAGCCGACAGCGCGTGTCTATCGAACAGGCACCCCCATCGGCCCCGAAACACTCGACCAAGGGCTGCCCTTCTTCCAACAACCGGATGACCTGGCCAAGCCGGATCTCGGACGCCGGTCGGGCCAGCACGGCGCCACCTCCGCCGCCGCGCCGGGTTTCGATCAGGCCTGCGCGCGCCAGATGCTGGATGATCTTGGCCAGATGATTGCGGGACAGGCCCAAGGCTTCGGCCAGTTCGGCCGTGGAGATGGCGCGCGACGGATCGGCGGCCATCCGCATCAGCATCCGTAGCCCGAAGTCGGTGAAGGAGGTCAGCCGCATGAGGTCGGTTTCCTTGAATAGGTATTTACAATACCAATTAGCAGGCCTAAGCCAAAGCGCAAGACGGAGACTCAGATGTCCAGCGCAACTGTCAGCTTGTCCATCCCGACAACCAGGCCGGAAGTGACGGCCGCCCTTATGGTAGAGACGGGTCTTAGCCCCGATGTTCTGCGCGATCTGGTACACCGCTTTTACGGCTGTGTCCGTGCAGATGCCGTTCTGGGGCCGATCTTTGCGGCCCGCATCACCGATTGGGCCGTGCATCTTGAGCGGATGGCGACGTTCTGGTCTTCGGTCGCCTTGATGACCGGGCAGTATCATGGCCGGCCGGTGCCCGCGCATACTCCGTTGCCGATCAACGGGGCACATTTTGACCGCTGGCTTGCGCTGTTCCGCGCGATAGCTGTTGATACCTGCACGCCCGCGGGAGCCTTGCACCTGATCGAGCGCGCCGAGCGGATCGCCCATTCCCTGCACATCGCCGTTCAGTCAGCCCAAAGCGACCCCGTCGCCCCACCCAAACTGTTCTTCTGACAGGAGACCTCACATGACCGAAGCTGCAGCGCCGTCCGAGCCGACCGCCCTGACCCGGCACATCGAGGAGCGCTACCATGCCCGCCACAGGGAGCAGCTTCCGCAACTGGTGGCAATGGCGGAGCGTGTCGAGGACGTGCACTTCGGCGACGTGGGCGTGCCTGACGGACTGTCGGCCCTGCTGCACGAGATGCTCGGCGAATTGGAGGTACATATGAAGAAAGAGGAACTGATCCTGTTTCCCGCGATCCGCAAGGGCGGGATGCCCGGCATCGAGACTCCGATCGCGGTGATGCGCGCCGATCATGCCGGGCATGACCGCGAGCTGGCCGAGATCCTCCGACTGACCGCAAACCTGACCTTGCCCGACGGGGCCTGCGGCACCTGGACCGGGCTTTACCGTGGACTGGATGAGTTCGCCCGTGACCTGACCGAGCACATGCGGCTGGAGAACGACGTGCTGTTCCCGCAGTTCGAGGCGGAGCGGCGCGCCGATGTCTGAGCCGGGCCCATTCGCCTCGTCCCCCTGCATGGCTTGCGAGATCGCCCCGGACTACTTCGATCCGTTGGCTGTGGACCAAGAGCAGGCGCGCGACGTCGCCCGCTGGCGCAAGGCCGAGCGCGCGCGATTGCTCGCAGACCGTCAGGCCCTGTCCGTGTCGCAGCGTCGTGCAGCGGCAGACATGATTGCCGCGCGTGTCGATACCCTCCTTGCTGAACGTTTCCCGAGCGTCGACGGGCTGACGCTCTCGGCTTGGTGGCCGATCAAGGCGGAACTGAACTTGCGGCCCTGGCTGGAAAGCCTGCTCGCACGCGGCGCGCGCGTCACATTGCCCGTGGTCACAGCGCCCTCTGCACCACTGGCGTTCCGCCTATGGACGCCGGATTGCAGGATGGTGCAGGGCTTCTGGAAGATCCCGGTCCCGGCTGACGGGCCAGAGGTGGTGCCTGACCTGACCCTTGCCCCCTTGGTGGGCTGGGACCCGGCAGGGTTTCGGCTGGGCTACGGCGGGGGGTACTTTGACCGCACGCTCGCCGTGCTGTCGCCTCGACCGATGACAATCGGTATCGGTCTGCAATCTGCCCGGCTTGCCACCATCTTTCCCCAACCCCACGACATCGCACTGGACGTCATCCTGACCGAGGCCGGGGTCCAGTACGAACAGAAGGACGCATGATGACCACCACTGCCGAACAGATGCGCGCCTGGACCGGCCCTGCGATCCTGACCTACGGGTTCCGGCCATTCTTCTTCGGGGCCGCGATCTGGGCTGCGCTGGCCATGACGCTATGGGTGCCGATGCTGTCGGGTCATCTGACGCTGCCCACTGCCTTTGACCCAGTCAGCTGGCACGCGCACGAATTCCTGTTTGGCTACCTCGGCGCGGTGATCGCGGGGTTTCTCTTGACCGCTGTGCCAAACTGGACAGGCCGGTTGCCCATCGTGGGCTGGCCGCTTGGCGGGCTGTTCCTTCTGTGGCTGGCCGGGCGCGTGGCCGTTGCCATGTCGAGTAACCTGCCCACAGGATTGGCGGCGACGGTCGATCTGTCCTTTCCGCTGGTTCTGGCCGCGGCCATTGGGCGTGAGATCGTGGCGGGCAAGAACTGGCGCAATCTGATCGTGCTGGCGATGCTGGCGGTCTTTGCCCTTGGCAACGGACTGTACCACTGGGAGGCGGCGCGGGGGGATTATGCCGCCCAAGGTTATGGCCTGCGTCTGGGGTTGGCGGCGGGTGTCATGATGATCGCGGTCATCGGTGGGCGGATTGTACCGTCGTTTACCCGCAACTGGCTGGTGCGGCGCGGGCCGGGAAAACTGCCCGCCGCGCCGATGCAGGGGTTCGACAAGGTGGCCCTGCTGGCTCTCTTGGCGGCGCTGCTCATGTGGATCGCGCTGCCGACGTCCTTGGTGACCGCCGTCTTGCTGGGGCTGGCAGGTGCTCTGCATGCTATCCGACTGGCGCGATGGGCGGGCATCCGCACGGCGGCGGAGCCACTCGTCCTGGTGCTGCACGCTGGTTATGCTTTCCTGCCTCTGGGGGCCATCGCGCTCGCGGCCGAGATCCTAATGCCGGGTGTCTTCGGCATGGCCGCAGCGCAGCATCTCTGGATGGGCGGCGCTGTCGGGTTGATGACACTCGCGGTGATGACGCGTGCAACCCTAGGCCATACTGGGCAAGAGTTGCACGCAGGCCCCGGCACGGTGGCGATCTATCTGGCGCTGGTCACCGCTGTCCTGGCGCGCGTGGCCGCGGGGGTCTGGACCGATGAGGCGATGGCGCTGCACAGCCTGGCCGGAGTGGCTTGGATAGGGGCCTTTGGCGGCTATGCCGTTCTGTACGGGCGGTTTCTGCTGCGCCTGCCGCCTGCGAAACGGATCTGACTGGGCATGGGCTGGAACGAATTCGCCTTTGCCTTCGCGGCCTTCTTCCTGACCCACTCCATTCCGATCCGCCCGCCGTTGCGGCCCTGGGCGGTGGCAAGGCTGGGGCATGCAGGCTTTGGCATCGCCTATTCGGCTCTCTCACTTGCCGTGCTGGCCTGGTTGATCGCGGCAGCGGGTCGAGCGCCCTATGTGCCGCTTTGGGACTGGGCGCCGTGGCAGAACCATGTCGTGCTGGCCGTGATGCTGCCGGTCTGCGTGATCCTGTCGCTGGCAATTGCACGACCGAACCCCTTTTCCTTCGGCGGCGCGCAAAATGACCGGTTCGACCCGGCGCGCCCCGGAATCGTCCGCCTGACGCGGCATCCCCTGCTTCTGGCGCTCGGGATATGGTCGGCGGCGCATATCCTGCCAAACGGCGACTTGGCGCATGTGATACTGTTCGGCACCTTCGCCGGTTTCGCGATGCTTGGCGGCCGCCTTGTCGACCGGCGGCGACAGCGAGAGATGGGGCAGAGATGGCACGACCTGCGCGCAGCCCTATCGGAATGCCCCGCATCGCTATCCCTGACCGCCGACACCGTTTTGCGCTTGGCTGCCGGGCTCATGCTCTATGCGGGGTTGATCTGGCTGCATCCCCTGGTGATCGGAGTGGACCCTCTGGTCTGACGCCTCAGGTGGACCCGTCGTCGATCAGCGGGTTCGGCTTGGCAAACCGCTCGAACTCTGCCTGGTTGGTGATTGTGATACGTGTTCCGTCCACCTCTAGCCCATAGGGCTGCAACCCCTTGAAGGCGCGGCTCAGGTTTTCGGCGGTCATCCCAAGCACTGAAGCGAGGCGGCGCTTCTCGAAATCAAGGTCGAACGATTCTGCCCCACCGGCGCGCCTCTGCTGGCGCAGCAAATAGTTCGCCAGCCGCTCCAACGATGTCCGCAGCTTCAGGTCTTTCTGCGCCTTGATGACCGAGCGGTAGCACTGCGCCAGTTCTGTCACGATGGCGCGGGCAAAGTTGCCGTCAATGTCGAAAACGGCGCGCACATCCTGACTGGGGATCAGCGCGATCCGGCTCTTCTCCAATGTGCGGGCTGACATGAGGTAAGGCGCATCCTTGATCGTAGCGGCCAGGATGAAGGTCGAGATGGGCCGAACGGTCGCAAGGCTGGTCTCACGGTCATTCCAGGCCGAGAAGAGGTCAACCGAACCGGACAACACAACATGCAGGAAGTCGCTCGGGTTGCCTTCAGTGATCAGTTCGATCTGCGCCGGGAAGTTCTGGACATAAGCACCGCGCATCAAGGCCGAGAAATTCTCGTCCGCCATCTGTGAAAACAGCGCGAGGTCGCGAATCTCCCTGAATGGTGAATCGGGCATCCTGTCGTCCTTAGAAGTGCTTTGGCAGAGTCCAATCCCACGATTGATAATTGTCAAGCCAACAATTGATCATCGCAGGAGGAGCCTTGACTGACCCTGCAAGCGAACCTGACATTTTTCACTAAGCCATTTATTTCAATAATAAATCCGCAACAGATGATCTAGATCAACCTCTTTGGCCTGCGTGGATCTCAGGACTGGCATCAACCCCACTGGGGAAACTGCCTCCCTCTTGCAGGAGATCCCGCCATGCAGACCGCAACGACAGCCTCACGCGCCGACCAGACCCGCGCCCTGACGCTGAGCACGATCGCCTTCACCGCCTGTTTCGCCGTCTGGACGATCTTTTCGATCATCGGCGTCGCCATCAAGGGCGAGCTGGGGCTGAACGATACGCAGTTTGGCCTCTTGGTCGCCACCCCGATCCTGACCGGTTCGTTGACACGCATCTTCCTTGGGGTCTGGACCGAGAAGTATGGCGGGCGGCTGGTGTTCTCGACGCAAATGCTGCTGGCGGCCTTGGCGACCTGGGCGCTGACCTTTGCCGACAGCTATCCGATGTATCTGTTGGCCGCATTGGGCGTTGGCCTAGCGGGCGGATCTTTCATCATCGGCGTCGCCTATGTCAGCCGCTGGTATGATGCGGGCCATCAGGGCACCGCGCTTGGCATCTTTGGCGCGGGGAATATCGGGGCAGCGGTGACCAAGTTCGTCGCGCCCTTCGTGATGGTGGGCTTTGGCTGGCAAGGGGTAGCGAATGTCTGGGCCGCAGGCCTGGCACTGATGGCGGTGATCTTCTTTGTTTTCGCCAAGGACGATCCCTCGCTCGTTGAACGTCGCCGGACCGGGGCAAAGCCGCCGAGTTTCGCCCAGCAGTTCGCGCCCCTGAAGAACCTGCAGGTCTGGCGCTTCTCGCTCTACTACTTCTTCGTCTTCGGCGCCTTCGTCGCGCTGGCGCTGTGGTTGCCGCACTACCTGATCGACGTCTACGGCGTCGATGTGCGCACAGCCGGCATGGCGGCCGCCTCGTTCAGCCTGTCGGCCAGCCTGTTCCGGGCCTATGGCGGACACCTTTCCGACAAGTTCGGTGCGCGGTCGGTCATGTACTGGACCTTCGGCTTTTCGATGCTGTTCCTGTTCATGCTGTCGTACCCGCCGACCGACTATGTCATCCAGGGCAAGGATGGCGTCATCGCCTTTTCAACCAGCATGGGGCTGTGGCCCTTCATCGCCACGCTCTTCGCGCTTGGCTTCTTCATGAGCCTCGGCAAGGCGGCGGTGTTCAAGCACATCCCGGTCTACTACCCCAACAACGTCGGCGCAGTCGGTGGCCTTGTCGGCATGATCGGCGGGCTTGGCGGGTTCGTCCTGCCCATCGCCTTTGGAGCCCTGCTGGACCTGACGGGCATCTATACCTCGTGCTTTGCGCTGCTGTTCGTGCTGGTCGGGATCGCGCTGACCTGGATGCACCTGTCGATCCGCGCCATGGAGCGCGCCGCGCATGGCGAGGTTCTGGACCGCCTGCCGCAGCTGCCTGAGATGCAGCCGATCCACCACCCCGAACGCACCGCCATACCGCGTGTGCTCGAGGATTGGCGGCCCGAGGATGCGACCTTCTGGGCCGACAAGGGCCGTGCCGTCGCACGCCGCAACCTATGGCTGTCGATCCCGGCGCTGCTTCTGGCCTTCTCGGTCTGGATGGTCTGGTCGATGGTCGTGGCGAAGCTTCCGCTGATCGGATTTGCCTTCACGCCGGAACAGCTGTTTTGGCTGGCCGCACTGCCTGCGCTTTCCGGGGCAACGCTGCGCATCTTCTACGGCTTCATGGTGCCGATCTTTGGTGGGCGGCTCTGGACGACGCTTTCCACCGCCTCGCTGCTGCTGCCCGCCATCGGCATCGGCTATGCCGTGCAGAACCCGGAAACCCCCTACTTCATCTTCCTGATTCTGGCGCTTCTTTGCGGGCTTGGCGGGGCCAACTTCGCCTCTTCGATGGCCAACATCGGCTACTTCTTCCCGAAGGCGGAAAAGGGCAATGCGCTCGCTCTGAACGCAGGCCTTGGCAACCTGGGCGTCAGCGTCATGCAGTTCCTGGTGCCGCTGGTCATCACCGCCGGTGTCTTTGGTGCCGTGGGCGGCGAGGGCGTGGCTCTGCAGGATGGCGGCACGCTGTGGCTGCAAAACGCAGGCTTTATCTGGGTGCCGTTCATCCTGGCCTCGACCATCGCGGCGTGGTTGGGGATGAACGACATAGCCGATGCCAAGGCAAGTTTTGCCCAGCAATCAGTGATCTTTGGCCGCACGCAGAATTGGCTGATGTGCGTCCTCTACATCGGCACCTTCGGCAGCTTCATCGGCTATTCGGCAGGCTTCCCGCTGCTGTCCAAGATCGCTTTCCCGGATGTGAACGCGCTGCAATACGTCTTCCTCGGGCCGCTGGTCGGCGCGCTGAGCCGTGCCGGCACGGGCTGGGTTGCGGATCGGTTCGGCGGCGGCCGCGTCACCTTTTGGGTCTTCGCGGGGATGATCGCATCCGTTCTGGCCGTGATCTTCTCGCTGCAGGCCGGCAGTTTCCCTGGGTTCTTCGCAGGCTTCATCGCGCTGTTCTTCTTCACCGGGGTCGGCAATGCGTCCACCTTCCAGATGATCCCGGTCATCATGGGCAAGGAAGTGCCGCGCCTGATGCCGCAGCTGACCGGCGCCGACCGCGCCCGCCAGATCGCGATGGAGTCGAGCGGCATCGTCGCCTTCACCAGCGCCATCGGCGCCTATGGCGGCTTCTTCATCCCCAAGGCCTATGGCTCTTCCATCGCGATGACCGGCTCACCCGTCGGCGCACTGTGGCTGTTCCTAGCCTTCTACGTGATCTGCCTGGTCCTGACCTGGGTCGTCTACACCCGGCCCGGCGGACTTCTTCATGAGATCGAGCGTGGTCGCGCTTTTGCCGCCCCCCACCCTGCCGAATAACGAAAGGACGCCAAGATGAGCCACCTGCTCGACAGACTGAACTTCCTCCAGAAGAAGACGCTGGAAACCTTCTCGGACGGCTGGGGTGAAACCACGCGCGAGGATCGGGGGTGGGAGGACACCTATCGGAACCGCTGGCGGCACGACAAGATCGTGCGGTCAACCCACGGGGTGAACTGCACCGGATCGTGCAGCTGGAAGATCTACGTCAAGTCCGGCATCGTGACCTGGGAGACGCAGCAGACCGACTATCCGCGCACCCGGGCGGGCCTGCCGAACCACGAACCGCGCGGCTGTGCACGGGGGGCGTCCTACAGCTGGTATCTGTATTCCGCGAACCGTGTGAAGAACCCGCTGATCCGGGGCAGCCTGATGCGCGCATGGCGCAAGCTTCGGGCGACGATGACGCCCGTGGCTGCCTGGGCCGCGATCCAGAAAGATCCCGCCCTGCGCGCGAGCTATACCAAGACCCGCGGCAAGGGTGGTTTCGTCCGCGCCACCTGGGACGAGGCGACCGAGATCGTCGCCGCCGCCAACGCGCATACCGCAAAGGTCTGGGGACCGGACCGAGTGTTCGGCTTCTCGCCCATCCCCGCGATGTCGATGGTCAGCTATGCGGCGGGGTCACGCTACCTGTCGCTTCTGGGCGGCACCTGCATGTCTTTCTACGACTGGTACTGCGACCTGCCGCCCGCCTCGCCGCAAACCTGGGGCGAACAGACCGACGTGCCGGAATCGGCCGACTGGTACAACGCGGGCTTCCTGATGCTCTGGGGGTCGAACGTGCCGCAGACGCGCACGCCCGACGCGCACTTCTATACCGAGGTCCGCTATCGCGGCACCAAGTCCGCCGTGGTCAGCCCCGACTATTCCGAAGCCGCCAAGTTCGGTGACATCTGGCTGAACCCGCAGGCGGGCACCGATGCGGCGCTGGCGATGGCCATGGGCCATGTGATCCTGCGTGAATTCCACCTCGACCGGCAGGCCGCGTATTTCGAGGATTACGCCCGCAAATACACCGACATGCCGATGCTGGTGGTGCTGGACGAACAGGACGGCCGCCTTGTTCCAGGACGGATGCTGCGGGCCGAGGATTTCGACGACAAGCTGGGCGAGGCGAACAACCCCGACTGGAAGACCGTCGCCTTCGATGAAGCGTCGGGTCGCTTCGTTGCCCCCAACGGCTCCATCGGCTTCCGCTGGGGTGAGGAGGGCAAGTGGAATCTGGTCGAAGAAGCTGGCAATGCCGAGACGCGGTTGCGCCTGAGCCAGATCCTTGATGAACACCACGACAGCATCGTCGGTGTGGACTTTCCCTATTTCGGCGGTGCCGCGACGGGCGACTTTGTCAAATGCGACGCGCCGGAGGTGCTGGCCCGGAATATCCCCGCACGGAAAGTGAAGCTGGCCGATGGGCGTGAGGCGCTGGTTGCCACAGTCTTTGACCTTTTCTGCGCCAACTACGGGCTGGACCGGGGCTTGGGTGGCGACTGGGTGTCGAAGGATTTCGACGACGACATCCCCTACACCCCCGCCTGGGCGGAGAAGATCACGGGCGTCGCGCGCGAAAAGATCATCGCGGTGGCCCGTGAATTCGCGGGCAACGCAGAAAAGACCCGGGGCAAGTCCATGGTCATCCTCGGGGCCGGTCTGAACCACTGGTACCACATGGACATGAACTATCGCGGCATCATCAACATGCTGGTGATGTGCGGCTGCATCGGGCAGGAAGGCGGCGGCTGGTCGCACTATGTGGGGCAGGAAAAACTGCGGCCCCAGACCGGCTGGGCGCCGCTGGCCTTCGCGCTCGACTGGAACCGCCCGCCGCGCCACATGAACTCGACCAGCGCCTGGTACGCCCATACCGACCAGTGGCGATATGAGACGTTGCGCGCGGGTGAAATCCTGTCGCCCACGGCGCCCAAGGGCGACTGGGACATCAGCCTCATTGACTACAACATCCGGGCGGAACGGATGGGCTGGCTGCCATCGGCCCCGCAGCTGAAGACCAACCCGCTGGAGGTGTCGAAGGCCGCCAAGGCAGCGGGCAAGGACATCAAGGAGTTCGTTGCCGCTGAACTGAAATCCGGCAATCTGGAAATGTCCTGCCAGGACCCGGATGCGCCGGAAAACTGGCCGCGCAACCTGTTTGTCTGGCGGTCCAACCTGCTGGGGTCTTCGGGCAAGGGGCATGAGTATTTCCTCAAGCACCTTCTGGGAACCGACCACGGCGTCATGGGCAAGGATCTGGGCGAGGAAGGCCATGCCAAGCCCGTGGAGGCCGTCTGGCATGACGAGGCACCGAAGGGCAAGCTGGACCTGCTGGTCTGCATCGACTTCCGCATGTCGACGACGGCGGTCTATTCCGACATCGTGCTGCCCACCGCGTCCTGGTATGAAAAGGACGACCTGAACACGTCCGACATGCACCCCTTCATCCATCCGCTGCAGGCGGCGGTGGACCCGGCCTATGAATCGAAGTCGGACTGGGAAATCTTCAAATCCATCGCGAAGAAGTTCAGCGAAGTGGCCCCTGAAGTGCTGGGGGTCGAAACCGACATCGTTCAGCTGCCGCTCCTCCACGACACCGCCGCCGAACTGGCTCAGGCGCATGTGAAGGACTGGAAAAAGGGCGAATGCGACCTGATCCCCGGCAAGACCGCGCCGAACTACATCGCGGTCGAGCGGGACTATCCCAACCTCTACAAGAAGTTCACCTCGGTCGGTCCACTGCTGGAAAAGCTCGGCAACGGTGGCAAGGGGATCAACTGGGACACCAAGGTCGAGGTCGGCCATCTGCGCGACCTGAACGGGGTGGTGCAGGACGAGGGCGTGTCGAAGGGCCTTGCCAGACTGAACACCGCCATCGACGCGGCAGAAATGATCCTGATGCTGGCGCCTGAGACCAATGGTGAGGTCGCGGTCAAGGCCTGGGAGGAACTGGAGAAGCCCACAGGCCAGCACCACACCCATCTCGCCGAGGGTGCGCATCACACCAAGATCCGCTTCCGCGACATCGCGGCGCAACCGCGCAAGATCATCTCTTCGCCCACCTGGTCCGGGATTGAGTCGGAAACGGTCTGCTACAATGCGGGCTACACCAACGTCCACGAGCTGATCCCGTGGCGGACGCTGACGGGACGGCAGCAGCTCTATCAGGATCACCTCTGGATGCGGGCCTTCGGTGAAGGTTTCGTCAGCTATCGCCCGCCGGTGGACCTGAAGACCATTACCAAGGCCGTCAACAACGACGCGGCCGAGGGCAACCCGCATGTCGTGCTGAACTTCATCACGCCGCACCAGAAATGGGGCATCCATTCCACCTACACCGACAACCTCCTGATGCTGACGCTGAACCGCGGCGGGCCTGTCGTCTGGATGTCCGAGGTGGACGCGAAGAAGGCAGGCCTTGTCGATAACGACTGGGTCGAGGCCTACAACGTGAACGGTGCACTGACCGCGCGGGTGGTGGTGTCCCAGCGGATCAAGCAGGGCACGCTGTTCATGTATCACGCGCAGGAAAAGATCGTGAACACGCCCGGGTCGGAAAAGACCGGCAACCGGGGCGGCATCCACAACTCGGTCACCCGCGCTACTCTGAAGCCGACCCACATGATCGGCGGCTACGCGCAGCTTTCCTACGGGTTCAACTACTACGGCACCGTGGGCAGTAACCGAGACGAATTCGTGATCGTCCGCAAGATGAAGAAGGTCGATTGGCTCGACCGTCCCGCAACCAAAGGTCTGGAGGCAGCGGAATGAAAGTTCGTGCGCAAATCGGCAAGGTCCTGAATCTGGACAAATGCATCGGCTGTCATACCTGCTCGGTCACCTGCAAGAACGTCTGGACGACGCGGGAAGGCGTTGAATACGCCTGGTTCAACAACGTCGAAACCAAGCCCGGCACCGGCTATCCCACCGACTGGGAGAACCAGAAACGCTGGAATGGCGGATGGGTCCGCAGCGCCTCGGGCAGGCTTCAGCCGAAGCAGGGGGCCAAATGGCGGATTCTGGCGAATATCTTCGCGAACCCCTCGATGCCGGAAATCGACGACTATTACGAGCCCTTCGATTTTGACTATGACCACCTGAAATCCGCCCCCGACATGACGGCCTTCCCCACCGCGCGCCCCCGGTCAAAGATCACGGGTGAGCGGATGGAGAAGATCGAGAAGGGCCCGAACTGGGAGGAGATCCTGGGTGGCGAATTCGCCAAGCGGTCGGCGGATTACAACTTCGACAAGGTGCAGAAGGACATCTACGGCGAATACGAAAACACCTTCATGATGTATTTGCCGAGGCTGTGCGAGCACTGCCTCAACCCCACCTGCTCGGCCTCCTGCCCCTCGGGTGCGATCTACAAGCGTGAGGAGGATGGCATCGTCCTGATCGACCAGGAAAAATGCCGGGGCTGGCGGATGTGCATCTCGGGCTGCCCCTACAAGAAGGTCTATTACAACTGGGACACCGGCAAGTCGGAGAAATGCACCTTCTGTTATCCGCGCATCGAAAGCGGCCAGCCGACGGTCTGTTCGGAAACCTGCGTGGGGCGCATCCGCTATCTGGGCGTCATCCTCTATGACGCCGACAAGATCGAGGCGGCCGCGAGCGCCGAGCGCGAGACCGACCTTTACGGCGCGCAGCTGGACGTGTTCCTCGACCCGAACGACCCCGAGGTGATCGCCGCCGCCCGCCGCGATGGCGTGCCGGAGGATTGGATCGAGGCCGCCAAGATCAGCCCGGTCTGGAAGATGGCGATGGACTGGAAGGTGGCCTTCCCGCTGCACCCGGAATACCGGACCCTGCCGATGGTCTGGTACATCCCGCCGCTGTCACCGATCCAGAACGCCGCACAGGCGGGGCAGATCGCGATGAGCGACCAGATGCCCGACGTACGGTCCCTGCGCATTCCGGTGAAATACCTGGCCAACATGCTGACGGCGGGGGATGAGGAACCCATCGTTTCGGCGCTGGAGCGCATGTCGGCGATGCGCCTCTACATGCGTGCGCTGACGGTGGACGGCGTGCGCGACGAGGGCATCGCCGCCCGCGTGGGAATGTCGGGCCGGATGATCGAGGACATGTACAAGATCATGGCGATTGCGGATTACGAGGACCGCTTCGCAATCCCCACCGCGCACCGCGAACAGAACGAGGCCGGCGCCGACATCCGTGGCGGCTGCGGCTTCACCGACGGCAACGGCTGTTCTGACGGCGAGAGCGGCAAGACCAGCCTGTTCGGCGGCAAGAAAAAGTCCTTCGCCCTTCCGCTGGAGTCGTTCTGATGGACCGCACCCTCAAATCCTTGTCGCTGATCCTGAGCTATCCCTCGGCTGAGCTGCAGGAGGCCATGCCCGAAATCGGCGCCGTCCTGGCCGCTGATCCGCGCCTTGCGCCTGCTACCCAGACCGCGCTGTGGAAGCTGACCGCAGATCTGGCGCAAGGCGACCTCTATGACCTGCAAGAGCGGTATGTGATGCTGTTCGACCGGTCGCGGACACTGTCGCTCAACCTTTTTGAACACGTCCACGGCGAAAGCCGCGAGCGCGGCGGCGCGATGGTCAGTCTGATCGAGACCTACCGCGATGGCGGGTTCGAACCCGCCACCTCCGAACTGCCCGACCACCTTCCGGTGCTTCTGGAATTCCTGGCGACGCGCCCCACACGCGAAGCGCAGGAAACCTTGGCGGACGCGGCGCATATCCTCGACGCCCTCTCGGGTCGCCTCAAGCGGCGCGAGAGCGGGTATGCCGCTGCGTTCGCCGCCCTTTCCGCACTGGCGGGGGGCAATGCAGATGCCGATGCCGTGGCCGGAATGCTGGGCCAGCCCGACGATGACCCGACCGATCTGGCGGCGCTGGATGCGGTCTGGGAGGAAACCGAAGTTACCTTCGGCCCCGACCCCAATGCAGGCTGTCCACAGGTCCGCGACATGCTGGCCCTGATGGACCAACCCGCCCCGCAGCACAGGAGTGCATGACATGTTCGAGAGCTTCGACATCAACTTCGTCATCTTCGGGGTCATGCCCTATGTCGCGCTGACCGTGTTTCTGGTGGGCTCCATCGCCCGCTATGAGCGCGATCCCTTCACCTGGAAATCCTCGTCCAGCCAACTCTTCCGGCGCAAGCAGCTGATCTGGGGGTCGATCCTGTTCCATGTCGGCATCCTGACGGTGTTCTTCGGCCACCTTGTCGGCTTGTTCACACCTGTCTGGGTGCTCGATGTCCTGGGTGTGCCTTATGGTCTGAAGCAGTGGATGGCAGTTCTGATCGGCGGGCCTGCGGGTCTTGCGGCGCTGATCGGTGGCACCATGCTGATCCATCGGCGACTGACCGATCCGCGCATCCGCGCCACTTCAACCACCCTCGACATCCTGATCATGATCCTGATCTGGCTTCAGCTTGCCATTGGCCTGCTGACCATCACGCAGTCCCTTCAGCACATGGACGGGGCAGAGATGATCCGCTTCATGGAATGGTCGCAAAGCGTGGTGACATGGAACATCAACGCCTGGGTCACAGTGGTGGACGTGCACTGGCTGTTCAAGCTGCACATCTTCCTCGGCCTGATCATCACCATGCTGTTTCCGTTCACGCGGCTGGTGCACATCTGGTCGGGCTTCGCGGCGCCCTTCCGCTATCTTGTGGCCCGCTCCGGCTATCAGATCGTGCGGTCCCGTCGCCGCCGCCCGCTGGAAGAACGCCGCCGCGCCTTTGACAGGCGGCAGGGCGTTGATGGTCCCAAAGCCCATACCCCGGCGGAGTGAGTGCGATGAACATGTCCCTTTTCCCCGATGTCGTGGTGAACGGCGAAACCATCCCCTCGGCGGCAATCGCCGCCGAGGCCCAGAACCACAGCGCACCGAAGGACAAGCCGGGCATCGCCTGGCGCAAGGCGGCGCAGGCCATGGCGATCCGGGCGCTGCTGCTGCAAGAGGCCCGGGCGCGCGGGCTGGCTGCTGAACCGCTCGCACTTGCCCCCGGGCGGTGGGAAACGGAAGACGAAGCCCTGATCCGCGTCTTGCTGGAAGAGGCGGTCTTGCCCGATCCGGTGACCGATGACGCGATCCGTGCCGAATGGGCGCGAGACCCCTCGCGTTATCGCTCGGCCCCTCTTTGGGACGTCTCGCATATCCTGTGCGCATGCGACCCCCGCGATCAGACTGAGACGGCCGCTGCCGAGGCGCGTGCACAGGCACTTCTGGCCCGACTCGGAGAGGGGCCTAAGGACTTCGCCCACGCCGCCCGCAAAAGCGACTGCGGGTCAAAGGCACAAGGGGGCCATCTGGGCCAGATCGGCCCCGGCGATACAGTGCCCGAGTTCGAAGCCGCTCTGCGCTGCCTGTCCGAAGGCCAGACGACCCCGGCCCCGGTCCTGTCGCGGCATGGCTGGCACATCATCCGCTTGAATGCACTCGCCCCAGGGCAGGTACTGCCGTTCGAAACGGTGCGGCCAAGGATCGCCGAGGCACTCGAAAAGGCCGCCTGGGCCCGTGCCTCGCGCGACTTCGTGAACAGGCTTGGCCAGAAGGCTACGATCACCGGCGCAAGCCTGGCCCCGATCTGATCCACGGTCAGGAGCGTCCCATGAAGCGGTCAGAACCAGCGCGACGTGGCAGCGGCCAAGGCCCCACCGATCCGGGCCTTTTGGCCCGGCCGCTGGACTTCATCAGCGAGGACCATCTGCGCGAACGCCAGATCTGCGCTGAGATAGACCGCCTCGTCTCCGCCGAGACCTTCGACCGCCCGGCAGGCGTCACCATCCTGCGTTTTCTGAACGAAGAGCTTGGCGTGCATCTGCGGGATGAGGTCGAAGACCTGTTCCCCACCCTTGCGCGGCGCTGCACCGATGAAGATTCCATCGCCTCCGTCTTGGGCCGCATCCGCCACGATCAGGAGCAGGCCCTGTCCCTGCTGCCTTCAGTGCGTGGGGCCATCGCCAACTGCCTCGACGCTGGGGCCGACCTTTCCAGCGAAGACCGCGAGGTTCTTGCGCGTTTCGCCGCGCATGTCCGCCGCCATCTGGTGGCGGAGAACGCTATCCTCCTGCCCATAGCCCGCGCCCGGTTGACGCGGGGCGACTTGCGCCGTCTGGCCAATCACATGCGGTTGCGGCGCGGGCTTCCCACCAGCCAGGGGGTGACCAGTGCTGAGTGATATCCTTGCCCGCAACCGCGACTGGTCGGCCAAAAGACAGGCGCAGGAACCTGGATATTTTACCCGTCTCGCGGCCCTGCAAGCCCCGGAATTCTTCTGGATCGGATGTTCGGACAGCCGTGTTCCGGCCAACGTCGTGGCGGGGCTCGACCCAGGCGAGGTCTTTGTCCATCGCAACGTGGCGAACATCATTCATTCCTCTGATATGAACATGCTGTCCGCGCTGGAATTCGCGGTCGAAGCGTTGAAGGTGCGCGAGATCATCGTCTGCGGCCACTACGGCTGCGGCGGGGTCAAGGCAGCAACCGAGGATCTTCCTCACGGTCTTGCCGACCACTGGCTGGAGCCGATCCGACGCCTTTCCCGCGCCTATGCGGTCGATCTGAGCCGCCAGCCGGACCTTGAGGCGCAGCGCGACCGGTTGGCCGAGTTCAACGTGGTCGAAGGCGTCCGCCGGGTCTGCGAGACGCCTATCCTGCAGCGAGCCTGGACGCGCGGCGCGAAAGTCCGGGTGCATGGGCTGATCTACGGTTTGAAGGACGGCCTGTTGCGCGACCTCGACTGCAGCGTGGGTCCAGGACATTTCAAGGAAGGAGCAGCACTATGAGTATACTTCAGCCAGTGACACGGACCGGCTGTGGCTGTGAGGGTCACGATACAAGCAAGAAGCTGATGACGATCGATGCCGCTCACGACCTGATTGGGCATTGCGTGACCATCGTCGACGGAACGGAAGACATCTGTCTTGGCAAGGCTTTGGGCCGCGTGCTTGCCGACCCTGTCAGTTCACGCAGCATGTCTCCTCCGTTCGACAACGCTGCAATGGACGGATTTGCCTTTTCCTCGGCGGCGCTGCGAGGTGATGGACCGTGGGTACTGGACGTAGCAGCGCGTATCCAGGCGGGGCAGTCCTCAGCCCTGCCTCTGGTCGACCTGCAAGCCGCGCAAATATTCACTGGGGCAAAAGTTCCCGAAGGCGCGGACGCGGTCATGATGCAAGAAGAAGTCAAGCGGATGGGAAAGACGATCCGGGTAGCCATGCGACCAACGCCCGGGCTCAACATCCGCCGAGCCGGTAGTGAAATGGAGGCAGGGGTCACGGTGCTTGAGACGGGACGCCGGCTTGACGCGCGCGCGATTGCCGCCTGTGCTGCAGCCGGGGCGGGCTCTGTAACGGTGCGCAGGCGATTGCGCGTGGCGCTTCTGGTGACCGGCAACGAAATTCGCACGGCCGGTGCTCTGCGTGCCGAGGCTCAGATCTGGGACGTGAACACTCCCATGCTGACCGGCATTCTGACGCAGCCCCAGATCGATATTGTTGCTGTGGAACAGGGCATTGACAGTCGCGACGGGTTGTTCCTGCAGATTGCGGAACTGGCTGCCAATGCCGATCTTGTCATCACTACCGGCGGAATTTCGGTCGGTGAGGAAGACCACATCAAACCTGCGCTGTCAGCTCTTGGCGGGGACATTCAATTTAGTGGCGTTGCGATCAAGCCGGGCAAGCCGGTATCCTTCGGTCGTATTCGGGGCGCATGGTGGCTGGGTTTGCCAGGCAATCCCTTGTCAGCCTTCGTCACCTGGCAGCTTTTCGGAACGGCGATTGTCGCCCGACTGACCGGTGAAACGGAGCGAGTTACCCGGCGCCATGTCGTTACGGGAGCGGCGATTTCCAGGAAGCCCGGTCGTTGCGAGTTACGACCCGCGAGATGCGTAGGCTTTGACGGCCAAGGCCGTGAGGTCGTGACATTTGATGCCGAAACTCATTCCGGCCATGTCCGCGGGTTACCCGAAGCAGACGGGTTAATCTTTTTGCCAGCCGACTGTGATTTCCTGCCCGAAGGCGCACTCGTCGAATTCCAACCCTTTTGTCCAAACTGAGAAGGCCGAAGATGAACCTCGCTTACACAATGGCGCCGGGCCGCGGCGATACCGATCTCATCCTCTTCAATCTTTCAAGAGCAATGGCCTCGCGTGGGTTTCGCTGCTGCGGTACGGTCCAGATAAACTCCGAGCGCTCCGATGCAGGGCCGTGTGATATGGATGTGCAAGTCTTACCCAAAGGTCCAATTCTGCGGATCAGCCAGGACCTCGGCCGTGCATCGCGCGGTTGCAGGCTTGACCCGGCGGCTTTGGAGAAAGCCGTTGGCCTTGTATCAGCCAGCTTGGTGCAAGGTGCAGATCTCCTGATCATAAACAAGTTTGGCAAACACGAAGCCGAAGGGCGCGGATTCCGAATGGTTGTCGCAGAAGCGCTATCCAACGGGATACCAGTTTTGGTAGGAGTCAACTCGCTCAACCTGTCTGCTTTCGAAGAGTTCGCAGGTGGCCTCGCAGTACCTTTGGCGCCTGAACCGAATGCCTTGGAGAGTTGGGCCATTCAGATGACCGGATCGAACCTTGCCACGGCCTGAGCCGCCGTGGATGTAACGTCCGCGATGCTGCCTTCACTCTCTGGGAGGATCCTATCTGATATCGCCGCAGATTAAGCACGACAGTTGACCGTCAAAAATCTTTCACGAAATCACCGATAGACGTTGGGGTGCGCTCCGTCATCAGTTCCGATTGAGCGTACGGATCTGGGTGAGGCACGTAGAATGATGGGCGATACGCAACTGTCTAGGGACAGTAAGACACTGGGCACGCCGGGCGAGGTGTTCACCACGTTCCTGAAGCTTGGCCTGACGTCATTTGGCGGTCCAATTGCGCATCTGGGCTACTTCCGCGAGGAGTTGGTCAACCGACGCAAGTGGCTTTCCGACCATGCCTACGCGGACCTTGTGGCACTTTGTCAGTTCCTGCCCGGGCCGGCCTCCAGCCAGGTGGGCTTTGCCCTTGGCATGATGCGTGCCGGTTGGCTGGGGGCTCTTGCGGCCTTCACCGCCTTCACGCTCCCCTCGGCACTGGCCCTTCTCGTCTTCGCTATGACGTCGGCCAGCATTGCGGGGCCGATCGGCACCGGCGCGCTGCATGGGTTGAAAATCGTCGCAGTGGCGATTGTCGCGCAGGCGGTCTGGGGCATGGCCAAGAACCTCTGCCCCGACAAGGAGCGCGCCGCGATAGCAGTCATCGCGGTCGGGATGCTCGCCTTCCTGCCCGGGGCCATCGGAATGGTTGGCGCGATCATCGTCGGCGCGGCGCTTGGCCTTGCCCTCGGCCGCGGCACGGGCGCACCCATCGGCGGGCATATCACCATGCCGGTGACGCGGGGTGTCGCGGGCGTGGCGCTGTTGGTCTTTGTCGGGCTGCTCGTCCTTCTGCCGCTGCTGGCGGGGCAAGGTCAGGCTCTGGCGGTGTTCGACAGCTTCTACCGCGCGGGCGCGCTGGTCTTTGGCGGCGGCCATGTCGTGCTGCCGCTTCTGGAGGCCGAGGTGGTGCAGCCCGGCTGGGTGACCCAGGATGCCTTCCTTGCCGGTTACGGTGCGGCGCAGGCGGTGCCTGGGCCGCTCTTCACCTTCGCGGCCTATCTGGGCACCGTCCTCGGCCCTGAACCGAATGGTGTGGTAGGTTCGGTGATCGCCCTTCTCGCGGTTTTCCTGCCCGGCTTCCTGATCCTGATCGGCGTCCTGCCCTTCTGGGACAGGTTCCGGTCGATGGCGCGGGCGCAGTCGCTGATGCAGGGCGCAAACGCCGCTGTCGTCGGTATCCTGGGCGCAGCGCTCTACTCGCCGGTCTTCACCAGTGCCATCGGCGATATGCGGGACTTCACCTTGGCCTTGGCCTGCTTCGTCCTGCTGATGGCCTGGAAGATGCCGCCTTGGGGTGTGGTAATCGTTGCTGCTCTCGGAGGGGTCGGTATTGAGCTTCTTACCTGAAGACGACACCGAGTTCGAAGCAAAGCGAAAGTACCACGCGGCTTCCTGAAAATGCGAATGGCTTCGCGCACCACTCGGCCTTGATACGACTCACCGGGAACGTGGCGAGCTACCACGCCTGGGGGCGCGATTTGCAGCCTTTACGAATTCTTTACGCGGATCACGTGTGTTCCTCATAGCCCCCTTACGCAGTCTTCGCCGGCCTTTTCCTGACACACTTGAAGGAGCTGTCGATGCTTGACTTTCTCTACATTTTCCTCGGCCTCGAAGTTTTTGCAGCCTGCGCCGCCGGCATCCGCGCCTTCGATCGGCTGTGAGGGCGGCGCCATGTTCGATCTGATTCTTGGGCTCGCCGTGGAAGCAGGCCTGTTCGTCTATCTCGGCGCGGCGCTGCTACGGCCCGACCTGTGCTAGGGGTGCCGCATCACGCTTGAACTCATCGCTGTAGTTTCTTGTCCCCATCTCGGCCCCCTTGCCCAAAAGTTAGGGGGCAAAGCGTCTATAAAGAATCCAGGGGCACCTCAGGCTCGCAGCTCTTTGGTCCCAGTCAGGTCGCCACTTCGCCGGCTATCTTGGGCGTTGTCTGCTCTGCCATCATCGCGCGATTTCGCCAGCAATCACGGCTCTCCCATGAACAGCGAGTGTCGCCGTGAACCTTGGACAGCCGAATTGTCGAATGATTTCGAGAACGCGAAGGTCGTAAGCAGCTTGCCCGATGAGCCGGCACAGGTCTGAAGCGTGAAACTGCCGGTTGCCGCTTGGTGCAGCCTTTATCTGATTGTGTAGCTCGCGCGCCCATGGATTGGGCGCTCTCTCCGGCGTGGCCGCTGTCTCCGGTCGGCTTACCGTGCCTGGTGATGTTCGCCATCTGCGCATGAACCCGAGTAGATAGCCAGCCGGAACCTTGTCGTTCCCGCGCGACCGGTTGAAGGCCAGGAAGCGGTCCCAGATCACCTGCGTGTCGACGTTCCAGCACGGCAGGGCCTTCTTCGCCGCCTTGATCAGGTCCGCCCAACAGGTTTGGAAGACGTTCGAGCCAGCGCTAATAGTGATCTGTCCTGAGAATACAGTTTTGTTACCTTTCTCTCTAGATAGTGATGTGTCGCCTGTGCCTGACTCAACATCCTGATCATCCCCCTGTTCATCAAAGGCCGAAAAACGGAAAAGCCAGGGCGCGAACTTGCCGTTTGGCTTCTCTCGCCTCAGCTCCAGTTCGGACGCCTCGAGTTCCGCCAGCAGTTCGGTCAGGTACTGGCGCGAGATGTTCATCTTGGACGCGAGGCCCGCGAGCGTGAAAGCGGCCGTCCCACGCGATAGCCCGTTGAAGCCCTCCTTCCACGCGATGGCGTCGAGGATGACTGTTGCCAGCTTGTGGGCGGATACGGACAGCTCTGTCTGTGTGATCCGCCGAAGGATCAGGCCGGTTGTGGGTTCCATGGTCGGTGTCTCCTCGAGAGACGACCCCATGCCGAGAGCAAAAAACATTCTTGCCAGCAAAACAACTTTGCTGGTTGCAGAGGTTCGGACAGTGCGCTAGAAGATCCTTGTTCACGGGTTCTTCTAGCACGGCGTCAGGCTTTTCGGTCTGGCGTCGTTTCCCTTTTCGGGTTCGGTGCACAGTCTCCGGTGCAAGGTGGGTCGGAGGCGGGCCTGTCCGATGGAGGCCCGGCCGGGTTCAGTAGCGGACCTCTTCGAAGCCGTAGTTGCCCTCATGATCCCGCCAATCGACGAAGACCGAGCGGTAGTTGACTTGTCCGCATCCGCTTGGGCGGGGAAGGTCAGATGCTGTAGGCACGGCGGCTACGCTCGAACCTCGCCAGTGGTAATCACCTTGTGTGCCGTAGGAACCAAGACGTGTGCCGTCGGATCGGATGCAATCGCCATCTCGATTCTGGCGCTGGCTGAACTGGATGTGAAACACGCGGATGCTCCGAACGAAGTCGAAAGCATCGCCCGAAATGTCGATATCAGCGCGCTCGTCAGACTGGACCTGGACCAAGGGCAAGGGATCTTGCGGCACGCTGATCTGATGCGCATCCCGGAAGGCGATGTCGTACAACCGTTCCATTGGCGACTCCACGGCAGGGGCGCTGAACGACGCCCCCATTGGGCACCGCCAGATCTGCAAGGGCGGTTCAATCGGCCAGGGCGTGATCCTGCGAATGAAGACCGCCCTTGCATGGGCACAAGGCGCCGATGCCGGCCAGCCGCCCGCCAGACAGAGCAAGATGGCGCAGTCGACCTGATAGGCGTGCGCCGGCTCGACCGAGCCGACGAGGCTCGATACTGTGATGGCTACGGCAGTCGCCGCAGTTCGGACCCTGTGCTTCATGACGCCGACTCCCACTATAATGGTTCCCCGATACGAAACAACACTAACGATAGCAAGGATATTTCATCGCGGGAGTTGCGGTGTGACCCCCCAAGTGCTGGTCGCAGATGACGGTCTGACGCGTGACGTGGCTGCAGGGCACCGATTGCGCCATGGGATCCCTAAGCCAAGCGAAAGTGGACAGCAAACCGGCCAAATCACCGGACGTGATCTCCGTAGCCTGTAACTCACTACTATGATAAATATCCATTTTGTGGAGAATGCGTACGGCCAAGAAAGCGGCCAGAGGGAAGGTCATGTGATGGTCCGTGATGACGGCGAGACGATAGGCTTGTTCGAGCCCCTCATGGTCTCGGAGGGCTCTCCTGCCCGCGCGGGGTTAAATGATCTTGTGCTTGAGCTGGCGGAGAAGTCCGCAGCATTCCGCAGCAGCTTGCCCGCCTCGATAGCGGAGGCGCTTGCCGATCTCGTGCGGGCGATGAACTGCTACTACAGCAACCTCATCGAGGGCCATGACACCCATCCCATCGACATCGAACGCGCGATGCGGAACGATTACAGCGCCGATCCGAAAAAACGAAACCTTCAGCTTGAAGCCAAGGCGCATGTCGCCGTTCAGAAATGGATCGACGAAGATGGCATGGTGGAACCACCGACCGCGCCTGCGTCAATCATCGAACTGCATCGCCGGTTTTGTGAACTCTTGCCGCCCGAGCTTCTCTTCGTCGAGAACCCAAAGACAGGCGAGAAAATCCCGGTTGTGCCCGGGGAACTGCGCACACGATACGTTGAAGTCGGACGGCATATCGCCGTCAGCCCTGGTGCCGTCCCCCGCTTCCTCGACCGAATGCACAAAGGGGTCTGATGCCGGAGGGGGCAGAATAGTACGCTAAGGGCTGATTTTGGCTCCTGTGCGGTGCAAAGTTCTGTAGATCGTTGGCCTTGAGACCG
>NZ_SOEB01000017.1 GCF_004365965.1 Rhodovulum visakhapatnamense
CGCCGCCGGTCACCCGGCCAGCAGGATCGACGAGCTCCTGCCCTGGAACTTCAACCCGTCAAGCTGATCCCGCGTGGGGCGCAGACAGCGCTTACTGACGGCCCAGGCGCAGCGGGCGATTGCGCGGGGCGGTTCGAGCCTCACGAGCTTCCGGCCTTACAACCGCAATGAGCGCGTGTCCTGCGAGTCGCGGGATATGCTGATCACCCCCGACGAATGGCAACAATGCGAGACCGACACGCTGCCCCCGCGCCAGGGCAGCGTCGTCATCGGGATCGACCTGGGCGGCTCGGCCTCGATGACGGCGGCGGCGTTCTGCTGACCCGAGACCGGGCGGCTCGAATGCCTGGGCATCTTCCCGTCGATGCCGGACCTGCTCGACCGGGGCCAGACGGAGACACGGATCGATTTATGGCGGGGCTGGACAATGTGTAGTGTTTCCCTGCCACGCGATGTGCACCGAGTCGTGTCCCGCGGGCGTGCCGCAGCAGAAAACCGGCGTGAAGCCGTGGTGCCCAATCTTCCCCGAGCTTGAGGCGGAAATGGCCAAATGGTGCCGCCGTCGCGGCCCCTGCCTGCTTCGGGAGGACGGCAAGAGCAAAGGCAAGCCATTCAGCACGATCCAGATGTGGAAGGCGTCTGACCGCGAGCGCCAGAAACACCCGAGCCTTGCGGGCGCTGTCCCCCATGGCCTGCGAGCCAATGCGGTGATCCGGCTCCGGGGCGCTGGTTACTCTGCACTGAAGATCTCGGACATGGTGGGGATATCTGTCGTTACGGTCGAGCACGTCTGACGATACGCAGACCGCAAGGCAAGCGGGCAAGCGGTCCCGCAGAACCTACGGGAACGAAACGACGGCACGACTGTGGAACACTGGGAAAGTGGGAAGCAAAAATGACTGAAACACAGTCGCTTATCGGACCGAAAAGAGAGTGCAGGTTTCTGTTGCCAGGTACCTGCGAACCCCGCCTTACGTTGCTAGACGCAAGGGCTTAAGATTTGGTTTTGCGGACTGCTTACGCAGCCAGCGCCACCGGAGCACGGTTGTCATTGGCAACTATCATGCTTGCACCGATAACGGTGGTAGCTCACCGGGCAAAAGCTAACCCCTTTAGACGTCCGTCGATCCTGTTTCGGCCCCAGGATCCCGCCAATGTGGGATATTTGGTGGAGCCGCCGGGTACCGCCCCCGGGTCCGATCCGCTTATTACGGGCGCGTTTATCGCCATAGTCCCTTGCGGGACGATGCCAAGATAAGCCGGGGCGGCGCGCGCTTCAAGGGGTCAGCGCGCGGGAAGGGCCGCACAATGGGCGCCGCCCGCCGCCTGACCCGAGCCGAGCGCGAAAAGCGGCGGGGCAAGATAGGGGTCGAGCGGGGCGGACCGCGCGAGGTCGAAGGCCAGAAACCCCGCCGCCGCGGTCAGAAGGATCAGAACGACCGGGCGCCGGGTCATCTGCGCGCCTCAAGCCCCAGCAGGGGCCGAAGCTGGATGCCGTACCAGGACCCGGTGAAAGCGGCCGCGAACCAGGCCCAGCCATGCAGGCTGCCGGTCGAGATCCCCGAGAAGAAGGCGCCGATATTGCAGCCGAAGGCAAGCCGCGAGGAATAGCCCAAGAGGAACCCTGCGATCACCACCGCGACCCAGGCCCGCGCCGGGTGATCGGCGATCCGTCCTGTCAGCCCGTCGCGCCAGAATGCGGCCAGTGCCGCCCCGGCGATCAGCCCCAGATCGGTCAGCGAGGTGACGTCGGTCAGCACGCTTTCGCGCAGCCGCTCGGCATTGGCGGGGGCCCACCAGAAGGCCGAGCCCGAGAGGTCGGCCCCGAGCGCCGCCGCGCCCTTCGCGACCCAGAGCCCCAGACCGTAGACGACGCCCCAGGGCTGGCCCGCCACCGCCAGATGCAGGATCGCCAGCCCGGCCAGCAGCACCGCCGCCAGCCAGTAGCGCGCCGGGATCGCGCGCTTGCCCGGATCGGCCAGCGCCATCGCAAGCCCCGCGACCGAGGCCAGCAGCACCAGCGTCAGCGCCAACCCCCCGGTGCCGGTCAGCGCGGCAACCGGCAACGCGCCAAGCTCGGTCCACCAGACCAGATGATAGGCCCCGAAAAAGCTGCCCAGACAGAAGAAGGGCAGGGCGATGGCGCTGACCAGATTGCCCGATCCGGCATTGACCAGCGTGCCCGACCCGCAGCCCAGCACGATCTGCATGCAGGCGCCGAAGACGAAGGCGCCGCCGACCATCGCATAGCCGACAGGGGCATGGGCGCCCACCAGCTCGCCCGGATGGGCGGCCAGCATCGGGAAGGCCGCCGCCGCGACCAGCGCCAGACAGACCATCTGCGCCACCAGCCCCGAGGCGTCCCGCTGCAGGATCATCCGCCGCCAGGGACCGGTAAAGCCGAAGCGCAACCCCTCAAGCACCAGCCCGAAGCCGAGCCCGATCATCAGCAGCGCGCCCGAGCGTGGCCCGGCCATCGCGGCCACGGCCAGAACCGCCAGTGCGCACAGCCCGAAAGCGGCGGTTCGGGGCAGGATGCGGGGGGGGACGGGCATCGTCTGGCTGCTGTCGGTCATGGGGTCAATAGCGTCCGGTCACGCGGTTCCAGAGATTGCGAAGCGGGCCGGGCAGGTTCGCGGTCTCATGCCCCGAGCGGGTCCAGCCGACCATCGACTCGGGGTAAAGCCTGACCCCCTCGATCCCGGCCAGTTCGCTGAGCGCGAACCAGTTCGTCGCGGCCCAGTGGCCGGTATTGCAAAACGACACCAGCCGGTCGCCCTGGGCAAAGCCGTTGGCCGCGGCGAGATCCGGGACCAGATCGGGCTTGATCAAGGCGGGGGCGTCGCTGCCGAACCAGCCCGAATGGGTGAAATAGCGCGATTGCGGCAGGGTGCCGGGCCGGGCCGCCGCCGGATGCTTGGCATTGCCCGCCCAGAAGGATTGGGGCCGCGCGTCGATCAGGTCGCCGGGCGCGTCGCCCGCGACGATGGCCTCGACATCCTCGGTGGTGGCCAGCCAGTCATGACTGAAGCTCACCTCGATATCGCTGGGCGCGGGGCGCAGCGCCGGGCCGGTCTCGACCGGCAGGCCGGATGCGCTCCAGGCGGTCATGCCGCCGTTCAGGATCGCAAGCGGGCTGACCCCGCTCGATTTCAGCGTCCAGTAAACCCGCGCGGCCGCGCCGAAATCGGACGGGTCGCTGCCCTGATGCACGATCACCGTGGGCCGGTCCCGGGTCACGCCGAGACTGCGCAGCACCTCGGTCAGCCGGTCCTCGGGGATCAGCGCGCCCGGATTGTCGGCCGGGCCGCGGAACAGCCCGTAGGGCGCCGAGACCGCGCCGGGAATATGGCCAGCCTCGAAGACCGGGGCGGCGCCATCGGGGCCGCTGCGGATATCGAGCACAAGCGGCGCGACCGCGGCCTGCGCCTCGGCCAGACCCTGGGGGTCGATCAGCGGTCCGAAACCCGGTGCGGCAAGGGCTGCGGGACCGGCAAGAAGGGCAAGGATGAAAGCGGCGCTCGGGGCAAATCTGGTCATCTGGTCACCTCATGAATTGCGCCCCAAAGCTGTGGCGGCCGGACGCGCGACGCAAGGCCGCAACATCTTGTTAACCCTAATCCGATTCGTTTTGAAGGTCGCCTGTTCGTTGTGCGTCTGCCGCGAGACCACGCGTGGACGGTTTCGCGGCATCGCCCCGCCCCGGCCGCGCATCGGGCGGTCCCGCACGGACCGGGCCGCAAATGGGGGGCTGGGCGGGAAATGCCCGCCGGTTGACAGCGGGCGTGGTCGGTTCGCGATTGATCCCTCCGCGCGTCATGCCTATCATGGAGCCACCGGCAATAGAGTAGCAGGGTGGTGTCTCCTGCGCCCGTCTTGCGACGGGTTCTTCGCAGCCACGGTGTTCGACCTGATCCGATCGGGACGGCACTCTGGCTTGTCTATGGGCTTTCCCGATCCTCACTACAGACAGACCGCTCGGTTGCGGTCGGGAAAGCGCAGACCTCATGCCCTCTTACCTTGTGTCTTATTCCGCTCTTGCGGGAGCGATCCTCTGCGAAGTCGCGGGCTCCAGTTTCCTTCTGAAATCGGAGCAGTTCACCAGGCTTGGCCCGACTGCGGTCATGGCCTTGTTCTACATCGCCTCTTTCTATCTCTTGTCGATCGCTCTCAAGACGATTCCTCTCGGCATTGCCTATGCGGTCTGGGGGGGACTGGGCACCGTGCTGATCGCGCTGGTCAGCGTCACGATCTTCCGGCAATCGCTGGATGCGGCGGCCATAGTGGGGATCGCCATGATCGTGGGCGGCGTCGTCATCATGAACGCCTTTTCGACGGTCTCTCACTAGCAGAGGCCGCCGCCAAGGGCTTGGCGACAGAGCAAAGATGGCCCGCGAAGGGCCGCGGCTCGTCAGCGGGTCCGGACAGGTCGGCGAGGGCCGGGCCGTCCGGACTGGTCGGCGCCCCGGCAGGAGCGCCGACCCGGTTCAGGCTGCCGCCTCGGCGGCGTCGGGTCCTAGAAGCCCGCCTTGATCTTCTCGAAGGCCGCCGACTGCTTTTCGCGCAGCTCGCCCGGCATCGGCAGTTGCGCCAGCACCGGCACGTCGATCGGGCCGAGCCCGACCGCGGTCAGCGCCTCGTCGCCGATTTCGGCCATCGCCTTGTCGTTCGACTGGCCATAGCCCGCATCCAGCAGCGCCTGGGTCGCGGCGGGGTCGAGCATGGCGTTCAGGAAGTCATAGGCCTTCTCTTCCGACCCGGGGCCGTCCTTCAGATCGACATAGCCGCACAGCCAGAGCGACGAGCCCTCCTTGGCCTCGCGCTGGAAGCCGATGGGGAAGTCCTGTTCGACCATCGTGGGCAGGGTCTCGTTCCAGGCCCAGGCCACCAGCACCTCGCCCGAGGCCAGAAGCTGCGCCAGCTCGGCCGGGTCGGTCCAGTAAGTGCGCAGGTTCGGATGCACCTCGCGCAGCCATTCCACGGCCGCGTCGAACTGGGCATCCGTGGCATGGGTCCAGTTGGTGGTGCCGGTCGCCAGATAGGCCAGCGCGAAGGTGTCGTCCACGTTGTCGGGCAGGGTCACGCGGCCTTCGTATTTCGGGTCCTTGAAGACCTGGAGCGAGGCCACGTCCTCGGCCGGCACCTCCTCGGTGTTATAGGCGATCCCGGTCGAGCCGAAATCGGTCGGCACGAAATAAACGTCGGCGCCGGTATCGGCCACGTCGGTGCCCTTGAGATCGGCGTTCAGATCGCCCCAGGCAGGGATCTTCGAGGTGTCCCAGGGGTCGAGAATGCCGGCTTCGACCCATTTCGTGACCGAGCCCGCGCAGACATGGCTGACATCGGTCCGGAAGCCAGAGCGCAGTTTCTGGAACGCTTCTTCCTCGTCGCCGAAGAAGGTGAAGGTCGGGTTGTCTCCGTATTTGTCCTTGTACTTGGTGTGGAAGGCCGCGTTCTCGAAGCCGGGATAGTCGAACACGAGCAGATCGGCGTCGGTGGCCCAGGCGGCCGACCCTGCAATCAGGGCCGCGGTGCTGGCGAGAATCAGGCGAACGGTCATGGAGGTCCCTCGCATTGGGAATGGGTGCAAGGTCACGCTAGCGGTGCGCCGGGCTCCGCTCAAGACCATTGGCGGGACTCGCCTCCGCGTCGTGGGTCTGCCAAAAGGGGGCCAGGCAAGAGGACGGGGACCGATGGGACAGGCAATGGTCACGGCGGGCTGGTGCCGGCTGATGGCACGATACAATCGCTGGCAGAACCGCGCGATGATGGAAGAGGTGGCCGGGATGGACGAGGCCGCCCGCACGGCCGGGCGCGGCGCCTTCTGGGGGTCGATCCAGGGCACCATGGCGCATCTGCTCTGGGCCGATCACGTCTGGATGTCGCGGCTCGACGGCTGGGAGGCGCCCCATGTGGGGTTGTCCGACAGCGCTCATTTCGTTGCCGACTGGTCGGAATACCGCTCCAAGCGGCAGATCACCGATGCCCGCATCAGCCGCTGGGCGCAGGGCCTGACCGAGGCCGGTCTTGCGGGCGATCTGGCCTGGTATTCGGGGGCCGCGGGGCGCGAGATGGTGGTGCCGCGCGCGGTCTGCGTCGTTCACATGTTCAACCACCAGACCCATCACCGCGGCCAGATCCACGCGATGCTGACCGCCGCCGGGGTGTTGACCGCGCCGACCGATCTGTTTCTGATGCCGGACCTGATCGGGTAGGGACACCCGACACGGAAAGAGGGAAAAACAGGCATGTTCAGAGCGCTGGTCGTCGAGAAGGATGCGGAGGGCAAGACCCGTGCCGCGGTGCAGGATCTGTCGGAGGACCGGCTGCCCGAGGGCGATGTCACGGTCGCGGTCGAATATTCGACGCTGAACTACAAGGACGGGCTTTGCCTGGGATCGGGCGGCGGGCTGGTGCGCAGCTGGCCGCATGTGCCGGGCATCGACTTCGCGGGCGTGGTCCAGCAAAGCGCCGATCCGCGCTACAAGCCCGGCGACCGGGTGGTGCTGACCGGCTGGCGCGTGGGCGAGGTGCATTGGGGCGGCTATGCCCAGCGGGCGCGGGTGAAGGCCGACTGGCTGGTGCCGCTGCCCGACGGGCTGTCGACCCAGATGGCGATGGCGGTCGGCACGGCGGGCATGGCCGCGATGCTGGCGGTGCTCGCTTTGGAGGACCAGGGGCTGAGGCCCGGCGACGGCCCGGTTCTGGTCACCGGCGCCTCGGGGGGCGTGGGCTCGGTGGCGACGGCGGTGCTGGCGCATCTGGGCCATGAGGTGGCTGCGGTGACCGGCCGCCCCGGGTCCGAAAGCTATCTGCGCGATCTCGGCGCCAGCCGGATCGTGCCGCGCGAGGACCTGTCCGAGGTGACGCGCAAGCCCTTGGAAAGCGAGATCTGGGCGGGCTGCGTCGATCCGGTGGCGGGCGCGATGCTGGGCCGGGTGTTGAAGCAGATGAAATACGGCGCCTCGGTCGCGGCCGTGGGCCTTGCGGGCGGCGCCGCCATCGAGGGCGCTCTGATCACGCCCTTCATCCTGCGCGGCGTGAACCTTCTGGGCATCGACAGCGTGATGCGGCCCTACGAGGACCGTCTGCGCGCCTGGCAGCGGATCGCGACGGACCTGCCGATGGATCGGCTGAAGGGCATGATCCGTCACGCGACGCTGGAGGATCTGCCCGGGCTCGGGGCCGACATCCTGAACGGCAAGGTCCAGGGTCGCGTCGTGGTTGACGTCAACGCCTGAGCCGACCGGGCCTTAAACCGGCCCGGGCCGGATCGGCGGTGGGCGTGTCGAAGCAAAGGCTTGCTGAGTTGGGGCGCGGAGGCAAACTCCGCGCCCTTTGCTTTGCAGAGTGAAGCTCTGGCGTCCGGTCGGCCTTGCGGAAGGAGAGTCGTCTAATATATTGAAAATAAAGATATTAATTGGATTCTGGCTTCGCCCTTTCCGGGCGTGTCGTTGGCCGGGCTCTTCCCCGCACTTGGTCTTTCGAAGAAAACGTCCTAAGGTTTGGCGCAACGGAACGCCGCCTGTCCGGGGGCGGTGGCGGCGCGACAGGTGTCGGCATGACCGAGTCCGGGACGACTGACTGGCGCCTTTGCCCGTCGGGTGGAGGTTCTGCATCCGGGCGCCCACGGGGCCGCCGGATGTGACGAAGCGCAAGGAGGGCATGATGTTCAAGCAGATCCTGGTGCCGGTCGATCTTGCCCATGCCGACCGGCTGACGCGCGCCTGCGAGGTGGCCGGAGATCTGGCGCGCCATTATGGCATCGGCGTGACCTATGTCGCCGTGGCCGCGCCGCAGCCGGGCGCGGTCGCGCAGTCGCCCGAGGAGTATCGCTGGAAGCTCGATGCCTTTGCCGCGGCCGAGGCCGACCGGCATGGCCACCGGGTGGCCTCGCGGCTGATGGTCAGCCCGGACCCGGCGGCCGAACTCGACGAGGCGCTGGTGCGCGCGCTTGAAGAGTCGGGCGCCGATCTGGTGGTCATGGCAAGCCATGTGCCCGGATGGGCCGAGCATGTCTTCCCGTCGCACGGGGGCAGGCTGGCAAGCCATGCCAAGGCCTCGGTCCTGCTGGTGCGCCCCTAGCGCCCAATAGGGCCGGGGGCACCGGTCCGGCGGCCCTGAACGAGAAACCGAAGAAGACACGGGTCGCGACCGGCGGCGACCGCCACAGACATGAAGGGGAAAACATGACCGATCAGACGTCCCAGGACCTGACCGATCAGGGAATTCCGGCGCCCGAGGGCGAGGTGGACCTGATCGAGACCGATTACGAAATCGGTCAGGACAATATCGAAGGCAGCCTGGGTCCGTTCGGCTTTGACATTCACAACCCGGTTTTTCTGGTCTCGGGCCTTTCGATCATGGCCTTCGTTTTCTATGCGCTGGCGCTGCCGGGCCAGGCCGAGGCGGTCTTCGGCTGGCTGAGGCCGTTTCTGACCTCGACCTTCGACTGGGTGTTTCTCAGCGCGGGCAACATCTTCGTGCTGTTCTGTCTGGCGCTGATCGTGCTGCCGGTCGGCCGGGTCCGGCTGGGCGGTGCCGAGGCGACGCCCGATTACAGCTATGCGGGCTGGTTTGCGATGCTGTTCGCCGCCGGGATGGGCATCGGGCTGATGTTCTTCGGCGTGCTCGAACCGGTCTATCACATGGCGATTTCCCAGCCGCTGGGCACGCCCTCGCCCTTTGCCGCCGATGGCAGCCTGATCCCCGGCAATGTCGATGCCGCGCGCGAGATGGGGCTGGCGGCGACGATCTATCACTGGGGGCTGCACCCTTGGGCGATCTACGCGGTGGTGGCGCTGGCGCTGGCGCTGTTCACCTATAACAAGGGGCTTCCGCTGACGATCCGGTCGGCCTTCTACCCGATCTTCGGCGAACGGATCTGGGGCTGGACCGGCCATGTCATCGATATCATCGCGGTCTTCGCAACGCTCTTCGGGCTGGCGACCTCGCTGGGCTTCGGGGCGCAGCAGGCCAATGCCGGGCTGCACCATGTCTTCGGGGTGCCCGAGGATCTGTCGGTGCAGATCCTGCTGATCACCGGCATCACCGCGATCGCCCTGATCTCGGTGCTGCGCGGGCTCGATGGCGGGGTGAAGGTGCTGTCGGAAATCAACATGGTCGTGGCCGCTCTGCTGCTGGTCTTCGTGCTGGTGGCCGGGCCGACCGGCACCATCCTTGCCGATTTCGGCGAGGGCATGCTGGCCTATGTCAAGGATCTGCCCGCGCTCTCGAACCCGTTCGGGCGCGAGGATACCGATTACATGCAGGGCTGGACCGCCTTCTACTGGGCCTGGTGGATTTCCTGGTCGCCCTTCGTCGGCATGTTCATCGCCCGCGTCAGCCGCGGCCGGACGGTGCGCGAATTCGTGGTCTGCGTTCTGCTGATCCCCAGCCTGGTCTGTGTGCTGTGGATGGCGGTCTTCGGCGGCGCGGCCATCGACCAGGTGCTGTCCGACCCGGTGAACAGCGCGGTCAAGGCGCAGGTGATCGACAGCTACAACCCGCCGATGTCGCTCTTCGCGATGCTCGAGGCGCTGCCCTGGGCGTCGGTCACCTCGGTGATCGGCATCGTGCTGGTGATCGTCTTCTTCGTCACCTCGTCGGATTCGGGCAGCCTGGTGATCGACACGATCACTGCCGGCGGCAAGATCGATGCGCCGCTGCCCCAGCGGGTGTTCTGGTGCGCCTTCGAGGGGGCGGTCGCCATCGTGCTGCTGGTCGGCGGCGGACTGTCGGCGCTGCAGGCGATGGTGATCTCGACCGGGCTTCCGTTCACGCTGGTGCTGCTGATGATGTGCTTTGCCATCTTCCGCGGTCTTCAGGCCGAGGCGCATTAGGGCGATTCGGGCGGGGCTAGAGCGTAATCTCCGGATTTCAAGGCGTTGCGTGGCCGCACTTGGCCGATTAGACAGGTTGGAATGGCCACGCAGCGTCCGGGTGGGGAATGGTTGCGCTCGATACCGAATTTGTCCGCAACCAGTTTCCGGCCTTCCGGTACAAGGAGTTGCGCGACAAGGTGTTCTGCGAGAATGCCGGCGGATCCTATGCATGCCGCTACGTGATCTGGCGGCTGCACCGCTTTTACCAGGAGCGCAAGGTTCAGCCCTACGGCGCCTACCCCACGTCGCGCCTGGCGGGCGAAGAGATGGACGAGGCCCGCACCCGTCTGGCCGCACATCTGGGCGTCGGCCGGGACGAGTTGCATTTCGGCCCCTCGACCAGCGCCAATACCTATGTTCTGGCCCAGGCCTTCGGCGCCTGGATCGAGCCGGGCCAGGCCATCGTCGTCACCGATCAGGATCACGAGGCCAATTCGGGCGTCTGGCGGCGGCTTGCGGCGCGCGGCATCGAGTTGCGGGAATGGAAGGTCGATCCCGGGACCGGGCATCTCGACCCCGCGGCGCTTGAGCCTCTGCTGGACGAGACGGTGCGGCTGGTCTGTTTTCCGCATGCCTCGAACATCCTCGGCGAGGTCAACGACGTGGCCCGGATCACCGCGATGGTGCGGCGGGCGGGCGCCTTCACCTGCGTCGACGGGGTCAGCTTCGCCCCGCACGGGCTGCCCGACATCCCGGCGCTGGGGGCCGACATCTATCTTTTCTCGACCTACAAGACCTATGGGCCGCATCAGGGCGTGATGCTGATCCGCCGCGAGCTGGCCTATCAACTGCCCAACCAAGGCCATTGGTTCAATGCCGAGGACGTGTTGCGCCGGTTCGATCCGGCCGGTCCCGATCATGCCCAGGTGGCGGCGGTGGCCGGGATATCGGATTATATCGACGCGCTTTACGACCACCATGTCCGGGGCGGGCGCGACGCCCATGCCCGGGCGGGGATTGTCGCGGGCATGATCCGGATTCAGGAAACCGCAATTCTGGAACCCTTGCTGGAGTATCTGTCGACCCGCCCCGATCTGCGCGTGCTGGGGCCTGCGCGCGCCGGTCCGGCGCGGCTGCCGACGGTGTCGATCGCGCTCGACCGGCCGGGGCACGAGGCGGCCGGGCGGCTGGCCGCCAGGGGGGTGCTGGCGGGCGGCGGCGATTTCTATGCGCGCCGGGTGCTGGAGGCGATGGGGATCGACCCGGCGCTTGGCGTGCTGCGGCTGAGCCTGCTGCACTACACCCTGCCCGAAGAGGTTGACCGCCTCATCGAAGCGCTAGATTCCGAACTCTAGGGCCCGTGCGAGGGCAGGGGCCGCTTTATCGTGGCTATCGGCCTGTGCCGCCGCGCGGCGGGGGTCGATCGGGGATGTGACGAAACCGAATGTCAGACCAAGTGCCCGTGATCTGGTGGGTCCGCCGCGACCTCCGTCTCGGCGACAACGCAGCGCTTGCCGGTGCCATCGCGTCCGGCCGCCCGGTCGTGCCGCTTTTCATCCATGACGAAACGGTCGAGGCGCTGGGCGCGGCGGCGAAATGGCGGCTGGGCGAGGGCGTCGCGTGTCTCGGGCAGGCCCTGTCGGCGCGCGGCTCGCGGCTGATCCTGCGGCGCGGTCCCGCGCTTGACGTGCTGCGCGCGGTGATTGCCGGGACCGGTGCCGCCGCCGTGGTCTGGAGCCGCGCCTATGACCCGGCTTCGGTCGCCCGCGACAAGTCGGTCAAGGCCGCTCTGGCCGAAGACGGTGTCGAGGCGCGGTCCTGCGCCGGGCATCTGCTGTTCGAACCCTGGACGGTCGAGACCGGGCAGGGCGGCTTTTACAAGGTCTACACCCCCTACTGGAAGGCGGTGCGCGACCGCGCCGTTCCGGAGCCTGCCCCCGCACCGGGGCTGATCCCCCGGCCCGACACCTGGCCCGCCTCCGACGAGATCGGGACCTGGCGGATGGGCGCGGCGCTCCGCCGGGGCGCGGCGGTGCTGGCGCGGTTCGCCCCGGTCGGCGAGGCGGCGGCGCAGGACAAGCTGAACGAGTTCGCCACGCGCAAGATCGCCGATTATGCCGACCGGCGCGATATGCCCGCAGCCGATGCCACCTCGGGCCTGTCGGCGCATCTGACCTGCGGCGAGATTTCGGCGCGCGCCTGCTGGCATGCCGGGCTCAATGCGATGGACGCGGGCAAGGCCGGGGCCGAGACCTTCCTCAAGGAGCTGGTCTGGCGCGAATTCGGCTGGCATCTGATGTGGCACAGCCCGCATATCGCCGAGCGGAACTGGCGCGAGGGCTGGGACGGTTTCCCCTGGTCGACAGAAGGCGACAGCCCCGAGGCCACGGCCTGGAAGCGCGGCCGGACCGGCATTCCCTTCGTCGATGCTGCCATGCGCGAGATGTATGTGACCGGCACCATGCACAACCGCGCGCGGATGATCGCGGCCTCCTGGCTGACCAAGAACCTGATGACCCACTGGCGGGTTGGGATGGACTGGTTCGCCGAACATCTGATCGACTGGGACCCGGCCTCGAATGCCATGGGCTGGCAATGGGTGGCGGGCTCGGGGCCCGATGCCGCGCCCTATTTCCGGATCTTCAATCCCGTCACGCAGGCCGAGAAATTCGACCCCGACGGCGCCTATCGCGACGCCTGGATCGCCGAGGGGCGCCAGAGCCCCGACCGCCGCGCGCTGGCCTATTTCGACGCGGTGCCGCGCGCCTGGGGGCTTTCGCCGGGCGATGCCTATCCCGCCCCGGCCGTCACGCCCGAGGCCGGGCGCCGCCGTGCTCTGGCGGCCTATGAGGCGCGAGGGGGGTAGGCCGTTGCGGTGGCGCGCGCGATCTGCACAATCGCAGGACAGAACCAGAAAAACCATAAGGGAACGAGGGAGCCAGGATGACCGTCCTGACGAGTACCAGGGGGCAGGCCGACCTGCCGCGCTATTTTGCACAGGTTTTCGACATCGCAGGCCGAATGGGCCACGGACGGCTCGATTTCGTGCTGTCCGACGGGCGGCGTTTTCGCGCCGAGGGCCGGGCGCCAGGCCCGGTGGCCGAGCTGGACATTCACGACCCGGATGTCTTCGCCCGGCTGATCCGCGAGGGCGATCTGGGCTTTTGCGAAGCCTATGTAGAGGGCGGCTGGTCCACGCCCGATCTGATGGCCTTCATGGATCTCGTTCATGCGGATAACGACGAACTCTTCGACGGGTTCCCCGGCCTGGGGCTGATCCGCGCCTACGAGCGGCTGCGCTTCTGGCTGCAAAGGAACTCGAAGACCCAGGCGCGCAAGAACATTTCGCACCATTACGACCTGGGCAACGACTTCTACGGGCTCTGGCTCGACGAGACGATGACCTATTCCTCGGCGCTGTTCCGCACCGGGCAGGAAAGCCTCGAGGCCGCGCAGGAGCTGAAATATGCCGCCATGGTCGACCAGATGGGCGTGGCGCCGGGCGATCATGTGCTGGAGATCGGCTGCGGCTGGGGCGGTTTTGCCGAATATGCCGCCGGACAGCGGGGGCTGAAGGTCACCGGGCTGACCATCAGCCGCGAACAGCACGACTATGCGGTGGCGCGGATCGCGAAGGCCGGGCTTTCCGACCGCGTCGAGATCAAGCTGCAGGATTACCGCGACGAGACCGGGCGCTATGACGGGATCGCCTCGATCGAGATGTTCGAGGCGGTGGGCGAGAAGTACTGGCCGACCTATTTCCGGCAGGTGACCGACTGCCTCAAGCCCGGCGGGCAGGCCACGCTGCAGGTCATCACCGTGCAGGAGCGCCGCTACGAGATCTACCGCAAGGGCGTCGATTTCATTCAGAAATACATCTTCCCGGGCGGCATGCTGCCCAGCCCCGGCGTGCTGCGCGCCCAGGCCAGCGCGGCCGGGCTGGAAATCCGGCGCTCGATGGAATTCGGCGACAGCTATGCGCTGACGCTCCGGCGCTGGCACGAAACCTTCAACGAGCGCTGGGACGATGTCGCGCGGCTTGGGTTCGACGCGCGGTTCCGGCGCATGTGGAACCTCTACCTCGCCTCTTGCGCGGCCACGTTCCAAAGCGGAAACTGCGACGTGACTCAACTGACCGTTGCACGGCCCACCTGACGAATGCCCGCCTGATCCATGCCCACCGCCGCCAAGCTTGTCGCATTCCTTCTCTACGGAGGGCTGGCCTGGGCCGCCTCCGTCGCGCTGGTGCCGAGCTTTCCCGAGGGCATGGATCTGGGCCATTTCTTCACCGTCAACGCGGCGGTGGGGGCGCTGGCGGGCTGGTTCGTCATGGGCCGGCTCGCGGGCCAGGGCTATGGGCTGGCGGTCACGGCAGGGCTGCGCACGACCGTGGTGCTGGTCTTCTACGCGCTCTTGATCCATGCCGGGGCCCGGGCCTATGCCCGCGCCGTCGAGATGCGCTTTGGCGATCCGGTTGCGGCGGTGCTGGGCTGGATCGGGCTGGCGGCGGACTACGGGCTGCAGCTTTTCACCTCGCCCGCGGCGATGGGCGTGCTGCTGGTCGGCGGCGTTCTGGTCGGGCTGGCGGTCGAAGCCGTGTCACATTTCTGGACCTGAAGGACACGAACATGGAACGCATGTTCTTTTATGGCACGCTGTGCCATCTGCCGCTTTTGGCGCGGGTGCTGGACCGCCCGGCCGGCACGCTGACGACGCGGCCCGCGCGGCTGGCGGATCATGCCGTGCGGCTGGCCGAGGGCGAAAGTTTTCCGCTGATCCTGCCCGAACCCGGCAAGCAGGCCGAGGGGCTGCTGGTCGACGGGCTGACGGCGGAAGACCGCGCGCGGCTCGATTATTACGAGGGCGGCTATGGCTTCGACCGCCAGGAGGTTTCGGTCGAGACCGCCGGGGGGGCCGTCAAGGCCGGGGTCTATGCCCATGACCGCGCGGGGCTCGTGCCGGGCGCGCCCTGGGATCTTGACGGCTGGCGCAGGCGCTGGGGCGATCTGGTGACCGAGGCCGCGTCGGAGGTGATGCTGGGCTATCCCGACCGCCCGCCCGAGGTGAATGCCCGGCGCTACCGGATGATCCTGGCCCGCGCCGCCTCGACGCTGCGCGCCCGCCAGCCGGGGCCTGCCACCCTGCGCAAGCCGACCGGCCCGGGCGATATCGTCGAGACCGCCCGGGTCCAGCCCTATGCGAATTTCTTCGCGGTCGAGGAATATACCTTCCGCCATACCCGCTTCGACGGGCGCATGAGCGACGAGATGGTGCGCGCGGCCTTCCTGACCGGGGACGCCGCGACCGTGCTGCCTTATGATCCGGCCCGCGATGCGGTCTTGCTGATCGAACAGGTGCGCGCGGGGCCCTATGCACGGGGCGACAGCCAGGTCTGGTCGGTCGAGGCCATCGCCGGGTTGATCGACCCGGGCGAAACCCCCGAAGAGACGGTGCGCCGCGAGGCGCTCGAAGAGGCGGGGCTGACGATCGGGGCGCTGCATCGCTGTTTTGGCTATTACACCTCGCCGGGCGCGAAGGCCGAATACATCTACTCCTTCGTGGGCGAGGCCGATCTTGGGGCCGAGGCGGGCGGTCTGGGCGGGGTCCCGGCCGAGGGCGAGGACATCCGTGCCCATGTGGTGCCTTTCGCGCGGGCGATGGATCTGGTCGATACCGGCGAGATCGGCAATGCCCCGCTCATCCTGTCGCTTCTCTGGCTTGCACGTCACCGTGAGGCCTTCCGGCCCCCGGCTTGAGTTCCCTCCGGGGCGCCGGTAGCAATGACGAAACCGGCAGGCAGAGGGAGACGCACATGGCGGCGATACGGAGCGATCTGGCCGATCTGGTCGGCAATACGCCTCTGGTGCGCCTGAAAGGGCCATCGGAGGCGACCGGCTGCGAGATCCTCGGCAAGGCCGAATTCCTCAATCCGGGTCAGTCGGTCAAGGACCGCGCCGCCTTGTGGATCATCCGCGATGCGGTGGCGCGCGGCGCGCTGGCGCCGGGCGGCACCATCGTCGAGGGCACGGCGGGCAATACCGGCATCGGGCTGGCGCTGGTCGGCGCCTCGATGGGGTTTCGCACGGTGATCGTGATCCCCGAGACGCAAAGCCGCGAGAAGAAGGACATGCTGCGCCTGGCCGGGGCCGAGCTGGTCGAGGTGCCCGCGAAACCCTATCGCGACCCCGACAACTACGTGCGCTATTCGGGCCGTCTGGCCGAGGCGCTGGCGCAGACCGAAGCCAATGGCGCGATCTGGGCCAACCAGTTCGACAATACCGCCAACCGCCAGGCCCATGCCGAGGGCACCGGCCCCGAGATCTGGGAGCAGACCGGCGGCCGCATCGACGGGTTCATCTGCGCGGTCGGTTCGGGCGGAACGCTGGCGGGGACCGCGATGGCGCTGCAGCCCAGGGGCGTGAGGATCGGGCTGGCCGATCCCCATGGGGCCGCCCTCTACAGCTATTACACCACCGGCGAGATGACATCCGAGGGCTCCTCGATCACCGAGGGGATCGGACAGGGCCGGATCACCGCCAATCTTGAAGGTTTCACCCCCGATTTCTGCTGCCGCATCGGCGACGACGAGGCGCTGGGCGTGGTCTTCGACCTGCTGGCGCAGGAGGGGCTTTGCCTTGGCGGTTCGTCGGGGGTCAATGTCGCGGGCGCCATGCGGATGGCCCGCGAGATGGGTCCGGGCCACAGGATCGTCACCATGCTGTGCGATTCCGGTACCCGCTATCAGTCGCGGCTTTTCGATCCCGCCTTTCTGCGCGGGAAGGGCCTGCCCGTGCCGTCCTGGATGGACGGCCCCAAACGGTCGATGCCGGAGGTGTTCGCCGGATGAAGTTTCGTTTCCTTTTTGCGCTGCTGGCCGTCCTGGCCACAGCCGTTTTGCCGACCGCACTCTCCACCCCCGCGCTGGCTCAGGCCCAGGCCCAGCAAGAGGGCCCCGATTACGCCCAGTGGAACAAGGTCGCCTCGCGGGTCGAGAAGGTTCTTGCCGAGGGCAAGGCCTCGACGGCCGCCTTCGATACGCTGCGTGGCGAACTGGTGGACTGGCGCACGCGGTTTCTCGACGCGCAGAACATCAACTCGGCCCGGATCAAGACCCTGCGCGACCAGATCTCGGCGCTGGGCGATCCGCCCGCCGAGGGCGAGACCGAGCCGCAGGAAATCGCCAAGCGCCGGGCGGAACTGACTAAGCAGCTGAACGAGGCGCAGGCGCCAAGCCTGAAGGCGGTCGAGGCCTATAGCCGGGCCGACGGCCTGATCCGCGAGATCGACCAGATCATCCGCGAACGTCAGGCCGATCAGCTGCTGCAGCTGGGACCCTCGCCGGTGAACCCGGTCAACTGGGCCGCCGGTCTGACCGCGATCCGCGGCACCCTTGTCGAGGTCGGCAACGAGCTGTCGTCGAACTGGGAAAACCCCAATGCGCGCGCGACCATGCGAAGCGCGCTGCCGGTGACGCTGCTGTTTCTGGCCCTGGCAGCCCTCCTGACGGTCAGGGGCCGCCGCTGGATGGAGATGCTGTCGGTGTTTCTGGCCCAGCGCGGCCGGGGCCGGGGACGGACACTCTTTTCCGGCATCGCATCGCTCGGCCAGATCGTGGTGCCGACGCTGGGGGTCGTGCTGCTGGCGGGGGCGCTGAAATCCTCGGCGATGCTCGGGCTTCGCACCGAGCGGCTGGCGCAGATCCTGCCGATCCTCGGCTTCACGATCTTCACCGCGGGCTGGCTGGGGGGCCGCGTCTTCGCCCAGCTGGGCGTCAGCCGCGCCATCCTGACCCTGCCGCCCGAGCGGCGCGCCGAGGGAAGGTTCAATTCCTGGATCATCGGGCTGATCCTGGCGCTGGCGATGCTGGCCCAGGAAGTCAGCAAGGTCGAGACCTACTCCGCCGAGGCGGTGGCGGTCCTGAGCTTCCCGATCCTGCTTCTGGCCGGGCTGATGCTGTCGCGGATGGGCCAGCTTCTGCTGGCGCATTCCCGGGCCGACAGCGCCGAAAGCCCCGAAGAGCGGCCCTATCGCAACCGCGTCGCCGCCTTCTTAGGCCGCGCCGCCATCGGGGCCGGGCTGATCGGGCCGCTGCTGGCGGCGGTGGGCTATGCCGAGGCGGGCGATTTCTTCGTCTATCCCTCGATCCTGACGCTGGCTTTGATGGGGTTCCTGCTGCTGTTGCAGCGCTTTGTGACCGATATCTACGCCATCCTGATGGGCCGCGATGTCGAGGACCCCGAGAATGGCGGCGACCTGATCCCGGTGCTGATCGGGATGATGCTCGTGCTGCTGTCCCTGCCGGTGCTGGCGCTGATCTGGGGCGCGCGCATCGCCGACCTGACCGAGCTCTGGACGCGCTTCACCGCGGGCTACAGCATCGGCGGGACCCGGATCTCGCCGACGAGCTTCCTGACCTTCGTCGTGGTCTTCACGCTGGGCTATGCGCTGACCCGGCTGGTGCAGGGCATGCTGCGCTCGACCGTACTGCCGAAGACAAAGATCGACCCGGGCGGGCAGACCGCGCTGATCTCGGGCGTGGGCTATGTCGGGATCTTCCTGGCCGGTGTGGTGTCGGTGACGACCGCGGGCATCGACCTCAGCTCGCTGGCCATCGTCGCCGGTGCGCTGTCTGTCGGTATCGGCTTCGGGCTTCAGACCATCGTGCAGAACTTCGTCTCGGGCATCATCCTGCTGATCGAGCGGCCCGTCAGCCAGGGCGACTGGATCGAGGTCGGGGGCGTGATGGGGATCGTCAAGGATATCTCGGTCCGCTCGACCCGGATCCAGACCTTCGACCGCACCGACGTGATCGTGCCCAATGCCGATCTGATCGCCGGGCAGGTGACGAACTGGACCCGGCAGAACCTGACCGGGCGGGTCATCCTCAAGGTCGGTGTCGCCTATGGCAGCGACACCCGCAAGGTCGAGAAGATCCTCATGGAAATCGGCGAAAGCCATCCGCTGGTGATGGTGAACCCGGCGCCGCTGGTGGTGTTCCAGGGCTTCGGCGCCGATGCGCTGGAATTCGAGCTTCGGGTCATTCTGCGCGACATCAACTACGGGCTTTCGGTGCGAACCGAACTGAACCATGAGATTGCCCGCCGGTTTGCGGAGGAAGGGATCGAGATCCCCTTCGCCCAGCGCGACATCTGGCTCAGAAACCCCGAAACCCTGCGCGAGCGGCCTGCGCCGCAGCCGCCGGGTCCGTTCCTGCCGCGCCAGAGCGCCGAACCCCAGCCCGAGCCGCTCGCCGATCTCGGCGGCGACGCCGATGCCGATGGAGGAGATGGCCCACGTTGACCGGCCCGCTTTACCGCAAGGACCCCTATCTCAGGGAGGCGCCGGCCACGGTCACCGCCCATGCCGAGGGTGGCGTGGTGCTGTCGGCGCCGCTTTTCTATCCGCGCGGCGGCGGCCAGCCCGGCGACACCGGGCGGCTGGTCTGGCAGGGCGGCCAGATGATCGTGGCCGACACCGTCAAGAGCGAGGCGGGGGCCGAGCTGTTGCTGGCGCCCGAGGGTGCCGCCCTGCCGCCGGTTGGAGCCGAACTCACCCAGCATCTCGACTGGGATCGCCGCTATGGACATATGCGCGTCCATACCGCGCTGCATCTGCTGTCGGTGGTCATTCCGCTGCCGGTCTCCGGCGGCGCCATCGGCGCCGACAAGGGGCGGCTCGACTTCGACATGCCCGAGGCGCCCGGGGACAAGGAGGCGCTCGAGGCGGCCCTGAACGACCTGATCGCCCGCGATCTTCCGGTCGCCGAGCAGTGGATCACCGAGGCCGAACTCGATGCCGGTCCGGGGCTCGTGAAGACGATGTCGGCGGCCCCGCCGCGCGGCACGGGGCGTGTCCGCCTTGTCCGCATCGGCTCCGGCGAGGCCCCGGTCGACCTGCAACCCTGCGGCGGCACCCATGTCGCCCGCACCGGCGAGATCGGCGCGGTCCGTCTTGGCAAGATCGAGAAGAAGGGCCGTCAGAACCGGCGGGTGACGGTGCATCCGGGCGGTTAGCCTCGGCCATGGCACACTCGGCTTCGGGCTCGTGCCGGAGGGTCGCGGGGCAGGGGGGCGAGAGTGACCAAACTCCTCTTGCATCGCGCCCCCGGCCGAGGGTAGACAGCCTGTCACGGAGAGGTGGCCGAGTGGTCGAAGGCGCACGCCTGGAACGCGTGTAGGCGGGAAACCGTCTCCAGGGTTCGAATCCCTGTCTCTCCGCCACTTGCCCCCGCGAAAGCGTTCTCCCGATCCGGCTGCGGCCGGATTTTTCCGTTGTTTTCGAGGGTTATGCGGGAGGGGCTGAGCACTGGCCCCCGCGCCAGGAGGCCCGGAAGCGGTCTCTCAGGGCCGATATTCTCCGGACCTGTTGACTGCGCAGTTTTGGTGAAAAGCTTTCAAGCATCTGTTCTATAAGCCGTTTTTGCCTGTGTCCGCGCGGACTCCGATCCGAGTTCCATTCGAGCGAAATGCCTCTGGCGTCGAACTCCCTGATTTAGCGATCGCATTTCCGCGGGTCGTTGACCTCATCGCTGTGTTGTGACCATTCTGACCACAAATCAGGGAGGGGCCCATGAAGGCCGTGTCTGCCCGTGAGGCCAAGCATCACTTCGGCCAGTTGATCGATGAGGCGCGGGCCGAGCCGGTGGTCGTCGAGAAGCATGGTCGTCCGGTGGTCGTCGTTCTTGCGGTCGAAGAGTACCAGCGGCTGACCGGCCAGACCGTGGAACCTTCCGGCAAGAAACGAGAGGACGAGCGGTAGCGCATGCCGATACTGAACTGGCTGACACGGGACGAGGACATCCGCACGGCGCAGCACGTGCCCTATCGCCTGCTAGAGGAAGTCCCGGATTTATCGGCGGGCGACGGTGGCGCGGGCAACATGCTGATCCAAGGCGACAACCTGGAAGCGTTGAAGGCGCTGCTGCCGTTCTATGCCGGCCGGGTGAAATGCATCTATATCGACCCGCCCTATAACACCGGCGCCGCATTCGAACATTACGACGACAATCTGGAAAACAGCATCTGGCTCGGCACAATTTGGCCGCGCCTTGAGCTGTTACGCGATCTGCTGGCGGAAGATGGGTCTTTGTGGGTCAACATCGATGATCGCCAAGGGCATTATCTCAAAGTTATCCTTGATGAAGTCTTTGGGCGCTCGCGGTTTGTCGCAAATGTAGTGTGGCAGAAGAGGACTTCACGAGAGAACCGCAAGGCTATCGGCTCTGCTCATGACCATATTCTCGTTTACGCTCCCGCCGGTGCGCAAGATTGGAAAAAGTACCGGAACCTCCTGCCCGATACCGACAAAGGATACGCCAATCCCGACGAGGATCCGAAGGGGCCGTGGCGGTCAATTCCGTTCAGCGCTCAGGGCTTCCGCGCCAACCAGATGTACAAGATTACTACACCAACTGGAGATGTGCTTGACCCTCCAAAAGGGCGCTGCTGGGGAGCCACGGAACCCGAGTTTCTACGCCTCCGCGACATTGAAGGGCGCGTCTACTTCCCGAAGAACGGCCGTGGCCGCCCAAGGATCAAGAAATACCAGTTCGAGGAAAGCGGATTGGCGCCCATGACTTGGTGGACCGCAGCAGATTTCGGGGACAACCAGCAGGCAAAGAAAGAAATTCTCGAACTGTTCAACGACGAAGATGCGTTTGACACACCGAAACCAGAGAAACTCATCGAACGCATTCTGCACATCGCGACCAACCCGGGAGACCTTGTGCTTGATTCCTTTCTCGGATCGGGGACCACGATGGCAGTCGCCATAAAGACTGGGCGGCGTTCGATCGGAATCGAGATGGGTGAACACGCAGCAACATACTGTGTACCCCGACTTCGAAAGGTCATCGAGGGCGAGCAAGGCGGCGTCTCCAAGACAGTGGGGTGGCAGGGTGGCAGCGGGTTCCGCTTCTACCGGTTGGGCCCGCCCGTCTTCGACGAGGAGGGCCACATCCGGCAGGACATCCGCTTCCCGGTGCTGGCGGCGCATGTTTGGTTTTCGGAGACCGACCGGCCGTGGGATGGCAGCGGCGACAGCCCGCTGCTCGGCATCCACGACGGCCGCGCCCATGCGCTGCTCTACAACGGCATCCTCGGCGACAAGAGGCCGGGCGGCGGCAACGTGCTGACCCGCGCGACGCTCGCCCTGATCCGTGAGGATATCGCCAAGCTGGCGCCGGACTTCGACGGCCCGCTGACCGTCTATGGCGAACAATCCCGGCTGACGCCCGTGACGCTCGACCGCGAGCGCATCACCTTCAAGCAGACGCCCTACGACGTCAAAGCGCGAGCCTGAGGGGGCATCTGATGAAACTGAAGCAATACCAGACCGATACTCTCTCCGTTCTCCGCCGGTTTTTCGAGGAGGCGCGCGTGGCGGGCCCGAAGGGCGCGTACGAGGCGATCACCAGGGAGCCGGACCAAGCCAAGCGTCTCGGCCGGTACGGCGGCACCTACACGCCGCTCGCCGAGCTGCCGGCCGTTCCCTATGTCTGCCTGCGCCTGCCCACCGGGGGCGGCAAGACTATCCTCGGCGCTCACTCCATCGGCATCGCGCGCGACGCCTGGGTGGAGAAGGACTATCCGATGGTCCTGTGGCTGGTGCCGTCGAACACGATCCGACTTCAGACGGCCGAGGCCCTGAAGAACGCCCGCCACCCCTATCGGCAAGCGCTGGACGAGGCCTTCGACGGCCGGGTGCGCGTGTTCGACATCGCCGATTTCACCCACATCCGCCCGCACGACATCCGCGACCATTGCTGCATCGTCGTCGGCACGATCCAGACCCTGCGCGTGTCGAACACCGAGGGCCGGAAGGTCTATTCCCACAACGAGAACATGGAGCCGCACTTCACGGCGCTGCCCAATACCCTGCCGGGTCTGGAAGCGCTGGAAGGCGGCGGCGTGAAGTTCTCCTTTGCCAATCTGATGCATGTCCACCGGCCGTTGATGATCGTGGACGAGGCGCACAACGCGGTCACCGGCCTGACGCGCGAGATGCAGGCACGCGTCAATCCGTCCGCGATCATCGAGTTCACGGCGACGCCGCGGCTCAACTCGAACATCCTGCACAGTGTCACCGCGCAGGAGCTGAAGCTCGAGGAGATGATCAAGCTGCCGATCATGCTGTCCGAGCACGACACCTGGCAGAACGCCGTGAACGGGGCGATCGCGTCACGGGCGTCGCTGGCCGAGGAAGCCGAGAAGGACACGGCATACATCCGACCCATCGTCCTGTTCCAGGCGCAGCCCAAGAACCAGGAGGTGACGGTCGAGGTGCTGAAGAAGCACCTGATGGAGGTCGAGCAGATCCCCGAACACAAGATCGCCGTGGCCACCGGCGATCAGCGCGAACTGGATGGCATCAACCTGTTCGATCCGAAGTGCCCGATCGAGTACGTCATCACCGTTGAGGCGCTGAAGGAGGGCTGGGATTGTTCCTTCGCCTATGCGTTCTGCTCGGTCTCGCGGATTCAGAGCGCGGTGGACGTCGAGCAGCTGCTGGGGCGCGTCCTGCGGATGCCTTATGCCAAGCGCCGGAAGGCCGAGGATCTAAACCGCGCCTATGCGTTCCTGTCGGAGCCGTCGTTCGGCGAGGCGGCGCGGTCGCTGGCCGACAAGCTGGTGGCGATGGGTTTCGAGGAGGATGAGGCGCTCGACAACATCGAACCGGCGCAGACGTCGCTCGATGCCGATACCGGCCTGTTCGGCCCGCGCGACAAGCCGAAGCCGACCTTCAAGCACACGGTGACGGCGCCACCCGAGGTGGTTGCCGAACTGAAGAAGCGCGCAGGGGTGAGCGTTCGCGAAACCGATGACGGGAAGGTCGAGATTGCCGTGACGGGGCGTGTTGACGGCGGCCTCGAAAAGGCGATCGTCGAAGCTCTCCCCGAGACCGAACGAACGGGGTTCTCGGCGGCCGTCACCAAGTATCGCGTCGAAGTGAAGGACCAGCTATCGCCTGCAGAACAGGGCGAGGCGTTCGAGGTCCCGCGCCTGGTGTCCGAGATCCAGGGCGAGTTCGAGTTCGCTGACACCGACGTGTTCATGGAGTTCCACGACTGGTCGCTGCTCGACCACTCGTCGAAACTGGGCGAAGGCGAGTTCGCGATCCGCGAGACGGCACGCAGCTTCGAAATCGACCTCGACGGCAACCGCATAACCTACCAGTTCGCAGACGAAGAGGAGCAACTGGCACTCGACGTCGATGTTGAAGGCTGGACACCGGAGGCGCTGGTGCTCTGGCTCGACCGCCAAGTGCGCCAGCCGGACATCCATCAGAGCGAATTGCTCCGTTGGCTGCGCGACCTTGTCGGCCACCTGATCACCGTACGCGGCATGCACATCGCGGCGCTGATGCGGTGCAAGTTCATCCTCGCCCGCAAGGTTCGCGAGAAGCTCGCCGCCATCCGTCAGCAGGAACGCGACGGCGTCTACCAGCGGTATCTCTTCGCGCCGGAGGCCAAGGTCGAGGTGTCCTTCGACCAGGCCTTCGCGTTCAAGGACGGAATGTATTGGGATCAGCGCCGGTATCGTGGGCGCTGGAAACCTCGCAAGCACTTCCTTGGGCCGGACCATGTGCCTGCCTTCGATGGAGCCGAGAACGGTGAAGAATTCCAGTGCGCGCAAGCCATCGACAGCTTGCCAGGCCTGAAGTTCTGGATCCGCAACGTCGCACGCCACCCCAATTCGTTCTGGTTGCCGACGGCTACGGACAAGTTCTATCCGGATTTCGTGGCTCAATTGGATGACGGCCGGCTGCTCGTCGTAGAGTACAAGGGTGCGCTCACTGCCGAGGGGGCAGATACCGACGAGAAGCGGACCATCGGTCAGCTATGGGAGAGGAAGAGTGGCGGGAGGGGTCTGTTCATCGTGGTAGAGAAAACCGTGGATGGAATGAGCATGCGAGATCAGATCGTCGGGAAACTCAGTCCGGGCCTGTGAAGGATGCGACCACGGGAGGAGGAGTATTTCTGTGCTAGGCGGTGTTAAGGCCCAGTGCTGCGAAAGTCTCCAAAGTCTTGGTGCATCCTCGGCAAAGCCCGCATCCAACGGTTTCCCTGTGGCACGAGAACGTCCAGCGAAGCAACGAGTGTGGAACTCCGCTTTCGTGCACGAGCTGGACAGTCGTCATGTTGATTGCCGGAGCCGTTACCCGGGCGTCGGGCAGTTCGCAACGTATCAAGGCGTCGATCGCCGTGACGAATTCAGGATTGCCGTCGGGATGAACGCGGTCCGTAATCACCGTTCCCACGGCGATTTCCTTCAAGCCGCGATCCGCACATGCCATGGCGGCTACCGTCACAAGGAATTGGTTCCGAAATGGCCACGCCTCGCTAACCTTGGAATGAGACGCCATCCCTCGGCCGACCATATCCCCGGCACCCAGGGCAGCTACGTTCGCCGTCACCACCTCCTGCGGCAAGTCAAGCTGTTGTGCCAGGTGCGATGCGGCCCTGAGTTCTCCGGCTGCCGGCCGCTGCCCATAATCGATGGTGAGCAGTAAGTCTGGCCGCTGCCAGTAGGCAAGAGCAGTGGATTCGACGCCGCCGGAGAAAAGCAGGACCCTCATGCCAAAGCTCGGCGACCTGCCCACGCAACATGGTACAGCGCGGTAGAGAAGTCGTCGACGACACGGCAATTGGGAGAGCCCAGCAACATCGTCAGGTCGCTGCGCTTTGTCGATTGGGCGAGCGCCACAACAGGTAGGCCGATGCGGGTTGCATAGCCGACTTCGAATAGAGTCCCCGGGTCGCCACCATCCAGAAGGGCGAGCACTGCCGCGGACTGATCTAGCGCTGCAAGGTCCGCCGGGACGACTTCGGAGGGCTGTCCAAGCCCAATCTCATGGTAGGGAGAAAAGACCTTCACCCCCAGTTCTTTCAACCCGCGATATGCTTCCTCGACGAGCCAGAGTTCATGTGTCGTGAAGAAAGGGCCAGCGATATAGACCTGTCCGCCTGCCCCAGGCTTTACTGGCGCGCCGACGCTGGTGGCCTCATCTGCTCGAACGGCCGGCGTACGTGTCTGTGCATAGTGAGCAACGCAGCGCGAGGCCACGTCGGCCGCATCTGGCGCTGATCGCCCCGCCAACATCCAGTTCTCTGCGAACGCGGCGCTGAAGACATCGCCCGTGCCAATCTTGTACACGCGAGCGGATTTGTAGGGCGGCACCTCCGCGGAAAGGCGTGCGTTCTCGTACACCCGGCATCCGTCGGCCCCGGCCTTTACGATGAGAGCTGAGAGGTTGCCGCCTGCGAAAAGGCGCTCGACGGCAGCGGCTTCATCCGTTGCCCGCCCGAGCGCAAGGAGTTCGGACAAGTTCAATACGATAGCAAGCCGTGAAGCGCTCGAGCCATTCTCGCGGAAATCCGCCGGATCACCTTGGGGATCATATACGCAGGTCTCAGCCTTTACGACGCCCGTGCCTTCCATGAGTCCGAAGCGCAGCACGGTTGCTGCCTCGACAACTAGGGGCTCTTCTCTTGGCAATGGAAAGGGCAAGTACTCAGGACGGGCGAGCGGATGAGTGTAGCGGAATGACACAAGCGCATCGCTGTCTGCTGGTTCATGCGCCAAGTTCTCATGCATCACGGTACGCGTGGCGTTCAGTTGCTCAGCAGCTGGGCAGTAGTACCGCCAACGAACCCGTCTACCCACTGCAGCAAGCGCGAGCGCTGCTCGGCCGCCAGAGCCAAAGCGGGCGTCCACCTCGGGTGAAACGCAGCGCTCGGCATAATAGCCACCAACTACCGTGATATCGGGTTCGGCGTTGCTCATGCACGCCGCACTCGAAGGCGCACGCGCCCAGACGAACCCTCTGTGACGTCGATGACATCCGCAGCAAATTCGACACCGTCCTCAAGGCAGCCGATCAGCGTGGGAAGCTGCACGTGGCCTGCGAGAGTGCCAGCTTGCGAGCCGCTATCCAGAAAGACGCCGACCGAATTTGCGGGTGTCAGGCGGACCGACAGCACTTGGCCTGTCGTGAGCCTGTCCGCGACACCGGGTACAGGGGAGTAGAGATCGTCCTGGAATGATATCGCACAGGGATTCGCGCCCGGGCTTCCTCCGCCTCCTCCTGATCCGCCGCTACCACCGCCAGTCCGGCTTCCTCCTTTTGGATAGCTTGGATCACCACCGCTTCCTCCCATCAACATTTCCTCCTAATCAATTTCAGGTAGAGTATCCGACAGTGGCTCGCGCCACCATACGCGATCCGAACCGACGCATGTCGTCCCAAATCACGGCGTCAAGAATCGACGGCCGAACTTCGAGAGCTTCTGCGAAGGCGACAAAGCGCACCTCAAGGCGCTCATAGTCAGCAGGCAAGCGCACTTGGTCAGGAAAGAGCCTCAGGTAACGACCAAGACGGAGAATGTGTATGTCCAAGATCGCCACATCTTCAGCTCCCAGCCAGTTACGGGCAATCCAACTGGCAGTCTTCGGGCCAACGCCAGGCATGGCCATAAGCCTGTTACGAAAAGCCCGTGGAACTTTGGCATGCACTGGGCGCTCTGGCGTCAATTCATCTGCCATCGCGAGGGAACGGGCAAGCCGCGCCGCCTTCTGACGCGGGAAGCGGTAACGCTGTAAGGTTTCCCCACGGGCATCGGCAACCGGAATCCGCTCTGAGAGCAAGTCAAACAGGTCCTCCTCTGAAGGTCGGGCACCCCATTCAAATACGCCGCGCTCCCGGAGATGGCGGAAGAAAGCATCGTTCACTTCAACCCGCACTCCATATCCGCCGAGAAGGCAGAATCCCAACTCCTCGTGCAAAGTAGATTCTCGTGCGACGTACCCCTCGCCGGCTTCCTCTGCATGTTGGCAGCGCCAACGCCAATAGGCGGGCGAGAGGATCACATCCGGTCGACCCATTGCAACGCCAGGAAGGATCTCCGCTTGCCCATTTGCGTGAAGCGGAGGTGAGGCGCAGGGGCTGCGAGAACGGGAAGCTTCACAAATCTCCATGCATCCTGTATGCATCAATTGATGCATGAAGACAAGCTTGATCAGCCTAGCTTTGGCGCTGCCCTGCAGCGGGCGCGCAAGCGACTTGGACTTTCGCAGCGTGCTGTTGCGGCGAAGGTGGGGCTTGAGCAAAGCACGGTCTCGCGCATCGAAAAAGGGTCAGTATTTCAATCATCCAAGGCTGATCTGCTTAGGGCCATCGTCGATGACGCCTCAAAGGAAGTCGGTTTGGAAGCCATCGTCGCACGTGTTGCGCGATCACCGGAGCTGCGCGCTCTGATCGCTCGTATCGTCGATGACGACATGCATAGATGATGCATGATAAGTGTCGCAACTGAGATCTTGACGGTGTTTCAGTCGTGTAGGTTGGGCGGTGTCCCGCAGGGGCGGTTCGCCGCTTGTCGGGGCTCTTGAGGTGCCAGGTTCTGCGCTCGAGGCCGACTTCGTTAGGCGTGGTTTAAGCGGCCCGACTGTTGCTTCCACTCCAACGGAAACTGCTCCAGCACCCGCGCCAGCGTCACCTCCGATCCCTGCCGCCCGTCGAGGATCGTCTCGACGATGTCGGGCGCCAGCAGCGTCAGGCGCAGGACGCGGGTCAGGTATGACAACGCGATCCCTTCGCGTTCGGCCAGTTCGGCGATGGTGGCGTACTCGCCCGACTCCAGCATACTCTTCCACCGGAAGGCGCGCGCCAGCGCCTTGACCAGCGTATTGTCGGTCCGCCGCAAGTGCATGACACCCTCCGGCAGCTGCATCTCCTTTCGTCCGCCGCGCCTCACGATACGAAACGGGACGTGCAGCGTCACAGAGTCGGGGATCGGCGCGCTGCGGGTCATGCTGCCTCTCCGATGCTGGCAGCACTCATTTCGCGGGAGAGGCTCCCGAGGCCGTCGACCCGGAGCCGCACCTTCAGGCCGTCTGTTCCGATATCGACACGCTCGATCAGCAGCGCCACGATGCGCGCCTGCTCGGCAGGGAAGAGATCGTCCCACAGCGGGTCAAGCTGCTGCAGGGCCGCGTGGGCGTCGGCCTCGGTGATGTCGTCGGCGTGGGCGCGCGCCGCCTTCCACGTCCCTGCAACGATTTCCGGCTGGCGGAACACGGCGCGAAGTTGGTCGATGACCGCGGCCTCGATCTCGCCTGCGGGCACGCGGCCGACCGGGCACGACCCAGCGCCATGCTTCAGCACCGTCTGGCTGACATAGTAGCGGTAGAGCCGCCCGCCTTTGCGGGTGTGCGTTGGCGAGAACGCGGCGCCGTCCGGCCCGAACAGCAGTCCCTTCAGCAGCGCGGGCGTGTCGGCGCGGGTGCGGGCCGCGCGCTTGCGCGGGCTCTCCTGCAGGATGGCGTGGACGCGGTCCCACGTCTCGCGGTCGATGATGGCGTCGTGCTCGCCGGGATAGCTGTCGCCCTTGTGAACCGCCTCGCCGATGTAGGCGCGGTTCGAGAGCATCCGGTAAAGGTACTTCTTGTCGATCCTGTTCCCGCGCGGGGTGCGGATGCCGCGCGCGCCAACCTCCCGCGCCAGTTCCGTGCAGGACCCGATCTCGAGGAATCGAGCGAATATCCAGCGCACATGCGCGGCGCTCTCGTCGTCGATGACCAGCTTCCGGTTCTCGACCCGATAGCCGTAGGGCGGCACCCCGCCCATCCACATGCCCTTTTTCCGGCTGGCGGCGACCTTGTCGCGAATCCGCTCGGCCGTCACCTCGCGCTCGAACTGGGCGAAGGAGAGCAGGATGTTCAGCGTTAGCCTGCCCATCGACGTGGTCGTGTTAAAGGACTGGGTCACCGAGACGAACGTGACACCGTTGCGGTCGAACACCTCCACCAGCTTGGCGAAGTCGGCGAGCGAGCGGCTGAGCCGGTCGATCTTGTAGACCACCACCACGTCGACCAGCCCGTCCTCGATATCCTCCAGCAGCCGCTGCAGGCCGGGCCGTTCCAGCGTGCCGCCGGAGATGCCGCCGTCGTCATACTGATCGCGGACCAGCACCCAGCCCTCGGAACGCTGGCTGGCGATGTACGCCTCGCAGGCCTCCCGCTGGGCGTGGAGACTGTTGAACTCCTGCTCCAACCCTTCCTCGGAAGATTTCCGGGTGTAGACCGCGCATCGCAGCTTGCGGACGACCTTCGATTTTTCCGGCGGCTTCGTCATGTCCGCCCCCTGTGGTTCTTGAGCCCGAAGAACACCCAGCCGTTCCAACGTGTGCCGGTGATCGCGCGCGCGATGGCGGACAGCGACTTGTACGGCCGCCCCTGCCACTCGAAGCCATCGGCCGTGACGGTGACGACCTGTTCGACGCCCTGCCATTCGCGCAGAAGGCGCGTGCCAGTGATCGGGCGGTCACGTTCGAGGCGGATGCTGCGCTTGGATCGGTCGCCACCGTCCAGTTCCTCGCCGAGCCGTTCCAGCCGCCGGATCGTCTCCGGCTTAAGGCCGCCATAGGCCAGTTCCTGGATGCGATAGGCCAGCCGGCTCTCCAGATAGCGGCGGTTGAACGGCGGCGGCTCGCTGTCGAACAGGTCGCGCCACTGCTGCTTCAAGTCGGGCGTCGGCGTGGTCTTGAGCGCGGCCAGGCGCGCGGGGATGGGATCGGGCTTGTTCATGCATTTCTCCGGTGAGTTGGAGTTGCATGACGGCATTGGTCGGGCGGATAGTGTAGGCAACCTTCTCCAGTATCGTCAGATACTTCGCTCGTCTCCCGCATCCGCAACCGAACCAGCCCTAGCGCCAGCAGGCCGCACAGCTCGTTGCGGCGCTCTGCGGGCGTCATCTGGTCCGGCGGGAGAGGATTAGGGCGTTTCATGTCTTGGTAGCCGTGATCGGTGGTGCTGTTACCGATCAAAAGCCACCCTGCCTCCCGGGACGGGACATCTCAGCGGAACGGGATGCGGAAATGCGAACAGGAAGAGAACATCAGGACTTGCTGATCAGGGATTTGTCCATGATTATCGCAGGTTGAATCAATCGACAGCAGTAGTTCATTGAGGTGAGTTCATGGCGCGTAAGAAGAGCGAATTCGGACCGAACCTCGGAAGTATCCTTCAGGGCGCCCCGGCGGCGCTGGTCCGGCAGTTTCTCGCCAGCTTCAAACGGCCCGACGACACTCTTCTCGCTCCGCCGGAAATCACTGAGGTCACGCCCGATGATCAAGGCAAGGCAGCGCTGAGTTCGTACCTGCGTTCGGAGGACAAGGAAATCATCGGGCTACTTGAAGGCATCGCTGGCGCTCTGCTCGACATGGGCCAGGACAAGGGAGCGACCTCACTCGAAACGGTTGCGGGCCAACGGCTGCAGAATGTCGACTACGACCAGTATGAGTCCCAGCCTGACCTGCTGTGCAAGAGCATCTGGATGCGCACGGTCTTCCCGATGCACTTCCACGACGCCCAGAGCTTCTATGCCGCGCGGCGATATCGAGAACGGCGGACGTACTACACATGCTGCGAAGTGGACTTCGACCACGCTTCTGTTGCCGACACAGACGGAATCCCTGACGAGAAGCTCTGTGACGCTGTTCAGGAAGCTCTAGGACTGAAGGGCAAGGTCACCGCGTCCGTCCTCGAATTGCCCGAGACCGCCAACTATCCGCCGTCCTTCATGGTCGCCCTGCGCCATCCCGGGCCACTGTCGAGTATCGACAATCATCGCGAGGAAGGGGGCTGGACCGTCCATTACTACAGGCCCTCGCATGAGGCAGTCCTGATCTACACACCCCAGCTGAAGAAAATCGAGGTCGCGTCTGCCAGCAGCGACGTTCGCGAAAAGACCTCTAAGGTCTTCGCGGAGGTCGTTCTAGGGCGCCCGCCGTCGGCCAAGCCGTTGACCCGCCGGGAATTCAACCTCGAACGCTTCAGGTCTTCCTTCGATCTGGATTGTCCGGATCTCGACGACGTCGAGATCACGATGGCGGCGGTAGTCGAGGCCGAGGTCCGCCTCGGCTCGTGGGGCCGAAGGCTGAACATCAAGGTGACCATAAAAGACAAGATGGAGGACGTTGTCCAGAAATACGTCTCCAATTCAGCCAACCTGATCCGGAGTTTCGGCTTCACAAAAATCGCCATCGCAATTGGTTACACCCGTCGATCGGACGGAAAGGAGGGAACCTTCCGGGTCTCAATCTCGGATGGCAGCAGTTCTGACGTGCAGAGCATGCGCGATCCGTTCCTTCGGGACCTCGGGTTCCGACTGCTCGAACACTGGGGTATTACGCAGAACCTGCGGACGCTCACCGATCAGGAACGGGCTCAGTGGTTCGGCTTTCTTCTGTCGCTGTACGACCTGCCCGACGACACTGTTGCCGGTGCGTTCTTCATCTCCGCGGGCGTCGATCCAGCGCGCCTGGTCAGTGCGAGATTGATTGCCCGCAAAGGGCGGCAGTTGATTGGGCTCGCCGAGGATGACGATGAGGTTGTCGAAGTTGAGCAGCAAACGGGTCCGGAGCCAGGGACGGTTCGACAAACCGGTTCCTTTGGAGAGGCAGACGGATTGCGCCTCGACACCAATGCCATCGAGTACGGGATCGATCGAGCATGGCTTGCCGAAACCATCCTCAAGGCGATAGCTGGCTCTCTCGGCATCAGTAACATCGAAACCATCAACGAGTTCCTCGTCTCGCTTGGGCCGATGGCACTGGGTGAGCGAAAGGTCCCGCTCTATCTCGCGCGTCGCCTCGCCGATCTGAAAGCCCGCGAGAGCGTCGAGACTGTGCTTCGGTCGCGGCATACGGCGGGTCCCGGTCTCGTACTCGCCGTTTCCGATGAGCCGCCGCAATTCCTCGGACCGAACGTCGTTATCGCGCTACGCGACCTTTTGCTAAACGACGGAAGCCTCGGCGATCTGGATCGAGAGGAAATGGCCCGGCGCTTCGAGGCAAACCGAACGCTGGCGACCTCCGCGCAAGTCGCTCAAGTTGTGCGGCACACGCCTCGCTCCGGGACGCTCATCATCCCTGGTCTCGAGCCGCTCACGCTCGACGGCGCGAACCAGATCCAACTCTTCGAAAGCCTTGTTGAAGCGGCAACCGATGGCACAGGCCAGCGGCTGACCAAGGTCCTGATGGACGGGATGGGGTCTGACAATCCCAGACAGCTGTTCTCTTCCGGCGCATGGGCGAAGGCGCATCCGACTTACATCCGGCACGGCTCGAGCAATCGCTATTGGCGTCTCGGCGATGCGACCGACACTGCGTGATCTAGCAGGGTGCTGAAGAAGTCCTGCCTCGACGCGGTTTGTGGAACGTGATTCACCCACCGCACGGTTGAGGCGGGGTTGGGCGATGCGCGGAACGGACAAGGCGACGGGGTCGCTGTTCAGCTATGTCGATCTTGAGGCGCGGATCCCGGCACGGCATCCGCTGCGCAAGATCCGGCAGGTGGTGAACGAGGCGCTGGCCAGCCTCGATCCCGAGTTCGAGTCGCTTTACACCGACTTCGGCCGTCCCTCGATCCCGCCGGAACGGCTGATCCGGGCGAGCTTGATCCAGATCCTGTTCTCGGTCCGCTCCGAGCGGCAGTTGATGGAGCAGATGCAGTATAACCTGCTGTTCCGCTGGTTCGTGGGGCTGGGCGTCGACGATCCTGTGTGGGTCCCGACGGTGTTCAGCAAGAACCGGGACCGCCTTCTGACCACTGACATGTCGCGCAAGGTGATGGCGGCGATCCTGGCCCATCGCGAGGTCGCGCCGCTCCTGTCGGACGAGCACTTCTCGGTCGACGGCACGCTGATCAAGGCCTGGGCTTCCATGAAGAGCTTCCAGCCAAGGGCCGAGGGCGCGCCGCCCGACGACGAGGACCCCGGCGACCCGCCTTCGCGCGCCGCCGCCGACCATCCTCCCGTCGATACCAACCCGGAGACCGACCCGATGCCCCGCCCCAGCCGCCAGAACCGCAACGCCGAAGTCGACTTCCGGGGAGAGAAGCGCTCGAACGCGACCCACGCCTCGACCACGGATCCGGACGCCCGGCTCTACAAGAAATCGCCCGGCGCGGGCGCAGTGCTGTGCTTCATGGGCCATGCGCTGATGGAAAACCGGTCGGGCCTGATCGTGCAGGGCGACCTGACCCGGGCCGACGGCCATGCCGAACGGCGCGCCGCGCTCGACATGATCCATGCGCATTCACCGGGCTCGACACGGCAGCTGACGCTCGGGGCGGACAAGGCTTACGACAGCGCCGACTTCGTTCGCGACCTCCGGCGCGCCTGCGTCACGCCTCATGTCGCCCGGAAGGCGCGCCACTCCGCCATCGACGGTCGCACCACCCGACACGAGGGCTACACCCTGTCCCAGAAGCACCGGAAGCGGATCGAGGAGCCATTCGGCTGGGCCAAGACCGTCGGCGGCATGGCCCAGACCGTCTATCGCGGCATCGAACGGGTCCGATCCCGCTTCATCCTGACAATGGCCGCGGCGAACCTTGCTCGGCTGCCCCGATTGCTGGCCGCGTGAGGCCACACGCCGACATCGGGAGCCCATGGCGCATGGCGGGACACGCCCTGATCGAGAACCAAATGATCCGGAACGCAGGACAACGTTCCGACCACACGCCTATTTCAGCACCCTGCTAGAGTTCATCTAGGGTTTCGGGCGGGACGGTCTAACGAACCGCTGATTATTGGAAGGGCTCCATCGATCAGAGGAGCACCCCGATGCCGACTCCCTTCGCCCCGCGCCAAGCAGCCTCGACGAGCTGGTCCGGCGCCGCGACGACCAAGCCCACCACCTCCAACTCGGAATGGCGCTGCACGCGCTGTGACAAGCTGCTTGGCGTCTGCCGGGACGACCGCATGCACCTGCGCTTCGCGCGGGGGCACGAGTATCTCGTGGGCTTCCCGGTTCAGGCCACCTGCCGCGGCTGCGGCACGCTGAACCAAGCGACCGCGCCCGCGCGCTGACGCGCGCATTCACCCACCCCCCTGAAATCGCAGAGACGCGCGACGTCCTGACCTGGCCACGAGAAGGCGCCGGACGCCTGGCCGCAAGGCAGGCGTCCGATGTCCTTCGCGTGGCACGAGATCCGTGATCACCTCATGCATTCATCCTCCAACCTCCACTTCCAGCGCAGTTTCGACGCCGTTCGGCGTGCGCAGGCCGCCCTCGCACCTTTCCGGGATCCGGCGGCCCTGCTGGATGGGCTGCACCGCACGCCCGGCGATCAGGGCCAGAAGAACGTGATCCTTTCCGCGCTTGTCGAGGCGGCGCAGGGCGACGGGCCGGCGGCCGACTGCGCGCTGACGCTACTGTTGCTGGCGCTCTGGCCCGGCCTCGACGCCATTCGTCGCCGGTCGATCTGGCGCAGGCTCGGCACCGCCGACGAGGTCGCGTCCGACGTTCTGGCGCGCACCACCGAGGTGGTCCACGTGCTCGACCTGGGGCGCGTCAACTGGATTGCGGCCACGGTGCTGCGGAACGTCGAGCGCGACATGATCCGGGCGCGCAAGCGCGAATTGGCTCATGACAGGCTGCCGGACGAGCTCGAACCGCTGGTCCGCCGGACCAGCGAGCGAGATCCCGCGATCAGCGACGCCCGCCTCAACGCAGAACTACGCAGTGTCATTGGCGACGATGCCCTGCTGGTGATCCGGGTGGCGATCGAGGGCTTTTCGCAGGCCGAGGTGGCCGTCGAACTCGGCCTCTCCGAGGCCGCCGCCCGCAAGCGGTATCAGCGCGCAATGCACAGGCTGCGCGACGCCCTCAAGGGAATTCCCTGAGCCGATGTCCCGATCCGGTCCCGCCGGCGGCTTTTCCCATTCGAGCGCCGCCGAGCGCCTTCCCTCCAACCGAAAGCAGACACGCATGAACCGCACTGCCGATCTGTCGCTCGAGGATTTCAGGCGTCTTCCGGGGCTCTATCGCCGCTGGGAGCTGACCGAGGTCTGCGAGCCCAACCGCAACTATCAGATCGAGGACGCCGGCGCCCATGCCGACGGGACGCCGCTCCTGGCGATCTACGTCGCCGAGCCCGCGCCCGACGTCCGCGAGGCCGCGTGATGCGCCTCCTCGATCACATCAGCCCACGGAGAACCGCCATGCCGGACCAGCCGGACGCCATCACTCGTCTTCGCAAGGTGAACTACGCCCTCGAAGATCTCCCCGAAACCATCTCCCTCCCGCAGCGTCCCGGAGACGAACCGCGCGAGCCGCTGTTGGTCGTCGAGGCGACCGTCGACGAGATCGCCTTCGCGATCGTGGAAGCGGAGCGCGAGAGCACGGCCGCCTACCGCCGCGCCGACGCGCTGAAGCGCCTCTACAAGCTCGCCCGCGAGGCGGGGTACATCGGCGCAGATCGCGCCGCCGCGGCGGTGATGAAGAAGGAGGGCCAGTGATGGCCCTTCCCATCATCGGCGCCGACGAACGGCTCGCGCAGCGCAAGGGCATCAAGGGCGTCATCTTCGGCCGGTCCGGCATCGGCAAGACCAGCCTGCTCTGGACGCTGAACGCCTCGACCACGCTCTTCCTCGACCTCGAAGCCGGGGATCTGGCGGTCGAGGGGCTGGAGATCGACACGCTCCGGCCCCGCACATGGAAGGAATGCCGCGATTTTGCAGTGTTCATCGGCGGGCCGAACCCGGCGCTGCGCGAGGACCAGCCTTACAGCCAGGCGCATTTCGACGAGGTCTGCGGGCGCTACGGCGATCCGGCGGTGATCGGCAAATACGAGACCGTCTTCATCGACTCGATCACCGTGGCCGGGCGGCTCTGCTTCCAGTGGTGCCGCGGGCAGCCCGAGGCGTTCTCCGAGAAGACCGGCAAGCCCGACATCCGCGGCGCCTACGGTCTGCATGGCCGCGAGATGATCGGCTGGCTGACCCATTTGCAGCACACGCGCGGCAAGCATGTCTGGTTCGTGGGCATCCTCGACGAGCGGCTCGACGACTTCAACCGCAAGGTCTTCCAGCCGCAGATCGACGGCTCGAAGACCGGGCTCGAACTGCCGGGCATCGTGGATCAGGTCATCACCATGGCCGACATCGCCGATGCCAACGGCCAACCGCAGCGCGCCTTCGTCTGCCAGACGCTGAACCCCTGGAGCTATCCGGCCAAGGACCGCTCGGGCCGCCTCGATATGGTCGAGGCCCCGCATCTCGGCCGGCTGATGGAGAAGATCCAGCGCCCCGCGGCGCCTGCCTCCGAACGCCTGACCTGGCCGCCGGTGACGTCGGCCGATCCCGCGCCCGCTGAGGAGCCCGGCCATGGCTGAGCGCCTCTCGCCATTCCCGGTGTCCCGATCCGGTCGCCGGGGTGGCTTTTCCCCTCTGACGCCGCTGCGCGTCCCATCCTCCAACTGAAAGGAGCCGCGCAATGTCCGGACCCTGGAACGACTTCAACTCCGCCCAATCCAACACCAACGTCATCCCCAAGGGCACGCTCGCCAAGGTGCGCCTGACGCTCCGCCCCGGCGGCTTCGACGACCCCTCGCAGGGCTGGACCGGCGGCTGGGCGCGCCGCGCCGCCACCGGCGCCGTCTATCTCGACGCCGAATACACGGTGCTCGAGGGGCCCTATGCCCGGCGCAAGGTCTGGTCGCTGATCGGCCTCTACAGCCCGAAGGGCCCGGACTGGGCGAACATGGGGCGCGGCCTGATCCGTGGCATCCTCAACTCGGCGCGCGGCGTGTCCGACAAGGACAACTCGCCCGAGGCGCAGGCCCGCCGCCGGATCAACGGGTTCGGCGATCTCGACGGGGTCGAGTTCGTCGCCCGCATCGACATCGGCACCGACACCAACGGCGAGGACAAGAACGAGATCCGCGCTGCCGTCACGCCCGACCATCGCGACTACGCCGCGCTGATGGGCACGGTGGCGCCGCAGGTCTCCGCCGCCCCGGCGCAGGGCCACGCCCCGCAGCAGCCCACAACGGCCACCCAGCCCAGCCAGCCCGCGTCCGCCCCCGGCAACGCCGGTCGGCCGAGCTGGGCGCAGTAAGGGGGAGACCGGCCATGCGCCTGCGCCCCCGCCAGAAGACCTTCGTCGAGCGCAGCGTGGCTGCGCTCGCTTCCCGCGGCAACACTCTGGGCGTGGCGCCCACCGGCGCGGGCAAGACCATCATGCTTTCGGCGGTCACCGGCGAGATGATCGGCGACGGCGCGAAGGCCTGTGTGCTCGCCCATCGCGACGAGCTGACGGCGCAGAACCGCGCCAAGTTCCAGCGCGTGGTGCCGGGCGTCGCCACCTCGGTCATCGACGCCACGGAGAAGTCGTGGGGCGGCCAGGTCGCCTTCGCCATGGTGCCGACGCTGGCGCGGGCCTCGAACCTCGCCGACATGCCGCTCCTCGACCTGCTGGTCGTCGACGAGGCGCACCATGCCGTCGCCGACAGTTATCGCCGGATCATCGACCGGGTGCGTGAGGCCAATCCCGACGCCCGGATCTTCGGGGTCACGGCGACGCCGAACAGGGGCGACAAGAAAGGCCTGCGCGAGGTCTTCGACAACGTGGCCGATCAGGTGCGCCTCGGTGAGTTGATCGCCTCCGGCCACCTGGTGCCGCCGCGCACATTCGTCATCGACGTGGGCGTACAGGACGAGCTGCGCTCGGTCCGCAAGACCATGTCGGATTTCGACATGGCGGAAGTGGCGGGCATCATGGACCGCGCCCCCGTCACCGACGAGGTGATCCGGCACTGGAAGGAAAAGGCGGACGACCGGCAGACCGTGGTGTTCTGCTCCACCGTCGCGCACGCCGAACACGTCACCGACGCCTTCCGGGCAGCTGGCGTTTCCGCCGCGCTGATCCACGGCGATCTGGCGGCCGAGACCCGCAAGGCGATCCTCGCCGACTACGCCGCTGGGGACATCCGCGTCGTGGTCAACGTGGCGGTGCTGACCGAAGGCTGGGACCATCCGCCCACCTCCTGCGTCGTGCTGCTGCGGCCCAGCTCCTACAAGTCCACCATGATCCAGATGGTCGGGCGGGGCCTGCGCACCGTCGATCCCGAGGAACATCCCGGCATCGTCAAGACCGACTGCGTCGTGCTGGATTTCGGCACCTCCAGCCTGATCCACGGCACGCTGGAGCAGGACGTCGATCTCGACGGCAAGACCGAAGCTGGAGAGGCGCCGACGAAGACCTGTCCGGCCTGCGAGGCGGAGATCCCGCTGGCCGCCACCGAATGCCCGCTCTGCGGCGAGGCGTTCCCGCGCGAGGATCTGGATGCGGGCGAAGGCGGGGACGCCGCGCCGCTCTCGGGCTTCATGATGACCGAGATCGACCTGCTGAAGCGCTCCAGCTTCGCGTGGGTCGACCTCTACGGCACGGACGACGCGCTGATGGCCACGGGCTTCGCAGCCTGGGGCGGCATCTTCTGGCTGGACGGGGCCTGGTACGCCATCGGCGGCGCGAAGGGCGAACGCCCCCACCTGTTGGGCGTCGGCGAGCGCACCGTCTGCCTCGCGCAGGCCGACGACTGGCTGAACACGCACGAGACCGACGAGAGCGCCTTCAAGACCCGCTCCTGGCTGCGCCAGCCGCCGACCGAGAAGCAGCTGCAGTACCTGCCGCCCGAGTGCCGCCACGACTTCGGCCTGACGCGCTACCGCGCCTCCGCGCTGATGACCTTCGGCTTCAACAAGCGCGCCATCCGCCAGCTGATCGACACGGCGGCCTCTCCCGAACGGAGGGCGGCATGACCCATGGCACCCTCAACCCCCATCACGGTCGAGGACCGGCGGCGACTCTGGCATCCGCGTGGGACGCTTTGTGCTGTCTGCCGGCAACCCACCCGTGGTTTTGGCTGGTTCGATCCGCACCGGTCGAAGCGGCCCCGGCCATCGGTCTGGTTCTGCTCGATGCCCTGCCAGTCCTTCTGGACGCGCTTCGCGCGGGAGCGTTTCGCCATGGTTGACCTGACCGAGGAGGAGCGCGCCGCGATCACCGCCACCATGAAGCGCGTGGCGCTGCTGATGGACGAGATCGGCTGGGCCACCCCGCTCGGCGAACTGACCGAGGCGCAGGTGCGCGCGCTGATCGAGGAAGCCGTCGAGGGCTTCCGCGAGGCCATGTCCGACATCGCCCGGGCGCAGACGCCGGAGGTGCCATTTTGACCCTCGATTACAATCGCCGCCCCAGCTTCGCTGACCGGGTCAACGCCGCCGTCGATCGGGCGCTCACCGCCGATCAGGCCACGCGGCCGCCCCGCGACTATCTCGGCGGCTCGCGCCTCGGCCATGCCTGCGAGCGGGCGCTGCAATTCGAGTTCACGGCGACGCCGAAGGACGAGGGTCAGGACTTCAGCGGCCAGTCGCTGCGCATCTTCGCCATCGGGCACGCCCTCGAGGATCTGGCCGTCGCCTGGCTGCGCGGCGCGGGCTTCGACCTATACACCCGCAAGGGCAACCGGCCCGATGGCGGCCAGTTCGGCTTCTCGGTCGCTGGCGGGCGCATCCGGGGCCATGTCGACGGCATCATTGCCGCCGGGCCCGAGGGCTTCGGTCTGGCCGTTCCCGCACTCTGGGAATGCAAGACGATGAACGCGAAGAACTGGCGGGCCTGCGTCAAGGACGGCGTGACGAAATCCAAGCCGGTCTACGCCGCTCAGATCGCGCTCTATCAGGCCTACTTGGAAACCAGCGTGCCCGGCATCTCGGCCGCGCCTGCACTCTTCACCGCGATCAACAAGGATACGGCCGAGCTCCACCACGAGCTGGTCCCCTTCGACGCCGATCTCGCGCAGCGCATGTCGGATCGGGGCGTGCGGATCCTGCAGGCGACCGATGCGGGTGAGCTTCTGCCGCGCGTCGCCACCACACCCGACTTCTTCGAATGCCGCTTCTGCCCCTGGTCCGAGCGCTGCTGGAGGCTGCCGGCATGAGCGACGACGGCATCCTGCACTTCAACCCGTGGATGGACTTCAACCACGGGCCGCCGTCGGAGAACCCTTTCGGCTGCGACCCCGACCCAGAGCAGATCGCCATCTTCCTCGATACGGTCTTCAGTTGGTGCGAGGGGCTGATCCCGCTCCGCGGTTTCGTCGACAAGGGTCAAGGCCGGGACGGCAAGCCGCACAACATCTGGATCCCGGCCGACGACACCGCGACCGAGAAGCTCGCGACCTTCGCCGCGTGGGCGAACCGCGAGGGCGCGGCGGTCTATGTCATTCCCGGCACGGTTGAGGAACAGGGCCAAGCCCGCGCCGCCGACGTGCTGCAGATGCAGGCCATCGTCGTCGATCTCGACGCGGGCGATATCCCGGCCAAGCTGGACCATGTCACCCGCCACCTCGCCGCGCCCACGCTGATCATCGAGAGCGGCGGGCGCACGCCCGAGGGCGCGGCGAAGCTCCATGTCTGGTGGAAACTGACCGAACCCGCCGAGGGCGAGGATCTGGCCACGCTGTGCCGCCTGCGCGGAGACATCGCGGTGAAGGTCGGCGGCGACACGCATTTCCGCTCGGCGCACCAGCCGATCAGGGTGCCTGGCACCGTCTATCACAAGCACGGTCATCAACGCCTCGTGCAGATCCGCGAACATCGAGACGTCGAGGTGGACCTGGAGGATTTCGCCGAGAAGGTCGCTGAGATGCCGCCGCTGCCCGGTGTGGGCTTCGCCAGCGACGTTGCCGCGCCGACCGCGAAGCCCGGCATCGACGCGGTGCTCACCACGCCGGTGCGCGAAGGCGCGGTCGACGACTGGTCCCGTTTCCAGGGGGCCAGCGCCGCCATCGGCCATTACGTTCGTCTGGTGCACGAAGGCCGCCTTGACCCCTTCGCAGGCTGGGAGGCGATCTGCGGCTACAACGCCGCCATGCTGCGCCCGTCCTGGCCGCTCGATCGGCTGATGGCCGAGTCCGAACGGCTCTGGGCGCTGCATGTGAAGCGCAACGGTCCGCCGCTCCTGCGCGCGGCCCGCGTTGATGCCCCGGTCAGCCCGCTGCCGACCTTCAGCCTCGGCGCGCTCCTCGACGACACGAGCCCGATGCCCGAGGACATCATCGGGCCGCGCGTGCTGACCCCGGGCGGGCTCCTCGTGCTGGGCGGTGCGCCCAAGGTCGGCAAGAGCGACTTCCTGATCTCTTGGCTCGTGCACATGGCGGCGGGCGTGCCGTTCCTCGGCTTCACGCCGCCCCGGCCGCTGCGCGTGTTCTATCTGCAGGCCGAGATCCAGTACCACTACCTGCGCGAGCGCATGCAGCAGATCGCGCTGCCCGCCGCCGTGATCGCTGCCGCGCGCGACACCTTCATCGCCACGCCGAAGCTGAAGTTGCTGCTCGACGCGGAGGGCGTCGCCCGCGTGGCCGAGGCGATCCGCGCCGCATTTCCCGACGCGCCACCCGACATCATCGTCATCGACCCGATCCGCAATCTCTTCGACGGCGGACCTGAGGGTGGCGGCGAGAACGACAACACCGCCATGATGTTCTTCCTGAAGGACCGGGTGGAGCTTCTCCGCGAGGCGGTCAATGAGGACGCGGGCGTCATCCTCGCCCACCACACCCGCAAGGCCAGCAAGCACCAGGTCAAGGACGATCCGTTCCTCGCCCTCTCCGGCGCCAGCGCGCTGCGCGGCTTCTACACCTCGGGGCTGCTGATGCACCGGCCCGACGAGGACAGCAGCGTCCGCAGGCTGGAAATCGAACTGCGGAACGGCCCCGCACTGCCGGGCAAGCTGATCGACAAGGTGAAGGGCGAATGGGTCGAGCTGAACCCGATGAACGAGCGCCTGGTGCGCAAGGAGGTCGGCGCCAAACTCGATGCCGAACGGCTGCGCAAGCATGATGTCATCCTCGGCATGCTGCTGGATGAGGCGGCGAGCGAGCGCCTCTACACCGCGATGCAGTTCGCCGAGACCTTCGAGAACCGGGGCGGTCTGGGCAGCAAGCATACGATCCGCGAGCGCCTCAGCGTGCTGGCGACCAAAGGCTTCGTGAAGTTCCTGCGCGATCCCTCGGGGTTCGGCTTCCCCGTCACCCGGTCGCGGTTCGGCTATCTCTGCGTCGAGGGCATGCAGTTCGGCGCGCACGTAGAGCATGTCGATCCAGACACCGGCGAGGTCACCACACCCGCCCGTCCGGTCCTGCCCAGCCACTTCAAATGCCCCCAATCCGGGCTCTGCCTGCAGGTCGAAAACCCCGCCGTCTGGGTCTACCCGGAGGGGCTCGAGGACGACCTCACTCATATGAGTGAGGCCTGACTCATATGACAGCGCCAACTGTGCACTCAACGAAATCAACGGGTTACGGGCAAATAAGAGTTAGGTCCCTGACTCATGCCCGAAGACTTCATGAAGTCTTATTACCTAATGATTTCAGCCACTTGTTCTCCCCGGAACAGTTAGGTGTCAAACCCCCATACTACGTATGGGAGGGCTACCCCACAGGGTTGGCCACTCCTCCCATACGTCCGGGTCAGCCGCGCGCGCCGCCGTGACGGTGTGTTGTGCTTTCCGATCCGACGACGCCGGCCCCGTACCGCCAAGCACCAGACCGCCGTCGTCTTCCACCACCACAGGCCACCGGCAAAGGAGACCCATCATGGCTCAGCCGACTCTGATCCCGAATTGCGACGGCGCAAGGTTTGAATCGCTGCCGCTCGACACACCCCGCAACCGCTGCATCCTCGCGCTCGACCTCGGCACCTCGACCGGCTGGGCGATCCGCGGCCATGACGGCCTGATTACCAGCGGGACCGTCTCGCTGCGCCCCGGCCGCTTCGATGGCGGCGGCATGCGCTACCTGCGCTTCACCAACTGGCTGACCGAGATCGACCGGCTGTCCGGGCCCGTCGCCGCCATCTGGTTCGAGGAAGTCCGCCGCCACGCAGGGACCGACGCGAGCCACATCTATGGCGGGCTGATGGCCACGCTGACTGCATGGGCCGAGCTGCGGGGCGTGCCCTACGAGGGCGTCCCGGTCGGTACGATCAAGCGCCACGCCTCGGGCAAGGGCAACGCCGACAAGGCCGCCATGGTCGCCGCCGTCCGCTCCCGCGGCTTCAGCCCCGCTGACGACAACGAGGCCGACGCCATCGCCATCCTGCTCTGGGCGATCGAGACGAAGGGAGGTGTCGCATGAGATGGCACCCCCATGGCTACGGCGGTCGGCGCCGCGATCCCGAGCAGGTCAAGCGTGAGGGCTGGCGGGAACAGGGCGTCCTCGCGGTCTCCGCCGATGACGACCGCCTCACCTGGCCCGAGCGTGAACTGGTCCGCCAGCTGGGCGAGAAGCTCTACGGCCCGCGCCCGTCCGACAGGGAGGCGCGTCATGGCTGATCGGGAATGGACCGCGGACTGCGTCGCCGATCATTTCGAGGAGGCGTTCCGCACCCTGCGCAAGCTGCCGCCGGTGAAGGCGCAGGGCTATTTCAACACCTGGCCCGACATCGTGCGGACCAGCCGCGAGATCGCGGCGATGGAACCCCAGCCGATGCGGGTCTGGCCCTCGGCCGCTGCGATCACCCGGCTCGAGGAGACCTTCGACTGGGTGCTCTGGATCGAGGAGGCGGAGCGCAAGCTGGTCTGGTCGCGTGCGGCCCGGGTGCCGTGGAAGCAGATCAGCGGCGAGCTGGGGTGCGACCGCACGACCGCCTGGCGTCGCTGGCAGCTGGCGCTGACCAAGATCGCTGCGCGCCTGAATGCGCAGTGACTCCAATATGTTGCAACACTTTTTCCTTCGACATCTGCAACATGATCATGCTATTCCGAAGGCAAGATGGGGAGAGTGCGCTGGAAAGCTCGCTCTCCCCTTTGCGTTGACGGGGCTCTTCTGGACCCCGGTATCCAGCGAGGGTCCGGCGGGGGTCCATCCCACGGCAGTTTCCGGTTCCTTCCTGGCGACATTCGTATGCTGGCGGGCGAAGCGCGCAATATCGCCAGCGTAAGGGCCGATTTTTTGGGAAGCCACCCGGAAGCCGGAGCCACGCGCACCTCGCGCAAACACCAATGAACGCTGGCCTTCCGACCGGAGACCGCCGGTAGCCGCTGGACCCCGCTTGGAGTCCAGCGCGGCATCCGGTGTCCGGAATCCAGCCAGCATCCACCTGAACATCGGAAACCACCCGACCATGACCCTGAGCTTTGCCCCGGATCGGATCGAAACCTGGCCGCTGGCCAAGCTGCAGCCCTACGCGAAGAACGCGAAGGCGCATGGCGCGGACCAAGTCGCGAAGATCGCCGCCAGCATGGCCGAATTCGGCTGGACCGTTCCATGCCTAGTGGCAGAGGACGGCGAACTGATCGCCGGGCATGGCCGAGTGCTGGCAGCGACGCAGCTGGCGCTGACCGAAGCGCCGGTGATCGTGCTGGGGCACCTGACCGATGCGCAGCGCCGCGCATACCGGATCGCGGACAACAAGCTGACCGAACTCGGCACCTGGGACGAGGCGCTGCTGTCGGCGGAACTGAACGACCTGCTGGCCGAGGACTTCGACCTGTCGCTGGTCGGCTTCTCCGACGGCGAGTTGGACAAGCTGCTGGCCTACGTCGCGGAAGACGACGGTGAAGAAGGTGGAGCCGGGGGCTCCGTGCCGCCGGTGACCATCCCCGAACCACCGCGCAATCCGGCGTCACGGCCGGGCGACCTGTGGTTCCTCGGCGACCATCGGTTGCTGTGCGGCGACAGCACCAGCCATGACGACGTGCGCCGCCTGATGAATGGTGAGCGGGCGATCCTGTTCGCGACCGACCCGCCATACCTCGTCGACTACGACGGCTCGAACCACCCGACGCGGAACAAGGACTGGTCGGCGTCCTACGGCACGACCTGGGACGACAGTTCACAGGGCGCGGAGCTCTACGACGGCTTCATTGCGGCAGCCGTGGCGGAAGCCATCACCGAGGACGCCGCCTGGTATTGCTGGCACGCCTCGCGCCGCCAGGCGATGCTGGAAGCCTGTTGGGAGAAGGCGGGCGCCTTCGTCCATCAGCAGATCATTTGGGTGAAGGATCGCGGTGTCCTGACCCGCTCCCACTACCTCTGGAAGCATGAGCCCTGCTTCATGGGCTGGCGCCGCCCGAACCGCCCGCCGAAGGTGGCCGAGCAGACGCTGCCCTCGACCTGGGAGATGCCCAGCTTCGCCAAGGACGAGCGGCCCGATCACCCGACGCCGAAGCCGCTCGACGCCTTCGGCATCCCGATGCGCCAGCATGTCACCCGTGGTGGCCTCTGCTACGAGCCGTTCTCCGGCTCCGGCTCGCAAGTCATGGCGGGCGAGGCCAATGGCCGCCGCGTCTTCGCAATGGAGATCAGCCCCGCCTATGTCGATGTCGCCGTGGAACGCTGGCAGGCCGAGACCGGCAAGGAAGCGGTCCTCGACGGTGACGGGCGGACCTTCGCGCAGGTGAGAACCGAGCGGCTGGGCGACGATGCCGACGCCCGGGCCGATACGCCGGACACGGACGCCGCCCCCGAACCCGCGCGCAAGCGCAAGACCGCCGCATGAAGCAGTCCCGCCTCATGTCGCTGGTCGAGTCCGTCGCCAACGTGATCGTCGGCTACGGCGTCGCCGTGGTCACGCAGATCCTGATCTTCCCGATCTTCGGCCTGCACACGACGCTGGCGCAGAACCTGAAGATGGGCGCCATCTTCACTATCGTGTCGATAGCGCGTTCCTTCGCCCTGCGGCGGGTGTTCGAGGCGATCCGGATGCGGACCGCCAAATGATCGACCGCCGCCCCTGTGGGACGGCGGCCATCAACTTGGCGGGGTCCGGTGCCTCAGGCGGCGGGGAGCTTGTACACGCGCCCCCGGTTCTCGACCTTCTCCGAGGTCACTTCGAGCCCGAGCTTCTTCTTAAGCGCCCCGGCCATCGCGCCGCGCACCGTGTGCGACTGCCAGCCCGTCGCGGCCATGATCTCCTCGATGGTCGCGCCGTGCGGCGCGCGCAGCATGGCGATCAGGGTAGCCTGCTTGGTGCCCTCGCGCGGTGTGCGCGTCTTTGGCGCAGCCTTCGGTTCGGTGGGGGTGTCCGGCGCGGGCTCCATGGTCGGCGCGTCCGTCGCGCCCGCAGGCGCGGTGTTCCCGTCCTCGGGCTCGATCCCGATTGCGGCGAGGCCTGTGTCGGTCGCGACCAGCGTGACGCCTTGGCCGTCGCCGGTCTCGCGCCAGACGGGCTCGCCCTTGCGCGTGTCGGCGTCGACCTCCTCGAGGAAGCCCTTGGCGAGCATCGCGCCGACCACCTTGGCGGCGGCGCCGCCGCGGAGCGAGCCGGGCAGCGGCAGGACGTTGCGGTCCTCACGTTGCGCGGCGGCGCTGAGGATCACGAGCTGGGTATCGGAAAGCTTGGTCATGGGGTCGTCTCCGTGTTCGGGGCCCGCGACATGCGGCGCCTTCTACGACCCCGAGCCGCGCAGGGCGCGCGGCGGGAGTTCCGGCGGTGACGGAGATCAGCGGGTGTGTTCGCCTTCGCCGAAAGCGCTGTCGGTGATGCGCTTCAGGAGGCTGGCGTAGTGTTCGAGGGTGCCGACCATCGCCCAGCCCGCCTCGTCAGGGGCGCAGTTGAAATGGTCGTCGCTGAGCGCCTGCAGGCGGGCGAGCATCTCGTCGATCTCGTCCTTCTTGCCGATGAAGGCGGCGAGTGCCGCTTCCTTGTTCCGGCGCGCCTTCTCGGCGCGGGCCTCAAAGCGCGGGGTGGTGATCGGGTTCAGGCGGGTGGTCATCGTAGTGGCTCCTTGGTGAGTTGCATCGCTTCGTTGGAGTGACGTTCGCTCTGTCCGCCGTGCTTATCAACTCGATAGGCATATGATCTTGAATGATAATCGGAGCCGTCGATGCAGGGCATGAGCGAGCGCCAGTACGCCGCGCATGTCGGGCTGTCGCGGGGCGCGATCCAGAAGGCCAAGGCCGCCGAGCGGCTGGTCCTCTATCCCGACGGCAGCATCAACGCGGCCGCCAGCGACGCCAGACGTGCCGAGACGACCGACCCGTCCAAGACCCGCAAGCCGCCCACGCCGAAGCTGAAGCCCGTCCCCGAGGCGGCCGTGGCCGCTGTTGGCGACACGCTGCGTGAACAGGGGCTGGCAGTCCCGGCCGTCGGCGGCGGCACGACCTTCCTGCAGGCGAAGACCGCGAACGAGGTGCTGAAAGCGCAGGAGCGGCGCATCCGGCTGCAGAAGCTGAAGGGGGAGTTGATCGAGCGGGCGCGCGCGCTGGCGCTGGTGTTCCGCCTGGCGCGGGAGGAACGGGACGCGTGGGTGACCTGGCCTGCGCGCGCGGCGGCGCTGATGGCGGCCGAACTGTCAGCCTCGTGCGCCGACGTGACCGGCCAGCAGATCACCGTGGAGCCAGCCGCGATGCAGAAGGTCCTGGAGAAACATGTACGCGCCCACCTCGACGAACTCGCCGAGGTCCGGCCCGACTTCCGGTGACGATGATGGCCTGATCGACTTCGACGGCGCGGGCGAGATCCTCCGCGCCTGGGGCAACGGGTTGCGGCCCGACCCGGACCTGACCGTTTCGGAATGGGCGGACCGGCACCGGATGCTCTCGGGGCGGGCTTCAGCCGAACCGGGGCGGTATCGCACCGTGCGCACGCCCTACATGCGCGAGATCATGGACCGGCTGAGCCCCGGCGATGCCACACAGCGGATCGTGTTCATGAAGGCGGCGCAGGTCGGCGCGACCGAAGCGGGCAACAACTGGATCGGGTTCGCGATCCACCAGGCGCCGGGTCCGATGCTGGCAGTCCAGCCGACCGTGGAACTCGCCAAGCGCAACTCGCGCCAGCGGATCGACCCGCTGATCGACGAAAGCCCCGAGCTGCGGGAGCGGGTGAAGCCCGCGCGATCCCGCGACGCGGGCAACACGATGCTGTCGAAGGAATTCGCGGGCGGCATCCTGATCATGACGGGCGCCAACTCGGCCGTGGGGCTGCGCTCCACACCGGCGCGGTACATCTTCCTCGACGAGGTCGACGCCTATCCCGCCTCGGCCGACGAGGAAGGCGATCCGGTCACGCTCGCCGAGGCGCGCTCCCTGACCTTCGCCCATCGGCGCAAGGTGCTGCTGGTCTCAACGCCGACGATCCGGGGGCTGTCGCGCATCGAGCGGGAGTTCGAGGCCTCCGACCAGCGCCGGTACTTCGTGCCGTGCCCGCATTGCGGCGCGATGCAATGGCTGAAGTTCGACCGGCTGCGCTGGCAAAAGGGCCGCCCGGAGACGGCCGAGTATCACTGCGAGGGCTGCGACGCGGCAATCGCGGAACACCACAAGACGGCGATGCTGGAGGGCGGCGAATGGCGGGCGACCGCCACGGCCGCCGATCCGACCACGGTCGGGTATCACCTTTCGGCGCTCTATTCGCCGATCGGCTGGCTGAGCTGGGAGCGGATCGTGCGGTCATGGGAAGCAGCCCAAGGGTCGGACGAGGCGATCAAGGCGTTCCGCAACACGATCCTCGGCGAGACATGGGTCGAGACCGGGGAAGCGCCCGACTGGCAGCGGCTCTACGACCGGCGCGAACGCTGGAAATCCGGCACGGTGCCAGCAGGCGGGTTGTTCCTGACAGCCGGAGCCGACGTGCAGAAGGACCGGATCGAGGTCGATGTCTGGGCCTGGGGTCGCGGCTTGGAAAGCTGGCTCGTCGATCACGTCGTCATCGAGGGCGGGCCCGACCGGCACGACGCCTGGTCGGAGCTGACCGCGCTGCTGGACAGGTCCTGGCCGCACGAGCGCGGCGCGCATCTCAGGATCGCGCGGCTCGCCATCGACACGGGCTACGAGGCCCCGGCGGTCTATTCCTGGTCGCGAGCGCAGGGGTTCGCACAGGTGTCGCCGGTCAAGGGCGTCGAGGGGTTCAACCGCTCGAGCCCGGTATCTGGCCCGACCTTCGTCGACGCGACCGAGGGCGGCAAACGCCTGCGGCGCGGGGCGCGGCTCTGGACCATCGCGGTGTCGACCTTCAAGGCCGAGACCTACCGGTTCCTGCGGCTGGCGCGGCCGACCGAGGAGGAGATGGCCGACGGGGCGGCGTTCCCGCCCGGGTCGGTGCATCTGCCGCATTGGGTCGAGAACGAATGGCTGAAGCAGTTCGTGGCCGAACAGCTGGTAACGGTGCGCACGAAGCGCGGCTTCGCCCGGCTGGAATGGCAGAAGCTGCGCGAGCGCAATGAGGCGCTGGACTGCCGGGTCTATGCCCGCGCCGCCGCCTGGATCGCAGGCGCGGATCGCTGGCCCGACGAGAAATGGCGCGACCTCGAGGATCAGCTCGGGGCGGCCCCCACCGATACCGATCCCGCCGGGCAGATCAACCGGCAGGGACAGGCCCCGCAGGGCAAGCGCCGCTCCGACTGGCTCGGACGGCGCGGAGGATGGTTCTGAACATGACCGACTGGACGGAAACCGAGCTCTCGGCGCTGCGCCGGGCCTATGCCAGCGGCACGACCCGGGTCAGCTATGACGGCAAGTCGGTGGACTACGGCTCGGCCGAGGATCTGCTGGCGCGCATCCGGACCATCGAGCGCGCCATCGCGGGAACGACCCGGCCGCTGCCGGTGGCCGGGCTCGCCGGCTTCTCGCGCGGGGACCGGTGATGTCGGCGACCTGGTTCGATCACGCCATCGCCACGGTGGCGCCGCGCATGGCGGCCCGCCGCGTGATGGCGCGTCAGGCCTTCGAGACCCTGACGCGCGGCTATGACGGCGCATCGAAGGGGCGGCGGACCGAGGGCTGGCGCGCACCGGGATCCTCGGCCGACACCGAGATTGGCGTCGCCGGGGCGCTGCTGCGCGACCGGATGCGCGATCTGGTGCGCAACAACCCGCATGCGGCCAAGGCCGTGGCGGTGCTGGTCAACAACATCATCGGCGCAGGGATCATGCCGCGCGCCGCGAGCGGAGACGACAAGCTGGACCGCAAGGTCGATGCGCTCTTCGAGCGCTGGACGGCGGAGTGCGATGCCGATGGTCAGCTCGACTTCTACGGTCTGCAGACGCTGATCTGCCGCGAGATGCTCGAGGCGGGCGAGGTACTGGTGCGTCGAAGGCTGCGGCGGGCGAGCGACGGTCTGCCGGTGCCGCTGCAATTGCAGGTGCTCGAGGCCGACTTCCTCGACGCCACGAAATCCGGCGCCCTCGGCGCAGGCCGCCTTGTCCAGGGGATCGAGTTCGACCCGGTGGGCAAGCGCCGGGCCTACTGGCTGCATGCCGAGCACCCGGGCGACGCCTATGGGGCGCTGCAGAACGGTCTGCAGAGCCGCCCGGCCCCGGCGAGCGAGATCGCCCATGTCTATGAGAAGCAGCGCACGCAGGCGCGCGGGGTTCCCTGGGGCGCGCCGGTCATACGGTCCCTGCGCGATCTCGACGATTACGAGGTGGCGGAACTGGTCCGCAAGAAGACCGAGGCCTGCGTCACCGCCATCGTCTTCGGCGACGACGAGGCGCAGCAGGGCATCGCGCCGTCCGTGGTCGACGCCGACGGCAATCGGGTGGAGCAGTTCGAGCCCGGGCTGATCGCCTATGCGCGCGGCGGCAAGGACATCCGCTTCAACCAGCCCTCCGCCACCGGTGGCTATGGCGAATACAAGCGCGCGAGCCTGCACACGATCTCGGCCGGGTTCCGGGTGCCCTACGAGTTGCTCACCGGCGATCTCAGCCAGGTCAACTATTCTTCGATCCGTGCCGGGCTCGTGGAGTTCCGCCGCCAGATCGACGCGGTGCAGTGGCAACTGTTCATTCCGATGTTCTGCGCGCCGGTCTGGCGCTGGTTCACGGAGGCCGCTTGGGCGGCGGGACAGATCCCGTCGCCGACCGTGCCGGTGGAATGGTCGCCCCCGAAGTTCGAGGCGGTCGATCCGCAGAAGGACGCGATGGCGAACCTGCTTTCGATCCGCTCCGGCACCATGACGCTGGCCGAGGTGATCGCCCGGCAGGGCCGCAACCCCGACGCGGTGCTGGCCGAGATCGCCGCGACCAACGCGAAGCTCGACGCGCTGGGGCTGGTGCTCGACAGCGATCCGCGGCGCGTGACCAAGACCGGCAGCGCGCAGACCAACGACCCGGCCGCCGACGAACCGGCCAACGACCCCTCCGCCGGCGCGGACAATGACCCGGCGCAGGCCGACCAACAGGACTGACCTTCATGGACACGATGATCGAACTGCCGGCCATGCGCCGGTCGGCGGAGCTTGCGCCGAACACCGCCGATGCCGACAGCCGCACCGTCGAGGTGGTCTGGTCGGCCGGGGCCCGCGTGCGGCGCGCCACCTTCTTCGGCGAGCCCTATGACGAGGAACTGAGCCTCGATCCCGCCCATGTCCGGCTCGACCGGCTGAACGCGGGCGCGCCGTTCCTGAAGGTGCACGAGCTCGACACGCTCGACGCGGTGATCGGCTCGGTCGTGCCGGGCTCGGCCCGGATCGAGAACGGTCGCGGCATCGCCTTGGTCCGGATCAGCGAGCGTGCCGATGTCGAGCCGATCTGGCGCGACATCCAGGCGGGGCACATCCGCGCCGTCTCCATCGGCTACCAGGTCCACCGGTTTGATATCTCGAAGCCTGATGGCGCCCGCGAGCTCTGGCGCGCGGTGGACTGGACGCCCTTCGAGGTCTCCGCCGTCGCGGTCGGAGCCGACCCAGCAGCGGGCTTCCGCGCCCAGCACCCCCTTCACGACTGCGTCCTCCACCGCCGGGACGCCCCTTCCACCACGAAAGGACCGATCCCGATGACGGACACGACCCAGACCCCGGCGAGCGACGCCGCAACCCCCGCCAACACCCAGCCGACCGCGCCGGTCGAAACCGAGGACACCCCCATGACCGAGCCGAAACCGGCTGCGCCCGACCCGAAGGTCGCGGCCAGCGAGACGCGCAGCCAGAAGACGCAGGTAACTCCCGCGCCCGATACCGAAGTGGTCGCCACCCGCGCCCGCGAGGCCGAGCGCGACCGCGTCTCCACCATTTACGATCTGGCCGGGCGGCTGAACCTCGAGCGCGGCTTCGCCGAGGATCTGGTCAAGCGCGGCGTCAGCATCGACGAGTCCCGCCGACTGATCCTCGACCAGGTCGCCGCGAAATCCGACGAGACCCGGAACTTCCCCCATGTCTCCGTCCCGCTCGGCGGCCGAGACGAGTGCATCACCCGCCGTGACGCGGTGGCGAACGCACTGCTGCACCGCTACAGCCCAACGCTGTTCCAGCTCGAGGACGCCGCGCGCCAGTATCGCGGCATGACGCTGCTGGAGCTCGCCCGCGAAAGCCTCGGCAATGCCGGGGTCAACACGCGCGGCCTGTCGCGTGACGAGGTGGCGACGCGCGCGCTGCACTCGACCTCGGACTTCCCCGAGATCCTGTCGGCCGTCACCAACAAGACGCTGCGGCAGGCCTACGAGGCCTATCCCCGCACCTTCATGCTGTTCTGTCGCCAGGTGCTGGCGACCGACTTCAAGGCGATGCATCGCGTCCAGCTCGGCGAAGCCCCGCAGCTGCTCGAGGTCGGCGAAAGCGGCGAGTTCAAGCGCGGCACGCTGGGCGAGAGCAAGGAGAGCTACAAGGTCAAGACCTATGGCCGGGTGGTCGCCATCACCCGTCAGACGCTGATCAACGACGATCTCGACGCCTTCACCCGCATCCCGGCGATGTACGGCAACTCCATCGCCCAGCTGGAGTCGGACGTGGTCTGGGGCATCATCACCGCCAACCCGGCGATGGCCGACGGCAATGCGCTCTTCCACACCACCCACAAGAACCTGGCAGGCACCGGCGCGGCGCTCGATGTCAGCAGCGTCGGAGCGGCGCGCGCGGCGATGGCCAAGCAGACCGGCCTCGACAAGAAGACGGTGCTGAACGTCCGGCCTGCCTTCCTGATCGTGCCGGCCTCACTGGAACTGAAAGCCGAACAGCTGGTGGCCCAGAACCTCGTGCCCGCCGCGACGTCCAGCGTGGTGCCGCAGTCGATCAGGACGCTGGCGCCGATCAGCGAGCCCCGGCTCGACGCCGCCAGCGAGACCGCCTGGTATCTGGCGGCCAGCCCGAACCAGATCGACACCATCGAGTACGCCTATCTCGAGGGCCAGCAGGGCGCCTATATCGAGACGCGCAACGGCTTCGACGTCGACGGGGTCGAGATCAAGTGCCGCCTCGACTTCGGAGCCAAGGCCATCGACTGGCGCGGCCTCTACAAGAACCCGGGCGCGTAAGGCGCGCTTCCTGAACCCTGACACACGGGCGGTCCTGACGGGCCGCCCTTCGTCTTTCCACGAGGATCCCCATCATGAAAACCTACGTCCAGCCCGGCAACACCATCACCCTGACCGCGCCCTATGCCGTCGCCTCCGGCGATGGCCTGCTCGTCGGCTCCATCTTCGGCATCGCCGCGGGTGCCGCCGCCATTGGCGAGCCCGTCGAGACCGCGCTCGTCGGCGTGTTCGACATCACCAAGGTCGGCTCCCAGGCGTGGACGGTTGGCGCCAAGGTCTATTGGGACGACACCAACAAGCGCACCACGACCGTCGCGACCGACAACACCCTCATCGGCGCGGCCGTCGAGGCGGTGGCGAGCGGCGCCGGCGACACCATCGGCCGGGTGCGCCTGAACGCGACGTTCTGATGTCGGCCTTCGCCGCCGCCATCGGCGCGCTCTTCGCCGATCCGAACATCGGCCGGGACGCGGTCTACATCGCCGACGGCGGTACACCCGTGCTGGTGCGTGCCGTCGCCCGTCGCGCCGACGCGGTCACCGACTTCGGCGACGCGCGGCTCTGGTCCGAAACCACCCGGATCGACCTGCGCGTGGCCGAGGTGGCGAACCCGCGTCCCGGCGACCGCATCGAGATCGACGGCGACGCCTTCCTCATACAGGGCGAGCCGGTCCGCGACCGCGAGCGGCTGGTCTGGACCGTCGACCTGAGGCCCGCGTGAAACTGAAGCTCGACATCGATCCCGACATCGTCGCGATGATGGCGGCCGAGGTCGCGGCGGGTGAACGGGCCGTCACCGCCGCCATTCGCGAGGCCGGGACTGGGCTGAAGACGGCGTGGCGGTTGCAGATCACCGGCGCGGGGCTTGGTACACGGCTCGCCAACTCGATCCGGAGCCAGAACTTCCCGAGGTCGGGCGAGAGCCTTGAGGCTGCGGCGCTGGTCTGGTCGAAGGCGCCGGTAATCGTCGGTGCGCATGACACCGGGCCGCTGATCCGATCGAAGAACGGGTTCTGGCTGGCGATCCCGCTGCCCGCGGCGGGCAAATCCCTGCGCGGCGGCCGGATCACCCCCGGTGAATGGGAGCGGCGACGCGGCCTCCGCCTGCGTTTCGTCTATCGCCGGACGGGCCCCAGCCTGCTGGTCGCCGAGGGGCGGCTGAACACGAAAGGCCAGGCGGTGGTGTCGCGGTCGAAGACCGGGCGCGGAAAGGTCACTGCGCCGATCTTCCTGCTGGTGCCGCAGGTCAAGCTGCCGAAGCGGCTGGATCTGGCGCGGGATGCAGACCGGGCGTTGGACAGCGTGCCGGGGCTGATCGTGGCGAACTGGGTGGGGGGTAGGTTGTGATCGCATCGATGCGCAATCTTGCTCGGCAGCCACGAAACCGACGGCTCGGGTTACCCCGCGCAGCACGACAGCTTCGCGACATCCTTGTCGAAGGTCTGCGCGGCGAGCTTCAGCCCCTCTACCGTGGTCAGATAGGGGAAGATCGTCTCGCCGAGCGCCTTTGTCGTCATGCCGAACTTGAGCGCCATGGCGAGCGTCTGGACACTGTCGGCTCCCTCCGGCGCCATGATCACGCCGCCCAGGAGGCGGTCGGTCGCCCGGTCCGCGACGAGCTTGATCAGGCCGCGCGTGTCGCGGGCGGCGAGCGCGCGGGGCACGTTGTCGAGCGTCAGCACACTGGTCTTGACGTCATGACCCGCGGCGCGCGCCTGCGCCTCGGTCAGCCCGACGCCGGCGACCTGCGGATCGGTGAACACCACCCACGGCATCGCGGCGTTGTCGTAGCGCTCCGCCCCGCCCAGAACGGCGTTGCGGGACGCGAGCTTGGCGCCATAGGCGGCCATGTAGACGAACTGGTCGCGGTCGGTCACATCGCCCGCCGCGAAGATGCCGGCCTTCGTGGTCTGCATGTCGTCGCCCACCCGGATCGCGCCACGCGCGTCGGTCTCGACGCCCATCTCCGCGAGGCCCAGCCCCTCGGTGTTGGCTGCGCGTCCCTTCGTCAGGACGAGGCGGTCGGCCGTCAGATCGCGGTCTGCGCCGTCCACCGTCACCGTCAGGACCGCACGGGCCCCGTCGCGCCGTGCGGCGTCGTAGGTCGCGCCATCGACAACCGCGACGCCCTCGGCGCGCAGCGTCTCCGTCAGCGCCCGGGACACCTCCGGCTCTGTGCGCGGCAGCAGGCGCGAGCGGCAGACAATGGTGACGCGGGTGCCCATCCGCGCCATCATCTGCGCCAGCTCCACGCCGATGTAGCCGCCGCCGAGGAAGATCAGGCTTTCGGGCAACCGGTCCAGCTCCAGCAGCGACGTGCTGTCGAGCGTTGGTGCGTCCTGGATCCCAGGGATGTCGGGCACGGCGGGTCGGCCACCGGTCGCGACGATCACCTTGGGAGCCGTGATCCTGCGCCCGCCGACCTCGACCCCGCCGAGGACGAGACGCGCCGGACCCTCGTCGAGATAGGTCACACCGCCGTAGCCCGGCAGCAGATCGGCGTACTTCTTCTGGCGCAGTGTCGCGACAAGATCGTCCTTGGCCGCAATCAGCGCCGACCAGTCGGCGACCTGCGCCTCGCTGTTCAGGCCCGGGAACCGATGTGCTGTCTGCGCACCGTGCAGGGCTTCCGCGGCCCGGATCATCGTCTTGGAGGGCACACAGCCCACGTTCACGCAGGTCCCGCCGATGGTGCCATGGCCGATCAGCGCGACGCGCTTGCCTCCCTCGGCGGCGGTGATCGCGGCCGAGAACCCGGCCGATCCGGCGCCGATCACGGCAAGGTCGAAATCGCCCTTGGGCGCGCAGCAATCGTCTTTCATCAAGTCATCCATCCGTTCGAGTGGTCTGGCGCCGCTGCCGTCTCCAGACCGCGTACACGGTCAGCGCGACGAAAAAGGCGAGCGCGGGCAGCAGAACGTAGTCGAGCCAACCCAGCCAGGCCGACAGGCCCACGGCACCCAGAAGCACCACCAGCACCGGAGTGAAGCAGCAGAGCGCCGCGATGACGGTGCCGACGATCCCTGTCGCGATCAGCTTGCGGTCGGACTGCTCGGTCATCTCGTCAGCCCGCGACACGCGCCGGGTAGCCTGCATTGGCCGACGCGGTCGCGATGGCGTCGGCGCTCGTCGCGGCGGTGTCGAAGATCACCGTGGCGGTGCGGGCATCGAAGTCGATCTCGACGGCGCGCACGCCCGCGACGCCCTCCATCGCACGCTTCACGGTGACTGGGCAGAGCGCGCAGGTCATGTTGTCCACCGCGAAGGTGACGGTCTGCTCGGCGGCGACGGTCTGCGCGGCAACAGGGATGGCGGTGATCGGCACAACGGCGGTCAGGCCGAACAAGGCGAGTGCAAGGATCTTCTTCATGTGGATGTCCTTTCGGGGTCAGTAGAGAAGCGGGGCCCACCAGTCGATGGTGAGGGCTGCGAGAACGAGGATCAGGGAGGCCCAGAGAGCCGACTTGGTGATGCGCGCCGATGCTGGCCTTGCGCAGTAGGAACCGGGTTCGCAGACGGTTGGCTTGCGGAAATAGACCTGCCAGAAACCCGCCGCGATGAAGCCGAGCGCGATCACGGCGAAGATCGGCTTGTAAGGCTCCAGAGCCGTCAGGTTGCCGATCCAGGCGCCCGAGATGCCGAGAGTCAGAAGCACCAGCGGCCCGATGCAGCAGGCCGAGGCGAGAAAGGCGCCCACCACACCGCCCGCCGCGAGCCAGCCCTTTCGGGCGGGGCGATCCGCGCCCGTGCTGTCCGTTCTGTCGTCTGTCAGCGCCATGTCGCGCACCTCTCGTCTGTGATTGACGATGGGTGTAGGGTCTGTAGCAACTACAGGCTCAAGAGGAAACTTGCCCATGACCGATCACGAGCGCGAGAGCGGCTTCACACGCGGCGACCTGGCCCGGGCGACCGGCTGCAACATCGAGACGATCCGCTATTACGAGAAGACCGGCCTGCTGCCCGACCCGCCCCGCACGGACGCCGGCTACCGGGTCTATTCCGCCGCACACGCCACACGCCTCCGCTTCATCCTGCGCGCCCGCGAACTCGGGTTCTCGATGGAGGACATCCGCGGGCTGATGGGGCTCGGCGACGGCGCCGCGCCGACCTGCGCCGAGGTCAAGGAACGGACGGAGCGGCACCTTGCCGATGTCCGCGCGAGGATCGCGGATCTTCGGCGTATCGAATCCGTCCTCGCTACAACTGCATCCAGGTGTTCGGGCGCCGAAGTCCCCGATTGTCCGGTGCTCGACGCGATTTCCAACTCGGCCGACCCATGACACCTCGCGAAACCATCCTCGTCGCGCTGCACGCGCGGCTCTCGGCGCTGCCCGCCACCGCTCTGCGCGGGGACGTGCTGCCCGAGCGCATGCCGGTCGAGGGCCTGATGATCCTGCGCGATGGCGAACCAGGTGCGCCCGAAGTCACGCTGTCGCCGCTGCGCTATCACTACCAGCACCGAGCCGAGATCGAGGCGGTCGTTCAGGGTGCCGATCGCGACGCCGCCTTTGACACGCTGACCGCCAGCATCGGCGCAGCGCTCGCCGCCGACCGGACGCTGGGCGGGTTCTGCGACTGGGTCGAGGCCGAAGCCCCGCGCCCGGTCGATCTGCCGGTCGAGGGCGCGGCGAGTCTGAAGGCCGCCGTTATCCCGGTCGTGCTGCACTATTCCACGGCCGACCCGCTGGCCTGACCCAACCGACCACAGGAGACGAACATGGCACGAGCCCAAGGGGCGCGAGCGCTGATGGCGCTTGCGTTCGAGACGACCTATGGAACGCCGCCCGTCAGCGGCTTCACCCGCATGCCCTTCGCCAGCACGTCGCTCGGCGCGGAGCAGCCGCTGCTGAATTCGGAGCTTCTCGGCTACGGCCGCGATCCGCTAGCGCCGATCAAGGACGCCGTGACGGCCGACGGCGACGTCGTCGTGCCGCTGGACGCCGAGGCGTTCGGCTTCTGGCTGAAGGCAGCCTTCGGCGCGCCCACGACCACGGGCGCGGAGGCCCCGTACAGCCACGAATTTCAGTCGGGGTCCTGGACGTTGCCCTCGATGTCGATCGAGACCGGCATGCCCGAGGTGCCCCGCTATGCGATGTACTCGGGCTGCGTGCTCGACCAGATCACCTGGCAGATGCAGCGCTCGGGCCTGCTCACCGCGACCGCGCGGCTGGTGGCGCAGGGCGAGACGGTCGGCACCACGACCAGTGCCGGAACGCCCGCCGCACTGGAGTTGAAGCGCTTCGGCCATTTCAACGGGGCGATCACCCGGAACGGCACCGCCCTCGGCAATGTGGTCTCGGCCGAGATCACCTACGCCAACAACCTCGACCGGATCGAGACCATCCGCTCGGACGGCCGCATCGATGGCGCGGATCCATCCATTGCCGCGCTGACGGGCCGGATCGAGGTGCGCTTCGCCGACCAGACGCTGGTGACGCAGGCGATCAACGGCGAGGCCTGCGAGATGGAATTCGCCTACGTCCTGCCTTCAGGCGAAAGCTTCTCCTTCACCGTGCACGCCGTCTACCTGCCGCGTCCACGGATCGAGATTTCCGGGCCGCAGGGCGTCCAGGCGACATTCGACTGGCAGGCCGCGCGCGACAGCGTCGTCGGCCGGATGTGCACCGCCACCCTCGTGAATGACGTGGAGACGTATTGATGCTGACGCTCGACCTGACCAACGCGCCGCGCTGGCATGACCTCGCCCCCGGCGTCCGGGTGCAACTGCGCCCGCTGACGACCGCCCTGATGGTCGCGACGCGCAGCGACCCCGCCGTCGAGGCGGTGCCCGAGGAGGCTTCCGACGAGGAGCGCGCCGTCGCCTTCGCCAAGGCGCTGGCGCGACGGGCTGTGCTCGGCTGGGAGGGCATCGGCGATGCCGACGGCAACCCGATCGATCCCACCCCCGAGGCCATCGACGCGCTGCTCGACGTCTGGCCGATCTTCGAGGCCTTCCAATTGACCTACGTGTCCAAAGGCCTGCTGCTGGAACAGGAAAAAAACGCCTCCGCGCTCTCGCCGAGTGGTCCTTCGGCGGGGGCGAGCGCTACTGCGAAGCCTGCGCGCAAGCGTGCGAAGACTGCCCGACGCGCCTGAACCGGCCGCTTACCCATGAGGGCTGGCAGGTCTGGGATCTCGTCGGCCGCCTCGGCGGTCAGTTGCGCGTGCTGCCCGGCGCGGTGGTCGGCTGGGACCTGTCCGCGGCCCTCGCTCTGGGAAATGCGCTCGGCGTCCCGCCCGCTGCTGCGGGTGAACTCTTGCCCGTCATCGAAGCGGTGATGGTGGCCAAGCTCAACGAAAAGATGGATCATTCCCATGGCTGAGAAGAGGGTCAGCGTCCGCCTCGCGGCCGTGGGCGGACGGCAGGTGCGCGCCGAACTCGAAGGCGTGGGCGAGGCCGGGTCGCGCGGCTTCGGACGGCTGAGCCGGGAGATGGAAGCCGCGAACGCCCGGCTCGCGGCCTTCTCGCGGCGGGTGCGGGTCGCGGCTGCCGCTGCCGTGGCCGCCGCAGCCGCTGCTGGCGTGGCGATGATCCGGTCCAGCCTGCAGACGGTCGATGCGCAGGCGAAGCTGGCGCAGTCGCTCGGCACCACCGTCGCCTCGATCCAGACGCTGGAGCGCGCGGGCGATCTGGCGGGCGTCTCCATGTCCGGCATCGAGCAGGCCACCAAGGATCTGACGCGCCGTCTCAGTCAGGCGGCCGCCGGGACCGGCCCTGCTGCCGACGCGCTCGACCGGCTGGGGCTTTCAGCAAATGAGCTGATCGCCTTGCCGCTGGACCAGCGCGTGGGCGCGATCAACGCGGCGATCGAGAGCTTCGTGCCTGCCGCCGAGCGCGCGGCGGTCGCGGGCCAGCTCTTCGGCGAGGAAGGCTCCATCGCGATGAGCCGGATCGACACCGCGACGCTGCGCCAGGCGACAGAGGACGTCCTCGCCTTCGGGGTTGTCGTCTCCGAGCAGGACGCCGACCAGATCGAGCGGACGAACGACGCCATCTCGCGGCTCGGGTTGGTCTGGCGCGGGCTCTCGAACCAGTTGGCGGTCGCAGCGGCACCTGCGCTGGAAGCCGTCGCCGATGCCATGGCGGCGGTGGCCAGCCGCACCGGGCCGCTCGGCATCGCGACCCGCGGTCTCTTGGACAACATCGGCCGCCTGACCACCTATGCCGCCACCTTCGCGGCGTTCCTCGCGGGACGTTGGGTCGCCGGCATGGCGGCTGCGGCGCTCTCGGTCCGGGGCCTCGCCACGGCGCTCGTTGTCCTGCGCGGGGCGCTGATCCGCACCGGCATCGGCGCGCTGATCGTCGGCGCGGGCGAGCTCGTCTACCAGTTCACCCGGCTCGTCTCCGGCGCCGGCGGTTTCGGAGAAGCGATGTCGCTCCTGAAGGACCTCGCGGTCGAGGTCTGGGAACGCATCAGTATGGGCGCGGCGGCGGCGGGCGCGGCCGCCACGGCGATGTTCTTCGACCTGAAGGCGGATGCCGCATCGGGCATGCAGAGCGCCATCGAGAGCGTGGTGGGCTTCGGCAACACGGCCGCGAACACCTTCGAAGGCGCCTACGAGGCGATCAAGGCGATCTGGGGCCTGCTGCCCGCCGCCATCGGCGATCTCGCGTTCCAGGCGGCCAACAGCCTGGTCGATGGCGTCGAGGCGATGCTGAACGGGGTGGTCTCGCGGATCAACGGCTTTATCGGCGGCATCAACCAGGGGCTCGAAGCGCTCGGGTCGGAGCGGCGCATATCGCTGGTTCCGGACCTCGACCTCGGCGAGATCGAGAACCGCTTCGAGGGAGCGGCGACTGCCGCAACCACGGCAGCTCAGGCGGCCTTCGATCGGGCCTTCGAGGACAATCCGCTCTCCGCGCCCGATCTCGGTCTGACCGAGGCGGCGAACAGGGCGCTCGAGTCCGCCAACCTTTACCGCGGCGCGGCGCGCGACCTGGCGGAGGGGGCCCGTGCGCCCCTCGAAAGCTGGCAGGCGCTGCGCGATGCCGTACGCGGCACCGACGAGGACGGCGCCGACGCACTGGCCGAGACCACCGCTGCGGCGGAGCGCCTGGAGACGTCCCTCGGCGACGCCGGGCGCGCCGCAACAGATGCAGGTGTGGCGGCCGGAGCTGCTGCTGCGGTAGCGGAGCCCGCGACCGACGCGGCCGTCACCGGCTGGCGGGCGGTCACCGCCGCGCTCTCCGACTACGCCAGCAAGGCCCGCGAGATCGGTGGCGACATCGGCCAGAGCCTCGTCGGCGCCTTCCAGTCGGCCGAGAACGCGGTGGGCCAGTTCGTGAAGACCGGCAAGCTCGACTTCCGCGATCTGGTGACGTCGCTGCTGGCCGATCTCGCCCAACTGGCGGCGCGGCGGTTCATCCTCGGGCCGATCGCCAATGCGCTCTCCGGCGTCTTCTCCGGGGCGGGCGGCATCTTCGCCAACGTCCTGCATGCGGGCGGGATGGTCGGATCGGCTGGACCCTCGCGGATGGTCCCGGCCATGGCCTTCGCCGCCGCGCCGCGGATGCATGGTGGCGGCATGGCCGGGCTTCGTCACGACGAGGTGCCCGCGATCCTGCAGCGCGGGGAACGCGTGCTGTCGCGGCGGGAGGCACAGAGCTACGGCGCGGGCGGCGGGGTCAACGTGACCATCATGGCCCGCGACGCCGAGAGCTTCCGGCAATCGCGAACGCAGGTCGCCGCGGATATCGCCCGCGCCGTGTCGCTCGGTCGGAGGGGCATGTGATGGCGTTTCACGAGGTCCGGTTTCCCGACAACATCAGCCGAGGTGCGCGGGGCGGACCGGAGCGGCGCACGCAGATCGTCGAGCTCGCCTCGGGCGACGAGGAGCGCAACGCCAGCTGGGCCAATTCGCGCCGCCGCTACGATGTCGCCTATGGCATCCGCCGCGCCGACGATCTGGCCGCCGTCGTCGCCTTCTTCGAGGCGCGCAATGGCCGCCTGCATGGCTTCCGGTTCAAGGACTGGGGTGACCACAAGTCCTGCCTGCCTTCGGGCACGCCGTCGCCCACCGATCAGTCTATCGGCACGGGCGACGGCGCGACGACCGCCTTCCAGCTGGTCAAGCGCTACGCCTCGGGTGCGCAATCCTGGACGCGCGCCGTCGCGAAGCCGGTGACCGGAACCGCGCGCATCGCGCTCGGCGGGGTCGAGCAGCCTTCCGGCTGGTCGGTCGACACCGCCACCGGCGTCGTCACCTTCAGCACCGCGCCGGGCGCTGGCGCCGCCATCACCGCGGGCTTCGAGTTCGACGTGCCGGTCCGTTTCGACACCGACGCGCTCGACGTGACGCTCGACCTCGAGCGGCTCGGCTCGATCACCTCCATCCCGCTTCTGGAACTGCGCCGATGAAGTCCCTCGACCCCGACCTGCAGGCCCATCTCGACGAGGGAACGACGACGCTCGCCTGGTGCTGGCGGATCGTGCGCGCCGACGGCACGAGTTTCGGCTTCACCGACCACGATCGGACGCTCAGCTTCGAGGGGACGGATTTCGAGCCCGAGAGCGGGCTGACGGCCTCCGAGGTCCGTTCCGGCTCGGACCTCTCGGTCGATGCGCAGGACGCCGAGGGCGTGCTGACCTCGGACCGGATTACCGAGACCGACATCCTCGACGGCCGCTGGGATAACGCCGAGGTCGAAGTCTGGCGGGTGAACTGGGCCGACACGAACCAGCGCGTGCTGATGCGGCGCGGGGCCATCGGCCAGATCCGGCGCGGGCGGCTGGCCTTCGTCGCCGAAGTCCGCTCGCTCGCGCATGTGCTTGGCCAGACGATCGGGCGGACGTTCCAGGCGACCTGCGATGCCGCGCTCGGCGATGCGCGCTGCGGCGTCGATCTGGAGAACCCGGCGTTCAAGGGCACGAGCGTCGTGATCGACCTTCTACGCGACCGCGCCTTCACCGCTTCGGGCCTCGGCGGCTTCGCCTCCGGCTGGTTCACCTTCGGGACCATCGAATGGACCAGTGGCTCCAACGCGGGGCGTCGGGCCGAGGTTCTCGGCCATGATGTGACGGACGGCATCGCCGTGCTGACCCTTCTCGAGGCGCCGGTGCGCGAGATCTCCGAGGGCAATGCCTTCACCATCCGTGCGGGCTGCGATAAGCGGATCGAGACCTGCGGCGCCAGGTTCGCCAACACGGCTAACTTCCGGGGGTTCCCGCACATCCCCGGCCAGGATGCCGTGCTGCGCTACGCCACCAAGGATGGCGGCCACGAGGGAGGCGTGCTGTGACGCAACCTCTCGCATCGGCCGACCCCGCGCGTGTCGTCGCCGTCGCACGCTCCTGGCTCGGCACGCCGTACCACGACCAGGCCAGCCTGCGCGGCGTCGGTTGCGATTGCCTCGGGCTCGCGCGGGGGGTCTGGCGCGACGTGGTGGGGCCGGAGCCGTTCCCGATTCTGCCTTACAGCCGCGACTGGGGCGAGACCGGCCCGCGCGAGGTTCTGGCCGAAGGCGCGCGGCGCATGATGATCGAGGTGTCGCCTGCCGAGGCCGGTCCCGGCGCGCTGGTCCTCTTCTGCATGAGGCCCCGCGCCATCGCCAAGCATGTCGGGATCCTCACCGGTCCTGCCACCTTCCTCCACGCCTATGAGCGGCTCGGCGTGATCGAGGAACCGCTCACCAATGCCTGGCGGCGGCGCATCGCCTTCGCCTTCCTCTTCCCGCAACGCTGAGACCCCGACATGGCAACGCTTGTTCTCGGTGCAGCCGGCGCCGCCATCGGCGGTTCGATCGGCGGGGCGATCCTCGGCGTGAGCGCCGCGACCATCGGCGGCTTCATCGGCTCGAGCATCGGCTCGGTCGTCGACAGCTGGATCATCTCGTCGCTGGCGCCGACCCAGCGCATCGAGGGCGCGCGGCTCGACACGCTGCGCATCACCTCGGCCACCGAGGGCGCGGTGATCCCGCGGCTCTATGGCCGGATGCGGATGGGCGGCAACATCATCTGGGCGACCGATTTCCGCGAGGAGACGAAGACCACGACGCAGGGCGGCGGCAAGGGCGGCGGGGGCGGCAAGGTCAAGACCACCGAGTATCTGTACTACGCCAGCTTCGCGGTGGCCTTGTGTGAAGGCCCGATCACCGGCATTGGCCGGATCTGGGCCGACGGCAAGCCGATGGACCTCTCCGGCGTCACCTGGCGCTGGTATCCCGGCGACGAGGCGCAGACGGCGGACCCGTTCATTGCGGGGAAGATGGGCGCAGCCAACACGCCCGCCTATCGCGGCACCGCCTATGTCGTCTTCGAGGAACTGGCGCTTTCGACCTACGGCAACCGCCTGCCGCAGCTGTCCTTCGAAGTCTTCCGGCCGCTCGCCGATCCCGACACCGCCGAGGGGCTGACCCGCGCCGTCACCATGATCCCGGCCTCGGGCGAGTTCACATATGCCACGCAGGCCATCCGCAAGACCGATGGCGGCGCGACGATGCCCGAGAACCTGAACGCGCTGGCCGACTCCACCGACATGGTGGAGGCGCTCGACCGGCTGCAAGCGATGGCGCCTGCGGTCGAGAGCGTCAGCCTCGTCGTGGCCTGGTTCGGCGACGACCTGCGCGCGGGCTCCTGCAAGGTGCGGCCGGGCGTCGAGGTCTCGGCCAAGTCGACCACGCCCGCCAGTTGGTCGGTGAACGGCGTGAGCCGTGCCAACGCCTTCCTGGTCAGCCGCGACGACCAGGACCGCCCGGTCTATGGCGGCACGCCGTCCGACTTCGCCGTGGTGCAGGCGATCCAGGAGATGAAGGCGCGCGGGCTGCGCGTGACATTCTACCCATTCATCCTGATGGACGTGCCGCCCGGCAACACCCTGCCGAACCCCTATTCCGACAACGCCGCCGAGACCGGCCAGCCCGCTTTCCCCTGGCGGGGCCGGATCACCTGTTCTCCAGCGGCAGGCTACGCGGGATCGGTCGACAAGACTGCCACGGCCGCAAGCCAGGTCGCGGCGCTGTTTGGCGCGGCGACACCTGCGAGCTTCAGCGTGGCGGGTCAATCGGTTTCGTGGACAGGCACGCCCGGCGACTGGGGCCTGCGCCGCATGGTGCTGCACTATGCCCATCTCTGCGCGGCGGCGGGCGGGGTCGATGCCTTCCTGATCGGCACCGAGATGCCGGGGCTGACGACGGTCCGCTCGGGCGCGGCCACCTATCCGGCGGTGCAGGGCTATCGGGACCTCCTTGCCGATGTGCGGTCCATTCTCGGGGCCGGGACGAAGATCGGCTACGCCGCCGACTGGTCGGAATACTTCGGGCACCAGCCGGGCGACGGCTCGGGCGACGTGTTCTTCCACCTCGATCCGCTCTGGGCGGACCCGGAGATCGATTTCGTCGGCATCGACAATTACATGCCGCTGTCGGACTGGCGCGACGGGTTCGAGCACGCGGATGCGCAGGCGGGCTGGCCTGCGATCTACGACCGGGCCTATCTGCAGGGGAACATTGCGGGCGGGGAAGGCTTCGACTGGTTCTATGCCAGTGCGGCTGATCGGGTGGCACAGGTGCGCACCCCGATCAGCGATGGCGCGGCGGGCAAGCCATGGGTTTTCCGCTACAAGGATCTTCGCGCCTGGTGGTCGAACGCGCATTACGACCGCCCGGGCGGGGTGGAGAGCGGCACGCTGACGGCGTGGGCGCCGGAGTCGAAGCCGATCTGGTTCACCGAGCTCGGCTGTCCCGCCATCGACCGGGGCACGAACCAGCCGAACGTCTTCTTCGACCCGAAGTCGTCCGAGAGCTTCACGCCGCATTTCTCGCGGGGCTGGCGCGACGACGCGATCCAGCGCGCCTATCTCGAGGCGACGTACCTCTGGTGGGGCGTCCCGGCGAACAACCCGGTGTCATCGGTCTACGGCGGCCGGATGGTGCATGTGCCGGAATGCGCCGCCTGGACCTGGGACGCGCGGCCGTACCCGTTCTTTCCGGCGCTGACCGATGTCTGGACGGACGGGGCGAACTGGCGGCTGGGGCACTGGCTGACCGGACGGCTTGGCGCGGTGTCGCTGGCGGCGCTCGTGCGGCACCTCTGCCTGCGCGCCGGGCTGCCCGAGTCCCGGATCGACGTCACCGGCCTCTGGGGCGCGGTCGAAGGCTACGCCATCACGGCGCTGGAAAGCCCACGCGCCTCGATCACAACGCTGTCGCGGCATTTCGGCTTCGACGCCGTCGAGACAGAGGGGGGGATCCGCTTTGTCATGCGCGGCCGGGCCTCCGTCGCCACCCTCGCGCCCGACGATCTGGTGGCCACCCGCGAGGGCGATGTGCTGGAACTGACGCGCGGCCAGGAGACCGAACTGCCGCAGGCCCTGAAATGGCAGGTCGCCCGCGCCGACGAGGATTACGACGCGGCCCTCGTCGAGGCCCGGCGCATCACCGTGGACACGACCCGGATCGCGTCCGAGTCCTTTCCAATGGCGGTGCCGCCCGAGGAGGCCGAGAGGCGCTGCCGCCGCGCGCTGATGGAGGCGTGGGTGGGCCGCGAGACGGCGGCGTTCCGTTTGCCACCCTCGCGCCTCGCGTTCGATCCGGCCGATGCGATCCGGCTCGCGCATGACGGGCGTCTGGTCGATCTGCGGCTCGTCTCCATCGCCGACGCGGCAGCGCGCGGCATCGAGGCGGTGCGGCAGGACCGTGCGACTTACGATCTGCCGCCCGGCGATCCCCGCGCGGCGTCGCTGACGCGGGCCGTGGTGTTCGGCGCGCCGGACGCGGTGCTGATGGACCTGCCGCAGCTGACCGAGGACCAGCCCGCGCATCGACCGTTTGTCGCGGCGCACGCTCTTCCCTGGCCGGGCGAGATGGCGGTGTTCCGCAGCCCCTCGACGGACGGGTTCGAGTTGCTGACCACGTTCGGCAGCCGCGCCCGGATCGGAGCGCTGGTCTCGGACTTCTATCCGGGCCCCACCTCACGCTTCGACCACGGCAATGCGCTTGTGGTCGATCTGCTCACCGGCACGCTGGAGAGCGTCACCGACCTGACGCTGTTGGGCGGCGCCAATGCGCTGGCTATCGAGAGCGCGCCCGGCACCTGGGAGATCGTGCAGGCGGGCGCGGCCGAGCTGCTGGCGCCGGGTCGATACCGGCTGACCCGGCTCCTGCGCGGCCAGCGCGGCACCGAGGGCGCGATGGGCAATCCGGCGCCCGCTGGCGCTCTTGTCGTGGTGCTGGACGCGTCGCTGGCGTCCCTGCCGATTGCCGAGGCCGATCTCGGATTGCCGTGGAACTGGCGCATCGGTCCGGCGAGCCGCCCCGTCAGCGACGAGACCTATGTGGCGCAATCCTTCACGCCCGCGGGCGTCGGGCTGCGGCCGTTCTCCGGCGCCCATGTCGAGCAGCCGTGGCGCAGGCCGCGCACGCCCGGCGATCTGACGATCCGCTGGACGCGCCGGTCCCGAGCTCTCGCGGCCGACAGCTGGGGCGGGCTAGAAGTGCCGCTCGGAGAAGAGCTCGAAGCCTACGAGGTCGAGATCCTTGATGGCGCGACCGTTAAGCGGGTGCTGAGCACCGCCACCACCAGCGCGGTCTACACCGCCGCAGACCAGACCGCCGATTGGGGCGCGCCGCTCGGCCCCGGTGACACGCTCGACAGCCGCATCTACCAGCTCTCCGCCCTCGTCGGGCGGGGCGCGCCCAAGACCCTCACGCTGATACTCTGAAGGCCATCCCATGTCCGACGCCACGACCCATCTCCTGCTGCCCTACATCCTGGCGGCGCAGGCCCAGAAGCACGTCACCCACAACGAGGCGCTGCGGCTGCTCGACGGGCTCGTGCAGCTCTCCGTGCTCGACCGCGATCTGACAGCGCCGCCCGGCAGTCCCGCCGATGGCGATCGCTACATCGTCGCCTCGGGCGCGACGGGCGAATGGTCCGGATGGGACCTGAACGTCGCGCTCTGGACCGATGGCGCCTGGCTGCGACTTCCCCCGCGGATCGGCTGGCGCGCATGGGTCGAGGACGAGGGCCTGCTGCTGGTCTACGATGGCGCGGGCTGGCTCGGGACCACACCGGCGGCGCTGCAGAACATGGCGCTCCTCGGGGTTGGCACCACGGCGGATGCATCGAACCCGTTCTCGGCCAAGCTCAACGCCGCGCTCTGGACGGCGAGGACCGTGGCCGAGGGCGGCACCGGCGACCTGTTCTACACCATGAACAAGGAGGCGGCCGGCGACGATCTCGGTTTGACCCTGCAGACCGGCTTCGTGACCAAGGCGCTGGTTGGGCTGTTCGGCTCCGACCGCTTTCGGCTCGCGGTCTCTGCTGACGGCAGCACCTTCTTCGACGGGCTGAGCGTCGACAACGCCACCGGCGTCGTCGATCAGCCCCGGCTGCCGCGCTTCAAGGCATACACCAACTACGACAACTATGTTGGAGTGGGGGCCTGGACGAAGATTGGCCTGAACAACACCGACTACAACGACCAAGGCGCGTTCGACGCCGCGAACAACCACTTCGTGGCGCCCGTGGATGGCACTTACCTCTTCGGCGCCACGCTGCTCTACAAGGTCAATTCCAGCACGACCGCGCGTATGCGGGGGCGGCTCGTTCTGAACGGCACAACCGAAATCCGCGGCTCCTTCGGGGAGATCTCCGCCACCCACGTCTCGCTCGCCACCACGATCTGGCTGCAGACCATGGTCCCGCTGACGGCAGGCGATACCGTCGAACTGCAGGGGTATTTCCGGGTCGCGGACGGCTACTTCGCCGCCGATCACACGTCCTTCTGGGGCTGCAAGATCGGCTGAGCGGTGGAAGGAGGATCCCGATGACACCACCCCGATCCGACGGCTTCGTCCGCATGCCCGACGCCGAATTCGAGGCGATCCTGACCCGGGCCGCAGAGGAAGGCGCGAAGCGCGCGCTCGCCGATGTCGGTCTCGACGGCGACGAGGCCGCGCTCGACATCCGCGATCTCCGCTCGCTCGTCGACTGCATCCGCCTGGTGCGCCGCACCGCCATGCAGACGGCCGTCCGCATGATCACAACCGGCGTCATGCTGGCGCTGCTCGCAGGCATCGCCATCAAGCTCAAGATCTTCGGCGGCAGCCCGTAGCCGCGCCCCATCCCAATTCATCAGTTCGCAATCACCCGCCCTCGAGGCGGGTTTTTTTTTCGTTTCGGAGAACCCCATGACCACGACCTTCTACGACCACTGGCGCGACGTCCCCGTGAGCAGCTGGCGCTGGCCCAACTTCTCGCCAGCCGAGATCGCCTGCCGGGGCACTGGCAAGCTGCTGATCAACGAGCCCGCGCTCGACAAGCTGCAGACGCTGCGCGACCGGCTGGGCAAGCCGCTGATCGTGCGTTCCGCCTATCGCAGCCCCGAGCACAACCGCGCCGTCGGCGGCGCCACGCGGTCGAAGCATCTCGACGGCGCCGCCTTCGATATCGCCATGGCGAACCACGACCCAGCGGCCTTCGAGGCGGCGGCGCGGGAGGTCGGATTCCTCGGCTTCGGCTTCTATCCGCGCTCGGGGTTCATCCATGTCGACGTCGGGCCCGCGCGCCAGTGGGGCGAGCGGTTCCCGGTCCGGGCGACGGCATTTGCAGCCGAGACGACGCCCGCGCGCGAGGTGCTGGCTGACAGCCGCACCATGAAGGGCGGCGGCGCAGCCGGTGTGGCGACGCTGGGTGCCGCCGGGGTCGAGGTGGCTCAGAGCGTCCTGGCGGAGACCCAGTCCGCGATCCTGCCGCTCGTGCCGTATCTCGACACACTGCGCTGGGTGTTCATCGCGGTGGCGCTCGCCGGCATCGCGGTCACGATCTACGCTCGGCTCGACGATTGGAAGAAGGGGCTGCGATGATCACCGCGCTCCTGACCGGGTTCGCCGCCTGCCCGTGCATGCGGGTAGCTCTGCGCTACGGCGCCACCGCGTTCGCCGTGCTCCTGTTCCTGCTTTCGCTTCGGCGCTCCGGCGGGCGAGCGGGACGCCTCGCCGAACGCCTTGAAACCATGGAGAAGGCCAATGACGTCCAACGTCGGATGCTGGAAGCGGCGGCTCGCCGTCCTCGCGATCACCACGAGCTTGCTGAACGGATGCGGGACGGTTCGTTCTGAGCATGGCAGGCTCGCGACTTGCCCGCCCGTGGTCGAGTATGGCCGGGAGTTCCAGGCGCGGGCAGCCGACGAGCTCAATCTGCTGCCGGAGGGATCCGCAATCGTTGAAATGCTCGCCGACTACAGCGTCATGCGGGATCAGGCTCGGGCGTGCTCTTAGTAAGCTGAGCAATATAGTTAGCTTTATGTTTGCCCTACTAAACCTTTAGCCCCGCCCACCTGACCATAAACGTCCCGGCCAGCATGCTCACGCCAATCGCGAGGAGTAAAGGACCAGCGAATTCCTCTGCAACAATGCCCGATGTCGAGGAAGCCGACAGCAGCATGAGACTAAACTCGCCCCCATGAGCAAGAATGATTCCAGTTCGCCATGAAATCTGAAGCGACTCGCCGAATAGTCGGGCGACGACCATAACAATCAGCGTCTTGCCCACGAGAAGAATGACAAGCCAGATCAGTACCACAGGCCATGCAGATGGAATGATCCAAAGTGGCAATTGCGTTCCGATGCCGACAAAGAAAATCCCGACAAACAGATCGCGGAAGGGCCGAATCTCGTTCTCGACAGCATGGCGGGCGTCACCCTCGCCGATAATCATGCCGGCCGCGAATGCGGCGAGGGCCGGAGAAAGACCGGCGGAGGCCGCGACAATCGCAGACCCCAGTGCAATGGTGAGCGCGAGAAGCTGGGCAAGTTCCGGATCGCCACGCGACGCTACCCAACGGGCCAGCAACTGCAACGGGCCACGGGCAATGAACAGAGCTGCAACCAATGCCGTTGCACTGGCGACGACCGTTATCACGCCATACCCTTCGGCGGCTCCACTCATCGAATCGTGCAGAAGCAGGAATGCGACAGCTGCCAAGTCTTGAAACAGAAGCACCGCAATGGCCAGGCGTCCTTGGGCCGATTCCAGAGCGTTCGCGCTTGCGAGCACCTTGAGGCACATGGCCGTGGATGACATGGCAACGGCCCCGCCGATGAGGATTGCGGGGACGGGCGCGAGATCGAAGATCAGACTCGCTATCAACGACACCGTTATCGTCGTGACTGCAACCTGCACGGCTCCAAGACCGAAGACATGCTTCCTGAGCCTTACGAGCTTCTCGAACGAGAATTCCAGGCCGAGCGCGAACAGCAGCAGCACCACTCCGATCTCGCCGATGCTGCTCAGGGCAGCGTTTTCGGCAATCAGGCCGAGGCCGGCAGGTCCGATGACTATGCCGGCAAGAATGTAACCGACGATACTGGGCACGCCGATCCGTGAACATATCGTCACGAGCACGAACGCGGCAAAGACCAACAAGGCCGCACTTTCAACAAATCCGGTCACGCCATGCATGTTCTTCTCCTTCTTCTCCTGATGGCATGGCGCAGGTAAGGCCAATACCTGTAAACTCTAGACGTGCGAGCGCGCCCACTGCGCTATCTGCGCGGCAGGCATTGCTCCGCTCGTTCTCGCGATTTCCTTCCCGCTACTGAACAGGATCATGGTGGGAATGCCGCGGATCCCGTAGCGGCCGGCAATCTGCTGTTCAGCCTCGGTGTCGAGCTTGACCAGGCGGACATGGTGTTCGAGGGAGCGCGCCGCCGCCTCGAACTGGGGCGCCATCATCTTGCATGGCCCACACCACTCTGCCCAGAAGTCGACCAGCATTGGCAGTTCGGCATTCGCATGGCGGTCAAAATTAGCCGCGGTGAGCGTGACGGGCATGCCTTGAAAGAGAGGCGCGCCGCAGCGTCCGCAATTGGGGTTGTCGCTCAGGCGCTCTTGCGGCACCCTGTTGGTGGAATTGCACTGCAGGCAAGCGACCGTGGGCATCCTGTATCCCTTCGTTGACGATCCGGGCTCGGCGGCCGAATGATGCAAGCGTTCAGCGCGTGGAGATGGCGCGGCGGGCCTCTCGCTGCCGCGGCGCGGGCAGGTATTCCACGCCACCGGCCTGGCGCCGAACCGGCTGCGGATAGAGCGTCATCAGCTCCAGTATTTCCTTGGGCATGTCCGGTCCGACGGGCAGGCCCATGTCGCGGGCCTCTTCGGCAAAGATGGGATAATCGTGGGTCCAGGTGCCCGTCGCCAGCTTCGCCGCCAGCGCCGCCGCGCGGTTCTCGTCCATCTTGTCGGACAAAAGACGCTTCGCGAATGCCTCGATCTGCGCAATGGCCTTGCGACCGACATCCGCCATGATCAGGGTCTGGTCGTCGATCTCGGCGATGGGTTTCTCCTCGACGACTTTGAGGAGCGAGGCGGCCGGCAACTGGCCAAGTTGCGGATCGACGGGTCCCAGCAAGGAATGCTGGCACATCACGATCTCGTCGGCGGCAAGCGTGATCAACGTGCCGCCCGACATCGCGTAATGCGGCACGAACACGGTGACCTTGCCCTTGTGGCCCTGAATGGCCCGAGCGATCTGGGTTGCTGCCAGCACAAGGCCGCCCGGTGTGTGCAGCACGATGTCGAGCGGCACTTCGTCGTCGGTCATCTGGATCGCGCGCAGGACTTCCTCCGAGTCATTGACATCGATGTAGCGCATCAGGGGGAAACCCAGCAGGTTCATGGTCTCCTGCCGATGAATCAGCAGAATGACGCGACTGCCGCGCTTCTTCTCGATGTTGGCGATCTTGCGTGTGCGCATCGCCTCAAGATATCTGCGCTGCAGAACCGGCTGCAGCGCCGAAATGATGAAGAACAGCCAGAACAGCTGCATTATATGTCCATGGACCTTGTCCTCCTTCCCGTCGGCCATCCGGCAGAAAGCCATAGATGCCCTCGTCGCGATAATGGTGGCGATAGGCGTCGGCGCGCCTTCGCAGGAGTGGCGTTACGAGCCAACCGGCGACAAACCCGCCGATATGCGCCCACCAGGCGATCCCGCCCGTGGCCTGATCGCTGCCGAGCGACAGAAAGCCGGGAATGACCTGCATGAAGAACCAGATCATCGCGAAAATGACCGCGCGCACTTCGAAGAAGAGGGGAATGAACAGAATCGGCACGATCACCACCAGCCGAGCCGCCGGAAACATGCGTGCGTAGCAACCGATCACGCCCGCGCTCGCCCCCGATGCGCCAAGCGCGGGAACGACTGAGTCGGGGTTCGCCAGCGCGTGAGCCAGTCCGGCCGCCACACCACAGAACAGATAGAACAGTGTGAATCTACCCGGTCCGAGCCGATCTTCGACGGCGCGGCCGAAGATCCAGAGCGTCCACATGTTCAAGATGAGGTGCAGCCAGCCCCCGTGCAGGAAGATATTGGTCAGGAACGGGGTCCAGTCGGACGGGGCGACGAGGCGGAGCTGACCGAAGACTCGCGACGGCACCAGCGCGAAGTCGAACAGGAACCGGTTGAGCGCACGCGGCGGCAGGCCGCTCTGGTAAAGGAAAGCGAGAAGGCTGATCCCGACGACTGACCAGACGGCCACGGGGGGTATCTGCGAGCAACGGTATCGGCCCATGGAAACATCTCATTTCCCCGAGCGCTTGCAGCTGGCCGTCATCACGTCGTCTTTCTTGCAATTGTCACACCCGTCCACGCCGGAGGATCAGAGGCGGGGAAGGATTCGAGCGAGGCTTCGAGGACCGGATCGAAACTCTCCCTGTCGCTGGTAGACGGGTCGGCCGTGCTCTCATGCTGAACGGCTCTTGAGAGGCGGCGATCGGGGCGGAACGCGACCCGGAAGGCTCCCGGGGCATCGACGCCCCTGTGCAGCCGGTGGCGCGTCTCACCCGCCCAAGGGTTCGCCATCCGGGCTCCCCCAGCGTCCTCGCGCACGACATAATGCCAGTCCTGCCGCTCTGCGAAGTCCACGGCGCTGTCGCGATCCGGAAACTTCAGCCGAATCGGACGATAGGGATCGCCGGTGGACGTGTATCCCATCAGCGGCTCGATCTGCGGCGGCCGGGACAGCTCGAACTCGAGGACCCAGTAGTTGGGCCGAGGCGCCGATGTCATCGCGGAACGGGCAGGACGGTAGATGATTGCCGTCGGCACGTCCCAGGATGGCAGATCGGTTCCGGGAATTTTCGGCGGGAATGGTGGGCGATTATGGCCGCGCATATCAGTTCTCCCGGGTGTCGGTGGATACGACAAGGTGACGTTCGAGATCGTCGAGTTTTTCCATTCGCCTCGAATTCAGGCGAACGGCGCGTTCGGTGTTCTGCGAAGGAAAGGCAGCAGCGTGCAGGACGTCCGACCGCATCGCTATCGTGAGATCGGCGACGGCATTCATCACGCCCTCTCCGTCCCCGTCCGAGAGCGTGCCGTCAGCAAAACCGGACTGCAAGCTCTCCAGTACCTGCTCGAAGCTGGACACGACCCCTGCACTTGCGACCACAGCCAGCTTGTGGCTGAGAACACGCAGTTCATCGATCAGCTTCGCATCGTGCCTTGCGGTTTCCACGATCTCTGCGACCTTCTCGATACAGGCCATGTAAATGTCGCATTGCTGCTGGAGGATGATGACCCTTCCTTCCTTGCGAAGCTCGAGATCGGTCTGGCGATTGAGAAGCGCCGCGGTCAGAATGATCGTCACGACAGCGCCGAGGAAGATGAGCGTCATCTCCTGCGCGAAAGGCAGTATGTCTTCGGCAAGATACATCGAACGAAAAACGAAAACGATGCCGATGCCCAAGGCAGCGGCCGCAGCAGCAAATGCCAAGTCGGGCAGGCGGTTCGACATCAGCACCTCGCATTTTCGGTGTCAGGTGGCATGCACGGCTTTGCATCGGCGTCCGGCGCCTCTGCGTCCCGGTGCCGCAGGAAGATTGGCGTCGGACCGCTGCCGAACGGATTGAAGCCGGTGCTCAGGCAACGGTCGAAGATCGTTTCGTCCCATCTGGTGAAATCGTGCTCCTCGCCGGCAAGTCGCCCGTCATCCACCACAGGGCACCTCACGCCTTTGCCGATGGGGGAGCGTTATCGAAGGCCGCACCGTTCGAACGATCCGCATTGCGAAGCCGTAGCCCGAGGAGGATCATCATCACCCCGAAGACCGCGGCGTAGAAGCCGATCAGCCAGCCGAGCGCGAGGAAGCTTTCGACCGGGCGCGTCAGCAGCATCCAGGTCACGACGACACCGAGAACGACCGAGAGAAGGCCGCTCAGGATCAGCCAGATTTCGCCGTTGATTTCCTTTCGCAGGCGGATCGCTGCCGCGATCTCGAGGGCACCCGAGAACACGGACCAGAATGCGATGCTGGCCCAGAGGAATGTCGCAAGCACAAGCGTCGCGACAAAAGGCGAGACAACCACGACGACGCCCGTGGCGATGCCCAGAATGCCGCTGAACATCAGCCAGCCCCAGCGTTCGCCCTTGCGGATGTTACGTATCGCGGCGACGAGGCCGAACACGCCGTCGGCAAAGGCGAACGCGCCGAAGACCAGCGTGAGCGCCAGAAGCGATTCCGCAGGCATGACGAAGGCTAGCACTGCGATGATCAATGCGAGCACGCCGCGTAACACGAATGCCCACCAATTCCGGGACAGGCTGCACAGCATGTCCTGCATCTTGTCGGTCGGGTTTTCAGAGGTTGTCGTCATTGGTCCATCTCCTGTTCAGGTTTCAACTCAGTAGTGCCGATTGTCTCCGCGCCGGCCAGGGCGGCCGCCACGCGGCGGCGGTCCTCGACCGGTTGAGGCAGACACTGCGTCCGGGCAATTTCCCTTTCCACGGGCGCGCGCCCCGATGCCTCGCCGATCAACCCGGCTTCGACCAGCGTGCCGCGCAGTGTCTCCGCCGCGTTCTCTGCAATCTTCAACACTTCCGCCTCAGTGAGACCCAGGAGGTGCGCCGTCTCCGCGATCGTGGCGTCTTCCAGGTACATCCGATACAGGACGCGGCGCTCGACCGGAGCAAGATCTGCGATAGCCCGGTGCAGTGCCATGGCGATATCATGACGATCCACTTCGGTCTCGGGGTCTGTGCCGCCGTCGTCGGCGATGAGGTCCTCCAGCATCAGCACTTCGTCGGGCTGGTAGAACTCGAACATCGCCTGATCCGCCTCGGTCGGATCCTCCGCCGGGGCCTCGGGTTCCGCCTCGATGGAGGCGGCATCCTCGGGCACGGCGCGGCGGGCGGCGCGGGATTCTTCCTCGATGGTCTCAAAAGCCAGCCGTTTCAGCCAGTCGCCGACGGAAAACTCCGAAGGCCGATCCTCGAAGCGGGCCAGCCCCTTGAGGATCGTCGCATCGAAGAGACCGCGAACGCTCAGATATCCCTCCGGCACAGACCCGCTACACTCGAGATAGGTCAACTCGCGCCTGACTGTATCGTAGACCGTATCGAGATGATCCTCGATCAGGTCGAAGAAGAGTTGGCGCCGGTCCGCTTCCGCCGCATCCCGCGCGGACGGCAGCGGGGCACCGATTCGGCGCCGGCGGGCGGGACGCTTGTATTCAGACTCGTGCTTGAGGCGCGCCACATGCCGGTCAACCCGCTGGCGCAGGTCGGCAAAGGCCTTGCGCAGGACAGGCTCGATCTCAAACCCCTCTTCCTGTGCCGCGATCACGCCCGAGGGCAGTTGCAGGCGCAGGCTGACTTTGATGCGCGTCTTGCCCCTCGTCTGGGAGGCGACGACTTCGAGCCGGACCAGATCCTCGCGAAATCGCGCAAGGTGCGGTTCAAGTTGCCGCACCTCTTCCTCGATGACCTCAGGCGCGCGCTGTTGGCCGTGCCGGTCGAGATTGCGGAATGATCTGATGACGTTCATGCCGTGGACCTTCCTATAACTCTCCGAAGAGATGGTCCGGCGCGACCGATATCGCGCCGGGCCAGTCTTTTGCGCTGTCACTCGGCGGACTTGTCGTCCTTGGACTGCACCTCATCCCCAACGCTGGGCTTCGGAACGTCCGTCTTGTCTTCGGCAACTTCGCTGGGCTCCTCGATCCCGGCCTTGGCCTGATCGTCCGGGCTGTCGTCACCGGTGTCCCTTGCGATCTTTTCGAACACGACCTTCTGTTCGTCCGCTGACCAGGCGACGCGGACCCTGTCGCCATCCTCGATCCGCCCCGAGAGCAGTTCGCGAGCCAACTCGGTCTCCAGCTCCGACCGGATCAGCCGGCGTAGCTCGCGGGCACCGAATTCGGGACGGAAGCCGACCGCGCCGAAGTGATCCACGACGCTCACATCGAGTTCGAGTTCGACGCCCTGGGTAAGGGCGGTCCGCTTCACCCGGTTGAGCTGCAACTCGACGATCTGGCGGATCTCCGACTGATTCAGCGAATGGAAGACGATGATCTCGTCGATCCGGTTGATGAACTCTGGCCGGAAATGACCGCGCAACACCTCCATCAGTTCGGATTTCTGCTTGGCCTCGTCGAACTCCCTGCTGCCGCGTTTCGTGAGGTTGCGCTGGATGATGTCCGAACCGAGGTTCGAGGTGGCGATGATGATGGTGTTAGTGAAGTCCACCACGCGGCCCTTGCCATCTGTCAGGCGGCCATCGTCGAACACCTGAAGCAGGATGTTGTAGACATCGGGATGCGCCTTTTCGATCTCGTCGAGGAGCACGACCGAGTAGGGCCGACGGCGCACCTTCTCGGTGAGCTGGCCGCCTTCGTCGTATCCGACGTAGCCCGGAGGTGCGCCCACCAGCCGGGCGACCGAGTGGCGCTCGCCATACTCGGACATGTCGATGCGGATGATTGCGTCCTGATCGCCAAAGATTACTTCGGCGAGCGTCTTGGCCAGTTCCGTCTTGCCAACCCCGGTCGGCCCGAGGAAGAGGAATGTCGCGGTCGGGCCGCGTCCCTCGCGCAGTCCTGCGCGCGCCAGGCGCACCGCATCCGCCACGGCGCGGATGGCCTCTTCCTGGCCGATGACGCGCTCGTGCAGCTTCTCCTCGAGCTTCAGGAGCTTGTCTTTCTCCTCGGTGGTCAGCTCCGTGACCGGAACGCCGGTGATCTTCGAGACGATCTGCGCGACGTGATCGGCGCGCACCTCGGCGGTGGCGGAGGCCTGGTCGCGCTTCCAAATCTCCAGAAGCTCGTCCAGTTCCTTCTGCTTCTGTTCGAGTTCCTTCTTCAATTCCGCTGCCCGGTCGAATTGCTTGCGGGCTGCGGCATAGTCCTGTTCGCGCTTGATCTGCGCGACCTCGGCCTCCAGCTCCTGGACGTCCACAGGGCGCGCTGTGGCGCTGATCTTCACCCGTGCGGCGGCCTGGTCGATCAGGTCGATCGCCTTGTCGGGCATGAATCGGCCAGTGATGTAGCGATCAGAAAGCTCGGCTGCCGCGACGATGGCCTCGTCGGTGATCGTCACCTTGTGGTGCGCCTCCAGCGTGTCGCGCAGGCCGCGCAGGATCATGATGACCTGAGCTACCGTGGGTTCCTCGACATAAACCGGCTGGAACCGTCGCTCGAGCGCCGCGTCCTTCTCGATGTATTTCTGGTACTCGTTGAGCGTCGTCGCGCCGATCAGGTTCAGCTCGCCCCGCGCCAGCGCCGGCTTGAAGGTGTTGGCGATGTCGAGACCACCTTCGCCACCGCCCTGGCCGGCGCCGACGATGGTGTGCATCTCGTCGATGAACAGGATCAGGCTGTCCTTCTCCTCGGTGATCTCCTTGAGGATCTTCTGGACTCGCTCCTCGAACTCGCCGCGATACTTCGACCCGGCCACCATCGAGTTGATGTTGAGCTCGACCAGCCGCTTGTCGCGCAGCGCCTCGGGCACTTCGCCCGCGACGATCCGTTGTGCAAGTCCCTCGACGATGGCGGTCTTGCCCACGCCGGGCTCGCCGATCAGCACCGGGTTGTTCTTTTTCCGGCGGGCCAGCACTTCGATCGTCGTCTCGATCTCGCGGGCGCGGCCGATGACGGGATCGAGCTTGCCCTCGCGGGCGAGCTTCGTCAGGTCACGGCTGAACTGGTCGAGATCGGGGGTGTTCGACGGAGTCTCGACGCGGCCTTCCTCGGCTCCCTTGCCCACGACCTTCGTCACCTGCTGACGCAGCGCCTGCGGCGTCAACCCCAGCTTGCGCAGCATCGCCGCCGCGAGGCCTTCGCCCTCTTCGGCGAGCCCGATCAGCAGATGTTCCGGCCCGACATAGGAATGGCCAAGCTCGTTCGAGGCGATGAAGGCCCGGTTCAGCGCGTCCTTGAGACGCGGGCTGACACCGATTTCGCCTTCCGTCTTGGCGTCTCCACGCTTCGCTTCCTTCTCGATCTGGCGCCGCAGATCGTCCACATCGACCTTGAACTGTTCCAGGATCGTCTTGACGACGTCAGACGAGGTCAATGCCAGAAGCAGATGTTCGGTATCGACCTCGCTGCGCCCGAATTCCCCGGCCTTCTGTGCTGCATCCTGCAGCAGCTTGTTGCCCTGTTCGCTCAGCCGGTCGGCGATGGTGCGTCCGCCGCCGCGCCGCGATCCACGCCGCGGCGCGCCCTCGCCGACAGTGGCGTCGACGACAGCGTCATCGCCATCACCCACAGAGCCGAGCGTGCCGCCTCGCAGCGGACTGTCACCAAAGAGGCTGCCGAAACCGCTCTCGCCGAAGAATTCGTCAAGAAGGGAACGCCGCCCGAACAGGGACTCCAGCGGCGAGGCGCTGCGACCCGACCGGCGCGCTATTTCGCTGTAGTGCTGATCGCACAGCTCCATGTTCTGAACCCTGCCGTTCACCGAGGCGCGCACGCGCGCCGTCGCCGGGCGACCGCAAATATCGCAAGCTCCGTTTGCCATTCGTCTTCTCCGTTTTCATTATCCAGTCAGGGTTGTTCGCCGATCATCTGCGCCAGTGACAGTGTTACGCAGCGACCGCTTCCGTTCTTCTCACCTTGGACCCAATTGCCACCAGATCGGGCTCGTCCAGTGTCTCTCGTTGCAGGAGATCCTGCGCCGATTGCTCGAGAAGATCCAGATTGGTTTCAAGAAGGGTGAGAGTGCGCTTGAACACGCCATCCACGATGTCGCGCACCTTTAGGTCCATTCGCTCGGCCGTGGCCTCGCTGTAGCGGCGGTTGAGCCAGGACGCCTGATCGCCGGTGCCGAGAAAGCCGGGCCGATCGGTGTCGTAGCTGACATGCCCGAGGTCTTCGTCCATCCCGTACCGCGCGACCATGGCGCGGGCGATGTCGGTCGCCTTGACCAGATCGTCCGCCGCCCCGGTCGAGACATGATCGTAGATGATCTTCTCTGCCGCGCGCCCGCCAAGCAGGACTGCGATCTTGTTCTCGAGTTCCTCCCGCGTCATCAGGAAGCGGTCCTCGGTCGGGCGCTGGATGGTGTAGCCGAGCGCGCCAATTCCGCGCGGGATGATCGAGACCTTGTGCACCGGATCCGTGCCGGGCAGAGCCATCGCCACCAGCGCGTGCCCCATCTCGTGATGCGCCACGATCTCGCGTTCGCGCGGGTTCAGAACGCGGTTCTTCTTTTCCAGCCCCGCGATGATACGCTCCACCGCATTGTTGAAGTCGTCCATCGTCACCGCATCAGCCTTGCGGCGCGTGGCCAGGAGCGCGGCCTCATTGACGAGGTTGGCGAGGTCAGCGCCCGAGAACCCGGGGGTCAGGGCCGCGACCTTCTCGGCGTCCACGTCCGGTGCGAGCGTCACCTTCTTCATGTGCACGTTCAAGATCTGCACACGCCCCGTCTTGTCGGGCTTGTCCACTAGCACCTGCCGGTCGAAGCGGCCCGCGCGCAGCAGCGCGGGATCGAGGATCTCGGGCCGGTTGGTGGCGGCCAGGAGCACGATGCCCACAGAAGGGTCGAAGCCGTCGAGCTCGGTCAGAAGTTGGTTCAGCGTCTGCTCACGCTCATCATGGCCACCGGCGATCTGGCCGGAGGAGCGCGCCCTCCCAAGAGCGTCGAGTTCGTCGATGAAGATGATCGCCGGCGCGGATTTCCGGGCCTGCTCGAACAGGTCGCGCACCCGTGCGGCGCCGACGCCCACGAACATCTCGACGAACTCGGAGCCCGAGATCGAAAAGAAGGTCACGCCCGCCTCACCCGCCACCGCGCGCGCCAGCAGCGTCTTGCCTGTGCCGGGCGGCCCAACGAGCAATATGCCTTTGGGAATATGTGCGCCCAGCTTTCCGTATTCGGCGGGATTCCTGAGGAACTCCACGACCTCCTCCAGCTCGGCCTTGGCCTCGTCCACGCCGGCCACGTCGGCAAAGCTGACGCCGGTTTCCTTCTCCATGTAGACCTTGGCCTTGCTGCGGCCGACCTGCATGAATCCGCCGAAACCCTGCTTGTCGGCGAACTTGCGGAACAGCAGCATCCAGATTCCGAAGAAGACAAGCGCTGGCGCCACCCAGGAAATCAGCGTGCCGAGAAAAGTGTTTTGCGGAACGCCCGTGATCTCGACGCCAGAGCGGTCGATCCGCTGCAGGATCGCGGGATCCACGACCGTGGTGACGAACTGGCTCTTGCCGTCGACGGGTTCGGTGAAGGTGCCGGTGATGGTGTCTGACCCGACCGCGACCGACGCGACCCTGCCATCCTCGAGATACTGCTCGAACTGGCTGTAGCTGATCGGCGCGACGGATTGCCAGCCGGCGATCAGGTTCTGGATGAAAATCACGGCTATGAAAGCCACCACCCAGTACCAGATGTTATATTCGGTTTTCCTTTCCATGCCGCTTGTCCCTTTCACTGGCGCCCGAGCCGCGCCCTGATCCGCTCGAGCAGCGCCAGCAGGATGCGCCTTTCGTCTGCCGACAGATCCTGCAGGATTTCATGTTCGAGCGCCGATTGCCGCGGCGCGAGTTCCTCCAGCATCGCCCGGGCCTTCGACGTTGCGGTGACGATCTGCGACCGCCTGTCGTCGAGCGAGGGCGACCGCTCGACCCAGCCGCCCCGGACCATGCGATCGACGAGCTGGCCCGCAGTGGCCGGGCCGACATCAAGTCGGTCGGCCAGATCGCCGATGGTCAGCCCGGGCGCATCCTCGACATGCGCCGCCGCCATCCAGGACAGGCGGGTCAGGCCGCTGTCGCGGATGTCTTGGTCGATCCGCTGCTGGATGAGCTGCGCGACCCGGTGGATCGTCGTCCCGATCAGCGCGATGTCCGAAGAGATCATAGGTATCCTTCCTCCAGTTGCATGAGACACAGGATAGACCGCACTCCATCCAAAGTGCAATGCACGCATCATATATGCTTGCATAATAAATGGAACCGCCTATCTTGATGGGCGGTCTCCGAACCCACATCCGGCCGGCACCGTTGCCCGGTCCCTCCATGCGGACGGTTCGGGGGCATCGATCAGCAACAGGAGGCCAGTAATGCTCTACCCGACATATCTGCGCCGCAGCGATCCCTTTGCGCTGATGCGCTCCATGATGCGCGATCTCGACCGCGGTTTCTGGCCGCCGGCCCGCGCGGCGTTCCCGGCGGTGAATGTCTGGCAAGGCCCTGAGGCCGTTGCCATCGCCGCTGAACTTCCCGGCATCGAACCGGGCGACATTGAGATTTCGGTCAAGGACAACGTCCTGACGCTGTCGGGCGAACGCAAGCTGCCCGAGGTTCCCGAAGGTGCGCGCTGGCACCGCAACGAACGCGGTTATGGCAAGTTTTCCCGCGCTATCCGCCTGCCATTCACGGCTTCGGATGACAAGGTGGAGGCGAAGATGACGAACGGCGTATTGCGGATCGCCATCTCCCGGCCCGAGGCAGAAAAGCCAAAGAAAATCGAGATCAAGGCAGCCTGAGAGGAGCTGGAACGATGAGCACCGACATCACGCAAGCCACCGAAAAGACGCCGACCGACGCGCCCGAGACCGCCGGCGGCGGCCGCATCTACCGCCCGCTGACCGATATTGTCGAGACCGATCAGGGTGTCTCCATGATGCTCGAAATGCCTGGGGTCGCCGCCGATGCGGTCGAAATCACACTCGAAAACCGCGTGCTGACGATCCGCGGCAAGGTTGAGCCGATGCGGCCAGAAAACCTGGAACTTGCCTATGCCGAATATGGCGAGGGTGATTTCGAGAGGGCCTTCACGCTTTCCGAGGATTTCGACCCCGACAGGATCGAAGCCGAGATGCGTGGAGGTGTCCTCACCCTGACGCTCCCCCGAGCCCCTGAAGCGCAGCCGAAAAGGATCGCCGTCAAGGGCGCCTGAAAACCGAAGGAGACCATATCATGCAGATCAAGGACCTCATCCCCTGGGCGCGCAAGGACGGCGCGCCAGACGCCAAGAGCAGCGAAGACAACCCGATCGCGACACTCCAGCGCGAAATGAACCATGTGTTCGAGAACTTCTGGAACCGGGTCGGTCAGTTCGAATGGCCCTTTGGCAGCGGCGAAGCCAAATCCGACATGGTCGAGACCGACAACGCGATCGAAGTGTCGATCGAGCTGCCGGGCATGGAGATGAAGGACATCGAGGTGACGGTCAACGATGACATGTTGACTGTAAAGGGGGAGAAGAAGATCGAGCGCCAGGAGGAGAAGAAGGGATACTATCTCTCCGAGCGCAGCTACGGCGCGATCTACCGGACAATTCCGCTCCCCCCCGGTGTGGATGGCGAAAAGGCGCAGGCATCCTTCAAGAACGGGGTTCTGACGATCAAGCTGCCCCAGACTCCCGAGGCGCAAGCCAAGGTCAGGAAAATCGCGGTCAAGGAGGCCTGATCCGGGCATTGATCGTGCCAACTCTGCGGCGAAACCGCCGTAGAACCAATCACAGCCGAAAGGAACAGACTGATGAAACTCAGGAATCTTTACGCGGGAACAGCTTTGGCCCTGCTGATTGTCAGCGCCGGCCCTTCCTGGTCTCAGGACACTGCTCAGGCGGAAGCTGAAGCGCAGGCGGTCAACCGGGAGCAGGTCCAAGAGAGCGTGACCGCCGAAACCGATTCACAGTTCGCCGCTAAACGCACCGCCCTGATCCAGGAGGCGGTCGACGCGCTCGATGAAACGAACGCTGCGATCGCCGCGATCGAGAAGGGCGATAAAGATGCGGCGATTGCTGCGCTCGCGTTGGCCACGGGGAAGCTCAAGACCGTCGTCGCGCGTGAACCGGATCTCGCTTTGGCGCCCGTATCGGTCAATCATTTCACCTATGACGTTCTGGGCAGCGTCGAAGTCGTCCGAGGTGTCGGCAAACAGATCAAGGACTTGGTCGACGATGGGAAGTTCCAGGAAGCGAGACCGCTGCTGAGCGGGTTCGCGTCCGAGGTTGTCATCCGGACAACCAGCCTTCCGCTTGCGACCTATCCCGACGCGATCCTTGCAGCGACGGCACTGCTTGATGACGGAAAGACCGACGAAGCGATGACGGTACTCAACGCCGCACTGAGCACCCAGGTGGTGACCGACACAGTGGTCGCCCTGCCTCCGCTCAGAGCCGTAGCGATGATCGAGAAGGCCAAAGCTCTGCTCAATGACGACGGTGAGGCGGCAAACGACAAGGCCGCTACTGAAGATAAAGCCGCTACTGAAGATAAAGCCGCTACTGAAGATGCCGATCTGACGGCCGCCGACTATGTTGAGGCGGCACGCCAGGAACTCAAAATCGCCGAAGCGCTCGGCTACGGCCGCGAAAGCGATTTCGAGGATCTGCATGAGGCGCTGGATGAGTTGGACCGTCAGATTGAGGCGCAGGAGGATACCGGAGGGATCTTCGAAACGATTGCGACCCGGTTCGAGGAACTTCGAACGCGCATCTTCAACTAAAAGAGAACCTCTAATGGAGCCCCGCCGCAAACGAGACCAGCGGCGGGGCTCTTTCGCAGGAAGACTGAGGAACGATCGATAGTCTGGGCCCAGAGTCCCGGTTCTCGACACATAACAATTGGTTCCTGGCTCCATCGCAGGTAAAGAATTCCCGAATGATCCCGGTCTGCGGCGAAGCCAGGGAGAGCTTGTCTATTCGGGGGGAACTTCGAGGGGTACTGATGAAAGACCTGAAACCATCCGGGCTGACCCGTGAACAATGGTCGGCGATGACGCTCTACGAGAAGTTCGAACAAGTTGTCATCTTCGTCCTCAGCGTCATCATTGCGGCGATCGTCGTGGCGTCGGTCTGGGCGCTGATGCGCGAAGTCGTGAACCGCTTGCTTCTGGGGGCATTCGACACGCTCGACTACGCCACTTTCCAGGTGGTGTTCGGCATGATCTTCACTGTGGTGATCGCGCTCGAGTTCAAGCGCTCCCTTCTTGTTGCGACCGAACGCAGCTTTGGGATCCTCCAGGTCCGCACGATCGTGCTGATCGCGCTCCTCGCCATCGCGCGCAAATTCATCATCCTGGACCTCGGCGAGACGGAATCATCCAAGATTGCAGCACTCGCGGGCGCGGCGCTTGCGCTCGGCGCTGTCCACTGGCTGGTGCGCGATCAGGACCGGCGCGAACTCGCAGGCCACGAGACACGATGACCGCGGCTTCCGCCAGCCACCGCCTGATCAATCTCGTGCAATCGACGCTGCTGCTCGGACTCATGGCGGCGCTCGCCTGGGTTTCGGTCACCGTGATCCTGGGGCCCGGAACGGGGCTGCTCGTCGCGCTCGGCATGGTCGCCGGCCTGTTTCTGGCCCCCGACCTGTCCCGACGAATGCTGCTGTCGGCCTATCGCGCCCAGCGTCTGACGGGGCGCGAGGCCCCCGGTCTCATCGCAGCACTTGCCGAGCTCGCGCGCCGCGCCGGCCTGACGCGCACCCCGGCGCTTTATCGCGTCCCGAGCCGGCTGCCGAACGCCTTTGCCATGGGCAGCCCCGAGGACAGCACGATCTGCGTCACCGACGGGCTGCTCGAGATCCTCGACGGCCGCGAACTTGCCAGCGTCCTCGCGCACGAGATCGGCCACATCGCCCATCGCGACCTCTGGATCATGGGGCTCGCAGATGTGATGTCGCGGCTGGTGTCGCTGGCAAGCTGGATGGGACAGTTGCTTGTGCTGGTGAACCTGCCGCTCGTAATGGCGGGCATGGTCCATGTGCCCTGGTCGGTCGTGGTGCTCCTGATCTTCGCGCCCACGCTGATGGCGCTGATCCAGCTCGGGCTGTCGCGCACCCGCGAATACGATGCAGACCGGGTGGCGGCGGACCTGACCGGCGACCCCGAGGGGTTGATCGGCGCGCTCGGCAAGCTCGAGCGCCGCGTCGGCCGGTTCTGGGAGGACATCTTCCTGCCCGGCAGGCGCATCCCCGAACCCTCGCTGCTGCGGACGCATCCGCCGGTAGAAAGCCGGATCGCGAGGCTCCGCGCGCTGGCCCCCAGCCGAACGCTTTCCGTCCCGCCGATGGCCGGGCACGCGATGCCCGCACTGACGTCGCCACAGGCTCAACCGCGGTTCAGGTCCTTCGGATTTTATTGGTAAGGCAGCCGGACGGCTGACGGAAACGCACGTAAGTCATTGCTTTGTAAAGTAAATCAGTGGAGAAGGTTGTCTTTCAGACCCATCCCCTCCGCCACTTGCCCCAGCGAAAGCGTTCTCCCGATCCGGCTGCGGCCGGATTTTTCCGTTGTGTTCGAGGGTTATGCGGGAAGGGCTGAGCACCGGCCTCTGCGCCGGGAGGCCCGGAAGCGGTCTCCCAGGCCCGATATTCTCCGGACCTCTCGACTGCGCGGATTTGGTGTGGAGCCTGTAAGCACTTAAAATTCCAACGGAAAATTCTTTTCCTGCCTGAACACTTCGAAGTCGGTCGCTTCCGCGAGACGGAACAGAAATCGAACCTATCCGCGGACGGTGGTCTGGTGCCCGATCCACGGACTCTATCTTCCGCCTCCGGTCGGCGGCTGACGCGCCTGCAAGTCTCGAGCCTCAGAACTGCTCGTTCGATGACGGGACGCGCTCTTGTGCCTCGGCATTTGTTCGAAATACTATTGCCTAATCATCGGCATACCGGATCGGACAAAGTGGCGAAATCGCAGAAGACACAGGTGATCGAGCACTTGTTCGAAAAGCACTGGGACGCGACGAACGGCGCGCTCGACAAGAGGCTCATGAGCCTCGACGACGTGGCTCAGGCGATACGCGAATGCAACAAGCTGTACGGCTCGACTCTGAGCGACCGGAACCCAGCCAATTTCATGAAGGATCTGCTCCGAGGAGCGAACGCTTCGAAGAACTGGCCTGCCTCGGTTGCAGCACGACGGTTCACCGGCATCCAGCGCACGGGCGACGGGGAGTGCTTCGAGTTCATCCCCTACCGGCCCGGTCAGACGGAGCCCTTTCCTGATGCTCTGTTCCCTGAAAACTGGACCGTTTGAAGCTGGAGTTTTCGGCTAATCTTTCCTGGCTGGGAGAGGAGCGGAAACGCATGAAGGCATCGAA
>NZ_SOEB01000018.1 GCF_004365965.1 Rhodovulum visakhapatnamense
GCGACCCGCTACGACAAGACCGCTGAGAGCTTCCTCGGCTTCATTGACATCACGTCGATCCGTCTCTGGGTCCGCCATTTGTCAACATGACCTAGTCCCGGGGCGTCCGGGCCGCCGCCTCGCGCGCCATTACCCTGCGGGTCCGGGCCACCAGCGCCGGCACCACGACCGTCAGCATCAGCAGGCGAAAGACGTGATGCGTGGTCACATAGGCCGGATCGGCGTTCAGCAGCAACGACATGGCGATCATCGTCTCAAGCCCGCCCGGAGCGAAGGCGATCAGCGCGCTCAGGATCGGCAGGCCCAGCAGCTTGGAGACCAGCGCCGCCGCCGCCAGCGAGACCAGCGTCGCGAACAGGGTCAGCAGGCTCGCGGCCCCCAGCGCCTTCCCCAGCATCCTTGGCGTCACGCCGGAAAAGCGGGTGCCGATCAGGGTGCCCATGGCGATGAAGGCCGGAACCGACAGCCAGGCCGGGACCGACCCCGGGATCGTCCCGGTCGCATGGCCCAGCGCAGAAAGCCCCATCCCGCCCAGCAAAAGCGCCGCCGGGACCCGCAGCCGCAGCAGCACAAGCCCGGCCAGGGCCGACAGCGCCACAAGCGGCAGCAGGATCCAGAGCGCCATCGGCGGCGCCCCTTGCGGCGGCAGCACCGGCAGGTCGCCATGGCCCAGCAGCGGCGCCAGGAACGGCACCAGCAGGGTCAGCGCCAGCACCCGGATCGTCTGGATCATCGTGACCTGAAGCAGGTCGGCCCGGACATCGGTCGACAGGCTCAGCACGAAACTCAGATGCCCCGGCGTCGCGGTCAGCAGCGCGCTCATCCGGTCGAAGCCGAACAGGCGCCGCAGCAGGCGCGATCCCAGCAGGATGATCGCCAGCACCGAGAGTGCCAGCACGACAAGGCTCAGCGGCCAGCGGATCGCGGTCTCGATCGCCTCGGGGGTGACGCTGGCCCCGAGATTGACGCCCACCAGCACGAAACAGGCATCGCGGAACCGGTCGGGAAGCCGGGCCTGCAGACCCGCCAGCGCGGCCAGCGTCACGCTCAGCGCCGGGCCGGTCAGGAACGGCGCGGGCATGTGCAAAAGCGCGGCGAAAGCCGCGCCCGCGGCGCCGATGGCGAGGGTCAGGAGGGCGGGGCCCAGCGAAGAGTCGGTCGATGTCATGCGCGCTTCCGCAGGCATCGTCCGCCTGCCGGGTCCAGAAACCTGTCTGCCGCCGGATTGTCAATTCCGGGTGGCCGCTCCGTACCCCGGCGACCACAGGCGTGCGCCCGCCGCAGGAGCGGCAGGCAAAGCACGGTTGACTTGAGCCGCGCGCCGTCGCATGCGGCGTTGCAACAGGTTTCGAGGAGACTTTGCATGAAGATCGCGATGGTGGGAACGGGCTATGTCGGGCTGGTCTCCGGGGTCTGCTTTTCCGATTTCGGGCACGAAGTCGTCTGCATCGACAAGGACCCCCGCAAGATCGAGATGCTGATGCGCGGCGAGGTGCCGATCTACGAGCCGGGGCTTGAGGACGTCATGGCGCGCAACGTGGCCGCGGGGCGGCTGTCCTTCACCGGCGATCTGGCCGCGGCGGTGGCCGGGGCAGATGCCGTCTTCATCGCGGTGGGCACCCCCACCCGGCGCGGCGACGGCCATGCCGATCTCAGCTATGTGATGGCCGCGGCGGAAGAAATCGCCAAGGCGCTGACCGGCTATTGCGTCATCGTCACCAAGTCGACCGTGCCCGTCGGCACCAACCGGCAGGTCGCCGAGGTCGTGTCGAAGGCCAATCCGGCGGCCGAGTTCGACGTCGCCTCGAACCCCGAATTCCTGCGCGAGGGCGCGGCCATCGACGACTTCATGCGGCCCGACCGGGTCGTGGTGGGGGTCGAGTCCGACCTTGCCCGGGCGGTGATGTCCGACATCTACCGGCCGCTTTTCCTGCGCGAATTCCCCATCGTCTACACCGATCTGGAATCGGCCGAGATGATCAAATACGCGGCCAATGCCTTCCTCGCGACCAAGATCACCTTCATCAACGAGATGGCGATGCTGTGCGAACGGGTGGGCGCCGACATCAAGGCCGTGTCCAAGGGCATGGGGCTCGACGGCCGGATCGGCAACAAGTTCCTGCATGCGGGCCCCGGCTATGGCGGCTCGTGTTTCCCCAAGGATACCAATGCCCTGGCCCGGATCGGGCAGGATCACGCCTCGCCTTGCGCGATCACCGAGACGGTGATCGAGGTCAATGACCGGGTCAAGCGGCGGATGATCGACAAGCTGGTCGATCTGTGCGGCGGGTCGGTCAACGGCAAGGCCGTGGCGGTGCTGGGCGTCACCTTCAAGCCCAATACCGACGACATGCGCGAGGCGCCCTCGCTGACCATCGTGCCCGCGCTGGTGGGCAGCGGGGCGAAGGTCCGCGTGGTCGATCCGCAGGGACGGCGCGAGGGTGAACACCTGCTGCCCGGCGTCGACTGGGTCGAGGACCCCTATGCCGCTGCGACAGGGGCCGATGCGCTGGTCATCCTGACCGAGTGGAACGAATTCCGCGCGCTCGACCTCGGCCAGATGGCCCGGTCGATGGCGACGCCGCGTCTGGCCGATCTGCGCAACATCTACCCGCCCGAGGATGTACGCGCCGCCGGGTTCGAGGCCTATGTGGCGGTCGGCCGCCGGGGCTTCGGCCTCGACGCCTGATCCGTTCGGGTTCGCGCTTCCCGCCCGGCGGGCGGGGGCGCCGATGCGCAAGGTCGCACGACGCGTCAGGCCGTCGCCAGCGCCTCCAGCCGGGCATGGGCAGAGACGCTGCGCGCATCCAGCGTCACGTCATGCAGGAACCGGCCCAGCGCGAGGCTGGTGATATGCATCCTCTCTTCGGTGAACTCGGCGTCGAACAGGGTGTCGCGGATCAGCTGGCGTTCTTCCTCGTCCATCTCCAGGATCTGGGGCTCCGGCGTCGCGGTCTGCAGCGACACCAGCGTGATCGGCGGAATTCGCGCCAGCGAGGACTGTTCGATCACCAGATGCAGATCGCCCGCCCGCATGCCGCGTCGGGCCGCGATCCGGGTCAGGATCTCGCGGCCGCGCACCCGGGCGATATCGGCGCCGCGTTCGGCCTCTTCCTCGGGCATCAGCCGGTGACGCCGGTCGGCATTGTCGACGGACAGCACCCGCGACTCGACCAGATAGACGACAAGGAACATGAAGGCCGGAAACTGCCCGATCGGCAGCGCCGCCTCGGGAAACAACAGCATCGCGACCGGAAAGGGCGTCAGCGCGGCGCAATAGCGCAGGAAGGAAATCTCGGTCGCCATGCGCCAGAAGATCGCGCGCCCGAACGAGCCGTGGGGCAACAGCCCCATCCCGTGCCCGATCAACTGGCGCGGTACTTTCCGGATCCGCATGACGGCCCGGTTGGTCACGGTCGACGGCGTCACGACATGAAGCATCGGCAGGACTCCGCAAGGTTGTCACTGATTAGATCTAACCGCCCACGGCCCCGCGTCCAGCCCGGCGCCCGTCCCCATCGACAGGCACGGGACGGGCCTGTTAGGCTGCCTCCGGGACCCGGTGGAACGGCCGCGCACGGCGCGATGCAAGAAGACTGCGGCAAGAGCGGGGCATTGACCTGACCCGGTCGGCCCCTTAACCCCTGATCGACAGTGACCGGAGGAAGGCCAATGCGACCCGCCAACGAAGCCCTGATCGTCGTCGACATCCAGAACGACTTTTGCACCGGGGGGGCGCTTGCCGTGCCGGGCGGCGAAGAGATCATTGCCCGCGTCAACGCCCTGCTCGACGAGTTCCAGCTTCGCGTCTTCACCCAAGACTGGCATCCGGCCGATCACAGCTCGTTTGCGGACAATCACGAGGGCCGCAAGCCCTACGAGGTGATCGACATGCCCTACGGGTCGCAGATCCTGTGGCCGGTGCATTGCGTGGCCGATACCGTCGGCGCCGCCTTTCATCCCGATCTTGACGTTGCGAAAGCCGATCACGTCGTGCGCAAGGGTGGCGATCCGGCCATCGACAGCTATTCGGCCTTCTTCGAGAACGATCACGAGACGCCCACCGGGCTTGACGACTACCTGTCGTCCAAGGGGATCGAGAAGATCACCCTGGCCGGGCTCGCCACCGATTTCTGCGTGCTCTATTCGGCGCTCGACGCCAACCGGCTGGGCTATGCGGTGACCGTTCTGGAAGGCGCCTGCCGCGGAATAGACCTGAACGGGTCGCTCGAGGATGCGCGCACCACCATGCTGGATGCCAACATCGTCCTGGAGCCCTGAGCGATGGCCGACATCGCGACCCGGGTCTACAATCACAAATGGAAGATCGACCCGATCGTCCGGTCCCTGCTGGATACGGACTTCTACAAGCTTCTGATGTGCCAGTCGGTGTTCCGCAACCATCCCGACACCCAGGTCCGGTTCTCGCTGATCAACCGCACGACCGATATCCGGCTGGCCGAGCTGATCGACGAAGGCGAACTGCGCCAGCAGCTGGACCATATCCGCACGCTGCGGCTGACCCGGGGCGAGTCGACCTGGCTCAGGGGCAACACCTTCTACGGCAAGCGCCAGATGTTCCGCCCCGAATTCATGGAGTGGTTCGAAGAGCTCCGCCTGCCGCCCTACACGCTGGAAAAGCGCAACGGCCAGTACGAGCTGACCTTCGAAGGCCGCTGGCCCGAGGTCATGATGTGGGAAATCCCGGCGCTGTCGGTGCTGATGGAGCTGCGCTCGCGCGCGGTGCTGGAACGGCTCGGCAAGTTCGAGCTGCAGGTGCTTTATGCGCGCGCCATGACCAAGCTCTGGGAAAAGATCGAGCGGCTGCGCGGGCTCGAGGACGTGAAGGTCGCCGATTTCGGAACCCGGCGGCGGCATTCGTTCCTGTGGCAGGACTGGTGTGTGCAGGCGATGATCGAGGGGCTGGGCGACCGCTTTACCGGCACCTCGAACTGCCTGATCGCGATGCGCCACGACATCGAGGCCATCGGCACCAATGCCCATGAGCTGCCGATGGTGCAGGCCGCGCTGGCCGAAACCGATGCCGAGCTGGCCCGCGCGCCCTACAAGGTGCTTGCCGACTGGCACGAAGAACATGACGGCAACCTGCGGATCATCCTGCCCGACACCTTCGGCTCGCGCGGGTTTCTGGAAAACGCGCCCGACTGGCTGGCGGGCTGGACCGGCATCCGCATCGATTCCGGCGACCCGGCCGAAGGCGCCGAGGCCGCCATTGCCTGGTGGAAGGCCCGCGGCGAGGACCCGACGCGCAAGCTCATCATCTTTTCCGACGGTCTCGACGTCGACAAGATCGTCGAGCTGCACCACCGCTTTGCGGGCCGCGCCAAGATCAGCTTCGGCTGGGGCACCCTGCTGACCAACGATTTCCGCGGCCTCGTGCCCGGCGACGGGCTCGCGCCGTTCAGCCTGGTCTGCAAGGCGGTCAGCGCCAACGGACGCCCCACGGTCAAGCTCAGCGACAACCCGAACAAGGCGATGGGACCGGCGGGCGAGATCGAGCGCTACAAACGGGTCTTCGCGGTCGGTGCCCAGGCGCCTATGGAGGTCGTGGTCTGACACCCTGACGGCCCGCCCTTTGCAAGCCTCGCGTATTGGGTATTTAAGCCAAGAAGAAGCAGAGATACGCGCTTCTTCTTGGTCCAAATACCCAAGGCGCACCACAGGCCAGAGGCGCGGCGTCTGGGCGGCTCACCCGATCCGGAACAGCGGGCGGCCTTCCATCACCGCATGGGCGGTGCGCACGGCCCGGTTCAGATACGCGCGGATGCGCGGGTCGTGGGGCTCGAGCCGGGGCATGGTCCAGCCCACCGAGGCCAGCGTACGCAGCATGACGAAGACCGGCAGCATCGCCAGATCGGCCTCGCTCAGCCCCCGTTCGGTGGCGTAGCCCTCGACGAGACCTGTCGCGATGGCATCGAGCCCGGGTTCCTCGAGATTGGGCACCAGCGCGGTCCCGAGGTCGTAGATCCGGAAGCCGAAGCCGCAATCGTCGAAGTCGATCAGATGCGCCTGGGCCCCGTCGAACAGCACGTTTTCCCGCATCAGATCGGCATGGATCAGCCCCGCGTCGCCGCCCGCCGCGGCATAGGCCGACAGCTTTTCGCGGGCGAAGCGGCGGGCTTCCTGCAGCAGGATCGCCTCGGCATCGCTGGCCGCCGGATGATCCCAGAACCGGCCCCAGAACGGCGCGGGGCCAAGCAGGCTGTCGGCGTCCCACCGGGGCCGGACAAAGCCCTGGGGCAGGGTCAGCCGGTCGGTCGCCACATGAAGCCGCCCGATGGCCCGCCCGAGCCCGGCGAACCGCGTCATCTGCTCGGCCGGGGTGCCGTCGAGCGGCCGTGCGCCAAGGCCGAGCGGCGCGCCCTCGACCCAGCCCAGAACCGAGGCCACGCGCCCGTCGCCCAGATGGGCCAGGAGGGCGCCGTCGCGGGTCGTCTCGGGGTCGGGTACCGGTATTCCGGCCTGCGCCAGGGCGGCCATCCACCACAGTTCCGACCGGATCGCGTCGACGCTTTGATAGCCGCGCCGGTGGAGCCGCAGCACGCCGCGGCGGTTCTCGGGCAGGGCGACGGCGAAGACCGCGTTCTCGCGATGCGACAACAGCCGGGGGGCGGTGCAGCCCTCCCAGTGGGTGGCGGCCTCCTCGGCCAGCGACAGCGTTTCGGCCTCGGTCATCGCGGCACCTCCGTACGGACCAGGACCCGGTCCAGACTATCGAGCGCAAGATCCGCATGCGCGCGCGAAAACGGCATCGGCGGGCGGAACTTGAGCGTGTTCATCGCGCGCCCGATCCGCCCCGCAAGGATACCCTCGGCGCGGAGCCCCTCGACCAGCCGGGCGGCGAATTCGGTGGCAGGCGCGCCAGTCTCGTCGACGAATTCGGCGCCGAAGAAAAGCCCCCTGCCCCGCACCTCGGCCAGCCAGGGATGGCGAAGCGCCCCGAGCCGTTCGAGTGCGTAGGCGCCGACCGCGCGGGCGTTTTCCATCAGTCCCTCCTCCTCGATCACCTCGAGGGTCGCCAGCGCCGCGGCCATCGAGACCGGGTTGCCGCCGAAGGTGTTGAAATAGCCGAAGGCGCCGCGGAAGGCGGCCATGATCTCGGGCCGGGTCACCGCCGCACCGACCGGGTGGCCATTGGCCATCGGCTTGCCGAGCGTCACCACATCGGGCGCGAAGCCCAGAACCTCGTGCCCCCAGAAGGCCGTGCCGAGCCGACCGAAGCCCGGCTGCACCTCGTCGGCGAGGATGAGTCCGCCCGCCTTGCGCACCGCCTCGACAGTCGGGTCGAGAAAGCCCGGGGCGAGGGTCGGGAAGCCCTCATTGGCGAAGAACGGGCAAAGCATGAACCCTGCGAAGCCGTAGCCCGCCGCGTCCAGCTCGGCGATGGCGCGGGCGACATTGGCGGCGAAGGCCCTGGGCTGGGCCTCGGCGCTGCCGCCCAGCGGAGCGAGGCTGTCGGGGGCCGGCACCAGCCGCACATGGGGCGGGTAGCCGCCGATCGGCGGGCGCCGGGTCGAGAGCGCGCTGACCGCAGCCGTATTGCCGTGATAGGTGTTGTCGGTCGCGATCAGCCCCGTCCTGCCGGTCGCGGCCTGCGCCATCCGCAGCGCGACGTCATTGGCCTCGGACCCGGTGCAGACCATCACCGCCTGGCTCAGCCCATGGCCGAGTGTGGCGGTCAGCCGCTCGACATAGTCGAGGATACCCTCATGCAGGTAACGGGTATGGGTGTTCAGCCGTGCGGCCTGGGCGGCAATGGCCGCGACCACCTTCGGATGGCAATGGCCGACATGGGGGACGTTGTTATAGGCGTCGAGATAGCGCCGCCCGGCGGCGTCCCAAAGCCACACGCCCTCGCCCCGGACGATATGGGCAGGCTCGTCGTAGAAGGTGGGCACATTCGGTCCCAGCAGGCGTGCGCGCCGCTCGATCAGGGGGTCGGTCATGAAAGGGCACCTCGAACGTCTGCGTCCCAATCAGAGCGCAGTGGCGGGGCGCTTGCAAGGCCCAGTTCAGGCGAAGCCCGGTGCCAGCCGCATCTGGCCGGTCTCGATGCCGCGCCAGTTGACGATCGGACCCACCATCCGCTTGCGCGCGGCCGGATGGGCCGGGTCGAGCGCCCCCAGATGGACCAGAAGCCCGGCAATGGCGGCCTCGGCCGCGCGGGTGGCGCCATCCTCGATCTTGACCGCGACGCCAAGGCCGCGTTCGGGCAGGAAGGCCACGAAGACGCCCTCGGCCCCGGTCTTGACCGCGACGCGGCCCTCTGTCGCCCGCATGAGCTCGGTACAGGCCCGGCCCTCGCCCGCGACCAGATCGGGATGGTGCCGCATCGCCTCGCTCAACCGTCCGGCGGCGCGGGACCGGGCGTCGCCCGCATCGGGCCGGGCGGCGGCAAAGACCGCCATCGCGCGGGCAAGCCCCGCGACCGTGGTGGCGAAGTTGGGCGCCGAACAGCCGTCGATGCCGAAACCCGGGCTCGCCCTCCCGGTGACCTCTTCGAAGGCGGCACGGACCGCGCGCTGCACCGGATGGGCGGGATCGACATAGTCGGGTCCCGCGCCCAGATGCCGGGCGAGCGTCAGAAAGCCCGCATGCTTGCCCGAACAGTTGTTGTGCAGCTGGCAGGCGCTTTCGCCCGCGCGGATCATCCGGACGCGCTCGTCGCGGTCGCGGGTCGGTTGCACGCCGCACAGCAGGTCGGCCTCGCCAAAGCCCACCCCGTCGAGCCAGGCCGCGACCTTGCCCACATGGAGCGGCGCACCCTGATGCGAGGCACAGGCCAGCGCCAGATGCTCGGCCCCCAGACCGGCCGCGTCGGCCGCGCCGCTTTCGACCAGCGGCAGCGCCTGCACCATCTTGCAGGACGACCGGGGCAGGATCAGCGCCTCGGGGTCGCCCCAGGCGGCCACAAGACCCGAGGCATCGCAAATCGCCGCATGGCCGCGATGGCAGGATTCGACCATGCCCCCGCGCAGCAGCTCGACCATGGCGACGGCACCGGTCATTCCTTGCCTGCCATCCGGTCCGGGTCCGGCATCGTGTCCCTGCTCCCCTTCAAGTCCGATTGACTTTGTGCCATGAAGACTTTCATTTCCCCGCGTGCCTAGGCTAGGCTGCGGATATCGAGTTCGGACCTGCCACGCCACTGGAAACGCTTCCCCAAAAGGCGGGCCGAGAGGCAACGACAGCTGGAGGCTGTAAGACGATGACATCCCTTTTCAGAGCGGCCATCGCGGGCGGCGCTTTGGCGTTGGCGGTGACAGCGGCACATGCCCAGGAGGAATCGACCAACAACGTGGCGGTCAAGACCGACTGGAACGTGTTCGTCGAGACCGATCCCACCGAATGCTGGAGCGTCTCGCCCCCCAAGAAGACGGTCAACAGCCGCGACGGTCAGGTCGTGTCCGTGCGGCGGGGCGAGATCCTTCTGTTCGTGACCTTCCGCCCCGGCGACGGCATCAAGGGAGAGGTGTCTTTCTCGGGCGGCTATCCGTTCAAGCCCGGCTCGACCGTGGCGCTGACCGTGGGCGACAGCAATTTCGACCTGTTCACCGAAGGCGAATGGGCCTGGCCCGCCTCGAAGGCGGACGATGCCAAGATCATCGAGGCGATGAAGCGCGGCGCCGAGGCCGAACTGGTCGGGTTCTCGTCGCGGGGGACCAAGACCGCCGACACCTTCTCGCTTTACGGCTTCACCGCCGCGATGGACGAGGCCGCGCGCCGCTGCTCGGGCAACTGATCCGGCCACCCGGTCGCCAAGGCATGACGTCGATGCCTTGGCCAGGGAAGCTCAGGACCGGCGGAGGACAAGACCGAAGGCCGCGAGCCCCGACAGCGGCAGGGGCGCGGGCACCGGCACGGGCGCCGGATCGTCCGCCAGGACATAGCGATAAAGCCGCGTATAGGCGTCGAGTTCGCCCTCGACAGCCTGCGGGTCGATCACCCTCTCGACATGCATCTCAAGGCCGCCATCGGCCAGTTCGCGCGGGGCAAGCCCCTCGGTTTCGAACCGGATGTCGCCCTCGAAGATCGGCAGCTGGAACAGCTCCGCGACATGGGCGGTCGCCAGATCGAGACTGTAGACCGATTTCGTGCCGATATCGGTGGAAAGATACATCCTCCCGTCCAGAACCTTGGCGCCCTGAACGCGCTTCAACTCCTGATCCATCGGCAGCGTGCCGAGATAGCTCCTGTCGGTCGTGTCATAGACGTTAAGCGTATCGCCAAGCGCCCATTCCTTGCCGTAGCCCAGCCCGGTCTCGGGGTCGATCGCCGTCCAGATGGCGACATCGTCGCGCCGGTTGGTCGAAGCGCCCATCATTTCGTGACGCGCGCCGGGATAGGCCAGGGTCGAGGCGTCGAAGGACGCCACGTGGCCGTTCTGATGGTCGCCTTCGGCACTGTCGGGAGAGGCGTGAACGATGCCGTCCTTGATCTCGAAATCGCCGATATGGTCGAAGCCCCGATCGGCCAGCGCAGCCGGAATGCCGCTGACGACCTGCCCGGTTTCAGGATCGCAATGCCCGCTGGCCTCGATGAACTGCCAGTCTTCGGTGAAGCGGGCGAGCCCGTATTGCTAGGAGGTGACCCATTCATTGGCCGCGACGTTCCAGGCGATGCGCTGGGTCATCTGAAGCCCGGTCTGGTCTTCTTCGAGGACGGGCATAAACGGCAAAGCTGTCGAGCGTCCAGCTTGCGGCATGAACCGAGCCGGCCGCCAGAACGCCCGCGGCAGTGGTGAACAGAAGACGCATTCGTCTCTCCAAGATCTGAGTCCTGCCCCAAGTGCGGGCGCCGCCAGCGGTAGGCGCGGCGCCTCACAGTCCGGTAACGTTCTGCGCCCCGGATTGTGACGCGATGCCGTTCCGTAGCGAAGCGGACCAAAGCTGCCCGCGGCCCTTTCAAAACGGGCACGACTCTGCTAAGGGGTACCGCTTTCCGAACAGGAGTCCTCCGATGTCCGCGCCCATCGTCCAGGATGTGCTGCCGCTGCCCCGCAAGCTGCCGGAAACCGACCGGGTCAATCTGGTCGGCCTGACCCGCCCGAGCCTGCGCGAGGCGCTGATTGCCGCCGGAACGCCCGAGGTCCAGGCCAAGATGCGGGTGAACCAGCTTTGGCAGTGGATCTACCAGAAGGGCGTGCGCGACTTCGACGCCATGACCAACCTGGCCAAGGACTACCGCGCGCTTCTGAAGGACCATTTCGCCATCGAGGTGCCCGAAATCGTCACCCGCTCGGTCTCGGCCGACGGCACCCGCAAGTATCTGGTGCGGATCGCGGGCGGCCATGAGGTCGAGGTGGTCTACATCCCCGAGGACGGGCGCGGCACGCTGTGCATCTCGTCGCAGGTGGGCTGTACCCTGACCTGCACCTTCTGCCACACGGGCACCCAGCGGCTGGTGCGCAACCTCACCGCGGCCGAGATCGTGGGCCAGGTCATGCTGGCGCGCGACGATCTGGGCGAATGGCCGAAACCCGGCCGCAACCCGAAGGACGAGACCCGGCTGATTTCGAACCTCGTGCTGATGGGCATGGGCGAGCCGCTTTACAATTTCGAGGCGGTGCGCGACGCCATGCTGATCGCGATGGATGGCGAAGGCATTTCGCTGTCGCGGCGCCGGATCACGCTGTCGACCTCGGGCGTGGTGCCGGAGATCGCGCGCGCGGGCCGCGAGATCGGCTGCATGCTGGCGATCAGCCTGCACGCGACCACCGACGAGCTGCGCAACAAGATCGTGCCGATCAACCGAAAATACCCCATCGCCCAGCTGTTCGAAGCGCTCCGGGCCTATCCGAAGCTGTCGAATTCGGAACGGATCACGTTCGAATATGTGATGCTGAAGGGGGTGAACGACAGCGATGCCGATGCCCGCCAGCTGGTCCGGCTGATTGCGGGCATTCCGGCCAAGATCAACCTGATCCCGTTCAACGAATGGCCCGGCGCGCCCTATCAGCGGTCCGACTGGGACCGGATCGAAGCCTTTGCCAATATCGTCTACAAGGCGGGCTATGCGAGCCCGATCCGCACACCGCGGGGCGAGGACATCATGGCCGCCTGCGGCCAGCTGAAATCGGCAACCGAGCGCGCCCGCAAGAACCGCTTCCAGATCGCGGCCGAGGCCGGTCTGCCCGAGCCCGAACGCATCGTCCGCCGCCCCGACGCCCCCGACGTTCACTGACCTCCAGCCATTGCGCGCGGCGGTCTCTGGCCGCCGGTTTGCGCAGCTTCCGGGTCGCCTGCGCTGGTCTGCAGCGCCAGTCTGCGCGAAAGCGGCAGGAGGGCATGACATGACAACCATCGCGGACCCGGCAGAGCGTCTGACCATGGGGCGGGCCGAATGGGCCATGCTACTGGCCCTGTCGGTTCTGTGGGGCGGGTCGTTCCTGTTCGTGGGCATCGCCGTGGCCGAACTGCCGACCCTGACGCTGGTCTGGCTGCGGGTGGCGCTGGCGGCGCTGGTGCTATGGGCGGCGGTCGCGGCGACCGGGCGGCGGCTGCCGCGCGCGCCGAGGGTCTGGGCAGCCTTCCTCGGCATGGGGCTTCTGAACAATGTCATCCCGTTCAGCCTGATCGTGGCCGGACAGCACAGCATCGCCTCGGGGCTGGCCTCGATCCTCAACGCCACGACGCCGCTTTTCACCGTGGCGGTGGCCGGGCTGCTGCTGGCCGACGAACGGCTGAGCCGATTGAAACTCTGCGGCGTTGCGGCGGGGCTGGCCGGTGTGGCCGTCATGATCGGCCCCGACGCGCTGGCCGGGCTCGGGACGAATGCGCTGGCCCAGCTGGCGGTGCTGGGCGGGGCGCTGTCTTATGCCTGCGCGGCGGTGTTTGGGCGGCGGTTCCGCCGGATGAGGGTCGATCCGCTGGTCACGGCAGCCGGCCAGGTCGGCGCCGCGACGCTGCTGCTGAGCCCGGCGATGCTGATTGTCGACCGGCCCTGGACGCTGCCGATGCCCGGTGCGGCCACCTGCGCCGCGGTTCTGGGACTGGCGGTGCTGTCGACCGCGCTGGCCTATCTGCTGTATTTCCGCATCCTCGCCCGCGCCGGGGCCACCAGCCTCTCGCTGGTGACTTTCCTGATCCCGGTCTCGGCGATCCTGCTGGGCGGGCTGGTGCTGGGCGAGCGGCTGGCCCCCACCGATTTCGCCGGCATGGCCTGCATCGCGCTGGGGCTTGCGGCGGTCGATGGCCGGATCTTCCGGCGCTAGCGCGGCGCGGTCCAGCCCTCGATGATCGCGACGGCCTCTTCGGCGGTCTCGACGAAGGAAAACAGCTTCAGGTCCTCGGGGCTGATGGTTCCGGCCTCGGCCAGGGCCTCCCAGTTGATGACGCTTTCCCAGAAGGCGCGCCCGAACAGCAGGAACGGCACCGGGTCCATGCGCCGGGTCTGGATCAGGGTCAGCGCCTCGAACATCTCGTCCAGCGTGCCGAAGCCGCCGGGAAAGATCGCGATCGCCGCCGCGCGCAGCAGGAAATGCATCTTGCGCATCGCGAAATAGTGGAAGTTGAAGCACAGCTCGGGCGTCACATAGGGGTTCGGCACCTGTTCATGCGGCAACACGATGTTCAGCCCGATCGACACGCCCCCCGCATCGGCCGCGCCGCGATTGCCGGCCTCCATCACCCCCGGCCCGCCGCCGGTCACGATCACATGGTCAAGCCGGTCGCCCTGCTGCCCCTTCAGCGTCATCCGCCGGGCGAATTCCCGCGCTTCGTCATAGTATCTCGACAGGTCCGCCAGGGTTTCGGTCCGGGCCGTGTCGCGATGCGCGGGGTCGGGGATGCGGGCGCCGCCGAACAGCACGATGGTGCTTTCGATGCCGTAGTCCCGCATCATCAGCTCGGGCTTCAGCAGTTCCAGCTGCACCCGGACCGCGCGCATCTCGTCGCGGCACAGAAATTCGGGATCGGCAAAGGCCAGCCGGTACGAGGCCGACCGGGCCTGCGCCGTGTCCGGGCTGTCCCGCGCGCTTTCGATATCGCGGAAGGCGTCGCGGAGCGGGCGGCGGGCATCGTCATGCATGGGGGTCTCGCTTGGATTGCGCGTTGAGCAACTAGCGTCTATAGCCTGACCGCCAACGAGACCAGAAACCTTTTGACGGGAGGTTACGCCCATGTCCAATGCCCAGCTCGAAACGGCCATCGAGGCCGCCTGGGAGGCCCGCGACACGATCACGCCCGCCACCCGGGGCGAGACCCGCGAGGCCATCGAGGCCACGCTGGAGGCGCTGGACAAGGGCACGCTGCGCGTCGCCGAAAAGCAGGCCTCGGGCGACTGGCATGTCAATCAATGGGCCAAGAAGGCGGTGCTTCTGGGTTTCCGGATCAAGGACATGGAGTGCCACGAGGGCGGGCCGCAGGACGGCGGCTGGTGGGACAAGGTCGACAGCAAGTTCAAGGGCTGGGGCCAGGCCGACTGGCGCGCCGCGGGCTTTCGCGCGGTGCCGAACTGCGTGGTGCGCAAATCGGCCTATATCGCGCCGGGCGTGGTCCTGATGCCCTCCTTCGTCAATCTCGGCGCCTATGTCGACGAGGGCACGATGGTCGACACCTGGGCCACGGTCGGATCCTGCGCCCAGATCGGCAAGGGCGTGCACCTCTCGGGCGGCGTCGGCATCGGCGGCGTGCTCGAACCGATGCAGGCCGGCCCCACCATCATCGAGGATAACTGCTTCATCGGCGCCCGGTCCGAGGTGGTCGAGGGCTGCATCGTGCGCGAGGGCTCGGTGCTCGGCATGGGCGTCTTCATCGGCAAGTCGACCAAGATCGTCGACCGCGAGACCGGTGAGGTGATGTATGGCGAGGTGCCGCCCTATTCGGTGGTGGTGGCGGGTTCGATGCCCTCGAAGGGCGGCGTCAGCCTCTATTGCGCGGTGATCGTGAAACGCGTCGACGCGAAAACCCGGTCCAAGACCGGCATCAACGAGCTTCTGCGTGACTGACAGACCCGCCAGCCGCCAGCAGGTCTACACCCTGTTGGTCGAGGTCGGGCGCAAGCCCGATGACGGCCTGCCCGACGGCGCCACCGGGGCGGGGCTGATGTGCTACGCCTCGGGCGTCGACGAGGCCGAGGCGGTGCGCGAGACGGTCGCCGTGCTGAAACAGGCGGGCCTCGCCCCGCTCGACGTCACCGGCTATGGCACCGCCGCAGACCGTCGCGAAGAAGGCCAAGAGATCGGCCCCGAGGAAGAGGCCCTGATGGCCCGCGCCCTGGCCGAGAACGCGGTCATCGTGGCCCAGATGGACCCCTTCTTCGACTAGAGCCGCCGATCCCCGAACAGCCCCGCGCCCCTCTTCTTCTTGGTCGAAATACCCCGGGGGTGCGGGGGCAGAGCCCCCGCCCTGCCGCCTCCCGCCTCAGCGCAGCGCCTCGACCAGCATCAGCGACAGCTGCGGCAGGCCCGCGACCACGGCAAGACCCAGCAGGCTCGTCAGCAGGAAGGGCGCCGCCCCCCGCGCGATCTGCTCGATGGAAAGCCGGGTCACGTTGGCCGCCACATAAAGGTTGATGCCGACCGGCGGGGTGAACAGCCCGATCCCCAGGTTGACCATCACCACCACCCCGAACCAGACCGGGTCCCAGCCCATCTCGCGCATCACCGGCAAAAAGATCGGCAGCGAGATGAACATCACCGTGATCGCATCCATGAACATGCCCGCGACCAGCAGGATCACCATGATCGCCAGCAGGATCACCCACTGGTTGTCGCTCAGCCCCAGCAGTGCGCCGGAATAGCTGCCGACCAGATCCTCGACCGTCACCACCCAGCCGAACAGCCCGGCATAGGCCACGACCAGCATCACCACCGCCGACGACGCGGCGGCATCGGCCAGCGCCTCGTACAGCCCGCGCAGGGTCAGGGTCCGGTAGGCCAGCGCCCCCACGCCCAGCGCATAGACCGTGGCGACAAGCGCGGCCTCGGTCGGGGTGAAGACGCCCGAATAGATGCCGCCCAGAATGACCAGAGGCGTCAGCAGGCCCCAGAACGCCTCGCGGAACGCGACTGCCAGCCGCCGCCCATAGGGCAGCCCGGCATGGGGCGCGGGGCTCAGCGCGTCAAGCGCCGCCCGCCCGGCGCCGCGCCGCCCGGCGAAGGGCAGCGTCGCCAGCATCACCAGCCCCATGAACAGCCCCGGCACCACCGCGGCGATGAACAGCTGCGAAATCGAGGTTTCTGCAATCACCCCGTAGATCACCAGCCCGATCGAGGGCGGGATCACGATGGACAGCGCCGCCCCGGTGCAGACCAGCCCCGCCGCATAGGCGCGGTCATAGCCGTCTTCCTCCATCCCCTTGACGATCATCGGCCCGATGGCCGCGACCGAGGCCGGGCCGGACCCGCTGACCGCGCCCCAGAACAGGCAGACCACGGTGCCCACGACCCCCATGCCGCCCGGCATCGACCCGATCAGCACGCGGAAAAACCGGATCATCCGCTCGGCAATGCCCAGCGTGCCCATCAGCGTGCCCGCCAGGATGAAGAACGGGATCGCCAGCAGCGAGAACTTGGTCACGCCCGCCGCGATCAGATCGCCCGCGATGTCGAAGCCGAAGCCCATCTGTCCCATCGCGTAGAAGGCCGACAGCCCCAGCGAGAAGGCGACCGGCACCCGCAGCGCCATCAGCAGGAAGAACAGGATCACCATTTCGGTGCCCGCGCCGAGACCGGGGAAAAGATCAGACATGGGGCGTCTCCGGCGGCAGCCTGTGCGGGCCGCCGCGCAGCGCCTCGCGGACATGCTGCAGATAGCGGATCAGGATCAGGGCAAAGCCGAAGGGAACTGCCGCCTGATAATACCAGGCCGGGATGCCAAGCGCATAGGACCGCATCCCGTTGGCGTGCAAATTGACCAGCACATCCCAGGACACCCGGGCCGACAGCGCCAGCAGCAGCGCCGAAAGCGCGGCGGCCAGCATGAACAGCGGCCTGCGCAGCACCGGCGGCAGGAGGTCCTGCACCAGCGTCACCGCCAGATGCTCGCCCCGCCGGGCGGCGATGGCGGCGCCGAACACGGTCAGCAGCAGAAAGCCGTTGGTCAGAAGCTCTTCGCTGGCGGCCAGCGAATAATGGGTGCCGTAGCGCACCACAACATTGGCAAAGCCGACCGCCGTCATGCCAAGAAACAGCAGGGCGCAGACGATCTTCTCGGCCTCTCGAAGCACAAAGCGCATGGGCAGGCTCACCGGGTTCCGCGAAATGCAGGCAGGCGCCGGACGGGCCCGCCTGTCGGCGAACCCGGCCCCGGCGCCCGCGGGCTCAGTTGGTGCCGACGATGGCCGACTGGAACGCCTCGACGATCTCGGGGCCGACCTTCCCGGCCCATTTGTCGAAGGCGGGCTTGGTCGCGGCGCGGAACGCCTGCAGTTCCTCGGCGGTCGGCTCGTAGACCTCCATGCCCTGATCGCGCAGGAACTCGATGCCCGACGCGGTCGCCTCGCGCGAGATCTGGCGTTGCCAGGCCATCGCCTCGATCGCGGCCTTGCGCATCTTTTCCTGCGTTTCTGCGTCGAGACTGTCCCATTTCGCCTTCGACACGCCCAGGAAGACCGGATCGTAGGAATAATGCCAGGCGGTCAGGTATTTCTGCATCTCGTAGACCTGCTGCGGGATGATCACCGCGCCGATCGGGTTTTCCTGCCCGTCGACCACGCCCTGCTGCAGCGCGGTCAGCGTCTCGGACCATTGCATCTGGGTCGGGTTGGCGCCAAGCGCGTTCATCACGTCGATATACATCGGCCCCGACACCCGCATGTTGAGGCCCTTCATGTCCTCGGGCGATTTCACTGGGCGGACATTGTTGGTCAACTCGCGAAAGCCGTTCTCGCCCCAGGCCAGAACGACGATCCCCTTCTCCAGCAGGATCTTCGCCATCATCTCGCCCGGCGCGCCCTGGGTCGTGGCGTCGACCTCGTCATAGGAGCTGTACAGATAGGGCAGCGAGAAGATCGCCATTTCGGGCACCAGAGGCGTCACATTGATCGCCGAGGTCACCACCAGATCGAGCGCCCCGCGCCCGACCATCTCGGCCTGTTTCATCTGGTCGCCGCCCGAAAGCTGCGCATTGGGAAAGACCCGGACGGTCATCTCGCCATCCGTGGCCTCGGACAGCAGCTCGCCGAACTTCTCGGCGCCCTTGTGCCAGGTCGTGGTGTCGCCGACATTATGCGACAGACGCAGGGTCTCGGCCGAGGCCGTCCCCAGCATCAGCGCCCCCGCAATCAGGGCGGCCAGCGCGCGCCCTCCCAGTTTCGCAGCCTTCATGGTTCTCCTCCGTCTTTTTGCCCGGCCCTGTGGCGCGGTGCCCGATGGCGGGCCGCACGGACCCGCGGGCAACATCAAGACCAGAAGCGGGACCGTGGCACAAGCCATCAGACGCCCTCTGATGGCGTCGGGCGTCGCATCACGTCAGCGCAGGACCCCGCCGCGGCCCCTTCGGCGAGAGCTTGCCCGCACGACGCGGCACCGATTGCCCCAGGCGGCATTTCCTGCAATCGAGGGGGCAAGCACGACGCGGGTCCCCGCGCGCCCCACGCATCCGGAGGATCGGCATGCCCACATTCCGCACCCCCTGGCGCGGCGCCGCGGCGGCATTCGCGCTGAACGGCTTCCTTTTGGGCGCCTGGGCCTCGCGCGTGCCCGCCGTGGCCGAGCGTCATGGCCTGTCCGAGGCCGAGCTTGGCTTCATGATCCTGCTGATGGGGCTCGGGGCGCTTGTCTCCTTCCCGCTGGCCGGCCGGCTCAGCGACGCCTTGGGCGCGGTGCGCCTGACCCGGCGGATGGCCCCGGTCTATCTGCTGAGCCTCGTTCTCGCCGGTCTGGCCCCCAGCCCCCTGACGCTGGGCGCGGCGCTGGTCCTGTTTGGCGCGGCCCATGGCGCGATGGATGTGGCCATGAACGGCTGGGCCGCCGAGGTCGAACGCCAGATGGGCCGCTCGGTCATGTCCTCGATTCACGCGATGTGGAGCTTCGGCGCCGGGATCGGCGCGGCATCGGGGCTGGCGGCGGTCGGCCTTGGCCTGACGGTCGGGCTGCATTTCGCACTGGCCGCCCTGGCGGTCGGGGCCGCGATGGGGCCCTTCCTGTCAGTGCCCTGGACCTCGCGCATCGCCCCGCGCCAGGGCCGGGCGCCGGTCTTCGCGCTGCCTCGCGGGCCGCTGATCCTGGTCGGGCTGATCGCGCTGTCCTCGGGCTTCGGCGAGGGCGCCATGGTCGACTGGAGCGCGATCCTGCTGCGCGAGGGCATCGGCGCCACCGAGGCGCGTGCGGCCCTGGGCTATACCGTCTATTCGGGCAGCATGGTGGCGATGCGGCTTTGCGCCGACCGGCTGGTGGTCCGCCTCGGACCGGGGCCGGTGGCGCGGGCGAGCGGGCTGACGGCGGCGCTGGGCGTGGCGCTCGTCACCGGACCGATGAGCTTTCCGCTGGCGCTGGCCGGGTTCGCGCTGATGGGGCTGGGGCTTGCGGTGCTGGTGCCTCTGGCCTTCAGCCGCGCCGCCGACGACCCCGAGATCCCGCCCGGGCAGGCCATCGCCTCGGTCGCGACCATGGGCTACGGATCGGTTCTGATGGGGCCGGCCCTGATCGGGCTGATCGCCGAGGCGACCTCGCTGCGCCTGGCCTTCATGCTGCTGGGGCTGTGCGCGCTGCTGGCCGCGGCCCTTGCGCCGGTGCTTGGCGGCAAGGGGACGCGGCCCCCCGTGGCGGCGGCCGGTCAGGACATCATGTCCTTCAGCCGGAAATAGGCGCCCACCACCGGCAGGAACCAGGGCTTGCCGGTATTGAACGGGATCGGCGGCCAGTCGAGCCCGCTCAGCGGGTTGGTGTCGTCCCGCCCCATCGCGATATCGGCCAGCGCCGACCCGATCAGCGTCGACATCTGCGCGCCATGGCCGGAATAGCCCATGCCATAGATCATGCCGTCGGCCCGACCCGCGCGCGGGAAGCGGTCCTTGGTCATGCCCACGAGCCCGCCCCAGCAATGGTCGATCTCGACCCGGGCCAGATCGGGGAAGATCGCCGCCATCGAGGCGCGCAGGATCTTGCCCGATTTCGCGTCCGAGCGCTGGTCGGACACCGCCGAGAACCGCGCCCGTCCGCCGAAGATCAGCCGGTTGTCGGGCGACAGCCGGAAATAGTTGCCGACATTCATCGAGGTCACGCAGGTCCGGTTGCCGGGCATGGCCTGCGCGGCTTCCTCGGCGCTCAGCGGCCGGGTCGCGACGATGAAGGACCCGACCGACAGGATGCGGCGCCGGAAATAGTCAAAGGTCCGGGGCGTATAGGCGCCGGTCGCGAGGATCACCCGGTCGGCGGTCAGCGTGCCCTTGGGCGTCGTCACGGCCCAGCCGGTCACGCCCTTTTCGCGTGCCGTCACCGGCGCGCCTTCCCAGATCACCGCGCCGTGGCGCCGGGCGGCCTCGGCCAGCCCGGTCCCATAGCGGCCCATGTGCATCATCGCCGATTTCGGATAAAGTACCGCTCCGTGAAACGCCTCGGACCCGACCTCGCCCGCCAGATCGGCGCGCTCGAGCCATCGCGTCTCGGGGTCGACCTCGCGGTGGATCAGCTCGTAATTCGCCTTCAGCCCGTCCACATGACCCGGCTTCGAGGCCAGCTTCAGCTTGCCCGACCAGCGGAAATCGCAGTCGATGCCTTCTTCCTGCGTGATCGCCTCGATCATCCGGATCGAGGCGTCATAGGCCTTGTAAAGCCGGTGCGCGGCCTCGGCGCCCAGCGCGGTCTTGGCCTCGGCATAGCCATGGGCCACGCCGTTGTTCAGATGCCCGCCATTGCGCCCCGACCCGCCCGCGCCGACATGCGCGGCCTCAAGCAGCGCGACCTTGACGCCCGCCTTGGCCAGCTGCCGCGCCGCGTTCAGCCCGGTGAAGCCGCCGCCGATCACCGCCACGTCGAAACGCCCCGAGACCTTGTCGGGGCAGGCGCCCGCAAAGCGTGGCGCGGTCTCGTGCCAGTACGAGGAATAGTCCATCGCCCGTCTCCGCCTACAGCCCGACGACGCCGGCCAGCCCCGAGATGTCGTTGATCTCGGTATAGCCGTAATAGGGGTTCGCCGGTTCGTGGCCGCGATTGACCCAGACCTTGTTGACGATGCCCAGATCATGCGCGGTCATCAGGTCGTAGCGGAAGGACGAGGACACATGCAGGATGTCCTCGGGCCCGACGCCGAGGCTGTCGAGCATGTATTCGAAGCCGCGCATCCGGGGCTTGTAGGACTGCGCGTCCTCGGCGGTGAATACATGGGCGAAGGGCGCGCCCAGCCGGGCCACGTTCTGGTGGATCTGGGCATTGTCGGCATTCGACAGGATCACCAGCGGGATTTCGTGCGCCACCTTCGAAAGCCCCGCCGGCACGTCGGGATGCGGCCCCCAGCTCGGCACCAGATCGTAGATCCTGGCGGCCTCGGCCGGGTCGAAGGGCAGACCGTTGGCCTTGCAGGTCCGCTCGACCGCATTATGGACGACCTCGGCATAGGGCTTCCAGGCGCCCAGCACCTCGTCCAGCCGGTAGGCCGCGAAATTCCTGATGAATTTTGCCAGTTTCTCGGGCGACAGACGGGGCCCCCAGATTTCGGTGGCGGCCTCGGCCATCGCGAAATGGATCAGCGTGCCGTGGCAATCGAAGGTGATGTATTTCGGGCGGAAGGTCATGGGGGTCTCCGGTCAGTTCCGCCAGAGCATGCGCCCGGCACGACGGAAGACCTTGCCGCCTTTGCCCGCAGGGGCGCATGAAATTGCGTATCGTCCCCGGGCCGCGGCAGGTCGTGCCGCCAGAGCGCCAAGAACGGCCGCATCGCGCGGGGCGCCGCGGGCATTCTGGGGACAGCGCCGCGGAGCCCCTGCCCCGCCCCACCCCGGAACCGGATCAAAGACCCCATGCCCCCCGAACTGATGCTTGCCCATCTCGTCGCCTTCCGCACCGTCGCCGGACGGCCGAACGGGGCGCTGATCGACTTCGTCCGCGACTATCTGATCGAGAACGGCGTGCCCTTCTCGGTGATCGCGGGGCCCGAGGGCGACCGGTTCAACCTCTTCGCCAGCATCGGCCCCGTGGGCGTGCCGGGCTATATCCTGTCGGGCCATGTCGATGTCGTCCCCGCGGGCGAGCCGGACTGGCGGGCCGATCCCTTCACGCTGCGCGAAGAGGCCGGGCGGCTGATCGGGCGCGGCGCCTGCGACATGAAGGGGTTTGTCGCCGCCGTGCTGTCGGCCGTGCCGGATCTGGCGCGGCGCGAACTGGCCGCCCCCATCCATATCGCGCTCTCTTATGACGAAGAGGCCGGCTGCCTTGGGGTGCCGCATCTGATCAAGCGGCTGCCGACGCTTTGCGCGGCACCTCTGGGCTGTATCGTCGGCGAACCGACCGGGCTGGTGCCGGTGCTGCGCCACAAGGGCAAGGCCACGATCCGCGTCTCGGCCGAAGGCATCTCGGGGCACAGCTCGCGCCCCGATCTGGGCTGCAACGCGATCCACCGGCTGATCCCGGTGCTGACGGCGGCCCGGGCGCAGTCGGCCGCGCTCGAGTCCGGGGCGCAGGACCCGCATTTCGCCCCGCCCTGGTCGACGCTGCAGGTCGGCACGGTTTCGGGCGGGCAGGCGGTCAATATCCTGCCCGCCGCAGCTCAGGCAATGATCGAGGCGCGCGCCATCGCGGGCGTCGATCCGCAGGGTCTGCTGGCCCCGGTCATCGCCGCCGCGGGCGAGGGTGTGACGGTCGAGCTTCAGTCCGCCTACCCTGCGCTCTCGCTTGACGAGGCCAGCCCGCTGGCCGCACTCGCCGCCGATATCTCGGGCCATACGCCGCTTGCGGCGGTCAGCTTCGGAACCGAGGCAGGGCTTTTCCAGGCAGCAGGTGTGCCGTCCGTGGTCTGTGGCCCCGGCGACATCGCCCGCGCTCACAAGCCCGAGGAATATCTGACGGTCGACGAACTGCATGCCGCGCGGGCAATGGCGCTGCGGCTTGGCGACCGGCTCGCGGCCGCCTGAACGCGGCATATCGTGTCGCGCGAGCAGGGCGCACCACAGAAAATGCCGCCCGGTCCGGCGATCCGGTGGCTTCTGCCGGGGTCGCGCCCCTAGCCTTCGGGGCAGGCGGCGCCCCGGCGCCCCACCCGGCGCCCGAACGGATGGAGGTTCAATGATCCCGATCGTGCCTTTCGACGACAGCCATCTGGCGGATGGCGTGCGGCTCTCGCAGCAGGCGGGCTGGCCGCATCGGCGCGAGGACTGGGCGCTGGTCCTGTCGGTCTCGACCGGCGTGGCCGCGCTTGACGCCGAGGGCCGCGTCGTGGGAACCGCCTTCTGTTCCACCTTCGGGGACCGGGCCGCGCTGAACATGATCATCGTCGATGCGGCGCTGCGCGGGCAGGGGCTGGGCCGCCGTCTGATGGAGGCGGTGATCGCGCTTGCCGGCGACCGCGCGCTGTCGCTGGTCGCAACCCCCGAGGGCCGCCCGCTTTACGAAAAGCTGGGCTTTGCCGCCACCGGCGAGATCGTGCAGCATCAGGGCGAGGTGGTCCGCCATCTGCCGCCGCCAGGGCTGCCGGTACGAACCGGCGGGGCCGATGATCTCGACCGGATCGCCGCCATGGACCGGGCCGCGACCGGCGCCGACCGGCGCGCGCTGCTGACAAGGATCGCCGCCTCGGGCCGGATCCTGATGGCCGAAGGCGGGTTCGCGATGCTGCGCGAGTTCGGCCGGGGCACCGTTCTGGGCCCGCTTGCGGCCGACACCCCGCTGACCGCCCGGGCGCTGATTGCGGCCGCGGCCCAGGGGATGCCGGGCCGGTTCCTGCGGATCGACACCCGGCCCGGCCTCGGCCTCGGGCCGCTTCTGCAAGAAATCGGCCTGCCGCATGTGGGCGGCGGGACGGAAATGCACCGGGGCCCCGCCCCCAGGCGCGACAACAGTTTCACAACCCATGCCCTCGCCTCGCAGGCCCTGGGCTGAATTTCGGAGACCGCAGCCATGTTGTCGAATTCGCTGATCGAGCTCGATCGCGCGCATCTTGTTCACCCGGTCGCCTCCTGGCAGGGCCACGAGGCGCGCGGCGTTCGTCTTCTGCAATCGGCCAAGGGCGCCACCGTCACCGATGCCGAAGGCCGCGAGTTGATCGACGGCTTCGCCGGGCTCTGGTGCGTCAATGCGGGCTATGGCCATGACAGCATCGTCGAGGCCGCCGCGGAACAGATGCGCCGCCTGCCCTATGCGACGGGCTATTTCGACCTTGGCGCCGAGGCCCCGATCCGGCTGGCCGCCGCTCTGGCCGAGCGCGCCCCGGGCGATCTGAACCACATCTACTTCGCTCTCGGCGGGTCGGATTCGGTCGACAGCACGATCCGCTTCGTGCGCTATTACTGGCATGCGAAGGGCCAGCCCGGCCGCGACCAGTTCATCTCGGTCGCCCAGGGCTATCACGGCTCGACCACGATGGGCGCAGGCCTGACCGCCCTGCCGTCCTTCCATACCGGCTTCGGCGTGCCCTATGAGTGGCAGCACAAGATTTCGTCCCATTACAGCTACCGCAATCCGGTGGGCGACGATCCCGAGGCCATTACCGCCGCCTCGGTCGCCGAACTGAAGGCCAAGATCGAACAGATCGGCCCCGAGCGTGTCGCCGCCTTCTATGTGGAACCGATCCAGGGTTCGGGGGGCGTGCTGGTGCCGCCGCCGGGCTGGGTCAAGGCGATGCGCGAGACCTGCCGCGACTATGGCGTGCTGTTCGTCGCCGACGAGGTCATCACCGGCTTCGGCCGCACCGGCCCGCTGTTCGCCTGCGAGGACGAAGGGATCGTGCCCGACCTGATGACCACCGCCAAGGGGCTGACCTCGGGCTATGTGCCGATGGGCGCGGTCTTCATGGCCGATCATGTCTACGAGACCATCGCCGAGGGCGCCGGCGCCGCGGCCGTGGGCCATGGCTTCACCTATTCGGCGCATCCGGTCTCGGCCGCCGTCGCGCTTGAGGTGCTGCGGCTCTACGAGGACGGCGGCCTGCTGGAAAACGGCCGCAAGATGGGGGCGCGGCTGATGGCGGGGCTGCAGGGGCTTGCCGATCACCCGCTGGTGGGCGACGTGCGCGGGCGGGGCATGCTGGCCGCCATCGAGATGGTGACCGACAAGGCCAAGAAGACCCCGGTTCCGGCCGAGCTGAACGCCGCGACCCGGCTTTTCGACCGCGCCTGGGACCAGGGCCTGGTGATCCGCGCCTTCGCCAACGGCATCTTCGGCTATGCGCCGCCGCTTTGCTGCACCGAGGCCGAGATCGACGCCATCGTCGAGCGCACCCGCAAGGTGCTGGACCTGACGCTGGACGATCCCGAGATCCGGCAGGCGATGGCCTGATGGCCTTTCTGCTGCTGTCCTACCCAGAACGCGGTGCCATCTGGCGCCGTGTTTTTCACGAGGCGGGCGAGGATCTGTGGGTCGGCACGGACGAGGTCCGGGACGCGGCCGCCGTCACCCATCTGGCCTGCTGGCAACCGCCGGACCTGTCCGCCTATCCCAACCTGCGGGTGCTTCTGTCGGTGGGTGCAGGCGTCGATCACATGCCGCCGCTGCCGCCGGGAGTGGCGCTGGTCCGCACCGTCGCGCCGGGGATCGACAGAATGGTGCGCGACTGGGTGGTGATGGGCACGCTGATGCTGCATCGCGACATGCCCGCCTATCTGGACGCCGCCCGGCAGGGCCGCTGGTGCCAGCGCCCGGTGCGACTGGCCGGCTCGCGCCGGGTCGGAATCATGGGGATGGGGCGGATCGGGCGGCTGGCCGCGGAAACCCTCGCGGGCCTCGGCTTCGAGGTCGCGGGCTGGAGCCGGTCCGGCACGCCGGTGCCCGGGATCGAGATCCATGGCGCGGCCGGGCTCGACGCCTTTCTTGCCCGCACCGACATCCTGATCTGCCTGCTTCCGCTGACCGGCAGCACCCGCGGCATCCTGAACGCCGGTCTCTTTGCGAAGCTGCCCCAAGGCGCGCATCTGGTCCATGCCGGGCGTGGCGCGCAGCTCGACATGGCGGCGCTGTCGGGCGCGCTCGATGCAGGCCGTCTGGCCTCGGCCATGCTCGATGTGACCGCCCCCGAGCCGCTGCCGGCAGACCATCCCGCCTGGGCCGATCCGCGGATCGTCATCACCCCCCATGTCGCGGCCAATACCGACCCCGAGGAAGGCGCCCGCCATGCGCTGGCGGTGCTGATGGCCTGGCGCGCAGGTCAGACCCTGCCGGGACTTGTCGATCCCGAGGCCGGGTATTGAGCCCGGTATCGCACCGGCCAGCGCCGCAACCGGATATGCCGCGTGCGGGCCGGATTCGGTAGTTTCTGCCGCGGCGCCCGGATCTTTCGCACATTCCGCTTTTGCGCCAGCGGCACACTCAGGCGAGGCGCAGGCGCTCCGGGATCGCGGACGGCCTGAAATACAAGGGCGAAACGACAGGAAACGTCCCACCCCGCCCCGGCAAGACACCCCCGGCGCCCGGGTGCCGCAGACAGAAGAATGTTCCATGGCGGATGCCATGGCCGCATGAAGGAGAGGCCGATCATGGACGACCAAACCGCCGAGACGCAGGTCATGCCGCTCACCCGGTTCGACTATGTCAGCTTCGACGTGGTCGGCACGCTGATCGACTTCGAGGGCGCCATCAAGGCCGGGCTCGACGCCATCGCGAAAGCCGCGGGCATCGATCTGGACGGCGAGGCTGCGCTGAGCGTCTATCGCGCCGCGCGCTACGAGCCCGACGCGCTGAAATTCCCCGACGATCTGGGCCGCTGCTACGGGCGCATCGCCGCCGCATTCGGTCTGCCCGACACCCCCGAGGCGCGCCAGAGCATGATCGACGCGGTGGGCGAGGCGCAGCCCTTCCCCGACAGCGCCGAGGCGCTGGCCCGGCTGGCCAGACGCTACAAGCTGATCGCGATGACCAATGCCCGCCGCTGGGCCTACGAGAAATACGCCGCCAAGCTGGGCGAACCGTTCTGGGCGGGCTTCACCACCGACGAGACCGGCACCGAAAAGCCCGATCCGGCCTTCTTCGAACAGGTCTTCGCCCATGTCGCGGCGACCGGCGGCAGCACGGACCGGATCCTGCATACCGCGCAAAGCCAGCATCACGACATCGGCATCTCGCGCGCGCTGGGCATGACCAATTGCTGGATCCAGCGGCGCCATGCCCAGAAAGGCTATGGCGGGACCATCGAGCCCGCCGAATTCACCAAGCCCGACTACCACTTCCACAGCCTCGCGGACCTTGCCGACGCCGTCGACCGGGCCTTCGCGGACTGATCCGCCCTCCGGGACAGGCACTCCCGGACACGGCACATCCGGGCCGCAAACGCATGGCAAAGGCGTCCGGCCCCCCTCCAACAGGGAGACGACAAGCCCATGACCTTCAAGCCCACCAACTGGACCGGACGCGACGACGCGGCGGTCGAACATGCGATCCGGCGCGGCGCCTCGCGTCGCGAGCTTCTGAAGATGCTGATGGCCTCGGGCGTGGCCGTAACGGCCGGGTCCTCGATCCTGCTGCGCGCCGGGGCGGCGGTGGCCGCCACGCCGGTGACGGGCGGCTCGTTTCGGGCCGCCGGCTGGTCCTCCTCGACCGCCGACACGCTCGACCCGGCCAAGGCGTCGCTCTCGACCGACTATGTGCGCTGCTGCGCCTTCTACAACCGCCTGACCTTCCTCGACGAAGCCGGTCAGGTGCAGATGGAACTGGCCGAAAGCCTTGAAACCGACGACGCGAAGGTCTGGCAGGTCAACCTGAAATCCGGCGTCACCTTCCATGATGGCAAGACCCTGACCGCGGCCGATGTGGTCTATTCGCTGAACCGCCACCTCGACGACAGCGTGGGCTCCAAGGCGAACTCGATCGCCAAGCAGATGACCGCCATCACGGCGGTCGACGACCTGACCGTCCGGATCGAGCTGGCAGCCCCCAATGCCGACCTGCCGACGATCCTGTCGCTGCACCACTTCATGATCCTGGCCGAGGGCACGACCGATTTCACCAAGGCCAACGGCACCGGCGCCTTCCTCTGCGAGGTGTTCGAACCGGGCGTGCGCTCGATCGGCACGAAAAACCCCAACTACTTCAAGGCCGAAGGCCCCTATCTCGACAGTTTCGAGTTCTTCGCGATCTCGGATGACAGCGCGCGGGTCAATGCGCTTTTGTCGGGCGACATCCAGCTGGCGGCCTCGATCAACCCGCGCTCGATGCGGCTGATCGACAGCCAGCCCAATGTGGTCAAGTCGGTCACCACGTCCGGCAACTATACCGACCTGAACATCCGGCTCGACATGGACCCCGGCACCAAGGCGGGCTTCATCGAGGGGATGCGCCACCTCATCAACCGCGAACAGATCGTCAAGGCGGTCCTGCGGGGTCTGGGCGAGATCGGCAACGACCAGCCCGTGTCCAGCGCGAACCGCTATCACAACCCCGACCTCAAACCGGCCGAGTTCGACCCCGAAAAGGCGAAACACATCTTCGACAAGGCCGGGCTTCTGGGCACCTCGATCCCGGTGGTGGCCTCGGATGCCGCAACCTCTTCGGTCGACATGGCGACCGTGATCCAGCAGGCCGGCGCCGAGATCGGCATGAAGCTCGACGTGCAGCGGGTGCCCTCGGACGGCTACTGGTCGAACTACTGGCTGAAGGCGCCGGTCCATTTCGGCAACATCAACCCGCGCCCGACCCCCGACATCCTGTTCTCGCTGCTTTACGCCTCGGACGCGCCCTGGAACGAAAGCCACTATGCGTCCGAGAAATTCGACAGCCTGCTGGTCGAGGCCCGCGGGTCGCTGGACGAAGCGCGGCGGACCGAGATCTACTGGGACATGCAAAAGATGGTCGCGACCCAGGCGGGCACGCTGATCCCGGCCTACATCTCGAACGTCGACGCGCTGTCGGAAAAGGTGAAGGGGCTCAAACCGAATCCGCTGGGCGGCATGCTGGGCTACGCCTTCGCCGAATATGTCTGGCTCGACGCCTAGGAGCCGGCCCTGAACGCGGGCGCGGGGGGCGATCCCTCCCGCGCCCAAAGTCGACGCCCCACGCAGGAGGAGAGCCACGTCCGTGCAGGCATCCCTGATCCCCTATATCCTCGTCGCCCGGCGGCTGGGCATCGCGCTGATCACCCTGATCATCGTGTCCTTCGCCGTCTTCTTCGCCACCGACCTTCTGCCCGGCGACGTGGCCGAGATCCTGCTGGGGCAGGCCGCCACCCCCGAGGCGGTCGCGGGCCTGCGCGAGGCGATGGGGCTGAACCAGCCCGCCTTCCTGCGCTTCCTGGGCTGGCTCGGCGGGCTTTTCACCGGCGATCTGGGCACGTCTTATGTCAACCAGATGCCCGTGGCCGACCTGATCGGCGACCGGCTGGCGAATTCGCTGAAACTGGCGGGCGTCACTTCCGCCGTCTCGGTGCCGCTGGCGCTGTTTCTCGGGATCACGGCGGCGATGTGGCGCGGCTCGGTCTATGACCGGCTGGTGACCGCGCTGACCATCACCGTGATCTCGGTGCCCGAATTCATGGTCGCGACGCTGGCCGTTCTGATCTTCGCGGTCTGGCTGAAATGGCTGCCCGCGCTCAGCTTCGGGGCCGAGGTCGGCACGTTCTGGGCGCTGCTGAAAGCCTATACCATGCCGGTCATCACCCTGACCTTCGTGGTCTCGGCCCAGATGATCCGCATGACGCGCGCGGCCCTCATCGAGACCATCGACACCCCCTATGTCGAGATGGCGCGGCTGAAGGGGGCGGGCCGTATCCGCCAGGTGCTGCGCCATGCGCTGCCGAACGCGCTGGGGCCCATCGCCAATGCCATGGCGCTGTCGCTCTCTTACCTCGTCGGCGGGGTCATCATCGTCGAAACCATCTTCAACTATCCGGGCGTCGCCAAGCTGATGGTCGACGCGGTCGCGACCCGCGACCTGCCGCTGATCCAGTCCTGCGCGATGATCTTCTGCGTCAGCTATCTGACGCTCATCACCCTGGCCGATCTGGTCGCGATCCTGTCCAATCCGAGGCTCCGCCGCTGATGCCCAAACCGATGTTCCTGTCGCCCGCCCGCCATGGCTTTCGCTTCAACTGGGCCGGACGGATCGGTCTGGCCATCGTCCTGCTCTGGGGCGTCATCGCGCTGGTCGGGCCGCTGATAACCCCCTACCCGGTGGGCGAAATCGTCGACTGGGACTATTTCGGTCCGATGTCGCAGAAATTCCTGCTGGGCACCGACTATCTGGGCCGCGACATGCTTTCGCGCATCCTGATGGGCGCGCGCTACACGGTGGGCATCTCGCTCGCCGCCGTCACCATCGCCTGTTCGGTCGGCGTCGTGCTGGGGATGATCGCCGCCGTGCTCGGCGGGATCTTCGATATGGGGCTCTCGCGGCTGCTGGATGCGATCAACGGCATTCCGGGGCTGCTGTTCGGGCTGGTGGTGGTCGCCGCCGTGGGCTCGTCGCTGACCGTGCTGATCCTGACGCTGGCCGCGATCTACATGCCCGGGGCCTACCGCTTTGCCCGGTCGCTTGCGGTGAACGTCAACACCATGGACTTCGTCACCGTCGCCCGGGCGCGGGGCGAGCGCACCCCCTATCTGATCGCGCGAGAGATCTTTCCCAACATCCTCGGCCCGGTGCTGGCCGATCTGGGCGTGCGTTTCGTCTTCATCGTGCTGGTGCTGTCGGGCCTGTCGTTCCTCGGGCTCGGGGTGCAGCCGCCCAATGCCGACTGGGGCGCGCTGGTGCGCGAGAATATCGGCGCGCTCAGCTTCGGGGCGCCTGCGGTGGTGTTCCCGTCGCTGGCCATCGCGTCGCTGACCATCTCGATGAACCTCTTCATCGACAACATGCCCACCCGTATCCGCGACAGGAGCGCCTGATGCCCGACGCCAGCCAGCCTCTTGTCACCGTCCACGACCTGCATATCGGCGCCGTGACCGATGCCGGCCGCCAGGTCGAGATCATCAAGGGCGTGTCCTTCGACATCCGGCCCGGCGAGTTCGTCGCGCTGATCGGCGAATCCGGGTCGGGCAAGACCACCATCGCGCTGTCGCTGATGGGCTATTGCCGACCCGGCTGTTCGATCACGGGCGGCACCGTCACGCTGGACGGCCGCGACGTCACCGCGATGACCGAGGCCGCGCGCGCCGAGCTGCGCGGGACCGAGGTGTCCTACGTGCCGCAATCGGCCGCCGCCGCCTTCAATCCGTCCAAGCGGATCATGGATCAGGTGGTCGAGATCACCGGCATCCACCGCCTGATGCCGCGCGCCGAGGCCGAGGCCAAGGCGGTCTCGCTCTTTCGCGCGCTTGCCCTGCCCCAGCCCGAGACCATCGGGCGGCGCTATCCGCACCAGGTCTCGGGCGGCCAGCTGCAGCGGCTGGCCGCGGCGATGGCGCTGATCGGCGACCCGAAACTGGTGATCTTCGACGAACCGACCACGGCGCTTGACGTCACCACCCAGATCGAGGTGCTGCGCGCCTTCAAGGCGGTGGTACAGAAAGGCGGCGTCTCGGGCGTCTATGTCAGCCACGATCTGGCCGTGGTCGCCCAGATCGCCGACCGGATCATCGTGCTGAAGGGCGGCGAGATCCAGGAAGAGAACACCACGCCGAAGATCCTGACCGAGGCCCGCCACCCCTATACCAAGGCGCTGCTGGCGGCGGTCGATCCGGTGCCGCACCAGCCGCGCAGCATCGCCGGCCTGCAGCCCCGCCCGCCGATCCTCGAAGCGATCGGCCTGCATGCGGGCTATGGCACCTTCCAGAACGCCGAGCCCGCCATAAAGGTCCTGAAGAACGTCAATTTCCGGCTGGAACGTGGTCGCAACCTTGGGGTGATCGGCGAATCCGGGTCCGGGAAATCGACCCTCGCCCGCGCCGTTTCGGGGATCCTGCCGCCCTATCGCGGCGCGGTCCTGCTGGACGGGCACGAGCTTGACGGCGATCTGAAAGAGCGCCGCAAGGAAGACCTCAGGCGCATGCAGATCGTGTTTCAGCTGGCCGATACCGCGCTCAATCCGGCCCAGACGGTCGGCAGCATCCTCGCGCGTCCGCTGAAATTCTACCACGGGCTCCGCGGCGCGGCCCGCGACGCCCGGGTCGATGCGCTGCTGGACATGGTGCATCTGCCCGCCGCGCTGAAATACCGGCTGCCGCGCGAGCTGTCGGGCGGTCAGAAACAGCGGGTGAACCTCGCCCGGGCGCTGGCCGCCGAGCCCGAGCTGATCCTTTGCGACGAAATCACCTCGGCGCTCGACACCGTGGTCGCCGCCGCGATCCTGAAGCTGCTGGAAGAGCTGCAATCCGAACTGAACCTCAGCTACATGTTCATTTCGCACGACCTTTCGACGGTCGAGGCGATCTGCGACGACGTGCTGGTCATGTACAGGGGCGAAGTGGTCGAGGAACTGCCCGCGGCCCGGATGTCGGCCGAGGCCGCGCATCCCTATTCGAAACTGCTGATCTCGTCGGTGCCGCAGCTCGACCCCGGATGGCTCGACAGTCTCGACCAGGACCCCGAATTGCTGGCCGCCTTCTCGCGCCGCTAGGTGTCGAGCTTGCCCGCGAACAGGCTGGTCAGCGGGATCTGCGACTTGATGAAGGGCGACTTGATCACGACGAAGCTGAAATACTTGTCGATGCCGATGTCGCGGTCGATCAGGCTTTCCATGATGGTCTGATAGTCGACGATGCCCGCGGTCACGAATTTCAGCAGATAGTCGTAGCCGCCCGACACCAGATGGCATTCGATGCAGGATTCTATCTTGGCCACGGTCTGCTGGAACCGCGAAAAGTCGATATGGCGGTGGTTCTTCAGCGTGACCTCGGTGAAGACGGTCAGGGTCTCGCCCAGCTTCGCCAGATCGATCTGCGCCGAATAGCCGGTGATGTAGCCCGCCGCCTGCAGCTTCTTGACCCGCATCAGGCAGGGCGAGGGCGACAGGTTGACCAGTTCGGCCAGCTCGACATTGGTGATCCGTCCGTTCTTCTGCAACTCGGACAGGATCTTGATGTCGATGCGGTCAAGCTTCTGGCGGCTGTCCATGGGCGGTCCTCGGCGGTAAGGCGTCATCGGGGGGCGTCCTCGGCCCCGGCGGGCGGTCTGCGGCCGTCTGACGCAACGTCCGAGAAACGCCTTCTCACGCTGTTCGGCAAGGGCAATTCCGCAGGAAATGCTGTTTCCGGCGCGGTTTCTGGCAGGTACGGGCGCGGCGGCTGGCCTAACGTCGGCCCCGAACAGACCGGAGTCCCCTCATGCCCGCGCCCCTTCACCGGATCGAAACCCCCGATATCCTGCCCGAATCCGCCGATTGCGTCGTCATCGGCGCAGGCATCGTGGGCGTGTCGGCCGCCTATTGGCTGGCCGCGGCCGGACAGAAGGTCGTGCTGCTGGAAAAGGGACTGGTCGGCGCCGAACAGTCCTCGCGCAACTGGGGCTGGTGCCGCCAGCAGAACCGCGACGCGCGCGAACTGCCGCTGGCCACCAGAAGCCTCGAGCTGTGGGAGCGCATGACCGTCGAAACCGGCGTCGATCTCGGCTTCCGCCGCTCTGGGCTTCTCTATCTCTCCAACGACCCTGCCGAAATCGAGGGCTGGGCCGACTGGGGCCGCTTTGCCCGGGGCGCGGGCATCGATACCCGGATGCTGAGCGCCGCCGAAGCCGCCGAGCGCGGCGCCGCGACCGGGAAATCCTGGGCGGGCGGGGTCTGGTCGCCGACCGACGGCATCGCCGACCCGGCCCGTGCCGCCCCCATGATCGCAACCGGCGTGACGAAGCTGGGTGGCACCGTTCTGCAGAACTGCGCCGCCCGCGGGATCGAGCGCGAGGCGGGCGCGGTCAGCGGCGTCATCACCGAAAAGGGCGTGATCCGCACCCGTCAGGTGGTGCTTGCGGGCGGCGCCTGGGCCGCGAGCTTCCTGCACCAGCTTGGGCTGCGCTTTCCGCAGGCCTCGGTCCGCAGCTCGATCCTGTCGCTCGCGCCCGGCGGCGGCGATCTGCCCGCCGCGCTTCATACCGCCGCCGTCTCGGTCACCCGGCGCGGCGATGGCGGGCATACGCTGGCGATCTCGGGCAAGGCCAGTCTCGACCCGACGCCCGGCGCGCTGATGGGCGCGCGGCACTTCCTGCCGATGTTCGCCAAGCGCTGGCAGGCGCTGGCCCCGGGCGGGTTCCAGGCCTGGGCCGCAGGCGTCGAGACCCGGCGCCGCTGGGCGATGGACGCGCCCACGCCGATGGAGACGGTCCGCATCCTCGACCCGCGCCCGGCGCCGAAGCTGATCGCCGAGACGCTGACCCGCGCCCGCCGGCTGCTGCCTGCGCTGAAGGCGCTGCCGGTACAGGCCGAATGGGCGGGCTATATCGACAGCACGCCTGACGGGGTGCCGGTCATCGATGGCGAGATCGGCGTGCCGGGCCTGTTGCTGGCGGCCGGGTTTTCCGGGCATGGCTTCGGCATCGGCCCCGGTGCTGGCCATCTGGTGGCCGACATCCTGCTGGGCCGCCCGCCGATCACCGAAATCGCGCAATACCGGCTGGCGCGCTTCGATCGCGCGCAATGGGGCAAGGTGTCGGACTTCTGAGCCGGTCATCGGACGAAACGCCCGATCCCGAACTCGGCCAGCGGGGTCGCGCAAGCCCCGGTCGCGATCAGCTCGGCCATGGCATCGCCGACCCCGGGGCCAAGCTGAAAGCCGTGCCCGCAAAAGCCGAAGGCATGAAAGAGACCCGGCGTCGTGGCCGAGGCGCCCATCACCGGCAACCCGTCAGCGACATAGCCCTCGCAGCCCGACCAGGTGCGGATGATCGCGGCATCCCTCAGCGCAGGCAAAAGTCGCACGAGCGCCTGTGCCTGTCCCGGCAGCCGCGCCGGATCGGCATGGGCATGGCCGGGGTCAAGCGCCACCGGCACCCGTTCGGCCGCACCGCCGAAGACGATGTTGCCGCGCTCGACCTGCCGCAGATACCCGTTCCGGCCCGCATCCCGGGTCCAGATCCCGACCACCGGCAGCACCCGGTGCGGCAGCGGCTCGGTCACGCCCATCTGCGGGCCGAAGGCCGTCAGCGGCACCGGCTCGCCGAACCGCGCCGCGATCCCGGCGCCCCAGGCCCCGGCCGCGTTCAGCAGGACCCCGGCGCCAAAGGTGCCTTGCGCGGTGTCGACCTCGAAGCCCGCGGCGGTCTGGCGGATCTCGGCCCGCCCCGCCTCTTCGACGATCCGCACGCCCAGCGCGCGGGCGGCGGCGGCGAAGGCGGGCGCGATCAGACGCGGATTGGCCGCCCCGTCCTCGGGCGAGAACGAGGCCGCGATGGCCTCGGGCCCGACCCCCGGAAAGCGCGCGCGGATCTCTGTCGGCGACAGTTCCTGAAGGTCGAGCCCCCAGGGACGGGCGGCCTTTGCAAAGGCGCGCATGTCCGACAGGCTGTCGGTGTCGAAGATCAGCCGCAGATGGCCGGTCGCCCGAAACTCGACATCGCGGCCCAGCAATGCCTCAGCCTCGCCCCACAGCGCCCGGGCGCGATGGGCCAGCGGCAATTGCGGCAGGTAGCGCCCGGTCCGGCGGATATTGCCAAAGGACGCAATTGTTGCGCCAGTGCCGATCCGGCCGCGTTCGACCAGCGTCACCCGAACCCCGCGCCGGGCCAGGAAAAAGGCCGAGGCCGTGCCCATCAGCCCGCCGCCCAGAACCAGTGCATCCATGCTGCCGCCACCTGTCTTTGCCATCTGCAAGCTTGGCGGCGACGGGACTTTGCGTCAAAGACGGGTTCGGAATAGCCTTATAAGCCCAACGTATGGAAAGCCGATGCGCGCACGCCAGCTGGAAGTCTTTACCGCCATCATGCGGGCGGGCACCGTCACCGCCGCCGCGCGGATGCTGAACATCTCGCAACCGGCACTCAGCCAGATCCTGTTGCATACCGAGGACGAACTGGGCTTTCGGCTGTTCGACCGGATCAAGGGCCGCCTGCATCCCACGCCCGAGGCCATCGAGATCTTCCCCGAGGCCGAACGGATCTTCGCCGATCTCGAAGGGCTGCGCCGCAAGACCGCCGATCTGCGGCATGGCCGGGCCGGGCTGGTGCGGATCGCTGCCTCGACCCCGCCCGCAATGGCGGTGTTGCCCGGCGCGCTGGCCGCCTTCCGGGCGCGCCACCCCGAGATCCTGCTGCGGTCTCACATCGCGCCGCTGGCCTCGATGATCCGGATGCTGCGCGAGGGCGATGCCGGGCTGGCGCTGGCGCTTGACGACCGCCATGCCCCCGATATCGCGGCCGAGGTTCTGGGCCGCGTTGGCTTTGTCTGCCTGCTGCCTTCAGGCCATCCGCTGGCCGCGCAACACAGCCTGAGCCTTGCCGATCTGGCCGAGGCGCCGCTGATCTTCTATCGCAGCGACACCCGCCCCGCCGAAGAACTGGCCCGCGCGGCCCGCACCGGAGGCGTGACCCTGACCCCCAGTCTTGAAATCGACGTCTCGATCTCGGCCGTGGGCTTCGTGCAGGCGGGGCTTGGGCTGGCCCTTGTCGATGCGCTGCTGCCCTGGGCACAGTTTCAGGGCATTGCCGTGCGGCCGCTGGCGGCCAGCCCGACCGTGCCGCTGGCATTGCTGTCGGCCCGCAACCGCCCGCTGTCGCAGGCCGAAACCCGGCTTTGCGGCCATCTGCGCCAGACCTGCCGCGCCCTGCCCACGCTTTTGGCATAAGCCCAACTTATGCCGCCGGTCAGGATGCGTCTTGGACCGCGCCCCGGCCCTCGTGCCAGCCTGCGGCCCGACACAGCAAGGGACAGATGGCCATGGATGCAAGCGGCGCTTTGCCAGCCGACTGGAAGGTCGGCGTCGATATCGGCGGCACCTTCATCGACTTCTGCGCGCTCGAGACGCGCTCGGGCCGGGTGGCCTCGCTGAAGGTGCTGACCACGCCCGACGAGCCGGGGGCCGAGCTGATGACGGGCCTCACCCTGCTGGCCGAGCGCGAGGGGCTGGCGCCCGCCGACATCACCCGCTTCGTCCATGGCACCACGGTCGGGATCAACACGGTGATCCAGCGCAAGGGCGCGCGGCTCGCACTTGTGACCAATGCGGGCTTCGAGGACGTGATCGAACTGGCGCGCCTCAGGATGCCCGACATGTATTCGCTGTTCTGTGCGCGCCCCGATCAGCTGATCGCCCGCGACATGGTGTTCGGCATTCCCGCGCGGCTGCGGGCCGACGGGCGGGAAACCCGCGCGCCGGACATGGCCGCAGTCGCCGGGGCCGTCGCCACGGCCCGCGCCCGGGGGGCCGAGGGCATCGTCGTGGCACTGCTGCATGCCTGGCGCGATGGCGCGCAGGAGACCGCGATCAAGGCGGAAATCGAACGGCTTGCGCCCGACCTTTTCGTCTTCACCTCGTCCGAGGTCTGGCCGGTGATCCGCGAATACGAACGCACGACGACCGCAATCCTCAACGGCTATGTCCACCCGCGCGTCGCGGGCTATCTGGGCGCGCTCGAAGACCGTCTGGCCGCCCGCGGCGTGCCCGCGCGCGCGCTTCTGACCAAGTCCAATGGCGGGGTGATGAACGCCGCCGAAGGCAAGACCGCCTGCGTGAACATGCTGCTGTCGGGCACCGCCTCGGGGGTGATCGGAGCCGCCTGGCTGGCGCGGCAGGCGGGCGAGGACAAGGTGCTGACGCTCGATATCGGCGGCACCTCGGCCGATTTCGCGCTGATCGTCGACGGCGCCGCGCAATTCGGCACGGGCGAGCTGGTGGGCGAGTTTCCGTTGCACATTCCGTCGGTCTCGGTCAGCTCGATCGGGATCGGCGGCGGGTCCATCGCCTGGATCGACGATCACGGCGTGCTGCGGGTGGGGCCTGACTCGGTCGGGTCGAGCCCCGGCCCTGCCTGCTATGGGCGCGGCGGCACCAAGGCGACGGTCACCGATGCGATGGCCGTCTGCGGCTGGCTTGGCCATGCGGAAATGGCCTATGGGCAGCTCGACATGGACCCCGCGCTGGCCCGCGCGGCGGTGGGCGATCTGGCCGCGATCCTCGATCGGCCGCTGGCCGAAACGGCGCAGGCGATCCTCGATATCGCGGTTTCCGAGATGTTCGTCGAGGTCGAGAAACTGGCCTCGCGCGCGGGGGTCGACCTGCGCGAATTCACCCTGATGCCCTTCGGCGGCGGCGGCCCGATGCTGGGTGCGTTCCTGGCGCAGGAAATGGGCATCTCGCATGTGATGGCGCCGCGCCGTCCCGGCGTCGTCTCGGCGCTGGGCGGGCTGGTGGCCGATCTCAGGGGCGATTTCATCCGCACGGTCTTTGCCCTGCCCTCGCCCGAGGTCCTGCCAAGCCTTCGGGCCTCGCTGAAAGACCTGATCGCCGAAGGCTGCCAATGGCTGACCGATCAGGGCCATGATGGCGCGATCGATCTGATCCTGTCGGCCGACATGCGCTATCACGGGCAAAGCTACGAGATCGAGGTGACGCTCGACCCCGCCTGGATCGAGGCGGGCGATCTGGGCGCCATCGCGGCAACCTTTCACGCGACCCATGCCCGGATCTACGATTTCGACGACCCGACGGGCACGGTCGAGATGGTCAACCTGCGCCTGACCGCCATCGGCGCCGGTCCCGCGCTGAGCCTGCCCGAGGCCGACCCCGCAGAGGCCCCCGCGACGCCATTGAAGACCGTGCGGGTGCACACCGGCGGGGCCCTGCGAGACGTAACGCTCTATTCGCGGGACGATCTGACCCCGGGCACCGGGTTCGAAGGCCCCGCCGTCATCGTCCAGGAAGACACCACCGTCGCGATCCCGCCCGGCGCGCGGGCCCGTGTCGACCGCCACCTGAACCTTCATCTGCAGATCGAGGAGCGCGCCTGATGTTTGATCGCATGACCCTTCAGGTTCTCGCGAACCATGCCCGTGCCGCGGCGGAGAACATGGCCCATACGCTGCACCGCACCGCCCATTCCGCCTTCGTGAAAGAGACGCAGGATTTCACGGTGATGCTGATGGACCGCGCGGGTCAGACCTTTGCCGTGCCGATGGAGCTGGGTGCCACCTGGTATCCGGGGCTGACCTACGGGCGCGCCATCGACATGGTGGACGACTACCGCCCCGGCGATGTGGCCTTCACCAACGACCCCTATTCGGGCCATGTCGCGACCCACGCCCCCGACACCCATCTGTGGAAACCGATCTTCGCGGATGGCGAGATCGTCGCCTGGTCGGGCGGGCATATCCACAATACCGACATGGGCGGCGCCGTGCCCGCCTCGCTGTCGCGCGCGCTGACCGAGATCCATCAGGAGGGCCTCCGCTTTCCGCCGATGAAGCTGGTGAACGAAGGCGTCTTCGACGCGCAGATCCTGCGGATAATGTCGACCAACGTGCGCAAGCCCGATCTGAACATCGGCGACATCAGGGCGCTGGTCGGCGCGCTGAACACGGGCGAACGCAAGGTCCATGCGATGATCGCCAAGTTCGGCAAGGCGGCGTTTCTGGACGGGGTGGCGGGGCTTCTCGATCATGCCGAGGCGCAGGCCCGCGCGGTTCTGGCGGCGATGCCCGACGGGACATGGGAGTTCGCCGACTACGCCGACGAAGATTCCGAAAAGGCCAATCCCTGCCGGCTGAAGCTGCGCCTCACGATCCGGGGCGACGAGGCCATCCTCGATTTCACCGGGTCCGATCCGCAACTGGCCAGTTCGCTGAACGTGCCTTCGGGCGGCGATCCGCGCCATACGATGCTTTTGGTGGGCGTCTATTACGTCCTTTACACCCTGAACCCGCAGATCCTGCTGAACACCGGGCTCACGCGCCCCTTCACCTGCATCGCGCCCGAGGGCACGGTGCTGAACCCGGTGGCACCCGCCGCGGTCGGCATGCGGTCGCTGACCTGCGCGCGGCTGCGCTCGGTGATCTTCGGCGCCTTCTCGCAGGCGGTGCCCGACCGCCTGCCTGCAGCACCGGCGGGCAATAACTGCATCGTCAATGTGATGACGACGGACGACCGCAGCCGCCGGACCGTTATCGCGGCGGTGAACCCGGTCGTGGGCGGCGGCGGCGGCATGCCCCATCGCGACGGCACCAATGGCTCGGGCGCCGATGCGGCCTACCTGAAAAACACGCCCATCGAGATCACCGAAACCGAAACCCCGGTCGAATTCGTGAAATACGGGCTCGCGCGCGATTCCGGCGGCCCGGGGCGCTGGCGCGGCGGGCTTGCGACCGAGATGGCGTTCCGCGTCTTCGCCCCGGATACCCGCATCACCGCGCGCAACCGCGACCGGTCCTTCTTTCGCCCCTGGGGCGTGCTGGGAGGCCGGGCGGCGGGGCTGTCCGATATGGTCGTCAATCCCGGCACCCCGGACGAGAGGCGTCTGGGCAATGTCGATACCGCCGTGCTGCAACCGGGCGACGTGCTCGAGATCCGGTCGGCCGGGGGTGGCGGGCGCGGCGATCCGATGGCGCGCGAGCCCTGGCGGGTGGCCGAGGATGTGGCGCGCGGCTATGTCTCGGCCAAGGCCGCCGAACGGGACTATGGCGTCGTGCTGCGCGACGGCACGGTCGACGGCCCCGCGACGGCGGCACTCCGCGCCCGCGCCACGCCCGCGCCGGGCCATTTCCATTTCGGCCCCGAGCGCGACGGTTACGAGGCGCAATGGACGCCCGCGGCCTATGACGCGCTGACCGCGATCCTGTCGGCGCTGCCGATCCACTGGCGGTTCTTCGCCAAGACCGAGATCTTCGCGCGGATGGAGGGGCGCACCGGCGCCGAAGGGGTCGCGGCCGCGTTCGAGGCCGTCTGCACCCGCTTTCCGGAGCTGCCCCGGCCCCGCGCCGAAGCCGCCGAGGCCGCTGAATGACCGGCAGGCTCGTCCGGCTTGCGGAAAAGGGCCGCCTGCCCGTCCGCTTCACGCTGGATGGCAGCCCCTTTCAGGCGCTGGCGGGGGATACGGTTCTGACGGCGGTGCTGACATCGGCGCGAAGCCTGCGCGCGGGCGATGCAGGCCCCGAACGGCGCGCGGGCTTCTGCCTGATGGGCGCCTGTCAGGATTGCTGGATCTGGCAGGAAGACGGGCCGCGTCTGCGTGCCTGCTCGACACCGGTCGCGCCGGGCATGCGGCTTCTGTCGCAGCCGCCGGAAAGCTGGCCATGACCAGGGTCGTCATCGTCGGTGCGGGCCCCGCGGGCATCCGCGCGGCCGAAACGCTGGCCCAAGCCGGGCTTTGCCCTGTCGTGATCGACGAGGGCGCGCGCGCGGGCGGCCAGATCTACCGCCGCCCGCCCGAGGGCTTCACCCGCCCGCCCACCAGCCTTTATGGCAGCGAGGCCGCCAAGGCCGTCGCGCTGCACGGCTGTTTCGACGGGCTGGTCGCCCAGGGCCGGATCGACCATCGCCCCGAAAGCTCGGTCGTGGCGATCCGGGACGGGGTGCTGCATGTCCTCGGGCCAGTCGGGCTTTTGCCCTGCCCCTTCGACCGGCTGATCCTTGCGACCGGCGCGACCGACCGGCTGGCCCCGGTGCCCGGCTGGCAGGCGCCCGGTGTCTTTTCGCTGGGCGCCGCGCAGATCGCGCTGAAGGCCCAGGGCGTGGCGCTGGGGCGGCGGATCGTGCTGGCCGGTAGCGGGCCGCTTCTGACGCTGGTCGCGGCACAGCTGCAGGCGGCCGGCGCCGGGGTCGCCGCCGTTCTCGACACCGCGCCGCTTGGGGCTCAGGCCCGGGCGCTGCCTCTGCTGGCGGCCCGGCCCGTCGTCACGCTGCGGGGGCTGGCGATGCGGGCCCGGCTCGGGCGGCTTTACCGCGCGGGCGTCACGCTTGAGCGGATCGAGGCCGATGGCGATGGCCCGACCGCGCTCTACTGGCGCGATGCGCGCGGACGGGCGCGGGAGACCCCTTGCGATGCAGTCGCGCTTGGCTGGCATCTGCGCTCTGAAACCCATCTGGCCGAACTGGCGGGCGCGCGCCTTGTCCACGATCCGCTCTGGTCGCAATGGCGGCCCGGGGCCGACCCGATGGGCCGGGCGGGTGCCGGGCTTTATCTCGCGGGCGACGGGCTCTGCCTGCTTGGCGCCGACGGTGCCGAGATCGCCGGGCGGCTGGCCGCCATCGCCTGCCTTCAGGATCTGGGCCTGCCCCACCCCGCCCCCGATCTGCGCCGCCTCAGGCGCCTGCACCGCTTTGCAACCGGCCTCGCGCGGGCCTTTCCCTACCCCGCCGCCGGGGTCGCGGCGCTGCCCGACAGCGCCGTCATCTGCCGCTGCGAGGGCATTACCGCGGGCGCGCTGCGCGAAAGCGCCGCCCATGGCGGGGCCGAGGCCAACCGGGTCAAGTCGCTGTCGCGGGGGGGCATGGGCCGCTGTCAGGGCCGCTATTGCCAGATCGCGGTGACCGAGATCCTGGCCGCCGCCACCGGGATCGCTCCGGCCGAGGCGGGGCGGATGCGGGCCCAGGCCCCGGCGCGGCCGCTGCCGGTCTCGGCCTGCCTGGCCGATCCTGCCCCATCGCAGACGATCCTGCCATCCGGGCGGCGCTGACAGCGGAATATGCTGCGCGCCCCGGCGCTTCGGCAGGAAGATACGGGGGCCATCGGCTAGGATCGGCCCAAGATCACAGCGGAGGAGCCATGTCGCTCAGTTTCGACCCGGCACGCCTGTCCCTGCCGGAGGGCCATTTCATCGGCGGGCGCTATCTGCCCGGCCCCGACGCCATCGAGATCCGCGCGCCCTCGGACGGCCGCATCCTTGGCGCGATCCCGCAGGCCGATGCCGAGACCGTCGACCGCGCGGTCGAGGCCGCCCGCTCAGCGCTCGGCCGTTCGGGCTGGGGCGATCTGCCCCCGCGCGACCGGGTCCGGGCGCTGCAGGCCTGGGCCGATCTGATCGAGGCCGAGGCCGAGGACCTGGCCCGGATCGAGGCCGTGGCCTCGTCCCGGCCGATTGCCGAGGCGGTGCCGGGCGATGTCGCGATCCTGGCCGAACAGATCCGCTTTTTCGCCGAATTCGCCGACAAGGAGGGCGGCAGCCTGGTGCCGACCGGCGCCGGGCGGATGGGGATGATCGCGTCCGAACCCTATGGCGTGGTCGGCGCCATCACGCCCTGGAACTTCCCGCTGTCGATGGCGGGCTGGAAGCTTGGCCCGGCGCTGGCCGCGGGCAATGCGGTGGTGCTGAAACCCTCCGAGATGACGCCGTTCTCGACGCTGCGCCTGGCCGAGCTGTCGGTGCGCGCGGGCCTGCCGGAGGGGCTGATCAACATCGTGCTCGGCGACGGGCCGAACACCGGCGCGGCGCTGGTCGCCCATCCCGGCATCGCCAAGGTGTCGTTCACCGGCTCGACCCGGGCGGGCGCCGCGATCATGGAGAACATCGTGCGCAGCGGCATCAAGCCGATGACGCTGGAACTGGGCGGCAAGTCGCCGCAACTGGTCTTTGCCGATGCCGATCTGGACCTTGCCGCCGACTGCATCCTGCGCGGCATCACCGCCAATGCCGGGCAGGTCTGCGTCGCCGGATCGCGCCTGATCGCCGAAGCCTCGGTGGCCGAGGCGTTGACGGCGAAGATCGCCGCGAAGATGGCCGGGATCGTTCCCGGCCCGACCTGGGAGGCGGCCACCGGCTATTCGCCGATCATCTCGGAGGCGCAGTTGTCGCGCATCGACAGCCTCGTGCAGGCCGCCCGGGCCGGTGGTGCCGAGGTGCTGTGCGGCGGCAACCGGCTCGACCGGCCGGGCAGCTTCTATGCGCCCACGATCCTGACCGGGCTTGGCGCGGACTCGCCCGCCATCACCGAAGAGATCTTCGGCCCGGTCCTGACCGTCGAAACCTTCAAGACCGAGGACGAGGCGCTGGCCCTGGCCCGCCATCCGACCTATGGGCTCTGTTCGGGGGTCTTCACCCGCGATCTGTCGCGCGCGCTGCGGATGACCCGCGCGATCGAGGCGGGCACGGTCTGGGTCAACCGCTATGGCCGGTCGCGCGACCATATCCTGCCCACCGGGGGCTGGAAATCCTCAGGCCTCGGCAAGGATCTGGGCCGCGAGGCCTATCTGGCCAACCGGCGCCAGAAATCCGTTCTGATCGACCTTTGAGCCGCGCTTTTCAGGAGACGACCATGACCACTCACAAGATCGCCCTGATCCCCGGCGACGGAATCGGCGTCGACGTGACCGATGCCGCGATCGAGATCGCCACCGCCGCCGCCCGGCGCTTCGGCTTCACGCTGGCGACCGAGACCTTCCCCTGGTCCTGCGACCACTACCTGGCCACGGGGCGGATGATGCCCGAGGACGGGATCGAGACGCTGCGCGGCTTCGACGCGATCTATCTGGGCGCGGTCGGCTGGCCCGCCACGGTGCCGGATTCCGTCTCGCTGCACGGGCTTTTGCTGCCGATCCGCAAGGCCTTCGCGCAATATGCCAATATCCGGCCGCACCGGCTGCTGAAGGGCGTCGAGGGGCCGCTGAGATCGGACGGCTTCGACATTCTCTGCATCCGCGAAAATACCGAGGGCGAATATTCCGGCGCGGGCGGGCGCGTGCATCAGGGCACGCCCGGCGAGGTCGCGATCCAGACCTCGGTCTTCACCCGGATGGGCGTCGAACGCATCCTGCGCTTTGGCTTCGAACAGGCGCGCGCGCGGCGCGGGCACCTGACCTCGGTGACGAAGTCGAACGCCCAGCAGTATTCGATGGTCTTCTGGGACGAGGTCACCCGCGAGGTCGCGGCCGACTATCCGGACGTGAGCGTCGAACCCATGCATATCGACGCGATGGCCGCGCGGATGGTGATGGCGCCCGAAAGCCTTGACGTGATCGTCGCCTCGAACCTCTTCGGCGACATCCTGACCGACCTGGGGGCGGCCATTCAGGGGGGCCTGGGCTTTGCGGCCTCGGCCAATATCAACCCCGACCGCAGCGCGCCCTCGATGTTCGAGCCCGTGCACGGCTCGGCCCCCGATATCGCAGGCAAGGACATCGCCAACCCCATTGCCGCGATCTGGTCGGCGGCGATGATGCTCGATCATCTGGGCGAGGCCGAGGCCGCCGCCGCGATCCTTGCCGCCATCGAGGCCGCCACGGCGCAAGGCATCGGCACCCGGCCCGGCAGCCATTCCACATCCGCGATCACCCAAGCCGTCAAGGCGGCGCTGGAGGCCTGAGATGACCCTGAACGATCCCGAACTTTTCCGCGAGGCCGCGCTGATCGGCGGCCAGTGGACCGCCCGCGCCGACATGGCGGTGACCGATCCCGCGACGGGGGCCACCATCGGCCACATGCCCGATTGCACCGCCGCCGAGACCGAGGCCGCCATTGCCGCCGCCGCGGCCGCCATGGGACCCTGGAAGGCCCGCAGCCATGCCGAACGCGCCGATCTGCTGATGGCCTGGTACGACCTGATGCGCGCCCATGAGGCCGATCTGGCCCGGATCCTGACCGCCGAGCAGGGCAAGCCACTGGCCGAGGCCCTGGGCGAGATCCGCTATGGCGCCAGCTTCGTGCGCTGGTTCGCGGAAGAAGCGCGCCGGATCAATGGCGGCATCATCCCCTCGCCCACGCCCGACAAGCGCATCCTGACCCTCAAGGAACCCGTGGGCGTCTGCGCCATCATCACGCCCTGGAACTTCCCCAACGCGATGATCACCCGCAAGGTCGCCCCGGCGCTGGCCGCGGGCTGCACCGTGGTCATCAAGCCCTCGGACTTCACCCCCTATTCGGCGCTGGCGCTTGGGGTTCTGGCAGACCGCGCGGGCATCCCCGCGGGCGTCATCAACATTCTGACCGGCCGCCCCGAAGAGATCGGCGCGACGCTGACCGGGTCCCCCATCGTGCGCAAGCTGTCCTTCACCGGCTCGACCCGGGTGGGGTCTCTGCTGATGGAGCAATGCGCGCCCACGGTGAAACGCCTCAGCCTGGAACTGGGCGGCAACGCGCCTTTCATCGTCTTCGACGACGCCGATCTCGACGCGGCGGTCGAGGGCGCGATGGCCTCGAAATTCCGCAATGGCGGGCAGACCTGCGTCTGTTCGAACCGGATCCTCGTGCAGGCGGGCATTCACGACGCCTTCGTCGGGAAACTGGCGGCCCGGGTCGCGGCGCTGAAGGTGGGGGCGGGCACCGAGGACGGCACCCAGATCGGCCCGATGATCAACGCCGCCGCCATCGCCAAGATCGAGGCCCATGTGGCCGACGCGCTGGCGAAGGGCGCAACCCGCGCGACGCCCGCCCGCGATCTGCCGCCGCAATTCGCCGATCCGGTGGTCCTGACCGGCGCCACGACCGCGATGCGGCTGGCCTCGGAGGAAACCTTCGGCCCGGTGGCGCCCATCTTCCGCTTTAAGACCGAGGCCGAGGCGCTGGCCATCGCCAATGGCACGCCCTACGGGCTGGCCGCCTATTTCTACACCCGCGATCTGGCCCGCGCCTTCCGGGTCGGCGAGGCGCTCGAATTCGGGCTCGTCGGGCTCAATACCGGCGCGGTCAGCCACGAGGTCTCGCCCTTCGGCGGCGTCAAGACCTCGGGGCTCGGGCGCGAAGGCGCCCAGGCCGGGATCGAGGAATACCTTGAAACCAAAGCCTTCCATCTGGGCGGCCTGCTCTGATCGAGGCAGGGGCGCGCCCTCCGGCGCGCCCTTTCCGGGGCCCGGCGACAGAGCCCCGGCGCGGTTAATTCTTATTTCGGATGTGAGGGATAGGCAGGGATTCGTGCAAAAGAGTGAGCCCTGTTCATGCAAGCTGTCCTGGCGGTTCTCGCCACCCTCCTGATCCCTGGGATTGCAACTGCCGAGACCGAGCGTTTCGCGCTTCATACCGACCTCGACCATGTCTGGACGATGACCGCCGCGGCGCTGGTCTTCTTGATGCAGGCGGGCTTCCTGCTGCTTGAGGCCGGGCAGGTCCGGTCCAAGAACTCGATCAACGTCGCCCAGAAAAACCTGGTCGATTTCATCCTGTCGACCCTGGCCTTCGGCTCGGTCGGCTTCGCGCTGATGTTCGGCCCCAGCCTCGGCGGATGGATCGGGTTTTCGGCCGATTACGCCTTCTTCAACACACAAGGCGACTGGTCGCTGACCTTCTTCGTCTTCCAGCTGATGTTCTGCGGCACCGCCGCCACCATCGTCTCGGGTGCGGTCGCCGAACGCGCGACGATGTCGGGCTACATGATCTGCACCCTGCTGATCGGCTGCCTGATCTACCCGGTCTCGGGCCACTGGGCCTGGGGCGGGCTTTTGTCGGGCGAGTCCGAGGGCTGGCTCGCGCGGCTCGGATTCATCGACTTCGCGGGGTCGACCGTGGTGCATTCGGTCGGCGCCTGGGTGGCCCTGGCCGCGATCATCCTTATCGGGCCGCGGCTCGGGCGCTATGACGCGGCGGGGCGGCCCGTCGCATTGCACGGGCATTCGCCGGTGCTGTCGACGCTGGGCGCGCTGATCCTCTGGATCGGCTGGATCGGGTTCAATGGCGGGTCGACCAATATCGGATCGGGCGCCATTGCCGGGATCGTCGCCAACACCATCGTCTCGGGCGCGGCGGGCGGCGCGGCCGGGCTGATCATCGGCGCGCGCAAGACCGGCATCTACCGGCCCGAGCATCTGATCAACGGCTCGCTGGCCGGTCTGGTCGGCATCACCGCGGGCTGCGACGCGGTCACGACGCAATCGGCCTTCCTGATCGGGGCCAGCGCGGGCGCCGTTGCCTTTCTCGCGCATGAGATGCTGGACCGGGTCTGGCGGCTCGACGACCCGCTCGGGGCGATTTCGGTGCACGGCGTCGCAGGCGCCTGGGGCACGCTGATGGCGGGCGCCCTGGCCCGGCCCGATGCGTTGATGGCAGGCGGCCGCCTGACCCAGGTCGGTGTGCAGGCGCTGGGCGTGGGCGCGGTCTTCGTCTGGGCCTTCGGCACCGGCTTTGTTCTGCTCCGGATTGCGGACGCTCTGCTGCCCGCGCCGGACGGGCCGCGCGGCGGGCTGCGCGTTTCGCGCGAGGCCGAAGAGGCCGGGTTGAACATTTCCGAACATGACGCGCCGCTGGGGCTGTCGGGGCTGGTGCGGGCGATGGCCCGCATCGCCGAGAACCCCTCGGCCGAAATCGGCCGGATCGACACCGAACCGGGCGAGGAATCGCACGAGGCCGCAACGCTGTTCAACGGCATCGCCGAGAACATCCGCCTCAAGGCCGAAACCGACCGGCGGCTTGCCGACCAGTCCGAAGCGTTGCTGGCCGATCTCGCTGGCACCATCGAGGCGGTGCTGGACGGGCGGCTCGACCGGCGCATGCGGATCGGGCATGAGGGCCCCTTCGCCCGGGTGCCGGGGTCGATCAATGCGATGATCGGGTCGGTCGAGACGATGGTCGGCGAGATCGCCGCCTCGGCGCAGTCGGTCGCCGCCCATGCCGCGCAGCTGAGCGCCCAGAGCGTGACGCTGACCTCAGGCTCGACCGATCAGGCCCGCCAGATCGGGTCCGTTTCGGAAGAGATGGCCGAGCTGCGCGCCGAGGTCGACCGCAACGGCGCACGGCTGGAACAGGCGTTGCTGAATTCGGAACTGGCGCGGCAGGGCGCGGCCGATGCCGCCGAGATTTCGCGGCGCGCCGTGGCCGGGATGGAACGGGCCAGCGCCGCGATCGGGCGTATCGCCGCCGGGCTCGAGATGATCGACGAGGTCGCCTTTGCCACCCGCCTGCTCAGCCTCAACGCCTCGGTCGAGGCGGCCCGGGCGAGCGGCACGGCCGGCGCGGGCTTTTCGGTGGTGGCGCAGGAGGTGCGCAGTCTTGCCGAAACCACGACCGCCTCGGCCCGCGATATCCGCGGGATGCTGAACGGCGTGCGCGAGACCGTTTCCGGCGCGGTCCGCGAGGTCGCGGGCACCGACCACGCGCTGGAGGACATTCGCGGTCGCATCGCCTCGAACGCGACGCTTCTGGCCGAGGTCGAACAGATGGAGACGCGCTCGCGCACCCTCCTGGCCCGTGTCGAAACCACGCTGTCCGATCTGGCGCAGTCCTCGCGGAGGGTACTGGAAGAGGCGGACCAGACCCGGCAGGTGGCACGCGAGCTGCATTCGAACGCCGCGCGCACAACCGCCACGGTCGAACGCTACCGCGCGGCCTGAGCCTGCGCGCGAAGCTGTAAGCTGCCAAGAAGTCCGCGAGGTGCGTCTGCAGCTGGTCGTGGCTGTCGTGATGGTCCCGATTGACGTTCAGCGGGAAGACGCGCCACTGGTGCCTCGCCTGATCCGCTTCACCCGCCCTGATCGTGCGGTGCATCCGTTCGACCTGTCCGCCGCTCGGGAAAAACAGTCCCCCCGGACTGTTTTCCGATCCTCCGAACTCCCGGGATGGTTGGGGTTGGTCCGCCGGTGCTCGATCCCGTTTGCCTCGCAGATCATGTCAAAGCGCATCGGCCGCGAAGACGCGGTATTCCGGCTCCGGGGCTGCTCGGCGAACTGAATGCCCCTCGCCATTGTCTCTCAAACCAATGGCGCTCCAATGGCTCGATCGGTGAGGACGGTGTGGACCTGATAGGGCACGGCTTCGAGCATGCATTGCAGGACCTCCCGGGCCGTCTTCCTGTCTGCGCCTCGGCGATGTTGATCTGGATCGAGCCTGCGTGGTCGCCATCGGTTCGAGACCCGCTGGCGAGGGCCGACAGGGCAGCGTTTGAACGCCGACCGCTTCGGCTTGTCGCCCTCGACGTCCGGCAGGCGCGAGAGGCATTCGCCATCGGGCTTGAACCAATGGCACCGCAATGGCTCAGCGCTGCGGTGCAGAGCGTGTCAGATGCGGGATGGACGGCTGCAGGGCACGGAGGCCGTCATCAAGCGGCAGCAGCGTGTGGCGCCGAAACGCGACGATGGCCGCCTCCTCGGCCTCGGTGAGGACCGTCGAACGTGGATCCTTAGGGCCGGTCTTGCGATCATCGACCGTCTGCCGTTTGCGCCGGTTCGCAACCGTCTCGGGGGTCGTCGGGAAAACGATTCACCGGATCGTTTTCCGATCCTCTCCACTCCGCAGGTCCCGGCTCAGCGTCGCGAGCGACGCCTGCGATCACTGTATCGCGGCTCTGACCGCGTACGTGGTCGTGGCGCTTCCGTGAGGAACTTGTCCCATAGGGCCTCCTTCCATTCCTTCGAAAGGATCACACCATCAAACCCTGGGATCGAACAGCTAGCCCGCCTGTGCGCTGCGCATGGGCGGAAGGACCGGGGTCTCTTCGACGCCGAGCCCCGGAAAGACACCCGCCGCCGACCGGCCCTCGACCTCGAGGAAGTCCTCGCGCGAGAGCGGGTGGCCCAGAAGGTACCCCTGTGCCTCGTTGCACCCGGCCTCCATCACCTGAAGCAGTTGTTCGCGGGTCTCGATCCCCTCCGCAACCACGTCGATCCCCATGCTGCCGCAGAGCATGCAGACCGCGCGCACGACCGCGGCGCCGCCCAGATCGCTGTCGATCTCCTGCACGAAGGAGGCGTCGATCTTGACCTTGTCGAAGGAGAAGATCCTGAGATAGCGCAGCGACGAATACCCGGTGCCGAAATCGTCGAGCGAGATCCGGACGCCCATCCCCTTCAGGGCGGTCAGCTTGTCCTTCACATCGTCGGTATCCTCGAGCAGCACGCCTTCGGTGATTTCCAGCGCCAGCCGCGCGGGCGGCAAACCGCTCGATTTCAGGGCCTGGGTCACATCGCCGACGATGTCGTGGCGCCGGAACTGCACCGGCGACAGGTTGATGGCGACACTCAGCCGGTCGGGCCAGGAGGCCGCCTCGGTGCAGGCCATCCGCAGCACAAGCGCCCCGAGCGGCACGATCAGCCCCAGTTCCTCGGCCATGGGGACGAATTCGCAGGGCGGGACCAGGCCGCGCGTCGGGTGCCGCCAGCGCAGCAGCGCCTCGGCCCCGGTGATCCGCCCGGTATCGAGATTGACCAGCGGCTGGAACAGCATCGAGAACTGGTCCAGCTCGATGGCGCGCTTGAGATCGGCTTCCAGCTTGATCAGCGCATTCTGCCGGTCCAGCATGTCCCTGTCGAACAGAAGGCACTGGCCCCGGCCCGCGGATTTGGCCGCGTAAAGCGCGATATCGGCCCGCGACATGATCTTTTCGGCGCGATCGCCATGCTCGGGCGCGAGCGCGATGCCGACGCTGGCCCCGATATCCGCCAGACGCCCGTCGATCCTGAAGGGTTGCGACAGCAGGTCGATGATCCGGTCGCCAAGCCCAAGCGCGCTGTCGGGTTGCTGCTGGCCGATCTGGATCACGGCGAACTCGTCGCCGCCGAACCGCGCCACCGTGTCGCCCTCGCGCACCGCGCCCTGCAGACGCTCGGACACATGGCGCAACAGCTGATCGCCTGCGGCATGGCCAAGCGTGTCGTTGACATGCTTGAACCGGTCGAGATCGACGAACAGGATCGCCGCAGGCCGGTTCGGGTCGGCGGTGGCAATGGCGTAATCGATGCTGTCGGCAAAGGCCCGCCGGTTCGGAAGCCCGGTCAGCGTGTCGTGCCTGGCCATGTGGAGGGCCTGTTCTTCCTGATCGACCCGTTCGGAAATGTCGCTGGCAATCATCATCCAGCCGCCGGGCACGGGCTGGACCTGCAGCAGGACATGCCGACCGTCGTCCAGTTCCCACGATGCCGAATCCGACCCGCGCTGCGCGATCAGGGCCTTCATGCGGCTGGCAAAAGCCGCCCCGCCGCCGGGGCGCGCGGCGCTCATCCGGCAGCCGACCTGCGTCAAAAGCCGGTCCAGCGTCACCGAACCCTGCCCGGAAGACAGCTCTTTCGGCATGCCGAAGAAGGACCAGAACATCGCGTTCGCCACCAGAAGCTTGCCGGTTCCGTCGAACATGCACAGGCCCGCCGGCATGTTCTGCACGGTCTCGGACAGAAGCGCCCGCTGGGTCTTCATCTCGGCGGCCAGCCGCCGGGTCTCGACGATGCTGTCGCGCAGCGCATGGGCCGAATGGGACAGGGTCGACAGCTCGTTCCGTTCGGTGCCGAAATCCGGCAGCCGGACCGTATCGTCCCCGCCAAGAAGTCGGCGCAGCGCATCGTTCAGAGCGATCAGCGGAAGGCTCAGGCGCCGCACGACCCAGATCGCCGCGCCAAGGGCGAGTGCTCCGGCGGCCGCCAGCGTCAGCACGATCAGCCGCAGGCTTTGTTCGACGATGATGTCCTGGCGCTCCAGCGCGACCGCCGTATCGGCACGGGTCAGCGTGGTCATGTCAGTGATTCGCGCGGTCAGATCGGCCGCCATCTGTTCGACGCCCACTTCGAAATGCTCTTTTGCCTTCTCGAAGTCCCCGTCCTCCGCCAGCCTGTCGGCCACGCGAAAACTGGCAAGATAGCCGTCCCAGTCCCGTTGAAGATCGTCGACGATCCGCGTTTCCTCGACCGACAGGCCGAGCGACCTGAGCCGCAGCAGCGCCTGTCCGAAGGCCGAGGTCGCCACGCGCTGCGCCTCGCGCAGATCCTCACGCTCGAACGGATCGACCTCGAGCACGGAGCGTTCTGCGGCAATTTCGTGATCGCTCAGCGCATTCTCGATGTCATTGATGGCAAAGAGACGCGAGACCGAGACATCGCCGACAGACCGCGCCGAGGCGCCCAGTGCCTTGAATTCCACATATCCCACGACGCCAAGCGTCACGCTTGTCAGGAAAAGCGCCAGCATGATCCCGATCAGGCGCACCCCGAGCCCCGTCGCCGCAAGGCGATTGACGAGCCGCCCCCGCCCGCTGCGCGTTTCCGTCATGTCCGTCTCCGTACACTGGCGGGGCTTTCCTCCTGCCCCGGGTCTGCGCGCCTCGGCCCGTCGCCCGGTCCGCCCTACGCCCCGTCACATCAAGGGACTGACGCCTGTGGCTTAAATCCGCTTTAAGACGCCCGGGTTTGCGAACTGCAAAAACCAAGAATTTTTATAGTCCTCGAATGGGTCAAGTTGATGGCATCTATGGGCGGCGGAGGCCGGTCCTTGCGCGGTCCGCGAAAACCGCCGACCGACAGCCCTGAGGGCGGGCGTCGGCTTTGCCCGGCCTGCTGGAAAAGCCCGTCCTGACGCTGCAGGATCGCGGCCCGGATCGGCGCGCGGCGCGCACGCGGCGACCGGTCCTTGTCGTTCCGTCTTCCGCCCTATTCCGGGATCAGAACGAAACCGTGCGTCGCGCCGTTCGGCGCGATGCCATAGCCGGTGATCCAGCCATTGTCATTGATGTCCTTGGCCAGCACGAGATGCCAGCCGCTGTCGGGGTCGATGCAGTCGTTGAGATCGACCAGCCGCCGGTCGGCCCGGGTCCAGAGCACGGCGGCATTGCCGTCCCCGGCGGCGCTGTAGCCCACCACCTCGCCCCGGTCGTTCAGCCCGAAGGCGTGGCTCATGTCCTTGCCGCCGGGCAGGTCGCCGATGTCGTGCAGAACCGCCCCATCCCAGAAAAAGCCGCGATCCGTGCCGCTGTCGCCAATGCCCTTGCCGACGATCTCGCCCAAGCGGTTCATGTCGTTGACGAGGCTCGCATAGCCGCCGCCCGAAAACCCGGGCAAAAGCGTCCAGACCCCGGCTTCGTAGCGGAAGGCGCGAACCTCGTCATGGAGCGCGGCCTGGCCCGCGATCTGGCCCGCGTCGTTGATGACCATGCCATGGGCGGTGTCGAATTGCGGCCCCGGCAGGCCGATCTCGACCAGCCGCCCGCCCTGCCAGAGTGCCACGCTTTCCTTGCGGTCGGGGCGGCCGACATAGCCGGTGATGTCGCCCCGGGCATTGATCGAATGCGCCTGCCCCGGATCGGCGTCGGGTTCCAGCGCGGGCAGCAGCGAGATGCCCGACTTGTCCCAGAGCGCGACCGCCGGGCCCGCGTCGGTATAGGTGGTCCCGACGATCTGCCCGGCCTCGTTGATATCCTCGGCCTGGCTGTAGATCGGCTCGCCCATCAGCCGCAACACGCCCAGATCGCGCATCTGCCCGCCTTTCCAGTAGAAGGCATGGGTGGCGCCGGTCATGTCGACGGCCGCGCCGACCACGGCATTGTCCTCGCTGATCGCATGCGGAACGCTGGTCGCGCTGCCATCCGCCAGATCGCCCAGATCGACCACGAAATAGAAGGGCCGCTCCGGAGCGTCGGTCAGCGGCGGCATCGCGACCGCCGGTCCCGCCGCCAGGTCCGAGCCCCCCAGCACCAGAGCCAGCGGCAGGAGCGCGGCCCGGCAGGGTCGCGGAACACCGGCCGGTTCGGCAGTCTTGACGGCAGTCTTGACGAGGGCGGGCATGAGAGGTTCCTGATCCGGGCCGCCCGCGATGCGGAGGGGGCGCGATGGCGGGCGACATAGCCCGAGCCATGTCACGGAGTCCTTGATCCAGGATAAACTTCTCTTGCGACACGAGCGCTCATATCGTACCCGGCCAGACGGAAGACGGCGTCGCCGCCCGGTGAAAGGCATTCATCACCCTTTCGCCGGGTTTCATGCCGACGAGCCCGTTCGCCACGGAGACCGCCCGCCATGCCAGACCGCGCCAGCCGCACTCCCGCCCGCCGGTCCTGCCCCGGATCCTGCCGCTCGCTCTGTGCCCTGCCGCCCGCCAGGGCGCTGCCGATCCTCGCGGTCGCGCTTGGCGCCTCGGCCTTCCTGTGGCTGGGGCTTGGCGCCGGTCTCGGCCGGCTTGCGGCGGGCGCCGACAGTTCTCCCGTGCTGGCCGAGTTCTGCGTGCTCGGGATCCAGGGCTTCGGGATCTGCGCACTGGCGCTGGCGCTGCTGATCGGCCTGGCCCGCCCGCCCCGCGCCTCGCGGAACTGAAGCGCCCCGCCTCAGGACTGCGCGACCGGCCCGAGGACGGGAAGATCGAGCCCGAAGGCGCCGGCCAGCAGCACCGCGTTGAGGCTCAGCACCACGACCGCGCCCGCAACCGCGAGGCCCCGCACCAGTGGCCCGGCGGCATAGGTCCCCATCACGTCGCGCCGCCCGGCAAAGACGATCAGCGCGATCATCGGCACCGGCAGCGCGATCGACAGGATCACCTGGCTGACCACCAGTGCCTGGGTCGCGTTGACCCCGGCGGCCACAACCGCGAAGGCGGGCAGCATCGTCACCAGCCGCCGCAGCCAGATCGGGATACGCACTCTCAGAAAACCCTGCATGATCATCTGCCCGGCCATGGTGCCGACGACCGAGCTGGAAATGCCCGAAGCGATCAGCGACAGCAGGAACACCCCCGCGGCGGCCGCCCCCAGAAGCGGGGTCAGCGTGTGATAGGCGGTCTCGATCTCTGACACTTCGCTATGGCCGGTGTGAAAGGCGCTGGCCGCCATCATCACCATCGCCATGTTGACGATCCCGGCAACGGCCAGCGCCGCCACCACCTCGACATCGGAAAACCGCAGCACCTTGGCGCGCTCGGCCTCGCTGTGGATGACCGCCCGGGTCTGGGTCAGGCCCGAATGCAGATAGATCGCGTGCGGCATGACGGTGGCGCCGATGATGCCGACGGCAATGGTCAGCGCGGCAGTATCGGGCATCGCCGGTGTCACGAGCCCCAGCCCGGCCGCGCCCCAGTCGATGGGCGCGATCAGGATTTCGGCCAGATAGCAAAGCCCGATGACGCCCACGAGCGCGCCGATGATCAGCTCGATCGGCCGGAAGCCCCGGCCCTGGGCCAGCAGGATCGCATAGGTGACGATGGCGGTGATCGCCATCCCGACGATCAGCGGCAGGTCCAGCAGCAGCGACAACCCGATGGCGCCGCCCAGGAACTCGGCCAGATCGGTGGCCATGGCCGCGACCTCGCTGACCGCCCACATCACGCCCACCAGCGGGCGCGGAAAGTGGTCGCGGCACAGTTCGGCCAGGTTCTTGCCGGTAACGATGCCAAGCCGCGCCGAGAGGCCCTGAAAGAGCATCGCGATCAGGTTCGCCAGCAGAACCACCCACAAAAGCGCATAGCCGTAGCCCGCCCCGGCCTGAATGTTCGTCGCGTAGTTGCCGGGGTCCATATAGGCCACCGAGGCGATCACAGCCGGACCCACGAACAACAGCCGGGCACGCAGCCCGTGACGCTTGCCCGCGAGAACGGCAGACATTTCCAGACGGGTACGGTCGCTCGGGCTCACGGTTTCGTCCTGCGGGCAGGGGGTGAAAGGATGACGGTCGAAATTTAGCCACAGCTATATTTCGTGCAAGTGTATTCATCATGATGATGCGCCTTTGTTTTCCTCCCGCCACGGCAAGAGGGGCTGGTCTGGACCGCCCGGCCCGGGTATATATCGGGGTCTGACAGTCCGGTCGGCCGCGGCGCCGCCCCGGGAGAGGAGACCCGATGCCGCCCGACGCGCCCCCGACCTGCGACCCGCAAACGGACCTCGCCGCCGATGCGCAGCCCGACCGGTTCCAGCGCGCCCGAGAGGCGCAGGCCGTCGCGCTGCTGGAGGATTATGTCGAGATGATCGGCGATCTGATCGCCGAGCATGGCGAGGCGCGGGTGGCCGACATCGCCCAGCGGATGGGCGTGGCGCATCCGACCGCCACCAAGGCGGTCTCGCGGCTCAAGCGCGAGGGGCTGGCGGTGTCGCGTCCCTATCGGGGTGTGTTCCTGACCGAAGACGGCGCGGCCCTGGCCGACCGGGTGCGCCAGCGCCACCGGGTGGTGGTCGATCTGCTGGTGGCGGTGGGGGTGCCGCGCGAGACCGCCGAACTTGACGCCGAAGGGATCGAACATCACGTCTCGGACGCGACGCTGCATGCCTTCGAGGGGTTTCTGGACGCGAAGGGCTGAGCGCGGCCGTCACTTCACCCGCAGCGGCAGGCCCGACACCACGAATTCGACCTCGTCGGCCACCGCGGCCACGCGCTGGTTGACCCAGCCCTGGGCATCGCGAAAGGCCCGCGCCAGCGCGTTTTCCGGCACGATCCCCATACCGACCTCGTTCGAGACCAGCACCACCGGCGCCTGCTGGCGCAAAAGCGCCGCGGTCAGGGCCTCGGCCTCGGGTTCCCAGTCCTGACCGGCGAACATGTGATTGGACAGCCACAAAGTCAGGCAATCGACCAGACGGGGCCCGGCGCCGTCGCTGCGGTCAAGCGCGCCGACCAGATCGAGCGGTTCCTCGATCAGCGTCCAGCCCGGCCCCCGCACCGCCCGGTGGCGGGCCACGCGGTCGCGCATCTCGTCATCCTGCGGGTCCGAGGTGGCGATATAGACCGGCACGCCCGGCATCGCCCGCACCCGCGCCTCGGCATGACTGCTCTTGCCCGACCGGGCCCCGCCGGTCACCAGAACGATCCGTCCCATCGCGCTCTCCTCTTGCCGCAAGGCGCTGCATAGCCCGCGAGGCGGGGCGCTTCAATCGCCGCCCGGGAAGAGTCCGGCACGGTTCGTGCTTGGGGACGCGCGTGGAATTGGTATAAACTTCGAACCGGACAGGACGGGCGGCCGCCGGATCCGGACGAAGACCGCGCCGCAGGGAAGGAGACATGCCATGTGCCAGATCTTTGCGGGTCAGGACCCCGAACGCTATCGGTCCACCACGCGGCGGCTGCGGCTGAACGGGCAAAGCACCAGCATCCGGCTGGAAAACAGCTTCTGGGCGATCCTCGACGAAATCGCCCTGTCCGAAGGCGTGACGACGCCCGCCTTCATCTCGAAGCTGCATGCCGAGGTGCTGGAACTGCATGGCGAGCCGTCGAATTTCACCTCGCTCCTGCGCTGCACCTGCCTGATCTTCCGCGAGACCGTTCCGGCGCGCGGCCCGATGGCGATGGCCGCCGAATAGCACCGCACGGAAGGCCCGCGCGGTAGTATCAAGCTACTACCCGCGCCCTCCCCGCCTCGCGCTAGGATCATTCCGAACGGAAGACCGAGCGAGAAGGGGACCATCTTGGCCAAGGCGATCCACAGCATGATCCGGGTGCTCGACGAAGAGCGGTCGGTCGCGTTCTACGACAAGGCCTTCGGGCTCAAGGTCGCGGACCGGCTCGACTTCCCGGAGTTCACGCTGATCTACATGAGCAACCCGGAAACCGAATTCGAGGTCGAACTGACCGTCAACAAGGGCCGGACCGAGCCCTATGACCTGGGCGACGGCTATGGCCATCTCGCCGTCTCGGTCGAGGATCTCGAGGCCGAGCATGCGCGCTTCGAGGCCGAGGGCCTCGCCCCCCGCAAGCTGGTCGCCTTCGCGCCTGCAGGCGAGGTGATCGCGCGGTTCTTCTTCGTTGCCGACCCGGACGGCTACCAGATCGAGGTGCTGGAACGCGGCGGCCGATTCAAATGACCAGATAACGACAAGATACCGGGCGGTTGGGACCCCGCCCGTCTGTCCAGGGAGGAGACCAGATGACAGACCAGCAAGCCGTCCGGGCATTGACCCGGCGCCAGCTTCTTGCGCGCGCCAGCGCGGCGGGGGCGACTTTGGTGGTGGGGGCGGGCTTCGTTGCCGCGCCCGACGCCGCCTGGGCGCTGGAGACCGCCGTGCTGAAACCCGAAACCTTCGCGACCCTCGTGCAGATGGCGCGCGACATCTACCCCCATGACCGGGTCGGCACCGAATATTACGCGGTCGCGGTCAAGGGCTACGACACCGCCGAGGCCGCGCCCATGGTCGAGGCCGGGATCGCCGCGCTGGACGCGGCCGCCCGGGGCCATGGCTTCGGCAGCTACATGGGCACCGGCTGGGAAAGCGACCGCGCCGCAATCCTGCGCGGGATCGAGGACAGCCCGTTCTTTCAGACCGTGCGCGGCGGGCTCGTGACCGGGCTTTATAACCAGAAAGCGCTTTGGCCGCTCTTTGGCTACGAGGGCGAGAGCTATTCGAAGGGCGGCTATCTGCACCGCGGCTTCGACGACATCGCCTGGCTCTGAGCCATCGCCAGTCAGGGAGGAACGGACATGGCTGCGAAATTCGACAAGACCGACGACAGTGTGGTCGTCATCATCGGCACCGGCGCGGGCGGCGGGGTGCTGGCCAACGAACTGGCCCAGAAGGGCATCAAGGTCGTGGCACTCGAGGCCGGCGGGCGCTACATGCCCGAGGATTTCATCAACGACGAATGGGAAAGCTTCGGCCAGCTTGCCTGGACCGACCCGCGCACCACCTCGGGCGACTGGCGCGTGGCGCGCGATTTCCCGGCCCTGCCCGCCTGGATCGTCAAGGCGGTGGGCGGCACCACGACCCACTGGGCCGGGGCCTCGCTGAGGTTTCAGGAGCATGAGTGGAAGGGCAAGACCACCTATGGCCCGGTCCAGGGCGCGAACCTTCTCGACTGGCCGATCGACGCGGCCGAGATGGCGCCCTGGTACGATCTGGCCGAGAAGAAGCTTGGCGTGACCCGCACCAACGGCCTGCCCGGCCTGCCGGGGAACAACAACTACAAGGTCTTCGAGGCAGGCGCGCTGGCGCTTGGCTACAAGGAGGTCAGCACCGGCCGGATGGCGATCAACTCGGTCGAGCGCGACGGGCGCGTCAGCTGCCAGCAGACGGGGTTCTGTTTCCAGGGCTGCAAATGGGGCGCCAAATGGTCCTCGGCCTATACCGACATCCCGCGCGGCGAAGAGACCGGCAATCTCGAGGTCCGCGACCGGTCGCATGCCGCGCGCATCCTGCATGACGCGGCCGGCAAGGTGACCGGGGTCGAGTATTTCGACGCCGAGGGCAACCTGCAGATGCAGAAGGCGCGGATCGTCTGCGTCGCCGGGAACTCGTTCGAAAGCCCGCGGCTTCTGCTCAATTCGGCCTCGTCGATGTTCCCCGACGGGCTGGCCAATTCCTCGGGCCAGGTCGGACGCAACTACATGCGGCACATGACCGGATCGGTCTATGGGACCTTCGAAAAGCCGGTCAGGATGTGGCGCGGCACGACCATGGCCGGGATCGTCCGCGACGAGGCGCGCCACGATCCCGCGCGCGGCTTCGTCGGCGGCTACGAGCTGGAAACCCTGAGCCTCGGGCTGCCCTTCATGGCCGCCTTCCTCGACCCGGGCGGCTGGGGGCGCGAATTCACCTCGGCGCTCGACGCCTACGAGACCATGGCGGGCATGTGGATCGTCGGCGAGGACATGCCGCAGGAAACCAACCGCGTCACGCTCAACCACGACGTGACCGACCAGCACGGCCTGCCGGTGGTCGATGTGCATTTCGACGATCACCCGAACGACCGCGCGATGCGTGCCCATGCCTATGCTCAGGGCCGCGCGATCTACGAGGCGGTGGGCGCGACCCGCACCTTCCCGACTCCGCCCTATCCCTCGACCCACAACCTCGGCACCAACCGGATGTCGGAGAACCCGAGGGACGGCGTGGTGAACCGCTGGGGGCAGACCCATGACGTGTCGAACCTCTTCGTCTCGGACGGCTCGCAATTCACCACCGGCGCGGCCGAGAACCCGACCCTGACCATCGTCGCGCTGGCGATCCGTCAGGCCGACCATATCGCCCGCGAGATGTCGGCACGGACGATCTGACGCCGACCCGAAGGGCCGGGCGGCAAAGCCCGGCCCTCTTTCCGTCCCCGGGCCACCAGCCGCCCGCCCGGCGGCATCGCGGTGCGGCACCGCCCAAGACCCGATCTTCAGCTTGATTTGGCCCGCGAATCCACCACATCCCTCGGACGACGCCCCGCCGGGGCCGCCGCCAAGGAGCCCATCGTGCCGACTGTCCGCCCGACCGCCTACCGCCTTCTGACGAGTGTCCTCTTCGCCGCCGCCACGTCCGTCGCGCTTGCCCCCCTGGCCTCGGCCGATCGGGTCCCCGCGCCCCCCGGCACCACGCCGGCGCTTTCGGGTCCGGTTCTGGCCGCCCCCGCGGCCTTCAGCTACGACGTGCTGGCCGCCCGCGCCGCCGCGCTGGCCGCCCAGCCTTACGTGCCGACGCCGGTGCATCAGGCCGACGTGCTGGAAAAGATCGACTATGACGAACACTGGAAGATCCGGTTCCGCCCCGAGGCCTCGCTCATGCTGGGGGGTACCCCGGCGCAGTTCTTCCATCTGGGCACCTATTTCCGCCAGCCGGTGAAGATCTTCCTGGTCGAGGACGGCGCCGCCCGCGAGGTGGTCTACAACACCGACTATTTCGACATGCCCGAAGACAGCCCGGCCCATGCGCTGAAGCCCGATGCGGGCTTTGCCGGGTTCCGCCTGATGCGGCCCGACATGAAATCCGACTGGATCTCGTTTCTGGGCGCGGCCTATTTCCGTTCGGACGGAGCGCTGAAGCAATACGGGCTGTCGGCACGCGGCATCGCGCTGAATACCGGCATGTCGGTGCCCGAGGAATTCCCGCGCTTTACCGAATTCTATCTCGAACCCGCCGGGGACGGCCGCACCGTCGTCAACGCGCTGATGGACGGGCCAAGCGTCGCGGGCGCCTACCGGATGGTGCTGCGCGACCGGCCCGGACAGGGGCAGGTGATGGACATCACCGCCAAGCTCTTCTTCCGCGCCCCGGTCGTGCGGCTGGGGATCGCGCCCCTCACCTCGATGTTCTGGTATTCCGAAAGCAACCGCTTCCAGTCCGCGGACTGGCGCCCCGAGGTGCATGACACCGACGGGCTGATGATCGAGACCGGGTCGGGCGAACATATCTGGCGCCCGCTGAACAACCCCGACCGGGTCGTGACGTCGAGCTATTTCGACCGCGACATCAAGGGCTTCGGGCTGATCCAGCGGGATCGCGATTTCGACAATTACCAGGATGACGGGGTGTTCTACGACAAGCGCCCCGCAGTCTGGGTCGAACCGACCTCACCCTGGGGCGCCGGTGCCGTGCAGCTGATCGAGATCCCGACCGATGACGAGATCTTCGACAATATCGTGGCCTTCTGGAATCCCGAAACCGCGCCGCAGGCAGGCGACGAAATGGACTTTTCCTACCGGCTGCACTGGACCGCGACCCCGCCGGTCGAGATGAAGCTGGCCCATACCGTCGCGACCCGGATCGGCAATGGCGGCGTGCCCGGCCAGCCCCGGCCCGAGAACCAGATCAAGGTGGTGGTCGATTTCGAGGGCCCTGCGCTGGACGGGCTGACCCGGAAGGACGGGATCCTGCCCGAGGTCTCTGCGCCAGAGGGCGTCGAGTTGATCAACCCCTATGTGCTGCCGGTGGTGGGCACCGATCGCTGGCGGATGGTGTTCGACCTCAAGGCGCCGCCCGGCACCGGGACGGTGGACCTGCGGGCCTATCTGGCGCGCGACGGCAAGCCGCTGACCGAAACCTGGCTCGGGCAGATCCATCCCGACCAGATCGACCGGCTGCGCTGAGGCGCGCCGGTCCGGCCCCGACCTGACGGGTCTGGGCGCTCAGACGATCTGCAGATCGTCGATCAGCGCCCAGACCGAAGAGATCCCCTCGACCACGATCCCGTTCCCGGCACCGAAATCGACCATCAGACCGGCGCCGGTCACGCTGGCAAGGCCCGGCACCCCGGCCAGATCGGGCGGCGTGCCCCCCCAAAGCGCGTGGTCGAGCCTGAGCGTATCGAGATCGTCCTCGAAGTCCGCGATCCGGTCCCAGCCGCCGGTGAAGATGAAAAGATCGGCCCCGGCGCCGCCGATCAGCAGGTCGGACCCCGCCCCGCCATCCAGCAGGTCGGCCCCCTCGCCGCCGTCGAGCCAGTCGTTGCCCGCCCCGCCCCAAAGCCGGTCGTCCCCGGCGCCGCCCACAAGCCCGTCGTCGCCCGCCCCGCCCGACAGCGTGTCCCGCCCGCCAAGCCCGCAAAGGTAGCTGGCCCCCGCATTGCCGATCAGGACGTTGGCCAGGGCGTTGCCGGTGCCGTCAAGCGCGGCGCTGCCGCCCAGCGTCAGCTGTTCGACATGATCGCCAAGCGTCCAGCTGACGCTGGCACAGACCCGGTCCCAGCCCTCGCCCGGCCGCTCGAACGTCCGGTCGCCGGGGGTGTCGACCGCATAGATGTCATCGCCCGCCCCGCCCTCCAGCAGGTCGGCCCCGGCCCCGCCCCACAGCCGGTCACTGCCCGCCCCGCCCAGCAGCCAATCCTCGCCCGCGCCGCCCTGAAGCGTGTCGTTGCCGCCGGCGCCCTGCAGGGTGTCGTGGCCACCCCGCCCGTCCAGGAGGTTGGCCGCGCCGTTGCCGGTCAGGACGTTGGCCAGCGCATTGCCGGTGCCGTCAAGCGCGGCGCTGCCGCCCAGCGTCAGCTGTTCGACATGATCGCCAAGCGTCCAGCTGACGCTGGCACAGACCCGGTCCCAGCCCTCGCCCGGCCGCTCGAACGTCCGGTCGCCGGGGGTGTCGACCGCATAGATGTCATCGCCCGCCCCGCCCTCCAGCAGGTCGGCCCCGGCCCCGCCCCACAGCCGGTCGTGGCCCGCCCCGCCCAGCAGCCAATCCTCGCCCGCGCCGCCCTGCAAAGTGTCGTCGCCCTCCCGCCCGTCCAGGCGGTTGGCCGCGCCGGTGCCGGTCAGGACGTTGCCCAGCGCATTGCCGGTGCCGTCAAGCGCTGCGCCGCCGGTCAGGGTCAGTTGCTCGACATGATCGCCCAGCACCCAGTTGAGGCTGGCCGAAACGCGGTCCCAGCCCTCGCCCGGACGCTCGATCAGCGTGCTTGCCGCCGACAGGACGACGTAAAGATCGTTGCCGGTGCCGCCCTCCAGCCCGTCGCCCCCGGTCCCGCCCTGCAACGTGTCGTTGCCCGCCTCGCCCCGCAGGGTGTCGGCGCCGCCGCCGCCCGAAAGCAGGTCGTCGCCCGCGCCGCCCAGGACCAGCTCGGCCCCCGCGGTGCCGGTCAGCCGGTCGTCACCCGCGCCCCCGGCGATCGGAGGCGGCGCCCCGGGCGCGGTCAGCTGGGCGAAGGTCCGCCCCACCTCGGTCAGGTTGCCCGCCGCGTCGAAGAGCCCGCTGTTCAGATACCAGCCGTCGCCGCCCTCACAGGCGGCAAACCAGGCATGCCGTTCGACGAAGTCCAGATCGTCCATCATCTCGGTCGCGGCCCGGGCGAAGGCGGCCTGGTCGGCGGCGCTGAAGCTGCGCGCGCCGGTCCAGTCGGCCAGCACCCATTCGGTCACCCAGACCGGCTTGTCATACTGGTCATGGACGGCCTTCAGCCAGGCCTCGAACTCGGCCACGTCGCCACTGTCGGAATAGTAGTGCACGGCGATGAAATCGACAGTCTGGCCGCGCGCCTCGGCCCCTGCCACGAACCGGCCGAGCCAGGACCCCTCGCCCAGCGTCTGGTCCAGCGAGGCGGCGGGCGAGCCAAGCCGCAGCCCGGTCGCCGCCAGCGCCGCCCAGAGATCCAGCGCCTGCGCGACGCTCATGTCCGCCTGGCGATCGAGGTCGGGCTCGTTGAACCCCAGAAGCGCCGTCGCCCCCGAGGCCCGGATGCGCTCCAGCGCTTCGGGCGTCACCAGCCGCTCGTCCCAGGTCATGCCGACGAACTCGACGGTCCCGGGCGCGGGATCGGCATCGTAAAGCGCCCAGTCCGACCAGGTGTAATACCAGGCGACCCCGACGCTTTCGAGGTCGTTCAGCGCGCTGCCCAGGGAATCGCGGTCCCAGGTGCCAAGTCCGATCTTCTCGGGATGCTCGATGCTCATGCCTGCCGTCCGTCCGGGATGCCCCTGCCCAGACCGGAGGAGGTGCCACGGCCGGGTGCTGCGCTGCGGCCGGAATTGCAGCCAAATCATGGAAATCAAGACTGTTTTTAGTCGATACTGGGTCGAGCCCAGCCCGGTCTTGCGCCGGGACGCGCAAAATGGCCTTGCCCTCGGGCGGCAGGACCACAATTGGGAGGGCACGAACCATTGCGCACAGGCAGGCGGGCATGACACGAAGCTCGGACCCGGTGGTGCTGCGGCACCGACACCTCGAACAGATCGCGATGACCGCGCTGCAGGCCGGCGTGCTGCTGACCGAAACGGGGGGCAAATCGCTTCTGGTCAAGGAGGGGATGCGCAAGATCGCCGAGGGACTCGGCGCCGAAGAGGTGCATGCGCGGATCGGCTTTGCCTCGCTCGCGATCACCGTCACCCATGGCGAGAACACCATCACCCGGATGACCGGCACTGGCGGGCATGGGGTCAACATGCGGCTGAACCATGCCATCCGCGATCTCTGCGTCGAGGTCGAGAAGGGCGGCCAGACCGCAGAGCAGGTCCGCGAGGCGCTGACCAGGCTGAAAGCCGGGACGCCGCACCACCCGCGGGTGGTGATCGCGCTGGCCGCGGGCATCGCCTGCGCCGCCTTCGGGCGGCTGCTGGGGGTCGACTGGGCGGCCTTCGGACCGGTGCTGGCGGCCAGCACCGCCGCGCAATGGGTCCGGGTCAGCCTGCTGCGCCGGGGCACCAACACCTTTGTGCTGACCGCCCTCGTCGCCTGCCTCGCGGCCAGCCTCGCGGGGCTGCTGGCGATCCCGGCGGGCAGCCACATGATCGAGACGGCGATGACGGCAGCGGTGCTGCTGCTGGTGCCCGGGGTCCCCGCGATGAACGCGCAGACCGACATCATGGAGGGCCATCCGACCACCGGCAGCGCGCGCTTTGTGACCGTCGGGATGATCCTCGTCTTCATCACGGTCGGGATCTCGGCCGCGCGGCTTCTGGTCCCGGCCCTGCCCGACCAGATCTTCGAGCCGCAGCGGTCGGTTCTGCATCAGGCGATCTTCGGCGCGGTCGCGGCGGCGGGGTTCGGGGTCCTGTTCAACTTCGGCTGGGTCCGGCTGGTCTGGGCGGCGGCGGCCGGCGCGCTGGCGCTGGCGGTGCGCACCGTCGGCATGGATCTGGGCTGGAGCCTCGAGGCCGCCTCTTTCGCCGCCGCCGCTGCGGTCGCGCTGGGGGTCGAGATCCTGTCCCTGCCACGGCTTCGGGTGGCGCGGATGGGGACCGCACTGGCGGTGGCGGGCTGCATCCCGATGATCCCGGGCGGCGCGGCCACGCAATGCATCATCGGCCTTCTGACGCTGACCGCAGAGGACCCGGCGACCGCCGCCGAAACGCTGGGCATGACCGCCTCGGCCGGGCTGCGGGTGGCCTTCACCATCGGCGCGATCGGTGCCGGGCTGACCATCGTGCGCAGCCTCTTCCGCCGGTCGGATTTCGTCTGAGAGCGTCCCCTTCCGAAGGTCGCGCTATTCGGCGGCCAGCGGCACCTCGCCCGGGCGGCCAATCTGGGTCAGCGTACCGACCACTTCGCCCAGCAACCGCCGCACCGCGTCGAAATCGGCATTCGGGCGCACCGTGGCCTCGTCCATGTAAAGCGAGCGGTCGATCTCGACCTGAACCGCGTGGCGCCGCCGCGAGGGCAGGCCATAGCGCTGGGTGATATAGGCCCCGGCAAAGGGCGCGTTGCGCCCGACCCTGAGCCCCGCATTGGAAAAGGCCTGCTCGATCCGGTCGACGATCTCGCCCCCGGCCGAAGTGCCGAACCGGTCGCCCAGAACGACCTCGGGACGTGGCCGCCCGCCCGCGCGCGCGCTTTCGATGGCCTCGCGCGGCATCGAGTGACAGTCGATCAATATCGATTCGCCGAACCGGGCCAGCGCCTCCTCGACCAGCGATTCGAGTTGCCGGTGATAGGGCCGCCAGCAAGTCTCGATCCGGGTCTCGGCCTCGGTCAGGGCGATCTTGCCGCGATAGATGGCGCGACCGTTTGCCACGACCCGGGGGATCACCCCCAGCCCCGAACTGATCCGGGGATTGTGTCCGGCCAGCCGCGCCCCGTCGATGACGGCAGGGTCGAGTTCCTCGGCCGCGCGGTTCAGATCGACATAGGCGCGCGGGGCCGAGGCCACGATCAGCGGCGCGCCATGCTCGGGTGCATCGGAAAACAGCAAATCGACGAAGGCATCCTCGGACGACCGCACCGCACGTTCGTCCAGCACCGTCTGGCGCAGGAACGACCAAGAATAGTCCCGCCCGCTATGGGGCGAGGAAAATACAACGCTGGTGGTCGGCCAGTCCGGCCGGAAAAGCTTGAACGCCTGCACGCCGCCACGTCCTCCTTCGAATGTTTATAACGGTATTTCGCGGCCGACCAAAAGCCCTTGCACCCTCCTCCGACTCCTTTTATAGACCTGCGAACCGACGCGGTCCCGCCCGCGTCCGTTTTCTTTCGGGCAGGCGGGAATGCATCGGAGACCGGGCGGTTAGCTCAGCGGTAGAGCACTACGTTGACATCGTAGGGGTCACTGGTTCGATCCCAGTACCGCCCACCATAGAGTTTCTGCCCCTGCGGTGCATGCCCAGGGTCAGCCCTTGAAACCCACGAGGCGCACGGACGCGCCGCGACATGAGGAGAAGGCCGATGAAGGTCCGCAACTCGCTCCGCTCGCTCAAGCAGCGTCATCGCGACTGCCGCGTTGTGCGCCGCAAGGGCCGGGTCTATGTCATCAACAAGACCCAGCGCCGCTACAAGGCCCGTCAGGGCTGAGCGCCGCACAAGGACAAGATCGCATCTGTGATCGCGAAACGCCTCGAACCCCGGTTCGGGGCGTTTTCCTGTGACGTTGCGGGAGGATTGTCGCTGCAGCGCCGCGTTGCTATCGCGGAGACGACACGCCGGCCTGTCAGACCGGCGACGGATCGAGCGACAGAGAGGCAGGGCATGACCGCACCGAACGGCCATCCGAAACACGACCACCCCTACGAAACCGCCGACCGGGCCGGACGCGCGATGCTGGCGCGGATGACCTCGGGGGCCTCGCTGAACGCGGCAGCCGCCGCCTGGGCCGACTGGGCCAGCCATCTGGCCCGCGCCCCGGGCCGCCAGATGGAACTGGCCGAGCGCGCGATGCGCAACGGCGCCAAGCTGGCGGCGCATGCCGCCGGCCTGACGCGGGACGACCCGCCGTTCCGCCCCCGCGCCGAGGATCACCGCTTTTCCCATCCCGGCTGGTCGACCCCGCCCTTCTCGATCTGGCAGCAGGCGTTCCTGGCCGCGCAGGACTGGTGGGATGCCGCCGCCGAACCGGCCCGCGGCACCGACCCGCACAACAGCGACCGGGTCGCCTTCATGGCGCGGCAGATGCTGGACGTGCTGTCGCCCTCGAACGTGCCGCTGACCAACCCCGAGATCCTGCAGGAAACCGTCCGCACCGGCGGCGGCAACCTGATGCAGGGGATGCGCCACCTGGCCGAGGACATCCGCGCCCAGGCCACCGCCACCCCCGCCGAGACAGCGAGCGGCTTCGCCGTGGGCCGCAACCTCGCGGTCACCGAGGGTCAGGTGGTCTTTCGCAACGAGCTGTTCGAGCTGATCCAGTACGCCCCCCGCACCGAAAAGGTGCATCCCGAGCCGGTGCTGATCGTGCCCGCCTGGATCATGAAATACTACATCCTCGACCTCAGCCCGGAAAACTCGCTGATCGGCTATCTGGTCGCGCAGGGCTTCACCGTCTTTGCGATGTCCTGGGTGAACCCCTCGGCCGATTATCGCGACGTGTCGCTGGACGATTACCGCCGCGACGGCGTGATGGCCGCGCTCGACGCGGTCGGCAAGGTCATGCCCGGGCAGAAGATCCATGCCTGCGGCTATTGCCTCGGCGGCACCATCCTGTCGATCGCCGCCGCCACCATGGCGCGGGACGGCGACGACCGGCTGGGGTCGATCACGCTGCTGGCGGCACAGACCGATTTCACCGAAGCGGGCGAGCTGATGCTCTTTCTCGACGAAAGCCAGGTGGCCTTCCTCGAGGACATGATGTGGGACCAGGGCTATCTGGCGCAGGAACAGATGGCGGGCGCGTTCCGGGCGCTGAGGGACGAGGATCTGGTCTGGACCCGCGCCGTGAGCCGCTACCTGATGGGCAAGGAGGACGAGGCCTTCGACATCACGGTCTGGAACGCCGACGCGACGCGGATGCCCGCGAAGATGCATTCCGACTATCTGCGCGCGCTTTTCCTCGACAACCGGCTGACCTCGGGCCGGTTCGCGGTCGAGGGCCAGGTGATCGCGCTGAAGGACATCCGCGCGCCGATGTTCGTGATCGGTACCGAGAAGGACCATATCGCCCCCTGGCATTCGGTCTACAAGGTGGCGCTTTTCACCCAGAACGAGCTGACCTTCGTGCTGACCAAGGGTGGCCATAACGGCGGCATCCTGTCCGAGCCCGGTCACAAGGGCCGCCATTACCGGATCGGCTGCCGGACGCCGGAGACCCGCTATACCGACCCCGACAGCTGGTATGCCCGCCATCCGGCGACCGAGGGGTCCTGGTGGCCGGAATGGGCGCGCTGGCTGGCCGGCAAGACCGGCCCGGCCGAGGCGGCCCCGCCCGCCATGGGGGCGCCCGATGCCGGTCTGCCGCCGCTTTGCCCCGCGCCGGGCACCTATGTCTTCATGAAATAGCGGGCTCCGGAAGCGCCGGGCCTCCGGCCACCGCCAGGAAAGACGGCCCGCCAATCGCGGGTCGTTCGCTATCGGGCGCCTGGCGGTCAGTCGCCTTGGGCGCCCGGCGATGGCCGATGAGATCCAAGGCCCTCATATCGGCTTTGCGAGAGGCGGCCGCATCGACGCCCTGACAGCCCCGATGGTGCGGCCAGAGCGCCTCCGGCGTTCTTGCCATGGTCGGCCGGAACCAAGGCGGCACGCACCCCGCAATTTTCCGCACCGGGCGCGACGGACACCGAAGGCAAGGCCGTAGAACGCTTTGGCTCGCAGGTCGCGTTCCCCCAAGCCGGGCGGGCCGTCATGCTCCCTGGCATGACGAGGGGCGGCGGCCCGGTTCGGCCACCGCCCCTTGCGGATCCTGCCCCGGCCTCAGCTGTGGATCGGGCCGTCGCCGCAAGCGAGCGCCGCCTCGCGCACCGCTTCCGAATAGGTGGGATGGGCGTGGCAGGTGCGGGCGATGTCCTCGGCCGCGGCGCCGAATTCCATCGCGACGCAGATCTCGTGGATCAGGTCGCCCGCCGAGGGCCCGAGGATATGGGCCCCGAGGATGCGGTCGGTTTCGGCATCGACGAGGATCTTGACGAAACCGTCGGCGGCGAAATTGGCCTTGGCCCGGCCGTTGCCCATGAAGGAGAACTTGCCGACCTTGTAGGCGCGGCCCGATTCCTTGAGGCTGTCCTCGGTCTGGCCGACGGCCGCGACTTCGGGATGGGTGTAGATGACGCCCGGGATCACGCCGTAATTCACATGGCCGGCCTGCCCTGCCAGGATCTCGGCAACGGCCATGCCCTCGTCCTCGGCCTTGTGGGCGAGCATCGGCCCCTCGATCACGTCGCCGATCGCGTAGATGCCGTCGACCGAGGTCTTGTAATGGGCATCGGTCGCGATCTGGCCGCGCTTGGTCAGCTGCAGGCCCAGCGCGTCGAGCCCGAGCCCGTCGGTGAAGGGCTTGCGGCCGGTCGCGACCAGCACGACGTCGGCGTCGAGCGTGTGTTCGCTGTCGTCTTTGCGCAGCTTGTAGGCGACCTTGGCCTTGGTCTTCAGCGCCTCGGCCGACTGGACCGCCGCGCCGGTGACGATGTCGAGCCCCTGACGCTTGAGGAGCGAGCGGAAGCTGCGGGCAACCTCGGTGTCGATGCCGGGGGTGATCTGGTCGAGATATTCCAGCACCGTAACCTCGGCCCCGAGGCGCGCGTAGACCGAGCCCAGTTCCAGCCCGATCACGCCCGCGCCGATCACGATCATCTTCTTCGGCACCTTCGGCAGCGCCAGCGCGCCGGTCGAGGTGACGATCGTCTTCTCGTCGATCTCGATGCCCGGCAGGCTCGAGGCTTCGGACCCGCTGGCGATGACGATATGCTTGGCCTTGTGGGTCTCGTCGCCCACCTTGACCAGCCCCGCCTCGGGGATCGAGCCCCAGCCCTTGAGCCAGTCGATCTTGTTCTTCTTGAACAGGAATTCGATCCCCTTGGTGTTCTGGCCGATGACGTCGTCCTTGTAGGACAGCATCTGCGCCCAGTCGACCGAGGGCGGCTTGCCCTTCAGGCCCATCTTCTCGAAATTGTGCTGGGCCTCGTGCAGCTGGTGCGAGGCGTGCAGAAGCGCCTTGGAGGGGATGCAGCCCACGTTCAGGCAGGTGCCGCCCAGCGTTTCGCGGCCTTCGACACAGGCGGTTTTCAGGCCAAGCTGGGCGCAGCGGATGGCACAGACATAGCCTCCCGGGCCGGAGCCGATCACGATCACATCATAGCTTGCCATTCGGGGCCTCCTTTACGGGCGGGTGTTGGGATGGCGGCGGGGGCGTGGGGGGCTGTCTGCCCCCCTCTTGTCCGTTCCGGACAATTCACCCCCCGAGGGTATTTCCGCCAAGAAGAAGTTCATATCAGACTGGCGAGCGCCATCAGGACGGTCGCGGCAAAGCCCGCGGCCCAGATCATCGAGCGTGCCGGCACCCAGCCCCGGACATAGGCGGGCACATAGGCGATGCGGGCGATCAGGTAGATCCAGGCGCAGAGCGCGGTGAACCAGCTCGACTGGCCCGAGACGGTGACGAGGACCACCGCTGCGGTGAAGAGGATCAGCCCCTCGAAATGGTTGTTCAGCGCCCGCTGCATCCGTCCGGTCCGGCGCGAGAGCTGCTGGTCGGGGGGCGTGTCGCGGGGGCTCGTGGTATATTCCGTGCCAAGCTCCATGTTGGCGGGGATCGCCATGAGGACGAATTGCACGGCCTGGACGAGGATCGCGAGGGCGAGGGCGGTGAGTTCGGGGGTCATGCGGGCCTCAGAAGATGCTGGCGAGGATCATGGCGAAACAGGCCAGAAGCCCGGCCATGAAGATGACGGACCGCCAGGGCACCCAGCCGAAGGCATAGGCGGGCAGGTAAAGCGCGCGGGCGGCGACGAAGATCCAGGCGGCAAGCCCGGTGACCCAGCCATTGGAGCCAGTGAACTGCACCAGCACGACCGCGATCACGAAAAGCCCGGTATTCTCGACATGGTTGGCCAGCGCCCGGCGCAGGCGGAGGGTCAGGGGCGACAGCCGGTCCGCGATATCGTCGCGGGGGCCGGTATTGCCGTCGCGCCCCACATCGGCCTCGAGCGCGCGCTGGGACCAGAGCACGGCGGCAAGGTGGATGACGGCGGTCGCGGCGAGGGCGGCGAGTTCGGGGGTCATGGATCCTCTCGGTCTACGGCAGTCTCGTCAATGGGGCGTTCCAGTTTGAACACGGAATATCCCCTTTGGTTGAACCACTTGCGGGCGTCCCGCGAATTGAAATCCAGGCATCCAGTGGCAGCGTGATAGGCGTCATTGACGCCTATCACCCAATACACCTCGCCGGGCTTCAGTCCGGTATCGCCCGACATTGCCTCACAGATCCATCAGCAGCCGTCTCGGGTCTTCCAGCGCTTCCTTGACGCGGACGAGGAAGGTGACCGCGCCCTTGCCGTCGACGATGCGGTGATCGTAGCTGAGCGCCAGATACATCATCGGACGGATCACGATCTGGCCGCCCTCGACCATCGGGCGGTCCTGGATCTTGTGCATGCCGAGGATGCCCGATTGCGGCGGGTTCAGGATCGGCGAGGACATCAGCGAGCCGTAGACGCCGCCGTTCGAAATGGTGAACGTGCCGCCCTGCATCTCGGCCATCGACAGCTTGCCGTCACGGGCGCGGGTGCCCATTTCGGCGATCCGCTTCTCGATTTCGGCGAAGCTCATCGAATCGGCATTGCGCAGCACCGGCACCACCAGCCCCGAGGGCGTGCCGACCGCGATGCCCATATGGACGAAGCGCTTGTAGACGATGTCGGTGCCGTCGATCTCGGCGTTGACCTCGGGCACCTCGGACAGCGCGTGGCAGCAGGCCTTGGTGAAGAAGGACATGAAGCCCAGTTTCACCCCGTGCTTCTTCTCGAAGAGGTCCTTGTATTCCTTCCGGAGCGCCATCACGCCGGACATGTCCACCTCGTTATAGGTGGTCAGCATCGCGGCGCTGTTCTGGGCGTCCTTCAGTCGGCGGGCGATGGTCTGGCGAAGCCGGGTCATCTTGACCCGTTCCTCGCGCTCGGCATCCTCGGCGGGGATCGGCGCGCGGGCCGCGTCCGGGATGGCGGCGGGCTTGGGGGCCTCGTGCGCGCGGGGCGCGGCGGCGGCCGGTTTCGGGGCCGAGGCGGCCTTCAGCACATCTTCCTTCATGATGCGCCCGTCGCGGCCGGTGCCCGCGACCTCGGCCGCGGTCAGGCCCTTTTCGGCCATCAGCTTCCTGGCCGAGGGGGCGTCCTCGACATCCTTGCCGCCGCCGGCGCCCTGCGCGGGGGCCGGACTTGCCGCCGGGGCAGAGGCAGCACCTTCGCCCGCCAGCAGGACGGCCAGCTGGCCGCCCGCCTCGACGGTGGTGCCTTCGCCCGCGAGGATTTCCTTCAGCACGCCCGAGGCGGGGGCGGGCACCTCGACCGAGACCTTGTCGGTTTCCAGCTCGCAGAGCATCTCGTCGCGCTCGACCGTGTCGCCGGCCTGCTTGAACCAGGTCGAGACGGTGGCCTCGGTCACGCTTTCGCCCAGGGTCGGCACCATCACCGGCACCTCTTCGGTGGCGGCCTCGGCAGCCGGGGCCGCGGCGGGGGCGCCGCCGTTCGATTTCGGCGCGGGCGCGGCGGCGCCCTCGGCGATGGTGGCCAGAAGCGCATCGACGCCCACGGTTTCGCCTTCGGCGGCGACGATCTCGGACAGGGTCCCCGCAGCAGGGGCGGGCACCTCGACCGTCACCTTGTCGGTTTCCAGCTCGCAAAGCATCTCGTCGGCCTCGACAACATCGCCGGGCTTCTTGAACCAGGTGGCGACGGTGGCCTCGGTGACGCTTTCCCCGAGCGTCGGAACACGGACTTCTGTGGACATGGCGATTATCCTTCGATGGTCAGCGCGTCGTTCACGAGCGCGGCTTGTTGTGCCTTATGCGTGCTGGCGAGGCCCGTGGCCGGCGAGGCGGCGGCGGGACGGCCCGCATAGCGGGGCCGGCCGTGCTTGGCGTTGATGCGGGTCAGGACCCATTCGAGATTGGGCTCGATGAAGGTCCAGCCGCCCTGGTTCTTGGGCTCTTCCTGACACCAGACGACTTCGGCATCGCGGAAGCGGCCCAGTTCCTTGACGAGGCTGAGCGCCGGGAACGGATAGAACTGTTCGAGCCGCATCAGATAGACATCGTCGATGCCGCGGGCGTCGCGTTCTTCCAGCAGGTCGTAATAGACCTTGCCCGAACAGATCACCACGCGCCGGATCTGATCGTCGGGCTTGAGCCGGGTGTCGGAGGCGCGGCCCGCATCGGCATCGTCCCACAGCACCCGGTGGAACGACGACCCGGTGACGAAGTCCTGCGCTTCGGACACCGCCAGCCGGTGCCGCAGCAGCGATTTCGGCGTCATCAGGATCAGCGGCTTGCGGAAGCTGCGATGCAGCTGGCGGCGCAAGATGTGGAAGTAGTTGGCGGGCGTCGAGCAGTTGGCGACGATCCAGTTATCCTCGGCCGACATCTGCAGGAAGCGTTCGAGCCGGGCAGAGCTGTGTTCCGGCCCCTGCCCTTCATAGCCATGCGGCAGCAGCACCACCAGCCCCGACATCCGCAGCCACTTGCGTTCGCCCGAGCTGATGAACTGGTCGAACATGATCTGCGCGCCATTGGCGAAATCGCCGAACTGGCCTTCCCACATCACCAGCGCATTGGGCTCGGCGAGGCTGTAGCCGTATTCGAAGCCCAAGACGGCATATTCCGAGAGCATCGAGTCGATGACCTCGTATTTCGCCTGCCCCTTGCGGATGTGGTTCAGCGGATAATAGCGCTCCTCGCTGTTCTGGTCGATCAGCGCGGAATGGCGCTGGCTGAAGGTGCCGCGGGCACTGTCCTGACCGGCCAGCCGCACCGGATAGCCCTCGGTCAGCAGACTGCCGAAGGCCATCGCCTCGGCGGTCGCCCAGTCGAAGCCCTTGCCGGTCGCGAACATCTCTTTCTTGGCGTCAAGCAGGCGGCCCACGGTCTTGTGGACCTCGAAGCCCTCGGGCGGCGCGGTCAGGGCCTGGCCCAGCTCCTGCAGGGTTTCCTCGCCGATCGCGGTGTCGCCGCGCTGATAGTCGTCGCCGCCGCCGCGCTGGATATGCGACCAGCGCCCGTCGAGCCAGTCGGCCTTGTTGGGCTTGTATTCCTTGGCGGCTTCGAATTCCTCGTTGAGATGGGACTGGAAGGCGGCCTTCATGTCCTCGATCTCGCCCTCGGGGATCAGCCCGTCCTCGACCAGCCGCTCGGTGTAAAGCTGCAGCGTGGTCTTATGCTTCTTGATCTTCTGATACATCAGGGGGTTGGTGAACATCGGTTCATCCCCCTCGTTATGGCCGAAGCGGCGGTAGCAGAAGATGTCCAGCACCGCGTCCTTGCCGAATTTCTGGCGGAACTCGGTGGCGACCTTGGCCGCATGCACCACCGCCTCGGGGTCGTCTCCGTTGACGTGGAAGATCGGCGCCTCGACCATCAGCGCGATGTCGGTCGGATAGGGCGAGGACCGCGAGAAATGCGGCGCCGTGGTGAAGCCGATCTGGTTGTTCACGACGATATGGATGGTGCCGCCGGTGCGGTGGCCAACCAGCCCCGACAGCCCGAAACATTCCGCCACCACGCCCTGGCCCGCGAAGGCCGCGTCGCCATGCAGAAGGACCGACAGCACCTGCTTGCGGTCGTGGTCGTTCATCTGCGCCTGCTTGGCGCGGGTCTTGCCCAGCACCACGGGGTTCACCGCCTCGAGGTGAGAGGGGTTCGCGGTCAGCGACAGGTGCACCGTGTTGCCGTCGAATTCGCGGTCGGAAGACGCGCCGAGGTGGTATTTCACGTCACCCGAGCCGTCGACATCCTCGGGCTTGAAGCTGCCGCCCTGGAATTCGTTGAAGATCGCGCGGTAGGGCTTGCCCATCACGTTGGCCAGCACCGAGAGGCGCCCGCGGTGGGGCATGCCGATGGCGATTTCCTTCAGGCCCAGCGCGCCGCCGCGCTTGATGATCTGTTCCATCGCCGGGATCAGCGCCTCGCCGCCGTCGAGGCCGAAGCGCTTGGTGCCCATATACTTCACATGCAGGAACTTCTCGAAGCCCTCGGCCTCGACCAGCTTGTTCAGGATCGCGCGCCGACCCTCGCGGGTGAACTTGATTTCCTTGCCATAGCCCTCGATCCGCTCCTTCAGCCAGGACGACTGTTCGGGATCGGAAATGTGCATGTATTGCAGCGCGAAGGTGCCGCAATAGGTCCGCTGCACGATGGCGAGGATCTCGCGCATCGAGGCGACCTGCAGGCCCAGCACGTTGTCGATGAAGATCGGCCGCTCCATGTCGGCATCGGTGAAGCCGTAGGACCCCGGGTCGAGCTCGGGATGCGGCGTCGGATTGCGCAGCCCCAGCGGGTCGAGATCGGCCACCAGATGGCCCCGGATCCGGTAGGCCCGGATCAGCATCAGCGCCCGGATCGAGTCGAGCACCGCGCGCTTGACCTCGTCATCGGTGACCTCGACGCCTTTTTCGTTGGCCTTCTCGCGAATCTTTTCCTCGGCCGCCTTGGCCTCGCGGGGGGCGGGCGGCGTCGGCCATTGCCCGTCAAGCGCCGCGGTCAGATCGTCATTCGGCGCGGGCGGCCAGTCGCGGCGGGCCCAGCTCGGCCCCGCCGCCTCGCGCTTGACCGAAACCTCGTCGTCGCCCAGTTCGGCGAAGAACCTCTGCCAGGCCTCGTCGACCGCGTTCGGGTCATTGGCATAGCGGGCGTAAAGCTGTTCCACATACTCGGCATTGTGCCCCTGCAGGAAGGACGAGCTGTGAAAGATGTCGTTCGCGCTTTGCTCGGTCATGGAGCTACCTCATGGGGGTTTGGACCGTATGGGTTGGGGCCGGGCTGGGACGGGCGGGTCAGCCACCAGATCACCAGAAGCGGCGAGATCATCAGCACCACGACCGACAGGGCAAGCACGACGCCCGCGAGGCCGGTGAACATCTGCGCAACGTCGCCCGTGGTGGCGGCATCGAAGGCACCGATGAAATTCGCAAAACCGGCGATGCCCACCAGCACGATCAGCGGATAGAGCAGAAAGAGCCCGCTGCGGCCGCTGTCATGCATCCTGCGCCAACCGGCGGCCAGCCCGGGCACGAGGGTGACGAGACCGAAAAGCCCGTTGAGCGGCCCGCTGGTTTCGGCCGAGACACCCTCGGCCCCGACGCTGACATCGCCCCAGAACAGCAGCCCGTCCAGCACAGCGGCCAGGATACCGCCCAGCAGCATGAACAGGACGAACCACCAGTATTCGGGGCGGGACGCCCGCCCCGAAAAGGTGAAGTACTTTCTGAAACAGACCTTTACGGCAGCCGCAAAGCCCATTCTGCCTCCCTCGGCGACCGGGCTCAGCCGATTGCCTTCAGCACCGCCTCGCCAAGATGCGCCGGGCTGTCCGCCACGACGATCCCGGCCGATTTCATCGCCTCGATCTTGTCCTCGGCCCCGCCCTTGCCACCGGCGACGATGGCGCCGGCATGACCCATGCGGCGTCCGGGCGGCGCCGTGCGACCGGCGATGAAGCCCGCGACGGGTTTCTTGCGGCCCTTCTTGGCCTCGTCCTTGATGAACTGGGCCGCTTCCTCTTCGGCCGAGCCGCCGATCTCGCCGATCATGATGATCGACTGGGTCTCGTCATCGGCGAGGAACCATTCCAGCACGTCGATATGTTCGGTGCCCTTGATCGGGTCGCCGCCGATGCCGACGCAGGTCGACTGGCCCAGCCCCACATCGGTGGTCTGTTTGACCGCCTCATAGGTCAGCGTACCCGAGCGCGACACCACGCCGACCGATCCGCGCTTGTGGATATGGCCCGGCATGATGCCGATCTTGCAGGCGTCCGGTGTAATGACGCCCGGGCAGTTCGGCCCGATCAGGATCGAGTTCGAGCCTTCCAGCGCCCGCTTGACGGTCATCATGTCCATCACCGGGATGCCCTCGGTGATGCAGACGATCAGAGGGATCTGGGCGTCGATCGCCTCGAGGATCGAGTCGGCCGCGAAGGGCGGCGGGACGTAGATCACCGAGGCGTTGGCGCCGGTCCTGGCCACGGCCTCGTGGCACGAGTTGAAGACGGGCAGGTCCAGATGGGTCTGGCCGCCCTTGCCGGGCGTGACGCCGCCCACCATCTGGGTGCCGTAGGCGATGGCCTGTTCCGAATGGAAGGTGCCCTGGCTGCCGGTGAAGCCCTGGCAGATCACCTTGGTGTTTTCGTCGACGAGAACCGCCATGGATCTTACCCCTTCACCGCTTTGACAATTTTCTGCGCCGCATCGGACAGGTCGTCCGCCGCGATGACGTCGAGACCCGAGCCGTTGATGATGGCCTTGCCCTTCTCGACATTGGTGCCTTCGAGGCGCACGACCAGCGGCACCTTGAGACCGACTTCCTTGACCGCGGCGACCACACCCTCGGCGATCACGTCGCAGCGCATGATGCCGCCGAAGATGTTCACCAGAATGCCCTTCACGTTCGGGTCCGAGGTGATGATCTTGAAGGCCTCGGTCACCTTCTCCTTGGTGGCGCCGCCGCCCACATCGAGGAAGTTGGCGGGCTCGGCGCCGTACAGCTTGATGATATCCATCGTCGCCATGGCCAGGCCCGCGCCGTTGACCATGCAGCCGATCTCGCCGTCGAGCGCGATATAGTTCAGGTCGTATTTCGAGGCCTGAAGCTCCTTGGGGTCTTCCTCGGTCTCGTCGCGCAGCGCCAGGATGTCCTCCTGCCGGTAGAGCGCGTTCGAGTCGAAGCTCATCTTGGCGTCGAGGCAGCGAAGGTCGCCCTGGTCGGTCACGATCAGCGGGTTGATTTCCAGAAGCTCGCAATCCTTCTCGGTGAACAGCTTGTAAAGCTGGCCCATCAGCCGGACGCATTGCTTGATCTGGTTGCCGGTCAGCCCCAGCGCGAAGGCGATGCGGCGGCCGTGATAGCCCTGATAGCCGGTCACGGGATCGACCGAGAAACTGAGGATGCGGTCGGGGGTCTTGGCGGCGACCTCCTCGATGTCCATACCGCCCTCGGTCGAGCAGACGAAAGCCACCCGGCTGGTCTGACGGTCCACCAGAAGGGCCAGGTACAGTTCGCGGTCGATGCCCGCGCCTTCCTCGATATAGACCCGGCCGACCTGCTTGCCCGCAGGCCCGGTCTGATGGGTGACGAGGGTGCGGCCCAGCATCTTCTTGGCTTCCTCGGCGGCTTCGCCGACCGATTTGGTCAGCCGCACGCCGCCCTTCTCGCCCGCCTCTTCCTCGATGAAGTGGCCCTTGCCGCGGCCGCCTGCGTGGATCTGTGCCTTGACGACCCAGATCGGCCCGTCGATGTCGGCCGCGATGGCCTTCGCTTCTTCGGCCTTGGTGACGACATGCCCTTTCGAGACCGGCGCGCCGTAGCTGCGCAGCAACGCCTTGGCCTGGTATTCGTGGATGTTCATCAAACTGTCCCGTGCTGGTACGATTTACCGTTCTCTAAGCACGGAATCGTGGTGCGGCGAAACGCCCTTTTCCCTAAATTCCCGTGATCATCCGATGTTTTTTGCCTTTGTGATCACGCTCGCGAAGAGTGTGATCGCAAACTTGGGCGAAAGCCCGGACGTCGTGAAGCATGGCCAAGGCAACCCTGCCGAAGATGTGGCAAGACTGGCCCGCAAGGCCCGGTTTCGGTCCCGATCGACGCCAGGGGACCACGACTCTATACCAAACCGTTACAGATCTCGCCGAAAGAAGGTGCATCCGACTCCCGAGACAGGCCCGTTCGCCATGCGCTTGCCGTCCTCCTCGCTTTTGCTGCGCCCCGCCGCTCTTTCGGCGATGCTGGCGCTGGTCCTGCTTTCGGTCACTGTCGCGGACGGGCGCGCCCGCCGGACCGGCGACCATCTGCAGATCGCCCTGCCCGCCGCCGGGCTGGTCTGCGCCGCGACCCGCGGTCAGGCCCCCCTTTATGCCGGACGATACCTTCTGCTCGAAGCCGGAATCAAGCTGCCCAAGGCCGCGCTCGGCCAGCGGCCGATCAATCGCCGCCCGGATGGCGGCAGCCATGGCTTCCCGTCGGGGCACACCGCAGCGGCCAGCTTCGGCGCGAGCGCGCTGGTGTCAAGCTGCCTGCGCGACAGCCCCGGCGCGCAGGCGGTGGCGGTGCTGTCGGCCGGGTTCGTCGGCGCCTCGCGGATCGACGCCGGGCGGCACACGATCTGGCAGACGCTTGCCGGGGCGGTGCTGGGCTGGCTGGTCGCGACGCTGAAACTGGCCGCCTTCGACCGGGCGGTCGCGGCGGCCTGGACGCGGATCGGGGCGCGGCTGGCCGTGCCGGGCCGCCTGCTGCCCGCCCTGCGCGAACGCACACCGGTGCCGGGCCGGCCTTGAACCCGGCCGTGATCCGGCTATGCCTTCTGGCAAACGGAGATCCCCATGACCAATCCCCTGCTGGCGCCGCGCACGGCACCGTTCGAGCTTCCCGCCTTCGCCGCCGTCTCGGACGCGGATTTCGCCCCGGCCTTCGATCAGGCGCTGAGCGAGGCCCGGGCCGAGATCGCCGCCATCGCCGAGGCCCCCGAGCCGCCCGATTTCGCCAATACCATCGAGGCGCTGGAACGCACCGGCCAGGCGCTGTCCGACGTGCTGTCGGTCTTCTTCCTGCTGGCCTCGGTCTCGTCGACCCCGGAACGCGAGGCACTGCAACGCGCCTTTTCACCAAAACTGGCTGAATTTTCGTCCGATGTGGTGCTGAACCGCGCGCTGTTCGCACGGATCGACGCGGTCTGGCAGGCCCGCGAGACGCTGGATCTGACCGCAGAACAGGCCCGGCTGCTGGAGCTGAAGCATCGCGATTTCGTCCGCGCGGGCGCGGCGCTGCCCGAAGAGGGGCGCGGGCGTCTTCGCGAAATCAACACAAGGCTGGCCGAGCTGTCGACCGCCTTCGCCCAGAACCTGCTGGCCGACGAGCGTGACTGGACGATGCCGCTGGCCGAGGCCGATCTGGCGGGCTTGCCCGGCTTCGTTGCCGAAGCCACCCGGGCGGCGGGCACCGAACGCGGCGCGGACGGCCCGGTCGTGACGCTGTCGCGCTCGGTGATCGTGCCTTTCCTGCAATTCTCGCCCCGGCGCGATTTGCGCAAGGCAGCCTACGAGGCCTGGACCTCGCGCGGCGCGCGCGGCGGCGCCACCGACAACCGCGCCATCGTGGCCGAGACGCTGGCGCTTCGGGCCGAGCGCGCGGCGCTTCTGGGCTATGACAGCTATGCGGCCTATGTGCTGGAAACCGAAATGGCCAGGACGCCCGGCAACGTGCGCGATCTGCTGATGCAGGTCTGGGCCCCGGCCCGGGCGCGCGCCGAAGCCGATGCGGCGATCCTTGAACAGATGCTGGTCGCAGACGGGCTGTCGGCGCCGCTCGAGCCCTGGGACTGGCATTATTACTCCGAGAAACGCCGCCGGGCGCTGCACGATCTCGACGAGGCCGAGCTGAAACCCTACCTGCAGCTCGACCGGATGATCGAGGCGGCCTTCGACTGCGCGCACCGTCTGTTCGGGCTCGATTTCGCGCCGCTCGACGTCGATCTGCACCACCCCGACGCCCGCGCCTGGGAGGTCACCCGCGACGGCCGTCACATGGGCGTCTTCATCGGCGATTATTTCGCCCGGGCGGGCAAGCGGTCGGGGGCCTGGTGCTCGGCGCTTCGCAGCCAGCAAAAGCTGATGGGCGAGATCCGCCCGCATGTGCTGAACGTGTGCAATTTCTCGAAACCCGCCGAGGGGCGGCCCGCGCTTCTGTCCTATGACGATGCGCGGACGCTGTTTCACGAATTCGGCCATGCCCTGCACCAGATGCTGTCGGACGTGACCTATGAAAGCCTGTCCGGCACCTCGGTGCCGCGCGATTTCGTGGAACTGCCGAGCCAGCTTTACGAACACTGGCTGGAAGTGCCCGAGGTGCTGGAGCGTTTCGCCACCCATGCCGAAACCGGGCAGCCGATGCCCGAGGCGATGCGCGACCGGGTGCTGGCGGCCGCGACCTATGACATGGGCTTCCAGACGGTCGAGTTCATCGCCTCGGCGCTGGTCGATCTGGAATTCCACGATGGCCCCGCCCCCGCCGACCCGATGCAGAAACAGGCCGAGGTGCTGGAGGCCATCGGTCTGCCGCGCGCGATCCGGATGCGGCATGCGACGCCGCATTTCGCCCATGTCTTCGCGGGCGGTTACGCCTCGGCCTATTATTCCTACATGTGGTCCGAGGTGATGGATGCCGACGCCTTCGCGGCCTTCGAGGAAACCGGCGACGCCTTCGACCCGGCGACGGCCCGGGCGCTGGAGGACAACGTGCTGTCGACCGGCGGCACGGCCGAACCCGATGCGCTTTACACCGCCTTCCGGGGCCGGCTGCCCGGGGTCGAGGCGCTGCTGAAAGGGCGCGGGCTCGACCTCGAACCGGCCTGACCGCGCCCATGCAGCCCCATGCAGAAGAACGCCCGCCCGGTTTCCCGGGCGGGCGTTTTCCGTAGCTTGTGAGGGTAGCGACAGCGCCCCAGGGGGTCAGGCCGCCGCGCGGCTCTTGTTGCGCGGACGGCGGCGCGCCCGGGCCTTGGCGGGCGGTTTGCCCGCGCCTTTGCTTGCGCCGCGCGGGCCGCCCCGCGACTGCTTCGGTTCGAGCCCTTCCCAGGGCGTGCCCGAGGCAACCGGGATCGCGCAGCCCATCACCTTGTGGATCGCCCGCAATTCCGAGATCTCCTCGGGCGAACAGAACGCAACCGCCGCGCCATCGGCCCCGGCGCGCGCGGTGCGGCCGATCCGGTGGACATAGTTGTCGGGCACGTTCGGCAGGTCGAAATTATAGACGTGGCGCACCTCGGGGATGTCGATGCCCCGCGCCGCGACGTCGGTCGCCACCAGCACCCGCACATCGCCCGCGCGGAACGCCTTGATCGCGCGGTCGCGCTGCCCCTGGCTCTTGTTGCCATGGATCGAGGCGGTCGCGAAGCCCGCCCGTTCAAGCTGTTTCGACAACCTCTCGGCGCCGTGCTTGGTGCGGCCGAAGACGATGGCACGGTCGTCGCGATGCCCGTCCAGAAGCTCGATCAGACGCCCGGTCTTTTCGGCCTTCTCAAGAAAATGCACCGATTGCACGATCTTGTCGACGGCGGTGCCGGGGGGCGTCACCTCGACCCGGACCGGATTGGTCAGGTAGCTGGTCGCGATCTCGTCCATCTGCTTGGGCATGGTGGCCGAGAACAGCATGGTCTGCCGCTCTTTCGGCAGCTTGGCCGCGATCCGGCGCAGGGCATGGATGAAGCCCAGATCCAGCATCTGGTCGGCCTCGTCCAGCACCAGGAACCGGGTCTCGGCCAGCACCACGGCGCCCCGGCCCATCAGGTCGATCAGCCGCCCAGGCGTCGCCACCAGCAGATCGGCGCCGCGCGCCATCCGCTTTTCCTGCGCCGAAAGCGAAGCGCCGCCGACCACGGTCTCGACACTGACCGGCGTGCCCGCGACCAGCGGCCGAAGGCTCTCGGCGATCTGCTTGACCAGTTCGCGGGTCGGGGCCAGCACCAGGGCGCGGGCGGTCTTGGGCACGGGCTTGCCGCGGGTTTCAGCCAGCGCGGTCAGCAGCGGCAGCCCGAAGGCCGCGGTCTTGCCGGTGCCGGTCTGCGCGAGACCGATCACGTCGCGGCCCTCCAGCGCCGGAGGAATGGCACGGGCCTGGATCGGGGTGGGCTCGGTGATGCCGGCCTCGGCCAGTCGCGTCACAAGCCGCTTGGGCAGGCCCATCATGTCGAATGTCGTCACAGTGTCCTTTCGGGCGCCCGTCGCGGACGCCTCGTCAAAATGCGTTCGCCGCTGCGAACGGGTGAGCGGGCCCGCAACGCCTCGACCCTACTGGCCGGTTGGCGGCAGTCCCTGTACCCCTCGCGTGATGATGGGAACGGATTTGCCCGACACCTTGCGCCGCGACCCGGTCATGCCGGGCAGGCGGCCTCTGTTCACGCGACAGAAGGTGCGGATCGGCGATCCGTACAGGATCGGGGCCTGCCGGTCAATCCGGCAACTGCCATCACTTGAGCTGACTGTCCTTCGACCCCCGCCGGTTGATCCCGCCACGGATCACCGGCCGCCGGTCGCGATCGCCCTGGCACGCGACGCACAGCTTGACGCCCGGCAGGGCCTGCCGCCGCGCCTCGGGGATCGGCTCGCCGCAGTCGGCGCAGTCAGCCAGGCTGTCGCCCACCGGAGCGCGCCTGGCCTTCATCCGGTTCAGCTCGTCCTCGATAGAGGCGTCGATCTGGTCGTTCACCGCGCCGTCGCGCGCCCAGCCTCCGGCCATCGTCAGACCTCCCTTGCAGGCGATCAGGATAGGGCAGTCCCTGGCCCTGCGTCAAAGCCTTCAGGCGGCGACGCGGGCGGGGGCCGGCGCCTCGCGGATCGGCAGATGCACCAGCGCCGAGAAGGCGCCGACGCCCACGCCCACCCACCAGACCAGATCGTAATTGCCGTAAAGATCGTAAAGCTTGCCGCCCAGCCAGACACCGAGGAAGCCGCCGATCTGGTGCGACAGGAAGACGAAGCCGTAAAGCGTGCCCATGTAACGCAGCCCGTAGATATGGGCGACAAGCCCGCTGGTCAGCGGCACCGTTGCCAGCCAGAGCGCGCCCATCACCATCGAGAAGACCAGCACCGTCACGGGTGTGATCGGCATCAGGATGAAGGCCGCCGCAGCGATGGTGCGCGCCGTGTAGATCCCGGCCAGCAGGTATTTCCGGGAATAGCGGTTGCCCAGCCATCCGGCCGTCACCGTGCCGACGATGTTGAAGACCCCGATCACCGAGATCGCGACCGCCCCCAGCGCCGAGGTCGTGGTGATCCCGATCGCCGACAGGGTCCCGCCGGGCACGATCGGGCCGCACAGCTCGGCCACGAAGGGCGGGAAATGCGCGGTGATGAAGGCAAGCTGATAGCCGCAGGAAAAGAACCCCATGAAGATCATCACATAGGACGGGTCGCGGAAGGCCCGGTTCAGGACCTGGCCAAGGCTTTCCTCCAGCTCGGCCCGGCTCGCGACCTCGGGCGAGCGGATGAAGGGCAGCGCGAAAAGCGCGGCCAGCACCACGACCGCGAAGATCGCGAAGACGCCCTGCCAGGGCTGAAACCGCAGCAGGATCTCGGCCGCAGGCGGGCCCACGATCTGCCCGGCCGACCCGGCGGCGGTCGCGACCCCCAGCGCCATGGACCGATGCTCGGGCGCCGCCGCGCGTCCGACGATGGCCAGGATCACGCCGAATCCGGTGCCGGCGATGCCGAAGCCCACCAGCACTTCGAGCCCCTGCAGCTGCCAAGGCTGGATCGCGAAGGCCGAAAGCACCAGCCCCAGCGCGTAAAGCAGCGCGCCCGCAACGATGGCCTTGCGGTCGCCGATCTTCTCGGCCACGGCCCCGAACAGCGGCTGGCCGATGCCCCAGGCAAGGTTCTGGATCGCGATGGCCAGCGAGAACTCGGTCCGCGCCCAGCCGAATTCCTCGGCAATCGGGATCTGGAACACCCCGAACGAGGCACGGACGGCGAATCCGATCAGCAGGATCACCGACCCGGCGATCAGCACCGGGGTCATCAGCGGCGCCTCTGCACCGCGTTGGGCATGGGTCATCTCGGCTCTCCCCGCGACCTGTGGGAACCGCTTGCCCCTGGTCGCAGACAGGCCTCCCGGTCGGGACCTTGGGCCACCGGGCCGGGCAGACATCTGAGGAAGGCGCGCGTTTCCCTGCCCCAATCTATGGCGGCACGACGCGGCCCGCACAAGACAAAGCCGTGTCCGCCCCGTTTTCCCGGATCGACGCGCCGCGCGGACGCTTCGATGCCGCCGGAATTGCACGTCCGGGCAGCGCCGAGGTGCGGTCCGATCCAAGATCGGCGCTGCGAAACCGGCTCCAGACGCCCCGCGAACCCCGGCCCCCGAGCTTCGATCAGGCCCTCAATTTTTCGCTTGATCTCCCTTCGCCGCTTCCATAAAAGCACGCGGGCAGACCAGACGGGATGCACAATATGGGGCCATAGCTCAGCTGGGAGAGCGCTTGCATGGCATGCAAGAGGTCAGGGGTTCGATCCCCCTTGGCTCCACCAAAAGTCTACTGAAAAGCACCAGATAGTTCTGCCTTTATTGTCATAGGATTTGCCTCTGCCGCGCAGACCGGTGCTGTTTTCCCTACGAAAATCCATGCTGCCTCGATCCATGCCCACGGCATGTTGATCGCTTCGCAGCCCTTCCCCCTGTCAAACCCGAGGATGGCCCATGAGCGCCCCTTTCTTCGTCCTGACGGGCGGCCCCGGTGCGGGCAAGACCAGCCTGATCGCCGAGCTTGCCCGCCGCGGCTTTCACACAATCCCCGAATCCGGCCGCGCGATCATTCGCGAGGAAATGCAGAGCGACGGAGATGCCCTCCCCTGGGCGGATCGCGCGACCTATGCCGAACGGATGTTGGAACGGGATCTGCACGCCTACAGCGCCGCACAGAAGCTCTCAGGCCCCGTAATCTTCGATCGCGGCATTCCGGATGTCCTTGGCTATCTGAAACTTTGCGGGCTTCCGGTGCCGCCCCACATCGCCGCAGCCGCCAAGGCAACCCGCTACAACCGCCGAGTCTTCCTGGCGCCCTACTGGGACGAGATCTTCACGCAGGACCCCGAGCGCAAGCAGAGCCAGAGCGAGGCCGAAGCGACCTGTGCCGTTATGTTCGACACCTACATCGCGCTCGGCTACGAGATCATCGAGTTGCCGCGCACGGATATCGCAAGGCGCGCTGACTTTGTTTGCAAACAGCTCGCTATCTAACAGTCACCTCCAGATGCCGCGGCTGAACTGCTGAAGCGGACAATCCACACGGCTCCTCTGGTTCCTCTGCACTCCCCCTGTCTAACGGTCACGGCGCGTTCTTCTGCCGATAGCGGCCATTCGGCGCCTCAAGTCCGAGCCGCCCGTGGATCACGGAAGTGGCCGTTCATCCCCGTTGCAGCATGCACTCAGGCCGCCAAGGTCGGGAGAGCGGACCCTCCGGAAGTTCGTTGCCATTAATCCAAGACCTTCGGCGCTATCATCCAAATTCAGCGTTCAAGCCAAACGAATGCCTGACCGACGGTAAATTTGCTTTCCCCGAGATACCCGGTTCCATCCGCCAGATATGCGCTTGATCGTGAACCATATTCCAGAATCACTCCATCTGCACCCATCTGGGACGCTAGGTCATGTTGACAAATGGCGGACCCAGAGACGGATCGACGTGATGTCAATGAAGCCGAGGAAGCTCTCAGCGGTCTTGTCGTAGCGGGTCG
>NZ_SOEB01000019.1 GCF_004365965.1 Rhodovulum visakhapatnamense
ACATAAGATCTCGTGCCAAGCTGGTCTCCATCGCAGATGCCAGCTTGAATCATGCCCTACGCACGAGCGGAATCCCTTTTGTCAACACGACCTAGCCTCATTCCATGACATATACGCTTTTCATCGGCGACCGGACCTATTCCAGCTGGTCCCTGCGCGGTTGGCTGATGCTGGAAAAATTCGGCCTGCCCCACCGGATCGTCGAGGTAGGGCTTTACACCGGCACCATGCGCCGAGACCTGGCCCCGGCGGCGCCCGCGCATCTGGTGCCCGCGCTTCTGACCCCCGAGGGCGAGCCGCTGGGCGACACGATGGCCATCGCCGAGACCCTGGCCGAACGCCATCGCGGGGCCGGGCTCTGGCCCGAGGACGCGGCCGCGCGGATGCGCGCGCGCTGGCTGGCGGCCGAGATGCATTCGGGCTTTGCCGCGCTGCGGTCGCGCTGTCCGATGGTGCTGTCCCATTCCTATGACGGCTTCCTGCCGCCGCCCGAGGTGCTGGCCGAACTCGACCGCCTGCAGGCGATCTGGGCCGAGGCACATGCCCGGTTCGGCGCCAGCGGGCCCTGGCTTTTCGGGCGCTATTCGCTGGCCGATGCCTTCTACGCCCCGGTCGCGGCAAGGATCGCGGCCTATGGGCTGCCGGTGGGCGATGCCGCCGCCAATTACGTGGCGCAGCATCTGGCGGACCCGGCCTTCCGCCGCTGGCGCGCCGAGGGGCTGACCGTGGGCTACGAGCCCGAGCCCTATGCGATGGATCTGCCGCGCCTGCCCTGGCCCGGCCCCGAACCGGTCGCCGCCCGCGCCGTCGCGTCCGGCCCTTCGGTCAACGCGGCCTGCCCGTTCTCGGGCCAGCCGACGACCCATTTCCTCAAGACGCAAGGTGTGGTGATCGGCTTTTGCAACGCGCGCTGCCGCGACAAGGCCGCGAACGACCCCGAAGCCTTCCCCGAAGTCAGCGCCATTTACCATTCGGTAACCAAGCAGGCGTAGCCGTTTTCCGATTCAGACCGGAGAGCGCGAAATGGTGGCCCGGGCCTATACGGTGGCCTTCGACGGCATCGAGGCACAGATCGTCGAGGTGCAATGCGCGGTCGCCCCCGGGCTTCCCGCCTTTTCAGTGGTGGGCCTTCCCGACAAGGCGGTCAGCGAAGCCCGCGACCGGCTGCGCGCGGCGCTGGCGGCGATGGGCGTGGCGCTGCCCTCAAAGCGGATCACGGTCAATCTTTCGCCCGCCGATCTGCCCAAGGTGGGCTCGCATTTCGACCTGCCCATCGCGGTGGCGCTGCTGGCCGCGCTCGAGGTCATCCCCCGCGACATGGCGGAAGGCGTGGTGGCCCTGGGCGAGCTGTCGCTCGACGGGCGGCTGGTGCCGGTGATCGGGGCGCTGCCCGCGGCGATGGCCGCCGCCGAAGCCGACCGGGCGCTTCTATGTCCGCGCGCCTGCGGTGCCGAGGCGGCCTGGGTCGGCGCGACCCAGGTGCTGGCCGCGCCCGACCTCGCCGCGGTGGTGCGCCATTTCACCGGCCAGGCCCCGCTGGCCCCGGCCGAGCCGGGCGAGGTCCAGCCGGACGCGCCGACACCCGATCTGGCCGAGGTCAAGGGCCAGGAACGGGCCAAGCGCGCGCTCGAGATCGCCGCGGCGGGCCGGCATCACCTGCTTCTGGTCGGCGAGCCCGGCTCGGGCAAGTCGATGCTGGCGGCGCGGATCCCCAGCCTTCTGCCGCCGCTGTCGCCGACAGAGGCCCTTGAAACCTCGATGATCCACTCGCTGGCGGGGCTGCTGGACGAGGGCGGCATCTCGCGCCAGCGCCCGTTTCGCGACCCGCATCACACCGCCTCGGTGGCCGCCATCGTCGGCGGCGGGCGCGGCGCCGGACCGGGCGAGATCAGCCTGGCCCATAACGGCGTGCTGTTCATGGACGAGTTTCCCGAATTTCCGCGTCAGGTGCTGGACACGCTGCGCCAGCCGATCGAGACCGGTGAAGTCGTGATCGCCCGCGCCAATGCCCATACCCGCTATCCCTGCCGTTTTTTGCTGGTCGCGGCGGCCAATCCCTGCAAATGCGGCTATCTCGCCGACCCTTCCCGGGCCTGCGCCCGGGTGCCGCAATGCGGCGCGGACTATCTTGGCCGGATCTCGGGTCCGTTGATGGACCGGTTCGACCTGCGCGTCGAAGTGCCGCCGGTCGCGTTCCGCGACCTGGACCTGCCCGCCTCGGGCGAAAGCTCTGCCGCCGTGGCCGCCCGGGTCGCCGCCGCCCGCGCCCGGCAAACCGCGCGTTTCGAGGCGCATCCCCGGGTGCGCGTGAATGCCGAGGCCGAGGGCGCGCTGCTCGACCAGATCGCGACGCCCGACGCCGAAGGACGCGCGCTGCTTTTACGGGCGGCAGAGCGGTTCCGGCTGACCGCGCGCGGCTATCACCGCGTTTTGCGCGTCGCCCGGACCATCGCCGATCTCGACGGCGCCCAGCAGGTTGCGCGGCCCCATGTCGCCGAGGCCGTCGGCTTCCGCTTGGCCGTCGGCGATAGCTAGAAGGCTGTCAATGATCGCGCCGAACCTCACGATCCCACGATCGTGGCATTTGCAGGAACCCTGCGGCACCCGGGTTGTTGACCAGGTCGAACCTGCAAACATCGAAGGAAGGATGCCACGATGACCGACAGACATGGCCTCATGACCGATACCCCCACTCCGCTGTCGAGCCGGTTCGGCTGGCCGCTGCTGAGCAATCGCAAACCCGATGTCGAGTTGGGCAAGGTCCGCGATCACCCACTGTCAGACGCGCTGAACCTGCCATTGCTGAGCGAGAGCCAGGGGTCGTCGACCGAGCTGATGACCGACATGCCGACCCCGTTTTCAAGCCGGTTCGGCTGGCCGCTGCTCAGCGGGCGCCGCTCCGACCTCGAGCTGATGACCGACAATCCGACGCCGTTCTCGGCCGCCCTGGGGCTGCCGCTTCTCAGTGCGAGCGAGACCGATACCGGTGCCGCCCCCAAGACCGGCGAGGCCCGCAACATGTCCTGGCGCACGGGCCAAGGCTCCGGTTCGGACGGACCGGTCGCGAAATTCATCCGGCAGATCATCACCGGCGAAGTGCAGAAATGACTGGCGGTCGAAGCGGGCTCAGGCCCGCTTCGACTCGATGGCGTCCCAGATCCGGGCGGCGATGTTCACCTTGTCGAAGCGCTCCAGTTCCTGGATGCCGGTGGGCGAGGTCACGTTGATCTCGGTCAGATGATCGCCGATCACGTCGATCCCCACGAAAACCTGACCGGCCTCCTTCAGCGTCGGGCCGATGGCGGCACAGATCTCCAGATCGCGGGGCGTAAGATCCGCCCGTTCGGCACGGCCCCCCACATGCATGTTCGACCGGGTTTCGCCCTCGGCCGGAACCCGGTTGATGGCTCCGACCGGCGCGCCGTCGACCAAAATGACGCGCTTGTCGCCCTTGCGAACCGCAGGCAGGAATTTCTGCGCGATCAGCGGCTCGCGGCTCATGCCCGAAAAAAGCTCGTGCAGCGAGGCCAGGTTGCGATCGTCGGGGTCGAGCCGGAAGATCCCCGCCCCGCCATTCCCGTAAAGCGGCTTGAGAATGATGTCCCCATGCAGGTCCTTGAAGGCACGCAGAGTTGTCAGATCGCGGGCAATCACAGTCGGCGGAATGAGTTCCGGAAAACGAAGGACCAATAGCTTTTCCGGGAAATTACGCACCCAGAACGGGTCGTTCACGACGAGGGTAGCAGGCGTCAGATGCTCCAGCAGATGCGTGGTGGTGATGTAGCCCATGTCGAAGGGCGGGTCCTGCCGCAGCCAGACGACATCGTAGGCGCCAAGATCAACCTCCTGCTCGGGCCCCAGAGTGAAATGATCGCCGCGCACCCGGCGGACCTCCAGCGGCCAGCCCCGCGCCATGACCCGCCCATCGTTCCAGAAAAGCCGGTCTGGGGTATAGTAGAACAGGCTGTGTCCGCGCGCCTGCGCCTCTTCGGCGATCCTGAACGTGCTGTCCGCGTCGATATTGACGGCCCCGATCGGGTCCATCTGAATGGCAACCTTGAACGGCATCTGGTGCTCCCTCGCCCGGCCTTCCCCGCCGCTGCCCCTCGCCCGGGCGCCACGGCGCCCGCTCTGGATGGCCGAGCCGCCGGGGATTTGCAACCGCGCTCAGGCGCAGAATGCGTTCTCGAGAATATCGACTTCTCCGATCCCGTTCACCAATGCGACATCGAAGCGGATATCGGTGAGTTGCCCCTTCGGCTCGCCAGCCAGAAATTCCTGTGCTGCGGTCATCACCCGAACCATCTGCCGCCGCGTGACCCGTTCGGCCGCGCGGGCGAAGCTTCGGCTGGCCTTGACCTCGACGAAGACGAGACCGTCGCCATCCCGCGCGATCAGATCGATCTCACCGGCGCCGCCGCGCCAGCGACGCGCCGCAATCGCCATGCCACGCCGTTCGTAACCACGGGCGACACAGTCTTCGGCCGAATATCCCGAATGATACGACACAGTTCCGCTCACAATCCGCCCTCCAGAGCTACGCCTTGCCCTCCCGTGCGAGGGCGGCGCGATAGACCTGCCGCCGTGGCAGGTCCAGCGCCGAGGCAACCTCGGCCACCGCATCCTTGACCGACAGCCGCGCCAGAGCTTCGTCAAGCGCGGCCTCAAGATCTTCAGCCTTTGCCTGGCGCGGCGCGGCTCGCCCGACCAGCAACACGATCTCTCCCTTGACCTCACGTTCGGCAAAGGTCTGGGCAAGGTCGGCAAGCGTGCCGCGCGAAATCTCTTCGAAGCGCTTGGTCAGTTCCCGGCAGACCGCAGCCTCGCGATCCGGGCCGAGGGATACCACCATTTCCTCTAACAGTCGGCTAATGCGCCTGGGCGATTCGTAGAACACCAGCGTCGCCGGCACCAAAGCGAGGTCTTCCAGCATCCGGGCCCGTGCTCCGGCCTGGGCTGGGGGAAACCCGGCAAAGAGCACCCGATCGCTCGGCAGCCCCGCAACCACCAGTGCCGCCAGCATCGCCGAGGGTCCGGGCGCGGCATGCACGGCAACCCCGGCCGCGATGGCGGCGCGCGCCAGAGGAAAGCCCGGGTCCGACACCATCGGCGTGCCCGCCTCGCTGACACAGGCGACCGACTTGCCCGAGGCCGCCATTCCGACCAGGCCATCCCGAACCGAGGGCGCGGAATGGTCGTGATAGGCGATCAGTGGCCGGTCGCCCAGCGCGATCCCGTGGATCTGCATCAGATGCCGCGCCGTGCGCGTGTCTTCCGCCGCGAGCACGTCTGCCGAGGCCAGAATATCCAGCGCCTTCAGTGTGATGTCGCGCGCGGCACCAATGGGCGTCGCGACGAAATAAAGCCCCGCAGGCAGCGGATCACGCAGGATTTCCAAGGATTCTTTTACCTGTCTGACGTTTACTTGCCCCGCCGATACGCATAGGTTCGCCGCCGAGACCGCCCCAGTGAAGGAGAGCGTCATGATCGCCGTTTTTCGCGCCTGCCGCAAGCGGTCGGCTCCCGCCTTGACGTCGGCCCTGGCGCCGGTCCTGGGCCTGGCCGCCCTTGCTCTGGTCGCGGCCTGCCAGCCGTCAGGACTGGGAGGCGGCCCCTCGATTAACTCATCGAAACCGGTTCCGGTGGCGCTTCTGGTGCCCCACGGGTCGGGAACGCCGGGCGATGAGGTGGTCGCGCGCAGCCTCGAGAATGCGGCGCGGCTTGCGATTTCCGACCTCAAGGGCGTGCAGATCGACCTTCGCGTCTACAATACCGGTGGCAATCCCGACATCGCCGCGAAGGTCGCGGCAGAGGCCGCCTCGGACGGGGCCAAGATCATCCTCGGGCCGCTTTATGCCCAGTCGGCCAATGCCGCGGGCCTGGCCGTCGCCCGGCGCGGAATCAACGTGCTGAGCTTTTCCAACAATACCCAGATCGCCGGCGGCAACGTCTTTGTGCTGGGACCCACCTTCGAGAATACCGCCGACCGGCTGGCGCGCTATGCCGTGGCCCAGGGCCGAAGCCCGGTCATGATCGTGCACGACCCCGACGTAGCGGGCGAGGCCGGGCGGGCGGCCATCGCCTCGGCCGTCGCGCGAAGCGGCGGCACGGTCGCCGCGACCGGCAGCTACGAGCTGTCGCAGAACGGTGTGGTTCAGGCCGTGCCCGGTCTGGCGCGCAAGGCCCGCGACTCGGGCGCCTCGGCGGTCTTCTTCACCGCCAGCACCGCAGGCGCGCTGCCCCTTCTGGCGCAGCTCCTGCCGGAAAACCGCGTCGATCCGGCCCAGATCAAGTTCATCGGGCTGACGCGCTGGGATATTCCGCCCTCGACACTGGCGCTGCCGGGCCTTCAGGGCGGCTGGTTCGCCCTGCCCGATCCGGGCGTTTCGGACCGGTTCGAACGGCGCTACATGGCCGCCTATGGCGAGCCCGCCCATCCCGCCGCCGGCCTTGCCTATGACGGCATCGCCGCGATCGGCGCCCTTGCCAGCCAGGGCCGCAGCGATGCGCTGACGGTGTCCGGGCTGACCCAGCCTTCCGGCTTCGTCGGTGTGAACGGCGTGTTCCGACTGCGCTCCGACGGCACGAACGAGCGGGCCTTGGCCGTGGCCGAGATCCGCGACAACCAGGTGACCGTGATTGACCCCGCTCCAAGAAGTTTCGGCGGCGCAGGCTTCTAGCCCGTCCAGATCCCGCCGCGCAGACCCGGCGCCGGACAGCCTGATCTGTCCGGCGTCCGACATTTTCGACATGGCCGCCTTCGAGGCCGAACTGACCCGTCTGACCGCCGAGGGGATCGACCCCAAGGCGCTGCGCGGCGCCGTGGTGCAGTATCTGACCGAAGCCCGGCAGAAAGGCCGCGAGGTCATCGCCGCAGGCTTCGCCGAACGGCCCTTCGACGCGGGTCCGACCGTGCGCGCCTATACCTGGCTGACCGACTGCCTGCTGCGCGCGACGATGAGAGTCTCCTGCGAGATCCTGCATCCGCGCCCCAACCCGACCGAGGGCGAACGTCTCGCCGTCTTTTCGGTCGGCGGCTATGGCCGGGGAGAGATGGCGCCGCATTCCGATGTCGATCTGCTGTTCCTCACCCCCTACAAGCTGACCGCCTGGGCCGAGAGCGTGATCGAATCCATGCTCTACATGCTGTGGGACCTGCGGCTGAAGGTCGGCCATGCCTCGCGCACGGTGAAGGATTGCGTCCGGCTGGGCCGCGAGGATTACACGATCCGCACGGCCTTGCTGGAAAACCGCTTCCTCGGCGGGCACCAGCCGCTGGACAAGGCCCTGAACACCGCGCTCTGGGACGATCTCTTCAAGGGCACCGCCGCCGAATTCATCGAGGCCAAGCTGGCCGAACGGTCCGAACGGCTGCGCAAGCAGGGCGGTCAGCGCTACGTGCTGGAACCCAATGTGAAAGAGGGCAAGGGCGGGCTGCGCGATCTGCAATCGCTGTACTGGATCGCGAAATACGTCTATCGCGTCGACCGCGCCTCGCAACTGGTCAAGCTTGGCTTTTTCACCAGCGACGAGTTCACCGGTTTCGTCGAGGCCGAGCGGTTTCTCTGGGCCGTCCGCTGCCATCTGCATCTGATCGCCGACCGGGCGATCGACCAGCTGACCTTCGACATGCAGGTCGAGGTGGCGGCGCGGATGGGCTATGCCGACCATGGCGGGCGCCGCGCGGTCGAACATTTCATGCAGGATTATTTCCGGCACGCCACCACGGTCGGCGACCTGACCCGGATCTTCCTGACCAAGCTCGAGGCGGCCCATGTCAAGAAGGAACCCGCGCTGATCGGGCTGTTCCGCCGCCGCCGCAAGGTGCCGAAGGGCTACGAGATCGTGCAGAACCGCATGAACGTCTCGGACCCCAAGGCGTTTCTGGCCGACAAGCTGAACCTTCTGAAGATCTTCGAAGAGGCGCTGCGGACCGGCACGCTGCTGCATCCCGACGCGATGCGGCTGATCCAGGCCAACCTGCGGCTGATCGACGACGAGGTGCGCGCCGACCCCGAGGCCCAGCGGATCTTCCTTGACCTGCTGCTCAAGCACGGCAACCCCGAACGCTCGCTGCGGCGGATGAACGAGCTGGGCGTGCTGTCCGCCCTGATCCCGGAATTCGAACCCATCGTGGCGATGATGCAGTTCAACGTCTATCACAGCTACACGGTGGACGAGCATACCATTCAGTGCATCTCGACGCTGGCCCAGATCGAGCGCGGCGAACTGGTCGAGGAACTGCCCATCGCCAGCCGCATCCTGAAGGACGGCGTGAACCGGCGCATCCTGTATGTCGCGCTGCTGCTGCACGATATCGGCAAGGGCCGGCCCGAGGATCATTCGGTGCTGGGGGCGCAGATCGCGCGCAAGGTGGCGCCGCGGCTGGGGCTGAAGGCCGAAGAGTGCGAGACCGTCGAATGGCTGGTGCGCTATCACCTGCTGATGTCGGACATGGCGCAAAAGCGCGACCTGTCCGATCCTCGGACGGTGCGCGACTTCGCCAAGGCGGTGAAGACCCGCAAGCGGCTCGATCTGCTGACGGTTCTGACGGTCTGCGACATCATCGGGGTGGGCCCGGGCACCTGGAACAACTGGAAGGCCCAGCTGATCCGCAGCCTTTACCGCGAAACCGTGACCGCGCTGGAAGGCGGGCTGGAGGACATCAACCGCGAACGCCGCGAGGCGGAATCGAAACGCGCGCTGCGCGAGGCGCTGGCGGGCTGGGACGCCAAGGAGCTTCGGCTTGAGACCGGGCGCCATTACGGGCCCTACTGGCAGGGCCTGCCAAGCGGCACCCATGTGGTGATGGCCAACCTCTTGCGCGGCATCAGCAATGACGAGATCCGGATCGACCTGGCCGAGGATGCCGACCGCGACGCCACCCGCGTCTGCTTTGCGCTTTCGGACCATCCGGGGATCTTTTCGCGGCTGGCGGGGGCGCTGGCACTGGTCGGCGCCAATGTCGTCGACGCGCGCACCTATACAACCAAGGACGGCTACGCCACCGCCGCCTTCTGGGTCCAGGATGCGGACGGGTCGCCCTACGACTCCTCGCGGCTGTCCCGGCTCAGCCAGATGATCGAAAAGACCCTGATGGGCGAGGTGCGCCCGCGCGAAAAGCTGGCCGACCGCGACAAGGTCAAGAAACGCGAGCGCGGGTTCAAGTTCCCGACCTCGATCACCTTCGACAATGACGGGTCCGAGATCTACACCATCATCGAGGTCGACACCCGCGACCGGCCGGGGCTGCTGTACGACCTGACCCGGATCTTCGCGACCTCCAACATCTACATCGCCTCGGCGATGATCGCGACCTATGGCGCGCAGGTGGTCGACAGCTTCTATGTGAAGGACAGTTTCGGGCTGAAGCTCTATTCGAAATCCCGGCAGGACTCGCTGGAACGCAAGCTGCGCGAGGCCATCGAGAAGGGCACCGAGAGGGCCTATAACTGATGCGGCCGATCCGGCTGGTGTCGGGCTTTCTGACCGTCGGCGTCTGGACCCTGGCAAGCCGCATCCTCGGTTTTGCCCGCGACATCCTCATTGCGGCCTATCTGGGCACCGGGCCGGTGGCCGAGGCGTTTCTGGTGGCCTTCTCGCTGCCAAACATGTTCCGCCGCTTCTTCGCCGAAGGCGCGTTCAACATGGCCTTCGTGCCGCTCTTCTCGAAAAAGCTGGAACGGGACGAGGGCGCGCTCGACTTCGCCCGGGACGCTTTCACCGGGCTCGCGACGATCCTGATCGGCTTTACCCTGCTGGCGCAACTGGCGATGCCCGCGCTGGTGCTGGCCATGGCGGGCGGGTTCGCAGCCGATGAGCGGTTCGATCTGGCGGTGGTCTTTGGCCGCATCGCCTTTCCCTATATCCTCTTCATTTCGCTCGCGGCACTTTTGTCGGGCGTGCTGAACGCGACCGGCCGCTTCGTCGCCGCGGCCGCGGCACCGGTCCTTCTGAACGTGCTGCTGGTCGGCGCCATGCTGCTGGCCGCCACGATGGGCTGGCCGGTCGGCGACGCGCTGGTCTGGACGGTGCCGCTGGCCGGGATCGCGCAGATGGCCCTTGTCTGGACCGCCGCCGCGAAGGCCGGGTTCCGGCTGACCCTTCGCCGCCCGCGCCTCACGCCCGAGTTGAAGCGGTTGGCCATCATCGCGGCCCCGGCGGCGCTGGCGGGGGGCGTGGTGCAGGTCAACCTGCTGATCGGACGGCAGGTCGCCAGCTTCTTCGAGGGCGCGGTGGCCTGGCTGTCCTATGCCGACCGTCTGTACCAGTTGCCGCTGGGCGTGGTCGGCATAGCCATCGGCGTCGTGCTGCTGCCGGATCTCTCGCGCCGTCTGGGCGCGGGCGACACGACGGGCGGGCGCGACGCCTTCAACCGCGCGGGCGAATTCGCGCTGGCCCTGACCGTGCCCGCCGCCGTCGCGCTGGCCACGATCCCCGGCCCCATCGTGGGCGTGCTGTTCAGGCGCGGCGCCTTCGATCAGGCGGATGTCGCGGCCACCGCCCTGGCGGTCGCGGTCTATGGCGCGGGGCTGCCGGCTTTCGTGATCCAGAAGGTGCTGCAACCGCTCTTCTTCGCGCGCGAGGATACCCGGCGGCCGTTCTATTACGCGCTGGGGGCGCTGGCGGTGAATGCGGGCGTCGCGATCGGGCTTGCTCCGGTCTTCGGCTATATCGCGGCGGCCTGGGGCACGACGCTGGCGGGCTGGGCGATGGTCGCGCTGCTTTGGCACGGGTCGCGCCGCTATGGCGCGGCGGCCGCGATCGACGCGCGCCTCAGGCGCCGGGCCGGGCGGATCGTGCTGGCTTCGGGGCTGATGGGGGCGCTGCTGTGGGGCGCGGCCCGCGCCGCCCAGCCCTGGCTGGCCGAGGACGGGCTGCGCTATCCGGCGCTGGCCGGTCTGGTGGCGCTGGGGATCGTTTCGTATTTCGGGCTGGGTCACGCTTTGGGCGCGTTCCGCCTGTCCGAATTCCGCCGGGCGATGCGCCGTCAGCGGTGACGGATCTTCGCCCGGACCCGGGACCAGCCGCCGGGGCTGACCAGGAAGGACAGCACGAACCCGGTGCAGAATCCGGCCAGATCGGCAACCCAGTCCATCGACCCGCCGAAAAGCAGGCTGAACAGAAGCTGGATGCCCAGCAGCACCCCGATCAGGGTGAAGGCCCGGTATTGCGTGGCCCCTGTCCCCGCCAGCCGCACCCACATCAGGAAAGTGAAGGCGCCGATCAGCCCGTAGACGCCCGGATAGCCGCCGATCAGCGGCACCGGGCTGTCGATCAGAAGCCCATAGGTCGCCGCCCCGACGATGGCCGCGCCGAAAAAGACCAAAAGCACGGCCCAGGCGCGGAACACCTCGCCCACCATCTTGCCCAGCGCGAGGATGAAGACCACGACGAAGACCGCATGGGTCACGCTGCCATGGATGAAGGGATAGGTCACAAAGCGCATCATCTGGTCGGGCGGAAACTGGCCGGTCTTCAGCATCCAGTCGAAGACCTGCCCCGAGAAGCCGTAATCGCGGATCGCCTCCATCCGCCAGCCGACCGCGCCCGGCCCGCCCGCCAGCCCGCTCTCTCCCAGGCTCAGCACCGCCTCCATCGCGATCACCGGCAGGGTCAGAAGCCAGACCACCGCGGGCAACGGGTTGATCGGCGGAGCGTTCGGATCGGACTGCATGCGACACGGGCCTCGGTTGACGCTGTTCCCCCGCATCGGTAAGCGAGCGAGGCGTGAAATTCCAGACGGAGATGAACCGATGGCCGAGGTGGTCCACACACCGCGAGTCTTTTCCGGCATCCAGCCCTCGGGCGGGCTGACGCTGGGCAACTACCTGGGCGCGCTCAAGCGCTTTGGCGAGACTCAGGACCGGGGCGACATGCCCACGATCTATTGCATCGTCGACATGCATGCGATCACCGTCTGGCAAGACCCCGAGAAACTGAACCGCGCCACGCGCGAGCTGACCGCGGGCTTCATCGCCAGCGGCATCGACCCGACCAAGTCGATCCTGTTCAACCAGTCGGCAGTGCCCGGACATGCCCAGCTGGGCTGGATCTTCAACTGCGTCGCCCGGCTGGGCTGGATGCAGCGCATGACCCAGTTCAAGGACAAGGCGGGCAAGAATTCAGAGAACGTCTCGCTGGGCCTCTTTGCCTATCCCGCGCTGATGGCGGCCGACATCCTCGTCTATCATGCGACCCATGTGCCGGTCGGCGAGGACCAGAAACAGCATGTGGAACTGACCCGCGACATCGCGATCAAGTTCAACAACGACTATGGCGTCGACTTCTTCCCGGTGCCGGAGCCGGTGATCGAGGGGGCCGCCACCCGGGTGATGTCGCTGCGCGACGGCACCAAGAAGATGTCGAAATCCGACCCCTCGGACATGAGCCGGATCAACCTGACCGACGATGCCGATGCCATCGCCAAGAAGATCAAGAAGGCCAAGACCGACCCCGAACCCCTGCCCGAAACCCTCGAAGGGCTGGACGGCCGGCCCGAGGCCCGCAACCTCGTCAACATCTATGCAGCCCTTTCCGGCAAGACTGCGGCCGAGGTCGTGGCCGAGTATGCCGGACAGCCGTTCGGCACCTTCAAGCCCGCGCTGGCCGATCTGGCGGTGGACCGGCTGTCGCCGATCTCGACCGAGATGAGCCGGTTGATGCAGGACCCGGCCGAAATCGACCGCATCCTCGCCCATGGCGCCGAGCAGGCCAACGCCATCGCCGAGCCCATCGTGCGGCGCGCCTATCAGATCGTCGGCATGGTCGGCGCCTGAGACACTGCAAAAACGCAATGCCGCGCGGGTTTCCACGCGGCATGTGCGACTGACGGGGTGTTGTCTTCTCTATCGAAGGTGCCCCATGTCGCAGAAGCTCGCATCGGCCATGTCCATTTGAAGGTGGCCGATCTGGACCTTGGCATTACCTTCTGTTCGGGCCTGCCTAGGTTCGAGCTGCAAGAGCGCTACGGGTCCGGCTCTGCGTTTGGTTCCGCTCGCGGCGATCACCACCATATCGGCCTGAACGCCGGGGCCAGGCTTGGCGCGCCCCTGACGCCGGGCAATACCGGGCTTTCTTCACACCACGCCCCTCTATCCCGGCAGCAAGGGCCTTAGCGTCACGCCGGCCCGGGTGCTGGCCGTCGGCCTCCCGATCGACGGCGCGGCCGGTCACCGGGTCAGCGAGGCCACCTGCCTGGCCGATCCGGTCCCCATAGGCGAATTCACAAAACGGAAACGGGCCTGACACAAAATGGAATCGCTCGCCGCACAGGGTTGGGCGGTCGGGTTCCGCTACGGTACCGTTTATCCGGGGGCCGCCTCGTCATCCCCAAGTCCGGCGCATCCGCCCGTTGCGCCAGTGCCCGCGGACTGCGAGACCCGATCCGCCCCCGGCCGCCCCGCCGGGGGCGCGTCTTTTTATGGCCGGCGCGCGCCTGGCCGGATGGTGGCGATGCTCTGCGGTCTGGACGCTCCGGCAGCCCGGGTCTAGGGTGCGCGACGAATTTCCGAAGAGGTACGCCATGGCCACAGGCACGAATATTCGCACGTATTACAAAGGGACCTGGCACCGGGGCGACATTCCGGTGATGTGCGCCGCCGATCACGGGTCCTGGCTGGGCACCACGGTCTTCGACGGAGCCCGCTATTTCGAGGGCATCGCCCCCGATCTTCAGGCCCATTGCGACCGGATCAACCGGTCGGCCGAAGCGCTGATGATCACCCCCACCATCGGCGGCGGCGAGATGGCCGAGATCGTTTGGGAAGGACTGAAGACCTACCCTGCCGATGCCGCCGTCTATATCCGGCCGATGTACTGGGCGCTTGAGGGCGACTCGCTGGGGGTCGCGCCGAAGCCAGGCGCCACCGGCTTTGCGATCTGCCTCGAGGAAATCCCGATGGCCGCACCGGGCAGCGCCACGACGATGACGACGACGCGCTTCCGCCGCCCGACGCTGGATTGTGCCGTGGTCAATGCCAAGGCGGGCTGCCTGTATCCCAACAACGCGCGGATGCTGGCCGAGGCGCGGGCCAAGGGGTTTGGCAATGCGCTGGTCGCGGATGCGCTGGGCAATGTCGCCGAGACCGCCACCGCGAATGTCTTCATCGTCAAGGATGGCGAATTCTTCACGCCCATCGCCAACGGCACCTTCCTCGCCGGGCTGACCCGCAAGCGGCATATCTCGAACCTGACGGCGGCGGGCTACACCGTGCATGAAACGGTGCTGAGCTTCGAGGATGTGCGCCAGGCGGACGAGGTGTTCCTGTCGGGCAACATGATGAAGGTGACGCCGGTCAAGGCCTTCGATGATGTGCAGTACGAGCACGGGCCTCTGACCGCGAAGGTGCGCGAGTTGTATTGGGACTGGGCGCATTCGGCCGCCTGAGCCCTGCCCCTGTGGGAGCGCGCATCTGCGCGGTTTCGCTATGGGTATTTGAGCCAAGAAGAAATCAGCAGGTCAGGCCCGCCCTCCGTGGACGGGCCTGCGGCAGGAGGGGGGAGTTGCCAGCGCGCGGCCGGTCGGTCATGCTGAGGCGCGGTTCCCGGAGGAGGCCCCGATGCGCAAGTTTCTGGTGGTGCTGGACGACAGCCGCGAATGTCTGAACGCGATGCGCTTTGCCGCGCTCCGGGCCGCGAAGACGGGCGGCGGGGTTCAGATCCTGTCGGTGATCGCGCCCGAGGAGTTCAACCACTGGATCGGCGTCGGCGATCTGATGCGCGAAGAGGCCCGCGAACGGATCGAGGCGCATTTCGAGGTCTTCGCCAAATGGATGCGCGACCGGCAGGGGATCGACCCCGAACTGGTGATCCGCGAGGGCGAGGCAGTGCCCGAGATCCTGGCGCAGATCCGGGAGGATTCCGAGATCGGCGTTCTGGTCCTGGGCGCGGGCACCGACAGCAAGGGGCCGGGGCCGCTTGTCACCCAGCTGACCCGCGGGGCGGGAAGCCTGCCGATCCCGGTGACGATCGTGCCCGGCGGGCTGTCGAAGGAACGGCTGGAAGCGGTGTGCTAGGCCCCCCTCCGAGGCGCTCCAGAGGCCGCGCGAAGCGGCCCGAAGTTCCGCAAAAGTTGACAAATCGGCCTGTCGAGCGCATATCCGAGCGCAAAGCTAAGGAATAGGCACATGTTTATCCAGACCGAATCCACTCCGAACCCCGCCACGCTGAAGTTCCTGCCCGGCCAGGCGGTGCTGGAGGCGGGAACGGCGGACTTTCCCTCGGCCGAGACCTCCGGAACCTCGCCGCTTGCGGCACGGATCTTCGGCGTCGAGGGCGTGCGCGGGGTCTTTTTCGGCACCGATTTCGTGACCGTGACCAAGGCCGAGACGGTTGACTGGGATCATATCAAGCCCGCGATCCTCGGCGCGATCATGGAACATTTCCAGTCCGGCCAGCCGGTCATGACCGGCGAGAACGCCGAGGCGGGTCACGCCGAACATGACGGCCCCGATGGCGATATCGTGCGGCAGATCAAGCAGTTGCTCGATACGCGCGTACGTCCGGCCGTGGCCCAGGATGGCGGCGACATCACCTTCCACGGCTTCGACCGGGGCGTTGTCTATCTGCACATGCAGGGCGCTTGCGCGGGCTGCCCGTCCTCGACCCTGACCCTCAAGATGGGCATCGAGAACCTGCTGCGGCACTACATCCCCGAGGTCACCGAGGTCCGTCCGGTCGCCGACGCGATGTGATGGGCCGCGCCCTCGCACCGATCCTCGGGTTCGACACCTCAGGTCCCTATTGTGCCGCAGCGCTGCTGCGGGACGGTGGTGTCGTGCTGTCCCGGCACCGGGACATGGCGCGCGGTCAGGCTGAGGCGCTGATGCCGCTTCTGGGCGAGATGCTGGCCGAGGCCGGGCTGGGCTGGTCCGATCTGGGCGGCATCGGCGTCGGTGTCGGCCCGGGCAATTTCACCGGCATCCGCGTATCGGTCGCCGCAGCGCGGGGGCTGGCGCTGGCCTCGGGCGTACCGGCCGTGGGCGTCTCGATGTTCGAGGTGCTGCGCCGCACCCAACCCGACCCGGCCCCCGATCTGCTGAGCCTCGAGGCGCCGCGCGGATTGGCCTATGTTCAGCCGCGATCCGGCGGCGTGCCGGGTGCGGCCCGGATGATCGCGCCCGACACCCCCGGCGAGGCGGCGACGCTGGACGCCGCGGGCGCCCGTCATGTCACGGGCTTTGCCGCCCGGCAGATCGGCACCGCACTCGGCATCGGCTGGACCGAGGCCGCGCCCGCCGAGATCGCCCCCCGGATCGCCCGCGCGGCCGCCGAAATTCTCGCGACCGGTGCGCTGCCGATGCGTCCGGCGCCGCTTTACGTCCGTCCCGCCGATGCCGCGCCGCCCGCCGATCCGCCGCCGTTGATCCTGCCGTGATGCCCGATGCAAGCCGGGCCCTGAGTTCCGGAGCGCTTGCCGATCTGCATGCGCGGTGCTTCACGACGCCCCGTCCCTGGAACGCGTCCGAGTTCGACGACCTGCTGGCCACGCCGGGGACCTTTCTCTGCGGCGACGCGCGAGGGTTCTCCATGGGCCGCGTCGCTGTCGGCGAGGCCGAGCTTCTGACCATTGCGGTCGCCCCCGAATGCCGACGGACGGGCCTCGGCCGCGCTAGGCTGGACGCGTTCGAGGCCGAAGCGCGCGCCCGCGGCGCGCAGGAAGCCTTTCTGGAGGTCGCGGTCGACAATGCGGCGGCCTGCGCGCTTTACACGGGCGCGGGGTTTGTGCTGGCCGGGCGGCGGCCGCGCTATTACGGTACGCCCGACGGCCGCCGCATCGACGCTTTGGTGATGCGCAAGGCCCTGTCGGCCAAGTCCTAAAATCCGGTTGACGCTCGCCCCGGCGGACGGCCTTAATCGGGGCGGGCAAACGGCCTCCCCGGGCGCGCAGGATCGCCCCCGAGGCCGGCCAACCAACCGGGAGAAATCTGGATGACGAACACGCAGAAGGTTCTGGGCGCCGCGGCCGTTCTGGCGCTGGCCGGAGGCACCGCGCTGGCCGACCCGGCCCTGATCTACGATCTTGGCGGCAAGTACGACAAATCCTTCAACGAGGCGGCGTTTACCGGCGCGGAACGCTGGAAGGCGGAAACCGGCGGCACCTATCGCGAGATCGAACTGCAATCCGAAGCCCAGCGCGAACAGGCGCTGCGCCGCTTTGCCGAGGCCGGGCTGAACCCGATCGCGATGACCGGCTTTGCCTTCAAGTCGGTTCTGGAAGAGGTCGCGGCCGATTATCCCGACACGAAATTCGAGATCATCGACGATCTGGTCGATGCGCCCAACGTGCGCTCGATTGTCTTTTCCGAACATGAGGGCAGCTATCTCGTTGGAATGATGGCCGCCATGGCGTCAAAATCGAACACCGTGGGGTTCGTCGGCGGCATGGACATCCCGCTGATTCGGAAATTCGCCTGCGGCTATGCCCAGGGCGCGAAGGCGGTCGACCCCGAGACGACGGTTCTGCAGAACATGACCGGCACCACCGCCGAGGCCTGGGCCGATCCGGTCAAGGGCAGCGAACTGGCCCGGGCCCAGATCGGCCAGGGGGCCGACGTGATCTTTGCCGCTGCGGGCACCACCGGGCTTGGGGTGCTGCAGGCCGCGGCCGATGAGGGGATCCTGTCGATCGGGGTCGACAGCAACCAGAACCACCTGCATCCGGGGCAGGTTCTGACCTCGATGGTCAAGGGCGTCGATGTCGCCGTCTACAGCGCGTTCAAGGCGGGCGACGCGCTGGAAACCGGCATGTTCCGGCTGGGGCTGGCCGAGGACGGCGTCGGCTATGCGATGGACGACAACAACAAGGATCTGGTGACGCCGGACATGATCGACGCGGTCGAAGCCGCCAAGGCCAGGATCATTTCGGGCGAGATCGAGGTGCATGACTACATGTCCGACAATACCTGCCCGGTGAAGTGACCGGCATGGCGGCGGACGCCGGGACCGGCACATCATCGGCCCCGGCCATAGAATTGCGGTGCATTTCCAAGGCGTTCGGGCCGGTCCGGGCGAACCGCGACATTTCGCTTGTGGTGCGGCGCGGCACGATCCACGGCATCGTCGGCGAGAACGGCGCGGGTAAGTCGACGCTGATGTCGATCCTTTACGGCTTCTACAAGGCCGATGCCGGCGAGATCCTGATCGGCGGGCGCCCGGTCCAGATCGGCGACAGCCAGGACGCGATCCGCGCGGGCATCGGCATGGTGTTCCAGCATTTCAAGCTGGTCGAGCCCTTCACCGTGCTGGAAAACGTGATCCTGGGCACCGAGGACGGGGCACTTCTGAAACCCTCGCTGGCCAAGGCGCGCGGCACACTGCGCCAGCTGGCGGCCGACTACGAGCTTGAGGTCGACCCCGACGCGCGGATCGAGGATCTGGGGGTCGGCATGCGCCAGCGGGTCGAGATCCTGAAGGCGCTGTATCGGCAGGCGGATATCCTGATCCTCGACGAACCGACCGGAGTGCTGACGCCCGCCGAGGCCGATCACCTGTTCCGGATATTGGAAAACCTCAAGTCTCAGGGCAAGACAATCATCCTCATCACCCACAAGCTGCGCGAGATCATGGCCGCGACCGATACGGTTTCTGTCATGCGGCGCGGGGAGATGACCGCCACCTTGCGGACCGCCGACACCAGCCCCGCCGAGCTGGCCGAGCTGATGGTCGGGCGAAAGGTCTTGTTGCGAATAGACAAGTCTCCGGCACGGCCGGGCCGCAGGGTGCTGGAGATCGAAAAGCTCTGCGTCACCGATGCGCAGGGCATCGCCCGGCTGTCCGACGTGTCGCTGAGCGTCCGGGCAGGCGAGATCCTCGGTATTGCCGGGGTGGCCGGAAACGGCCAGTCGCATCTTCTGGAGGTGCTGGGCGGCATGCGGCCCGCGACCGGCCATGTCCGGATCGACGGCAAGGAGCTTGACCTGTCGGGGCCAGGCTGCGACGGGCGGTCGCGCCGCGCGGCAGGCATCGCCCATGTGCCCGAGGACCGGCAGCGCGAGGGGCTGATCATGCCCTTCCATGCCTGGGAGGATTCGGTCTTCGGCTATCACTCCGACCCCGCTCTGCAGAGCGCGCCGGGCCTGATGGACAATGCCCGCATCCGCAGCCGTGCCGGGGACCAGATGGCGCGGTTCGACGTGCGCCCGCCCAATCCCGATCTGGCAGCACAAAGCTTTTCCGGCGGGAACCAGCAAAAGCTGGTGCTAGCGCGCGAAATCGAACGCAATCCCGATCTGTTGCTGGTCGGTCAGCCGACCCGCGGCGTCGATATCGGCGCCATCGAGTTCATCCACCGCCGCATCCTCGAGTTGCGCGACGCGGGCAAGGCGGTGCTGCTGGTCAGCGTCGAGCTGGACGAGATCCTGGGCCTTTCGGACCGGATCGCGGTCATGTGCGGCGGGCGGATCATGGGCGAGCGGCTGGCCTCGGACACCGACGAGACCGAACTGGGCCTGATGATGGCCGGAATGAAGGGAAAGGCCGCCTGAGATGAGCCAGATGCCGAAATGGGCCGATCTGGTCCTCATTCCGCTGATCAGCCTCATCGTGGCGGCGCTGCTGTCGGCGCTGGTGATCCTCGGGATAGGCGAGGACCCCGTCGCGGCCGTCAAGATGATGGTCACCGGCGCGCTCGGCTCGACCTATGCCTGGGGCTACACGCTTTACTACGCGACCAATTTCATCTTCACCGGGCTTGCGGTCGCGGTGGCCTTCCATGCGCGGCTGTTCAATATCGGCGGCGAGGGGCAGGCGACGCTGGGCGGGCTGGGCGTGGCGCTGGTCTGCCTTGCGCTGCCCTGGCCGCATTGGGCGCTGGCACTGCCGGTGGCCGCCCTTGGCGCAGCACTGTTCGGCGCCGCCTGGGCCGCCATTCCGGCCTGGCTCCAGGCCAGGCGCGGCAGCCATATCGTCATCACCACGATCATGTTCAACTTCATCGCGGCCTCGCTGCTGAACTATCTGCTGGTCAACGTGCTGCGCCCGACGGGATCGATGGACCCCTCGACCGCGCGGTTCGCAGACGGCACCCATCTGCCCACGCTGCATGACCTGCTGGCCCCCCTTGGCATCGCCTTCTCGAAAGCCGTGCCCGCCAATATCAGCTTTCTGCTGGCGCTGGCGGCCTGTGTCGCGGTCTGGATGCTGATCTGGCGAAGCCGCCTTGGCTATGAAATCCGCGCGCTCGGCCATTCCGAACCGGCCGCGATCTATGCCGGTATCCGGCCCGTGCGCACGGTGATGTGGGCGATGCTGATCTCGGGCGCGCTGGCCGGGCTGATGGCCGTCAATACCGTGATGGGCGAGGCCGAGCGGCTGGTGCTGAACTCGGTCGAGGGGGCGGGCTTCATCGGCATCGCCGTCGCGCTGATGGGGCGCAACCACCCCGCGGGCGTCTTTCTCGCCGCCATCCTCTTCGGCTTTCTTTACCAGGGCGGGGCCGAACTGGCGCTTTGGACCGACATCCCGCGCGAGCTGATCGTGGTGATCCAGGCACTGGTGATCCTGTTTACCGGCGCGCTCGACAACATGGTGCGGATGCCGCTGGAGCGGCTGTTCCTTTCGCTCCGGAAAGGGCGCGCGTGATGGATTTTCCGACGCTGCTGCAGGTGCTCGATTCCACCGTCCGGCTGGCCACGCCGCTGTTGCTGGCCTGCCTCGCAGGGCTCTTTTCCGAACGCTCGGGCATCTACGACATCGGGCTCGAGGGCAAGATGCTGGCCGCGGCCTTCTGTTCGGCCGCGACCGCGGCGGTGACCGGCTCGGTCTGGCTGGGCTTGCTGGCCGGGATCGGCGGGTCCATGGCTCTGGCCGGGCTGCACGGGCTTTCGGCCATCACCTTCCGGGGCAATCAGCTGATTTCGGGGGTCGCCATCAACTTTCTGGCGGCGGGGCTGACGGTGGTGCTGGCCCAGGACTGGTTTCATCAGGGCGGGCGCACGCCCTCGCTGCTGGGCGGCGCGCGGTTCGAGGCCATTGCCCTGCCCTTCGCCGAGACGCTGCGCCCGGTTCCGGTGCTGGGCCCGGTCTATGCCGAGCTGATCTCGGGCCATACGCTGCTGGTCTATGTCGCAGCCCTGCTGGTTCCGGCCAGCTGGTGGGTGCTGTACCGGACGCGCTTCGGGCTGCGGCTGCGCGCGGTCGGCGAAAACCCCGAGGCGGTCGATACGGCAGGCGTCTCGGTCCAGGCCACGCGCTATGCGGCGGTGGCGATCTGCGGGCTTCTCTGCGGGCTGGCGGGGGCCTATCTGGCGACCGCGCTGCAGGCGGGCTTTTCCAGGGACATGACCGCCGGGCGGGGTTATATCGCGCTGGCAGCCCTGATCTTTGCGAAATGGCGGCCGTGGCAGGCACTGGGCGCGACGCTTCTTTTCGGGCTGCTGCAGGCCGTGGCCCTGCGCTATCAGAATATCGAGCTTGGCGGGGTCGGCCTGCCGGTGCAGGTGATGGATGCGCTGCCCTATATCCTGACCGTGGTGATCCTTGCGGGCTTTGTCGGGCGGGCGATCCCTCCCCGTGCCGGGGGCGAGCCCTATGTGAAAGAGCGGTAAAATCTGACCCCGCCGGGCTGCGCATCCTTGCCAGGACCGGGAGAGGCGCTTTAGGGACCGGTCATGCAGATCTACCTACCCATCGCCGAGGTTTCCGTGAACGCCTTCGTCCTTCTGGGCCTGGGCGGGATCGTCGGCATCCTGTCGGGGATGTTCGGCGTCGGCGGGGGGTTCCTGCTGACGCCGCTGCTGTTCTTCATCGGCATCCCCCCGGCGGTCGCGGTTGCGACCCAGGCGGCGCAGATCGTCGCCTCGTCGATCTCGGGCGTGCTGGCGCATTTCCGGCGCAAGACCGTCGATCTGCGCATGGGAACGGTGCTGCTGGCGGGCGGCATGTGCGGCGCGGTGCTGGGGGTCTGGATCTTTAACCTGATGCGCGGCATCGGCCAGGTCGATCTGCTGGTCAAGCTGTGCTACGTGGTCTTTCTGGGCGTGATCGGCGCCTTGATGTTCGTCGAAAGCCTGGCCGCCATCAACCGCACCCGCAAGGGCGTCGTGCGCAAGCGCAAGCAGCGGACCTGGTTCGACGCCCTGCCCTTCAAGATGAAGTTCCGCACCTCGGGGCTGTATCTCTCGGCGATCCCGCCGCTGATCGCGGGCGCCTTCGTGGGTGTGCTGTCCGCGATCATGGGGGTCGGCGGCGGGTTCATCATGGTGCCTGCGATGATCTACCTGCTGGGCATGCCGACCAAGGTGGTGATCGGCACCTCGCTGTTCCAGATCATCTTCGTCAGCGGTTTTACGACGATCCTGCATGCCACAACCAACCACACCGTCGATCTGGGGCTGGCGCTGCTGTTGCTGATCGGGGGCGTCGTCGGGGCCCAGATCGGCACCGGAATCGGGCTGAGGATGAAGGCCGAACAGTTGCGCATCTGGCTCGCGATCCTGGTGCTCGCGGTCTGCGGCAAGCTGGCGCTCGATCTGCTGATCGAACCGGCCGAGCTTTATTCGATTGCCGAAAGGGTGCGCTGATGGCCTGGCGTCTGATCGTCGTGCTGTTGCTGGCCGCCCTGCCCGCCCGGGCCGAGCAGGTGGTGGCCGGTCTCAGCCAGACCCGGGTGTCGATCACCACCAATTTCGCGGGCTCCGAGATCCTGATCTTCGGCGCGGTCAAGCGCGACGCCCCCGCCCCCGCAGGCCCCCCGCTCGAGGTGGTGGTCACCGTCGCCGGGCCCTCGGCCCCCGCCACCGTGCGCAAGAAGGACCGTCGCGTCGGGATCTGGGTCAATACCGAATCCGTCCGGATCGCGGCAGCACCCAGCTTCTATGCAGTGGCGACGACCGCGCCGCTGGATCAGGCGCTGTCCCAGACCGAGGACCTGCGCCACAAGGTGTCGATCCCGCGCGCGATCCGGTCGGTGGGTGTCACCGAAGAGGCCCCCGAGGCGCAAAGCTTCATCGACGCGCTGATCCGCATCCGGTCCGAGACCGGGCTTTATCAGGAACTGCCCGGCGCGGTCGAGCTGGACGAACAGACCCTGTTCCGCACCTCGATCGCGCTGCCCTCGAACCTGACCGAGGGCGACTATGCCACCCGGATCTTCCTGACCCGGGGCGGTGACGTGGTGGACGCCTTCGAGACCACCATCGGCGTGCACAAGGTCGGGCTGGAACGCTGGACTTACCTGCTGGCCCACGAGCATCCGCTGGCCTATGCGATCCTGTCGCTCGGCATCGCCATCGCCGCGGGCTGGGGCGCCTCGGCCGCGTTCCGGATGATGAAAAGCTGATCAGCCGCGCCCGATATAGGGCATCGTCGTCGCCATCACCGTCATGAACTGAACATTGGCCTCGGGCGGCAGGTCGGCCATGTGCAGGACCGAGCGCGCGGCATGGGCGACATCCATCGTGGGCTGCACCGGCCGTCCTTCGGCCCGCGCGCGGTCGGTCAGATCCTCGACCAGCGCGGTGCGGGCATTGCCGATGTCGATCTGCCCGCAGGCGATCCCGAAAGGCCGCCCGTCGAGGCTGAGCGTCTTGGTCAGCCCGGTCACCGCATGTTTGGTGGTGGTGTAGCAGACCGAGCCCTCGCGCGGGACATGGGCCGAGAGCGAGCCGTTATTGACGATCCGCCCGCCCTGCGGGTCCTGCGCCCGCATCCGCGCGAAGGCCGCGCGCGCGGCCAGGAACATGCCGCCGACATTGACGGCCAGCACCTGCGCCCAGGCAGCCGGATCGATGTCGTCGATCGAACCCGAGGGGCCGAAGGTGCCGGCATTGTTGAACAGCACGTCCAGCCGCCCGGCCCAGACCATGAAGGCGTCGAAGGCGGTCTCGACCTCCCCGGCATCGGTCACGTCGGCAGGCAACGCCAGCGCACCCTCGTGTCCCGCCGCGATCTGATCCAGCAGATCGGCGCGGCGGGCCAGCAGCCCGACCCGCCAGCCATGGTCCAGAAACAGCTCGGCCGTGGCGCGGCCGATGCCGCTGCTGGCGCCGGTGATCAGGATCGTCCTTGCGGTCATGGGCGCGCCTCCTCGGCGGTCAGGGTCAGGGGGGCGGGCGCGGCCACCAGATCGTCGGCGGTCAGCGCCCGGGTCGGCCGCGCAAGCCGGTAGCGCGTGACCCAAAGCAGGCGCTCTTCGGCGCGGGTGATCGCGACATAGGCCAGCCGCTTCCAGAGCGGCTGGCCCGCCTCGACCCGACCCGCCCGGGCGGCCGCGTAAAGATCGGGGGCAAAGACCTGCACCGCGGGCCATTGCGAGCCCTGCGCCTTGTGGATCGTCACCGCCGCCCCGTGCAGGAAGGCCGCGCCCATGGTGGCGGCATAGGGGATGAAGGGTTCCTCCTCGTCCGGCAGCTCGATCTTGACGATCGAGGCCACCGACAGCCGCGGGTCCTCGGCGCCGACCACATGCATGATCGAAAAGCCCGGCTTTCGCCCCGGCCCCACATAGATCACCTGCGCGCCCTTGATCAGCCCGCGCGCCTCGAGGTCGATCCGTTTCTTGCGGTGCTTCAGCGGCAGTTCGATCCCGTCGCAGATCAGCGGCTCGCCCGGCAAAAGCGCGTCCTCGGGCGCGCCCTGAGCCTGGCGGAAGGCGTTGATCAGCCGGATGCGGGTGGCATTGCGCCAGACCAGCACCGGCGAGCGCGCCATCAGGTCGGAATCGACGCGGGGCGCCAGCTCGACCCGGGGGTCACGGGCGGCGGCCTGTTCGACCATCCGCTCGAACCGCTCGAAATCGACCTCGGGGTCGGCCAGCGCATGGGCCAGATCGAGGATCGGGTTGTCGTCCTGCTGGCGGTGGATGCGCTGCAGTTCCAGCGTCTGCGGCCCGGCCAGACGGTCGAACACCATCTTGCCCGACTGGTTGACCGGCGCAAGCTGCGCCGGATCACCGAAGAGGACGAGCGCGGGGAAAAGTTCGCGCAGGTCGTCGAACTGGCGTTCGTCGAGCATCGAGGCCTCGTCGACGAACCCGATGTCAAGCGGGTCTTCGCGCCGCTTCCAGCCCTTGATGAAATCGCTGCCCTTGAGCCCCGCCGCCGCCAGCGCCCCCGGCACCGAGGGCACCGCGGCATAGAAGGCCTGCGCCCGGTCGAGCGCGGCTTCGGTCAGCCCCTCGATCTCGGGGCGGTCGCCCTCGCCGGTCAGCCATTCGGCGATCTTCTCGTATTCGGGGTCGTAGACGGGCGTATAAATGATGCGGTGGATCGTGGTCGCGGGTACGCCGCGCTGGCGCAGCACGCTGGCGGCCTTGTTGGTCGGCGCCAGAACCGCCAGCGTCCGGCGGTCCTTGCGGCGCTTGCCCTCATAATCGCCCGAGACGATCTCGACCCCCGCCTCGACCGCGGCGCGCACCAGTTCCGCCAGCAGCAGCGTCTTGCCCGATCCGGCCTTGCCGGTGACCGCCAGAACGCCGGTCTTGCCCTCGCTCCGGGCGCAGAGGGTTGCGTCATCGAGATCGACGCCAAAGCCGCGCAGCATCCCTGCCACGCGGTCATGGGCTTCGGCCTGGTCCTCGGAAAAGCGCAGCGCGGGCACGGTCATGGGCGCAGCCTACAGGCCGCGCCCGTCCGGTGCCAGCGCGTTCAGGCGACGGCGAGTTCCCGTTGCACCGGGGTCGGCGCCGAGAACGAGGCGCGGAACCAGTCCAGCGAGGTCTCGCGCCCGATGCCGAGGCGCGCCAGGGTGCGGGGCCAGGCGGCCTCCTGCATTTCCCACAGGCCCACGCCGATGCGGTCGCGCCCCTGGCCCGAAGTGCCGATCACGTTGGGTTCGACGCCCATCAGCCGGTAGATCCGTTCCATCCGCGGGTCGAAGACAGCGACGAAATGCTCGACCGCGAACTGGGCCATCACCTCGCCCGCGCCCAGCACCAGCCCGGCCGAAACCTCGCGGTCGGCATCGGGGGCCAGACAGAAGCGCGTGCATTCCCAGATCAGCGGGCTTTCGATGCGCGCGCCGCCGGTCGCATGCAGGAAGTGTTCGTTCACCATCGTCCGCCCGGTCGTGGGAAGGAACCGCATCGATCCGCCATGGCGTCCGTCGGGTTGCTCCCAGATCACGTAAAGCGGGTTCAGAGCGTCATACTGGTCGCGCTCTTCGCCCCTGTCATTGACGCTGACAGCCCAGCCGAGACGGTCGTGGAACTGAAGCGCGCGGTCCCTGAACATGGTGTCGCGCAGAAGCGGGAACTTGTGAAGGTCGACACCGTAGATGTAACGCAGCATGTTTGGTAGCCCTCTGCCGATCACTTGATGGGCTCAGGCTACGGAGAGCTTGGTTACCAGCGCGCTAACCAAGCGCCCTCTAACGCCACGTCATGGGGATATTTCTTTTCCTAACAGATAGTTAAGCCTAGACTACGATCAGGCCGGCACTCAGCGCGCGGGCCACCGCATGGGTCGTGTTCAGGGCTCCGAGCTTGTGGCGGGCGGTCTCGACATAGACCCGCAGCGTGTGTTCGGAGATCGACAGTTCCTGCGCGGCCTGGGCCCGGCTCATGCCCTTGGCCAGAAGGGTCATGGCGCTGAGTTCGCGCGGGGACAGGGCAGCCCGCGGGGCAGGATCGGCCGCTTGTTCTAATTCCAGCGCCTTCTTGTTGAAGTCATGGGCGATCAGGATCAGGTCGCGAAGATTGAGTTGCTTGAACATGTCCCAGGATACATCTGAACAACTGTCGTTCACGGTGAAGAGCGCGAACTGCCCCTTGGGTCCATGCAACGGGATCGACACTCCCTGATTGCCAAGTCCGTGGGCGATGGCGTCTTCGAGGAAGGCTCGTGAGGCTTTGGTGGACCAGTCGAGCTCTTTCCAGTCGACCGGATGGAAGCGGCTGTAGCAGCCGAAGATCACCGGATCGATCATCAGGTAGTCGCGGTCGAGATAGCGGTCGACCCATTCGGTCGAGTAGGTGCCGGCGCCGTAGCGTTCGCCGACGCTGTTTACCCAGTGGTAGACGACGTGGAAGACGCCGTAGCGGTCGCGCAGGTCTTCGGTGGCACGATACAGGTCCTCAAGCGTCGTTGCCCGTTGCAGCCGGTCGAGGAACGATTCTAAGCCGCCTTGCATCACATGAATCTGCATCGCCCCACGTCGTCACAGACGACGCTCTTTCCCCAACCTGAGCCCGCGCACGGCCTGCCTCGAGGGACGAGATCTCGACAGCTGCCAGAGCCTGGCAGGTGAGGAGCTCCTCGGACAGAGCGGTCAACCCATTCTTTCTCGCATAGTTCTTGAGGTCGCCAAGAATGTCGATCAGCCACTCGTGCTTCATGATCGTTGTCCCGTCCTAGTGGTTAATGAAACGTTAACATAAGTCTAGCACAGGACAAAAAACGCCGAAATTCGCGAATTCTCCCTCCCCAGAAATGGGGAGGGGGCGAAAATGCAAGCTCTTGATTTCCAGTCGGAGGAGAAGCGATTCGCATCCAGACGGCGGATTCGCGAAGGACACACGCTATGCGTGTGTCCTCCAATAAACCACACCCTTAGGGTAGAATCAAGCGGCGGGACCCGCGTCCAGAACGTCGGCGAAAGTCCGCAGACCGGTGCGGGGGGCCTGCACCAGAACCGCCATGTTGCCCGGCTTGTGCTCGTTACGGAGCATCTTCAGATGCGCCTGCGGGATCTCGTTCCAAGGGAAGACCTCGGACATGCAGGGGTCGATCCGGCGCTGCACCATCAGCCGGTTCGCCGCGGCCGCCTGCTTGAGATGGGCGAAGTGGCTGCCCTGGATGCGCTTCTGGTGCATCCAGACATAGCGGGCATCCATGGTCAGGTTGAAGCCGCTGGTGCCCGCGCAGATCACCACCATGCCGCCGCGCTTGACCACGAAGGTCGAGACCGGGAAGGTCGCCTCGCCGGGATGCTCGAACACCATGTCGACATTGACGCCCTTGCCGGTGATGTCCCAGATCGCCTTGCCGAACTTGCGGACCTCGCCGAACCACTCCTTGTATTCGGGCGTGTTGACCTTGGGCAGCTGGCCCCAGCACTTGAAGTCCTTGCGGTTGATCACGCCCTTGGCACCCAGATCCATGACGAAGTCGCGCTTGGACTCCTCCGAGATCACGCCGATGGCATTGGCGCCCGCGGTGTTGATCAGCTGGATCGCGAAGGACCCGAGCCCCCCCGAGGCGCCCCAGACCAGCACGTTCTGGCCGGGTTTCAGTTCATGCGGATGGTGACCGAACAGCATCCGGTAGGCGGTCGCCAGGGTCAGCGTGTAACAGGCCGACTCCTCCCAGGTCAGGTGCCGCGGCCGTTCCAGCAATTGCTGCGCCTGCACACGGGTGAACTGGGCAAAGGACCCGTCCGGGGTCTCGTAGCCCCAGATCCGCTGGCTGGGCGAGAACATCGGATCGCCGCCATTGCATTCCTCGTCGTCGCCGTCGTCCTGGTTGCAGTGGATCACGACCTCGTCGCCCACTTTCCAGGTCTTCACCGCCGAGCCGACCGCCCAGACGATGCCCGAGGCGTCCGAACCCGCGATGTGATAGGGCGCCTTGTGGCCATCGAAGGGCGAGACGGGGATGCCGAGGCCCGCCCAGATGCCGTTGTAGTTGACGCCCGCCGCCATCACCAGGACCAGCACCTCGTGGCTGTCGATGGCGGGCGTTTCGACCACCTCGACCTGGAACGACTTGTCGGGCTCGCCATGGCGGTCGCGCCGGATCGCCCAAGCGTACATCTTCGGCGGAACGTAGCCCAGCGGGGGCATCTCGCCGATTTCGTAAAGTTCCTTCTCGGGCGCCTCATAGGGCGCGATCCCGGGATTCTGATCAAGGGCCATGGCTGCCTCCTCAAGAAATGCTGCGCCGCAGAGTCGCGCTATTCCCGAGGAAATACGGTCCGCCGCGAAACATTGCAACCCGAGGTGAGCCAATCTTGAAACTTTATGTCCAAGAGAAAGGGGGCGGCGGCCTAGTTGTAGGTGAAGGTGCCGATCTCGCAGACATTCACGCGCGGTTCGACCAGTTCGTCGCCATCCTCAAAGACGGCGCGGAAGTCGAACAGGCAATAGCCGGACCCGTCATGGAAATTGATCATCACCGACTGGCCCGAATAGAGGATATCCGGCCCAAGGATATCCTCTTCCCAGCTACTGGCGCCCGTGTTCGATCCGTAGAATTCCACCAGCGCGAAGCCGGTGTTGTTGACGATCCTGACGTGGCGGTCGAGCGCGAAGGCGGGACTCGCGACAGATGCGGCGACGGCCACGGCAAGCACAGGAGAGAAAGGGCTGCGAACTGACATTGGCGCCTCCGCAAGGATACAGGATCACGCCGCATACCATCGCAACGTGTGCCACACCGTCGCCGCGATTCTGGGCCATTGAAGGGAGAAAACGGGGCAAAAGCCGCGATTGACGTCGATGCCGCGCCGCGGCGAATTGACAGCGACAGATTCTTTCTTCTATCTGCATTTGTATCGCAACATTGTTACGGTCACGGCAGTCAGTCACCAGCCCAGGGAGGTCCGTATGCCCAACGACACTCAAACTCCGGTCCGCGATCGGCCCTGGCTCTTCCGCACCTATGCGGGCCATTCGACCGCCGCGGCCTCGAACGCGCTTTACCGCGCCAACCTCGCCAAGGGACAGACCGGGCTGTCCGTGGCCTTCGACCTGCCGACCCAGACCGGCTATGACAGCGATCACGAACTGGCGCGCGGCGAGGTCGGCAAGGTCGGCGTGCCGATCGACCATCTGGGCGACATGCGGACGCTGTTCGACCGCATCCCGCTGGAACAGATGAACACCTCGATGACCATCAACGCGCCCGCGCCCTGGCTGCTGGCGCTTTATATCGCCGTGGCCGAGGAACAGGGCGCCGATGTGTCCAAGCTGCAGGGCACGGTGCAGAACGACCTGATCAAGGAATATCTGAGCCGCGGCACCTATATCTGCCCGCCGAAGCCCAGCCTTCGGATGATCACCGATGTCGCGGCCTATACGCTTGAGCATCTGCCGAAATGGAACCCGATGAACGTCTGTTCCTACCATCTGCAGGAAGCGGGCGCGACGCCGGAACAGGAGCTGTCCTATGCGCTGGCGACCGCGACCGCGGTGCTCGACGATCTGCGCGGGAAGGTGGCGCCCGAGGACTTCCCGGGCATGGTCGGACGGATCTCGTTCTTCGTGAATGCGGGCATCCGCTTCGTCACCGAGATGTGCAAGATGCGCGCCTTCGTCGAGCTCTGGGACGAGATCTGCCAGGACCGATACGGCGTCGAGGACCCCAAGCACCGGCGCTTCCGCTACGGGGTGCAGGTCAACAGCCTCGGCCTGACCGAGCAGCAGCCCGAAAACAACGTCTACCGCATCCTGATCGAGATGCTGGCGGTGACGCTGTCGAAGACCGCCCGCGCCCGCGCCGTGCAGCTTCCGGCCTGGAACGAGGCGCTGGGTCTGCCGCGCCCCTTCGACCAGCAATGGTCGATCCGGATGCAACAGATCCTGGCCTACGAGACGGACCTTCTGGAATACGAGGACCTCTTCGAGGGCAACCCCGCCGTCACCGCGAAAGTGGAAGAGCTGAAGCGGAATGCCCGGGCGGAACTGGCGCAGATCGACGCGATGGGCGGCGCGGTCGCCGCGATCGAGCACATGAAATCGCGGCTCGTCGAAAGCAATTCCGACCGCATCGGCCGGGTCGAGACCGGCGCAACGGTGGTGGTCGGCGTGAACCGCTGGACCGAGGGCGAGCCTTCGCCTCTGACCTCGGGCGAGGATGCGATCATGGTGGTCGATCCCAGCGTCGAGGCCGACCAGATCGCCCGGCTGGCCGCCTGGCGCGACAGCCGCGACAGCGCGGCGGTCGAGGCAGCGCTGGCCGCGCTCCGCGAGGCGGCTGCGACGGGCCGGAACATCATGCCGCCGTCGATTGCCGCAGCCAGGGCGGGGGCCACGACCGGCGAATGGGGCGACGTGATGCGCGCGGTCTTCGGCCAGTATCGCGGCCCCACGGGCGTCTCGAAAAGCCCCTCGAACCGCACCGAGGGGCTCGACGAGATCCGGGCCGAGGTCGATGCGCTGGCCGGACGGCTCGGGCGGCGGCCGAAGTTTCTGGTCGGCAAGCCCGGTCTCGACGGCCATTCGAACGGCGCCGAACAGATCGCGGCGCGCGCCCGCGATTGCGGCATGGACATCTCTTACGAGGGCATCCGGCTCACGCCTTCGGAAATCGTGGAAGCGGCCAAGGCCGAGCGGGTCGACATCGTCGGGCTCTCGATCCTGTCGGGCAGCCATATTCCGCTGATGGAAAGCCTGATGCGGCTGATGAAAGAGCACGATCTGACCCATATTCCGGTGGTGGTGGGCGGCATCATCCCCGAGGAGGACGCAAGGCGACTGCGCGCGATGGGCGTGGCCAAGGTCTACACGCCGAAGGATTTCGAACTGAACCGGATCATGTTCGACGTGGTCGGGCTGATCTCGCCCGAACGGGTGGCGGCCGAATAGCCAGCGGCTATAACGGGGGTCTCAGCGGTTGAGGAGACCCCCATGAGCCTTCATATCGGCGCGCAACCCGGCGAGATCGCCGAGACTGTCCTGCTGCCCGGCGACCCGCTGCGGGCGGAATGGGCGGCCAAGACATTTCTGGACGATCCGGTCTGCATCAACCGGGTGCGCGGCATGCTGGGCTTTACCGGGTTCTGGCGCGGCCACCGGGTCACGATCCATGGCAGCGGCATGGGGATGCCCTCGCTGTCGATCTATGCCAACGAGCTGATCCGCGAGCATGGCGCAAAGACGCTGATCCGGATCGGATCGGCCGGCGCGATGCAGGAGCAGGTCGCGCTGCGCGACATCGTGCTGGCGATGACCAGCTCGACCCTCTCGACGCCCTCGCGCGGCACTTTCCGCGAGCTGAATTTCGCCCCTTGCGCCGATTTCGGGCTGCTGGCGGCGGCGCACGGGGCGGCGCTGGCCAAGGGCGCCCGGACCCATGTCGGCGGCATCTATTCGGCCGATGTCTTCTATGACGAGCGTCCCGACCTGAACGCCGAGCTGACCCGGCACGGCGTTCTGGCGGTCGAGATGGAAGCGGCCGAGCTGTACATCCTGGCCGCACGGCACGGGGCGCGGGCGCTGGCGGTGTTGACGGTGTCGGACCATCTGCTGACCGGGGCGGCGCTTTCGCCCGAGGAACGCCAGACAGGGTTCGCCGAGATGGTCGAGATCGCGCTGGAGGCCGCGTTTTCCTGACCCGGAGTCGGGGCAACCGGCGGGCGTTGCGGCTTGGGTATTTGGGCCAAGAAGAAGATCAGAGCCCATGCGAGCGGTCGTAGGGCGCAGGCGTGGGCGGGGTCCAGCCGCCGAGCGCGCCCCCATCAAGCACAGCCGCGGCCGGGGCGAAGATCTCGGCGCCCAGCGGATGGCAGCGCGCTTGGTCCGTCGAGTTGCCGGTGCAATCGCCCCAGGGACAGGCGCTGAGCGCACAAAGCAGGTCGATCTCGGCGAAGAGGTCGAGATGGTCGCCCGGGCGGACCGGGCTGGCCTTGGTGAAATAGCGGTGGGTGTCGCGGGTGAAGCCCGTGCACATGAAGACGTTCAGCACGTCATGGACAAGGGGTTCGGCCGCGGCCGGGGCGAGGCCGGTTTCGGCGACGAGCGCCCGGATCAGGTTCGAATGGCAGCAACGGTGGAAGGGGGCGCCGCCAAGCCGGGCATTGGTATAGGGATCGCAGCGGGTGCCGATCACGTCATGGACCCCCGCGCCATCTGCGTCAAAACCGTACCAGCCGAGGCTGTCGGCGATGACGGTCGCCATCGGGCGCAGATGCGGGAAGCTCGACCAGAGCCGGTCCCCGGTGCCGACATGCGTGCCGTGCAGCGCGCGCGTCTTGCCGGAATAGAACCGCTCGGACAGGTCATGGGCGTTCCAGAGGTTCAGATCGCCGACCTGAGGCCCCTCGATGCAGGAAATCCGCAGCACATGGCCTGCCGGAACGCGGAAGGCCCGGGCGTCGCGGGCGGGGATCTCGAGCCGTTCGACCGGAGTCATGCCGGCCCTTAGCGCCGCATATAGCGCCATGGGCGGCGCGGGCAGGCTTTCGGGCGGGTAACAGACGACAGGGGCGGCGGACCGGCGCTCGGCGGCATCGGCGGGCTCGGGAAGAGGATCGGTCGGCATCGGGGGCTCCTTATTCAACCGGGCGGCCGAGCACCGCGATGACAAGCCCCAGCCCGCCCAGGGCGGCAAAGCCAACAGCGCGGCCGCCCTGCCCCGCCGAGCGCGCGGCCAGCGCCGCGATCGCGGCTTCCAGCGCATAGTAGAGCGCGAAGGCCCGCGAGGCATAGGAGATGATCGCGAAGACATCCGCCGTCCAGGTCAGCCCGATGCCCGCCGCAACCAGAACCGCATAGGCCGCGCGGTTGCCGATAAGGCCCTTCGAGCGTTCCGCGACCAGCCCGCCCGCGCCGGTCGTGTCGGCGACCGAGGCGCTGAACTGCGCGGCCAGCGCCGCCACCGTCAGCACCAGCGGCAGAAGCGGCGAAACCGCCGACGTCATGTCGATGATCGCGGTGTCGTCGAGCGCGCCCTTGCCCGGCGCAAAGCACAGCACCAGGAGCGTGACATAGACGAGATAGATCGCGGTCGAGACATATTGCGCGCCCCGCATCGAGCGGATCCTGAGATCGGCGTCATATTCGGCGCCAAGATAGCGCGAGGTCTCGAAGCCCTGAACCGTCACGATCAGCCCGAAGAACAGCGTCAGCGCGGCCCAGGGGCTCACGCTGGCGGGCGTCAGCACCGGGCCGGTCGTGGCGGCCGTCTCGCCGAAGAAAAGCCCGAGCCCGACCAGAAGCCCGCAGATCGCCGCGAGGTTCAGGCTGACCGCGTATTTCTCAAGCCCCTCCAGCGCCTTGAACCCTTTGGTGAGGCCGGTCGTGAGGATCAGCAGGAACACCGTCGTGGTCACCGCCCGCGCGGCCAGCGGCGTATCGAAGGGGGTCAGGCGGACCGCGAAGGCGCCCAGAAGATTCAGGTAATAGGCGACCGAGATGACGTAGGAAAAGGCCAGCGTCCAGCCTGCCGCCGTTTCGGCCAGGGCGCCGAGGCGACCCGGCGGGCTGCCATGCGCGCCCGCGGCGATGCTGTAGCGGATCGCGCCGCCGAAGCCGAAGGCGATCAGGGCCAGAAGCGCCATCGCGGCGGGGGACCAGATGCCGAGGCTCTGGTTCAGGATCGGCCCCAGCACCAGAAAGCCCGAGCCGATGATCGAGGCAAGCGGCGTCACCATCGCCCGCCAGAACCGCCAGCGCCGCATCGGCGGCGACAGGATCAGAAGAAGTCCTGCCGCCGCCGTGCCGAAGATCAGGACATCGCGCAGCACCGGGCGCGCGTCAGACCGTCCGCTCGACCATCATCTTCTTGATCGAGGCGATGGCCTTGGCCGGGTTCAGCCCCTTGGGACAGGTCTTGGTGCAGTTCATGATGGTGTGGCAGCGGTAAAGCTTGAACGGATCTTCCAGCGAATCCAGCCGCTCGCCAGTGGCCTCGTCGCGGCTGTCGATGATCCAGCGATAGGCATGCAGAAGGGCTGCCGGGCCCAGATACTTGTCGCCGTTCCACCAGTAGGACGGGCAGGAGGTCGAACAGCTGGCGCACATGATGCACTCGTACAGCCCGTCGAGCTTCTTGCGGTCCTCGATCGACTGCCGCCATTCCTTGGCAGGCGTGTTCGACTTGGTTTCGAGCCAGGGCATGACGCTGGCGTGCTGGGCATAGAAATGGGTGAGGTCCGGCACCAGATCCTTGACCACAGGCATGTGCGGCAGCGGGTAGATCTTCACGTCGCCCTTGATCTCGTCCATGCCACGGGTGCAGGCCAGCGTGTTGACCCCGTCGATATTCATCGCGCAGGACCCGCAGATGCCTTCGCGGCAGGACCGGCGGAAGGTCAGGGTCGGGTCGATCTCGTTCTTGATCTTGATCAGCGCGTCGAGAATCATCGGGCCGCAGGTGTCGAGATCGACGAAATAGGTGTCGACCCGCGGGTTCTCGCCGGTATCCGGGTCCCAGCGGTAGATCCGGAAGGTGCGGATATTGGTGGCACCCTGCGGCTTCGGCCAGGTCTTGCCGGTCTTCACGACCGAATTCTTGGGAAGCGTGAGTTCAACCATGGGTTCAACCTTTCTTGGCTAGACGCACAGGCGTTCGGTCTGGGGACCGCCGCGCCGGGCAACGGGCGCAGGGCGGCCAACACGGGGCATGGGGGCCCGAGCCTTGGCCCCCGAACGCCGGATCGCGTCGGGCCGCACCGTCGGCGGAAGGCTCGGCCCGACCATTCCCCGGCTCAGTAGACGCGCGCCTTGGGCGCGATCTTCTTCAGGTCGATGCCGCCATCCTCGGTGCGGGTCAGCGGGTCCAGATGCACCGGCCGGTAGGTCAGATCGACCGACGCGCCCTCGACGCGCGACAGCGAGTGCTTGCGCCAGTTGGCATCGTCGCGGTCGGGATAGTCCTCATGGGCATGGGCGCCGCGGCTTTCCTTGCGCGCCTCGGCCGCGACGACGGTCGCGAGAGCGTTCGGCATCAGGTTGGTCAGCTCCAGCGTTTCCATCAGGTCCGAGTTCCAGATCATCGACCGGTCCGACACCTTGATGTCGCCCAGCTTGCCCGCGACCGCGGTCATCTTCTCGACACCGTCGGCCAGCGACTTGTCGGTCCGGAAGACGGCCGCATCGGCCTGCATCGTCTTCTGCATTTCCAGCCGCAATTCGGCCGTCGTGACCGTGCCGTTCGCGTGACGCAGCCCGTCCATCCGGCCCAGCGCCTTGTCGATCGCGGCCTTCGACGGCAGCGGCACCGCGGTCGAGGGATCGACGATCTGCCCCGCGCGGATCGCGGCCGCCCGGCCGAAGACCACGAGGTCGATCAGCGAGTTCGACCCGAGCCGGTTCGCGCCATGGACCGAGGCGCAACCCGCCTCGCCCACCGCCATCAGGCCCGGCGCCACGCGGTCGGGATCTCCCTCGGCCGGGTTCAGCACCTCGCCCCAGTAGTTCGTGGGAATGCCGCCCATGTTGTAATGCACGGTCGGCAGAACCGGGATCGGCTCCTTGGTGACATCGACGCCCGCGAAGATCTTGGCGCTTTCGGAAATGCCCGGCAGGCGCTCGGCGAGCGTCTCGGGCGGCAGGTGGCTGAGGTTCAGGTGGATATGGTCCTTGTTCGCGCCCACACCCCGGCCCTCGCGGATCTCGATGGTCATGCAGCGCGACACGACATCGCGCGAGGCCAGATCCTTGTAGGTCGGCGCGTAGCGTTCCATGAACCGCTCGCCTTCCGCGTTGGTCAGATAGCCGCCCTCGCCGCGCGCGCCCTCGGTGATCAGGCAGCCCGATCCGTAGATGCCGGTCGGGTGGAACTGCACGAACTCCATGTCCTGCAAAGGCAGACCGGCCCGCGCGACCATGCCGCCGCCATCGCCGGTGCAGGTATGCGCCGAGGTGGCCGAGAAATAGGCGCGCCCGTAGCCGCCGGTCGCCAGCACCACCATCTTGGCGGCAAAGACATGCAGCGTGCCGTCATCGAGCTTCCAGGCCAGCACCCCCTGGCACTGCCCGTCCTCGGACATCAGAAGGTCGATGGCGAAGTATTCGATGAAGAACTCGGCCTTTTCCTTGAGGCTCTGGCCGTACAGCGTGTGCAGGATCGCATGGCCGGTGCGGTCGGCCGCGGCACAGGTGCGCTGCACCGGCGGGCCTTCGCCGAATTCGGTCGTATGGCCGCCGAAGGGACGCTGATAGATCTTGCCCGCCTCGGTGCGCGAGAAGGGCACGCCGTAATGTTCCAGTTCATAGACCGCCTTGGGCGCCTCGCGGACGAGGTATTCCATCGCGTCGGTATCGCCCAGCCAGTCCGACCCCTTCACGGTGTCGTACATGTGCCATTGCCAGTTGTCGGGCCCCATGTTGCCCAGGCTTGCGGCGATGCCGCCCTGGGCTGCCACCGTATGCGACCGGGTCGGGAAGACCTTGGTCACGCAGGCGGTGCGGAGGCCCTGTTCGGCCATGCCCAGCGTGGCGCGCAGACCGGCGCCGCCAGCCCCCACAACCACCACGTCATAGTCATGCGTCTCGTATTCGTAAGCGGCCATGAACCCTGCTCTCCGTTAGCTTCAGATCGCGATCCGGACGATCGCGTAAAGGCCCGCCGCTATCACCAGGTAGCTCAGGCAGATCACGGTCCACAGCATGACCTTGCGGGTCATGCCGCCCCAGTAGTCCTCGATCATCATCTGCGCGCCGCGGCGGAAATGCAGCATGCCGGCCGCGATGGTCAGACCAACGATCACCGCAGGGAACGGCTGCGACAGGGTGGCGACGACCTCTTCATAGGGCGCGCCCAGCGAGGTCCCGAGGATGAAGACGAAGAACGGGATCAGAAGGGTCAGACCGACGCCGCTGACATTCATGTACCAGTGGTGTTCGGTGCCTGCCTTCGACGCGCCTAGCCCTTCGGCACGCTTTCGGTCGGTGAGATAGCGCATGTCGCGGGCCTCCTTCAGAAGATCCACAGGGTGAGGACGGTCAGGACGGTCAGCACACCGGACCCGAAAATGACGATCCAGCCCAGCTTTTCGGCGGTCTCGAGTTCAAGCCCGTAGCCGTTGTCCCAGATGACGTGACGGATCCCTGCCAGCGTATGATACCAGAGCGCCCAGAGCGAGCCGAACATCACCAGATTGCCCAGCCACGAGGTCAGCACCCAGTCCGCGCGGGCGAAGGCTTCGGGTCCGGCACCGGCGGCGATCAGCCACCACACGATCAGCACCGCGCCGACGATAAGCGCATTGCCGGTCACGCGGGTAAAGATCGACGTCACCGACGTGATCTGCGGGCGGTAGATCTGAAGATGGGGGGAAAGCGGGCGGTTTCCCCGTTCGATGTCAGCCATGGGGTCCCTCTCGTGCTGGGGGTCTGCTGTGGGGCGATGTGATACCGGAATTTGAGGCGGAGTCACGGTGTGAACACTGAATTGCGCACGTTTTTCCGCTGCACCCGCGAAAAAAATGATGTTTGTGATCACGGCTTGACAGGTCGTGATCACGGTTTCAGATCTATTCCTTGTGATCCGGCAGGCAAAGCCAGCGAAAGCGGTACCCGACGCTTGGCACCTGCCGCACCAGCAGCAGCCGACAGATGTCGGTCCCGCTTTCGTAGCCGAGGAGCTTGCCGCCCCCAGCCGCAAAACCTTTCCATCGAAGGCCGGATCGGCATCCCCCAAGCCCCCCGCAGAACCGCCAGCAGGATGACGCGGCTGTCGCTGGCCTCGACCTGCCGGGTCTCGAGCACGGGCAGATCGAAGATGCCGAAGCTTCCGTGGGCGACCACGGCGGTCGCGTCGTCCGGCGGCCGCGCCGCCACCCGCGCCGCCTCGGTCACAATGGCCGCGCGTGCCGCAGCGTCGGTCGTATCGCCGACGATCCGGTCCATGCCGTCGGCGATCCGGGTCAGTCGGGCCAAGGCCCCTTCGGTCGCCCGGGGCAGCGGGTCGTTCAGGACGGTGGAGAAGCCCAAGGCCGCAAGGCCCGCCGTCGCGGCGCTGCCGACAGAGGTTCCGATCGAAACAAGCCTGTGCAACATCCGCGCAAATGAAAACGAGGGCCCGAAGACCCTCGCATCCTGGCACGAACCGGCCCTCTTCCCTAGACCGGCATCAGCGCCCAGTAATCGAGATCCAGCAGCACCTCGGGCCGGTACTTGCCCTCCTCGCCGCGCAGCGCGCCGGGCACGCCGCCCGCCTTGACCGCCACCAGCCGCAGCCGGATCGCGCCGACGCCCGGTGCCGACGTCTCGGCCTTGTCCAGCACCTCGGACCAGGCGCGGACCGTATCGCCCGCGAAACACGGGTTGGCATGGGCACCGCCGTTCAGCCCGACGATCATCTGCGCATTGGCCAGTCCGTTGAAGGACAGCGCGCGGGCCAGGCTGATGATATGACCGCCATAGATCAGCCGCCGGCCATCTTCGCGGAAAGTGGCGTCGAAATGCACCTTGGCGGTGTTCTGCCAGAGCCGGGTGGCCTGCATGTGCTCGGCCTCCTCGACGGTCACGCCGTCGACATGGTCGATCACCTCGCCGATCTCGTAATCGGCCATCCGGTGCGGCTCGCCCGCCAGGATGAAATCGTAGCCGGTGAAATCGAGCCCCTCGGGCACCACCAGATCGCTTGCCGCCACGGCCTTGGCGAGGTCGGGCACGACCGTTTCGGGCGCGGGGGCCCCCTGGTCGCGCTTGCGCACCATCACCCAGCGCACATAGTCGAGCACCAGCTCGTCGCGCTGGTTCAGCCCCCGGGTCCGCACCCAGACCACGCCCGACTTGCCGTTCGAGTTCTGCTTGAGCCCGATCACCTCGGATTGCGACCGAAGCGTATCGCCCGCCCGCACGGGACGGTGCCAGCGCCCCTCGGCATAGCCCAGATTGGCCACCGCGTTCAGCGAGATATCGGGCACCGTCTTGCCGAAGACCGTATGGAACGCGATCAGATCGTCCAGCGGGGCCGCGCCCAGACCGCAGGCGGCCGCGAAGGCATCCGAGGAACAAAGCGCATGCCGCGCCGGATACAGCGCGTGATACAGCGCGCGCTCGCCCCCCGACAGGGTGCGCGGCACGGCATGGGCGATCACCTGCCCCACCGCGTAATCCTCGAAGAAACGGCCCGGATTGGTCTTGGCCATGGCTCAGAGTTCTCCCAGTTTCAGGTCGGGGGCGCACTCGCCCTCGACATCCTTCACAACCGCCTGGGCACAGCGCATCTTGCCGGTCGCAGGGTCATGCGCATAGGCGGGCGAGCCGTAAAGCGCCCAGCCCTGCGCCAGAGCCGCCGTCACCTTGTGGCAGAAGGCCGGGGTATCCTCCTCGGTCAGCAGGCGGTAGGCTTGCATCACGACGCCATCGGCAGCGGCATCACGCCCGCCCAGATGTGCAGAAGGATGATGACGACATAAAGCGCGACCGCGATCCCCGCGAGCCGCAGGTCGCCTTTCAGCGAGCCGCCGGTATAGCGGGTGACACCCTTCTCGGTCTTGTTGATCAGCACGATCTCGGCCACAGCCCAGGCGCAGAGCCCGCCGAACAGGACGATCGAGGCAAGGTCCCAGTTCACCAGCAGATGCGCCACCGCCCAGGTGATGAAGCCGTACAGCATCGGGTGGCGGAACCATTGCCGCGCATGGCTTTTCGAGCTGCCGACCCCGAAGAGCGCGACCGCGCCCAGCATCAGCGTGTTGTTCACGTGGATCAGCCAGGACGGCCCGGCAAAGCGCTGCGGCAGCCCGGCGGACTGGTAGCCGATCACCATCAGCACGACCGACACCACCAGCGGCACCGCGAACAGCGCCTTCGACGCCATGCCCAGCTTGTCGTCCAGCATCGCGCGGACGCCCGGGAAGAGCCGCTTGAAGAGATGCGCAAAGCTCCAGAGAGCCACGCCGAGGATAAGAAGAAACATCAGACCGCCTCCAGTTCTGCAATCGCGGCCGCCTTGGCCAGCGTCTCTCTGGCCGTAACGATATGCAGGTTCTCGACAATGCGGCCATCCACCACGGCGACACCCTGCCCGGCGCGCTCGGCCTCCTCGAAGGCGGCGATCTGGCGGCGGGCCAGGTCGATCTCGGACTCGGTGGGCGCGAAGGCGGCATTGGCGATGGCCACCTGCGCCGGATGGATCAGGGTCTTGCCGTCAAAGCCCAGATCGCGGCCCTGATCGCATTCGGCCTTCAGCCCGGCCTCGTCCTTGAAGGCGTTGTAGACCCCGTCGACCGCGACGATGCCATGGGCGCGCGCGGCCAGCAGGCAATGGGTCAGGCTCGCGGTCAGCGCCAGCCGGTCGGGCCGGAACCGGCAGCCCAGCTCCTTGGCCAGGTCGTTGGTGCCCATCACGAAGCCTTCAAGCCGCGGATGCGCGGCCAGCGCGGCGGCGTTCAGGATGCCCCTGGGCGTCTCCATCATCGCCCAAAGCGGCACATCCGGGATCGCGGCCGCCAGATCGTCCAGTTGGGCCGTGGTCTCGACCTTCGGCAGCAGCACCGCATCGGCCCCCGCTCCGGCAATGGCCGCGACGTCGTCCCGGCCCCAGGGCGTGTCGAAGCCGTTCACCCGCACGATCTTGAACCGGCCGCCATAACCGCCCGCCCTTAGCGTCTCGGCCAGCAGCGTCCGCGCCGCGGGCTTCTCCTCGACCGCGACGGCGTCCTCGAGATCGAAGATGATCGCGTCGACCGGCAGGCCCCGCGCCTTGTCAAGCGCGCGGTCCTTGGAACCGGGAATGTACAGCACCGAACGGAAGGGGCGGGCGCGCGGGTCCATTGATTCTCCTCCGGAGTCATTTTGTTGCGCAAACCAACACGGCAGAGTCAGAAGGCGCAACCCTTTTTGCGCCGCGCCGCAGAAAATGCAACGCGCGCCCCGCTAGGGCGGCCTTGGCGAAGCTCACGCAATCCTGTGCGCAAGCTAGTGTTTCCGTCCGTCCCAGCCCCAGCTTCCGCGAAAGGAGCCCGCCATGCGCGCCCCCCTGCCCCTTTGCCGTCCCCTGTCCGGCCGCCCCGCACTTGCACTGGCGGCGGCACTGGTCGTCTGGCCCGTGCTTGCCCTGCCCGTACCGGCCGGGGCGCAAACCCAAGTTCAGTCCCAGGCCCAGCGCCAGTGCGGCCCGCGCGAGGGCATCCTGTCCCAGCTGCGCGACCGCTATGGCGAGTCGCGTCAGGCGATGGGGCTGGCCGCCAACAATGCGGTGGTCGAGGTCTTCGCCAATACCCAGACCGGCACCTGGACCGTCACCGGCACCTTTGCCAACGGCCTGACCTGCCTGATCGCCAGCGGCGGGTCCTTCGAGACGCTGGACGAGCCGTCGGGCCAGGGGCTTTAGGCGCGGCGCCTCAGGTCAGCCCGTCCCACAGAAGCTTCGCCCCGGTCAGCGTCAGCGCGACATAGGTGATGCCGAAGAACCAGCGCTCCGGCACCAGCCGGTGCGCCCGCACCCCCAGCCAGACGCCCAGGATAGCGACCGGCGCCAGCAGCAGCACCGCCAACCAAGTGTCGGGAGTGAAGATGCCGAGAAAGGCATAGGGGCCGAATTTAAGCAGGTTGATCGCCCAGAAGACCAGCACCGTGGTCGCCTGAAACGTGGTCTTGTCCAGCCGCTGCGACAGCAGATAGACGGCGACCGGCGGCCCTCCGGCATGGCTGACGAAGCTGGTGAACCCGGCCACGGCACCTGAAATCGCCCCGGCAGGCCGCCCGAAGGGCTTTTCCCGCGCCGGGATCAGCTTCATCCTGACCGCCAGCTGAAAGCCCACGAAGCCAAGCGCCACCAGCCCGATCAGCACCCGGAAGACATCCGGGTCGGTCAGATGGAACACCGCCGCCGCCAGCGCAATGCCCGGCACCGCCCCCAGGATCAGCACCCGCGCCGCCCCCCCGCCCCAGCGCCGCCAGTAGGGCCGGAGCGCGGTCACGTCCATCAGCATCAGAAGCGGCAGCGTCACCCCCAGCGCCACCGCCGGGCCCAGAATCACGACCATCACCGCCGAACCGGCGAAGGCCACCCCGCCGCCGAAGCCGCCTTTCGAGAGGCCCGCGAACAGGATGGCCGGGATCGTGACGGCAAAGAAGAACGGATCGAAGTCGATCACTTCAGGGACCTCCGGGCGTCGGAACAGGCACGAACGGGTCTTGTCCGCCCGTCTTGCCCGCCGGTCTAGCCCATCGGCGCGCCCGGCGGAACCGTCTGGACAGGTCTGCTGCATTGCGGCAGCCTTGCGCCGAAGGCGCCAAAGGACTAGGCATCGCGCCGGAACCAACCAATCGGGGAACAATCAGACATGGCCAGACCCAAGATCGCTCTCATCGGCGCGGGGCAGATCGGCGGCACGCTCGCCCATCTCGCCGCGATCAAGGAACTGGGCGACGTCGTTCTTTTCGACATCGCCGATGGGGTGCCCCAGGGCAAGGCGCTCGACATCGCCGAGTCCGGCCCCTCCGAAGGCTTCGATGCGGCGCTGAAGGGCACCACCGATTACGCCGACATCGCGGGCGCCGATGTCTGCATCGTGACGGCCGGCGTGCCGCGCAAGCCCGGCATGAGCCGCGACGACCTGCTGGGCATCAACCTCAAGGTCATGAAATCGGTCGGCGAAGGCATCCGCGACAACGCCCCGAACGCCTTCGTGATCTGCATCACCAACCCGCTCGACGCGATGGTCTGGGCGCTGCAGCAATATTCGGGCCTGCCCGCCGAGAAGGTCGTCGGCATGGCCGGTGTGCTGGACAGCGCGCGCTTCCGCCACTTCCTGAGCCTCGAGTTCAATGTCTCGATGAAGGACGTGAGCGCCTTCGTGCTGGGCGGCCATGGCGACACCATGGTGCCCCTGACCCGCTATTCGACCGTCGGCGGCATCCCGCTTCCCGACCTGGTGCAGATGGGCTGGACCACCCAGGACAAGCTTGACGCCATCGTGCAGCGCACCCGCGACGGCGGCGCCGAGATCGTCGGCCTGCTGAAGACCGGTTCGGCCTTCTACGCCCCCGCCACCTCGGCGATCGAGATGGCCGAGGCCTATCTGAAGGATCAGAAACGCCTGCTGCCCTGCGCGGCCTGGGTGGACGGCGCGCTCGGGCTCAAGGGCCTTTACGTGGGCGTTCCCACCGTGATCGGTGCCGGCGGCATCGAGCGCGTGGTCGACATCAAGCTCGACAAGCCGGAGCAGGAGATGTTCGACAAGTCGGTCGACGCCGTGCGCGGCCTGGTCGAGGCCTGCAAGGCCATCGATGACAGCCTCGCCTGAGCCTCTCGCCGCCGACTGGCGCACCGAGATCGACTACGCCGCAGATGACTGCGGCGTAGTTCTTTCCGCTTCGGGCGATGTCTATATCCGGCTCGCCGAACAGGCGGCGGCCTCGGTCCGGGCCACCAATCCCGGCCTGAGGGTCGATCTTTTCTGCGACGGCGAGGCCACGCCCGGCGTCTTCGACGAAGTGCATGTGCTCTCGCGGTCATTTTACCGGCCGAAATTCGAGGCAGCGCTCAGGTCGCGGTTCCAGCGGACGCTGCTGATCGACGTCGACCTGGTGCTGACCGCCGATGTCAGCGACATGTTCTGGGTGCTGAACAAGTACGACCTGGCCGCCTGCCAGGTGCAGAACCGCAACCAGCGCTTTGCCAACCGGTTCTGGCGGCGCAACTTTCCCAATGCCTTCCCGCAGATCAATAGCGGCGTCATCGCCTTCCGCCGCAACGAGAAGACGACGCGCTTCTTCGAGGATTGGCAATATCTGGTGGCCGAGGTCCGCAAGGGCGGCGCCGATCAGCCGGTGCTGCGCGAACTGCTGTGGGAAAGCGATCTGGCGGTGCATGTGCTGCCCGAGGAATACAACCTCCGCAAGCACGAGCGGCTTTACACCAGCAACTGGACGGTCCCCGCGCCGCGCATCCTGCACAGCCAGCGCTTCGTGCGCAACGCCAAGGCGGGCAAGGACATCTCTCCGCGCGGCGTCTATGGCTGGCCGCTCATGGCGCTGCTGCGCAACCAGATCCGCGGCGACAAGCAGCTGACCTCGGACAGTCAGCGCACCGCAGGCAGCCTCGGGGCAGTCCTTCGTCGACGCCTTTTCGGCGGCCGGTCGGGCCTGTCCTCCTGACCTGATCCCGGCCCACCGGTCGGCCAATCTGCGCACAGCCCCTGTGAGCTGCTGGCCAGTCGCGTCCGCCGCCCCGGCCCCCATTTTTCCGCAAGACGCCGGGCCGGGGCGCGCACACACGCGCCCCGGCCCGGCAAGCGTGCTCGGGTTGCCAACCGAACGTCCCTTCGCCCGGACAGTCCGGCATATCTGTCATGCACCGCCCAACCCTCCGCCCCCCCCTTGGCCAGGTGCCAGAGGGCATTCCGCCTGCGCCTCGGCTCCATGTCCGCCAAGCCCTTGTCCTACAAGCGGAAAGGAGCCCCCAGATGCCGATCCTGATCCATGAGAACATGAGCCGCGGCCGCACCCGGACGGGCTGGCTCGACGCCTTTCACAGCTTTTCCTTCGGCGGGTTCCACGACCCGGCCCGGATGGGCTTCGGTCGGCTCCGCGTGTTGAACGAGGACCGGATCGTCCCCGGCGCGGGCTTCCCCACCCATGACCATGCCGATATCGACATCCTGACGCTGGTGCTGGTGCTGGTGCTGTCGGGCCGGGTCCGCCATGCCGACAGCCTTGGCAACCGTTTCGAGATCGGACCGGGCGAACTGCAGCTGATGCGCGCGGGCCGGGGCGTCACGCATTCCGACCCGAACCCCTCGCCCGACGATCCTGTCCATCTGCTGCAGATCTGGCTGATCCCTGACCGCACCGGCGGCACGCCCTCCTACCGGCGCATCGCCCGGCCCGAGGCCCGGACCGAGCCGGTCCTGCTGGCCGCAGGCAGCCATGGCGGGGCGCCGCTGGACCTGGGGGCCGACAGCCGGGTGCTGTTCGCCCGCCCCGCGGCCGGGACCGGGACCCGGCTCGAAGTCGCCCCCGGTCGCAAGGTCTTCGTGCACCTGGTGGAGGGGCTCGCCGCCATCGAGGACGAACGGCTCGTGGCAGGCGACGGGCTGCAGCTTGCGGATACGCCGCCGCCGCTGACCTGGCGGACAGACGGCGCGATCCTGATCTTCGACATGGCCCCCTGAAAGGGGGCAGGTCCAGGCCGCGCCTCTCTGGGCGACCCGAGATCGCTCGGAGTTTCGGAAACCTCGTCTTAAGTGTCGCAGGCTAAGACGGTCGCCGACAGCACCGCGGCAGAAACGCCGCGAGCGCCTCGCACCGCGAAGGACCGGAAATGACCTCGAACGCCGAAGCCGCGCAAGACGCCCCTGATTTCGCCACCGCCCTGGCCCAGGCCCTTGGCGCGCAGATCCTCAACGATGCCTATGTGCTGAGCTTCGACATGGAGACGCGGTGCCTGGTCGCGGCCAGCGACGCCACGGTGTTCCTTCTGGACCTGTCCGAGGACGCGCTGGAGGTGAACGATTTCGCCAGCCTCGTCGCCGTCCCCGGCCAGACCTCGGATGATCTCTGGGACCGCGCCGTCGCCGGGACCGAGCCGGTCTGGTCCGGCCGCTTCATCGGCTGCCGGTCGGGCAGCACCCATGCGATGCAGATGCGCAGCGTGGTCGTGGTCTGCGCCGATGGCAGCCTCCGGCTTTCGGTCATCGGCCATCCCGCGCCCGAATCGGCGGCGGACCAGGCCGGGCGCTGGTCGCCGCTCGAGGCCGCCGTTGGCCTGATCGCCTTCGATGCCGGCGGCACCGTGATCGAGGTCAACGACCGCGCTGCGGCGCTTCTGGGCCAGACCGGCGCCGCGCTGGCCGGGCGGCCGCATCGCGACCTCTGGCCCGACGCCGCAACGGACGCCCCCGGCTATGACGGTTTCTGGGCCCGGCTGCGCCAGGGTCAGATCGTCGAGGGGCGCCATCCCCACCGCACCGGAACGGGCGGCACCGTCTGGCTGCGCTCGGCCTATGTTCCGGTCCGCGCCGCCAATGGCGCGGTCGACCGGGTGCTGCAATGCCTGCTGGACGTCGATGCCGATGCCCGGACCGCCCGGGCAGAACGTGAAATCGCGACGCTGTGCGAAACCGGGCTCGCCACCGCGCGCTACGATGCCGAGGGGCATCTGACCCAGGCCTCGGCCCCGATGTGCGCGCTTCTGGGGCAGGAGGCCGAAGGCCTTGTCGGCAAGCACATGCGCCGTCTGGTCTCAAACGGCTTCTCGCGTGGCAAGCCCTTTGCCGAAGCCTGGGCCGCGCTCGGCCGGGGCGAGCGCGTGGCACTCGACATCCCGCACACCGTCCGCGGCCAGGACACGGCCTGGACGCGGTCGCAGCTGCTGCCCCTGACCGATTCCGAGGGCGGATTCGCCGGAGCCTTCGAGATCGCAGTCGACATCACCCATGAAAAGCAGGATCTCGACCGGCTCGGCGCCCGTCAGGCTGCGCTCGACAGCCGCATCGCCATGGCCGAATTCCGCCCCGACGGCACGCTGATCGAGGCCAGCACCGGGTTCTGCAAGCTGCTGGGGATTGCAGCCTCCGATCTCGACTCGCGCAGCCACAAAAGCTTTGTGCCGTCCGACTGTGCCGACTCGCGCCGCCATGACGACTTCTGGGACCGTATCCTGCGCGGCGAGCCGGTTTCCGGCACCGTCCGGCGGCACGGCCCCGACGGACGCGCAGTCTGGCTGTCGTCTTGCTATCTGCCGCTGACCGACGCCGATGACGGCGAGGTGCGGTCGGTGCTCTTCATCGGCCATGACGTGACCGAAGCCCGTCAGGCCGAGGCCGAAGCCGAGGGCAAGCTGCACGCGCTCGACCGCGCGATGATGGTTGTCGAATACGATCTGACCGGCCGCATCCTTTCCGCCAACGGCACTTTCCTCGACACTTTGGGCCACCGGATCGAGGATATCCGCGGTCGTGGCCTTGGTCTTTTCCTCGACCAGGACCGCGTGAAAGACGGCGCGGACAGCCGGTTCTGGGAGGATCTGCGCGAACGCGACGGGTTCAAGGGCGAGGTTCTCTGGGTCGATGCCGACGGGCGCGAGGTCTGGCTTCAGACCGTTTTCCATCCGGTCGCCGACCCCGACGGTCGCCCCGGGCGGGTGGTCCAGATCGCCGTCGACATCACCGCGGCGAAACGCCGGACGCTTGATCTCGAGGGCAGATGGCAGGCCGCGCTGAACCATCAGGCGGTGGTCGAATTCGACCCCGAGGGCAAGATCCTTCAGGCCAACGAGGGGTTCCTGCGGCTGGTCGGGCATTCGCTCCGCGAAGTGGCAGGCCAGTCGCACAGTTCGTTCTGTGCGGGCGACTACATCCGCTCGACCGCCTATACCGATTTCTGGATGGCGCTGCGCAAGGACGAGCCGCAATCGGGCCGCTATCACCATATCGCCCGCTTCGACCGCGACCTCTTCCTGCTGGCCCACTACACGCCACTGAAGAACTGCCGCGGCGAGGTCGAGCGGGTGGTCATGTGCGGCTACGACATCTCGGCTCAGGTCGCGCTGGAAACCGCCACCGCCGCCCAGGCCCGTGCTCTGGCCGAAGAAATCGAAAGCCTGCGCAAGGTCAACGACACCCTGCGCGACGATGCCGACCTGCTGACCCGCACCAACGAAAAGCTGCAAGACAGCGCCCAGAACGGGGACCGTCTGCTCGACGGCGCGCTTACCGAGATGCGCACCGCCCGCGAAGCCGCCGACAAGGTCACCGGGATTGTCGATCTGGTGGGCGACATCGCGGTCCAGACGAACCTGCTGGCCTTCAACGCGGCCATCGAGGCGGCGCGGGCCGGGGAACACGGGGCGGGGTTCTCGATCGTGGCTGACGAGGTGCGCAAGCTCGCCGAGCGCAATGGCGAAGCCGCACGCGAGATTTCCCGGCATATCGAACGCGCCAATGAAAGCATCCTGCGCTCGGCCTCAGGCACCGAACAGACACTGGAACGGATCCGCGCCATCGGCAGCATGGCCCAAGAGGCCATCGGCGGGCTCACCCAGATGGCGGCCCATGCCGGGGCAGGCGAATCCGCCGCCGCCTCCCTGTCGCGTCTGGCCGGAGAACTCGGCCAGGCCGCCGCAGAATGACCGAGACCGCGCCCGTCCCCGACAGCGCCCCCGACCGCGAGGCGACCTATGCGCTGATGGAGGTGGGCGGCGGGGTGATCGGCATCGACATAGCGCATCTGTCCGAGGTCTATCCGATCGACGCGCTTTCGCCGCTTCTGGTGGCGCATCCGGCGCTGATGGGCGCGATCCGCCTGCGCGGCCATATCATTCCGCTGGTCGATCCGCGGGCGGTCTCGGGGATCGGCCCGGTGGGCGACGCTCCCGGCATCGCCGCGATCCTGGCCCGGGGCGACCGCGTCGTCGCGCTGGCGGTGAACGCGGTTTCGGGCCTCGCCCGGCTCAGACGCGACGACGTGCAGGGGCTTGCCTCGGGCGATACCGCGGCGCCCTTCTTCGTGGGGGGCTTCTTTCATGGCGGCAAGCTGGTGAACGTCGTCGACCCCGCAGCGATCTTCGCTCTGGGCGGCCTGCCCACCGCCACCCGGTTCCGACGCGACGAAGGCGACCGCGGCGCGACCGGCGAGGGGCGCGCCTATCTGACCTTCCGGGCGGGGGGCGCCACCTTCGCCGCCCCGGCGGTCGAGGTGCATCGCACGCTTCCGCGCCAGGACATCGAACGCAACGCCCTGACAGGCGGCGACTGCCTTGGATCGGTCACCGTGAACGGGCTGCGCATCCCGGTGCTGGACGCCCCCGGCATCCTCGGGCTCGGCGCCGCGCGCGAGCGGCCCAACCCCGAAATCGTCGTCTTCAGCTTTTCGGGCGACCGGCTGATCGGCCTCGCGGTCGATGTCATCAGCAACATCGCAACCTTGCGCCAGAAGGATCTGCACGCGGCACCTGCGCTTCTGGGCGGCGGTGCCGGCAGTATCGGCGCCGTTGCCGTCGCCTCGGACGGCGCGCAGACCTACGTGATAAGGGTCGAGCGCCTGCGCGAGATGAAGGGGCTGCAGGCCATCGCCGAGATGTCGGCGCCGGTGGCACCGCAGGCCACCCGGCCAGGTCCGCCGGCCTCTGGGTCCGCGGCCGACACGGCGCCGTCGGACCAACATGACACCCTCGAACCCGCGCCGGATACCGGCCCCTTGGACGAGACCGGGATAGCGGCTGAAACGGCGCCAGAAACCGACGTGCTCCCCTCGCCCGACGCCCTGTTCCGCGACCGGCGCCGCTATCTGATCTTCCAGGCCGGAACCGCCCATGCCGCCCCGATCGAATCGATTGCACGCATCATCGAGCCGCCAGCCACGATCACGCCGATCGCCCATCCGTTCCCCGGTGTTCTCGGCTTCTTCCCGGTCGACGGGGCGACCACCACCCTCGTCTGCCTGTCGCGTTTTCTGGGTGCAGGAGCACCGCGCAAGGGACAGCATCAAAGGGTGCTGCTGGTCGGATCGGGCGACCGCCGCATCGGCTTTCTGGTGCCCTCGGTCGAGGGGATCGAGGCTGCGACCTGGCGCGCGCTCAACACCGCCGCTGCCCCGTTCCGCGAACAGATGGTCAGCCTCGGGCGGGGCGCCGATCTTCGGGTCCTGCCCTGCCTCGACATCTGCCGACTGGCCGTCGACATCGCCGAACGGTTTCACGACCACAACGTCTACGCCTGACGCGGACGGGGCCGCCTGGCGGGGTTCATACCGGTCCGCGCGTCTCGATCCGGCTGCCGGCAGGGTCCTTGCGCACATAGAACCCGTTCGGGATCGCCTCCTGGACCAGCGGCACATGCGAGATCAGGCCGACCGCGCGGGTGCGCCCGACCAGCGCGCCCAAGGCCTGCAGCACCCGGTCGAGCGTTCCGGCACCATTTTCGGTATCGAGACTGCCGAAGCCCTCGTCGATGAAGATCGTGTCAAGCCGGACTTTTCCGCTGGCGGTTTCCACCACATCGGCCAGCCCCAGCGCCAGCGCCAGCGCAGCGATGAAGGTCTCGCCGCCCGAGAGCGTCGCGGTCGGCCGCGCCTTGCCGGTAAAGAGATCGAAGATCTGCAACCCCAGACCGCGTCGCCCGCGCCCGCCGCCTTCGGTCTCGCGTTCCAGCCGGTAGCGCCCGGCGCTCATCGGCACCAGCCGCCGGTTGGCCGCGGCCAGCACACGGTCGAACATCGCACCGATGGCATGGGTCTCGAGGTCGAGCCCCTGCGGATTGCGCCCGTCGAACAGCGCGGCCAGCGACCGAAGCGGCCCGGAAGCGGTCTCTTCCGCCTCGAGCCGTCGCAGCGTTTCAGCCAGATCGCCCCGAAGCGCGGCCAGATGATCGCGGGCATGTCCTGCCCCGGACCGCCGCTCGGTCGCCGCCGACAGCCGCGCCTCGCCCGCCTCCAGCGCCGCGCGCAACGCTTCCAGATCCGGCCGGTCGCGGCCCGCGATCGCCTCTGCCGTGGCGCGGGCCCGTTCTTCTGCGACCGCCAGTGCGCGGCCATGGGCCTCGACCGCCGCTCGGTCTTCATCGAGCCGGGCGATGGCGGGCTTCAGCTCCGCCAGATCCGCCGCCGACAACCCGGTTTCGGCCAGCCGCCCGGCAAAGGCCTGCCGCGCGGCCTCGTGCCGGGCCCGCGCCTCGGCCATCGCGCGCACCGCCGCTTCATGCGCAGCCCGCGCCGCCAACACCGCCTCGCGGCTGTCGGCTGCCGCCTGAACCGCCGAGGCGCGGGCCGCCTCGCGCGCCGCCAGTGCCGCTTTCCGGGCCCCGAGCGCCGCGCTCAGCGCCGGTTCGCTGCGAAGCGCCTGGGGGACCGGCGCCAGCATCGCCTCGATCCGCGCGGATTCGCGCAGCGCCACCGCCTCGCGCTCGGCGATGGCGTCGCGGCACCGGTCGCGCGCGGTTTCGGCCGCCGCCACCGCCGCATCGAGCCGCGCCAGAAGGCCCTCGGCCACGGCGATTTCGGTCTCGGCCCCAAGCGCGGCAAGTCCCTCATGGGTCGCCCTGATCCGATCCTTCAGGGTGGCCGCATCGGTCCGGGGCCGGTCGAGCCCCGCCAGCCGTTCCTGCCGGTCGGCCAGCACACCGCGTTCCGAGGCCAGCGTGCGCTCGGCCTCGCGCAGCACCCGGTCGGCCTCGTCCCAGGCGGCGCGCACGGCCTTCAGCACCGCCTCGGGTCCGGACGGATCGCCCGCGCCGGCCGCAGCGGGCGCCGGATGGTCGATCGCGCCGCAAACCGGACAGGGCGCGCCGGGCCGCAAGCCGGCCGCAAGCTGCACCGCCTGAGCCTGTGCCAGACGGCGCTCGGCACCGGTCAGGTCGTCGCGCGCGGCCCGGGCCCGGCGCGCCGCCGCCTCCTGCGCCGCCGCCAGCCGGGCCACGGCCTCGGTCGAGTCGGCCACGTCGCGCTGCGCCGCCTCGACCGCACGCGCGGCTTTCATCTCGGCCTCGAGCGCCTGCAACCGGGCGGTCAGAAGCTCGCGATTGGCCGATGTCTGCCGCGCCGCCTGCACCGCCTCGGCCGCCTTGCCGCGTTGCGCCATGCGCTGGGTCAGGGCGCCCTGCGCGGCGACAAGCTCGCCCCGCGCCGCCTCGGCCAGTGCGCGCGCCTCCTGCGCCCGGCGCTGCAGACCGGCCGCAGCGGCCTGCGTCTCGGCATGGCGGGCCAGCGTTTCTACCTCGCGGCGGAGCGTCTCGGTCTCGGGCGCCCGGGCGGCTTCGGCCTCGGCCCGAACGGCGGCGCGCTTCGCGGCGGCTTCGGCAACCTCAAGCCGCGCTTCTGCGGCATCCATCCGCGCGGCCGCCGCCTGCGTCTCTCGCGCAGCCTCGGCCACCCGCGCCTCGATATCGACCAGCAGCCGCGCGCGGTCGGCGCGGCGGACCTGCGCGGCCAGCTCGGCCATCGCGGGCCCGGCCTCGCGTATCCCGGCCAGAGCCTGGTCTGCCGCCGCCGCCGCCAGAAACCGCGCCTCGGTCTGTTCTGCCGTGCTCAGCCCCGCACGTGCCGCCACCGCCTCGCGCGCTGCCGCCGCCTCGGCGGTCCGGGCCTCGGCCAGCCGCGCCTCGGCCGCGGCAAGACCGGTCTCGAGCGCCTGCATCCCGTCGAAACCCTCGGCCGCAAGCCGTCCCTCGCAGACCGCGCGCGCCTCGCGAAGGGTGCGCTCCAGCATTTCGGCCTCGGCCTTCATCGCCTGCGCCAGCCGCCGGTAGAGCGACACATCGAAAAGCTCGCGCAGGATCTCCAGCCGCTCGCGGGTGCGCGCGGCAAGGAAGGTCTCGAACCGGCCCTGGGGCAGCAGCACGATCTGGCGGAACTGCCCGGGCCCATAGCCCAGAAGCCCGGTCACCGCCGCCGCGACCGCGCCCACCTTCTTTTCGGCCAGCACCTTGCCGCGCCCCTCGGGTCCGATCCGGTCGAGCGCGAGCCCCGTCGCGTCGAAAAGATAGGCCTCGTGCGGGTCGCGGGTTTCGCCGCTGCCGCGGGTCTTGGGGCGCGCCTGGTCGGGACGGCGCAGGAGCACATAGCGCCGCTCGCCCAGATCGAAGACGAATTCGACCTCGGTCGGCATGTCGGGATCGGCATGATCGGCCCTCAGCGAGGGCGCGTCCTGTTCGGCCCGCGCCGCCTCGCCGAACAGCGCGAAGGTCATCGCGCTGAAGATCGTCGACTTGCCCGACCCGGTCTGGCCGTAGATCCCGAACAGCCCCGCCGCCACGGCGGCCCGGAAATCGACCACCTCGCGGCCGGGAAACGGACCGAAGGCCTGCAGGGTCAGGCGAACCGGCCTCATGCCCCCTCCTCGCGGCCACGCAGCCCGTCGAGCGTCGCGACGATGGCCGCCAGTTCGGCCGCGTCCGGCCCCTCGCCGCGCAGCTGGGTCAGGAAATCGCCGATCACCGCCAGCGGATCGTCAAGCGCCACGGGCGCCCCGCCCAGCGCCTTGACCTCGGGCGCCTGCATCTCGCGGGCATAGGCCAGATCGCAGGCATTGGGAAAGACCGCGCGCAGCCGCCGCATCGCGTCGATCACCGGCGCCTCGTCGGTCAGGACGACGCGCAGGAAATCCTCCGTGGGCGGCAGGTGCAAAAGATCGGCATGGCGCCCCTCGATCACCCGGACGCCCCGGATCGGCCGGAACGGGATTGGCGCAATCCGGACCTCTCCGGCGCCGCCGATCTCGACCAGGCTCATGGATTTCTCTTCGCCCGCCTCGTCGAACCCGAAGGCCAGCGGCGCCCCGGCATAGCGGATCCCGGCGCGGCCCGCCGATTGCGGGCGGTGAAGATGGCCCAGCGCCACGTACTGGGCGCCATCGAAAAGCTCGGCCCCGACCGTCTCGACACCGCCGATCCGTGCCAGCGGCCGTTCCGCATCGCTGACCGCAGCCCCGGCGACGGTGCCATGCGCGACGATGACCCAGCGCGCGCCCTCGGGCAGCGCAGCCCGGGCGGCGGCGATCTGGGCGCGCATCACATCCTCGGGCGAGGCGAGGCTTTCGTCGCCGAAAGCCTCGCGCGCGGCATATTCCCAGGCGAAGGGCAGCGCCGAGATCGCCACAGCGCCATGCGCATCCTCGAGGATCAGCGGCGGTTCCTCGGCCGCGACCGTGCCCCGGATCAGCGCGCGCGCGGTGTCGGTCATCACTGACATCGCCTCGATCCGGTCGCCGGAATCGTGATTTCCCGCGATCATCACCACCGCCGCGCCGGTTTCGGCCCGGATCCGGGCCAGGAAGGCGTTGAACTGGCGCACCGCGCTGGCGGACGGGGCCGCGCGGTCGAAGACATCGCCCGCGATCACCAGCGCGTCTACCTCATGGGCCGCCACCGCCGCCGCGATCTGGTCCAGCACGGCGTCATGGTCGGGCTCCAGCGAAATGCCGTTGAACTGGCGTCCAAGATGCAGGTCGGCGGTGTGGAGAAGTCGCATGCCGGCAATCCGTTCCGCCAATCGGGACAGAAGTCTAGGTGTAGAAGCGAAGGCCGGTCAAGCGGGCGCCAGCTCAGCGCATGAAGCGCGCGGCCTCGATCCAGTCGACCATGGCCATGTCGATCTGGCGCAGGATCTCGGCGGCGCGGTCGGGCTCGTTGCGGTTTTCCAGCGCGTCCAGCGCCATATGCAACGCCCGGTGCATCTGTTGCACCCCGTCGATCGCCTCGCGGCTGGCCACAGGTTTCATGCCCGCTCCTGTCTTGTCTCCGGTCCCGAAGGGCAGAGATGGACCGGAACCCCGGTCCGAGGCAAGGCCGGAGGCAAGGGTTCAGCGCCAGATCGGGTTCGACCAGGCCCGCCGCCCCGCCGCGTCGATCGCCGTCACCCGCAGCCAGGGCGAACCGGCGCACCGCCCAAGCGGCACCCGCGCCCGGGTCATCGCGGCCCCGTGGCAGGCCACCGCAGCCGAGCCCCGGCCCTGGACGATCACCGTCGAGACCGCCGAGCATGCCACCTCGACCGCCGCGCCATCCAGCGCGACCCCGCGCAGCTCGGGCCCCTGGGTCGCATAGAACCGCCCGGCCTTCAGCGCGGCCAGAAGCGGCTCGGGCGCGTTCTCTTCGGCCTTGACCATGACCCAGCCGCCGAAATGGTCGGGCTCGGTGAAATGCGCGTCGTCGGTGGCGATCAGGCTCAGCCGCCGGCCCTCGGTCAGCAGCAGATCGGCGATGCCGAAGCCGTCGGCCCGGTCGCTGCCGACGGCGCAGCCGTGATTGTAGACCTCGACCGCATGGGCGGCCTCGATCCCGCGTGCATCGGCCAGCGTCAGCCCCGACCATTGCGGGTGGGCGATGGCCACGAATGCCCCGGCCGCGGCGGCCCGGGCGGCGATGGCGGCGCCGGTTTCCTGACCCTCGGCAGGGGCGAAATCGGGCGCGTGGCCCGGCGCGAAATCGGCGGGCAGCCCCACGGCCAGGATATGCCAGAGCTCGCCATTGGCCATCGCACCCGAATGCAGTTCGGCCCCCAGAAGGGTGGTGAAGCCTGCGCCCCGGAACGGACGGGTGTCGGCCACCGGATATCCGTAGAGCCCGATGAAATGATCGGTCAGCGCAATGAAATCGTAGCCTTGCGCGGCATAGCGGCGACAGACCTCGGCGGGCGGCAGCACCCCGTCCGAAAGCGTGGAATGGGTGTGCAGGTTGCCGCGAAAGAACCGCCCGGGCGCGGTGAAGGCATCGGTCATGTCGCTTGCTCCGCCGCGCGCCGCTCGTGCGCCTTCAGCGCCGCCCAGGCCAGCGCGAAGGCGACGGTGGCCAGAATGAACAGGATCCCCAGCGCATTGATCGCGGGCGAGAGCCCGAAGCGCATGCGCGAGCCGATCTCGGTCACCAGGGTGTGTTCGCCGCCGATGGCGAACATGGTGGTGTTGTAGTTCTCGAAGCTCTGCAGGAAGGCGATGACGGCGGCGGTCAGGATCGTCGGGCGCAGGAACGGCAGGGTGATCCGGCGAAACGCCTGGAAGGGCGTCGCCCCAAGATCAAGCGCCGCCTCTTCCAGCGCCCCGTCCTGACGTTGCAGCCGGGCCATGAACATCAGCATGGTATAGGAGGCGATGAAGGTGGTCTGGGCAAGGATCGCGGTGAACAGCCCGGCCGAGACGTCGAGCCCGCGCCAGAAGATCACGGTCGAGATCCCCAGGATGATGCCGGGCGTCAGGAGCGGCGAGACCATAGCGGTGTAAAGCACCCCCGCCGCCCGGCTGCCGAGCCGCCCCAGCAGCAGCGCCCCGGCCAGCCCCATCGGCAAAGCCAGCGCGATCACCGCGCCGGCGATCAGCACCGAATTGGCCAGACCCGACCACATCCGTCGGTCCTGCCAGAGCTCGGTGAACCAGTGCAGGGTAAAGCCCTTCCAGACCGTGACCGAGGGCGGCGAATAGTCGTTGAAGCCCGCCGCCACCATGATCGCGAGCGGCAGGAACATGTAGAGGAAGAAGACCCCCATATAGATCCGCAGAAGAAGGCCGCTGCCGGTTCGCGTCATTTCGCGATGTCCCTCAGCCGGACCTTCAGCAGGCGCATCATCAGGAAGACGAAGCCGGTGCAGACCGCCAGCAGGCTGACCGCATAGGCCGCGCCCACGTTCCAGTCGGACGCCTGGAAGAAGCGGTTGTAGACAAGCTGCGCGAACCAGGGCGCCGCGGTGCCGCGGGTCATGATATAGGGCACCGAATAGGACCCGGCCGACAGCATGAAGGTCATGATGCAGCCGACCGCGATGCCGGGCCGCGCATGGGGCAGCACGATGCGGCGGTGGATCTGCCAGGTCTTCGCGCCCAGGTCGCGCGCCGCCTCGATCTGGTTCATGTCCAGCGTTTCCAGCACGTTATAAAGCGGGAAGACCATGAACAGGATATAGGCATAGACCATCGCCACGAAGACGCCCGACCCGCTTTCGAGAAACGGCACCGGGCCGATTCCCAGCAGCCCCAGCGCCGCGTTGAGCGGCCCGCCATAATTCAGGATCATCTGCCAGGCAAAGACCCTGAGCAACTCGTTGATGGCATAGGGGATGACGAGGGCCAGCATGATCAGCGCAGCCCGGCGCGGCGGTTCCAGCTTGGCGATGGCGAAGGCGATCGGATAGCAGACCGCGAAGGCGATGGCCGTGACCGCCAGCGCGGCCAGGATCGTCTTGGCGAAGATCCGCAGATGCGCCTGGCCCATCTGGGCGTAGTTCGTCAGGGTCCAGGTCCTGACCGGGGTGCTTTCCCGGGTCTCCAGATCGGCGATCTCTGCCGCAACGGCCGCGCGCTCGGCGTCGATCTGCGCGAGCTTCGCGTCGGTCGCGGACGGCGTGCTGAGCGTCCGTGCCGCCGCGCGATCGAGCGCCAGCATGTCGAGCCGGTTGTAAAGCCGGTCGATCTGCACCGACAGCTCGTCCGCGCCCGCCGGGCGGTCCATCTTCCACAGCGACTGCTCGATCATGATGACCTGCGGCGCGGCGATCAGGCCCAGCACCCAGATCCCGGTCAAAAGCACGATCAGCGCCGCCAGCGGCGCGCCGAAGCTGCGCCTAAGCCGCGTCATCGGCGGTCTCGCCTGCGGGCAGGATCACGCCCGCGCGGTCGGCAAAGCCCAGCCGCAGCGGGCCGGCGGGCAGGCCGCCCGACCCCGAATTGACCCGCTGCACCGTCAGCCGCCCGGCACCCGTCTCGACGATCAGGGTCGAGAAGGCGCCTTCCATGTCGCGGCGCACCAGACCGCCCTCCAGCACATTGGCGGCGGCCTCGCCCGGGGCCAGCAGATGCAGCCGCTCGGGGCGCAGGAACAGCACCGCCTCGGCGCCCGGCGCCAGCCCGCCCGGGTTGGGCGCAAGAAAGCTGCCGCCTGCGGTGGCGATCCGGGCGCGGCCTTCGGCAACGCTTTCGATCCGTCCGGGCAGGCGGTTCATCTCGCCGACGAAGGTCGCGACGAAGGCGGTGGCGGGGCGGTCGTAGACGTCGTCGGCGCTGCCCACCTGCACGATCCGGCCCCGGTTCATCACCGCGACCCGGTCGGACATGGTCAGCGCCTCGCCCTGATCGTGGGTGATGTAGACGAAGGTGATGCCGGTCGTCTCCTGCAGCTGTTTCAGCTCGGCACGCATATGCTGGCGCAGCTTGAGATCGAGCGCCGAGAGCGGCTCGTCGAGCAGAAGCACCGCCGGTTCGACCGCCAGCGCCCGGGCGATGGCGACCCGCTGGCGCTGTCCGCCCGACAGCTCGGAGGGCAGCTTGTCGCCCTGCCCGCCCAGCGCGACCATGTCCAGCAGTTCGAAGGCCCGGGCGCGGCGACGGGCCGTCTTCCAGCCGCGCATCTCGAGCCCGAAGGCCACGTTTTCCCAGACCGTCATCAGCGGAAACAGCGCGAGGTTCTGAAAGATCAGCGCGGTCGGCCGGTCGGACGGCCCGATCCCCGCCATCGGCTGTCCGCCGATCCGAACCTCGCCCTCGGACGGGTCGAGAAAGCCCGACAGAAGCCGCAGGATCGTGGTCTTGCCGCAGCCCGACGGCCCGAGGATCGAGAAGAACTCGCCCGCCTCGATGGTCAGGTCGGTGGGATGGACGGCCTGAAAGGTGCCGAAACGCACCGCAGCGCCCGAAAGCGCGATGTCCATGCCGCTGGGGGTCGGGGTCATGCAGGGTCGGTCCGCGTGAAAGGGCGCGGGAGGATCGCCCCCCGCGCCTGGCCTGTGGATCAGGCGTTGGTCAGCTTTTCGACATATTCCTCGCGCACCGCCGAGAACCACGGCGTGAACATCGGCCACCACCAGAGATTGTCGATGGCATCGCCCGGATAGGCATAGGCGAAGGCTTCCTTGTTGGCATCGCTCAGATGCTCGGCGGCGCCCATGGCGGCCGAGTTGTAGCCGGTGGCATTCGCGAACATGCCGCCCACTTCGGGCGTCAGCAGGAAGTTGAGGAATTCATAGGCCTGCTCGACGTTCTCGGCGCCCGACGGGATCGCGGCGGTGTCCATCCAGGCCAGCGCACCTTCCTTCGGCGCGCCATAGCGCCATTTCGGATCGGTATCGGTATGCAGCTTGATGCCGGTCGTGTCCCAGGTCTGGCCGATGGTGCAGCCGCCATCGGTGAAGGCCGAGGTCGCCTCGGTCGCGTTGTTCCAGAACGCGCCGATATTGCTTTTGTGCGCCTTCACGAACTCGATGCAGGCATCGAAGATGCGGCGATTGTCGGCCTCGGTCTTGTAGACGTCCATGCCGCGGTTCGAGGGCAGCTCGCCGATGGCGTCGAGGTAGATCGCAAGGCTCGTCAGCACCGATTTCTGCCGCATCGCCACCTTGCCCGCCAGCCCGTCGGCCCAGAGATGGCCATAGGACAGCTCGCCCGGCGCGATGTCGAGGGCGCTCGAATCCCAGGTGATGCCCTCGGTGCCCCAGTCGAAGGGCACCAGATAGCGCTTGCCGCGATGGGCCGCGCCCAGTTCCAGCGAGGACCGCCACAACGCGGGCTGGATGCGTTCGACCTTCAGCCGGCTTTCGTCGATCTCGGCCAGCAGGCCGCCCTCGTCATAGTTCGGGCGGGTGTCGATCGACGGAAACAGGATGTCGAAGCCCTTGCCGCCCGCGGCGCGCAGCTTCGAGGCGGCTTCTTCGTTCGAACCGTAGGTCGAGACGTTGACCTTGATGCCGGTGGCGTCGGTGAAGGCGGCCGGGATCTCGCCGTTCTGGAAGTAGTCGCCCCAGGCAAAGACATTGACCTCGCCCGACGAGGCCAGCGCGCGGCGCGCGATCAGGGGCGCTGCCAGCGCGGCGGCGCCGGTCGCCAGAACGGCGCGGCGCGAGAGAGGAAGAACCGTCGATTTCATGTCGTATCTCCTGACAGGTCGCGGAAGGCGGCCGCGCAACCCGCGGCCGGTTGCGACGCCGTTAACCGCTGCATGTGACAGGCATATGTCGTCCGGCCCGGGACGGCTGCGGCACCGGAACGCGGCAAGTGCGCTCCGGCACCGCCTTCTTCGCCCCTGGCGTGCGGCGCGGCGGAGGGGGGACCGCCGCGCCGCGCTCAGTTCAGGGGCGCGCCGGATGCCCGCGCGCCAAGCGCGTCGAGCACCGTTTCCTGGGTCAGATCGAGCAGCGCATTGAGGTCGCGGCGAAAGCCGCGCATCGCCTCTTCGGTCGCGGCGCGGTCGAAGGGCTCGGCCGCGCCCCGCGCCACGACCTCGGCCCGCGCCGCCACCGCCGCCGCAAGCGCCGGGTCGATCCGGTCGCGCCGCGCCTCCAGCGCGCGGCGCAGGTCGCGGCGGATCTCGGCCGGGAAGACCACGCTTTGCGCAGCCGCGGCCTCGCCCAGCAGTGCCGTCTTGACCCGCTGCAGTTTCAGCGCCCCACCCAGCGCCACGGCATTGCCCAGAAGCGACAGCGCCAGTACCGCGACCAGCGCGACCCGTCCGGCGGACATGCCCCGAACTCTTGCCATCAGAACCCTCCGATCCCGGCCGAAAGATCGCCGAGCAGCGCCCAGAGGATCAGCTCTTCGCCGCTGGCCCCGGGCAGCAGCGCATATCCCAGAGCTGCCGCCGCCAGCAACAGCCCGCCGAAGCCCGCCGCCCAGGGCAGCGGCTCGGACAGCACCTCGCCCGCGCCCGGCCCCCGGGCCGGGGGCTCGGCCAGCCGGCTCAGCACCGCGCGCGACAGCTCGGCGGTGTCCTCGTCCTCCGGCCGGGCCAGAAGCCGGGCCAGATCGCTGTCGAACCGGGCAGGGTCCGGGCGGGCCGGTTCGGCCTCGGGGCGTTCGGGATTGCGGGTCATCTGTGGTCCTCCCTGTCGACTGTCGCCCGCAACGCGGCGCGGGCCCGTACCAGAAGCTGTTCGGCCGCCCCGGCGCTGATGCCGAGCGTCCGCGCGATTTCGGCGGTGCCGAGCTCCCCCGCGGCACGCAGCAGGATGGCCTGGCGCTGGCGCGCGGGCAGCGCCCGGATCGCGGCCCGAACCCGGGCCAGACGCTGGCGCGCCGCGACCGTGGCCTCGGCGCCCGGTGCCTCGTCCTCGGGTTCGGCGACGGCGTCGATCCCGACGAACCGCCGGAACCGGCCGCGCCGGTTGCGGTCGATGCAGATCCGCAGCGCGATCCGGTACAGCCAGGCCGCGACGCTGCCCCGGCCCGGATCGTACAGCCCGGCGCGGTGCCAGGCCCGCAGGAACACCTCCTGGGTCACGTCTTCCGCCTCCGATCCGACCGTCAGCGCCTGCGCGGCATAGCGCCGGAGCCCCGGTCCGAACAGCGTCACCAGCCGGGCCAGCGCGCCGCGCTCGCCCCGGGCCAGCGCCGCCATCAGCGCCTCTGCCTCGTCCTGCCGCGGGTCCATGCCCGGCTGCCACCGGCCCCCGATGCGGCGGATCGCGCCGCACCGGAACGCCACCCCTACCGCGACACGGTCACGGTGCGGGACTGGCCGCGGGTCTGACCGTTCGGCCCGGTCCGATCGACCGTGGTGGTCGAGCTTCCAGGCTCGGAGGTCCGGAACCGGGTCTTCGAGCCGGTCTGTCCGTTCGCCCCGGTCGCGGTTGTGGTTGTTTCGCAATTGGCCGCGCCATTGCCGCGCAGACAGGTGCGGTCCTTGCTGAGGGTAGCGCCATTGGCGCCCGTCACAGTGACGCTTTGGCCAAGCGCGGGCAGCGCCACGCCAAGCGGCAGGGTCAGGGCAAGAACAAGGGTCAGGGATCGCATGGGATGTCTCCTTTCCGGTCAGTCGGGGATCAACCGCGGCCGCGCGACAGCGCCCGGGTCAGGCGGGCCAGTTCGTCGCCGGACAGCACGCCGTCGCCATTGCGGTCGAGCTTGCCGAAGGCGCGACCGGCGGCCACGAACTCGGCCTCGGTGACAACGCCGTCGCCATTGGTGTCGCGGCTCATCGCCCGGCCGCCGTCGCCACGGCCCTTGTCCGCGCCAGACAGCTCGGCCGCGTCGAGCCGGCCATCGCCATTGCCGTCAAGCCGGGCAAAAGCCTCTTTCTGCAGCGTTTCGAACTCGGTACGCGACAGGGCGCCATCGCCGTTCCGGTCGTAAGCGGCCAGCAGATCGGATTGCGCCAGGGCCGGGGCGGCAAGGCCTGCGGCACAGACCGCCGCCAGGGTCAGGGATCGCATCGGGGTCTCCTTCGATTGCGTCGATACCTTCCAATACGCAGGCCGCGCGCCCTTCCTACGCGCCGGCCCGGTTTTTTCCGAAGGTCGGCTCCCGGACCGGCACTCGGCGGGCTCTCGCCCGGCAGGCCCGGTCCCGGCCAACCCCAACTATCCCTGGAGTTCGGAGGATCGGAAAACAGTCCGGGGGGACTGTTTTTCCCGGGCGGCGGACAGGTCGAACGGATGCACCGCACGATCAGGGAGGGTGAAGCGGATCAGGCGAGGCGCCAGTGGCGCGTCTTCCCGCTGAACGTCAATCGGGACCATCACGACAGCCACGACCAGCTCCGCCCCCACCTCGCGGACTTGATGGCAGCTTACAACTTCGCGCGCCGCCTCAAGACCATCGACGGGCTCACGCCCTGCGAATACATCTGCAGGATCCGGACATCAGAGCCGGACAGATTCATCTTGAACCCGATCCACGAGATGCCGGGACCGAACATCTAGGCGCGGCCCTGCGGCCCGGCTATCCAGAGGCAAACAGGAACGCACCGCGCGGGAGGCCCGGACCATGACCATCGCAAGACGCCCGTTTTTGCTGGGCCTCGCCGCCATGGCCCTTTCGGCCTGCAATGTTGGCCCCGGCCCCGGAACGGCGCCCCGCGCGGTCGCCAATCCCGCCTTCGACGCCTGGCGCCGCAGCTTTCGGCCGCGGGCGGCGGCGGCGGGCATTTCAGCGGCCACGCTCGACCGGGCGCTGGGTCGCGCGGGCTTTCTGCCCGAGGTGATCGAGAAGGACCGCAACCAGACCGAATTCACCCGCAGCCTCGAGGATTACCTGGCCATCGCCGCCTCGGACGAGCGGGTCGCGACCGGCCGGGCCATGCTGGCCCGCCATGCCCGACGTCTTGCCGCGATCGAGGCGCGCTATGGCGTCGAGGCGCCGGTGGTGGCCGCGATCTGGGGGCTCGAAAGCCGCTATGGCGCGCGGCGCGGCGACATTCCCGTGGTCTCGGCGCTGGCGACGCTGGCCTTCGACGGGCGCCGGGGCCGGTTCTTCGAGGGGCAGCTGATCGCCGCGCTGAAGATCCTCGACCGGGGCGACATCACCCCCGCCCGGATGACCGGCAGCTGGGCGGGCGCGATGGGTCACACGCAGTTCATCCCGACCTCGTATCTGGCCTATGCGGTCGATTTCGACGGCGACGGGCGGCGCGACATCTGGTCGGAGGACCCGACCGACGCGCTGGCCTCGACCGCCGCCTATCTGCAGCGGTCGGGCTGGCACCACGGCCAGCCCTGGGGGACCGAGGTGCGCCTGCCCGAAACGCTCGACCTGGCCCGGACCGGGCGTGGGCGGACGCAGGAGGCCAGCGCCTGGTCGGCCCTGGGCGTGACGCGGGCTGATGGCCGACCGCTGCCCCGCGCGGGCGCCACCGCGATCCTGGCCCCGGCCGGGCGGCAAGGTCCGGCCTTTGCGCTGTTTCCCAATTTCGAGGTGATCCTGCGCTACAACAACGCGGTCACTTACGGCATCGGCATCGGCCATCTGTCCGACCGGCTGGCGGGCGGCCCGCCTCTGTCGAAAGCCTTCCCGCCCGATGCGACCGGCATGACGCTGGAAGACCGCAAGGATCTGCAACGGCGCCTGACCGCCGCCGGGTTCGACACCGAAGGCACCGACGGGGTGATCGGCCCGAAGACCGAGGAGGCGATCCGGAGCTACCAGGCGCGCCAAGGGCTGCCGGTCAGCGGCATCCCCTCGCCCGCGCTTCTGGCGCGGCTCCGCTAGACGCGGAAACGCCCGGCCAGAGGGCCGGGCGCCTCACCGTCGCGCCGGAACACCGGGCACTCGTCACGTCACTCCTTGCGGCGCTCGGTGATCTCGAGATCGGCGTTCAGGTCGATGTCGTACTGCCCATCCGCGCAGAACACATCGTCAAGCTCGAAGCCGCCGTTGTCCTCGGCCTCGATATCGGCGGGGTCCATCTCGCATTGCATGTCGGTCAGCATTGCCATGATCCGCTCGGCGGTCTCGGCCGGGACGGCCTCGTCGGCGAGCGCCGGGGTCAGCGCGGCGGGGACCAGCAGGGCGGCAAGAACAAGCGGTCTGATCATCGGGGTCTCCTCAGTGTCAACGGATGGCAAGGACGACGCGCTGGCTGTCGCCGCTGCTGCCGGGGATCTTCAGCTCGTAGCTGCCCGGCTTGATCGCGACGAAGGACAGCCGGACGGTTCCGGCGGCGTCGAATTCAAGGCTGTCGATGGCCATCGGCCGCACCTCGATATCCGCGATGACGATCTCGTTCATCCAGATCGCGCGAAAGAAATCGGGCCCCTGCAAGGCCAGTTCGGCCGAGCCGTCGGCGGTCACGTGCAATTCGTAATAGGCGCCCGACTGCAGCTCGACCGGGCCGTCGCCCGCATACAGCGGCTGGCCCGAGGCCAGCGTCAGCTCGATCGGCGCGCCGCGGTTGCATTTGGCAAGAAGCCCGGCAAAGCCGAACTGGTCGCAAAGCGGCGCGGCGAAGCCGGGGGCCGCGACCGGCGTCGCGGCCAGCACGGCCAGCGCGAAGGCGATGGGTCTCAAGTCTGTTCCTCCCTGTCCTGATCTTCTTCCCTGTCAGTCCGGTGCGACCGCCACCCCCCAGGGCTGCTGGCCGACCTGCACCGACCGGATCACGTCCAATGCGGCCACGTCAATGATCGAGACGTCGTTGGAATTGCCGTTGGTGGTGATCAGATGGCTCTGGTCGGGGGTGAAGGCCATCTGCCAGACGCGCTGGCCCACCAGAAGATAGTCCACCACCTCGTCGGTCGCCCCGTCGATCACCGCGACCCGGTTGGCAGGCCCCAGCGCCACGAAGACCCGCGCGGCGTCCGAGGTGATGGCGATGCCCACCGGCTGCAACCATTCGGGCAGCACGCCCGGCACCTCGAAGCCGATCTTGCGGACGATGGCGGGCGGCTCGGCGGTCATGTCGATCACGCTGACCGTGCCGCCGATCTCGGCGCTGACGTAAAGCTTGGTGCCGTCCTCGGTGAAGGCGGCAAAGCGCGGGCGCTGGTCGACCAGCACGTTATGGACGATCTCGTAGGTTTCGGCGTCGATGAAATGCGCCATGTTGGTGGTTTCCGAGGTGTTGATCACCACGCGGGCGTCGGGGCTGATCGCCATCCCCTCGGGCTCGACCCCCACGGGCACCTCGGCCAGCACGGCATGGGTTTCGGTATCGACCACGGTCACCAGGTTGTCGTCCTCGTTGGCGATGTAAAGCGGGTTGCCCGAGGGGTGCAGCACGAACAGTTCGGGGTCGGGGCCCGATGGCAGTGTGTGCATCTCCTCGAAGGTCCGGGGATCGAAGACCCGCACCAGATCGTCATCCGAGGCACAGACGTAAAGTTCGCTGCCATCGGGGGCGATGGTGATGCCGCGCGGCCGGTTGCCCGCGGGAAACTCGGCGATCACCTTCCAGGTCGCGCTGTCGAAAACGCTGACGGTGTTGCCCTTCTCGTTGGTCACGAAGACATTGCCCGCGGCGGCAGGCAGGGCGGTGGCCGCAACCGGCGCGGCAGCCAGAAGAGCGGCGCGAAACATCGGCATCCTCATTGATCGAAGGCGGTGCAGGCGGATTCGGGCCGGTCGAGCCCCAGCGTGTCGAGCGACGTCACCTGATGCAGGAAGCCTTCCTGCGGCGAGACGCTGACCGTCATCCGCCCCGTCGCCAGCAGGATCGGCTGGCGCAGCTGGCCGTTCCAGGGGCGGAAGCTCACCGGCTGGCCCTTGAAGGCCGCCAGCGCGAAATCGTCGCCCAGCGCATAGGCGCGGATCTTGCCCGGATCGGCCGAGCCGGTGCGGGTCACGGCCTCGCCGATCACCCGAAGCGCCAGCCAGGTCTGGTAGTCTTCCTCGCGCATCGGTCGGCCCGCGAGCTTTTCGAACCGGCTCTGCATCTGGGTCGCGCCCCAGGACTCATGCGTCGGCGCCCAGGTCAGGGGGCGCAGCCCCGCCGATCCCGCGACCGGCGCGGGCGACCACAGGTTATAAGGCAGGTAGCCCGCGAAGTAATCGGTCGCGTCGGCGGCCAGCACGACGTCATGGGCAGGCAGGTCCTGGGTAAAGACCGGCAATTGCCGCTGCACCAGCACATGGCCCGAATCCGACACCCGCGAGCCGCCGGTATCCTCGAAGACCCTTTCCGCGACGATTTCGGCCCCGAACTTGGCGGCAGAGGCGCGATAGGCCTCGGCCAGCGCCCGGTCGGCCGGGTTCGAGCCCTCGATCAGCGCCCAGTCGGTCCACTTCTTCCAGACCAGGAACTGGGTCAGCGCATCGGCCCGCATCGCGTCGCTGGGGGCCACATGCAAGAGGTTGGCCCGGCACTCCTCGCTGCGAAGCGCCCGGTCGCCGTCCGTCGCGTTGAAAAGCAGCGCATCAGGCGGCGCCGCATCGGCCAGCGCCAGCAGTTCGGGCGTGCGTGCCATCACCACGAAAAGCCGGATGCCGCGATCGAGCCCCCCGCGAAACGCCTCCTGGGCGTCCTCGGGCGGCACACTCAGTGCCACCGTGTCGTAGCTTTGCCCCAGAAATCCGCCGGTCGTGGTGTTGTCCTGGGTCGCCAGCTGCGCGCCCGCGAGCCCCAGATCGGGCACCGGCAGGTCGATGCGGGACAGCGGGAGGAGAGAGGGGTACTCGATCCTCAGAACGGCGGTGCGCACCTCCTGAGCGGCGGCAGGGAGTGTCGCCGCTGCGGTCAGCAGGGCGCAAAGGACGCCCCGCCACCGCAGGCACAGGTCAAAGAGGCAAGACCAACCTCCTGGTGCAACCGCCATCCGTTCCCCCCTCATCTCCTCCTCCGTCTGGCTAGCATGGCCGGACGCCGCCGTTCCTCCCCTTTCTGGCCGGGAAGATTCGGCAATGCCGCCACCGGTCGTTCCCGCCCCGGCCGTCCCGTTCGACCTTTGGGCAATCGACCGATGCGAATCGACCGGTTATTCTGGGGCGAACGGAGAGGTATGCGGATGGTGGATCGGCTGCACCTGCGCTGGCAGGTCGTGCTCTGTGTGGGTCTGATGCAGCTGGCAGCGCTTGGGCTGGCGGCAACCGTTCTGCTTCACAACGCGCGCCGGTCGGTCGATCTGGAAATGTCGGCCGCGGAATCCGGGGCGCGGGCGCAGGTGATCGCGGCCGTGGGGGCGGCCCTGCGCAGCCTGCCGCCGGATCAGGTTCTGGCCGGACTGTCCGAGACGCTGGTCGAGCCACGCCATGTGCGGATAGCCATCTTTGACGCCCGGACCGGCGCGCTTCCGGTCACCCGGGCCGGGGTCCGCGACCGGCGCGGCGCCGACCCTGCCGCGCGCGCGGCCCCCCGCTGGTTCAGCAATCTGGTGACACCGGCGGGGCGCGAGACCCGGCTGCCAGTTCTGGCCGACGGAGCCGATTACGGCTTCGTCTCGATCACCACCGCGCCGAAGGACGAAATCGACGAGGTCTGGGAAGACGCCGCCGCACTGCTCTGGGCGCTGGGGATCGGCTTCGGGGTGACGGTCGTCGCGCTGGTGGTGCTGATCCGCCGGGCGCTCGGCCCCCTCGACACGCTGAACCGGGGCCTTGGCGCGCTGAGGGGTGGCGCGCTGACGACCCGGATCTCGGGGGTGCCCGGTCCCGATTTCCAGCCGCTGGTGGGCGGCTTCAACGCCCTGGCCTGCAGCCTCGAGACCAGCGAGGCCGACCGCGCCGCGCTGGCCCGCAAGATCGTCGCGCTGAGCGACGCCGAGCGCCGCGCCATCGCGATGGAACTGCATGACGAATTCGGTCCCTGCCTTTTCGGTCTCAAGGTCAAGGCGGGCGCCATCGCCCGCGCAGCCCTGAAAAGCGGCGACGACACGCTGCTGCGCGACGCCCGGACCGTGACGGCCATCGTCGACCAGATCCAGACCGCGAATACCCGGCTGCTGACCACGCTCCGGCCGATGACGGTGGGCCAGTTGCCGCTGGTCGAGGCGCTGGGCGACATGATCGACGGGTTCCAGAGCACCCATACCGGGATCAAATGGGACATCGCCCTGCCCGACCGCCTGCCCGAGACCGAGGAAATCGTCGACCTGACCGCCTATCGCTTCGTGCAGGAGGGCGTGACCAACGCGCTGCGCCATGGCCGCCCGCGCCGGGTCCGGGTCGAGCTGCAACCGCACGAATTGCCCGGCCGGATCGAGGTGCTGTACCTGACCGTCGAGGACGACGGCATCGGCCTGCCCGAGCGCGCGGCCGAGGGCCGTGGCCTGACCGCGATGCGCGACCGGGTGCGGGCGCTGGGCGGAACGCTGGACCTGGGGCGCCGCCAGGCCGGGGGGACCCGGCTTTCGGCGATCCTGCCGCTGACAACCCGACGCTCGGCCGCGCGCGTCGAACCCGAGCCTGCCCGATGACGCGATCCGCGCTGATCGTCGACGATCACCCCGTGACCCATATCGGCTGCGGCCAGTTGTTGCGCGATCTGGGCTATGACGAGATCCTCGAGGCGCTGAACGACCGCATCGCCTGCCGGCTGGCCGAAACCTGTCGGCCCGGTCTGATCGTGCTTGACCTCGGCATGCCCGGCCCCGGCGGGCTGAACATGATCGGGCCGCTGCTGTCCCGCGCGCCGGGCGCCAGCATTCTGGTTTTCACGATGAACGAACAGGCGGTCTTCGCGGTCAAGGCGCTGGAGGCCGGGGCGCGCGGCTATCTGTCGAAGAACTCGGCACCCGAGGATTTCCTCGAGGCGGTGCGCACGCTTGAACGGGGCGAGATCTTCCTGCCGCACAGGCTGGCTGTCTCGGTCGCCTCGATGAAGATCGGCGGCAAGTCCGATCCGCTGAGCGCGCTGACCGAACGCGAGCATCAGGTGCTGCGGCTGCTCGGCCGGGGCGAGGATCTGCAGTCGATCGCCGATGCGCTCTGCATCAGCTACAAGACCGCGGCGAACACCAGCTCGCAGCTCAAGCGCAAGCTCGGCCTGCGCAACACCACCGAACTGATCCGGCTGGCCATCGAAACGGGGCTGAGCTGACCCCCGCCGTCACGCCAGCGTCACAGTCCGGCGTCAGGACGGCCGCATCGCAAGGTGCGGAGGACCGGTGGCCATGACCAAGACGACACCACCGGGCCGGGGCAGCGCCGCCGAGGTCTTCGCGGTCTTCCTGCGGCTGGGGCTGACCTCTTTCGGCGGCCCCATCGCGCATCTGGGTTATTTCCGCGAGGAATTCGTGGCGCGGCGCGGCTGGCTGGGCGATGCGGCCTATGCCGATCTGGTGGCGCTGTGCCAGTTCCTGCCCGGCCCCGCCTCAAGCCAGGTCGGCTTCGCGCTCGGCCTGAGGCGCGCGGGCTGGGCCGGGGCGCTGGCGGCCTTCGCGGGGTTCACCCTGCCCTCGGCGCTGATCCTCTTCGGCTTCGCGATGACCGCGGCGCATGTCAGCGGCCCGCTTGGTCAGGGCGCGCTTGACGGACTGAAGACGGTGGCGGTCGCCATCGTCGCGCAGGCGGTCTGGGGCATGAGCCGCACCCTGTGCCCCGACCGGTCCCGCGCGGCCATCGCACTGGGGGCGGTCGCGGTTCTGGCGGCCCTGCCCGGCGCGGGCGGCATGGTCGCGGCTATCGCCCTTGGCGCGCTGGCGGGGCTTGGACTTGGCCGGGGCGCCCCCGGCACGGGCATCCCGGTTTCCGGCCGGGTCACCCCACGCCAGGGGGCGACAGCTCTTGCGCTTTTTGCCGGTCTTCTTTGCGGCTTGCCGCTGCTGGCGGGCCTCGCCCAGCCTCTGGCGGTCGCCGACAGCTTCTACCGGGCCGGGGCGCTGGTGTTCGGCGGCGGCCATGTGGTCCTGCCGCTGCTGGAGGCCGGCACCGTCGCCCCGGGCTGGGTCGGCCATGACGCCTTTCTGGCGGGTTATGGCGCGGCACAGGCGGTGCCGGGGCCGCTTTTCACCTTCGCGGCCTATCTCGGCGCGGTCCTCGGTCCCGCCCCGAACGGTCTTGTCGGCGCAACGCTGGCACTTGCCGCGCTGTTCCTGCCGGGCTTCCTGATCCTGATCGGCGTCCTGCCCTTCTGGGACGCCCTCCGCCGCCGGACCCGGGCGCAATCGGCCATGCAGGGGGCGAACGCGGCCGTCGTCGGTGTGCTGGGCGCGGCCCTTTACGATCCGCTTTTCACCGGCGGGATCACCGATCTGCGCCATTTCGCGCTCGGGCTGGCAGGCTTTCTGGCCCTGACGCTCTGGCGCGCGCCATCCTGGGCGGTCGTCCTGCTGGGGGCGGCAGGCGGGGCCGCGCTGGCGCTGGCGGGCTGAGCCGAGGCCCCGGTTTTCGCTGGCATCCCGTCGCCCAACAGCCTAGTGCTGTGGCAAAATTGCATAGGAGTCCTGCCCGATGCCCGGCTTGCGTCCCGATGTCGATCCCGACGGCCTGAGCGAGTTTTCCGTCGTTTTCACCGACCGCTCGCTGAACCACATGTCAGCCAGGTTCCAGACCGCCATGCGCGACATCTCGGAGATGCTGCGCGAGGTCTATGGCGCGGCCGAGGTGGCGCTGGTGCCCGGCGGCGGCACCTTCGCGATGGAGGCCGTCGCCCGCCAGTTCGCCACCGGACGCCGCGCTCTGATCGTCCGGAACGGCTGGTTCTCCTACCGCTGGACCCAGATCTTCGAGGCGGGCGGCTTTGCCGGGGAAACCGCGGTGCTGATGGCCCGCCCCGCGGGCAATGCCCCGAAGGCCCCCTTCGCGCCCGCGCCCATCGAGGACGTGACCGCGAAGATCCGCGAGACCCGCCCCGATGTGGTCTTCGCCCCCCATGTCGAGACCTCGGCCGGGATCATCCTGCCCGACGACTACATCGCCGCCATGGCCGCGGCCGCCCATGAGGTCGGCGCGTTGATGGTTCTGGACTGCATCGCCTCGGGCTGCATCTGGGTCGACATGCAGGCAACCGGCGTCGACGTGCTGATCTCGGCCCCGCAGAAGGGCTGGTCGGCCTCGCCCTCGGCCGGGATGGTCATGCTGTCGGCCCGCGCCGCCGACCGGCTGGCCGACACGGCGTCCAACTCCTTCGCCATGGACCTGAAGAAATGGCGGGCGATCATGAAGGCCTATGAAGACGGCGGGCATGCCTATCACACCACCATGCCGACGGACGCGCTGCTGGGGCTGCGCGACGCCATGGCCGAGACCCGCGAGATGGGCTTTGCGGCCGCCAAGGCGGCGCAGGCCGAGCTGGGCCGCAAGGTCCGCGAGATGCTGGCCGCGCGCGGCTTCGCCTCGGTCGCGGCGCCGGGCTTTGCCGCGCCGGGCGTCGTGGTCTGCTATACCGACGATCCCGAAATTCAGTCGGGTGCACGGTTCCGCGCCGAGGGCATGCAGATCGCCTCGGGCACGCCGCTGCAGGTCGGCGAGGGGTCCGACTTCCGCACCTTCCGGATCGGGCTCTTCGGGCTCGACAAGCTCGCCGATACCGATGTCACGCTCGCCCGGCTGCAAGCGGTCGTCGACCGCGTGACCGCTCAGGGCGCGGCGTAACAGCCCCTCTGCTGCCAATAGGTCCGCCCGGCGACGCCGCGTTCGCCGGGCCAGCGCGGCCTGCCGAGTCGCGCGCGTGCAGGCGGCATTGGTCCGCCCGGACGGGTCGGAACGCGATGTTCCCGCTTCGTCCCGTGGCACGCCCCCCTGCCCCCTCAAGTGACCCTACGTCACGAAAAGCCCGGAAAGTTTTCATTAAGATTCGACTGATAGCCCTGAGCTCACGACAAGAAAGTCCCGTGTTTGTATGAGTTTACGGAGGCGTCATGGCGCATCCCGGCGTCGGTCAGGGCGACCAGCCCGAGACGGGCGAAGTGCCGTTCGCACTACAGGAGATCTTCTACTCCCGCACGGATTCGCGGGGGGTCATTCGCGCAGGTAACGCGGTGTTCAAGAGGATCTCCGGCCATGACTGGCCGGGACTGATCGGCGCACCGCATCGCATCATCCGCCACCCGGACATGCCGCGCGCGGTCTTCTGGCTCTTGTGGCAGACGATCCAGTCGGGGCGGCCGATCGGCGCCTATGTCAAGAACCTGGCGAAGGACGGACGCTATTACTGGGTCTTCGCCGTGGTCATGCCGATGGACGACGGGTATCTTTCCGTTCGGATCAAGCCGTCAGGGCCGCTGTTCCCGGCCGTCCAGGCCGAGTACCGCGCGCTGCGCGCCCGCGAACTGGCCGACAAGCTCAGCCCCGAAGACAGCGCCGCGCTGCTGCTCGAGCGGCTGAATGCGCTGGGTTTCCCGAGCTACGAGGAATTCATGGCCCAGGCGCTGGGGCAGGAGCTTGCCCAGCGCGCCTCTGTCGGCAGCGATGGCGGCACCCGCCTGGCGGCGCTCGACAAGGTGATTGCCAGCCTGACCGCCGCGACCCGGGAACAGGGCGCGCTGATCCAGACCTTCGAGGCGCTGCAATCCATCCCCACCAACATGCGGATCTTCGCCGCCCGGCTGGAACCGGTCGGGGGACCGATCACCGCGATTTCAGACAATTACAAGGTCGCGTCGGCCGAGATCATCGAACAGCTTCGCAGCTTTGCCGGTCAGGACGGCAATCTTTGCGACCGCCTGGCCCGGGTCGTGGGCGATGCCGTCTTCATGCTGGCCGCGGCCGAGGTCCAAAGCGACCTGCTGCGCCAGTTCCGCGGCGAGCAGGAGCCGCTCGGCCCGGCCGACCGGGACGAGGAACTGGCACTGCTGGGCGCGATTCAGGCGCGCTGCACCGCCAAGGCGCGGGCCGATCTGCACGAGGCGCTGGCCGCCGCGGCGACCATGTCCCAGACCAGCCGCGACCTGCGCCGCGTGGTGCTTGGGCTCGACTCGATCCGGGTCATGGGGCGGGTCGAATGCGGGCGCCTCGCGGCTGGCGGCGAGGGTCTTGCCGCCACCATCGACCAGCTCGAGACCTTCCATGCCGACATCCGCGCGCGGCTGGAGGCGCTGATCGAGCTCAGCGAACAGATCCGTGCCGGCGCGACCCGCTACGCCGCCTGAACCCCGGGCCTATGCCCCCGCGATCTCGGCCTTCCGTTCCAGCCGCCGGGCATGCAGCACCGGCTCGGTATAGCCCGAGGGCTGGATGCGGCCCTTGAAGACCAGATCGCAGGCCGCGCGGAAGGCCACGCCGTCGAAATCGGGCGCCATCGGCCGGTAGGCCGGGTCGCCCGCGTTCTGGCGGTCGACCACCTCGGCCATGCGGCGCATCACGTCGGCCACCTCGGCCTCGGTCACGACCCCGTGGTGCAGCCAGTTGGCGATATGCTGGGCCGAAATCCGGCATGTGGCGCGGTCTTCCATCAGGCCGATATCGTTGATGTCGGGCACCTTGGAACAGCCCACGCCCTGGTCGATCCAGCGCACCACATAGCCGAGGATGCCTTGGGCGTTGTTCTCGACCTCGCGGACGATCTGGGGCCGCGGCCATTTGCGGAAGGTGGCCAGCGGAATGTCGAGGATGCCGTCGACATGGGCCCGCCGCCCGCCCGCCTTCAGGCTCGCCTGCACCGCGAAGACATCGACCTGGTGATAATGCAGCGCATGCAGCGTCGCGGCGGTGGGCGACGGCACCCAGGCGCAGGTGGCGCCCGCCTTCGGGTGTTCGATCTTCGTGGACAGCATCGCCGCCATCCGGTCGGGCATCGCCCACATGCCCTTGCCGATCTGGGCCTTGCCCGACAGGCCGCATTCGAGCCCGATATCGACATTGAGGTTCTCATAGGCGGTGATCCAGGACTTGCGCTTGATGAAGTCCTTGCGGCTGAAGGGTCCGGCCTCCATCGAGGTATGGATCTCGTCCCCGGTGCGGTCGAGGAAGCCCGTATTGATGAAGGCCACCCGGTGCTTCGCCGCGCGGATGCACGCCTTGAGATTGACCGAGGTGCGGCGCTCCTCGTCCATGATGCCGAGCTTCACGGTATAGCGCGGCAGGCCCAGCATCTCTTCGACGCGGGTGAAGGTCTCGTCGGCGAAGGCGACCTCGTCGGGGCCGTGCATCTTGGGCTTGACCACGTAGATCGAGCCCGCGACCGAGTTCCGCGCGCCGTCGGTCTTTTTCAGGTCATGCATCGCGATCAGCGTGGTGACGGCCGCGTCCATCAGCCCCTCGAAGATCTCCTGGCCCGCGCCGTCGCGGATCGCGGGATTGGTCATCAGATGGCCGACATTGCGCACCAGCATCAGCGCCCGGCCCTTGACCGCAAGCGGGCTGCCGTCGGGCGCGATGAAATCCAGATCGGGCGACAGCTCCCGGGTCAGCCGCTCGCCGCCCTTGACGAAATCGGTCGACAGATCGCCCCGCATCAGCCCCAGCCAGTTGCGATAGGCGACGGTCTTGTCGGCGGCATCGACGCAGGCGACCGAATCCTCGCAATCCATGATCGCCGAAACGGCACTTTCCAGCCGCATGTCCGCAAGCCCCGCCTGATCGCGGGCACCGACCGGATGGGTGCGGTCGAAGACCAGCTGAACATGCAGGTTGTTGTTCTTCAGCAGAACCGCGTCCGGCGCCCGCGGATGGCCGCGATAGCCCACGAATTTCGACGGATCTTCCAGCGGATGATCGTCGATCAGCAGCGCGCCGCCCTGGACATGATAGCGCCGGGCATCGGCATGGCTGGTGCCCGAGACCGGAAAGGCCTCGTCCAGAAAGACCCGCGCCCGGGCCACGACGCGCGCGCCGCGGCCTCGGTCATAGCCCCCGGCGGGGATCGGACCGCCCATCGCGTCGGTCCCGTAAAGCGCGTCGTAAAGGCTGCCCCAGCGCGCATTGGCCGCGTTCAGCGCATAACGCGCATTGGTGATCGGCACCACCAGCTGCGGCCCCGGCACCGAGGCGATCTCGGGGTCGAGCCCCTCGGTCCCGATCTCGAACTCCGCGCCCTCGGGCAGCAGATAGCCGATCTCTTCCAGAAAGGCCTTGTAGGCCTCGTGATCGTGCGGCGCACCGCGCCGGGCCTGATGCCAGGCGTCGATCTGCACCTGCAACCTGTCGCGCGTCTCCAGCAGCGCCCGGTTTCTGGGCGTCAGGTCATGGACGAGCCCGGCCAGCCCCTCCCAGAACCGGTCGGGCGCGACCCCGGTGCCCGGCAGGGCCGCCTCTTCGATGAAGGCGGCCAGCTCGGCCGCGACCTCAAGCCCGGCCTTCGATACATAGCCCTCGCGCGCGCGTTTCCCGGTCACGGCGGTCTCCTGTCCAGATGGTTCCCCCCCCGTGGTCAGACCAAGTCCGGCGGGCTTTGGCAAGTCCCGATGGACCGTCCCTATCCGGCAGGCCGATTCTGCGGTATGCTGATGCGCAGGGGCCTGCCGCGATCGGTTCCTGTTCAGCTGCCGGGCGTCGTCTCTGCCGGTCGCGGCCTGCCCTGTCGGACCCGGACCGGCCGATCCCTCGGGCCTCGCGCCTGCACGCCCGAACCGCACACCTGTCCCGGGTGGCCGATCTGCGCTAAGCCGATGGGCGACGCCAATCGCCCGGAGACGCCCCGATGCCCTATCGCCCCTGCCCCGAGCCCGCCGCCACGACCGAGCGCGCGGGGCCGCTGACCGGGCTGCGCGTCGTCGAGATGACGGGGCTTGGCCCCGCCCCCTATGCCGCCATGATCCTGGCCGATCTGGGCGCGCAGGTGATCCGCATCGACCGGCCCGGCGGCTATCCCGCGCCCGATCCGGCGCTCGACCCGGCCGCGGCCGGGCGCGCCGCGGTGACCTATCGCTCGCGCCCCCATGTCCGGGTCGATCTCAAGGCCGAGGCCGGGCGGGCGCTGGTGCTGCGCCTGATCGCCGAGGCCGACGCGCTGATCGAGGGCTTCCGGCCCGGCGCGATGGAACGGCTGGGCCTTGGCCCCGAGCCCTGCCTCGCGGCCAATCCTGCGCTCGCCTATGTGCGGATGACCGGCTGGGGGCAGGACGGGCCGATGGCCGGGATGGCCGGACATGACATGAACTTCACCGGGCTTTCGGGCGCGCTGTCACTTTTCGGCCAGGACGGGCGGGTGCCGAAGGGCATGCCGCCCCTGATGGGCGACATGGGCGGCGGCGCGCTTTTTGCCGTGGTGGGCTGTCTGGCGGCCGTGATGAATGGCTGGCGCTGCGGCGAGGGACAGGTGGTCGATGCCAGCATCCTTGACGGGTCGGCCAGCCTTTACGCAATGGTTTCGGGGATGGCCGCGCTTGGCCTGCATGAGGCGCCCCCGGGCGGCAACATGCTGGATGGCGGGCGGCATTGCTATCGGACCTACATCTGCGCCGATGGCAAGGCGGTGGTGGTGGCGGCGATCGAGCCCGCCTTTCGCAAGGTCCTGCTGGACCGGCTGGGGCTGACCGAAGAGCCGCGCTTTCTGTCCGGCCGGGCCGAGGACGAGGCCTATTGCACAGGCAAACTCGAGGCGATCTTCGCCAGCCAGCCGCGCGATCACTGGGCGGCGCTTTTCGACGGCAGCGACGGCTGCGTGACGCCGGTTCTCGACCTTGCCGAGGCGCCGGGATCGGCCCAGGCCCGGGCGCGGGGCCTCTTCGAGACCATCGATGCCGTGGTGCAGCCCGCCCCCGCGCCGCGTTTCGGCCGAACTCCGGGGCGGATCGCGCTCGGCCCCGCAGATGCCAGTCGCCCCAGCCCGGACGCGCTGTGCGACTGGGGCCTGTCGGAGGCCGAGATCGACGGGCTGATCGACTCGGGCATCCTCGCCGACGCAGACTGAGGACGCCCCCTCCGTCAGGCCGCCGCCGCCCGGCGCGCGGCATAGAGCCGCCGCACGGCCATGGCGATGGCGCCCTCGACGGGCAGCCAGGCCAGGCAATAGGCCCAGACCAGAAGCGCCGCGGTCCAGCCGATGGGGGTGACGAGCACGCCATAGACCGCGATCAGCGTGCCGATGACCTGGGTCGCCTCGGTGGTCGCGAAGAGCTTCCAGTCGGGCCAGGGCCGGGTCCAGAACCAGTTCTGGTTGCGGGTGACGTAAAGCGTCATGTGGCCCGAGACGAGAAGCTTCAGGAAGATCAGCGTCTGGATCGTCTCGCGCGGCAGATGCAGCACACTGTCGACATACCAGAACAGCAGGAAGGTCTCGGCCACGCCCATCACACCCAGCGTCGAGGCGATGGTGATGACGCGGCGCATGTCCCAGCGGACGGGTTTGGGCGACACCGCGACATTGTCGAAGGCGATCATCATGATCGGGAAATCGTTCAGCACGGCCAGCAGCACGATCATGATCGCGGTGACCGGATAGACGTCATAGGCCAGGATCGCCAGCGCCATGAACAGCAGCACCCGGATCGTCTCGGCAATGCGGAAGGTGGCGTAGCTGGTCATGCGTTCGAAGATACGGCGGGCCTCGGCGATGGCCTCGGTGATGATCGACAGGCCCGTTCCGGTCAGCACCAGATCGGCCGCGGCGCGCGCGGCATCGGTCGCCCCGCTGACCGCGATCCCGGCATCGGCGCGCTTCAGGGCGGGGGCGTCATTCACCCCGTCGCCGGTCATCGCGACGATGCTGCCGCCCTGCTGCAGCACCTCGACGATGCGGAACTTGTGTTCGGGCAGGACCCGGGCAAAGCCGTCGGCCGTGCGCACCCGCGCCTCGACCTCGGCGGGATCGCCCTCCAGCAACTGGCCCGCCGGGTACATCGCCTGCCCGAGCCCGAGCTGCCCCGCGATCTGGCGGGCGATTGCCTCGTGATCGCCGGTGATCATCTTGACGGTGACGCCCATCTCGCCAGCCTTGGCGATGGTCTCGGCCGCATCGGGCCGGGGCGGATCGAAGATCGGAATCAGCCCGAGAAACTGCCATGCCCCCTCGCCCTCGGCCCGGGCCGCACCGATGGCGCGGAACCCCTGGGCCGCCAGGGCATCGACCTCGGCCTCGAGCGCGGTCCGCGCAGCACCCTCCAGCCCCGCAAGATCGAGGATCACCTGCGGCGCACCCTTGGCAAAGCGCCAGGTCTCGTCGCCGCACCGGGCCTCGGCCAGCGTCCGTTTCGAGACCGGATCGAAGGGCGTGAAGGTCGAAAGCTTGTAGTCGCGCCGCGCCTCGATCCCGTCGGCGGCGGCCAGCACCGCCTGGTCGATGGCGTCGGGCGCATTGGCATTGCAGGCAAGCGCCGCGGCCAGCAGCAGATCGTCGCCGGTCGCGCCCGCCGCCGGGCGCGGGGTTTCGACCGTCAGCTGGTTCAGGGTCAGCGTGCCGGTCTTGTCGGAACACAGCACATCGACGCCCGCCATTTCCTCGATGGAAACCAGCCGCGAGACGATGGCCTTCATCCGCGCCAGCCGCTCGGCGCCCACCGCCATCGTCACCGACAGCACCGTGGGCAAAGCCACCGGAATGGCGGCAACCGTCAGGATCAGCGCGAATTGCACGGTCTGCCACAGCGGATTTTCGCGCCAGATCGAAACGATCAGGATGATCGTGACCAGCACCAGCGCGGCGACGATCAGGAAGTTCCCGATCCGCATCACCGCCTGCTGGAAATGCGAGGGCCGCTCGGGGCCCTGCACCAGCGCCGCGGTGCGGCCGAAATAGGTGCTCATGCCGGTCGCGGTGACCTCGCCCACCATCTCGCCCAGCCGCACGACCGAGCCCGAATAGGCGGTGTCGCCGACCGCCTTGTCGACCGGCAGCGATTCGCCCGTCAGCGCCGCCTCGTCGACGGAAAGATACTGCCCCTCGGTCAGGCGCAGGTCGGCCGGGACGATATTGCCGATCTCGAGCCGCACCAGATCGCCCGGCACCAGGTCCTTCGCGGCGATCTCCTGCCAACGGCCGTCACGCAGCACCCGGGCGGCGGGGGCCAGCTTCTGCTTGAGCAGGGCGATGGCTGAATCGGCCTTGTTCTCCTCGAAGAAGCCGACGCCCGCATTGACCAGCAGCATGGCGAGGATCACGCCGAAATCGGCCCAGTCGGACAGGATCAGCGACAGGATCGCCGCGATCTCGATCAGCCAGGGGATCGGCCCCCAGAAATATCCGAAGATCCGCTTGAACAGGCTCCGGTGTTCCTCGGCCAGCGTGTTCGGGCCGAACCGGCCCAGCCGGGCCGCGGCCTCGGCCGTGCTCAGCCCCTTTTGCGGGTCGGTGGGGGGCAGCGTCTCGCCCGCTGGCTGGTCCTGTGCGTCCATCACTTGCCTCCCTGTTCCCCGATCCACTCCGCGATGCCCGGCCAGACATCCGTCAAGGTGTGCCGCCCCATGAACAGCCCGATATGCCCGCCCTTGGCCAGCAGCTTGCGGATCTGCGCCTTCGGCGTGCCCAGAAGGTCCTCTGCGGCGAAGACCTGCTCGCGGGTGGTGATATCGTCGCTTTCGCCCGCCAGCAGATAGGCCGGGCAGGTCACGTCCTTCAGCGACAACCGCCGCCCGAGGCCCGTGAATTCGCCCCTGGCGAAGAGGTTCTGCTTGAACAGCAGGTCGATGGCCTGAAGGTAATAGCGCCCCGGCAGGTCCAGCGGGTTTTCGTACCAGCGTTCGAAGGTCTCGGTCCGCTCGATATAGTTGCGGTCCTCGATATGGGCGTACAGGTCGAGGAACTTGCCCAGATACTGTTTTTCCGCATGCATGTTCTTCCAGCCGGTCAGCATCAGGCTGCCCGACATCCGGCCGTCATGGGCCGCCACCATCTTCTGATAGGCCGCAAGCGGCGTGTCATGCGCCATCCGGCGGATCGGCCCGTCGCCCGCATCGGTGTCGATGGGCGACCCCGCCAGCACCAGCGCCGCCACCTTCGAGGGAAAGCGGGCGGCGACCATCGCCGACATCCAGCCCCCCTGACACAGCCCGACCAGAATCGCGCGGCCGCCGACCTCGTCGATGGCGACGTTGATCTCGGCCAGATACTTGTCGATGTCGAAGTCGCGCATCTCGGGCGTGGCCGGTTTCCAGTCGGTGACCAATACACGCCCAAGCCCGGAGGCCAGAAGCGTCGCGGCCAGGCTTTGCCCCGGCGCGAAATCGGCGATGGTGGCGGAATGGCCCGCATAGGGCGCGTCAATGATCACCGGAAGCCCGGTGCCACTGCCCCCGAAATCGCGCAGCCGCATGGTGTCGAGATCGAGCAGAACCTCGTTCGGGCTGGCCCAGTCGGGCTCGGGCGGGGCCGAGATCTCGGCGGCTTCCTGCACGAAGCGAAGCCCGTCGGCCATCGCCTGATAACCGGCCTGCTGCCAGCCCAGGACCGCGGCCATCGGCCAGAACAACGGAACGGATTGCTCGATTGCGGGAGGTCTGTCGGCCATGACGCGGCTCCTTCTGCGGACTGGACGGTGCCAGTCCCGCGGCCGCGTCGCCCCTGCCAAGGGGCGGGGCATCGGGGGCTTCGGGACGGCTCCGGAACGGATCTTGTCCCCAAGATAGGGGGCCCGAATGTCCCCAGCGTTATGCCTGGCTTGCAAATATGTAAAGTGACAATGCTGCGATGCAGCGTGTCCCGCCGCGGACGCCGTCCGGGGCAGGTCGGCGGCCGCGCGGGGGCCGCCGCCGCCGACCGCTCACTTGGTCAGGATCAGCTTGCCCGACCGGGTGATCCGCAGCGTGTAGGCCACGCCGTCGAGCACGATCACCGCGGTATTGCCGCCGCCGGTCAGAATCCGCGCATCGTGTTGATTGCTTTCGCCGCTGCTGTGGCGGATCGCCTGGACCAGGGTCATCGCGGCGCCCTCCCCGACGGGCTGACGGTTCCGGTCCCCATGATCGTGCGGGCGTTGGCTCGCTCCATTCTGTCCCTCCATTGCGTTGCGGATTCTGCCGCGCGGCTCCGGCCCTTCTTCCCGTCCCCTGCCCCCGTCTCCGGTCCCGGTCCCGGCTCTGGTCCCGGCCCCGGTGCCAGACAGGCAGAGCGTCGCGCGCCCGGGCTCGGGCGCTGACCGGTCCGGGAAAACCCGGTGTGGATGGGGGAAATCGGCAGGCAGAGTCATCGCGCGTTTCTGTCTTGATCGGGCAGGGGACCGGGCGACGAGCTGGGGCCTGACAAGTGGCGGTTGAGGCGGCGCGCAAGCATGCGTCGCGTACCTGAGCGTTTCTATCAACTTTCGGAACCGAGGAAAAGGGGCCTTTGCACCGCTCGTGCGGTGCGCTGCCGAAAACGCGGCCGCTGTGCAGCGACGGCGTGAAAAAGAAACGGCCGCGGGGCGACCGCGGCCGGGACCGGACCTTGACAGAACCGGAAGGGGTCAGACCGGGCCCTGTCGGCGCGCCTTCAGAGCGCCATGGACCAGCATCGCCAGATAGATCAGGTCGAGCGTGACCAGCAAAAGCCAGATGCGGGTGAACATCAGCCCGACCGCCGCCACCGTCGCGAACATCATCAGCCCGACCAGCGCGCGCGGGATTCGCATCGCCTTGGGCGAGAAGGTCTTGATCCGCGAAATCATCAACAGCCCCACCAGCCCGATCCAGAAAGCCACCAGATGCGGCGTGGCGCGCAGATCGGCGATGCCCGACAGCGCCAGAAACAGCGGCAAAAGACCCAGCATCGCGCCTGCCGGGGCGGGCACCCCGAGGAAGTGATGGCTGGTCTCGGCCTCGTTCTCGTCGCGCATCACGTTGAAGCGGGCCAGCCGCAGACAGCAGGCGGCGGCGAAGACCAGCACGAAGATCCAGCCGAAATTGTTCGAGGGCTCGAGGAAGTAGCGATAGACCAGAAGCCCGGGCGCAACGCCGAAGCAAAGGAAATCCGACAGGGAATCGAGCTCGGCCCCGAAATTCGAGGTGGCGTTCAGGCGCCGCGCCAGAAGCCCGTCGAGCCCGTCCATCAGCGCCGCCAGCAGGATCAGCAGCGCCGCCCCGTCATAGCGCCCGTCCATGGCGAAGCGGATCGAGGTCAGCCCCAGGCACATGCCCGACAGCGTCACCAGATTGGGCAGAAGCTGCAGGAACGGCACCTGGTCGCGGTGCTGCGGGTCGCGGCGGATGAACTTCTTCATCGTCAGCCCTCCGTGCGCTCAGGCGCCAAGATCGGCGATGACGGTCTCGCCCGCCACCATGGTCTGGCCGATGGCGACCAGCGGCTCGACGCCCTGGGGCAGGTAGATATCGAGCCGCGAGCCGAAACGGATCAGGCCGAAACGCTCGCCGGTGGCAAGGCTCTGGCCCTCGGCGGTCCAGCACAGGATGCGCCGCGCCACCAGGCCTGCGATCTGCACGACGCCATAGAGGCGCCCGTCGGGCAGCTCGACCGCCAGCCCGTTGCGCTCGTTATCCTCGGACGCCTTGTCGAGCGAGGCGTTCAGAAACTTGCCGGGCCGGTAGGCGACCTTGGTCACCCGTCCCGCCGCGGGCATGCGGTTCACATGGCAGTTGAAGACCGACATGAAGACCGAAACCCGGGTCATCGGCGCCGCGCCCAGACCCAGCTCGGCGGGCGGCACGGCAGGCTCCAGCAGCGACACGATCCCGTCGGCGGGCGAGACCATCAGCCCCGGCCGCAGGGGCGTCACCCGTTCGGGGTCGCGGAAAAAATAGTAGACCCAGACCGTCAGCCCGAGGCCGATCCAGCCCAGAGGCGCCCAGATCAGGAACAGAAGAACCGTCAGCCCCGCCGCGATGGCGACGAAACGGCGCCCTTCGGGATGCATCGGCTTGACGAAGGTGGACAGCATCGAAACGGACATGGGCCCCGCCGGATTGGTTGGTTCTTCCCGTGAATAATCGTTTGCGCAGAGGATGCAAACCGCAGATCGGCGCGGCGCCTGACGGGCCGCGCCGACATATCCCGAAACGGCCAGGAGGCTCTGCGCCCCGTTCCCGGCACATGTGCCCGAATGCTGCGCAGGCCCAGGCGGCAGTTCGGCCACGTAAAGACCCGCGATCGGGGACCGGTCAAAAAACCGCGCTCAGCTCTTCACGCTGTTCGCGCCTGGCAACCTGTTCCTGGTCCGACGACGGCGGATGCCGTGGGGACGAGTCCGTCCGAATTCTGCAAAACCGCCAACACGGCGGGCCAAGACATCGCGAAAGGGTCCGTGAAAGTCCCGAGCCAAGGTCCCCGCAGCGATCAGACCGCCATCTCGGCGCAGCCGAACCCGTAGATCAGACGCTCCTATGGCATGGACGGTCGAACGTGCGATTTCCCTCAGGAATTATATTCCTGTTTTCTGCAACCAAAAGCAGTAAAGGCATATCCTTGCTGTAAATTCGCGCCATTCACGACATCGAGCGAACGACTGCCGCAACTCATCGCGAAATTCTCTTGCGAGAAGCGACTCAATTCCGGCGCCCGCAGTCGAAGGGTGTCGTCCCGGGGAGCGAGAACCGGCTGCCTTGTCCGAAGCCTCTCGCCTCTCCGGCGCCCGCCAAGAATCAAAATGCAGACCCTGGAAATGTGTCTCCACGTGCATTTATCGATTCTCTCGAATGGCAATATCCGATCAGGAGCGCGACACTTGGGGTCCACCGATGCGCCGGCACGCGCGACCGTCAGGTCACTGTCCGGCGGCGCGCGGCCCGGCCAGAATTTTTCTCGCCCCGACACATTCGCCAGCAGTCCGAAAGAGGGACGGCAAGCCAAGCGCCCCGCCCACAACAAAAGATGCCGGTCCTCAAACGCTGCGGCCCCACGTCTCTCTGCCATGCCGTCCCAGGCTATTCTTCTTCGGGCCTCTCGCAGCATGGCTCCGCTGTCGGCCCGATCGGCGCCCGCCCCTCGCGCAGCGAAGGCCGCCGTCATCGCGATGATCGCGGAACTTGTCGGGGAATTACCCGAAATTCTTCAAAATGCCCTGCCCCCCTTGGCTGAAAATCGTGAAATTCTCGCCGTCCTGTACTTTCTTTCTTTCCCCTGCACTTGTTCCCAAATTTGCCTTCGATCAAACCGAATGTGTTTTATCCGGCCAACATCTCATTGACAGCTGTTTCTCCCGCCCCCTAGGCTCCAGACTCATTGATCGTCAAAGCCAGAAGATGACGGTTGCGGCGAGGGCTATGGCGGAGAGGAAGGTCTTTGCGCATCTGTCATAGCGG